>NZ_FOVI01000004.1 GCF_900115115.1 Paenimyroides ummariense
GGCTCACCTCTTCCCATTCCGAACAGAGAAGTTAAGCCCGATTGCGCAGATGGTACTGCATCTTAATGTGGGAGAGTATGTCGCCGCCTTTTTTTAGAAAGTCCTTATCAGAATTGATAAGGACTTTTTTTGATTTAATAGGTTTAACCACAGATTACACAGATTGGCACGGATTTTAGGCTTACATAGAAACTTTGAATGTTAAACTTTAAACAAATATTACTCTAAAATCAAACATTCAACATCCGGCATCAAACACCCCAACACACCGCAATAAGGATGGAGCGTTTGTTGGAGCTCTTTTGTTGCCCTTCGCCCTTCGATAGGACTCAGGGTACAAAACAAAAAGCGACTCGCGACAGCCCGACCCGTATCAATCGCGGAAGGGATTGCCTTGATTAAAATTTATAAAAACTCCTGCATTTGCAGGAGTTTTAAAATTATTCAATTTGAAAATATTATTCTACAATATCCCCAATTTCTTTCAATATTTTTTGTGCCAGGTCATCAGCTGCTTTTTGAGATGGTGCTTCGGTATAGATACGAATAATAGGTTCCGTATTTGATTTTCTTAAATGAATCCAAGAATCTGCTAAGTCGATTTTAACTCCGTCTACAGTGCTGATTTTTTCATTTGCATATAGCTTTTGCATTTCTTCTAAAATAGCATCCACATTAATTTCAGGAGTCAGTTCTATTTTATTTTTACTCATATAATAAGCCGGATACGACGCTCTTAAAGCAGCCACATCTAAATCTTGTTTTGCCAAGTGCGTTAAAAATAAAGCCACACCAACCAAGGCATCGCGACCGTAATGAATTTCTGGATAAATGATTCCTCCGTTACCTTCGCCGCCAATGATAGCATTGTTTTTCTTCATTAATTCTACCACATTCACTTCGCCAACTGCTGATGCTTCGTACATTCCGTTGTGTTTTTCCGTAACATCTCTTAACGCTCGAGAAGACGACATGTTTGAAACCGTATTACCTGGCGTTTTACTCAATACATAATCGGCAACCGCAACCAACGTATATTCTTCACCAAACATTTCGCCGTTGTTGCTAATAAAAGCTAGACGATCTACATCGGGATCAACCACAATACCAAAATCGGCTTTTTCTTTTACAACCAATTCGCAGATATCGGTTAAATGTTCTTTTAAAGGCTCGGGATTGTGAGGAAAATGTCCGTTTGGTTCACAATAAAGTTCAACCACTTCAACGCCCATTTTCTTTAATAAATCTGGAATTACAATTCCGCCCGAAGAATTTACACCATCAACAACCACCTTGAATTTTTTGCTTTTTACGGCTTCTACATCAACCAGTTTCAAGTTTAAAACTTCATCGATATGGCGATCCATATAATCGGTAATTTCGGTAATGGTTCCCAACGAATCAACATCGGCAAAATCAAAATCATCAGACTCTGCAATTTCTAAAATCAAAGCACCTTCGGCTCCGCTTAAAAATTCGCCTTTATTGTTCAATAATTTCAGTGCATTCCATTGTTTCGGGTTGTGCGATGCCGTAAGAATAATTCCACCATCAGCTTTTTCCAAAGGAACAGCAACTTCAACGGTTGGCGTGGTAGATAATCCTAAATCTATAATATTAATTCCCAATCCAACCAATGTTTGCATAACCAACTGGTGGATCATTGGACCCGAAATGCGCGCATCACGACCAATTACAACGGTTAATTTATCTTTTTTTAATCTATTTTTTAGGAAAGTACCATAAGCCGATGCAAATTTTACAGCATCGATCGGAGTTAAATTTTCGCCCACGTTACCACCAATGGTTCCGCGAATCCCCGAAATTGATTTTATTAAGGTCATTTATTTACATTTTTTAACAAACAAATATAAAGATTACTTTATTAATTATTAGAAATAGAAAGTTTAATTATTTGTAAATGATTTCACGTTCGGTAATCATGAAGCCCTCATTGTCAACATACGTTTCTTTTATCCAATTATTATGTTTATCATAGGAATATTTAGTTTTGTTATCTGTTTTTTTTATTGAAGATATCGAATTTTCAGGTTTTATGGTATTGTTAAATTCGATACTTTCTCTATCATAAACTAGCTGTTCTGTTACATAATATGTATTATCTTCTTTGTATGCCCAAGTTATTATATAGTCAATATTATGGTTGTAGGTTCTAATTTTTTTAACCAATTGATGAGCTTCATTATATAAATAGTAAATAATAGATTTGTCGTTATTAAAATAAATACTTTCTTCTCTGATAAGTAGATTCCTAGAATTAAAATACCTATTGGTTATTTGCGATTTAGTATTAACAGCCTCTAATTTTTTTACAATATTTTCTTTTTTATCGTAATACCAACGTTTAGTATTTTCAGGGCGGAACATATTTTTTTCATTAGTAGGATTATTATCTTCTATAACATATTTCAAAGTATTTTTGTCTTCATAATACTCATAAATGATCTTAAAAATGGTATCATTTGTTTTATTGTCAATGCGATAAAAATATTTATATGGATATTCATCTACATAAATCTCTGTATCCCAAAAATAACCTAAAAATTTATTTTTTGAATCTATTTCGTAATATATCGTTTTAACGTATTTTACTTTTTCAATATCGTTTAATTCAGGAAAAAATCTTTTAGGACTGGGTTCTGTTATATATCTGTCATCAGTTTTTTGTGAATATCCTGAAATACTTATAAGTAAAAAGTATAAAATATATATGGTTAGTTGTTTCATCTTGGATAAAGTTGTGAAATTTGAAAATGTTTTCAATATCAAAGATATAAAAACTAGAATGAAATGATTTTCTTATATTAGAAGTCTAATCAGCATGGTTTTTTAATGAATTTTCTAGCGCATATTTATTTATCGGGAACGAATGAACGCATACAGATCGGCAATTTTATGGGCGATGGTATCCGTGGGAAAGACTACGAACATTACCATTCCGATATTCAGTTAGGTGTTTTACTGCATCGTTCTATTGATAGTTTTACAGATTTTCATCCGATATTTCGTCAATCAAAATACCGATTGGTTCCAAAATTTAATCATTTTTCGGGGATTATTATCGATATGTTTTACGATCATTTTCTGGCGAAGGAATGGAACATGTATCATCATGAAGATTTAGCCGTTTTTACCCAACGATTTTATCAAAGTTTAGAAAATCATAAAGACGAACTCAATATAAAAACCCGTGATTTACTGCCTTATCTTGTAAATCAGAATTGGCTGGAACGCTATGCACATTTAACCGATTTACAGCAGATTTTAAAACAGATGGATCAGCGTTTTCCGTTAAAATCAAACATGTACGAAGCGGTTGATGATTTATATGCGAATTACGAAGATTTTCAGCGTGAATTTCATTTGTTTTTTAAAGACTTAATGGTGCATGCCGAAGCAGAACGATTTAGAATTGCAGAAGAACTTAAAAAATGATTGGGTTTTAATTTTAAGTAAGTTACTTTTGCATAATGGACGCAGCCAAAAACAAAAAAAATAGATTTAAAAAAACTTTTCGATACCTTGAAGGAATATTGTATTTATTAAAAACAATTATTTCCGATCGACAGTTTTTATATATTTCGTGTGTTTTGGTCGGCATTTCTTCTGCGTTGGCGGTTATTCTTTTAAAATCGTTTGCACACAGTGTTTTTAAATTGGCAACTTATTTAGATACTATTTATAAATTGCCATTTTCAAATAGTATTTTTCCTGTAATTGGAATTTTGCTCACCGTTTTTATCATTAAAAAGTTTTTAGACGGATCTATAGAAAAAGGCACCAGCCAAATTATGATTGCGGTTGCAAAGAAATCGGGTTACATGCCCAGAAAGCAAATGTACGCGCAAATTATTACCAGTTCGTTAACGGTTGGTATGGGTGGATCTGCCGGATTAGAATCTCCTATTACTATTACAGGCGCCGCATTTGGGTCAAACTTTGCACAAAATTTTCGTTTTAATTATAAAGATCGAACATTGTTATTGGCATGCGGTGTGGCATCGGGAATTGCAGCTGCGTTTAACGCCCCAATTGCCGGTGTTTTGTTCGCTATTGAAGTAATTATTGCCGATATGAGCGTTACGGCGTTTATCCCTTTAATGATTTCATCGGCAACCGGAGCCATTGTTTCGGCAGTGGTTTTAAAAGAAAGCATCATATTAAATTTTAAAAGTCAGTTTACTTTTGATTATTCCAACATTGGCTATTATGTGCTGGTAGGCGTTGCTGCCGGTTTTTTCTCTATATATCACGCTCGAATGTTTCGCAAGGTAGAACATTTTGCATCGAACCTTCCGTTTGGCACGTATCGTAAAGCCTTGATTGGTGCGAGTATGTTGGCGGTTCTTATCTTTCTTTTCCCAACACTTTTTGGAGAAGGATATGAAAGTATTAAATCTTTAGCAAATAACAATGCTGCCGATATCCTTGAAAATTCATTATTAGAAAAATTCCGTAAAAACCCGTGGATTGTTTTGGTTTTTGTGGGTTTGACAGCATTTATAAAAAGTATTGCAACTGGGTTAACACTTGGTTCGGGCGGAAACGGCGGTAATTTTGCTCCATCGCTTTTTGTTGGATCTTATCTGGGATACATGGTGGCTAAGTTTATTGAGTTGATCGGACTTAAAAAGTTACCGATCGAAAATTTTACCGTTGTAGGTATGGCAGCCGTTTTAAGCGGATTATTCCATGCGCCATTAACTGCCATTTTCCTGATTGCCGAAATCACCGGCGGTTACGGTTTAATGGTTCCGTTGTTGATTGTTTCATCGATTAGTTTTGCAATTTCGAAACGATACGATAATTATTCTATGGATATTTTTACCATTGCAGATAAAGGCTTGGTGTTTACATCAGACAAAGACAAAAATATTTTGAATAAGATCGAATTACACAACATTTACAGTAACGATGCCGAAGTTTTAACAACAGAAAACTCTATGTACGATGTTAAAAATCTGTTTTTAACAACCAGTCAAACGTTTATTCCTATAATTAATGAAGAACGAAATGTGTTGGGAATTATTTATTTGAATGATGTTCGATCTATATTATTTAACAATTACAAATTAAGTTCCACATTTATAGAAACCGAAATGAAACCTGCTTTTTCGGTATCGCTTTCAGAAAACACAGGAAATGCACTTCAAATGATAGACGAAAACCATTTGTCTGAAATACTCGTTACCCAGCAAAACAAACTCATTGGCTACGTTACTAAAGTGAAAATTTTAGAAGTTTACCGAGAAAATTTAAAGAATTTAAGGATAGAATAGCTTAAATATAATATTATGCCGAGTAAAGAGGAAATAGAAAAAAGAAAACTTTTAAAAAAGCAATTAAGAGAGAATGCTAGGAAAGAATTTGAAGAAAATCTACCAATTTCAAGACATTATTTCAAGACGATTTTTGACTATTTGAATGATTATTTAGAGCAAAATGAATGTGATCATACTTTAAATACTACACTTGAAATATTAAGGAATCAAAATATAACTAACGTTCAAGAAACTATTAGTTGGTTAAATAAAAATGGTGGTTATTGTGACTGTGAGGTTTTGTATAATGTAGAGGAGTTATTTGATGAAGATGCTATCCTTTAGAATAAATCAAAATCTGTGCATCTGTGGGAGAAATAAAAACTTTTTACCAAACCTTTAATATCTTAAAAACAAAGCAATTTGTATATTTGCACTTTGAATTTTTCTATGCAAAACCAAGATGATAATATACAGGTTTTGGGCGCTCGCGTTCACAACTTAAAAAATATAGATGTTACCATTCCGCGCGAAAAACTGGTGGTTATTACAGGTTTATCGGGTTCCGGAAAATCCTCTTTAGCTTTTGATACCATTTATGCCGAAGGGCAGCGCCGTTATATTGAAACATTTGCTTCGTATGCGCGTCAGTTTTTGGGTGGATTGGAACGACCAGATGTTGATAAGATCGACGGATTGTCACCGGTTATTGCCATTGAACAAAAAACGGTGAACAAAAATCCGCGATCAACCGTTGGAACCATCACCGAAATTTACGATTTCATCCGTTTGCTTTTTGCCCGTGCTTCTGATGCCTATTCTTACGAAACAGGCGAAAAAATGGTCAGCTATTCCGATGAACAAATCCAACAACTTATTACCGAAAATTATTCCGGGCAGCGAATCAATATCTTATCGCCCGTAATTCGTTCGCGTAAAGGACATTATCGTGAATTGTTCGATCAAATTGCCAAGCAAGGTTTTGTAAAAGTGCGTGTTGATGGCGAAATTCGAGATATTGTTTCGGGTATGAAATTGGATCGATATAAAACACACGATATAGAAATTGTTATTGATCGTTTGGCGGTTGATGATACCGAAGATACGCAGAAACGCTTGGCAGAAAGCATAAAAACGGCAATGTATCACGGGGAAGATATTATGGTAGTTTTGCCGCACGAAGGTGAAACTCCGAGATTTTTCAGCCGACATTTAATGTGTCCAAGTTCGGGAATTTCCTATCCCATTCCCGAACCAAACAGCTTTTCGTTCAATTCGCCAAAAGGTGCATGTCCGGTTTGTAACGGTTTGGGAACGATCAACGAAATCAACCTTAAAAAAATTATTCCAAATAACGAACTTTCTATAAAAGCTGGTGGAATTGAACCTATTGGCGAACAAAAAAGCACTTGGATTTTTAAGCAATTAGAGATTATTGCACAACGTTACGAATTTAAATTGACCGATCCTATTAAAGACATTCCAGCCGATGCGCTAGATGTTATTTTAAACGGTGGAAAAGAAAGTTTTTCGGTTGCATCGAAAATTTTGGGAATTACCAAAGACTATAAAATTGATTTTGAAGGAATATCAAACTTTATAAAAAATCAGTTTAACGATGCGCCAACAGCGGCAATTAAACGTTGGGCTGGCGATTTTATGGACGAAATTACCTGTCCCGAATGTAATGGTTCTCGCTTGCGAAAAGAATCGCTTTATTTTAAAGTGAATAACAACAATATTGCCGATTTGGCATCAATGGATTTGGATCAGTTAAGTGATTGGTTTGGTAGCTTGAATGAAAATTTGAGTTCTAAACAACAAGTAATTGCTGGCGAAGTCGTTAAAGAAATTTCTACCCGATTGTCGTTTTTGTTAGATGTTGGTTTGAATTATCTTACCTTAAATCGATCGTCAAAAACCCTTTCTGGTGGCGAAGCTCAGCGTATTCGTTTGGCAACTCAAATTGGTTCACAGTTGGTTGGCGTTCTGTATATTTTAGATGAGCCGAGTATTGGCTTGCATCAGCGCGATAATGAAAAATTAATTACTTCGTTAAAACAGTTGCGCGATGTAGGCAATTCGATTTTAGTGGTTGAACACGATAAAGACATGATTGAAGAAGCCGATTATGTGATTGATATTGGTCCGAAAGCCGGTTTAAACGGCGGACAAATTATCAGCTCAGGTACACCGGCAGAATTGTTGAAAGAGGAAACCATTACGGCACAATATTTAAACGGAAATTTAAATATTCCGATTCCAACAGAACGTAGAAAAGGCAACGGTAAAACCTTGAAACTTTTTGGTGCAAAAGGAAATAACCTAAAAAATGTAACGGTTGAATTTCCGTTAGGAACGTTGATTTGTGTGTCTGGAGTTTCAGGTTCTGGTAAATCAACCTTAATTAATGAAACGCTGTATCCAATATTAAACGAGCATTTTTTCAATGCAATTAAAGTTCCGCAGGCTTTCGATAAAATTGAAGGATTAGAAAATATTGATAAAGTGATCGGCATCGATCAAAGTCCGATTGGTAGAACACCACGTTCAAATCCTGCAACATATACCGAAGTTTTTTCGGAAATCAGAACCTTGTTTACCAAAACACCTGAAGCAAGTATTCGTGGTTACAAACCAGGACGCTTTAGCTTTAACGTTAAAGGCGGACGTTGCGAAACCTGCGAAGGATCGGGCTTGCGAACCATTGAAATGGGCTTTTTACCCGATGTTTATGTAGAATGTGAAACTTGTCAGGGTAAGCGTTTTAACCGCGAAACTTTGGAAATTCGCTATAAAGGAAAATCTATTGCGGATATTCTGGATATGACGATTGAAGAAAGTGTGCCGTTTTTTGAAAATATCCCTAAAATTTATCGTAAATTAAAAACCATTCAAGATGTTGGTTTGGGGTATATTACGTTGGGGCAGCAAAGTACTACGTTGTCTGGTGGTGAAGCACAACGTATTAAATTGGCAACCGAATTATCTAAAAAAGATACCGGAAATACGTTTTATATTTTAGATGAACCTACAACCGGTCTGCATTTTGAAGATATTCGCGTGTTAATGGAAGTATTGCAGCAGTTGGTAGATAAAGGAAATACCGTTTTAATTATCGAACATAATTTAGACGTTATTAAAATTGCCGATCATATTATTGATATCGGTCCCGAAGGTGGTAAAAATGGAGGCGAAGTTGTCGCTTTTGGTACACCTGAAAAAGTAGCTAAAAGCAAAAAAAGCCATACCGCACGTTTTTTAAAGAAAGAATTAAAGTAATAGGTTTTATGTTGTATGTTCTAAGTTTATGTATGTTAGAGTTTTTAACTTGAACTTCGAACTACTAAAACATCCGAGATAAACGATTAAACCTAAAACAAATCAACAATTAAACAAAAAAATATATGGAAGAAAATTTATCAGAAGAAGATATCAGAATAAAAGAAAGTTTAACGCAGAAATCGTGGAACGAAATCAAAACAAACGATTCGTGGGCAATTTTTAAAATAATGTCTGAATTTGTAAACGGATACGAAAAAATGGGACGCATTGGTCCGTGTGTATCTATTTTTGGTTCGGCACGTACAAAGAACGACAATCAATATTACAAATTGGCAGAAGAAATTGCCTTTAAAATAAGTAAAGCAGGTTACGGCGTAATTTCGGGTGGTGGTCCGGGTATTATGGAAGCTGCCAATAAAGGAGCACATTTAGGTGGTGGTGCATCGGTAGGTTTAAATATCGATCTACCTTTTGAACAACATTTTAATCCGTATATCGATCACGATAAAAACCTGCAGTTCGATTATTTCTTTGTACGTAAAGTAATGTTCGTAAAATATTCGCAAGGTTTTGTTGTAATGCCGGGTGGCTTTGGAACGTTAGACGAGTTGTTTGAAGCAATTACCTTAATTCAAACCAAGAAAATTGGTAAATTTCCTATTATATTAGTTGGTCGTGAATTTTGGTCGGGTTTGCTTGATTGGATAAAAACGGTAATGATCGAAAAATATTTTAACGCATCACCCGAAGATTTAAACCTTATTAAAGTGGTTGATACAGCCGATGAAGTAGTTACCATCATTGATAACTTCTATAAAAAATACAATTTAAGTCCGAATTTTTAATACACCAATCCGTTTTCAAAAGAAACGGATTTTTTTATGCCAATTTGCAAGAACTATCTATCTTTGAAAAGAATCAAAACAATGAAATGAAAACCTTATTTTACAATATAAAAGAACTTTTTCAGGTTCGCGAAAACAATCAATCCATATTAAAAGGAAGTGAAATGAAAGAACTTCCTTCAATAAAAAATGCATTTTTAGTGGTTGAAGATGATCTAATTGCAGATTATGGATCAATGGAAAATGCACCGAAAGATTTTGACGAATCGGTTGACGTTTCGGGTAAAATGATTATGCCAAGTTATATTGACAGTCACACGCATATTGTGTATGCAGGCAATCGTGAACAGGAATTTGTTGATAGAATTAATGGTTTAAGTTATGATGAAATTTATAAACGTGGTGGCGGAATTTTAAATTCGGTAGAAAAGTTGCGCAATGCTTCTGAAGACGAATTGTATAGAGATGCAGCTGCTCGTTTGGAAGAATTAATTGCTTTAGGAACCGGAGTTATTGAAATTAAATCGGGATACGGTTTAAGTTTAGAAGCCGAATTAAAAATGTTACGGGTGATAAAGAAATTACAAGAGAATTATCCTGTAAAAATAAAAGCAACTTTTTTAGGTGCGCATGCCATACCACCTGAATTTAAAGGAAATCAGGCTGGTTTTGTTGATGCTATTTGTAACGAAATGATTCCTGAAATCGCCAAATTAGGCTTGGCAGATTATGTTGATGCTTTCTTGGAAACCGGATATTTCACCGTTGATGAAACTCGAAAAATAATTCAAACAGCTACAAAATTTGGTTTAAAATCAAAAATCCATATCAATCAGTTTACTGCGATTAACGGAATTGAAATGTGTGTGGAAGAAAACGTACTTACGGTAGATCATTTGGAAGTAGTGGAAGATGTTGATATTGAAGCTCTGAAAAAAGGAAACACCATTCCAGTGGCATTGCCAACTTGTTCTTATTTTATATCGATTCCTTACACACCTGCACGTAAATTGTTGGATGCGAATTTGCCATTGGTAATTGCATCAGATTACAACCCGGGAACCACACCAAGCGGAAATATGAATTTTGTGGTGGCTACATCGTGCATAAAAATGAAATTGACTCCTGAGGAAGCTTTTAACGCTGCGACTTTAAACGCTGCTTATGCGTTGGAAGTTGAAAACGAATACGGAAGTATCACAAAAGGAAAAAAAGCATCGTTTTTTATCACAAAACCCATACATTCTATTTACGCCATTCCGTATAATTTCGGTAGCGATTTAATAGAAACGGTATATTTAAACGGAAAAAAGCAATAAAAAAACACACCGATAATCTTGGATTATCGGTGTGAAAAAAAATAGTTATGAAAAAGATTTTTATATAATCGAAATTAATATCGATATATATTTACCTATTACAAAGTTAATAATAAATCATTAATTTTGAACAAGATAACGTATGTTAAATTTTAAAAAAGTATAAATAATACTTATAACGGTTGATTTTACTAAGATTTCTTATACCCATTCAATGGAAAATTTTGAATACTTTAACACAAACACTTTATCGCAGCATTTAGTTTTAAGAAAAGACGAAACCAAGTTCGGCGAAAAAATTAAATATCCTTCTAATCAAGGAGTTAGCTTGAACGATTTTATAAATGATACCAACGCGTCATTTATAATTTTTGGTATTAAGGAATTTGCAGGAATAAAGGCAAATTTTGGCAGAATGGGCACCACGCACAGTTGGGACGTTTTTTTATCGTCGTTTTTGAATATTCAAAACAATAAATACTTAAAAGCATCAAATGTTGCAGTAATTGGATGTTTGAATTATAAAGATTACAATGCCGAAGTAGAACAGTTAGATCCGAATGATCCTTCTCAATTAAATCGACTATATGAAATCGTATCAGAAATTGATAAAGATGTTACCTACTTAAATACGCTGATTCATCGTGCGGGTAAAAAGGCGATCGTAATTGGTGGCGGACATAACAATGCTTACGGAAATATAAAAGGATTGGCGTTGGCAAAAGGAAAAAGCATAAATGTGGTGAATTTTGATGCCCATACCGATTTTCGAGCGATGGAAGGTCGTCACAGCGGCAACGGATTTTCGTATGCTTTTAACGAGGGATTTTTAGATACGTATTGTGTTTTTGGTGCACATGAAAATTATTTAAACAAATACATGTTACATCAATTTAAAGATCAGCCCGAAAAACTGAAGTTATTTACTTTTGAAGACTTAAAGGTTCGATTTGAAAAAGATTTCATCACCAGCATAAACAATGTAAATAAGCTGATAAAAAACAAACCGTACGGGATTGAAATTGATGTAGATGCAGTTGAAAATATTGCAAGCAGTGCTATGTCATCAAGCGGTTTTTCAGTTACAGAAGCTCGTCAGTTTGTAAATCTTACAGCAAATAATATAAATGCGAGTTATCTGCATTTGTGCGAAGGTTCTGCAAGTTTAGGCACATCGCCTGCAAATATGTTAGGTAAATTTTTAACCTATTTGGTAACCGATTTTATTAAAGCACAGCTGCCTTACGTTAAATAAATTTTCATGCAATTATCTGTCGTTATCTTAAATTACAATGTGAAGCACTTTTTAGAAATCTGTGTAAAAAGTGTTCAAAAAGCTATTGAAAACCTCAATGGTGAAATTATTGTTGTGGATAATGCTTCTACCGATGGATCAAAGGAAATGATGCAAACCATTTTCCCAGACGTTACTTATTTGTATCAGACAGAAAATGCTGGTTTTCCCAAAGGAAATAATATTGGAGTTGATCATGCAAAAGGCGAATTCATTTGTATTTTAAATCCGGATACTATTGTTGCGGAAGATACCTTTGAAGTTTTATTGAAAGAATATCAATCACTGAAAGATCCCGGAATTTTAGGTTGCAGATTGATCGACGGGTCGGGCAAATTTCTTCCCGAAAGTAAGCGCGGAGTGCCTACACCTTGGGTTGCATTTACAAAAGTAGCATCGTTATATAAAATCTTTCCAAAATCAAAATGGTTTAATAAATACTACGCACAACATATTTCTGAAAACGAAACAGGAGAAACAGATATTCTTGTCGGTGCTTTTATGTTTATGAAAAGAGATATTTACTTGGAAGTTGGTGGGTTCGATGAAGGATGTTTTATGTATGCCGATGATATAGATTTAAGCTATATGGTTTCGAAAACAGGCTTGCAGAATTATTACGTTCCAAAAACTACTGTGATTCATTTTAAAGGTGAAAGTACCTTGAAAGACGGTAAATATATGATGCGCTTTAAAGAAGCCATGCAGTTTTTTTATCAAAAGCATTTTAAAACATCGTGGTGGTTCAACAGTATTATGAATATTGGAATTGCATTGTTCGCTTTTAAAAAGAAATCAGAAAAAAGCAATACAACCAACTTTACAGATCATTATATTTTGGTAACCAATAACGCAGCTATTTATCAAAGTGTTGTGAATAAGGTTGATAAACCGTTAGATTGGGTTTATTTTTTAGATGATATCGAAACGATAAATCAGCCTGATAAAAATATCGAAGTTTTAATTGATAGCGAATCAATTAGTTATAAAGATTATATACGATTTATCAATCAAAATCAAAAAACTAATAAATCGTTTAAAATTCGAGCTTTAAATTCCGATTTTTTCATTGGAAGCAATGATAAAAACGATAGGGGAGAAATTTTATCTTTCTAACCATTAAAAATTTTAAATAAACAGGTAAATAGTCTTAAAAATTACTATTTTTGTAATACTTTAATCTAAATACAACTCTTTACTAAAAATATGGCAAAGTTTGAATTAAAATTACCTAAAATGGGTGAAAGCGTTGCAGAGGCAACCATTACAAATTGGGTAAAAAATGTTGGAGATACTGTTGAACAAGACGAAACAATTGTTGAAGTAGCTACCGATAAAGTTGATAGTGAAGTACCTACCGAAGTTAGTGGGAAAATTATTGAAATTTTATTTCAGAAAGATGATGTTGTTCAGGTAGGGCAAACCATTGCTATTATTGAAACAGAAGGCGGTGATGCTGCACAACCAAGTGCTGCACCTGCAAAAGAAGAAGTTTCGGTTGAAAAAGTAGAGAAAACAGTAACACAGGCACAAGAAACTGTTGAAGCTGCCGATTTTAATGCATCGGAAAAATTTTTCTCGCCTTTAGTTAAGAATATTGCAAAAGAAGAAGGTATTTCTATTGCCGAATTAGAAGCAATTAACGGAACAGGAAAAGATGGTAGAATTACCAAAACAGATATATTAGATTACGTTAAAAACAGAGGTTCGCAACCAGCGGCAGCTCCGGTTCAACAAACATCTGCTCCAGCTCCGGCTCAAACTTCACAGCCAGTTGCAAGTAAAGCGGCTCCGGTTTCTGTAAACGGACAAGACGAGATTGTAGAAATGGATCGTATGCGTAAAATGATTGCGCACCACATGGTTCAATCAGTTCAAACATCGGCTCACGTTCAGTCGTTCATCGAAGTTGATGTTACAAACATCGTAAACTGGAGAAACAAAACTAAAAATGCTTTTGAGAAGAGAGAAGGAGAGAAGCTTACTTTTACGCCGATCTTTATGGAAGCAGTTGCAAAAGCCTTGAAAGATTTTCCAATGATGAATATTTCGGTTGATGGTGACTACATCATTAAACGTAAAAATATTAATTTAGGAATGGCAGCGGCTTTACCAAACGGAAATTTAATTGTTCCTGTAATTAAAAATGCAGACCAATTGAATTTAGTTGGAATGGCAAAAGCGGTTAACGATTTAGCAGACCGTGCAAGAAAAGGTAAATTAAAACCAGACGATACACAAGGCGGAACGTACACCGTTACAAACGTTGGTACATTTGGTTCTGTTTTTGGTACACCAATCATCAGTCAGCCACAAGTAGGTATTTTAGCGTTGGGAGCTATTAGAAAAGTTCCTGCAGTTATTGAAACTCCTGAAGGCGATTTCATTGGTATCCGTCAAAAAATGTTCTTATCGCATTCTTATGACCACCGCGTTGTTGATGGTTCATTAGGCGGACAGTTTGTTCAAAGAGTAGCACAATATTTAGAATCTTTTGATCCTAACAGAGATATTTAAAAAGTAAAAATCCCGAAGTGAAAACCTCGGGATTTTTCGTTTAATAAATTAAGTGTTTTTAAAATTTATAAAAACCGTTGGTTCCTATACCGCCGGCAAATTCTTTAACAACGCTACCGTCTTCTTTATAAATAACAATTTTAGAATTATCTACAAAGCCATTTGCATCAGAAGTAAAAATAGTTCCGTTAATTACATTAAATCCGTAGAATACAGAAAAATCTGCTCCTTGGGCAACATCAAACAATTTTGTACCTGCAGCAGTTAAAGAGTTACTCATTTTATAAACTCCGGTTCCAGCTGTATAATAAAGGTTCGATCCTTCTGCAACAATATTGCGCGCAATAGGCTGATCTAAAACTTTTGTTGCTGTAATACTTGTGTTATTTACCACAGAAACACTTGTTGTAGTTGCGTTAGCACTCAACGCATATACAAATTGTCCGTTAGTAGAAATTCCGCTAATAGCCTTATCAAAAGCAATATCAACAGTATTGGTGTCGTTTGCAGGATTAATCACTTCAATCGCCATTCCTCCACTATAAAAACCATTAGCAGTATAAATATAGTCACCAACAACAACGATATTTTCAGACGTATGGTTTAACTCAATTTCTTTTATAAAAGCAAAAGTTTCGGCATTATAAACATTTACCGATGCTTTATTTAAACTGGTAACATACAATTTGTTGTTTTTAACAACGGCATATCTCGGCGAACTTAAACCTTGGGTAATCGTGTAAACCGATTTAAATGTTTTCTTGTTAACCACTTCAATCGTGTTTGAATTATTCACAACAATGTAAACATACTTATCTGTAACAACCATTGATTGCGAAACATCGCCTAACGCACGACCGTTTGTTGTTGTAAAAATATCGTTTGTTATTGTTGTTAAACCGTTATTAATGTATGACGTTGATGCGTTTCCTTTTGTAAAATTTCCTTCGTTTGATACAAAAATACCGTCTAAATATTTTTCGTCAGGATTTACAGGAACTGTGTTGTCATCAGAATTACTACAGCTGTATAAAAGTGTTACAGCAAACATTGGAGCTAAAATTTTTTTCATTTTAAAACTTTTTAATTAATTGTATATGATAATTTCTGCCAGGCATCACGCGTTCTGGCATGTTTGTATAAACCGTATTGGCAGCATTTTTTATTTTTAGGTTGATGATAAACGGATTTTTCTTGAATTTAATTTTTTGCTGAATATCAATATCAACTATTCCATAAGCATCTAAAGCACTTGCTTTATCATTTGATGCAGTTGTAAAAATTTCGTCCACATATAAGAATGATGGTACAATGCTGAAATTTTTATAACCGTAAAAAAGTTGCACATTAAACTTATGCAAAGGTGTATAAGTAAGCTGTTTTTCTGTTTTTTTGTCGATGGATCTGGTATAACCGTAATTTGAATTAAACTGAACCAAATGATTATTCCATTGTTTTTTCAGGTTCAAAAATACGTCGGCACCATAAATAGTAACTTCATCAACATTGTTAGCTTCCCAAAAACCGGCGTTCGTAGGAATCCATCGAATCATGTTTGTAATTGATGTATAATAAGTTGATATATTAAAAGTTACTGATTTATATTTGAAGTTATGGTTTATATCGAACTGATGACTTGTTTCGGGTTTTAAATTTAAATTTCCGCCCTGTTGCCAGTACAAATCGTTGAAAGTTGGTATGCGGTAATTTTTAGATGAATTTACTTTTAACTGATACAATTCGGTGTTGTAATAAAGTCCTGCCGAAAACAAAAACGGATTTTCGTAATCTTTTGCCATTTCATTTTTTGCACCCACTTCAATTCCTAACCGATTGGTAAAATCATAATTTCCTAAAACACTTACAGCAAAAATTTCTTGTGTTGAAAATGGCAAACCCGAACCTTGCCCTTCGCCAGTTGTTTTTTGATACTCTAAAAATCCTGACAATTTAAAATTCTGTAGAACGTTGTAAAAACTTTCGTTCTTAAAATATAAAGTGTTTGCTTTTCCGCCCGATTTACTATTAGTAGGCAACTGATCAAAATAAGAATATGATTCTTTGATGTTTGCTGCGTAAAACGTGTTTAAAAACCGATTGGTTTTATAGTGCCATTTTAACAGATTTCGATTGTAGTTATTCTGATATTTTGTCTTGGTCTGATATGGTGTTTGCAATGCAAAATGACGGTCATCATTATAGCTTGACGAGTAAAATTCAATCGTATTTTTGGTGTTTACTTTGTAGGCAAGTTCCGCACCAAAATCGGTATTGAAAAACTGACCGTTTATGTTTTTACGATTTTTTCCGATCCATTCATAATCATTATCGCTTTTATTATAACCAAAATGTGCATTCACCGCAAATTTATCAAACCCTGTCGAAATTTTATAATGAATTCCCTGCGTATTAAAACTGCCATAATTCAATTGAATTTCATTTTCGGTAATCTTGTTAAATTGCAATTGGTTGTTCAAATGTATTGTTCCGCCAATAGCACTGCTTCCGTACAAAACGCTTCCGCCACCTGGTTTTACAACAATATTATCGTAACTTTTAAAAGCTGTAGAATTAAAATCGGTCTGACCTAAAAGTGCCGAATTGATCTTAATTCCATTCCATAAAACACTGGTCTGTTGCGATGTTGTTCCTCGAAAAGACGGCGAACTTACCATTCCGTAACCGTTTTCCTTAAAATATAGTGTAGTGTTTTTCTGAAGAAAATCAGTAAATGTGCCAACGCTGTTTTCAACCAAAGAATCGTTTAAAACAATGGAATTCTGTGATTTAGACTGATTAGAAATTTTACTTTTTTCAATAATAAGTTCGTCTAATTCAATAGAAGAATTACTCTGCGAATACGCAATGTAGCTAAAAGTTGAAAAAAATAAAGAATAAACGATCGCTTTGTTCATTTGTTTAACCTTTTCTCCGAAGGCGAAATCAATTAGTAATCATTAGGCAGGTCTCCTGGCTTGCTTCTTGTTTTTGCCTTCCCAAAAAAATTCAGTGGCGTAGTTAAAAACAAAAGTTCGTTACAAACAAAGCTTACAGTTGCGGGAACAGCATAGGAATTAAAAAAATCGCACCTATTTCCCTATTAATGCAAAAAATTGCAACCTAATATCTGGCAAAAGTACTCTATTTTATCAATATTGCAAATTAAAGTTTGTAATACAAGTTCTACAAAAAAATAGTATTATTTAAATTATCTTTAAAATTATGAATAGAACCACAATGAAAACACTTTTAAATGTGATTTTTGTTTTATTGACGATAAATTCTTTTTCGCAGAAAATTGATTTTGAAACAGAGAAAAAAATCATCAGAGAAACTTTAAGTCAGTATTTAGATACAAGTCCAAATTCGGTTGCAAGTTATATCAAAGGAAAAAAAGGATATGAAATGTTGCAGTTTGCCTATAAAATGGGAATTGTAAAGGAAGAAGATTCTATTAAAAAGCAAGAACTTGTTCATATTTTAGTAGATAGTTTGGATTATATTTCCAACAGTATTTCGGCAGAATTAAAAAATAGAAAAATTCGAGTGAAAATAAGCGATACACTTTATGCTTATCAGTACAAACCATTAAACAACGATCTTCGAAAAAATGCAGATTGGGATGACAATTATAATAATTTGCTTGATGATTTTAAGTATAATAATATGGCACGGTTGGATACGATTATTGGCGAAGAATACATCGATTTAATTAAAAGGCAGATACATTATAAAGGCACTGACAAATTATTTTCGGTTAAAGAATTAGATAATTCGTACTATAAGTTTACAGCAGAAAATGATTCGTGTAATGACGAATATTGTTTTAAGGCAGAAAAAGTTTATCGCACCGTATTCAACGATTCTTTTACAAAAGGTTGCTATTTGTTTTCGTTTAAATGTAGAGACAATCAAATTTGCCGGAATTTTATTTTTATACGAAAAGAACAAAATCAGTGGATTTATGTAGATGATTATCCGTCTTGGATTGTTGATTAATGGTAAATTGATAGTGCTCAAAATCGGGTGCCTTTGTGCAGCAAGGCTTGCCTAACAGAAAAGGCAGAAGAGTTTTATCAAAATCTTTGCAGAATTCATATACAAGACAAAAATATCGCTAATTTTAGAGTAGTTAATCATGAATTTTATAATTAAAAATTTGATTTTTAGCAACTTAAATTTAACTATATTATTTGTGATTGACTAATTTTTTGAAAATTATTAATCAAACTAAGGTTTATAGATAAAATATGAAATTAATTGTAATCAAAATAGAAAATGGAGTAAAACGTATTAACAATCAAAATGTTGATGAAGTTATTAAGGGATTAAACCCAAATTTTATAGATGTAAAAGAAATTAAGAGGATTTTTGAAGAAATTAATTCAGAAGAGGATTTAATTGATGAGTTAAAGAAAATATCTAATAAAAGGACGCTCTCAACAATTTTAAGATATATCGTACACATAGGAAATTTATCGATTTATCACGCAAATTTAATATTAGATAAAGTATTAATTTGAAATATTGTTATAAATCATTAAAACTTAAAAAACGCTTCCCCGCTACGCAAAGTCTCCCGACTTTGAGTAATAACTTTATAAACTAAGAATAGAAAAATAATTCAAATCGGGTCAGTAGCAAAGCAAATCTAATTCAGAGTATCAAGAAACCTTACTAAAATCGGCAATAATTAAACAGAAACTTCGAAAATACTTTTTGTTAAACTATCTTTGCGCAACTAAAAGTGCAAAAATGAATCTATCAAAATACGTATTGCTAACGGTTTTTATAGCTTTTGTAAGCTGTAAAAAAACAACTGAAACTACAACTGCAAAAGTTGAAAACAGCATTGAATTCGCCAACGGATTAGAAATACACAATTACAACGATTTTGTTGTAATGAAGGTTACCAAACCTTGGCCAAATGCCACTAAAACGTTTACGTACGTTTGTGCAAAATCTAACAAAAACCTGCCAGACAGTTTGGCAAAATATACTTTTATACAAACGCCGGTTAAAAACTTGGTAGCAACATCAACCACACATATTTCTTCGATTGTAGCTTTAAATGAAACCGACAAATTGGTTGGTTTTCCCAATTTAGATTACATTTCATCTGCCGATGTTCGACAAAAAATCGATGCCGAAAAAGTAAAAGAATTGTCTGATAAACACAGTTTGAATTTCGAAAAAACGGTCGATCTGCAACCACAATTAATCGTCGGATTGAGTATGGACAGTGAAACGGCGAAATTCAATCAGTTCGAAAAAGCTGGAATTCCCGTTTTATATAATGCCGATTGGGTGGAAACATCGCCTTTGGGAAAAGCAGAATGGGTAAAGTTTTTCGGCGTTTTGTTTGATCAGCAGCAAAAAGCCAACGAATATTTTAATAATATAGTTACAGAATACAACAACGCCAAAAAATTAGTTGGCAATGTAACGAATCGACCAACCGTTTTGAGCGGAGCCATTTTTCAGGATGTTTGGTACGTTCCGCAAGGCGAAAGCTGGATGGCTGCCTTTATAAAAGATGCCGGAGGAAATTATTTGTGGAGTGATTCAAAAGGTACAGGAAGTTTGTCGTTATCGTTTGAAGCTGTTTTTGAAAAAGCAATGAACGGCGATGTTTGGATTGGTCCGGGCGAATTTACAACGTTCGATCAAATGGTGGCAGCCAACAAGCATTATGGCAAATTTGCAGCGTTTCAAAACAAAAAAATCTATTCGTATTCTATCAAAAAAGGACCAACAGGCGGCTTGATTTTTTATGAAGATGCTCCTAATCGTCCGGATCTGGTTTTGAAAGATTTAATTTCGATCCTTCATCCAAATGTTTTACCAAACTACAAACCAGCATTTATTGAAGCCTTAAAATAATGTTTGCAAAATATTCCAAATATCATTTACTTTTTCTTGTATTGCTTGTAATTGCAGGGGTTTTAAACCTTGTAATTGGATCGGTACGAATTCCTGTGACCGATGTTTTGGAAATTGTAAGCGGTAATTTTTCAGGAAAAGCAAGTTGGGAATATATTGTTTTAGAATACAGATTGCCTAAACTGGTAATTGCCTGTATTGTTGGTGCAGCACTTTCAATTGCCGGAATGATGATGCAAACGCTTTTTCAAAATCCAATGGCAGAACCTTATATTTTAGGTGTAAGTTCTGGTGCAAGTTTAGGGGTGGCAATCTGTATTTTAGGAAAAAGTCTGTTTTCACTAACACTGCAAAATTATCTTACTGGTAACCTTACCATTATTCTTTTTGCTTTAGGCGGAAGTATTTTGGTAATGTTTATTATTTTAGGAATATCGCAACGCATAAAACAAATAGCTACGCTGTTAATTGTGGGGTTGATGTTCAGTAGTTTTACGAGTGCTTTTGTGAATGTTCTGGCTTATTTTTCAACCGCTGAAGAATTAAAGAAATTTACTTTTTGGAATTTAGGCAGTTTAGGAAACATTTCGTGGCAGCAGATTTCTTTTATTGTCCCTATTTTATGTGCAGCCTTGGCAGGATCTTTCTTACTGAACAAATCTTTAAACACGCTTTTAATGGGCGAAGGCTATGCCAGAAGCATGGGATTAAACATTAAAAAGACCAAGTTTTTAATCATCTTGGTAACCTGTATGTTGGTTGCGGTTTGTACCGCTTTTGTAGGACCAATTGCATTTATAGGATTGGCAGTTCCGCATATTACACGAATTATTTATAAAACCACCAATCATTTTCATTTGTTCACAGGCAACATCATTATCGGAGCGTTAATTTTAATTACGTGCGATATTATATGTCAGTTACCCGGTGAACAGTTTGTGTTGCCGATAAATGCTGTAACTTCGATATTAGGTGCACCTTTGGTAATTTATTTAATTTTGAGAAACAGATAAACATAAAAAAAGCAAGTATTTACTTGCTTTTTTGTTCTTTTAAAACCAATACGGGAACATCGGCATGATACGATAATTGTTTACTTAAACTGGTTGTAAAAATCTTTTCGAAAAAGTTTAAATGGCGTTTCACAATGCACATAACATCAATTAACTGATCATCTATAAAAAAGAAAACACTTTCGTCTAATTTTTCATTCAAAACGGTATGAAATGTAACATTTTCATCGTTAAATTCTTCTTTCCAACTGTTTAAAACTTGCATAGCATCTGGGTTTTCTTTACGTAAAACATGCAACACTTTTACATCGGCATTTAAAGATTGTGCAATCTTAATTATCTGATGCAATCCAGGTTTATCACTATCGCGAAGCATTGTTGCAAATCCAAAATTGTTCAAGCGTTTAAATTCAGCTTTTCGTGGAACGCTTAAAATCGGAATATCAACATTTTCCATTACATGAACGGTGTTCGATCCGAGTAATTTCTTCTCAAATCCGGAATTTCCATTTGTTCCCATCACAATAAAATCGATATTTTCATCGCGAATAATTTTGTGAAGAATCGAAAGCATAATTCCTTCCTCAAAAATAAAAGTCAGTTTAATATCGCCACAATTGTGATCCTCAGCAATACTCCTCAATTTAGGAACTTGTTTCTTATAATTTTCGAAATTATTCAGTTCAATAGAATTATATACGTTCTGAATCAGTTCTGGCTGTCCGGCAGAAGTCGTAGAAATAACAGGCATTTCGTAGGTATTCAAAACATAAATTTCAGCATCAATACTTTTGGCAAGTTTTAATGCGTAAACCAGTGCATTATTTGCGGTTTCTGAAAAATCGGTTGGGAAAAGAATCTTTTTCATAATATTAGGCTGTTGGTTTGTTGCTATTAAATTACGAAAAATTAAATGATTGTAAAAAAATATGGACTTTTTTTTCAAACACAGCTACTTTTAAAATTAGCAGGATTTATAAAGTTGGCGTAAATTTGTGTTTCAATTTTTAGTTTATGATTTTAAGCGAAACAATAGTAGCACTAGCTTCGGCATCGGGCGCAGGTGCTGTAGCATTAATCCGCGTTTCAGGACCACAAGCAATTGATTTGGTTGCTGATGTTTTTCAGCCTGTAAAAAATAAAGATTTGCGCAAACAGAAAACGCATACGCTGCATTTGGGTTTTATTAAAGACGATGAAAAAATCATTGACCAGGTACTGGTATCGCTTTTTAAAGGGAATAATTCTTATACAGGTGAACCTACTGTTGAAATTTCGTGCCACGGATCTACTTTTATCCAACAACAAATCATACAACTTTTATTGAGAAAAGGTTGCAGAATGGCAACTGCCGGCGAATTTACCATGCGATCGTTTTTAAATGGAAAAATGGATCTTTCGCAAGCCGAAGCCGTTGCCGATTTAATTGCATCAGACAACGAAGCATCGCACCAAATAGCTATGCAGCAAATGCGCGGTGGTTTCAGTAACGAAATTGCTAAACTGCGTGAAGAACTTTTGAATTTTGCTTCTCTGATTGAATTGGAATTGGATTTTTCTGAAGAAGATGTGGAGTTTGCCGATCGTACTGCATTTCGAGATCTTGTAAACAGAATTCAGTTTGTTTTAAAACGATTGATAGATTCGTTTGCGGTAGGAAACGTGATTAAAAATGGTATTCCGGTAGCGATTGTGGGCGAACCAAATGTCGGAAAATCGACCCTTTTAAACGCTTTGTTGAACGAAGAACGTGCCATAGTTTCAGACATTGCCGGAACTACTCGTGATACAATTGAAGATGAATTGGTTATTGATGGTATTGGATTTCGATTTATTGATACTGCCGGCATTCGCGAAACAAAAGATGTGGTAGAAAGTATCGGAATCCAAAAAACGTTTGAAAAGATTGAACAATCTCAAGTCATTTTATACTTGTTTGAAAGTTTAAAGTTTAAAGTTCAAAGTTCGGAATACATCATAGAAATTGAAAAGATCAAAAATCAATTTCCACTGAAACCTTTAGTTGTAGTTATAAACAAAATAGATTTACTTTCTGAAACGGAGATATTAAATATCAAAAAACAACTTGAAACGTTAAATGTAAAACTTGAAACCATATCTGCAAAAAATAAAGAAGGAATTGATACCTTGAAAAAACAGCTGATTAGTTTTGTAAATACTGGTGCACTTCGCAATAACGAAACCATTGTAACCAATACGCGTCATTATGATTCGCTAATAAAGGCTTTAGAGGAAATTCAGAAAGTACAATACGGTTTAGATACAAATATTTCAGCCGATTTAATGGCAATTGATATTCGCCAGGCATTATATTATTTTGGTGAAATTACTGGTCAAGTAACAAACGATGAATTGTTAGGAAATATTTTTGCTAATTTTTGTATCGGAAAGTAATCTTTAAATTTTATGATTTAAATTTAAATAAAACCTTGCTACTTAAATTTAGTTTACTATTTTCATACAATTATGAAAGTAACTTTAAAACATAAATGATCAACCACTACGTTGTTTTAGAAATTCCGAATTTTTCAGATCAGACGGTTATAAAAAAGGCATACCGAAAGTTGTCTAAAAAATACCATCCCGATGTGAACAAAGATCCGTTTGCGAATTCGTATTTTTTAAAAATAAACGAAGCGTACGATTTTTTAATAGACGAAAACAAGCGTTTGTTATTGCATCAGTTTTTATATTTTCATGAAGTTTCTAAAGCAACAAACAATAATCATCAAACTCAATATCAAGATAAGTACACACAAAATCCACAACAAAATTCGGTTCAAGTAGAACCTGTTATCCATTTTTTTTCTGCCGATAAAAAACAATTTGTTTTAAACGATCATATTTTACTGCAATGGAATGTGAGCCATTGCAAATCAGTCAATATAAATGTTTTTGGAGCTGTTTCTTTTTCTGGCACGCATTATTTAAAAATTGATCATTTTGCAGAAGAAATCTTTGTTTTAATGACCGTTGTTGGTTTAAACGATAAAGAATACAAGTATCAAATCAAGTTACAATACAGCAATAAAAATCCTGCTAAAAAAGCTTTTCAAAAGATAAAATCTCAATATCCTGATGCTGATGAAATCCATTTTAAAAAGGAAACTTTTTTTGGTTTACATGCTCGAATAAATAAAAACGAGTTTAAAAACCGAATGATTCTTTTAGGGTCGTTATTTTTTATTTTAACCACTTTATTTTTCACAATTGCTGCAAATACACTGGTTTTCTTAATACTACTTTTGCTTTTTTGGATTATTTTTAGTCAGTGTTACAAACGCATGCACGATACCACAAAGTATAAAAACAAAGTCGGGTTATTGCTAATTCCTTTTTATAATTTATTGATAGTTAGTGAATTATTTGTTTTAGATAGTGAATCGGATGTTAATGAATTTGGAATGGTTCCTCAAAAATCGACCAATAGTTTTAAAAACTGGATTGTAAACGGATTGAAACTTTTAAACCAACAGTTAACGCTTTTACATAAAATTTCTATGGGTAGTTTTTTACTTTTAGTTGTTTTAGTACTCTTCAAAAGCATCAACACCTATCAAGAAACTCCGGTAAATCTTACATCATATTACATTGAAACAGCCAGACCAACCACAAACGGAAGTGTAAACAGAGATTATTTCTTGGTTTTTAACGATAAGATTTCTGTAAATGTATCCGAAAATTATTTTAACGAAATTGTTTACCGACAAAAATTCGATACCTACAAAATCGCTTTAAATAACAATAATGTAGAATACATCCGATTGATCGATTCTAAAAACAACAATACCGAACGGTTGAATTTTGGTGTGCTGCAAAGCAATAATCCGTTGCTATTAATTACTTTTTTGCTGTTTTTAAGTCAGTTGTATGTTTGGCGGAATCTTAAAGCAGCTGCCGAATTAAAGTTTGCCAACGGATACATGGTTTTTGTTACAATTGTTTATCTGTACGGCATTTTTGTGGCACTATTTTAAATTTTTCGCTATATTTATGGTACTTACAAAATTCTAATTAAATTTTAATTACCGTTGATTCGGTAAATTTTATTTTTGCAAATTATAGCTAAAACAATGAGTACCATATTAATAATTGAAGATGAACAGCACGTTGCCGACTTGATTAAGCAGAGTTTGGAAGAAGAAGGTTATAATGTGCTGCATGCTGCCGATGGGTTGAAGGGAATTGAATTAATAAAATCCGAAAATATTCAGTTGGTAATATTAGATATTTTATTGCCAAAAATGAACGGCTTGGAAGTTTGCAGACAAATTCGTAATGATGGTTATACCGATCTTCCTGTATTGATTTTAACGGCTTTGGGCAGTGCAGAGAATATTGTTTTAGGATTTGATACTGGTGCCGATGATTATTTGGCAAAACCTTTTAAGTTGATTGAATTGAAAGCCCGAATTAAAAATCTTTTAAGACGAAGCGAGTTTTTTGATGCAAACGGAACGGTGATTAATGATATTTATAAATTTGCCGATTTAGAACTGAACGATTACACTAAAAAAGTTACTCGTAATAACAATGAAATCTCGTTAACATCTACGGAATACCGATTGTTGTTAGAGTTTATGAAAAATCCTACAAAGGTTTTAAATCGGGGTGATTTATTAGATAACGTTTGGGGAATTAATTTTGACAATGGTACCAACGTGGTTGATGTTTATGTTAATTATCTGCGTAAAAAACTAGATAAATTCGGCGATAAAAAATTAATTCATACTGTTACCGGTATGGGATATGTTTTAAAAAACGACGCATGAAAACATATAGCAAAACCGTACTAACCATTGTATCAATTTTTGTTGTTTACACCTTAATTTTTACAGGATACATTTATTATTCGTTTTCTAATTTTGCTTTCGAAGATTTCTACAAACGATTAGATTTAAGAGCGGGAACCATTGCAACAATGAAATTGGGCGAACCTGAAGAATCATTAAAAGTTAAGGAAACGTATGAGAATTTTTTAGAAAATCTGCCTAAACAGAAATATTATATTTTTCCTGTTGAAAATAATCAGATTGTAGGCGAAATTCCGCAAGAAGTTCCTTCAAAAGTGGTTCGGAATACTTTAAAAAGCAAAGCGTTTAATTATAATGATGCCGATTTATTCTACAGCGGATTAATTTATGAAGATGCCGAAAAGGAAAAATATGTTGTGGTGGTTTCGGCAGAAAATTACTTTTACAGCCATCACATTATTTACCTTCGAAATTTATTGATTACATCGTTACTTTTTTCGCTACTGCTAATTTTTGTGATTTCTCATTTCGTGTTGCGAACCTTGATACGACCTGTAAAATCGATCATAAAAGATGTAAATAAAATTGGGTCAGAAAATTTACACCTTCGGTTGGAAGTTTCCGATGCAAAACATAAAGATCCAATCAGCGAACTAAAATATACCTTTAATGATATGTTGAATCGCATTGAAACTTCGTTTGAAACCCAGAAGAATTTCATTAGCAACGCATCACACGAATTAAACACGCCATTAACATCAATAATAGGTGAGGCTGACCTTATTCTTTCTAAAGAGCGATCTATTCCCGAATACGAAAAAGCACTGACAAATATTTTGTTGGAAGCCGAAAAATTAGAGGAAAAAACCAAAGCACTGCTTTTCTTAGCTCGAACCGGTTATACCGAAAATACCAAACGTTTTGATAAAGTACGTGTTGATGAATTGTTGATGGAAGTTCAGCAAAATCTTTCAAGAGTAAATAAAAACCTTAAAATTAAAATGGATTTTAGCTTGCTACCCGAAAGTCCAGAAAAATTAAAGATTAAAGGAAACTCACAATTGCTACACCTGGCAATTTCAAACATTATATCAAATGCCAGCAAATATTCAGACAATAACGAGGTTTATCTGGCATTGGGCGCTACCGAGCAATCTGTTGTAATCATTATTAAAGACAAAGGTATCGGTATTCCGGAATCGGAAATGCCTTATATTTTCGATCCTTATTTCAGAGCATCAAATACCTTTAATTATGAAGGTTACGGTATTGGCTTGCCTCTAAGTCGAAACATTATTAAAATGCACAATGGCGAGTTGCTGATAAAATCTGTCGAAAAAAGCGGTACAACCGTACAAATTATTTTGCCAACCGGAAACTACAAATTGTAATTTTAATCAAATTCTAATAACTGGCTTATTTTCTAATAACTTTATAATTTCATTCTAAAATCCTTCTAATACTGTTGGTCGTAATTTTGTTTTAAACATTATGTGAATTATGAGCGCAGTAAAAAAAGTATTGATTCCTACCGATTTCAATGTTAAATCGTTAAATGTATTGTTAGAATTTTTAAGAAGAAACCCTAACGACCAATTCGAAGTTATTTTGGCGCATGGTTATGATATGTCTTATTCTTTCAGAGATCTATTGTTTTATTCTGAATACAAAATTCTTAAAAAAATACAATCCGAAGAGTTTCGTGAATCGTGTAAATTAATCGAAAACACGTATCAGTCTAAAATTACAAAATTAAAATTCAGCATTTTAACCGGCAGCACCAAGCGCTATGTTAAAAATTATGTTGAAGCTAATAATATTGATTGTATTGTTTGCTGTAACGATTACAAAATGAAGTTTAAATCAAGAGACAGTTTCAACTTACTGCCTTATTTAAAAGCCACAAAAGTTGAAATAATTAATATTGAAAACACACAGAATGTCGTATCAGAGTTGGAACATTCAGAACAACTTGCCGATATCTTTTTATCAAGCGTAGAACAATGAAAAAAATAGGACCATTTGCATATAGTTTAATTTTAGTAGTACTGATTTGTTGTGGAACAGTACTAATTAAGGGCGACAGCCCCGAAGAATTAATTGTGGGGAAATGGGAAGAAGTTGACTGGAATTTTGAACGAATTAATGTAGATTCTACTGAGGTAAACGGCAATTTATTGGCTTACCAGAAAAATGAACTTTACAACAATATGATCATTCATCAGGGAGAAGAGTGGGAGTTTTGTCCGAAGAAAGAGCTGACTTTAACACCGAAAGATCATTCTGAAGAAAAAAAGATCAAATGGTATTTAAAAGGTCGTGGTAATATTTTAGAATTAAGATATGGCGATAATGTAGTAGAAAGCTATCAGGTTCACAAATTAACCAAAGATACCATGGTTATTTATTACAATTTTGATTTGCAGATGAGGGGAAGCGTTAAAATTACCTTTAAAAAAGTAGAAGAACAAGATTATGCTCAGAAAATATAGTACACACAGAACACATGACGATAATTTAAAATTAGGCGCACTTACTGCTTTTTCGGCAGGAATGGTCAATGTTATATCTGTAATTGTGTTTTTTGCTTTTACATCAAACGTTACTGGGCATTATGCCGTTTTTGCACAAGAACTTGCTAAAGGAAACTGGTTTCAGGCAGCAATTGTTATTCTGTGGATTATGTTGTTCTTTTTCGGAAGTTTTACATCAAACTTTGTCATTATTCACGGTAACAATTATATAGGTAGATATTTATCGCATGCCATTCCTATAATTTTAGAAATTATCTGTTTGCTTGTTGTTGGAATTTATTTGCAAGGATTTTATACCGAAAGTTTACAGGAAACCGAATTTTTAGTGGGATTATTATTGTTTGCAATGGGACTTCAAAACGGATTAACCGCAAGCATTTCTAATTCGGCAGTAAAAACAACCCATTTAACAGGTTTAACGACTGATTTGGCTATTGCACTTTCAATGATGACAAAAAAGCATTACAGAAAAGACGAAAAGGTAGTAGAAAAAATACAGCTTTTAAGTTCAATTATGTTTTTTTATGTGTTGGGCGGCGTAATTACAGGCGTGCTTTACAACACTATTCAAAACTATACGTTTTATATTGTTTGCTTTTTCTTAACCATTATTATTTTTTATGATTATTACAAACTGACTATTTTGAAATACAACCATAAAAAGTTTTTCAGTTTAAGGCAAGAAGAAGTAAAAGAAAGTAAAAGCAATGTTCACCAAGAACAAAATAACCGCATAACAGAAAAAAATACCTGTTATTAAAATTGAATCTTTAATTTTTCATATAATTAATTTACTTGTAAGAAGAAACGCCAAGGCTTGAGAAACCTTGGCGTTTTGTGTTTTTACTAGATTGAATATTTGGTATAATCTTCTGATATTATTACAATGTATAGCTGCAAGTTTAATTTGTTTTTTTTGTTTCTATAAAGTAAGCAACGGTTTCTATACCTGCGTTTTTGATGTAGTGATTTGAGG
Source organism: Paenimyroides ummariense (assembly GCF_900115115.1). Taxonomy (GTDB): domain Bacteria; phylum Bacteroidota; class Bacteroidia; order Flavobacteriales; family Flavobacteriaceae; genus Flavobacterium; species Flavobacterium ummariense. The sequence goes on from NZ_FOVI01000004.1 coordinate 29,724, forward strand.
TTTTACTTTGGCGGATGTTATAATTGCATTTGCTGATGCAATAAATATAACTGCGGGTGAAATAAATGTAACTACTATTGCTATAAATACAACTGCGGGTACTATAAATACAACTGCGGGTGCAATAAGTAGAATTACGGATACTATAAATATGATACTTCGATACTTCGACAGGATCAGTAACCGAAGATCAGTAACTGATTCAGCATGACATTGACGAGTGAAAATTAAAACTCGCTAAAATTTCTAATGTAAGGATCTTACTTTCTTATTAAAGTTCGATCTGTATTTACCGTATTAAATTTCTTTTTAAAAGGAATCATGTAACTAACCGTATAACCAAAACCAACACCGATATTCCCACTGAATTTTTGTCCGAAACCTGGGTAATAAAGATTTTCAAATCCTTCTGGTTGCGTTTGGTAAATCAATCCTTTTAGCCGGGCATTCATACCAACATACAAATTATTGGCAACTTCTACCTTAATTCCTACAACCAATTCCAACCAATGAGCCATTAAACCTGTCGATTTTAATTCGGGATACTGCATTTCTTCATCAAAATAAGCATTTCCGGTGTTAACGCGGTAACTGTGCAAGGTTTGGTTGTGGTAACTTAATCCGTAACGTCCACCAACATAGATTAAATTATCCATATCTAACCAGTTTTGATGAAAGTTTCTTTCGGCACCCAACTTTAAAAACATTCCAGTGGTTGTAAAAGAAAGCTGGTCGTCTTCTTTAAACTTGTCTTCAAAACCGGCTTCGGCAGCCAGGTACCATTTTTTATTGTAACGGTAATCGGCATTAAATTCCAAACCCTTATAATCTTTATCCCAAAAATTGCGCGAAGCCTTAACCACATCAATACCAATACGTAAACCGTAAACATCGGGATATATCTTTGGTAAGGAATCTTGTGCAAACAAGTTGGTAGTACAAGCTAAAAATGCACTAATAATAAAACTGAAGGTGCGCATTGTCGGTATTTGTAAGTTCGTTTGTAAGTCTGTTCATGCTTCGTATCCAGGTAGCGTCAGAAACACTTGTTGTTTTAACGGCATTAAATTCGTGAAAAATTGTCTTGTAACCACACGCTTTAGAAACATACAAAGCTTCGGGTGTATAAGTAAATCGTAACTGATCTGTTTTGTGAATGGTATCATTATTACTTCCGGTAGGTTGGTAAAGTACCAAATTCCAAGTTGTCTCAGTGGTATTTATCTGCAAAGGAAGTTCGATTGTTGATGTACTTCTAAAAATCAGTGTATCGTTAAAACCTTCGGCAATTGCGGCAATTTTTACGGCAGATTTTCGAATTTCAGGATCTAAACGATCAAATAAACCAATTATAACGTTTGGCGTTTCCGATTCGCTACCCGAACAAATATCGTCTTTTTCACATGCCGATAAACCTAATGCAAGCAAGCCTACAAACCAAATTTTTCTCATACATTTTTTAATAGACCGTAAAAATACAAAATCATTTTGTAAAAAAAGAGCAGCCGTTAAGCCACTCTTGTATATTTTATCTTTTTTCTAACAAAACCACATTTTCAACGTGATGCGTTTGCGGAAACATATCAACCGGTCGTACGCGAACCACTTTATACATTTCGTCCATTAAAGCTAAATCTCTAGCTTGGGTTGCCGAATTACAACTCACATAAACCACACGTTTCGGAGCAATTTTTAAAATTTGTGCCACAACATCTTTGTGCATTCCATCGCGAGGCGGATCGGTAATAATCACATCAGGCTGACCATGTTGTTCGATAAATTCATCGTTAAAAACATTTTTCATATCGCCCACAAAAAACTCGCAATTAGTAATATTGTTGCGTTCGGCATTCACTTTTGCATCAGCAATTGCTTCTGGAACAGCTTCAACACCAATTACTCTTTTTGCATTTTTCGATACAAACTGTGCAATGGTTCCGGTACCCGTATATAAATCGTAAACCAGTTCATTGCCTGTTAAACCTGCAAAATCTCTGGTAATACTGTATAATTCGTATGCTTGATCTGAATTGGTTTGATAGAACGATTTTGCATTAATACTGAATTTCAATCCTTCCATTTCTTCCAAAATATAATCGCGACCATGGTAGCAAATTACGTTTTGATCGTAAATAGTATCGTTCAATTTACTGTTGATCACATATTGAAGCGATGTAATTTCTGGAAAACGATTCTTTAAGAACTCTAATAATAATTCACGTTTCTTTTTATCTTCTTTAAAAAACTGAATCAATACCATTATTTCTCCGGTTGATGCTGTTCTGATCATTAACGTTCGCAACAAACCGGTATTTTCGCGCGGATTGAAAAATTCCAGACCGTTTTCATTTGCGAAATCACGAATTTCATTACGAAGAGCGTTTGAAGGATCTTGCTGCAAATAACATTTTTTAATGTCTAAAATTTTATCCCACATTTTCGGGATATGAAAACCAAGTGCATTTTCTTTACCTAATTCTTCGCCCGATTTAATTTCATCATCTGTTAACCAACGCGCGTTAGAAAAAGAAAATTCCATTTTATTGCGGTAGAAAAATTGTTCTTTCGATCCTAAAATAGGTTCAAATTGCGGTAATTCAATCTTACCGATTCGCTTTAAATTATTTTCAACTTCCTGATGTTTGTATCCCAGCTGAAATTCGTAACCCATGTTCTGCCACTTACAACCGCCGCAAGCACCAAAATGCTGACAAACAGGTTCAACGCGTTGTGTAGATAATTTGTGGAAAGCAACTGCTTTACCTTCAAAATAAGCCTTACGTTTTTTAAAGGTTTGAACATCTACCACATCACCCGGAACAACATTCGGAATAAAAATTATTTTACCATCGGGAGCTTTTGCTACCGAAACGCCTTTTGCGCCTGCATCAAGGACTTCTACGTTTTCGAATACGATTTTATCGGTTTTTTTTCTTGCCATGGTGCAAAAATAATATAATGTTCGCAGAAATTTCTGCACCAACCGTTATTTAGATTGTTTATAAAATTAACCCTTTATATTTTTAGAAAGATTCTATTTTTAGTACCTTGCACCTTTGGATGATTTCTCTCCGTTAAGAAGGAATGGCTTATTTTAAAATTTATAAACTAATAATAATGAGTAGTTTATTAACAAGTAACGATGCAATTGCATTAGAAGAAAAATACGGAGCGCATAATTACCACCCGCTTCCGGTAGTACTTACAAAAGGTGAAGGCGTTTATGTTTGGGATGTTGAAGGTAAAAAATACTACGATTTTTTGTCGGCATATTCAGCAGTAAACCAAGGACATTGTCATCCTAAATTGGTTGAAGCGTTAACAAATCAGGCACAACAGCTTACACTTACTTCACGTGCATTTTATAACGATAAATTAGGCGTTTACGAAGAAAAAATCACCAAATTGTTTGGTTTTGATAAAGTTTTGCCGATGAATTCTGGCGCAGAAGCTGTGGAAACAGCTATTAAACTGACAAGAAAATGGGCTTACGAAGTAAAAAAGATTAAAGAAGAAGAAGCTGTAATTGTTGTTTGCGAAAATAATTTCCACGGACGTACAACTACCATTATTTCATTCTCGAATGATCAGGAAGCCCGTAAAAACTACGGTCCTTATACCGAAGGTTTTGTGCGTATTCCTTATAATAATATCGATGCTTTAAAAGATGTTATCACCAACAAAAATGTTGCAGGATTTTTAGTAGAACCTATTCAGGGTGAAGCTGGAGTTTACGTTCCTGACAACGGATATTTATCGGCAGCATTTGAATTGTGTAAGCAAAATAATGTGTTGTTTATTGCAGATGAAGTTCAAACAGGAATTGCACGTACAGGTAAAATGTTAGCGGTTGATCATGAAAATATCAAACCCGATGTTTTAATTTTAGGAAAAGCATTATCTGGAGGAATGTATCCGGTTTCGGCTGTTTTGGCAGATGATAAAATAATGAATGTAATTAAACCTGGACAACACGGATCTACTTTTGGAGGAAATCCTTTGGCAGCAGCGGTTGCAATGGCAGCTTTAGATATAGTTCTTGACGAAAAATTGGCTGAAAATGCTGAAAGATTAGGAGCAATGTTCAGAGAAAAACTAACTGATTATATTACAACATCGAACATTTGTTCTTTGGTACGCGGAAAAGGATTGTTAAACGCTATTTTAATTAATGATACTGAAGATAGCGATACCGCTTGGAATATTTGTTTACGTTTACGCGACAACGGATTACTTGCAAAACCAACACACGGAAACATTATTCGTTTTGCACCACCATTGGTTATGAACGAAGAGCAATTGTTAGATTGTGTTAGAATTATTACAGAAACTTTAAAAGAGTTTGAAAAATAAAAAAAGAGGCGAAAGCCTCTTTTACTATTTCTTAATCAATCCCAATTCAATTAAACGTTCGGTTAAAAATTCACCTGCGGTTATATCGTCATAAAGTTTAGGGTTTTCTTCTGAAACACAATTATCTAAACAATTTAAAGGCATTTCGCTTATCGGATGCATAAAAAACGGAATAGAAAAACGCGATGTTCCCCATAATTCTCTCGGTGGATTAACTACTTGGTGTATCGTAGATTTCAATTTATTGTTGGTGTGTCTTGATAACATATCGCCTACATTAATAACCAATTCGTCATCGGCAGCAATAGCATCAATCCATTCCCCTTTGTTATTTTGTACTTGCAAACCTTTACCTTGAGCGCCCATTAAAAGCGTAATCAGGTTAATATCGCCATGAGCAGCTGCACGCACCGCATCTTTTGGTTCATTAAGAATAGGAGGGTAGTGAATTGGTCGTAGAATGGAATTTCCATTTTTTACATAATCGTCAAAATAAAATTCATTTAAACCCAAGTACAAAGCCAATGCTCTTAAAACGTAAACGCCGGTTTTTTCGAGCATTTTATAGGTTTCTTTTCCTGTTGAATTAAATTCAGGAAGTTCATCAACTGTTACGTTCTTAGGATATTCGTTTGCCAGTTTGTCGTTGTTTTCAACATACTGGCCAAAATGCCAAAACTCTTTTAAATCGCCGGTTGTTCGTCCTTTTGCAGATTCTTTTCCAAACGAAACATATCCGCGTTGCCCACCAATTCCGGGAATTTCATATTTTTCTTTAACCTCTAAAGGTAAATTAAAGAAGTTGCGAACCTGCTGATACAGTTTTTCAACTAATTCATCACTTAAAAAGTGTCCTTTTAATGCTACGAAACCAATTTCTTCGTAAGCTTTACCGATTTCATTTACAAATTTTTGTTTGCGTACCGGATCATCCGATAGGAAATCACGCAAGTCAACACTAGGTATATTTTGCATTATTAAAACTTTAAATTCAAATTTACGTATTTATGAATAAAGTTTTTTAAAAAGAAGTTAAGCGATTGTTTTTTTGTAAGCCATTGAAACAATTTGAGCAATACTTTCTTTTATGCGAATTTTACCGTCTACAGTATTTAGATCGATCCCGCAAAAAAGGCTTCCGTTAGTTTTTCCGTGAAGAACCAGATAGTAAATTCCGGCGACCAAAATGGCTAAAATACCACGAATATCAATATCTGAATTTTGAAACTGCGGATCAATAATTTTAAATATTTCTTCACCAATCAATTCTCGTTCGTCTGATAAATGTCGTAAGAAGTCCTTTTTTTCACTGATTCCCCAAAGCATAATACGTTGCAGAATTTCATCATCTAACAAAGATTGAAATTGAAATTGAAACAGACCACTCATGTATTCTTCTTTAATTCCATCTTTAAAGGTAAGTATGTTGTTAATGGAATCTGCAGCTTTGTATTTCCAGAAATCGCGTTGTGCAATATACTCTTCCACCAAATTATCCAAACTACCAAAATACGTCCAAACTAAACTTTTATCAATACCCGCTTCTTTAGCAATTGCAGATGCATTTAAACCGGTATAACCCTTTTTTAAAAGAACTTTACCTACGGCTTGTACCATTTTAACTTTCGTACGCTCTTTGTCTCGCAACTTTCCAGAGGTTCGTTTACGACTTTTAGATTCATCTTCCATAACATTCATTATAATGTAAAACAAAATTAAAAAAAAACTGACTCATATTTTCTATAAGTCAGTCTTTCTCTATAACAACATCCTAAATGAAAGTCAATTAAAATAAAGTTAGAGTTTTAATGAGTGTTTTATTGTTGATTAGGAGCAAAATTAAGTATAAAACTTGAGTCTGCCAAAAAAAAATTCACTACGTAGTGAAAAAAAATATTTTAGAGGCTTACACAAATAAAATTAGTACTTTTAGCCCAAAAATATTTACAACCGTTTTTATGGAAGTTCAAGAACAAATTTTATCGCAAGATATACTGTTAGATTTATATAAAAAATTACTAAAACCAAGGTTAATAGAAGAAAAAATGTTGATATTGATTCGTCAGGGAAAAGTATCAAAATGGTTTTCCGGAATGGGGCAGGAAGCTATTGCAGTTGGTGTAACATCAATCCTTCATAACGATGAATACATTTTGCCAATGCACAGAAACCTTGGAGTTTTTACAAGTAGAAACATTCCTTTAAGCAGATTGTTTTCGCAATGGCAAGGCAAACCCAACGGATTTACAAAAGGTCGCGATCGTTCTTTTCATTTTGGAACACAAGAGTTTAATATCGTGGGAATGATCTCGCATTTGGGTCCGCAATTAGGTATTGCCGATGGTATTGCACTGGCACACAAACTACGAAAAGAAAATAAAATTACAGCTGTTTTTACGGGTGAAGGAGCAACGTCTGAAGGTGATTTTCACGAGGCATTAAACGTTGCTGCCGTTTGGGATTTACCGGTTATGTTTATTATTGAAAACAATGGTTACGGGCTTTCGACACCTACGCGAGAACAATATAAATGTGAAAATTTAGCCGATAAAGGCATTGGTTACGGTATTGAAAGCCATATCATAGACGGTAACAATATTGTGGAAGTTTACACGAAACTTCATGAAATTGCCGAAAATATGCGTCAAAACCCGCATCCGGTTTTAATTGAAATGAAAACATTCAGAATGCGTGGTCACGAAGAGGCGAGTGGTACCAAGTACATTCCGCAGGAATTGTTCGAAGAATGGAAAATTAAAGATCCAATTACTCGTTTCAACAATTATTTAACCGAAATGGGTATTTTGTCTGAAGAGCAAGATGCACAGTTAAGAAAAGAAATCAAAGAAGAAATTGATACCCATTGGAAAATTACGCAAGACGAAGCTGGTTTAGAAGCTAATCTGGAAACGGAATTGAATGATGTGTACAAACCTTACGAATATCAACATTTTGAAGCTGGTTCAGAATCAAAAAACATTCGTTTTATTGATGCAATTTCCGAAGGATTGAAACAATCGTTTGAGCGTCATGAGAATTTAATAATCATGGGTCAGGATATTGCAGAATACGGAGGCGCTTTTAAAGTAACCGAAGGTTTTGTTTATGCTTTTGGGAAAGATCGCGTGCGAAACACACCAATTTGCGAGAGTATTATTGTGTCATCGGCTGCCGGATTATCAATCAATAAATACAAATCGGTTGTAGAAATGCAGTTTGCCGATTTCGTTTCAACAGGTTTCAACCCAATCGTAAATTTATTGGCAAAACAGCATTACCGTTGGGGTGAACATGCCGATGTGGTTGTGCGTATGCCTTGTGGTGCAGGTTCTGGTGCAGGTCCGTTCCATTCGCAAACAAACGAAGCTTGGTTTACTAAAACGCCTGGTTTAAAAGTGGTTTATCCTGCTTTTCCTGTCGATGCCAAAGGTTTGTTGAACACGGCAATTAACGATCCTAACCCGGTAATTTTCTTCGAACATAAAAATCTGTACCGCAGTAAATCGCAAGATGTTCCAACAAATTACTATACCATTCCGTTTGGTCAGGCTTCATTAATTAAAGAAGGAATCGATGTTACGATTATTTCGTACGGATCGGGGGTTCATTGGGCATTGGAAACCTTAGCAAATAACCCGAGTATTTCTGCTGATTTGATCGATTTAAGAACGCTTCAACCTTTAGATTATGAAACAATTAGAAAATCGGTACAAAAAACAAACCGAGTTATAATTCTACAGGAAGATTCAATGTTTGGTGGAATTGCCAGCGATTTATCGGCTTGGATTATGGAAAATTGTTTTGAATACTTAGATGCGCCTGTAAAACGTGTGGCAAGTATCGAAACGCCTATACCTTTTATGGATAATCTAGAAGCGCAATATTTGCCTAAAGAACGTTTTGAAAAAGAATTATTAGTACTTTTACAGTTTTAAATAAACACACAACAACAAATGAAAACCATAACTTCTTCTAACTTTAATTTTCCGGGTCAAAAATCTGTTTACAAAGGAAAAGTACGCGAAGTTTATAATATTAACGATGATTTATTGGTAATGATTGCAACCGACCGTTTATCGGCTTTTGATGTAATTATGCCAAAAGGAATTCCATATAAAGGACAAATTTTGAATCAAATTGCATCGAAATTCATGCAACTTACACAAGATATTGTTCCAAATTGGTTGGTTGCAAACCCAGATCCAAACGTAGCTGTGGGTTATTTGTGCGAACCTTTTAAGGTTGAAATGGTTATCCGTGGCTATTTATCGGGTCATGCAGCTCGTGAATATGCGGAAGGGAAACGTGTTTTGTGCGGAGTTGAAATGCCAGCGGGTATGAAAGAAAATGATAAATTCCCAACACCAATTATCACTCCAACTACCAAAGCAGCTTTAGGTACGCATGACGAAGATATTTCTAAAGAAGAAATTTTAGCACAAGGAATTGTTTCTAAAGAAGATTACGAAGTATTGGAAAAATACACACATGCTTTATATCAACGTGGAACAGAAATTGCAGCATCGCGCGGATTGATTTTGGTTGATACAAAATACGAATTCGGTAAAACCAAAGACGGAAAAATTGTATTGATTGATGAAATTCATACGCCAGATTCTTCTCGTTATTTTTATGCAGATGGATACCAAGAGCGTCAGGATAACAACGAAGCTCAAAAACAATTATCAAAAGAATTTGTACGTCAGTGGTTAATTTCAAACGGTTTTCAAGGGAAAGATGGTCAGCAGATTCCTGAAATGACCGATGAATACATTGAAACAGTTTCAGACAGATACATTGAATTATACGAAAATATCATTGGTGAAAAATTTGAAAAAGCCGATGTATCAAATATTCAGGAACGTATCGAACAAAATGTAAATACCTTTTTGGCATCGTATAAAAAATAATTCAATTACACGATAAAATTCAAAAATTATATTTTCAAATGACCTCACAGGTTTCAAAAGCATGTGAGGTCTGAAAGTAATAAATAAAGTGTATCGACAAGTTTTGTCCTCAATAAATTGAATTGAGTTATAAAGTTGTCACAATTATAAAAATAAAATTATGAGCATTATTCCCGCATTGCAGTGGCGTTACGCTACCAAAAAAATGAACGGCGAAAAAGTTTCTCAAGATAAAGTTAACAGCATTTTAGAAGCAGCGCGATTGGCACCAACTTCTTCCGGTTTGCAGCCCTTTGAAATGATTGTAATTACCAATCAATCGTTAAAAGAAAAAATTAAAGCAGTGGCTTTTAATCAGTCGCAATTAACAGATTGTTCGCATTTGATTATTTTTGCTGCTTGGAATTATTACGATATTAACAGAATGAATCATTATTTTGATTATTACGAAAAAGAACGTGATTTACCAAAAGGATTCTCTGATAATTACAAAAACGGCGTTATTAAACAGTTGACTTCTATGTCGTTAGAAGATCAGTTTGAACATGCTTCCCGACAGGTTTATATTGCCTTGGGAATGGCATTGACAGAAGCCGGAGCTTTAGAAGTAGATAGCATACCAATGGAGGGTTTTATAAACCATGAAGTTGACAAACTGTTGAATTTAGAAGAAAAAGGACTAAAAAGTGTTGTTATTTTACCGATTGGTTACCGCGATGCCGAAAACGATTGGCAGGCAGAATTGAAAAAGGTAAGAAAAACAACCAGCGATATGATTACTTATATTGATTAATTTAAAACTTGAATTATGAAAAATTTAAAAGCTTTATTAGTTGTATTGTTTATTGCGTTTACAACCGTTGTGAGTGCACAAAACAAAAAATCAGAAAAAGCGGTAATTAAAACAAACATTGTTTGCGATCATTGCAAAGCTTGCGAAACCTGCGGAAAAATGTTTCAGACAGAAATGCTGAAAGTAAAAGGTGTAAAAATGTACGAGTTAGACGAAGAAAAAGAAACCATTACGGTTTATTTCAATCCTAAAAAAACAAATTTACAAGACATTAAAACAGCAATTTCAAAATTAGGTTTCGATGCCGACGAAATAAAAGCAGACCCAATAGCTTACGAAAATTTAGACGGTTGTTGCAAAGCATAAAAAAAATCTTCCAATTGGAAGATTTTTTTTATTTATGAATTTTTTAAAAAATTATTGTTCCTTCTACTAAAATTTCTTCTTCACTGTTTCCGCTCCCTGTCATATCTTCTTTAACAAATTTACCTTTAAAGGTTGCTTTACCATTCATTAATTGAGCACCAACACCTTGGTGAGTTTGAGTAAGATTTATATTGGTGATTTTAACATTGTTAGAAGCATCATCAATTGAAGTATAAACATCTGTAGTTCCAGTGTTGAAATAAATTGCTAAATCACCAAAATTTTCTTCACCATTTTCATTTGTAACTTGACAACCAAATCCAACGTTTTGGAATGTTCCAACAATTTGATAAACCATAAAATTACCATCTGATGTTCTTTTAGTTCCAACAGCGGCTCCTACACCAGAACTTTTAATAACCTTATCTTTTTCAGAACCTGATAATATTTTAATTTCAATACTACCTTGACCCTGTCCTTGAGATGTCACACTAGGATCTCCGTCTACATAATCAGCACAAGAGTTAAAAACAAAGAACGATAAAATAGTAGAAAACAACAGAATTGATTTAGATAGATGTTTTTTCATAAATTAAGTGTTAAAGATTTATTAATGGCAAATAAATGAATTTTTTTCGATAAAAAAAAAGTTTTAATTCATAATATTAATGTATTTCTTTATTTTTAGTTTGTGAAAAAAATATACTATATACCAGGAATATTCTCTATTATTCTTTTACCAATTTTAAGCATTTGGTATATGAATAAGTATGATTATTTTACAAAGCTATCTGCACATCCATTTTATAATATGGATTTTCAAGAAACAGACCGATTTAATAAAGAGAATGGGATAATATTTTTATCACTGAAGAATTTATAAAGCAGCGTATTTATAAAGAAGTTAGTTTAAACAATGATAAAAATTCAAAAAACACTTTCAAATATATTGACCAATTTGTAAATGATGTCGTTCAAACAAAAGACACCATTTATGGATTAAAAATTCATTTTGAAGAAAACGCAACTTATAACGAATTTATCGAAGTACTGAATATTTTTAATGAAAGAAATGCCGAAATATATACCTTAGATAACAACACAATGTATTTTGTAGAAAGAGATTGGAAACCACCTTCTCCTGATGACGAAAAGTTAGAACCACTTGAGATGTTTTATTGTACTTCAGGAATAAGTTATTCAGAACCAGAATACAATTTTTCACAGATTTGGGATAATTTAAAAACTCAATTCAGTCAAAACAAGATTATTTACAATGCTTATATTATATTCTTTGTAATTACTATAGTATCAATATTTCTAAAAAACAAAAAGCTTCCAAAGTAGGAAGCTTTTTTATTAAGATTTTTGTTCTTTATTAAAGTAAACAAGGTAGTAATACATTTGTTTTTCTTCGTCCCAACCTTTTTCAATGAATTTTTCGGCAGATTCCGGGTTAATGAAATCCAATTTAATTTGTACGTTGGTATCTAAATTAATAACGTTTTTTATTTTTTTACGAACATCAGAAACTGCGTTGTTTGCAATTGGGAAGTTAGATACATCTTCAATGCTGTATTTTTCAGCGCGATCTGTTTTGTAGTTTTTAAACTCAGACTGTAAATCAGGATTGTCAATTACTTCATTAATAAAACCTTGCTCTTCAAACTCATCATTCTTTGCAAAATAATTTACAGATCGGTTCATGAACATTACCTCTTCTTTTTTATCTTCGGCAGGTAAAACCACATCTTTAGCAAAGTCCTGAACAAACTTCAAGTATTTTTTGGTCATAAAGTTTTCATCCTGAAAAGCATCAACCGATAAAAAATGTTCTAACCAATAACGCGCATCGTAACGGTTACTGTCAATAGTTAAAATTTTGTAGCCTTCTTCTTTCTTGTAATTGAAAATGATGCAACCTTTATCTAACTTATTCAGATTAATTCCTTGCTGAAGCACCATTTCAAGGTTGCTGTTGTTTTCTTCGAACTGTAAAAAATCAGACTTTAATTCACTTTTAAAAATACCAATCGCATCAACCGGATTGTTATCAATAGTGATATGCGTTAAATAAGTTACATAAACTTCTCCGTTTTTGATATGTGGATGGTTTGACTGCTCATATAAATGTTTGGTTATTTTCTTTGAAACTTCGTGAACATTGCTTGGGTTTGCAAAAATTTCGTTGGCAAAATTAAACATGTCGTTATAATCTAAATCAACATCGTGTGCAAACTGGTAGTAGTTTTCTTCTTTTTCGCGAAAAGGCTTAAAAAAATATTCTTTTAAAAGCGGGGTAATTTCGTCGTTTACGTTAAAAGTATTTTCAGACAGAAAAATAGCTTCGGCACGGCTTTTATTTCCAACTCGGTGAATAGACAAAGATTCTATCTGGGTATTAAATAAATTAATCATAGCGTTTGTACTGTTTATAGGTAAAAAAAGAAAACCGTTTGGCTTTCTTTAAATATTTTTGAAATTTGAAATTTCTAAATTTGAAATTCGTAATTAATAATTGTTATCGTCGTAATCAAATTCGTTAAAACCTTCATCACCGTCAAACATATCAAAATCTTCATCATCGTAATCATCATCAAAATCTCCGTAAATATCGTCTTTAGAAATCGGATCATCGAAGTTTTTCACAGGTGCATCTTCAGGTAAAACGCCGTGCGCAAAAAGTAGAGCAGGTAATTCTTTTTCTTCCGAATCATCTTCACTTTCAATTGCAGCCAATTCTACAAAGAACGTCCAATTTACAAACGGATCGTATATGTAAAGAATTTTTGTTTGATCTTCATACAACAGATCGTTCAGTTTAAAATCGCTCATTGTTTTGTGTTCACCCGGAACATCGCCCATATCAAACAACATAATTTCGTCTTGTTGTTCCCAGTTGTCATCGCACAAAAAAAACGATCCGCCTTCCATACCATCAAAACCGAAAGCGTTGATAATCGTGTTGTGCAAATCTTCTAAAGTATCTGTATCTTTAATGGCAATGTCTCTTAAAACATCATCTTCAGCATCTAAAATAACGCGAAATTTGTAAACCATGATTCTTATATTTGATAGCAAATTTACTATTTAATATTGATTTTTTTTGGCTTTTAATTTTTCTTTTTTTTGTTTATGAAGGTAAATTTTACGGTTGGGAAGGTAAAATCGACAGTTCGGCGACTTTTAGTTTTTGCGTTAATAATCTTGCCTTACTTTTGACTTAATAATTAAACTAATTGATTTTATGAAAGATTTTTTAAGACATATAAAGCAGTTTTTAATAATATTAGTGATATGCTACGTTATTGTAATTGGTATAAATTATGGCTATGGCACAAGATACAACGGCTTTGGTTTTGTAAAGCAGTTTATAAATGTGTTTACCTACACTTTTGGAATTTACATGGCAAATATGTTGGTTTTATCTGACTATTATTTAAATCGAAAAAAGAATTTTGAAAACATTTTGGTCGGCGGAATTTTAGTAAACATCCTTACAGCTTTGGTTGTTTTACTGTTAGAATTTTTAGGATATTTAGTTTTCATAAATGGTTCTGCATTTGAAGCATTTACGTTTGTAAAAAATAATTCAACTTTTATGTTGTGGTTTTCAATGACCATTTCAACAATCGTATATATTGTTTTATTGATTCGTAGAAAAGATAAAATTGAAGTTACGCAGCAAAAAGATATCGCTATAAAAGCAACTGCTTCGTTTGAAACTTTGAAAAATCAGTTAGATCCGCATTTTTTGTTTAATTCTTTGAATGTTTTGAGTTCGTTGATTGAAGAAAATCCTAAGAAAGCACAAGAATTTACTGTAGCACTTTCAAAGATTTACCGCTATGTTTTAGATCAAAAAGATAAGAATTTGATTTCGGTTGAAGAAGAACTGAATTTTGCAAAATTGTATGTCTCGCTTTTAAAAATGCGTTTTGAAGATGCCATCATCATCAATTTTCAAACAGATGCAGATATAAGCGAATTTAGAATTGTTCCTTTAAGTTTACAGCTTTTGCTAGAAAATGCCATAAAGCACAACATTATATCAGACCAAAAACCTTTACAAATTGATATTTTCAAAGAAGAAAATTATCTGGTTGTTCAAAATACTTATCAAAAAAAGCAAACTTTTGAAAAATCTACCAGAATTGGATTGCAAAATATTATGCAGCGCTACAATTTAGTATCTAATTTAAATATCGATATTCAACAAACCGAAAAATTATATATTGTAAAACTCCCATTAATTTCAGGCGAATCGTTAGTTAACTTTCAAGATGATTTAATTACAGAAGAGCTTTTTAATAATGCTTACGATAGAATGTATCAATTAAAAGAATTTTATGTAACCGTTTTTGTAGCTGTAATTGTAATTCCTGCAGCAATAATACTAAACTTTTTCTATTTACCTCACTATAAATGGTCGTTAGCAATAGTTTTATTTACACTTTTTGCACTTGTTATAAACGGATTTAAAACAGTAAACTTCTTGAAGAATTGGGAAAACAAAATGATAAAAAAACAAATTAATAAAAATAGAACTCATGGAAAATTATAGTCAATTAGAACTTTTAAAAGCAAGAAAACGTGTAAAAAAAGTAAAAGATTTTTATATTCACGCTTTAATTTATGCTTTGGTAAACAGCGCGCTTATTATTTTAAATTTGTTAAGTAATGATACTAATTATTGGTTTGTATTTCCGGTAATTGGTTGGGGAATAGGTTTGTTTTCGCACGCTGCAAATACTTTTAATTTTATTCCTTTTTTAAATAAAGACTGGGAAAACCGAAAAATTAAGCAGTATATGGACGAAGAACGAAATGCTTTTAAAAATAAACATTAATGAAAATTGTAATTATTGAAGACGAAAAGCCAGCTGCACGTTTACTAAAACGTAAGGTTGAAAACCTGAATTGTGAAGTTATCGCCGTGCTATCGTCGGTCACAGAAAGTATCGAATGGTTTTTACAAAACGAACATCCAGATTTGGTTTTGGTTGATATTCAATTATCCGACGGTTTATCGTTTGAAATTTTTGAACAGGTAGAAATTAAGAGTTCTGTCATTTTCACTACTGCTTATGATGAATATGCATTAAAAGCATTTAAACTGAATAGTATTGATTATTTACTAAAACCAATTGATGAAAACGAACTGAAAGCAGCCATTGAAAAGTTTTTATCGTTGCAAAATAAAACAATTTTTAATCAGCAAAGTTTAAACAATGTTTACAGCAGCAATTTCAAAAAACGATTTGTTGTTAAAACCGGAAACATCATAAAAATTATCGATGTTAATGATATTGAATGTTTTTATAGTGCCTTTAAAAGTAGTTTTTTAACAACAATTGAGAATAGATCTTTTAGTTTAGATGATAGCATGGAAACTATTGAAAAAGAAGTTGATAAAGAATGTTTTTTTAGAGTAAATCGTCAATTCATCATCAACCTAAAAGCAATTAAAGAAATAAGTGTTTACAGTAATTCACGTTTAAAAATCAGTTTGAATAATTATAAAGAAGAAGAAATTATTGTAAGTAGAGAAAAGGTTCAGGCGTTTAAAGAATGGATTAGTAGATAATTTCATTTAAAAATTATTAGTAATTTAGATCAAATTTTTAAACAATGAAAAACTATATATTTTCTTTACTTTTTATCGGATTTCTTTTTAATTCAATCGATGTAACAGCTCAAAAAAACAGTGCAGTTTCCGAAAAAAAATCATTAGAAAAACCATACAATCCAAACGATAATGCTCAACAAAAAATTGATGCTTTATTAAAACAAGCTAAAAAAGAAAAGAAAAACGTAATTCTACAAGCTGGTGGAAATTGGTGCGGGTGGTGCTTACTTTTTAATGATTTCATTAAAACTAATGTAAAAGTTAAAAAGGAATTACAAAGCAATTTTTTATACTATCACTTAAATTTTTCAAAAGAAAATAAAAACGAAGCTGTTTTTAAAAAATATGCTCCAAATGGCGATAAATTGGGTTATCCATTTTTTATTGTTCTTAATAGCAGCGGTAAAGTTTTAAAAGTTCAAGAAAGCGGAAATTTAGAAGAAGGTAAAGGTTACAATGAAACAAAAGTAATAAACTTCTTAAAATCGGTAAAACCATAAATAGTTGCAGATTTTTCAATTAAAATAAATCTCCCATAAATTTTTAAATAATTTTTCTAAAAAACGCCGTTTTTCGTTAATAATTATAAATTTGCATCTTCAACAACAATTTTAAAAAATGGATACAAATTTATTATTAAACATTGCACAGCAATATGGCTGTCCGGTGTATGTTTACGACGGTAACACAATTGAAAATCAATTTCAACGTTTACAGGATGCGTTTAAACAAGTAAAAAAATTAAAAATCAATTATGCGGCTAAAGCATTAACCAACATTTCCGTTTTAAAGTTGTTGAAGAAGAAGGGCAGTGGGTTAGACACCGTATCTATACAGGAAGTTTTATTAGGATTAGAAGCAGGTTTTTCTCCAGATGACATCATGTTTACGCCTAACGGAGTTTCTTTAGAAGAGATCGAAGAAGCTGTACAATTAGGTGTTCACATTAATATTGATAATCTTTCGATTTTAGAACAGTTTGGTGCTAAACATCCTGATATTCCGGTATGTGTGCGTATCAATCCTCATGTAATGGCTGGTGGAAACAGCAATATTTCTGTTGGTCATATCGACAGTAAATTCGGAATTTCTGTTCATCAAACGCCACATATTTTAAGAATTATCGAAAATACCAAAATGAAGGTTAACGGAATCCATATGCACACGGGTTCTGATATTTTAGATATCGAAGTATTTTTATATGCTTCTGAAATTTTGTTTGAAACCGCTAAACAATTCAAAAATCTTGATTTTATTGATTTCGGAAGCGGCTTCAAAGTTCCATACAAAGAAGGAGATTTAGAAACGGATATTGAAGAATTAGGCGAAAAATTAACGGTTCGTTTCAATGAATTCTGTAAAGATTATGGTAAAAATTTAACTTTGGTTTTTGAACCTGGTAAGTTTTTAGTTTCACAAGCGGGTTATTTTTTAGCTAAAGTAAACGTTGTTAAGCAAACAACATCAACTGTTTTTGCAGGTGTTGATTCTGGTTTTAACCATTTAATTCGCCCAATGTTTTACAATTCGTATCATCATATCACAAATATTTCAAATGTCAACGGTAAGCAGCGCTTTTATTCGGTGGTTGGATACATTTGTGAAACAGATACTTTTGCAAGCAACCGTAAAATTGCTGAAATTAGTGAAGGCGATATTTTGTGTTTTCACAATGCAGGAGCTTACTGTTTTTCAATGACATCGAACTACAATTCCCGTTTTAAACCGGCAGAAGTTTTGTTTTATAATGATGCTGTTCATTTAATTAGAAAACGCGAAACCATGGCAGATCTGCTTCAAAACCAAATTGCGGTTAATTTTGACTAAAGATTAAGTAACATTTATTTAATATGTATAGAGTAGGCAAACGTATAGTTTGCCTATTTTTGTATAAAATATTTCAAAAATGAAAAGAAGAAGTTTTTTTAAGTTAGGAAGCTTGGCTGCGTTGGGATCAACATTAGTAAATCCAATTGATACTTTTGCAGGAAATAACGATATATCAATAAATTCAACCAATAAAAAAGCCAAAAACATTATTTTTATGGTTAGTGACGGTATGAGTTCTGGAACGCTGAACCTTGCAAATATGTTTTCTAACCGCATACTTGGAAAAAATAGTAATTGGCTGCAACTTTATATTGATAATAAGGTTTCTCGCGGAATAATGGATATGGCATCGGCTTCATCAATCGTTACCGATTCTGCTGCTGCAAGTTCATCTTGGGGCGGTGGCGCTCGTGTAAATAACGGTTCATTGAACATTAGTCCGTCTGGTGAAGAAAATCTTCCTATCTGGCAAAAATTCAAGGCAAAAGGTAAAAAAGCGGGTTGCGTTACAACGGTTCCTATTACGCACGCAACTCCTGCCGGTTTTACGGTAGCTATGAAAAGTAGAAATGATCAGTCTGCAATTGCAGAAGAATATTTACGTATTGGTTACGATGTTTTGTTAGGTGGCGGACAAAAATATTTTGCTGCTGAACATCGTAAGGATAAAAAAGACATGTTCACTGCTTTTAGTCAACAAAATTATGTGGTGGCAAAAAATAAATCAGATTTAAAAAATACTGATAAATCAAAAAAATTATTAGGTGTTTTTGATTTTGATGCACTTCCCTATCAAATCGACAGAAAACAATCAGCAGAACTAACAAATACGATTCCTACTTTGGCTGAAATGACAGAGGTTGCGATCAATCAAATGAAAGATCATAATGAAGGATTTGTGTTGCAGGTTGAATCAGGAAAAGTTGATTGGGCGGCACATGCAAACGATGTTTCGGCTTTAATTCACGAACAATTGCAGTTTGATGAAGCCATTGCGGTTGCTATGAAATTTGCCGAACAAGACAAAAATACGTTGGTTGTAATTACTACTGATCATGGGAATGCAAACCCGGGTATGATTTACGGTAAATATGCAAACGATCATTTCGATAGTTTGGCGAAATACAATTTTACAAATGAATATATTTTAAACAATATTAAGAATAATCAATCTGAAAGTCAGATAAAAGAGTTTATCAAAAGTTCGATAAATGTTGAGTTGAATGATGAAGAAACTAAAACCATAGCATCATACTACAATGGGTTGAAAAAAGGCGATGACGGCTTGTACAATTATAAACATTTGCCTTTTAGTGCTTTTGCAGAAATTCAGAAAAAATATAATTCCGTTGGATGGATTTCAATGGATCACTCGGCTGATTATGTAGAGGTAGCCATGTTTGGTCCGGGAAATCATCTGCATAAACCGTTTATGAAAAATACCGATATGCACTATTTATTGTTGGAAGCTGCCGAAGTGGAAAACAAATTTTAGTGTATTTTTGTTGAATGAAAATTGCAGTAATAAACAATTACGACTCATTTGTACACAACATTATTCATTATCTGGAAAGTTTTGATGGTGTGGAAGTATCCGTTTTTTTAAACGATGAATTTTATTTGGAGCAATTACAAAGTTTCGATAAAATTGTTTTGTCGCCAGGTCCGGGAATTCCAAATGAAGCCGGACTTTTGTTGGATGTAATTGACTTTTATAAAGATAAAAAAAGTATTTTAGGCGTTTGTTTGGGACATCAGGCAATTGCCGAATATTTTGGATGTTCGCTTGTAAATTTAGATCAACCTTTACATGGAATTTCAACCAAACTACATATTATAGAAGATGATTTTTTATGGAATGATTTACAAGATGATATTTTTGTTGGGCATTATCATTCTTGGTGTGTAAGTAAACAAAACCTATCAACAAGTATAATTGTTACTGCAATTGATGAATTAGGAAACACTATGGCATTGAGACACAAGGAATACGATATTCGCGGAGTTCAGTTTCATCCCGAATCGGTTTTAACTCCACAAGGCAAACAGATCATTGAGAATTGGCTGAAAAATAACTAAAAAAGAAAAACGATCTTACTGATCGTTTTTCTTTTTCTTATGTTTAGCTTTTGCGTTTAGTTTAAAATAACTTAGAAAATCGCCTATATAAACATCACCTTTTGAAAAATATTTTTTTTCAGATGAACGTGAAGTGGCAAAAGGTGCTTTTTGCTTTTCATTATTATCAGTAGTTCCTATAATATAAAATCCTTCTTTTGTTGGCAGTGTTACACCCGCATCTCTACCTTCAAAACCATAAAAAGATGCATAATTTAGTGTAGTTCCGTCTAAAGATATAATCGAAGTATAAACGTCTGAATTTCCTCCTCCATATTTAGATTGGTACGCATTAATTGCTGGTAAATTATCTATGTTTTCTTCTTTAGCCATTAATGATGTAACAAATAGTTCATCTCCGTTTGTAAATAAATGCTCACCTCCATGTGTAAAACTAGTCCATAATTTTTCTCCAGTTGAAGAAAATTTAGATATAGTATTATTATTTGCATTAGAAAAACGTTGTTTCAAATAGGCATTTTCTGTTGCTAAATCTACATTTTTACTATAAATTCTATGTGTTGCCAATATATAAGCTTCATCACCAACAACAGCTAAACTATTATTGTTTAAAAGTGTATTACCTAACGTAACATTTGTATTATCTTCTCCAAAATAAGTGCTCCATAATCTTTCTCCATCAAAACTAAATTTTGAAAGAAAAACACTAAAAATATTTTCAAGGGATTTATTAGGGCGATAAATTTTTTCATGATGGCTGTTAGGTGTACCAAAATAGTTGCTAGACATAGTTGCTCCCATGTGATCACCATAAATATATAAACCATTAGTACCTGCAGCAATACTTTTTATTGTAGAACTATCTTTAGAATAAAATGTACTCCAGATATGCTTACCATTTTTATCTAATTTACTTATGACATCTTGATAGTCATTGTTAGAAGTTAGATCACCGTTTTTTTGAAAAAATGTGGGTGATGCAACTGTGTTTTTATTTCGTTTATTTAATACGTAAATATTATTTTGTGAATCGACTGCTAATGATGAGTTACTCGATAAAATATCATGAAAATAAGTAAACCAAATAACAGAGCCTTGCAAATTAATTTTAGCTAAATAACTAGGCGCTAATTTAAAACCAAATATCAAGCTTTCACTATAGGCACCAGATGTTGCAAGGTTTTGTGCAACGGTTCTTCCTGAAATAATTAAATTATTTTCAAAATCAAACTTTAAATTTTCAATAGTAGATAAGCCCTCTTCGCTATCAGAAATTTTATAAATAAGTTTTGGTTTAAGCTGATCCGGACGGTATTCATAAATTTCATTTCCTTCTGCATTTACCAAATATAAATTCCCTGTTTCAGGATGTACTACGGTAACAAAAGAAACTGTTCTCACAATTGCTTTGTTAGGTGTGAAAGCCTTTGTAGTTTTGGTTGATATAGGTAATAAAGTTCCCCATTCACGTTTATACAAAGATTGTCCGTAATTTTCTGAAGTAGTAAATAGAACGAATGCTGATATAAAAAATACTAATTTTCGCATAATGATTTGTAAATCTAACCTTATAAACTAATAGGTAATTTATTAATAATGAATGTTTAAATTAATCTTTCTTTTTCGGTTTGCCGTTATTAAATTTAACGTTTCCTAAAATATCTTTTTTTGTAGGACTTATAGTATTACTTTTTATTGTAGCATTGTTTTTACCTTCAAAAGCAGGTTTTGCAGTTGTTGGTTTTTTAGTAGCTGAAATTGCTTTAGGTTTATTTTCAACTTTAGGTTTGTCTGTTAATGCTACTTTAGATGCTGAAATTTCTGCTAAAACATCTTTCGGATTTTTAGGATTTTCCTTAGTTCCTCGTAGATAAATAACCAAACCATTTAAAAAGTTACGTAAAATCTGATCTTGACATTCTACATATTTTGGGTGATCTTCTGTTCTAAAAAAATTGCCTATTTCTCCTTTAGAAATTCTAAAATCAACCAATTCTAAAATATCAAGAATTTGATCGTCTCTTAACTGTAAAGCAACTCGTAATTT
The DNA here is from genome assembly GCF_900115115.1 of Paenimyroides ummariense. Taxonomy (GTDB): domain Bacteria; phylum Bacteroidota; class Bacteroidia; order Flavobacteriales; family Flavobacteriaceae; genus Flavobacterium; species Flavobacterium ummariense. Next base: position 51,731 of record NZ_FOVI01000004.1, read on the forward strand.
TTTTAATATATCGTTGTTAGTCATTTTTTTTATTTTTGTAAATATACAAGAAAAAAGCTTTCTTAAAGAAAGCTTAGTAAGTAATATCGCTAATTGGTGTCAGTGTATTTGCAAAATCGCTGGCATTCCATTTAAATTGCGTGACTTTTTGTTCGCCAAAAGCATACATAACATCGTTATAAATCACAACATCTTTAAATTTATGGTTTACCGATTTTACCAATACCGGTTCTGCTGGATTTGTAGTATCAAAAATCTTTAATTCATCATCACAAATAATCAGAAAATTTTCATGAATTGCCAATCCTCGTGGATAGGTTAAATTTCTTTGATGGATAAGCTGTGGATTTTTAACATCGGCAATATCATAAACCATTAAGGTATTCAAATTATTTCCACAACCTGTATTAGAGTGCAGAGTTACATACGCATAACCTTCATTGGCAACCACTGGGTCACATGCCGTAAAATGCTGTGCTTGTGATAAATATTTAGGATTTTCAGGATTGGAAACATCAAAAATAAACATTCCGTTTCGTGATCCCATAAACATTAAATCTCCCAAAGAATAAATAGTTTCAATATCACGTCCAATGGTTACATCGTTCACTTTTACAGGATCGTTTGTGTTTGATATCTGAAAAACATGTAAATCTTGATGATCTACTGTGTATAAATAATTTCCTTTAATAGCAAAAACTGCCATTGATCCTCCTTTTCCTGTACCTTCTGAATTTGGTCCGCCAGAATCCGAACCATCGCTTGAACAAAATGTTAATGAAAAACACGTTGCCAATAAAAAACTAAATTTTAAAAACTTTTTCATAAACATTACGATTTCCAATCAACAATAATTTCATTTTGTCCTGCACTATGTCCCCAACCATCCGGACTGATTTTTTGCGGGAACGTATTGGCAATGCGTTTATGTACCGTAACCGTACCATTGTTTATGGTAACTGCAACTAAATCAACAGCCTGATTAATGTAAATGGTATTGTTTTTAATAGCCATATCGGTAGCACCGGGAACTTCTAAAAAGCCCGTTAACTGTGGCGTATTTGGATTTGAATTATCATAAATATGAAATCCTTTGTTTTCATCGGTAATAAAAATGTAAGAATCTTTTACGTATATTTTACCTGCTTTTGTCATGCTTTTTGGAGCCGACATTTTTATCGAACTTTCCAGTTGCTGACGTGACATGTAAACAGGTTCGTAAGGTGAATAGCGTGATGGCGAATCATCTACCCGATAAATACAACTTTGCAACATTAAAGTTGCTACAAGTGGTACGGAATACAACAATAATTTTAAGTTTTTCATGTTTTAAGTATATTTTGGTTAAAAATATAAAAAATACCTATAGGTTTGCTTTTTTATTTGTTAATTCTTGGATCTCATCCCGAAGCTTGGCTGCCTGTATAAAATCTAAATTTTTAGCAGCATTTTCCATTTCTTTACGTTTGTCTTTTATTGCTTTATCGATATCTTTTGATGATTTATAAACAACATTTTCTTCAGCAACGGTTTTTAAATTTGTTTCGGTTTGATCGTACGATTTAAATTTATCAGCCAACGATTTTTCAATCTTTTTATTTAAAGCCTTTGGCTTTAATCCATGCTCTTTGTTAAAAGCCATTTGTTTGTTGCGTCTGTAAAGCGTTTCATCAATAGTACGTTGCATACTATCGGTTATTTTATCCGCATACATGATGGCTTTGCCGTTGATATTACGTGCCGCTCTACCAACAGTTTGTGTTAAAGAACGAGTACTTCGTAAAAAGCCTTCTTTATCTGCATCTAAAATAGCGACCAAGGAAACTTCAGGCAAATCAAGACCTTCACGTAAAAGGTTTACTCCAATAAGCACATCGAACAAACCTTTACGAAGATCCTGCATAATTTCAATACGTTCTAAAGTTTCCACATCAGAATGAATGTATCTACAACGAATGCCGATTTTTGTAAAGTGTTTAGCCAATTCTTCTGCCATTCTCTTCGTTAAAGTAGTAACCAAAACGCGTTCGTCAATTTCCACACGTTTGTGTATTTCTTCCACTAAATCATCAATTTGATTCTGGCTTGGACGCACTTCAATAATAGGATCTAAAAGTCCGGTTGGACGAATAACTTGTTCCACATAAATTCCTTCTGATCTTTGTAATTCATAATCAGCCGGAGTTGCAGATACATAAAGAACCTGATTTTGCAATAATTCAAATTCCTCGAATTTTAAAGGACGATTGTCCATGGCAGCAGGCAATCTAAAACCATATTCAACCAAATTTTCCTTACGCGAGCGGTCGCCACCATACATGGCATGCACTTGCGAAACCGTTACGTGGCTTTCATCAATAACCATTAAATAATCTTTCGGAAAATAATCAATTAAGCAAAAGGGACGTGTTCCGGGCTCACGACCATCTAAATATCGCGAATAATTTTCGATACCCGAACAATAGCCCAATTCGCGTATCATTTCTAAATCAAAATTGGTGCGTTCTTCTAAACGTTTTGCTTCTAAATGTTTTCCGATTGATTTAAAATAATCAACCTGTTTAACCATATCCTGCTGAATTGCCCAAATGGCATTTTGCAAAACATCTGGCGATGTAACAAACATATTGGCAGGGTAGATGCTTAACAATTGATATTTCTCAATTACTTTAGATGTTGCCAAATCAAAAGATTCAATGGTTTCAATTTCATCACCAAAGAAATGAATGCGGAAAGGATCATCGGCATAACTCGGAAAAACTTCTACTGTATCGCCTTTAATTCTAAAAGTTCCATGCGAAAATTCTGCTTCGGTTCTTGAATATAATGATTGAACTAATTGCTGCAGAAATTTTGTCCGAGAAATAACTTGATCTTGCTCAACAGTAACCACGTTTTTTTGAAATTCTGTAGGATTTCCGATACCATACAAACAAGATACCGATGCCACAACCAATACATCTCTTCGACCAGAAAGTAGGGAAGATGTAGTACTTAACCGCATCTTTTCTAAATCTTCGTTAATAGAAAGATCTTTTTCAATGTATGTTCCTGTGACCGGTAGATAAGCTTCGGGTTGATAATAATCGTAATACGAAACAAAATATTCCACGGCATTGTTTGGAAAAAACTGCTTAAATTCTGAATATAATTGTGCTGCCAAGGTTTTATTATGAGCCAGAACCAATGTAGGTTTCTGTACTTCTTGAATAACATTGGCAACTGTAAAAGTTTTACCGGAACCGGTTACACCCAACAGAGTTTGAAAACGTTCATTGTTTTTGATACCGTTTGAAAGACTTTTTATTGCTGCAGGCTGATCGCCCATAGGTTTATATTCTGATTCTACTTTAAATTTCATTATCGTACAATTTTTACAAATATAAGAATAAAAAAAGAGAGGCATAAACCTCTCTTTCTCTTGATATATTAAACTATTATTAGTTTACTTTGAAAGTTACTCTTCTAGCAAATTTAGAAGTAGTTTTGTTTTTACCGTCGAATGAAGTATCTTCACCGTTAGCAGTTGTTTTAATTCTTGAACTAGAAATTCCAGATTGTTCTAAAATTTTAGCTACATTCTTAGCGCGTTTTTCAGACAAACGTTGGTTGTAAGATGGGTTACCAACTGAGTCAGCAAAACCATTAACTTCAACAGTAGCGTTTGGATTAGAACGTAAGTAAGTAATTAAGAAATTAGTTGCTTCTGCGTTTTTAGGAGTTGATTTATCGAAATCAAAATAAACTGCAACATAACCTTGGTTGATTAAGTCTTGAGCTGTGTTTGAATCAGCAGAAGAGAATGTATCACCTTTTTTAGCATATCTTGAATCGAAGTAATCTTCGTAAGAATCTGGAATACCGTTTTTGTTTAAGTCAATAGAACGACCTTTAGTATCAACCATGTTTCCTGCTGGAGTATTTGGCTCTAAATCTAAATAATCAGCAACACCATCGTTATCAGAATCGATCATTTTGTTTTCGATATCTGTTACACGGTTTTCTAAAGCTTCAACTCTGTTAGTTAAACCATCGTTAGCATACCAATCAGCATGTTGTTCGTTTTTCCCTAAGTAGAAAGATAAACCTAAAGTAGCATTGTAGAATGTACCGTTAAATCCTCTATCGTTAGCATCTATCACAGAATTACCATCGAATGTGTAGTTTTGCTTAACAGTATTAACCATTGTAAAGTCAGCATTTAAAGCAACACGGTTACCTAATTTTACTTGACCAGTTAATCCTAAAAGAACGTGACCCATTTGGTCTTTGTCATAAAGATTTGTAGCCAAGTCTTTTCCTGGTTCCATCCAAGAATAACCAGCACCCATGTGAGCTTGTAAACCAAAAGTTCTAGTCCACTCTTCAAAATTCATGATACGACCTAAATTTGCAACCCCTTGTAAGCTTGCTCTGTAGTGCGTAGTTCTAAAGTAGTTAGAATCTTCACCACTTTTCATATAGTCATAACCAAAATCAGCTTTAATACCGAATTTATTATTGAACATGTAACGAACACCAGCATCAGCGTGAACTAATCCGAAGAAAGTGTCACCATTATAACCTGGAGTCATAGGAGAAGAAGGTTTTGTTAAACCACCATTAATGTCAATAGACCATTTGTTGTAAGGTAATCCTTCTTGAGCGTTCATATTTGAGAAACCTAATACTGCAGCAATTAAAGGCAAAGTTATTTTTTTCATAAAACTTTTTTTTTAAATTATTAGTAATTATAGAATATTTGAATTTATAATTTTCGGTAAAAATAATATTTTTTAACTAAAAACAAAAATTTTTTTAATTTTTTAACCACTTATAGTCTGAATAGAACGTTCCGAAAGGCAGGAGGGAAGCAATTAAAATTAATCCTAACTTTTTCATAGACCAATTGTATTCATATTTTAAATAAATAGCCAGTATAAAGTACAAAACAAAAAGTATGCCATGAATCATTCCAATTGGATATAATAATTGTTGGTATAATTCGGGATTATTCGGTTTGTTATATAACATGTTGTAAAACAATGCGATGTATGATATACCTTCTAAAGCAGCTATGAATCTAAAAAAGTTTAACATGATTAAAATTGTTGAAATTGTTGGTTGTATTCTTTTAAGTCTGCCAGATTGTGTTTATTTTCCAAATCCAACATCAACGACATAAAATAAGTAAAACTTTCTGTAGAAGAGTTTTCGTTATTGATTTCAGAATCTTCTTCAATTGGCTCATCTGTAGGGATGTTAACCAAGAAATCATCATTCTCATCAATATGTTCATAAGCTAAACGTAATGCTTTAACCAGAACAGGTTTTTCCTCAAGTAAAGCAAATTCTCTAAGCTTTTTTAATTCAGGAACTATAGTTTTGGCAACTATACCATTTGAAATTACTTCGGCTTGTAATGCCTTGATAATTTTTTGTGCGTTTGAATTTTCCACTTATTTATTTTTTATAAACAGCGCAAAATTAATGATATTTGTTGAATATTAAAAATTTATCAATCTATTTTATACTGTAATTATATTGAACTATAATGTATATTATGTAAAATAGAATTAATATTATATTAAAACAGACTTATAATTCAATTTAAATATGTATGCTTTACTGTTAAGTTTAATATCCTCTCTATTTGTTGGTTTTTTTATTAAGTTTTTGAAAATCAAAGAAATAAAAAAACTGTTTATTGTAGTTTTTATAAATTATGTTGTTGCACTAATTGTTTGTTTAATGTTGTTTAATGATGTTATAAATCAATCAACATTAAACAAATCATTATCTCCAATAGCTATATCCTTAGGAATTTTAATGCCGAGTATATTTTATTTTTTAAATAAATCATTAAATAAATCAGGACTAGCTAAAACAGATATTTTTCAAAGATTATCGCTAATAATCCCGGTAATATTGAGTTTTTGGTTGTTTCATGAAATCTTTACGTGGTCAAAATTTGCAGCTATTGCATTAGCTTTTATAAGTATTGTACTTTTATTGTATAAAAAATCCACAAAAGATGGAAATTTCAACACCTTTTATCTTATTGCAGTCTTTATTGGATATGGTACCGTTGATACGTTGTTTAAAATATTAGCTACAAACAAAAACATACCTTATATAGCCGCTTTATTTTTAGTATTTATTTTTTGTGCTATTGTAAGTGGATTATATCTGTTTTTAAGCAGAGGAAAAATTCATAAAAAATTTATTTTCTACGGATTGGTCTTGGGAATACTAAATTTTTCAAACATCTATTTCTACATGAAAGCCCATAAAATATTCTCAGACAGCCCTACCCTTGTGTTCATTACAATGAATTTAGGTGTAATAATCGGAGGAAGTTTAATTGGCAAATTTTATTTTAAAGAAAAACTGACAAAAAATGCAGTTGCAGGTATTGTTTTAGCTGTGATTAGTGTAATTTTATTGGCGTTAATTCAAATAGATATTTTATAAATGAACTATACTCCAAAAATATTTGTAACTGTTGATGTTGTTTTGTTTAGAAAGATGAACAGCAGCTACGAAATTTTATTAATTCAGCGATTGAATGATCCCTTTAAAGAGTATTGGGCTTTACCTGGTGGTTTTGTCGATGAAAATGAAGAGTTGGAAACAGCTGCTAAACGAGAACTTTTTGAAGAAACCGATATTCAGTTATTTCAAGTGAAGCAGATAAAAGCTTATGGAAATCCAAAGAGAGATCCGCGCCATCATACAATATCTGTTGCTTTTATAGGAGAAATTGACAGTTTAGCTGAAGCAAAGGCAAAAGACGATGCCAAAGCGGTTAAGTGGTTTTCGATCGAAGAATTGCCAGCTCTAGCTTTTGATCATGCCGAAATTATTCGCGATTCAATTGAAAAACACATAATAAAACCAGCTTATTAGGCTGGTTTTTGTTTTAAAATATATCAATACTTCCTTTTCCTTCACGAATCACTTCAGGTTCGCTTCCGGTTAAATCAATAATAGTTGATGCGGTGTTATCGCCATACCCACCATCAATTACCACATCGACTTTATTTTGCCATTTTTCAAAAATTAATTCCGGATCGGTTGTATATTCAATAACTTGATCATCATCATAAATTGATGTTGAAACAATAGGATTTCCCAATTGTTTTACCAATTCTAAAGCAATGCTATTATCTGGAACACGAATTCCGACTGTTTTTTTCTTTTTAAACTCTTTAGGTAAGTTGTTGTTTCCTTCTAAAATAAAAGTGTACGGACCAGGCAATGCACGTTTTAAGATTTTAAACGACGATGTATCTAAATTTTTTACGTATTCAGAAATATTGCTTAAATCGTTACAAACAAAAGAAAAATTTGCTTTCTCCAGCTTGATTCCTTTAATTTTTGCGATACGTTCTAAAGCTTTGGTATTCGTAATATCGCAGCCTAAACCATAAACCGTATCGGTTGGATAAATAACCAAACCACCCTCTTTTAATATTTTTACTACTTTCTGAATTTCCTTTTCATTAGGATTATCAGGATATATCTTTATAAATTTTGCCATTTTTTTACAGTTAGATTATTTGAAAATATGCTAATTAGCGAATGATTAGTAAAAACCTAAAGGAACTTCAAACATTGAACCTTAAACTTTAAACTAACCTACCCGATTGGTTTTAGTTTTGCAAAACGCAACAGCAATTTTTTAATTCCGCCAACATCAAAATGAATTTCGGCTTTTTTGTCTGCCCCTGCTCCTTCTAAGTTAAGAATTTTTCCTTTACCAAAACGTTCGTGCATAATAATTTGTCCTTCTTTTAGCGAAGAATTTTCATTTGAGGATGAATTTGAAGATGAAATCTTACTAATATCCTTCAATCTTCTGATATCATGATTGGGTTTTGGATCTTCATTTTCACGAATCCATTTAGGCGGAATTCCGGCAACAGGTTTTGTTTGACGTAATTTAGATTTATCAACATCGCCAAAAATATCTTCGCTTATGCTTGATTTATATCTGTAATTGGTTTCGGGAGCCGATAAAAACTCTAAATATTGAGGATCAATTTCTTGGATAAATCGAGAAGGATCGCAATCACTTAATTTTCCCCAACGGTATCGACTTTGAGCATACGTTAGATAAGCTTTGTGTTCGGCACGCGTTAGGGCAACATAAAACAATCGACGTTCTTCTTCCAAATCGGCACGCGAATTCACACTCATAGCACTCGGAAACAAATCTTCTTCCATACCAACCACAAAAACTGTAGGAAATTCCAATCCTTTTGCCAAGTGAATCGTCATTAAAGCCACACGATCGTCATCGCCTTTGTCATTATCTAAATCGCTTGCCAAGGCAACATCTTCAAGGAATTCGGCTAAACTTCCACGAGCGCCATCAACTTCAATTTGTCCTTCGGTGAAATCTTTAATACCATTTAAAAGTTCTTCAATATTATCTAAACGCGTAATTCCTTCGGGTGTTCCATCTTTCTTTAATTCTTGAACCAAACCGGTTTTTTTAATTACATAGTCGGTTAAATAATAGGCATCGTTATTTTCGTTTATTACCTGAAAATTTTTAATCATGGTAACAAAATCGCTGATTTTACTTTTGGTGCCCGATGTTAATTTTAAATCGATTTTATCAATATGTTCCATCACCTCAAAAATACTTCTCTTGTAATGGTTGGCAGCAATATTCAACTTTTCAACAGTTGTATTACCAATTCCACGCGCCGGATAATTAATTACACGCACCAAAGCTTCTTCGTCTTTTGGGTTTACAAGCAAACGCAGGTATCCCAAAACATCTTTAATTTCTTTGCGCTGATAAAATGATAAACCACCATAAATACGGTAAGGAATATCTTTTTTACGCAAGGCATCTTCCATAGCACGCGATTGCGCATTGGTGCGGTACAAAATAGCAAAATCGCCATTGTTCATTTGGTGGGTCATTTTTTCTTCAAAAATGGTCGAAGCCACAAACCTACCTTCTTCTGCATCGGTTATTGATCGGTGGATTTTAATTTTCGGTCCGTCATCATTCGCAGTCCAAACAACTTTATCAAGCTTGGTTTTATTTTTATCAATAATAGTATTGGCTGCTTCTACAATATTTTTTGATGATCGATAATTTTGTTCCAAACGATATACCTTAACATCATCAAAATCTTTCTGAAAATTGAAAATATTGTTGATATTCGCTCCACGAAACGCATAAATTGACTGTGCATCGTCGCCAACCACACAAATATTCTGAAAACGATCTGCCAACGCCTTAACAATTAAATATTGCGAATTGTTGGTATCCTGATACTCATCAACCATAATATATCTAAAACGGTCTTGATATTTCAATAAAACTTCAGGGAATCGAACAAGCAATTCGTTGGTTTTCAATAATAAATCATCAAAATCCATAGCACCGGCTTTAAAACATCTTTCAACATACGCCTGATACAAATCGCCAACACGCGGTTTTTTTGCCATTGCATCGGCTTCCATTAATTCCGGATTATTAAAATAGGCTTTTACGGTAATCATGTTGTTTTTGTAGTTAGATATTCTGCCCAAAACATCTTTAGGCTTGTAAATATCCTTATCTAACTGCATTTCTTTGATAATTTGCCCGATCAAACGTTGTGAATCTTGCGAATCGTAAATGGTAAAATTTGAAGGATAACCTAATTTATCGGCTTCGGCACGAAGAATTCTTGCAAAAACGGAGTGAAAAGTTCCCATCCATAAGTTTTTAGCTTCGGCAGATCCAACAATTTTAGAGATACGTTCTTTCATTTCGCGCGCCGCCTTATTGGTAAAAGTCAACGACAAAATATTGAAAGCGTCAACGCCCAAGTGCATCAAATAAGCAATACGCAAGGTTAAAACACGTGTTTTACCAGAACCTGCACCAGCAATAATAATCATTGGTCCGTCTTTTTGTAAAACAGGTTCGCGTTGTGCATCGTTTAATTGATCGATATAATTTTGCATAGATTTATTTTCAGAAAAAAACAAAGTTACTACTACTAAAAATAAGTAGCAAATAATATTATTTTAGGTTTATATTTGTTTTTTAAAAGTGATAAAAATGTTTTCAAATTTTACGGTTGACTGGAAAGAGTCGTTACTTATATTATTAGGTTTAGCAGTAATTGTGCTGTTGTTTTATGTTTTTAATCGAAAATCGATCGCGAAAGAAAATGAAACCCGCAAGTTGTTAAAAGAACGTATGCAGCAACCTTATAGTGAACCACAAATTCAGGAAGTTGCACGAAAATCTACTCCACAAATTGTACAAGCTTACGAACGGTTGATTATTTTAATGGAACGTATCGATTTGCAAAAATTAGTGGTTCGTGTAGCACCAATATCGACTCTAAAACAAGATTACGCATCGTTTTTAATTCAGAATATTGATCAGGAATACGATTTTAATATTTCGCAACAATTATATGTTTCAGAAGAAGCTTGGGCGTTAATCGCAACGGCTAAACAAACAATTATTCAGCAAATTTTAAAAACAAGTTTAAAAGAAGAAGTTATTAATGCAGATGATTTACAAAGAAATCTTTTGCAAAATAAAGAAGTTAATTCGGTTACGGATTTGGCAAAAAACAGATTAAAACAAGAATTTAAAAGTTTGGTTTAATTTTTGATTTATTTAAATAATTAAAAGCTAAAATTATGAAGAAGCTACTAACAATTTTGGGAATTGCCTTTTTAGCAAGTTGCGAATCATCAGATTCTTGTCACTGCGAAGTTTTTGAAAATATTGGAACGGAAGAAAAACCTCAATTAAGATATATCGGCAGTTTAGATGGTAATTGCGATGGCGTAACTAAAGAAGAAGAAAAAGTTTACCAAAGCGTAAGCTGTGATTAAAGATGTTCGGTTGAACATCTTTTTTAATTTCCCTTATTTTTCATATATTCGCTAAACCTAAAAGTAAAGATATATGAAATTTGGAATTATCCGCGAAGGTAAAACTCCACCAGACAAACGCGTTGTTTTTTCTCCACAAGAATTATTATCAGTAAAAAACACGTATCCAACCGCCACATTTAAAGTAGAAAGTTCACCGATAAGAGTATTTAAAGATGAAGAATACCAAGCATTAGGTTTCGATGTTAGCGATGATATGACCGATTGTGATGTGCTTTTTGGAGTTAAAGAAGTTCCTGTAGATCAGTTAATTACTAACAAAACGTATTTCTTTTTTTCTCATACCATTAAAAAACAAGCATACAATAAAAAGTTGTTACAAGCATGTTTACAGAAAAATATTCGACTAATTGACCATGAAACGTTGGTTGATATAAATGGTACACGTTTGATTGGTTTTGGTCGTTATGCCGGAATTGTTGGTGCTTACAACGCTTTTAGAGCCTTTGGAATTAAGTTTGAATTGTTCAACCTGAAAAAAGCCGAAGAATTAAAATCTCAAAACGATTTAATTGAACGTTTAAACAGAGCCTACCTACCGCCTATCAAAGTTGTTTTAACCGGTAAAGGTAAAGTTGGTTTTGGTGCGAAGGAAATTTTAGATGGCATGAAAATGAAAGAGGTTTCAATTGAAAAATTCTTGACTAAAGAGTTTGATGAGCCTGTTTACGTTCATATTGATGTGGAAGATTATTACAGAAAAATTGATGGTACCGAAGGATCTTTTGAAGATTTTAAAAAGAATCCGTCAGCTTACGAAAGTGATTTTGAAAAATTCTCGAAAGTTGCAGATATTTTTATTGCAGGACATTTTTATAAAGACGGATCGCCTAAAATATTAACCAAAGAAATGCTTAACAGTGCCCATAACAATATTAAAGTTGTAGCAGATATTTCTTGTGATATTGATGGGCCGATTGATAGTACCATTCGTGTTTCTACAATTGCCGATCCTATTTACGGTTATTATCCGCGCGAAAATAAAGAAGTTTCGGTAGATCATCCCGCAGCAGTTGTTGTTATGGCGGTTGATAATTTACCGTGTGAACTACCTAAAGATGCCAGCGAAGGTTTCGGTGAAATGTTTATACAGCATATTATTCCTGCATTTTTTAATAACGATAAAGATCAGATTTTAGAAAGAGGAACAATTTGTGAAAATGGTAAGTTAACCGAACGTTTTTCTTATCTTGAAGATTTTGTAAAGTAATATTTATCAACTAACAATTAAAATATACAACTATGAAAAAAATCGTTTTAATGCTAACTGTTCTTTTAAGTATTTCAGTTAATGCACAAGAAAGTCAAGCAGATGGAAGAAGAATAGATGCAAAGGCGTTGATAGAAAAAACACATAAAACGCCCATTCTAATCGATGTTAGAACACCTGAAGAATACAGAGAAGGAACAATACCGGGAGCAATGAGTTTGAATATTCATAGCGAAGACTTTAAACGTGCAACTGAATTTTTACCGAGAGAACGAGAAATTATTGTTTTTTGTCAATCAGGTGACAGAAGTAACGAAGCCTTTGAAATGCTAAAATCTTTAGGTTTTAAAAATGTATCGCAGCTTATAGGTGGCTATGAAGTTTGGAGAAAAGCAAATGAACAACGTAAGGACAAATAATTCTACTTTTAAGATTTCTATAAGAATTTATCTGTTTTAAATTGAATATATTTGACTATAATTTCTTAAAAAACAAATAAAAATGGACCACGCGTCTTTTCTAAGTTTTATAAAAACCGTTTTAATCATTATATTGGTTTACTACTTATTTAAGTTTGCCTTTAAATTGTTTGCGCCTTATTTATTGAATAAAGCAGTGAGTAAAGTTTCAGAAAATTTTCAGAAACAACAGCAAGCATATCAAAATCAGAATAGTCAACAAACACAACAACCCGATTTTGAAACGGAATTAAAACAAAATAAAATACCTAAAGAACGTAAAAAAGTTGGAGAATATATCGACTTTGAAGAAGTTGATTAATAATTAAGTCTTGCAATGCAAGACTTTTTTTTTACCGTTTCCCAAATAATAAGTACATTTAGCATCAAATTTATGTACTATGAAAAATTTTAAAAACTATGTGCCTCATATTTTAGCAATATTGGGTTTTGTAGTTGTTGCTTTAGCTTATTTTTATCCGGTACTTTCGGGTAAGCAAATCTTTCAGTCCGATATTGTTCAATACACCGGAATGGCTAAAGAATTAAATGATTTTCGCCAGACTAATAATGAAGAAACGTATTGGGTTAACAATGCGTTCGGCGGAATGCCAACGTATCAGTTAGGTGCAAAATATCCACATAATTACATAAAAGAATTAGACTATGTTATTCGTTTTCTTCCACGACCGGCAGATTACGTTTTCTTATATTTCATTGGGTTTTACCTGCTGCTTTTAACTTATAAAGTAAAACCTTTAAAAGCTTTTATCGGCGCTTTATTGTTTGGTTTTTCAACTTACTTAATTGTGATTTTAGGAGCCGGGCACAACGCAAAAGCCCATGCAATTGCTTATATGCCATTGGTTTTAGCAGGAGTTCATCTAGTTTTTAGAAAAAAATATCTCTTGGGTGGAATTCTTACTATGATTGCTGCTGCTTTGGAAATATCAGCAAACCACTTTCAAATGACCTATTATTTGTTGATCTTTTTAGTAATTGTAACCATCTATTATTCGGTTTATTACATCAAACAGAAAGAGATTTCTGCCTTACTAAAAATGTTCGGAATCTTTGCAATTGCCGGTATTTTAACCATAGGTTTAAATGCGACCAATTTAATGGCAACATCAGAATACGCGAAATTCAGTACCCGAAGCAATAGCGAATTAACCATTGCACCAGACGGTTCCCCTAAAGAATCTACAAACGCAATGACACACGAATACATTACCGAATACAGTTACGGCATTTTTGAAACGTTCAACTTATTAGTGCCTAGAATTACGGGTGGCGGAAACGGTGAAAACATCGGCACAAATTCAAATACTTACAAATACGTTTCTACCTTTTTACAGTCGCAAGGTTACGATCCTGCTCCGGCACAACAATTCGCAGACCACGCGCCTACTTATTGGGGAAAACAGCCAATTGTAGCAGCACCGGCATACATTGGCGCAGTTGTCTTGTTTTTGGCTTTGTTATGCTTTTTTGTTGATGACCGAAAAATAAAATATTATTTAGGTGCAGGTGCAGGTGTTTCAATCGCTTTATCTTGGGGACACAATTTCTTTTTGACCGATTTTTTAATTGATACGTTACCACTTTACAATAAATTCCGCGCTATAACATCAATTCAAGTGATTGCAGAATTATGTTTCCCAATATTGGCAATTTTAGGTTTACAGGCATTCTTTAAAGCATCAAAAGAAGAACAATTCAAAGCAATAAAAATGTCGGGAATTGTTTTTGCAGGAATACTCGTTTTATTGTTTGTTTTAAAAGGAATGATGGATTTTGAAGGATCGAACGATTCATACTATGCACAGGTTTTTCAAGACGGCGGATCAGGTTTTATCAGTGCTTTAATTGACGACCGTAAAGCAATGTACACCAAAGACTTATTGCGCACTTTATTGTTTGTAGCTTTAGCGGCTGCGGCTTTATGGGCTTACAACAAAGAAAAACTAAATGCCAAAACCGCGGTTATTATTGTTGGTTTATTGGGTGTTATTGATTTGGTGGCGATTGATACCAATTACGTTAACAAAGACAATTTTGTCTCAAAACAGCAGGTTGAAACACCATTTCAAGCAACTCCGGCAGATCAACAGATATTGTCAGATAAATCTCAATTTAGAGTTTTTGAACAACAAGGCGGTTTCAGCAGCGCGCGCAGCTCGTTCTTTCATCATTCGTTAGGCGGATATCATGCGGCAAAACCTAAAAAAGTTCAGGATTTGTTTGATTATCAGATCGCTCAACAAAATCTGGAAGTTTTGAATATGTTGAATGTGAAGTACATCATTGGTAAAAACGAAGAAGGAGCCGATATTCCATTGCAAAATCCGGAAGCGAACGGAAACGCTTGGTTTGTTAAGAATATTCAGAAAGTTGCGAATGCCGATGAAATGATGGAAGCAATGAAATCGTTCAAATCAAAAGAAACTGCGTTGGTTTATAATACTGTGAATGTTCCAAAAACGACTTTTACTGCTGATAGTTTAGCACAAATTAAACTGACTAATTACCAACCAAACAAGTTAGAATATCAAACAAATAATCAGTCAGACGGATTTGCTGTTTTTTCTGAAATTTATTATCCAAAAGGATGGAATATTTCGATTGATGGTAAGCCAGCCGAAATGGTCGAAGTAAATTATACGTTGCGCGGTTTGAACATTCCTGCAGGAAATCATAAAATAGTATTTTCGTTTGAACCAGAAGTTGTTAAAACAGGAAGCACTATTTCGTTAATAGCATCAATCATTGCGTTCTTGATTGTAGCTGCGGGAATATTTTTTGCAACAAGAAATAAAAACGAAGAAAAAGTGCAAAATATATAATGAATATTTTAGGATTGGCGATAGCCGGTGCAATTGGAACTGTTTGCAGATACGAGATCGGAAAGATTATAACGTATCAGCAATTTCCTGTTGCAACCTTATTCATAAACACATTAGGAAGCCTTTTATTAGGCTTTCTTTTTGTTAAATACGCAGCAAACCAACAACAGTTATTCGTGATTTTAGGAATTGGTTTTTGTGGCGGATTCACAACTTTTTCTACCTTTTCGTTTGATTTGTTTAAAATGCTGCAAACCCAGCAATATTTTAATTTTGCAACGTATTTAAGTCTTTCGATTGTTTTAGGATTGGTCGGAGTTTTTATTGGAACGTATTTAGCCAAATTAATTTAATCATCATGAAAAAAAGTAGAAAAGGTATAATGAAACTACTTTTATAATATTTTAAATTTTATACAATTTTTACTAAGATGAAAAAGAAAATATTATTTTTAATTGTGCTTTTACCTATATCCTCCTCCTATTCTCAATCAAATGATACAGAAGCCGCACTA
Organism: Paenimyroides ummariense; assembly: GCF_900115115.1. Lineage (GTDB taxonomy): Bacteria > Bacteroidota > Bacteroidia > Flavobacteriales > Flavobacteriaceae > Flavobacterium > Flavobacterium ummariense. Next base: position 67,667 of record NZ_FOVI01000004.1, read on the forward strand.
TATAATGTAGGCTTCGGTGGAATTACAGGAGCAATTGGTGCTGTGATAAATAAAAAACCTGAAGAGAAACTTGGTAAAGTTCTTTTAAAAGGGCTTTGGCAGGGAGCTTTAGGAGGATATGTTACTTTTGAAAGCAAACGTATTATTAGACACGCTTGGAAAGAAGAAGATTGGAAGTTATATTGGGCATCAAAATTTGTTAATGCGGCAGGCAATTCTATAAAAGAGAATGCGGCAAATAACAGAGATTTTTGGGAACAATGGAATTTAACGGTTGGCTTTAATAGAATTGAATTTCACACAAAAGACGAGTTTAAAGTTCATTATAAAGTGATGCCAATTTCTGCTGTTTATACCATTGATGCTTTTACTAGATTTAGATTCGATGCAAAATCTTCTCTAAACTACGGTCAATTTATTTTTAGAAGAAATGACCCCGCCGGTAATGACTATGCGTATGCTACTGCTGGATATATAGCATTTAACGAAGCGTATTTATCACAGCGGTCTTCCTTTAATCAAATAATTGCTCACGAAATAATTCATATATATCAAAACGATGATTTCTTTTTTGTAAACAGCTTTTATCATAAACCGTTAAAAAATATTTTTGAAAACAAAGAAACTTTAAAAAAGATAGATTCATACATTTATTATGATTTTCATTTAATACCGTTGAGAGCAACTTATTTGTTAGAATCTAAAAAAAGCAATTACTATGATAATTATCTAGAGCATGAAGCAGGTTATTACTCGAACACGCTTAGATAATTAATACCTGTTTATAAAAGCACAAATTATGAAAAAAGTACTCATTATAGCATATTATTGGCCGCCTGCAGGTGGTCCGGGTGTGCAGCGTTGGTTGAAATTTGTAAAATATCTGCCCGATTTTGACATTGAACCTATTGTATATGTTCCCGAAAATGCTACGTACCCAATTATCGATCAAGATCTGGTAAATCAAGTTAATAAAAATGTAACTGTCTTAAAGCAACCTATTAAAGAACCTTACAAATTAGCTTCGATATTTTCTAAAAAAAGTACTACTACCATTAGTTCCGGGATTATAAAAGCAGAGAAAAAACAGTCGTTTATAGAGAAAATACTGCTTTATGTTCGTGGTAACTTCTTTATTCCCGATGCACGAGTTGGCTGGGTAAATCCTTCGGTTGACTATTTATCGAATTACGTTAAAACAAATGCTGTCGATGTGATTATCACGACTGGTCCGCCACACAGCATGCATTTAATTGGTTTAGAATTACAGAGAAGATTCGCTGTTAAATGGATTGCAGATTTTCGTGATCCGTGGACATCAATTGGATATCATAAAGAATTAAAACTGACAGATAAATCGGCTCAAAAACATAAAGATTTAGAACGTTTGGTTTTAACAAAAGCCGATACCATTCTTACCACAAGCTATACCACAAAACTGGAATTTGCAGAAATCACTCAAAAGCCTATTCACGTAATAACGAATGGTTACGATATTGAAACGATTGAAAAACCAGCAATGGATCAAAAGTTTACAATTAGTCATATTGGTTCGTTGTTGTCAAAAAGAAATCCGCATATTCTGTGGCAAGCTTTAAATGAAATTTTACAAGAGAACGATCAGTTTCGATCTGATTTTCAATTACAGTTAATTGGTAAAGTAAGTTCGGAAATTATTGATACCATTAAAGAATTTAAATTAGATGCTTATCTGAATGTTTTAGGATACGTATCGCATACGGAAGCGTTGAAATACCAACGCAGTTCACAAGTTTTATTGTTGATAGAAATTGATTCGTTCGAAACTATCGGAATAATTCCCGGAAAATTATTTGAATACATGGCAGCCGAACGCCCAATTTTAGCCATTGGACCTAAGCAAAGTGATGTTGAAAAGATCATAAAAGATACCAACGCCGGCAAGTATTTTAATTACGATAATTTGCAAGAAGTAAAACAGTATATTTTAGATTGTTATGAGAAATATCAACAGAACAATTTAAAAGTTCACGGTATTGGTCTGCAATATTTCAGTCGAAAAAAATTGACAGAAAAATTAGCTGGCGTTATTAAAAATATATAAAATAAAAGGAGTTTACCCAAAAAAGTAAACTCCTTCCTAAACACACTTTTGCGAAAAAATGAATTTTAAAAATTATCCAAAATAACCGCTGATGTAATTCGCTGTCATTTCGTTTTTAGGATGATTAAAAATTTCATCGGTTGTACCTTCTTCCTTCACTTCTCCCAAATACATAAACACGGTTTTATCGGCAATGCGTTGGGCTTGTTGCATATTGTGTGTAACAATAACAATGGTATATTTCTTTTTTAAATGCTTAATTAATTCCTCAATTTTCAAGGTACTCACCGGATCTAAAGCAGAACAAGGTTCATCCATTAAAATAACTTCTGGTCGCAAAGCTACTGCACGAGCAATACACAAACGCTGCTGCTGACCGCCCGATAAACGTGTTGCCGGCATTTTTAAATCGTTCTTAACTTCGTCCCACAAATACGCCTCTTCCAACGCTTTTTGAACAACTTCTTTATTACAAGGTAAATTATTGATTTTTAATCCGTACGCAATGTTTTCGTAAATACTTTTTGGAAACGGATTTGCCTTTTGAAAAACCATTCCGATACGTTTGCGGATTTCTGTAACAGGAACATGTCTGTCATAAAGATCTAATTCTTCCAAATGAAGTGATCCGTTAATTTTTGCATCGGGAAACAAATCGTGCATACGATTAAAACTACGTAACAACGTACTTTTTCCACAACCCGATGGACCTATTAAAGCTGTAATTTCGTGCTCTGCAAAAGAAACACTAATATTTTTTAAAACATGTTTCTCTCCGAAACTAATGTTTAGATTTTCTGCTGATAATTTAGTTTTCATTTTTTCTGTATTTATAGCGAATATAAAATGCTGTAAGGTTTAATAAAAAGACAACTATTACAAGTACTAAAGCGGTACCGTACGCAATTGGTCTAACTTGGTCTATTGACTGATGCTGGGTTGACAACATATACAAGTGGTAAGGCAGCGCCATGAATTCTTGGTTAAGATAACCTGAACTTCCGTTTATGTAAAAGGCAGCACCTGTAAATAAGATTGGTGCGGTTTCACCAGCGGCTCTTGATAATGTTAATACAAGCCCCGTTAAAATTCCTGACATTGCCGATGGTAGCACCACATCTTTTATGGTTTCAAATTTGGTTGCACCTACAGCCAATGCCGCTTCGCGTGTACTGTTCGGAATCCTTTTTAAGGCTTCTTCGGTAGTTGTGATGATGTATGGCAACGATAACAAACCTAATGTTAAACCAGCTGCGATTAACGATGTTCCAAACTGTAATGCCTGAACGAACAATGCCAAACCGAACAATCCGTAAATGATCGATGGAACTCCTGACAAGTTTCTGATTGATGCACGAATGGTTCTTGTTAACCAATTATTTTCAGCATATTCGTTCAGATAAATCGCACAACAAACGCCAAATGGTATCGCAAAAAGTGCTGTGATTAATGTTAAAAGAACGGTTCCGATGATCGGAGTTAAAATTCCGCCTTTTGTCATTCCTGCCGATGGAACTTTCGATACAAATTCCCATGACAAAGAAGATGCTCCTTTTGATACGATTTCCCAAATAATAACAAATAAGAAAAAGCAGACAATAAGTGTGGTTAATAATAAAGTACCCCACTCTACTACCGATGATAATTTATTGGTTTTATACTGCATGATATTTTCTGAATCGGTTAATAAAAAATTCTCCCACTAAATTTGCAAACAGCGTCATAAAGAACAAAACAGTTGCAATAGCGTAAAGTGCGTAATAATGTGTAGTTTGGTACGGAACCTCGCCCATTTCAATGGCAATGGTAGCCGTCATGGTTTTAACAGAATCAAACATTCCTGTAGGTATCAATGCAGCATTTCCTGTTGCCATTAAAACCGTCATTGTTTCACCAATTGCGCGACCAACACCTAACATTACCGCGGCAATAATTCCGGGTGCTGCCGCAGGAATAATTACTTTTCGTAAGGTTTGCCATTTAGTTGCACCAACTCCGTAACTTGCTTCTTTATACGCATTTGGCACAGCGTGTATGGCATCTTCGGCAACCGTAATAATGGTAGGCAACGCCATGATTGCCAATAAAATTGCTCCGTTTAAGGCGTTTAAACCGTTTGGTAAATCTGCTACGTTAGCAATTCCTGGGCTTAAAACTACAATTCCTAAAAAACCGATAACTACCGATGGTATCGCAGCCAACATTTCAATAGCCGGTTTCAAGATGTTTTTTAGCCTACTGCCTGCATATTCCGATATAAAAGCTGCAGTTCCTATTCCTAAAGGTATCGCAATAATCATCGCTCCAAATGTAACAATGGTAGTACTTATAATTAAAGGCAACATACCGTATTTTGGTGTTTTTGCTGTTGGCGCCCATTCCATTCCCGTGATAAAATCTAACGGTTTAATATCTAAAAAGAACGATATGGAGTTGTAAACCAGCATGGCAAAAATGCCGCCCAATAAAGCTAAAACCAAAAATCCGGTGGTTTTAAATACTACTTTAAATATTTTATCGACTGATATTCGTGTTCTGTATCTCATGTTATTTTTCTTCTATAATGTAATATCCGTGCTCTTCGATCATTTTCTTGCCTTGCGCACTCTTTTCAAAATCGATAAAAGGCTTTACTTTATGCCATGATTCAGCCAAAACAAACTGATACAACGGACGCTGAAAAAAATACAAACTGTTGTTTATTGTTTCTGTATCGATAGGCGAATAAGCTACAGCATTGGGCTTTTCTTTAATTTTTAGAATTTTAATGAGCGCGTTAGAATTAATTTCGTGCGAAACATAACCTGCACCTACATAACCAATGCCCGATTTATCTGCCTTAACACCTTCCAAAATCTGTGCGTTACCCGTCATTTCTTTTGCTGCGTTAGAAAATTCGATCTTCAGTTTTTTCTTCACAAACGAATGCGTTCCCGAACTACTTTGTCGACCGTAAATGTTTATCGGCAAATCGATATCAGTAATTTCAGACCAGTTTTTAATGTCGCCTTTCAAGATCTTTCCGAGAGTTTCCAGATCTATTTCTTCTAAAGGCAAATCTTTATGAACAATAAAAGCGGTAGCATCTTCTGCAAAAACAACGGTTTTAACTTCAATGTTTGCCTTTTTAAACTGTTCGATCTCTTTGTCTGACAACGGACGCGAAGAATTGGCAATATCTGCCTGCCCATTTAATAAAGAAGTAATGCCTAAACCCGAACCTCCGCCAGAAATTGCAATACTAAAATCGGAATTAACTTTAGTATATTGTTCCGCTAAATTCACTGCCAGGTTTACTTCCGTGTCTGATCCTTTCATTTTTACCGAGCTGTTGTCGCTGCACGCAAAAAGTGAAAAAATACTAATAACAACTAAAAGTTTTTTCATAATTAGCTTGAATGTTTCATCGCACAAAATTGATTTTTTAAGATAAATCGAATGTTATACCTATATTAAGCTAATATTAACAAATAACCGCTATGTTAATTTATTGTAAATACACCTTAACCCTGTTGTTAAGATAATAATGTATTGATGTTTGATTGATGTTTTGGTAAAGTGAGTTTTAATAAGAAAATATTGATTAACATGTATTTGTGTAATTAATAAAAGTTTTGGATATTTGATAGTCACCAACTATTCTATAACACTCCTTGACAAACATAAATGAAACTAACCACACTCTTATTCTTTAGCATTCTATCATTATTAACTTCGTGCAATGGGCAGAATTCCCATTCGAAAAACCATTCTATTCCTTTAGAAAAAATCAATGTGAAGGGCGACACAGTAAAAGAACTTGGAAGCAATATCATGGTGATTTACCAAGACAAGAAAAATAACTATTGGTTTGGTAGCTGGAAAACCGGAGTGTACAAATATGATGGGAAAACGTTGATCAATTACACCACAAAACACGGTTTGTATATAGATAGAGTTGATGATATCAAAGAGGATCCATCGGGCAACATCTACTTCTCGGGTATGAACCCAAATGCTACCACCACAAAGTTTGACGGAAAATCATTTACACACATTAAAGCAATTCCAAGTAATGAATGGAAACTGGAAGCGAATGATTTGTGGTTAAAAATTCTGCATCAAACCAATCAAAAAGTTTACCGCTTTGATGGAAAAACCCTTTATGAACTGACACTTCCAAGTCCGCCCGGATTTAACCAACCGTTTGAAATTTATAGCATTTATAAAGACCAAAAAGGCAACATTTGGTTTGGTACCAATCCGGTTGGCGTGTGCCGTTTCGATGGAAAATCATTCGAATGGATTACAGAAGAAGATGTGACGGAATTTCGCCAAGGAGGTTCAAATGGTGTGCGATCAATTACGGAAGACAAAAATGGCAACTTTTGGTTCAATACCGAATTTCGATATAGCATCTATGACAATTCCCCTTTAAAAAGCAATCAATTTTATACCAGACACGAAAGCATTGGCAGTTTAGATGGGAAAAATACAAGTATTTTAAACGAGTATCTTTCAACGGTTAGGGACAACGATAATAATTTGTGGTTTGTCACCTATCGTGATGGCGTTTGGAAATATGATGGGAAGAAAATTACACATTATCCAGTTCAAGAAAATTCAACAAATATTAAATTGTTCAGTATTTACAAAGACAACAATGGCGACCTTTGGCTTGGAACACACGAAAATGGTGTCTATAAATTTAATGGAAATACATTTGAAAAATTTAAACCCTAATGAACAAAAATTTAAAATTGATAACTCTAATACTTCTGCTGATACTGAACTTTTCTTGTGTTGAAAAGAAATCAACTGGGAAACAAATCGAAAAACCTGAATTGGTATCAACTTCAAAAACCGACACCCTAAAGTTTACTTCGGGAATACGAGCAATCTTTCAAGACAGCAAGGGTAATTATTGGTTGGGAAGTCATAATGAAGGCGTAAGTTTTTATAATGGAAAATCATTTGAATACTTTACAACCAATGAAGGTTTGGCAGACAATCAAATTCGTTCCATTCAAGAGGATAAGCATGGAAAAATATTTATTGGAACCGCAAAAGGAGTTACAGTATATGATAAAGGAACGTTTACCAATTATTTTCCAAATATGAATCAAGCAAAAGATGATTGGAATAAAACGGATGGAGATTTATGGTTTTACGCGGGTGAAGAAGACGGAATTAATCGTTATGACGGTGAGCAGATGAACTATCTCATTTTTCCAAAACCTAAAAATGAAAATCCTGATAATTCTTATGGCGTAACCGATATTTCAAAAGATACAAACGGTAAAGTTTGGATTGCGACTTATGCGGCACTATTCAGTTATGATGGTAAAACGGTAAATATATTTGATGATGAAAAATTGAACTTAAAGAATGGTGAACTTTTGCATATAAGAAGTGTATTTGCAGATTCAAAAGGACGAATTTGGATAGGAAATAACGGCATCGGCGTTTTGCTGATGGAAGGTAATTCGGTCATAAATTTTTCTGAAAAGCATCATTTGATTCATCCCACAAGCACCAAAAGAGGAGATAAATCAGAATCAGGTACATTGGAACACGTTTTTGCCATTGAAGAAGATGCAGAAGGAAACATTTGGTTTGGCGACCGAGATACAGGAGCCTGGAAATATGATGGTAAAACCTTAACAAACTATCCAATTAATGAAAAATTATCTAACCCAATGATTTGGGCTATTTATAAAGACAAACAAAACAATTTGCTTTTTGGATTGGCAAAAGGTGGTGTTTATAAGTTTAACGGGAAAGAGATTGAAAGATTCAGATTCAATTAAAGGGGACACTTCTCTATACAAAATTTTCTAAACTTTGTTTCTGCAATTTTATTAAAGGTGATGAACAATAATTTTGTGATTTATTTACACTTTTCAAATATTTTATCCACTTTTACAACCTTTCTAAATTATATTACGTCTTGTAATTATATTTATATTAATTAACTTTACGATTATTAATTAACATTAAAATTTAAATTATGAAAAGAATTAGTACTTTTTTATTTGCCTCAACTCTTGCAATTGCATCACTTTCATCTTGTTCAAGTGACGATAATTCATCAGCACCACAGCCTCAGCCACAACCTACAAACTTATTATTAGGAAAGTGGGAAATGCGGAAAATGGATATGAAAATGGAAATGGGCGGTAATGTACTTATAGATGAACAAGATGTAGATACAAAAACTGCCGGTATCAAAATTGAATATGATTTTAAAGCCGACAATACAGTTGAATATTACATGTACACTCCGGCAACTCAACAACAAGCGGAACAGGAACAATCGGGAACAGCTACATATACCCGTAATGGTGATGAAATAACGATGACTATTAGCACCCCAACAACTTACACAATAAAGGTTTTAAACAGTACAGAGCTTCATTTAAATATGTATCAGGAAGAAGAAGTAAACGGATCTCAAACTAAAATTGATATTACTCAAAAATTTACAAAAATGTAATAAATAATAAAACCACTCTCTTTTGAGTGGTTTTGTATTTAAATTCCCAGCTGAGATTGTTGATTTTCCTGTTATTTCTGATGCCGTTCTATTAAACCTTCGAATGGTTTTTGGTAAAAAACACCTGTAATCAGGTTTTTTTTTTGAAGGATCAATTTAAATTCATCTTATTAAAAATACGATCGTTTAAAAATAAATTGTCAAGTTTAATCATTTAATCTATTTTTAACATCCATTTGCTGGTGTAGAATTCTGATGATTTCTATCTCCTTTTCATTCAGGTTTATTTTATAAAATATAAAATGAGATTTTACTTTTGAACGATAGTAGCCTTTTCTTATATAATTAAAGTCTTTTCCGGAATTTGGATTACTCGCTAAAAATTCAATTTCGTCAATAATTAAGTTGAAATATCTATCTGCTTGTTCAATTGACCAAGTTTCATAAGTATAAAGCCAAATATTTTCAATATCAATTTGTGCTTCTCTACTAATTTTATAAGTCATTATTTAGAAACATGTTTTTTATGAAGATTTTGCAGTAATGCTTCTCTATTAAAATCTTTTACAAATCCAGATTTCTCCCCTTTTTTAAGTTCTTTAATTAGTTCTGCTTTTTTTGTTTCTTCGTGTTCAAACATTCTCAAAGCTGCCCTTACAACTTCGCTTGCAGAAGAAAATTTACCCGTTTGAATTTGTTGATGAATGAACTTATCAAAATATTCACCCAATAATATTGATGTGTTTTTTGCCATAATTTAATCTTTAATTCAAATATACCAATTATTGGTATTTTTAGCAATTTTTTTGAAAGGTTAAATTTAGCACGAAATGTTCAGATGTTGTTACTTATTACAATTGGCTGATTTTACTTCCTATGATTTCTGATGCAATTCTATTAAACCTTCTAACGGTTTTTGGTAAAATACACCTGCAATCAGATTGTTTTTGTTAAGTATGGATTTAAATTCATCTTGCAACAAAAAAGCGGTTGACCCTATAAAATGAACGGGAACATTGGCATGATTTGGATATTGTTTGATGTAATGATCTACAAAAAACTGAAAACTATCGGCAATCATATCCTGTAAAAAATCATGATCTTTATTGGCGATTAAAAAAGGAAGAAACGATGCCAGATATGCATTGGGGTTAGGTTCTTTATAAAAATTCTTTTTAATGAAATCGGCATTTAAATTGTAAGCTGCTTCAAATTTCTGCTTTAAATCTAACGGCATGGTACTAAAATAATGTGCACGAATCAATCGTCTGCCAAAATCAACACCCGAGCAGTCGTCCATTGCCAGATAGCCCAACGAATTTACCGCCTGTTCTACTTGGTTACCATTAAAAAAACTACAGTTTGATCCGGTGCCGTTAATACAGACAATTCCGGGTTGTAAATCGTGACAAGTTGCATAAACCGCCGCATAGGTATCTTCCAGAATCTCGAAAAAATCGGCATTCTCAAATACTTTTTCCAAAGCATCACGCATTACTTTTTTAGAATGAACAGTACTACAGCCCGAGCCGTAAAAGTAAATTTCTTTAATTGAAGTGCGTAAATTTGCCAATTCTTCGTTGCACAACATCCGTTCCACCAACACATCGGTATTCAATACCTCCGGGTTCAATCCCAAAGTATTGTAAACGCCTAAATATTGCTTGTTGTTAAATAATAACCAATCTGCTTTGGTGGAACCGCTGTCAACTACAAATTTCATAAAAATGCCTGAATTAAATTCGGACACAAAATACGTTATTTTATTGTATAATACCTAAAGAGAGGAAAGAAAATAGAGAATAGAAAAAAGATGAAAGATGAAAGATTGTATTGCCCTATTCAGGTTCAAAACTTCTATTTTGAGGTTATAGAATGATTCGTTGACGTTAAAATGCTATTTGTTGTGTTTATGTAGTTATCAATTGGGGTTATACAACCCTAAAATTACGGTTGTTTAATAGTAGGTTTGGGTTAGTAACTGTAATCTTTAGGTTAAAAAGAAGTCCGTTGGGGTTTAGTAACTGCAACGGACTATTTATTTACGTATTAATATGTGTATTTTAATTATCCACAATAATATTTTAATGCTTTGTATGGGTAACTTATTGTACCACATAGGTATTTTTTTGTATGTTTTAGGCTTTTAACTTGTTTACATAAACAATTAAGTCTAAAAGTTTGGCAGAATAACCATATTCGTTATCGTACCACGAAACAATTTTAAAAAAGGTATCGTTTAGAGCAATTCCGGCATCGGCATCGATGATTGATGTACGAGTATCCGAAAGAAAATCTTGCGAAACAACCGGTTCGTTTGTAAAACCTAAAATTCCTTTATAATTGGTTTCGGAAGCTTTTTTAAACACATTCATTAAGTTATTGTACGTTGTAGGTTTTGCCAGTTTAACGGTTAAATCTACCACCGAAACGTTTGGTGTTGGAATACGAAATGCCATTCCTGTCAATTTTCCTACTAATTCAGGAATTACTTTGGTAACTGCTTTTGCCGCCCCTGTACTTGCTGGAATAATGTTGTTTAAAGCAGAACGACCACCACGAAAATCTTTCTTTGAAGCACCATCAACCACCAATTGTGATGCTGTGGCTGCGTGAACGGTGGTCATTAACCCTTCTACAATTCCGAATTCATCATTCAATATTTTAGCTATCGGCGCCAGACAGTTTGTGGTACATGAAGCGTTTGACAAAACCGTATCGTTTGCCGTAATTTTTTCTTCGTTTACACCGATTACAAACATTGGAATATCGTCTGATGGAGATGAAATTACTACTTTCTTTGCTCCTGCCTGTAAATGCAAACCGGCTTTATCCATTGTTTTAAAAACACCCGAACAATCTGCAACAACTTCTACACCTACTTCGTTCCATTTTAATAAGGATGGATCTTTTTCTGCGGTAACTCGTATTTTTTTTCCATCGATAATCAAATTCGACCCATCTATAGAAATATCTTTTTTGAATATTCCGTGAACCGAATCATACTTTAATAGATATGCTAAAAGATCAATTTCCATTAAATCGTTTATTGCTACAATTTCCACATCGTTACGTTCAAATGATTCGCGTAAAACCAATCGTCCTATTCTTCCAAAACCGTTTATTCCAATTTTTACTTTTTCCATAACTTAAATAGATAATATATCTGATATTCTTATTAATTCATCGTCGATTTTTGCTTCGCCTTTTACTGCTTTTTCCAACGGAGTGTACGCCATTAAATCGTTTTGAAGACCAATCATTACGTTTTTTTCTCCTTTTAACAACGCTTCAACCGCTGCAACACCCGATCTGCTTGCCAAAACACGATCAAAACAACTTGGTGAACCGCCGCGCTGAATATGTCCGATAACCGATACACGTACATCGTATTCTGGTAAATGTTCTTCAACATAATCGCTTAATTCGTACACATTTTTTCCAGATTTTTCGCCTTCAGCAACAATGACAATACAGCTCGATTTTCCTGAAGCTTTGCTTCGTTTCAGTTTCTCTAACAATTTTGGCAAACCGATGTTTTCTTCGGGAATCAAAATTTCTTCTGCTCCTGCACCTATTCCTGAATTTAAGGCGATAAATCCGGCATCGCGCCCCATCACTTCTACAAAGAAAATGCGTTTGTGCGATGTTGCCGTGTCGCGGATTTTATCAACCGCATCGATCACCGTATTTAAAGCCGTATCGTACCCAATAGTGTGCGATGTTCCGTAAATATCGTTATCAATAGTGCCGGGAATGCCTATCACAGGAATGTTGTATTCTTTAGAAAAGATCATTCCGCCGGTAAAACTACCGTCGCCACCAATGATTATCAGTGCATCGATTTGATATTTTTCTATGGTTTTATACGCTTTTTTTCTACCTTCGGCTGTCATAAATTCATCTGACCGAGCCGATTTTAAAATGGTTCCGCCTTTTGATACGATGTATTTAACATCGCGAGGTCCCATTTCTTTTACATCGCCGTCGATCAATCCTTCAAAACCACGGAAAACGCCGTAACAGGCAATTTCATAATAAGTACAAGCACGTACAACCGCCCTAATGGCTGCATTCATTCCCGGAGCATCGCCACCAGATGTAAGTACTCCTATTTTCTTTATTTTGTTTGATTTCATAAGTATTCTTAATATTTAAATTTTACCACATAGTTTCATAGAAAATATAGACTTTAGAGATTAAATAAAAATACATAGTTTTTTAAGCAACCCTTAAAAAGATGTGTGCCTACAATTGCTATGTAAATTAAGACCTATAGTACTATATCTCTATGTGGTTAGTTAAATTATAAATTTATATTGTCTTCTTGTTCTCAAGAAACTAAAGATACAAAATAAATTGAAAAAGCCAGAATCTATTTAGGTTCTGGCTTTGTTTTTTGTTCTTCTTGAGTATCTTCTCGGCGTTTTTCTTGAAACTTGATGTAATCTAATCCGTAATCATCGTCTGAAGAATTACTATTGTTCGGTTTGTTTTTCTCTGCTTCTTTTTGTTTGGCACGTTTGTCTGCACGAACCAATACTTTCTTTATCAGTTCTTTAAACGTATTAAAATCAACTTCGTAAGTTAAACCAATTCCTTGAGTATAATTGATGCCTTCACCAATATAGTTGATATCGTTTTCACGGTTGAAAACTCTTGCACGTAAGCTTCCATCGTCATTTAAAAGCAACTGAACTTCCACATCGCCCACAATCACGTTTTCTTCACGTCCGCCAACCGGCACACCTAATTTACTGTTAACCAAAATGCGGTCGCTAATCTGGGTTGACAATGTTACACCTACACGGGCTGCATCGGTATCATCTCTGAAGGGATTGCGTTCACTTTGCGAATAATTCAGTCCAACGCGAAACTTTCCTTCGGAATCTGAAAATAAATCATCGAACAAACTGCTGGCACGTTCAAACAAACTGCCGTAAACCGCATTTCCGCCCGTTGTTGTTGTAATAAATCCGCCGGTAGCCAACAATGCCATAGCCTGCGTTTCACGCGTATCTTTATCGGCTAATTTATATTCTATTTCTGATTTAATAGTTGATGTTACGTTAGGAAAATCAATTAAGAAATCAATTTCGGGATTGCTTAAATTACCTTGCAATGCAATAGAAACTTCGGTATCAACCTTACGGTTAATTTCAGAACTTTCTACAATTAACCCGGGATTCGACTGGGTTTTATAAACTGCCTTCAGATCTAAAATAGCATTTAACGGTTCGCCGTCCCAACGAATGGTTCCGTACTTAACAACATCGAGCTTTTTATCAATAATTCCACCGTATTTAAAATTGTATTCGCCGTTGTAAACCATAAAATCGCCCCACATGTTAAAGCGTCCAAGTGTGTTGATTTCCATCGTAATAAAACCGGCGCCACTACCTTTCATTCCGTGACCAGAAGCGCGATCTAACAAAATTTCAATTTCGGCATCGGGCGTTATATAAAACTCGAAATTCAATTGAACACCACCAAAACGAGTATTGTTCATAGGGGTTTCGATACCTTTTAAACGGTTGGCTTTTTCTTGTGGCGATAAAAAGTGAACAAAATTATTGTCGCCCAATCCACCGGCATCATCTAACGGAATTTTAATATTTGTCCCTTTTTTAGATTCTGCTTCAATGGTTACAACCAAACTTTCTACAGGTCCTTTTATGGTTGCAGATCCATCGATAAAAGCCGTTCCGTAATAAGGCGTTCCTTCTTTATAATCGCTGTCTAACGCCAATAAATTATCTGAAGACAATTTTGCATCGATGTTCCAGTTTTTTAGTTTGTTGTGCGAAATGGTTCCGTTTAATAATCCTTTTGTTTTGTGTTTGGAATCGGTAATGTTTACATTTCTAAGGATAAACTGACTTTCGGTAACATCAAGCGGTGCGTTTTCATCGAACAAATAATCAACACCTGTAAAAACAGGACGCATTCCGGCATTTGTTAGATATAATTTTCCTTCGATATCTGGATCTTTATGTGTTCCCTGAATGGTTGCACGACCAGATGCATCGCCACGGACATCGGACATAATCGATGATAAAAACGGTGCAATGGCTTTTAGGTTGAACTTGTTAAAACCGGCATCTAAATTCAATTTACTTTGACCTTTGCTCACAGAAATTAATCCGTTCATATAGAAATTCTCGGTAAAATCGTTCACAATATTTGATCGAACATTGAAATTCTGCAACGATTCATCTCCTTCTACTTCAAAATTAAACAGACCAAGCAGTACATCGTTAATCTCTAAATTCTCGACATTTAACTTCGATTTCGGTTTAAAAACATTGTTTTCTTGTACAAAAGAAACGTTTCCGTTGATTAATCCGGCAAAGGTTAAATTGGTTAAATCAGGTGTGATTTTATCCAATTCTACATTTTCAAATTCCAGATTCAAATCTTTATAATTATTGCCGTGCATGCTTCCGTTCAGCAAAACCATTTGCTCGTTGTGCGAAAGCTGAATGTCTTCAATAACAAAATCGTTAATTTCTTTATTAAAAATGATGCGGTTTTTATCGTTGTTGTATTCATTTAAATACCAAAGTGATTCTTTAAACTGAATTTCTGATTTTTCGATTCCGACTACCGATTTATTTTCTTCATCGATAGTATGATAAAAATTCAGGTAATACTTATCGGCTGCTGCAGTTCCGCCTTTAAACTGCGTATCAACATACAGCGTATCATTTTTCTTGGCGTTGTTCAGTACAAAATCGTATGCTTTGTAAGCCTTTAAATCTATGGTATCAACAGCTACAAAAGCATTTTGATTTTCACGCAGACTGTTCACATCAATCTGAATATTGGTCAGTTTATTATCACCATACTTCACAAAAGGCGTGTTCATTATTAAAACAAATTCGCCGCTATCTGCTGTGATTTTACCAGAAATAGAGGTTTCGTCGGCAATTTCTAGTTTTGGAACAAACAAATCGACAATCTTATTCTGAATATCCAAATTGTATTCGATAAACTGATTAGTAGCAATTTTATTGGGCGAATAGTTTTTATACAGTCGTCCCAATGAGTTTTCTACAATTCCCTTAAGCTGATTGTATTTAAAATTCCCGCGAATATAGCCGTTTACAATATCGTTGGATTTTATATCAATTCTGCGGATGTTATTTTCCTGAAATTCAGATTTAATAGAAAGGCTGTCAAAAGCGTAGGTTTCTTTAGAATTGGTGTAAGTGGCATTCTGCGCCAAAACGGTTCCTTCAAACGTATCCAGGTTTTTGCCGGTTCCCATCAATTCAAAATGACCTTTAAAAACACCCAGCGAATCTTTTACAATATGCAACGCGTTCATGTTTAAATGCTCGATATCTGCCTTAAAATCAACTGCGGTTTTGTCTGTTGAAAGATCTAAAGTTCCATTGAAATCAAGCAGTGCATTTGGATCTTTACTTACCAAAATTCCGGTATATGCAGGCAATTTCAAGCTACCATCGATCGTAATATCTTTATACGAATAATTGTTAAATGTAAACTGCTGTACCTGACTTTTTATAATGGTGTTGAACGACTCGGGATCGAAACTTTTACCATCAACCGAAGCAGTTAAGGTTGCCGTGCCGATTTTTTCGTTTTCAATCAACCCGCCAATATCAAAATTATCAAGCGTAATATCGCCTTTATAAGTTGCGTTTTGCTTTTGATTTATGTTCCATAATTCTACATCGGCCATAGCAAAACCAAGATTTGTAGTAGCTTCTACATTGGCATCCACATAAAAATTTTCGTACGCAACAGATCCTTGCAAATTAAGCAAACCCAATTTTTCCAACTGAACCGGCAACGATTTTCCTAAAACATTCGGCAATAGTGCTACGGCATTAGATCGAGTAATATTCAGGCGATTCAGATTAGCTTCAACACGAAACGGATTTTTCTTTACAAACAAATTTTTTAAAGCGAAGTTCCCAATGATTTCAGATCCAAATTTATCAGAAAGCTGCGTGTTTTCAAGCTTAAAATTATTCAGCGTACCTGTTGCTTTTGTGGTTAAATACAAAACATTATTGGCACCAAATTCTTTATAAAAATATTTTAAATCGTTTGTTGCAACCTTGGTTTTATTAAGATCTACCGCCAAATTTACCTTTTCGGTAAAATATTTTAAATCGCCTTCGGCATAACGCATCGCGATATTTCCTTTGATATACGATTCTTCGGTTTCAACGGCAAAAGGTTTTAAATCCATCGAAGTTTTGGTCATAGAAAAACTTGTAACCAAATCTTTTATGTAAATTCCGCGCTTGTCTTTTAAAGATAATTTGGTGATATCGGCATTAATATTTGGTCCGCGAACAATTAGTTTGTTCAATGAACCGTTCATTTCTTTAAAATCAATCGGTGTATTTCCGGTATTATCATCGGTAATTTTAAACCTTCCGTTGGTAAGATCCAAATGATCAATCTTCATTAAAAACTTACCGCTTCCGGGTTTTCCGTCATCAAAAACAGCAATAAACTTGTCTAAATTGGTTAATGTATCGCCTTTGTATTTATGGATAAAAAAATTAACATCCTGAATTTCGGTACTACCAAACAACAATTTTCCTTCGGTCAACTGTTTAAAATCAGTAATATCGGTGTATAATCGGTCAATGTAGGCTAAATCGTTGTTTCGGTCGTCTAAAACATGCACTTTTTTCATTAGAACCGTTCCATCCAACTGTACGGCAACCTGCCCAATCGACGTTCGGATATTGAATTGTTCATTAATTTTTGTAGTAGCATAATGCGCCAATTCTGTCTGAACTATAGGTGTGGTAATGATTACGGCTGCCAGTATAAAAACCAGCGCCAAGCCCAACAGCAACCCAAACAGTATTTTAAAAAGTTTTTTGATAGCCTTATTTGTTTTAAATTTGCTTTTTAATTTAAAGAAACAAAAATACTAATTTATGTAAGTTAATACGGTATTTAATATACTTTATACACATAAATTATACCGATTTTTTACAATGGAACAATTAAAGTACATTTTGGCGATTGAAAGTTCGTGCGATGATACCGGTGCAGCCGTATTATGCAACGATAAAGTATTGAGCAATGTGGTGGCAAAGCAGGAAATTCACGAGTTGTACGGCGGTGTAATTCCCGAATTGGCTTCCCGCGCACATCAGCAAAATATTGTGCCCGTTGTAGAAGTTGCCTTGCAAAAAGCCGGCATACAAAAAACCGATTTAAGTGCTATTGCATTTACGCAAGGTCCGGGTTTAATGGGATCTTTGCTGGTTGGTGGTTCTTTTGCGAAATCGTTAAGTATGGCGTTAGATATTCCGTTGATTGCCGTAAACCACATGCACGCTCATATTTTGGCTCATTTTATTGATGAAGAAGGATTTGATAAACCTACATTTCCGTTTTTGGCGATGACAATTAGTGGCGGACATACACAGATTGTGAAAGTGAATTCTTTTGTTGATATGGAAATTTTAGGCGAAACGACCGATGATGCTGTTGGTGAGGCTTATGATAAAACAGCAAAAATATTAGGTTTTCCTTATCCAGGTGGACCTTTGATTGACAAACATGCACAAAACGGAAACCCAAAAGCATACATGTTTACCAAACCAAAAGTTGACGGATTGAATTTTAGTTTTTCGGGTTTAAAAACGCAGATTTTATATTTTATTCAGAAAGAAGTTCAAAAAAATCCTGATTTTATTAAAGAAAATATCGATGATATTTGTGCTTCTGTGCAAAACATCATCATTAAAATTTTAATGGATAAAATGAAGCTTGCCGTTGAACAAACCGGAATTACCCAGATTGCAATTGGCGGCGGTGTATCGGCGAATTCGGGCATTCGCAAAGCTTTAAAAGAAACCGAAACCAAATACGGTTGGAAAACCTTTATTCCAAAATTTGAATATACAACCGATAATGCCGCAATGATTGGTATTGTTGGTTATCATAAATTTAATTTAGGAATTTTTAGTGATGATGAAGTAGTTTCTAAAGCAAGATTAGAGTTTTAATTATGCAGTTATTTTACGCTCCGGATATAGACAATGAAACAAATGAGTTCACTTTTGACAAAGAAGAAAGTAAACACATTGTTAAAGTTTTACGCAAATTAGAAGGTTCTATTTTACACATTACCAACGGAAAAGGTTTTTTGTTTTTTTGTGAAGTTATTTTAGCATCTGAAAAAAAATGTGTGGTTAAAATAAACGAATCGCAATTCACTGAACCAAGAAATTTTCGAATTCACATGGTGGTTGCACCTACAAAAATGAACGATCGTTACGAATGGTTTTTAGAGAAAGCTGCTGAAATTGGCGTGGATGAAATTACCCCTATTATTTGCGATCATTCTGAACGAAAGATTATCAAGACCGAACGTTTTGATAAAATTTTAATCAGTGCCATGAAGCAATCAAACCAAATGTATTTACCCATTTTAAACGAACCAATAAAGCTGACCGATTTTTTATTGAAAGAAATCAACGGACAAAAATTTATTGCACACTGTGAAGAAACCGATAAAGTTGAATTAAAAGACCGAATTGAAACACAACAGAATTATACGTTGTTGATTGGTCCTGAAGGTGATTTTTCTACAAACGAAATCAACAAAGCATTGGCGAAAGGTTATTTGCCCGTTGCTTTAGGGAATACACGTTTGCGTACCGAGACTGCTGCAATTGTCGGTTGTCATACGTTGGTTTTAGCTAATAATTAGTTTAAATTTTATGATATTAACATCTGATTTAAAACGATTTATAAAAGACAACTTAAAGCAAGACATTAATAAATTAGCTTTAAAGAAAAATCCGTTTGTTGATTATGAATGGTCTTGGATTTTAAATCAGATACAAGCAAAACAGAAAGCCGAAAAAAAATTACCCACTTGGTTTGGTAACGATGATATTATTTTTCCAAGCACCTTATCAATTGAACAAACTTCATCGGAAACCTTGGCAAAGTTTAAAGCAGAATTAATTTCAGGAGAAAAACTAATCGACTTAACAGGTGGTTTTGGTGTGGATGATTTTTATTTTGCTAAACGTTTTAAAAAAGTTGTTCATTGCGAATTTCAAGAAGATTTATCAGCAATTGTTCAACATAACTTTAAAGTGTTGAATGCAGATAATATCGAAACTGTTTCAGGTGACAGTATTTCTTACTTGCAAAATTCAACTGAAAAATTTGATTGGATTTATATTGATCCTGCTCGAAGAGATGATAAAAAAACGAAAGTTTTTCTTTTGAAAGATTGTACACCAAACGTTGTTGAGTTGCATGATTTGTTGTTTGAAAAATCAGACAATATTTTAATTAAAGTCGCTCCGTTACTTGATATTTCGTCCATTTTAAACGAATTAAACAACGTTAAAACTATTTATGCGATTGGTTTACAAAACGAAGTGAAAGAGCTTTTAATTTTTCTGCAAAAAGATTTCACAGATCAAGCAGAACTTATTGCAGTCAATATTTCAAATGATGGAACCATTCATCAAGATACTTTTTCTTTAAATGATACTGCAGATTCACAGTTATCACTTCCGTTAAATTATCTTTATGAACCATTCAGCAGTTATCTTAAATTGGGGGCTTACAACAGTATTGCTGTAAAATTCAATGTAAGTAAACTGCACAAACATTCGCATTTATATACTTCAAATGAATTGATTGATTTTCCAGGTCGATCTTTCAAAATAGAACAAATTGTTTCGTACAATAAAAAAGATATTAAGTTTTTAGAAAATACAAAGTGTAATATAACCACTCGAAATTTTCCTTTAAAAGTGGAGGAAATCCGTAAAAAACATAAAATAAAAGACGGTGGCGATTTGTATGCTTTTTTTACTACTGATTTGAATAATGATAAAATTGTCGTGATTTGTAAAAAAATAACGACCGATAATTAATCGGTCGTTTTCTTTAATATTTCAATTCTAATGTTTTAGAAGTTTCTGCTCTTAATTCTTTTAATAATTCCGGATGATCGTTTAATTTTAATCCAAAAGAAGGAATCATTTCTTTGAATTTTGCCTGCCATTCTGGCGACTTAAATTCGTTTGGAAAACATTTTTCAATCAACTTCAACATAATGGTAACTGTTGTTGATGCACCTGGAGAAGCACCTAATAAAACCGCCAAACTACCATCGGCTGCGTTTACCACTTCGGTTCCAAAAGCTAATTCTGCTTTACCATTTTTATCGCGTTTCATTGTTTGTACACGTTGACCTGCAATTTCCAATCTCCAATTTTCTTTTTTGGCATTTGGAAAATATTCTTTTAACGAAGCTAATTTTTTCTCAGGCGATGCCAATACTTCAGAAATCAAATATTTTGTCAATCCCATGTTATCCAAACCAGCGCCAACCATTGTTCCGATATTTCCTGTTGAAATAGAACTGAACAAATCCCAATACGAACCCGTTTTTAAGAATTTGGTTGAAAAACCTGCATAAGGACCAAACAATAATGATTTTTTGCCGTTTACAAAACGGGTATCCAAATGCGGAACCGACATTGGTGGTGCACCAACAGATGCCAATCCGTAAACTTTTGCAAAATGTTGTTCTGCCAACTGCTCGTCTTCACAAACCAACCATTGACCAGAAACCGGAAAGCCACCATACGCTTTTCCTTCAGGAATTCCAGATTTTTTCAACAATAAAATAGAAGCGCCGCCCGCACCAATAAACACAAATTTTGATGTTACCGTGCGTTTTTCACCTGTTTTAATATCTTTTACAGAAACCTTCCATTTACCATCTTGCGTTCGCTTTAAATCGTAAACTTCCGTATTAAAAGTAACTTTAACACCATCTTGTTTTAGCTGATGTTTAATCATTCGCTTAGTTAATTCGCCAAAATTGACATCGGTTCCTAAATTCATATAGGTAGCCGCCACTTTTTGATCAGCTTTACGTTTTTCCATAATCAGCGGAGCCCAGTTTTTTATGGTTTCGGTATCTTCGCTGTATTCCATTGCTTCAAAAAGCGGTTGTGTTTTTAAAGCTTCGTGTCGTTTTTTAAGGAAATTTACATTTGCATCGCCCCAAACAAAACTCATGTGAGGTACCGTATTTACAAATGATTTTGGAGATTGGATAATGTTTTTATTCACCAAATACGACCAAAACTGACGAGATTCTTCAAACTGTTCGCAAATATCTAATGCTTTAGTTGTATCAATCACACCGTTTTTTTCGGGCGTATAATTTAATTCACAGAAAGCTGCATGACCCGTTCCGGCATTGTTCATAGCATCTGAACTTTCTTGCGCAGCACTGTCTAAACGTTCAAAAATTTCAATTGTTGCTTTCGGATTTAATTCTTTAAGTAACAACCCAAGTGTAGCGCTCATGATTCCGGCACCAATTAATACTACATCGCTTTCTGTACTTTTGTTTGTTGACATTTTTAAATGATCTGTTATTTAAAACTTGCTTAATTTATGTTAAAACCTGTTGCTGCTCATGTAATCTTGCAGTAAAATGGTTGCTGCAATTTCATCGACTAAGGCTTTGTTTTGTCGTTGTTTTTTCTTTAAACCGCTATCGATCATTGTTTGAAAAGCGATTTTAGATGTAAAACGTTCATCCATCCTTATAATTTCTATCTGCGGATACAGATTTGCTAATTTTTCTACGAACTTGTTAATTTCAGCTCCGATACTCGATGCTTCATTGTTCATACGCTTTGGTTCGCCAACTATTATTTTTGATACTTTTTCTGTTTTAAAATAATTTTCTAAAAACGTAAAAATGGTCTTTGTTTCAACAGTTGTCAATCCCGATGCGATGATCTGCATTTCGTCGGTCACGGCAATTCCGATACGTTTTCCACCGTAATCAATTGCCATTAGCTTGAAATTATTAGTATTCAAACGTTCCGTAATTAGATTGTATGGTTAACTTTTTAGAATCAGAAGCTTCTACCCTTCCTACAATTTGTGCGTTTACGTTAAACGATTTAGAAATAGCAATAATTTCTTCTGCAATTTCAGGGTTAACGTACAATTCCATTCTGTGACCGCAGTTGAAAACCTGATACATTTCTTTCCAACCCGTTTGCGATTGCTCTTGTATCAACTTAAATAACGGCGGAACATCGAACAAATTATCTTTAATTACGTGAACATTATCTACAAAATGCAAAATTTTTGTTTGTGCACCACCCGAACAATGCACCATTCCGTGCACATCAGTTGCATTAAATTTTGCTAAAATTTCTTTTATGATTGGTGCGTAGGTTCTAGTTGCAGAAAGCACTAATTTACCAGCGTTTATTGGCGATCCTTCTACGTCATCAGTCAATTTCTTTGCGCCAGAATAGATCAAATCTTTTGGTACTGACGGATCAAAACTTTCAGGGTAATTTTCGGCCAGATAATGTGCAAAAACATCGTGACGAGCAGATGTTAAACCGTTGCTGCCCATTCCGCCATTGTATTCTTTCTCGTAAGTTGCCTGTCCGAAAGATTCCAAACCAACAATAACATCACCCGGTTTAATATTGGCATTGTCAATTACATCGCTGCGTTTCATTCGAGCCGTTACGGTAGAATCTACAATAATTGTTCGAACAACATCACCAACATCAGCCGTTTCGCCACCTGTAGAATGAATAGTCACTCCAAACTTCTTCAATTCTTCAATCAATTCTTCCGTTCCGTTGATAATTGCCGAAATAACTTCGCCAGGAACCAGATTTTTGTTTCTACCAATTGTAGAAGACAACATGATGTTATCTGTAGCACCAACACACAACAAATCATCGATATTCATGATTAAGGCATCTTGTGCGATACCTTTCCAAACAGATAAATCGCCGGTTTCTTTCCAATAAAGATACGCCAAAGACGATTTTGTTCCAGCGCCATCGGCATGCATAATTAAGCAATAATCTTCGTCATTGGTTAAATAATCGGGAACAATTTTACAGAAAGCTTTAGGGAATAAACCTTTATCAATGTTTTTAATAGCATTATGCACATCTTCTTTTTGGGCAGATACCCCACGTTGCGCATAACGATTTGTACTATTATCTGAACTCATATTTTTGTGTGTTGTTGTGCAAATTTACATTTAAAAACAATGTTTTGCAATGGAATTAATAACAAATATCTAACGATTGCATAATTTGTTACAAAGTACGCAAAATTGTCGTAGCATCGGCTTGTGCTTGCGGCAAAATGGTAATATCGGCTACCTGCACATGTTTTGGCTGATTTACTGCAAATGCGATATTTGCGGCAATATCTTCTGCTTTTAAAGGCTCATAACCTTGATATACTTTACTTGCGATATCTTCATTCCCTTTAAATCGAACCAAAGAAAATTCGGTTTCTACAGCACCTGGAGCAATTCCTGTAACTTTAATTCCCAACGGAAGAAAATCTAAACGCATGCCTTTTGTAAGTGCTTCTACCGCCCATTTTGATGCGCAATAAGTTGTTCCGTTTGCATACGCTTGTTTACCGGCAATCGATGAAATATTTACAATATGTGCATTATCGGAATTTTTAATGAGTGGCAAACACGCTTTGGTAACGTAAATTAATCCTTTTACGTTGATATCAATCATCGCATCCAAATCATCTAAATCGGCATCTTGAAAACTCGCCAAACCGTGTGCATTACCTGCGTTGTTAATCAAAACATCAATATTTTGCCATTCGGTAGGTATCGATTCAAAAGCAGTAAAAACTTCTTCTTTCTTAGCAACATCAAATGGTAATAATAAAGTTGGTGTATCAATAAGTTCGGCTTGCAGTTGTTGTAATCTTTCCAACCTTCTTCCACATAAAATCAATCGGTTTCCTTCAGCCAAAATTTTTGCAGTTGCATAGCCAATTCCTGAACTGGCACCGGTAATAAGTATTGTTTTCATTTTAACGAAATCTTTTGGCAAAGGTAAAACACATTTTTAAATAACGGTTTGTTTTAAGCCTTGCATTATGCATTGCCATAAATAATTAAAGAACGACTTTTCTTTAGTACGGTCAACAGGTTTAATTTCCACTTTTTTAAATCCGTCGGTGTTCGATCGAACCACCATATTGGCAGCTGCTGTTAAAAATTTACGTTCTTTATTCTCCTTATTAAGCAGCGTCATTTTTAAATTGTTGAAATCCATGGCGTACTGCCCCGTTGCCGTATTATTGTTTCCGCTGAAATTAAATGCCATGTGATCGATTTTTCCATCTGCCTGCACTTTTAAATAAGGTTTTAGAAACGGATTCATTGCCGGAGCCGGAAAGTTTTTTAAATCGCCATTAATGTTGAATTTTTCAGATCGATCCATAATATCAAACTGCCAGCTTGCCACCAAATCGCCTTGCTGCATAAATTTTGTTTTAACAAATATCTGGGTTTTTGGTCCGTTAGAACGCTTGTATCCGCTGTAAAGATTGGTTGCTGTTAAATTAAAATTCGCAAAAGTAAGCTTACCCGGATTGGTACTCGTTGCGGTATCTTCTTCGTACGAAAGTTTTGAATTCTTGATTTTTAAAGTTTGTATTTCAAACGGAAAATCAACATTTCGCAATCTGTAGCTATACAAATGATTTTCTTTAGGATTTAAAGGAACTGAAACATCGCGGTAAATTTGCGCATCCATATTGTTTAAAAGCACTTCTTTAAACTTTATGAAAAATTCATCTTGCGCATCAAATCCCCAAGTAAAATTATTGAATTGCAACTCATTTGCCGATAAATTGTAATAATCTTGAGCGTATTTTAATTTTGCTGCATGTTGTTTTCGACTTATTTTCGGAATCATTTTAAAATTTTTCACCGATGCATTAGCTTGTTTCAGTACAATTCCAGCTGCGTGAATGTTGTAGTCTTTACCAGTATCAAAATGAATTTTCCCTGTTGTTAGCAACGGATTTTTATACACAAACGGAACATTTTCTAAAACCGTTTTATCGTCAACCCGAATATCACTTAAGGTTAAATTAAAATTGTTTACGGTTAGTTTTTTATATTTTGCTGCATGATCTTTTAAAACGTAATTGGCGTTGTTTACCGACACTTTATTAATTAAAACAAGATCGTTTAGTTT
This sequence comes from Paenimyroides ummariense, assembly GCF_900115115.1. GTDB lineage: Bacteria > Bacteroidota > Bacteroidia > Flavobacteriales > Flavobacteriaceae > Flavobacterium > Flavobacterium ummariense. The sequence goes on from NZ_FOVI01000004.1 coordinate 93,285, forward strand.
ACTTGGTTCGCTTGTTTTTTTAGATGGATTTTTCTTTGGAACATGTACAAATTGCGGGTTATTCAACTGAAATTCATCAATTACTAAATGTTGTTTTACTTTGTTTGATATTTTCTTGATTTTGATATCAAAATTGCTCACATTTAAAACTCCTAACGAATTAAATGCGGATTTTTTTATATCGATTTGATCAACATCCAACTGAAAAGGAATCAGCGGCTGCACCATTTTTTCGGTATCCTTTTTTGCTTGTTGAACCACCGTTTGATTTTTCTGATCCAAAATTTTCACGTTAATCGAATCAATAGAAATTGCGCCGATCTTCACAAACAAATCGTCGGTTTTATTATAGCCCCAATCGGTATTTTTCAGAGTAAGTTTAGGCACATCAACCAATAATCGGGTATTTGCTTCGGTCTGCGTATTTTTAAATTCTTTTGATGTTTTGTATGGCAACAGTCTAAAATTATTCACCGAAATATTCTGCATATCAATAGCAATACTGTTCGATTTTACAATTTGCAGATCATTTACCACACTGTAAACAGAGTCAATTTTAAAACTATAATCGGTATAAGTAAATGGAATATCTTTTTGCACCGTATATTTTCCCATGTGAATTCCGTCGATCTCTGCGTTGAAATTAAAGATTTCGTGTAATAAGGTATCGTTTCCGGCAGTCATCATTTTTAAATGCGCTTTTTGCACACTTATTTTATCAATATCGATAATTGAAGATAACTTCGATTCACTTTTAAGCGTATCACGAACTGCAGGTTTTAAAACAGTAATTTCCGGACCAATAACAGAAATGGTGTAGGCTTTAAGATTTTTATTTTTGATTAATTCGTAGAAATTTACACCGGTAACGCTGATGCGTTCTACCTTACCAAAAAAATCGATGTCTTTTTTAATATCGGCATTCTTCTTGGGTGTCAGTTCCACATTTTCTATAGACAGACTATTGCTGAAAATAGAAAAATTCATATCATTATAAACCAAATTATAGGCGGTGTCGTTTTTGTCTTCTATAATTTTAGGAAGCTGATTTTTAATAATCACATTTATTGTAACATTTACTATAACTGCCAACAATAGTACAGACAAGGCAATAATACCTATGATTTTTACAGGCTTGGTGATTTTCATAAAAGCTACATTTTTTATTAAATGTAACAAAAAATATTCAAATGCTTTTTTAGTTTTACAAACAATTATAAACTAATTTTAAACCACAATAATGTATAAATAAAAAGATTGCCAAGAACCCTTGGCAATCTCTAAATAAATATGAAATACAAAGTTTAATTTTGTAATGTAGTAAAAGTATTGATTTTTAATTGATTACGCAAATAAATTTTTAAAATGTCTGAAATCAAACTGTTAAAAATAAATGATTTTAAAAACAAAGAGCCTGAAAACTCTTTTTATGCCAACACCATAACCTATCATTTGCTTTTACATCACTCGCGAATTGAAAAGCCGCACAAGCATAATTTTTATGCCGTTTTTCTGTTTACCAAAGGCACAGGAATGCACGAAATTGATTTTAATAAGTACGAAGTAAAACCAGGATCGGTCTTTTTTCTGTATCCCGGACAAACCCATTCGTGGGAACTTTCAGACGATATTGACGGATACATATTTTTTCATACCGAAGATTTTTATGAAATGACGTATGTAAATAATTCCATTAAAGATTTTCCTTTTTTTGAATCGAATTACTCCGATAAATGTATCTATTTAACTGAAGATAAATGCCGATTGATTGAAGATCTTTTTAAAACACTTTTATTAGAATCTGCAAATGAAGAATGGAAGAAAAAGCAGATGATTTTATCGTATTTAACACAAATCTATATTAATTTAAACCGATTTTTAGAAACACAGAGTGCTGTTAACTTTTCAGATTTAAGACATTATCAATCAGTCTTTTCAAAATTTGAAAAATTGGTAGACGAACATTTTTCAAAAATAAAATCAGCAACAGAATATGCTGATTTATTGAATATTACACAGAAACATTTAAATAGAATTGTTAAGTCTATCACCCAAAAAACAACTACCGAAATTATTACCGGTCGCATTATTCTGGAAGCGAAACGCCAGTTGCTTTATACCGATAAAACCTTAAACGAAATCGCGTTTGATTTAGGTTTTAGTGATTATACTTACTTTTCGCGTTTGTTTAAAAAGCAGGTTGAAATTACCGCGTCAGATTTTAGAAAATTATACAAAAACGAAAGATAATTCTTAAACTTCGTCTTCTTTTTTGTAAAATAGATTAAGCCACATTAAACGCGATACACGATAATTAAACGTAGATAATATTAATATTACAAGCACAACACCAATAAAAATACTTAAAAAACCTACGTTAAACAATAATCCCAAAACAAAAACTGCCACCATTTCAGCCACCGTTAAAGCATAACTCATATACATTCCACCAAAATAAAAACCAGGTTCGCGGTGAAACGAATAGTTGCATTTTGAACAACGCTCATTCATAACCGGCATTCTAAACAAAAACGGATTTCCTTTTACCTTAAAAACTTTGGTTCCGCCGCATTTGGGACAAGTACCATCTAAAACTTTACTTACGTAAGACATTTCTTATTAATTTTGTACAAATATATGACTATTTATCACGTTAAACCGTTTCAAAAAAACGCAATTAGTTGCACAATTCAGACATTTAATTAAATTTTACATGAATACAAATTCGGCAGAAACACCTTGTTTTATTACTTTTAACGAAGATGTATCTACTATAAAATTACCTGAAAAATTAAATTTCCCGTTTTATTATGATGTGCATCCGTTATGCGAAATTGCTGCTGAACAAGTGCAACATTTTCTGGAAACAAATGGTAAATTGCAACATAATTTCGGTTTAGAAAACAATGCTGATTTATTACCAATTGGTAAAATGTTTGGTGTTTTAATTGTTGAAAATAATGGAGAATTAGGATTTTTAGCAGCTTATTCAGGCAAATTGGCAAACAGTAATTCTGTTGCATTTTTTGTTCCGCCTGTTTTTGATATGCTAACTGATAACGGTTATTTTTTACGGAAAGAAGAAGAACTGAATGCCATAAATAGAGAAATTGAATCGTTAGAAAATAATACAGATTTAAAAAATCTTCAAAGAAAAATAACTGATTTAGAAGCAACTGCCAAGCATGAAATTGATTCTTTTAAAGAAAAGATTAAAATCAATAAAAAGTCAAGAAAAGAAGAACGTCTTCTAAAAAAAGAAATACTTTCTGTTGAAGAATACCAAAAATTTGAAGCTGATTTAATCAAGCAGAGTTTATACGACAAACATTTGCTGAAAGAATTAACCAATAATTTTGAAACAGAATTAAATTCAATCAAAAAAGAAATTTCCATCTTAACAAATCAAATTGAAATTCTGAAGAATCTTCGCAAAACAAAATCGAATGCATTACAAAACTGGCTTTTTACAAACTACACTTTTTTAAATGCCGAAAGTGAAGAAAAATCACTGCTCGATATATTTAAAACGGCACTTCACTCCCAACCTCCTGCTGGTGCCGGCGAATGTTGTGCACCCAAATTATTTCAGTACGCATACAAAAATAATTTAAAGCCAATTGCTTTGGCAGAATTCTGGTGGGGACAATCGCCAAAATCAGAAGTTCGCAAACACAAACAATTTTATCCGTCGTGTTGGGGTAAGTGCGAACCCATTTTAAGTCACATGCTTAAAGGATTGCAGGTAGATGAAAATCCGTTTTTACAAAATCCTGCAAAAGACAAAGAATTGGAAATTATTTACGATGATCCTTATTTGGTGGTTATCAACAAACCTGCAGAATTTTTATCGGTACCCGGAATCAACATCAGCGATTCGGTTTACGAACGTATCAAACACAGGTATCCGCACGCAACTGGTCCGTTAATTGTGCATCGGTTAGATATGTCCACCTCTGGATTAATGGTTCTTGCTAAAAATAAAGACACGCACGAAAATCTTCAAAAACAGTTTATAAAACGCAAAGTAAAGAAAAGTTATATTGCCTTGTTAGATGGATTGATCGAAACGGATTCCGGTAAAATCGAACTGCCTTTACGAGTTGATTTAGACGATCGTCCGCGACAAATTGTCTGTTACGAATATGGAAAAATGGGCATTACCGATTTCAAAGTATTATCAAAAACTGAAAATTCAACCCGAATTCAATATTTTCCAATAACGGGCAGAACACATCAGTTACGTGTACATTCGGCTCATAAATCAGGATTAAATGCTCCAATTAAGGGCGACGATTTGTACGGCACAAAATCAAATCGACTGCATTTGCACGCACATACGTTGGAATTTTTCCATCCAATCACAAAAGAATGGGTTATTTTTAAGGCAGATCCAGATTTTTAAGCAAATCAACCTCACAAACTTTTTGTACATTTGTGTTGATTAATCACGGCTATGTACACAGTAGAAGTTAAAAATAACAAAACGCGCAAGCAATTTTTAGATTTTCCCGTAAAATTATATCAGAACGATAAAAATTGGATCCAACCTTTAAATCAAGACATTGAGAAAGTTTTTGATCTTGAAAAAAACAAGCTTTTTAAACGTGGCGGTAAAGCAATTCGTTGGATATTGTTTAACGGAAACGATGAAGTAATTGGTAGAATTGCAGCTTTTGTAAATCCTAAATACGAAGGAAAAGCGGCTGTTGGCGGCATTGGTTTTTTTGAATGTATCAACGATCAAACTGCTGCAAATTATTTGTTCGATCAGGCAAAGGAATGGTTGAAACAGTATAAAATGGAAACCATGGACGGACCGATAAATTTCGGTGAACGTGATCAATGGTGGGGTTTGCTGATTGAAGGTTTCTACGAACCGTTGTACAATATGAATTACAATTTTCCTTATTATATTGATTTATTCGAAAATTATGGTTTCAAAACCTATTTTAATCAGGAATGTTTTTCATTGCCAATAACGCAGCAATTACAACCTAAATTACACGAACGTCACGAAAATATTGCTAAAGATTCCAATTTTAAAGCTGAATATTTAAAGCTGAATAATTTAGACAAATATGTTACCGATTTTGTTACGATCTACAATAAAGCGTGGGCAAGTCATGGAGGCGGAAAAGATATTTCGTTATCACAAGGAAAGCTGATTTTTAAAACAATGAAACCGGTTATCGATCCTAAAATTGTGTGGTTTGTATATTATAAAAATGAACCAGTTGCTTTTTGGTTGAATTTACCCGATTTAAATCAGTATTTTAAGCATTTGAATGGAAAGTTCGGACTTTTACATAAACTTAAATTTCTTTGGTACAAAACTTTTAGAAAGAGTAAACGTGTTGTAGGTGTTGCATTTGGCGTTGTACCCGAATGGCAGGGAAAAGGTGTTGATAATTTTATGATTATCGAAGGTCAAAAAGTGATGAAAGACGAGTTACCTTATACAGATTACGAAATGCAGTGGATTGGCGATTTTAACCCAAAAATGATAAATGTAGCCAAAGGTTTAGGTGCCGATTTAAGTAGAAAATTAAGAACATATCGTTATCATTTTGATACAACAAAACCAGTAGAATTGCATAAAGTTATAAAATAAAAACAGGCTGACATTCGTCAGCCTGTTCTCTTTTAAAAAATACCGCTTAACCTCAATAAATTAGCATGTGTTTTTATTTAATTTATATTTGATGTTTATTTTATTACCATGTTTAAAAAGCATCAGCAAACAGCAATAGTTTTAGTAGTTTCCATTTTATTTTTTGGAATACCGTTTATAACATCGCCCGATTTACAAAATAATCCTTCGTTTTTTAATTCGCTTATTTTCTACAAACGTTGTATAGAAACCTTAATTATTGTCGTTTATTTTTATCTGAACTATTTCCTGTTTGTACCTTACTTCTATCACAAAAAAAAGTATTTAATATTTATAGCGGTATCAGTGGTTTTCTTGCTAATTGCAGTTAAACTTCCCGATTTAATCATTACAAACGAACAAATTCATTGCGCATTGATCGCTCAAAATCCTGATTATAAAGGAAGAGGTCCACGACCAGAAATGCCTTTTTTTATGGAATTTTTAATCGATAAAAATGCGTATCAATTTTATCTGGCGTTATCAATCGGGATTTTGTTAAAGACCAATCAATACATAAATGGTATGCAGCAGGATATGTTGAAGAGCGAAGTATCGTATCTGAAAGCACAGATTAATCCTCACTTTTTATTCAATACATTAAACTCTTTGTACGCTTTATCTTTAGTAAAATCAGATGATGCACCGAATGCTATTTTAAAATTATCGTCGATTATGAGGTATGTTGTAACCGAAAGTTCAAAAGAGAAAGTATCTTTAAAGAGTGAATTAGATTATATTTCTGATTATATCGATTTGCAAAAACTCCGTTTGACAAAAAATACACAAATCGATTATCAAATTTCCGGATCTGTAGAAAATCAAACCATTGCACCCTTACTTTTTATTCCGATTATTGAAAATTGCTTTAAATATGGAGTTAATCAAACAGAAAATGTAGTTATTAAAATTCATATCTCGGTTGATAATAACGAAATTTTGTTGGAAACTTTCAATAAAAAAGTAGCAAAAAATATCAGCGAATTAGAAAAAACCGAAACAGGAATTATTAATACTCAAAAACGTTTAGATATTCTGTATCTTAACAAATACAAATTGAACATTGAAAATACCGATACGGATTACAAAGTGCAACTAAAAATAAATTTAAAATGATAAAAGCAATTGCAATTGACGATGAACCGCTGGCTTTAACAATTTTAGAGCATTTGTGCAGTAAGAGTACGGATGTTGTTTTAGAAAAAACATTTACATCGCAACAAGAAGCATTGAATTATCTGGAGAAATTTCCGGTTGATTTGATTTTTTTGGATATTCAGATGCCCGAAAACGACGGAGTTTCATTTTATAAATCGATCCAAAACAAACCACTGGTGATTTTTACGACCGCTTTTGATAGTTATGCAGTGGAAGGTTTTAACGTGAATGCCGTTGATTATCTGCTGAAACCTATTGCGTACGAACGATTTGAAACTGCGGTTGAAAAAGTAAAAAGATTAAAACAGTTGCCTGTTTCTGGTGTAGAAGATCCTTTTATATTGATACGTGCCGATTATAAATTGAACAAAATCTACCTAAAAAATATTCTATTTATTGAAGGTTTAGATGATTATATTCAGATTCATATCGAAGGTAAAAGTAAAATTGTTGCTCGCATGTCTATGAAAAATATTTTGGAACAATTACCGCTATCAGATTTTATTAGAATTCACAGATCTTTTATTATTCCTGTGCAAAGAATTACATCGGTTCAAAGTAAATTTATCTTTATCAATGATCAGGAATTTCCGGTTGGCGATACCTATAAAGCTACTGTTTTACAGCTTTTAACCGACAAAAAAATATAATTTGCCGACAAACTAAAAAAAATATTTAAATACACTTGCAGAATAAAAAAAACGTTGTACATTTGTACTATAACTCATCTACTACAGGACAAGTAATTAGAATGTTTTAGAATTTTTGAGTTTTTCATAAGTGTTTTTTTTGGTTATTAAAGTGGGTTTATTTCGGTAAACCCACTTTTCTTATTTAGTGGTTTCTGCTAAAAACCGTTCGGTAATAAAATCGATATCTTTGATTGATTTACGCATCCAATCTATTTTTTTAGATAGAAATTCTTCTTCTGAAAGTTTCCAGTTTAATGTTGAATTTCGTAATTTATTGGTAATGTTGTTAATTACAATGGCAGCCGAAACCGAAATATTCAAGCTTTCTGTAAAGCCATACATAGGGATTTTTATATAAGCATCTGCCTGATCCATAATTTCTTGAGATAATCCATTTTTTTCTGTCCCAAAGAATATTGCAGACGGTTTGCTGATATCAAAATCATCTAAAACATGGGCATCGGCATGCGGAGTTGTTGCTACAATCTGGTAACCTTGATTCTTTAAGCTGTCCAAGCAATTCTGTGTAGATGAATGTCGGTGAATATCCACCCACTTTTCAGCACCCAACGCAATTTCTTTATCAATTGTTTTGCTGAATTTTTGTTCGATCATGTGTAAATCCTGAATACCAAAAACCTCGCAACTTCTCATTACCGCACTTGTATTATGCAGCTGATACACATCTTCCACCGCAATACAAAAATGTTTGGTTCTGTTTTCTAAAACTTCATTAAACTTTAATTTTCTGTTTTCGGTAATAAAATCTTCCAAATATTTTCTGTAATCTTCACTTTTATATAATTCTGATAAATTCATGGCTTTTATTTAATTTAGTAGCAAAGATACTATTTGCAGATACAATGAAAAATTTAGTTTTTTTAACAGGCGCTGGAATTTCGGCAGAAAGCGGCATAAAGACCTTTAGAGATGCTGATGGTTTATGGGAAGGACACGATATTATGGAAGTTGCAAGTTTTGATGGTTTTGAGAAAAACCCCGCATTAGTCTTAGATTTTTACAATCAAAGAAGAAAACAGTTGTTGGAAGTTCAACCTAATAAGGCTCATGAAATAATTGCCGATTTACAGCAACATTTCAACGTAACCATTATCACTCAAAATGTTGACGATTTACATGAACGCGCCGGCAGTGAAAACATAATTCACTTACATGGCGAACTTTTAAAAGCACGAAGCGTTGTTAACGAAGACTTGATTTACGATTGGAAAACCGATATTTTAGAAGGAACAACAAACGATAAAAACCACCAATTGCGTCCACACATTGTATGGTTTGGCGAAGCAGTTCCTGAAATTGAAAACGCTGTAAAGATCATTGAAAAAGCTGATATTATTGTTATTGTAGGAACATCTTTGCAAGTATATCCAGCAGCAGGTTTGATAGATTGCGCCGATAAAGCAAAACACTTTTTTTATGTTGATTTGAATCCTGCTGAAACCAGTTATTTTAGAAAGAAGATAAAAGTGATTCCTAAAAAAGCATCCGAAGGAATGATGGAATTGAAGGAGTTGTTAAAAGAATTATCTTGATAAAGATTATGAGTTATTATTACAGACCTCACAGGTATTTAAAACCTGTGAGGTCGTGATTTAGCAGCGTTTAGAATCTAATACTACAAACCGCTTTGTAAAAAAAGTTGCGGATAATCGGTGGTAATGCAATCAATTTTTTGAGAGATAAATTCTTGTGCGATTTCTAAATTGTTAACCGTCCACGAATTTGTTTTTAGGTTTAAATCTTTAAATTCTTTAATGATGTTTTTATCAGCTAAAAGCAAATTGTAGTTATAATCCATTCCGCTTAAACCACTTTTTAAAACTTCACTTGCAGTTTTATCTCCTTCCAAATAATGAACAAGAAAGTTGGGAAGTTTGTTTTTTAGATACACAGCCGAATCAAAATCGAACAAAATAAATTCTAAATTTTCGGGATTTGCGTTGGTTGGAAGTCCATTTACAATCACATCAATCAGTAGTTTGGTTCGATCAGTTCCACCAATTTTAGAAGTTTTAACTTCAAGAATTAATTTGGTATCTGTTTGATTCAATCCTTCAGAATAGAAATCATTTAATGCTGGAAGTTTCTCTCGGTTTGACAATTCTTTAATCAATAAATCATTATAGTTGGTAGTTTCGATATTCAGTCCAAAAAAATCAGCATCATGATTAACAACCACAATAAGATCTTTGGTTAAATGAACATCGAATTCTGTTCCGAAACACTTTAATTCGATTGCTTTTTTTAAAGAAGCTATTGAGTTTTGTGGCAGATTAAATTCTTTCCAAGCACCGCGGTGTGCAATGATTTTATTTTTCATATAACTGAAAAATTAATTTTCTTTTTCTGTTTTCTGTTGACTGTTCGATTCTTTTTCCAAATCATCCTTCAGTTCGTCCATCAATGAATCTTTCCAAAGTTTTGTACCTGTCATGTAAGCAACTTTGCTTATCAAAAAACCAGCAACAGGAGAAGTAATCAACAGAAAAAACATGATTGCAATGGCTTTTGTTGTTACCGAAAAATCTGAAAAATATAAAACCGCTGCAACCAAAATACAGCCAATTCCTAAAGTTGCTGCTTTTATTGTTACTGATAATCGCGAATAAAAATCAGGCATTTTAAATACACCAAACGAAGCTATTAAAATAAAAATGGCTCCTAAAGTGCTTAAAATCATTATTAAAATATTATTCATCTCTTTTTCTTTTAAAAATATAGTAAGAAAATGCCACGGAACTTAAAAAGGCAATCAGCGCCATAATCATGGCTTCTTCTAAAAACATGGGATTATTTACAACAATACTAAAAAGTGTTATAAATGCAACCCCGACTGTAATCATTAAATCAAGTGCTACTACCCTATCAACAACCTGCGGTCCCTTTATAAATCGGAGAATTATAAAAAAAATCGCCAGACAAATAATGGGCATTACAACATACGCTATATAATCTTCAACCGTCATATTATCGAAGTATTTCTAATAATTTTCTTTCAATTCTGTTACTCAACGTGCTTTTGAATTCTTCTTTATTTGTAAGATACATTACATGAATATACATAAATTTCTTGTCTTTAGACAAATCTATTACAACCGTTCCCGGCGTAAGCGCAATCATATTTGCCAGCATGGTAATCTCAAAATCTGTTTTTGCATCCATTTCATATTTAACAATTCCGGGTTTCATGTTGTAATTTGGTGTAACAACATCTTTCATAACTTCAAAATTGGCTTTTAGCAAATCGTAAAAAAACAAAAATATAAAAGCAAAAATTTTAGGAACACGGTAAAAATACTCTGTGTTGGCTCTTATCGATCGGTTTACCATCCACAAAATAAAGAACCCCATGGTGTATCCAAAAAGAAAATTGGCATAATCTAACTGACCGGTAAGTGCCACCCAAACAAATGTAAGTAATATGTTTAATAAGAAATTTTGTAACATAATTATTCTTTTGAACCTAATACGTTATTGATATAAATTTCGGGACGTTTCATTTCGTAAGCTGCTTTTTCTGATAACTTTATGAAACTGTTGGCATTTAATCCAATTATTAAAGATACGGCAGCTAAGCCGACTATTGGTGCGATTAATGCAATTTTTCCCGATAATGAAAATGGTGCAAAATGATCGATTTCTTCTGTGATGGGTTTTGGCGATATTTTCCAGAATGCTTCGGACCAAATGCGGACAATTACAAACAGAGTTACAAAACTTGCTACGATTAATCCCGCTAACAAAATATAATTTTCTTGTTTGAACGATTCCTGAAACAATAGAATTTTTGGCCAAAAACCTGATAAAGGCGGAATTCCAACCAATGAAAACAATACCAAAGCAACCACGAATGAAAACTTCGGATAATCTTTTAGCAAGCTTCCCAATCGAGTAATATCAACTGTTTCACGCATCTTCACGATAACGCCCGAAATCATAAATACATTACTTTTTACAATAACATCGTGAATAAGATAAAAAACAACTGCTACAAAAGCTAATTCGGTATTTAAACCCAATCCTGCAATCAAATATCCGATATGACAAATGATTAAATACGATAAAATTCTGCGGATGCTTCTTTTGTTAATGGTTCCTAAAGCGCCTGTAATCAAAGTTAGAACTGCGATTATCGAAAATAATGTCAGGGTAAAATAATCGGGCTGAAAAATTACGGTAAACACGCGCAACATGGCGTAAATTCCCATTTTTGTAAGCAATCCTCCAAATATCGCTGCAATTGCCGATGGCGGTGTATGATACGCCGATGGCAACCAAAAATACAATGGAAATACTGCTGATTTAATTCCGAAACCGACAAAAAACAATAATGAAGTCACCGTAACCAAACCTTTGTTTTCAACTAAAGTAATTTTGTTGGCAATATCGGCAATGTTTAATGTTCCGGTAATTCCGTACAAAACCGCGATTGCAGTTAAGAATATCACCGATGCCAGCATGTTCATTGTAACATATTTTATGGCACCTTCCATCTGCATTTTTTTTCCACCAACCGTCAATAAAATAAAAGACGAGATAATCACCACTTCAAACCAAACATACATATTAAAGATATCGCCGGTAAGAAATGCACCTAAAAGTCCCATAATTAAAAAGTGGAAAATAAAAAAGTAACCGTATTTAATTCTGCTTACATTTAAACTTGCGGTAGAGTAAATTCCGACAGCCAATGAAACCAACGCCGTTAAAAGTACCATGATGGCACTTAAGGTATCAGATATAAACGTGATGCCAAACGGAGCCTGCCAACCGCCCAATTGTAAGGTTAAATATCCTTGAGATAACGTCATTTCAAACAAACGTAAACACAGCAGAAATGCAATACTGTTACCAACAATGCTTATTATTTTCTGGATCAGAACCTTCTGCCAGAAAAATAACAACACAATAGCGGTAATCATGTGCATTAATATAGGTGCCAATATAAAGTTTGTTGTCATATATCTAAATCTTGAATATTTAAAGAATCCAAATCGTCTGATCCTGTTGTGGTGTACACTCTTTTTAACAATACAATGGCAAATGCCGTTAATGCAAAACTTATTACAATTGCCGTAAGTATTAACGCCTGAGGAATTGGATCGGCATAAACCTCTAAAAACTTACTGTTTTCTGGTCTTATAATCGGTGCTTTACCTTTGGTTAATCCCCCCATTAAAAAGATCAGAATATTTGCACCGTTTCCAAGCAATAACAAGCCCAAAAGCAGTTTTACCATGCTTCGGCGAAACATCATATATATACCGGCAGAATAAAACGCGCCGACTAAAATCACTAATAATAATTCCATTTATGTATTTTCTGAAATTGTAAATAAAATTGTTAAAACTACACCAATCACTACCATATAAACGCCTACATCAAATATCAAAGCTGATCCAAATGCGCCAATTGCCACTACATTATCGGCAAACCAAACCCCACTCATGAACGGATAACCTAACAACGTAGGCAACATTCCGCTTAAAAAACAAAGCATTAAGCCTGTTGGTATTACGAAAAACGGTTTTATGCTGAACATTTTTACAGTTTGTGTTGGACTGTAAGCAAACGAATGCAGTACAAATGCGATAGATGCTACCAAACCGCCAACAAAACCGCCACCTGGAAGGTAATGTCCACGTATCAACAAAAAAATCGAGAACAAAATCAATAACGGTAATAGGTAATTTGTTGATGTTCTTAAGATTGTTTTGTCTAATCTTTCATTATTCCGATTTCTCTCCATCTTGCGTCTTATATTTTAAAATACTGTAAACTCCCACCGCAGCAATCGATAGCACAATTGTTTCAATCATGGTATCAAATCCACGAAAATCAACCAAAATAACATTCACCACATTTTTACCTTTAGCTAAAACATAAGCGTTATCGGCATAAAACTTACTCACATCTTTTTCTGATGGCGATACCAATGCCTGTAATGTAATCAACGAAATTAATATTCCGAAGCAAACCGAAATGACTCCATCTCTGAATTGAATTTTCTTGTTTGTAAACTTTAAAAACGGTGGTAATTTGAACAAAACCAATACAAACAATACAACCGTTAAGGTATCAATTGCAAACTGTGTCATTGCCAAATCGGGTGCGCCGTAAAAAACGAAAATCAAACAGATTGAATACCCGATTACACCCAAAGCTGCGATTGATGTTAGTCTGGATGTGGTGCTTGTAATAAAATAAATGGCAATAATAGTAATGACAAAAACCGTGAATTCATAAATTCTAAAGGCAGATAAATCTTCGGTATTTACACGTAACGGAACATCGGCAAAGAGCTTGTATCCAACAATTCCTGTAAAAAAGATCACGATGAACATAATGTAAACCCTTAAATATCCGTTATGAAAAAAGCGCGTGTATCTGAATGCAAACCAACGAATGCCTAATGCGATACTTGTAAGAATTGTCTGTGGTGAAAAATCGTCCAATCCTTTTAATCTGCTTTCATTTCTGCTTGATGGTTTTATGGCGAAATACAGTAAAATTCCCAATACAATTGTAATAGCACTTAACAACAAAACCAAGTTGAAACCGTGCCATAGCGATAGATACATTTGGGTTGAAGTTCCTAAAACCGAAATTGTTGCCGATTTTAATATGGATTGATCTACGATTGATGGAACGATACCAAAAAGCAGCGTTAACGCACTCAACAAAACCGGCGGAAACCATAAATAGAAATTCGGTTTTTTTATTTTTTCAAACTCTTTTGGAAGCTTTCCAAAAAACGGTCGAATACCTGCCAGAAAACCTGATGATGTTAGAAAAATATTTGTCAGTAAGGCAATTCCTGTTAAAACAAATATACTTTCCTGCGTCCAGATTCCATCAGTAGAAACGCCGTAAATTAGTTCTTTACTCAAAAACCCAAAAGTAAAAGGAATTCCTGCACTTGATAATGCTGCGATAAATCCTGCGATAGCAATTACAGGCATTACTTTACGAAGACCTCTTAAAACCGATAAATCTCTGGTGTGTGTTGCGTGATCTACAATTCCTGTTATTAAGAACAAAGTTGCCTTGTAAAGCGCATGAACCAAAATAAAAGTACACGCTGCGTACAGAGCTGTTTCGGTTCCAATTCCTATCAAAAAAACAATAATTCCTAACGCAGAAATGGTAGAATATGCCAGCAAACCTTTCATATCTTTATGAAAAACACTCAACACAGCACCCATTACCATTGTAATTCCTCCAACAATCATTAAGGTATCATTCCAAACAGTATCGCCACCTAAAATCGGAGAAAAACGTGCTAAAATGTAAATTCCGGCTTTAACCATTGTTGCAGAATGCAGATAAGCCGAAACCGGAGTTGGAGCTTTCATTGCGCCCGGAAGCCAGAAATGAAACGGAAATTGTGCCGATTTTGTGAATGCTCCCGCAAAAAGAAGGAATATAATAATGTAATAATATTCGTTGTTTAGCAGTACATCGGGATACGCAAGAAGTTCGTTTAAAGAGTACGTTCCTGCAACAATACCAATTAAAGCAAATGCTGCCAACATTAAAAATCCGCCTAAACCTGTTAAACTCAACGCCCACAAGGCACTTTTTCGCGATGCTTCCTGATCGGTGTTATATCCAATTAAAAAAAATGAACTGATACTTGTTAGTTCCCAGAAAATAAATAAGGTAATTAAATTGTCTGACAACACCACGCCAAGCATGGCACCCATAAACAAGGTTAAATAGCAATAAAATCGGTGAATGTTCTCATCCCTTTTCAAATATTCCGCAGCATACAGATAAATTAATGTACCAATACCGGTAATCATTAATCCGAAAAGCATAGAAAGGCCATCGATCTTAAAGTCTAACGAAATTCCTAAAGAAGGAATCCATTCATTTTTAAATAAAATTGATTTAGTTCCCTGATAAACAGCAGGTAAATAGGTTATTAAGTAAAGGAATAATAGAAGTGGAACAACACATACAAATTTAAACAACCTTAAAATTTTTTGCGGCTTTAAAAGCAACATCAAAAAGGCTAACAAAAAGGTTACAATGATCGGTAAAAGCATAAAATGTGTAGTTTAGTCCTTTCTCTATATCTTAAATTATATCGATTTTTGCTAAAATAAGAAAAATAAGTCAGAAAATGAAATTTAATATTCATTCAATGATTCAGAAAGGAGGCTAAATAAACTACTTTATGCGGAAGCTACAACCAATTAACAGGTTTTCCATTTTTGCTAAAAAGCCAGGCTATAAAAACCGTGTCTTTACCATCAATCTTAAAAACTTTAAATTGCGGAGCCAAAACAATTGCTGCAATTCCGCTTACAATCGGTATCCATAAACCGGTAAGTAAGGCAAAATGAACAATTAAAAAACGGGCTGCTAAAAATATACCTGCAAAGCACATAAACTGGATTAGTAATATCTTGGTTGCTTTATTCATTGTTTGATCTGTTTTGAAATTTGGTTCGTTTGCTGCCTTCGTACATTTCGTATTTCACCAAACGCGATTCTAATTTACCGTTAAACAACTTAATTTTTCTCGATGGTTTTAAGCCTACAAATTTTAACGCTTCAACATTTCCTGTAATAAACCATGAATTTGTTCCCGGATAACTTTGCTTTAATGTATCGCCAATTTCACGGTAAAAACGCTCTAAATCAATATCTAAACGTTCGCCATACGGTGGATTAAAAACCATGTGTAACGGACCTTGAACTTCTTTTTCTGTTTCAAAAAAGTTTTTTTGTTCAATTTTTATGTATTCGTTTAAATTGGCATTTCTGGCATTGTCTTTTGCTTTTGCAACTGCAGACGGCGCTTTATCGTAACCAAAAATATCAAAATGAAAATCGGTAATTTTTTTAAGTAACGATTCTTCTACTTTTTCAAACAAATCGGCATCCCAATCTTTCCATTTTTCAAAAGCAAATTCTTTTCTGTTGATATTTGGTGGAATGTTACAAGCAATCATAGCTGCTTCAACCAAAAAAGTTCCAGATCCGCACATAGGATCCAAAAAGTTTGATTGCCCTGTCCAACCGCTCAAAATTAAAATTCCGGCAGCCAAAACCTCGTTAATCGGCGCAATGTTTGTTGCTGTACGATAACCGCGATGATGAAGCGATGCACCCGATGTATCTAACGAAACCGTACAAACCTCGTTCTGAATATGAATGTTAATGCGTAAATCCGGATGGTCTTTATCAATATTCGGTCGGTCGTCAAACTTCTTCTTAAACTGATCTACAATGGCATCTTTACTTTTTAAAGCGACAAATTGCGAATGATTAAAATTATCAGAAAATATGGTAGCATCAATCAAAAACGATTTATTAACGCTTAAAAACTCGCTCCAATCAATACTTTGAACGCCGTTATACAAGCTGGTTTCGTTAAAAACCTTGAATTGTTTTATTGGTTTTAAAATTTTTAAAGCCGTACGCAAAGCCAAATTTGCCTTGTACATAAAGCCCTGATCACCATAAAAACTAACCATTCTTGTGCCTTGTTCAACACGTTGTGCACCTAATTTAATCAATTCGTTTGCTAAAATCTCTTCAAAACCAAAGAAGGTTTTAGCTACCATTTTAAAGTTTTCCATATTCAATTCCTTTCCGTCGGGAACGATAAATTTATTTAATTCTACAAAAATAGCTTATTTTTGCGTTCACAAAATTTCTAAAATGCAAGAATCTAAAAAAACATACAGCAATAATTGGTTTGATACGCCTTTTTATCACATTTTATACAAAGATCGTGATTATGCCGAAGCCCAATTGTTTATTGATAATATTACCGAATATTTGAATTTGCCCGAAAATGCAAAAGTGCTTGATTTGGCTTGCGGGCGTGGCAGACATTCTATCTATTTGAATAAGTTGGGATACAATGTTGTAGGTGCCGATTTATCTGAAAACAGTATTGCTTTTGCGAAAAAATCTGAAAATGATACGTTGCATTTTCAAGTGAAAGATATGCGCGAACCCTTTAACGAGAAATTTGATGCTATTTTTAACCTGTTTACAAGTTTTGGATATTTTGAAAACAACGAAGACAATTTAACAGCTTTGAAAGCAATAAAAAATAGTTTGAACGATTTTGGTTTCGCCGTTCTAGATTTTATGAATGTTGAAAAAGTGACCGAAAATTTAAAATCAGAAGAAACCAAAGAAGTTGACGGTATTGTTTTTACTATTAAAAGATGGATTGAAAATGGTTATATTTTAAAGAATATTGTTTTTGATTTTGAAGGCGAACATTTTGATTTTACCGAAAAAGTAAAAGCATTGACTTTAGAAGATTTTGAATCATTAATGGAAGAAGCCGGAATTTATTTGTTGGATACTTTTGGCGATTACAGATTACATAAATTTTATAAAAAAGAATCAGACCGTTTAATAATGATCTTTAAATAATGGAAACATATTTATTACCTTTTTTAGCTGTTGTATTAGGATATTTTTTAGCGATCATTGTAAAACCAGCCAAAAAGAAAACCATAAAACTGCTGTTGGCTTTCAGCGGTTCTTTTTTGTTAACAATGACGGTTTCGCATTTGTTACCCGAAGTTTATGCGTATGTTATTGAGGGAAACCATGTAGAAACAACATCAATTGTTGAGATGGATTATAGTTCACATAATCAGTCACACGAACATCACGATTATACTCATGATCATGCAAGTCACGACAATCGCAATCATACCGAAACAACAAATTCAAATCAGCACAATCACGACCACGATGCCATGAAGCAAATCGGGTTGTTTATTATGTTAGGAATTGTTTTTCAGATTATTTTAGAATATTTCTCTAAAGGTGCAGAACACGGCCATGTTCATGTACACGAAAAAATGACGTCGATGCCTTGGCTTTTGTTCGCAAGTTTATGTTTACACGCATTATTTGAAGGAATGCCTGTTAGTCAGCACACGCATTTAGCATGGGCAATAGCCATACATCATTTCCCAATCGCGATTATATTAACGTTGTTCTTTTTACAGGCAGAATTAAACAAGAAATTCGTTTTTATGTTTATGATCGTCTTTGCATTGATGACTCCGCTTGGAACTTATTTATCAGCAAACTTATCATTCTTAATTGATTATTATGTGCCGATTTCGGCGTTTGTGATAGGTATTTTATTTCATATTTCATCAACCATAATATTTGAAAGCAGCGAAGGACACAAATTTAATTTAGCTAAGCTATTATCAATAATTATAGGAATTGCTTTTGGCTTTTTTGTTTAAAAGCAAAAGCCTCAGATTTTTCTGAGGCTTTTTTATATCCCTTTTAAAACATCGATCAAATAATCAATTTCTTCTTTGTTGTTTTCATGACCGAACGATAAACGTAAACTCGGTTTTTTAATTTCAACTTCGTCTAAAAATTCAGCTAAAACATGCGATGGTTTTTGACTTCCCGATTGACAGGCACTTCCGCGTGAAACGGCAATTCCTTTCATATCTAACTGAAACAACATCATGGCAGCTTTCTCTGGCGAAAATGGTAAACGAATGTTTAATACGTTGTAAAAAGTTGATCCGTTTCCGTTGAACTTAACATCAGCAAAGTTTTCTTGTAATTTTGCTTTGCAATAATCACGTAATTCGGTGATTTTTGTACGATCCTTATTTAAATCTTGATATGATAATTCCAACGCTTTCGCCATACCAACAACCTGATGAGGCGCTTCGGTACCTGCACGCATTCCTTTTTCTTGTTCGCCTCCAACGATTAATGGTTTCAACACATTTTTCTTGCGGATAAAAACAAATCCTGCTCCTTTTGGTCCGTGAAATTTATGTGCCGAAGCTACTATAAAATCGACAGGAATTTCATCTAAGGGAATTTCAACTTTTCCTACAGATTGAACCGTATCTGAATGAAACAATGCATTGTATTGCTGAGCCAAATCGGCTACTTTTTTCAAATCTAAAACCGTTCCAACTTCGTTGTTCACATGCATCAAACTGATCAAAGTAGGCTGCGAATCTTTCAACAACTCTTCTAAATGGTTAAAATCTATTTCGCTGTTTGGTAAAACATTCACATAATCGATTTTTGTACCGTATTCTTTCTCCATTTCTTTGATAGAATACAAGGTACAATGGTGCTCCATTCGGGTTGTAATGATTCTTTTTATACCCAAATCGCGTACCGATGAACGAATAATCCAGTTATTACCTTCGGTTCCGCACGATGTAAAAATAATCTCGCTTGCCGTCACATTAAACTGTTTGGCAATTGTTTTACGAGATGCTTCGATCAATGCCTTTGTGTGACGACCAATTGAATAGGTTGATGACGGATTTCCGAAATCGTTCGTTAAAATTTTTATCATCTCTTGCACTACTTCTGGTCGAACAGATGTGGTAGCGGCATTATCAAGATATATTTGGTTCATTTATTTTATAATTTTCTTTGTTAGATTAGTTAAAATGCGGTAGTTAAAAATAAAAACCGATAGCAAAATTAAGAAATATGATACAAATTGTAAAGTATTTATATCTTCTTTATAATAAAAGATTGCCAGCATAAACGCAATTAGCGGATTTATATACAACATAACACCCACATTTGATGCCGGAGCTCCTTTCAACGCATACAAATTCATGTATAAAGGTACCAACGTAAACAAGGTGGCTATTGCAAATATGTATATATAAAAAGAAGGATTTTCTGGTATACTAAAACCATTTACAAAATAATAAGGCAGTGATAAAATAAATATGAGTATAATTTGAACTGTTAATATGTTTAATTTATCAAAATAGATGTTCGATCGCTGTGAAATCAAGTAAAAAGCATACGTAAAGGCAACTACCAAAGCAAAAAACAGATTGTTAGAATTACTAATAAAGCAAATTAAACAACCTATAAAACTGATTAAAATGGCAATCCATTGTACTTTTTGTAGTTTTTCTTTTAGTATGATATTAGCCAGAAATGTAGTAATAATTGGACAGACCAAATAGGCAAAAGATGCCGATTGCACATTGATTTGATTAACCACGTAAATAAACAAAAACCAGTTGATGCCTAATAAAATACCACCTGTTAATGTTAAGTACAATCCTTTTCGTTTTTCTTTTTGCGGTAGATTTTTAAAAGTATCAATATCTTTCAGAAAAATTTTTCGTCTGAAAAACAATGTAAAACAAATAATGATAATTGCCGAAAAGGAAATTCTGTAAAACAAAATATCGAATGACGGTACGTAAGAAATAGGTTTTAAAGCCAAACTGAAAAAACCCCACAACATAAACGCTATAAAAGCACTTATGTAATATTTAAAATTTTGCATTGCACAAATAAAAACGCAAATGTAGTTTAGTTTTGGGTACAAAAAACAATCGCATTGTTAATTTACAATGCGATTTATAAACAAATATTTCTATTTTAAAAATTAAAGAAAAATCTAATTTGGAAATTTATATTCACTGTAGATTCTTTACCTGCTAGACTATAACGCCCCGAGAAACCAAAAATATCTCGCTCTCTATCGGCTTCTTTTAAATTTCGTGCGTTAGAAAAATCGACTTTTACATTGTTAACACCTAATCCAATCTTTGGATCTACACCTAATTTTCTGGAATGACCAAAAAAGATCCGCATTCCGTAATTAAAGTTAAACGCATACTTTGTTCTGTGATAATCAATTCTACTGTAGGTATATCTTTGTTCGTTTTCTTGATTATTGTTTACAATATAACTGCTATCGAACAATGTTTCTTTATGATTTACACCGATAAAATCAGCAGAAAGATAATGATGAACATACTTTTTTTCAGGTGTTAAAATATAACCTAATTCTAATCTGTATTGAAACAAATTATAATTTTCGGTTTTTTCATTAACTCTTCCCCATGATTCAGAAAAAGATTTACCAACTTCGGCACCAACAAATACATTTTCTGTGATTTGATGCGAAACTCCGATTGAAATTCTGCTTGGAGGTACAGCTAACGGAGCCAAATCAAAAGTCAAAAATGTTTTTCCTTTTGTATCTTGAGCGAATGTATTTATGCCCGACAATACTACTAAAACAACTAAATAAATTTTTTTCATAAATTTTATTATTCAATTACAATATTCTGCTTTTTTAAAATTCTTATCACCACAAAAGCAAAAATCAATAGATAAATAAAACATACCAACGATACGATATACGATGAATGAATACCAATAATATCTGCAATTTTTCCTTGAATTGGCGGAATAATTCCTCCACCTAAAATCATCATAACTAAAAATGCAGATCCTTGTGCGGTGTATTTTCCTAAGCCCATTAAACTTAAATTATAAATTGCCGGCCACATAATGCTGCACGCCAATCCACCGCATAAAAAGGCATAAATTGCCGTTTTTCCTGTAGTATTTAAACCAACAATTAAGGCGATAATTCCAAACAAACTAAAAACCAATAATGTTTTGGCAGGTGTATTTTTGGTTAGAATTATTAAAGCAATTTGCAGAATTACGCAACCGATAAACGCATAGAAATACTGCATATCGTATTCCATTAAAATATTTGCTGTTATGATAATTCCGAATGCAATTATTGGAAGAATGATGGTTAAAAGCAGTTGTTTGTTTCTTGAAAGATTAAATGCACTAACAGCTCCAGCCCAACGACCAATCATCATACTACCCCAATACATAGAAATGTAAGGTGCGATTTGTGAAGAAGTTAATCCGCCAAATTCTTCCGATTTTAATAGTTCGCCCAAGTTACTTCCAATTCCCACTTCTACTCCAACGTACATGAATATTGCCAGCATTCCCAATACTAATTGCGGATATTTCATCGCTCCCCAACCTTCTGGTTTTGCTTTTGCACTATTATACGCAAAAAGCAATCCGCCTAAGATAACAGCAAAAGCAACGGAAAGCCACATAACACGAGTATTTTCAATTTCAATTTTGTTCACTATTTCTGTCGTTTCTCTATAAGTAGAAAAAACAAAACTGAAACAGATCATTAACAAAACGGTCATTAACACCAATATATTTAATGCTTTGGGAGCTTTTTCTATGGGTTCGATGCTTTTTCCTTCAGGTAATCTTTTAGAAAAATAGAACAATGCCGCAGCGCCAACAAACAATAAGCCCACACAAACGTACAGCAATACCACTTTATCTAAACTAAGTGACTTTATCTGGTTATCACTTACAGCTGCAGTAGTTCCAAACAAAGCAAAAGCAACTACCAACGGACCAATTGTTGTACCTAACGAATTAATTCCACCGCCCAAATTTACTCGGCTTGCTCCGGTTTTTTCATCACCTAATAAAATAGCAAACGGATTTGCTGCTGTTTGTTGTAATGAAAATCCTAAAGCAACGGCAAAAAATCCAAGCAACATTCCGTAATATACATTGGCTTCAACCGCTAAAATCATAGCCGCAGCACCAACTGTAGAAAACAACAAACCGTACACAATACTGCGTTTGTATCCCCAATAGGTAACCAAATCTTTTCCTTTAACATTACTCAACGCAAACAAAATCAATGCGCCAATGTAATAGGCTGTGTAAAAAGCAAAATCAATTAATTGCGACTGAAACTGGTCTAAATGGAAATAATCTTTACAAAAAGGAATAAAAATATTGTTTCCTGCAGCTATAAATCCCCAAAAAAAGAAGACTACAATTAAGGTATATAACGCCGGATAATTGGTTTTTACAGTATGATTCATACAAAATGGAATTAAATATCAAATATAAAAATTTGAAGCAATATCAACTATTTTGGTTATAAAAAAGTTATTTTTGTAGCAAAGTTTGTATCCTATGAAAAAAATAGTTGGCTTGTTATTGATAGCCACAAGTTTAACGGCTTGTGATGACGGCGATTTGGTTTTTGAAAAATTGAATTTTGACGGAAAACAAATTCAGAAATGTCCGGATAATCAATTGTATTTTAAAATTAACGATACCGAATTGTTGTTGGTTGATTTTTCTGATACGCGAGACAGTATTTCTGGCTCTATGTTAAATCCAGCGGCTCCTTTAAACACCAAACAAGAATTAGCAACTTCACCTACTACAAAAATTTATTACCGTACGTACGATGCACCTATAGCAGCAAATGCAATTTGTTCTTTGTTGGCACCGGCAAACCCAAAAGTTACATCGGAATACACCTCATCGCCAGGTGGAAGAATATTTTACACAAGAATAATTACACCTGTTGTTACCGAAACGGCTGTAAATGTAAACTATACGTACACTATTAATTTCGAAAACATTACGCTTTCAAACGGTACGTCTGAGATTAAATATGCTACCCTTCCGTATGGTTCTTATATTTACGACAGCAGTAAAATGAACTTTAACATTACAAATGGTTTTGATATTTGTGAAAATGGATTAGTAGGAAAAACAAGTACAGAAATTATTCAGATACAATTACCCGAAGATTTTGTTTTTCCAACAAGCAACCAAGTCCAAACAATAACTTTAAATGAAGCTAACTTATTAAGTTATTTAATTTTTAAAGAGCCTTTTACAACGGATACTGCATGTGAGCTACCAAACAAACCAATAAAAGAAACTTGGGAGGTAACCAACGGATCTTTGCAGATAGAAACCACTGCAGTTACAAATACCGCAGGTACAGTAACGGGTTACAGACATAGTTTAAAGTTGATACAAGCCCAGTTTAAAAATGATGAAACTACGTTTACTATATCAGATCGAAATTTAGGAGCTTATAACCTTTAATTAAAACAACAAATCCGAATTTAATTATTCGGATTTTGTTTTATATATACTTCTGTTGCACCTAAACCATATTTGCGGTAGTTGGCATCTTGAAAAGAAATTTCAGGATACCTGCCTAATAAATATTCCAATTCCGATTTTAAAACGCCCTCGCCCATTCCGTGTATAAAAACAAGTTTTGGAATTCGGTTTTTAATGGCAAATTCTAATTGTCCACGCGCAGTATCAACCTGAATGTTTAAAATATCAAAATTGTTCATGTGTTTAAAATTCTTAACCAATTTTTCGATATGAAGATCAACTTCTAATACAATTTCGTCTTTCTTTGATTTTTTTTCGGTATTTACTTTATGATGATTTACTGTGACTTTTTGTGTCTTTGCCGATTCTATTGCTCCGTAACTTGATCCTTGTTTTATAATTGAATCATCGCCAATTAAAATCAGCTGTTTAATAGGATACATCAGTTCAAAACCATCGTTTGTTAAAATAACAGCCTCATCTCCCATTAGTTTAACTACTTTACCTTTAAAATCTTCGTCTAAAACTTCAACAAAAGTTCCTATGTTAATTTCCTTGTTCATTGTTTTGTTCGTTATTATCTTTATTGGAATTACTTGGCGTTTTATTCATTAAATACATCATTAAAAAGAAAAAAACAAGCACCGCTACTATTTGAATATAAATATTTGGTTGCGATTTGGTTTGTTCAACCAACGCCCAAAACATTAAACCAAATACAGCAATATATATAAGAAATTTCATTTTATATTTTTTTCAAAATTAATAAATTTATACATTCGGTAAAAAATTTGAACTATGGAAGAATACATGTTACCGTGCATGAACAAAAAACTTTTTGGAGTTGAATGTATGGGTTGTGGTACACAGCGTGCGGCTTATATGGTATCGCAAGGAAATTTTGTTGACGCTTTTAAAATGTTTCCCGCAATTTATACCACTATTCTTTTATTTGCATTTATTTTTTTGCATTTTGTTGATAAAAAGAGAAAATATCATAAAATAATTATTTTTTTAGCGATACTAAATGCAGTTATTACGGTATTTGCTTATATTTACAAACATATAAATTTTAACATTTAAAAAAAATCTATGGAAAATTATCAAAACTCAAATGAACAACAAAACTACCAGAATTCTAACTTTAACAACGGAAATGGTAATTTTATGACCAGCAATTTACCAAACGCAACTGCTGTATTAGTGTTAGGAATTCTTTCTATATTAGGATGTTGTTGTTATGGTATCGTTGGTTTAATTTGCGGTATTATTGGAATGGTTTTAGCTAAAAAAGATATGGCTTTATACCAACAAAACCCCAGTGCTTATAATAATTATTCTAATTTAAATACAGGTAGAATTCTATGTATTATTGGATTAATTTTAAGTGTAATTTACTTAATAGCTAACATTGTTTTATTTGCTATGTACGGTTTAGATGGTATCCAAGAAATGCAACAACAATGGATTGAGCAAATGCAAAACCAACGATAATATTAAAATAAAAAAAATAAAAAAAATCCCGAAGTTTAAAGCTTCGGGTTTTTTGTTTTAATAATTCAACACATCAAAAATCTGTGATATAATTAAGTTCTTTCTTTTCTCGTAATCTTCTAATTTACTTTCTTCTAAAGAGGTATAGGTTCTTAACGAAAAATAAATTGGTTTACTTTGTTTTAAATAAACTCCCACTGTCCAATCAATTCTTTTACCTAAATAATTTGTGGTTGCGGTGTGTATTGCCAGTTTTTCATCTATTAAAAGTTGGTTGTAAACAAACTGCTGACTTTGTTTGTTGAAAGGCAGTTTACCTTCTTTCAATTCTTTTAAAAACAAAATCATAGAATTTGGGTTTGTCAACGCAGCATAATTCCAAAAATATTGTAAATCGTTATTTTTTATATCTTTAAAGAACGTCGATTTTTTAATATTAGTCGCATAACTTTCTTGTGGAAGATAATTCTGCAATCGGTCAAAATACCAATCGTTTTTATTTTTTATGGCATCAATTAAATTGGTATCGGCATTCCATTCAGGTTTTCTTTCATCAAAAAAAGATCTTTTAACACCATCCCACATCAATTTTTCCTTAACATCAATCTTAAAAACCTTTTCATCTAAACCAACCAACGCCTGCCATAAATGAAAATGAGCTGCTGCCGGTGTGTTACTAAAAGGTTCCATTTCGGTACTAAAAATCCATTCGTCTTTATTCTCGTTGTAAATAACAATGGCGCCGTTAATGTTGTTCGCTTTAAAATAATAATCTAAATAACTTTGGGCATTTGCATTAAAAAATCCTAAAAAAAGAAAAAGTAAAACGTATTTCATGTTTATTTTTTTTCAAAAATATAAAAACTAAACCCAACATCTGAATTGTTTTCACAAAACATTTCCATCTTATAGAATATTAGTACTTTTGTACTTATTTTTACCCATGAAAAATTTTTTACAAATAATTGTTTGTTTACTGTTTTCGGCAGCAAATGCGCAAATACCAACTTATTACCAAATTGTTGACTTAAATTTGCAGGGCGATGCCTTAAAAAATGAGCTGACTACCTTATTAACAACAACACACACCTACCAGTTAATTTATACACCCGATGTTTGGAATGTTTTAAAGCAAGCCGATGTTGATCCAAACAATTCAAATAAAGTGTTGCTTTTATATGGTTGGAACGATACCGATTTAGTAAAAAACAACGATTTAACTCGAGATAGAAACGCCAGTTGTCATTCATCAAACTGTGAAGATAAATGGGTACGCGAACATGTTTTTCCAAGATCAAAAGGTACACCCAACTTGGGATTTGAAGGTCCAGGTTCTGATGCACACCATTTACGTGCCGTAGATTACGACCGAAACAGTTTAAGAAGTAATTTTAAATTTATAGCAAATCCTACAACCTACATTACTTATTCACGTGTAATTCAGCAAAACGGATCAGAATATTTTTATCCGGGCGATAATTGGAAAGGCGATGTTGCCCGAATGGTTATGTACATGTATGTTCGTTACGGCAACCAATGCCAGCCAGTGAATGTTGGTTATGGATCTACTTCTTTTTCTTTTAATGGCGATATGCCGAACATTTTTTTACAGTGGAATGCAGAAGATCCGGTTTCAACACACGAAATCAATCGAAATGAAAAAATTTACGCTGCACAAGGAAACCGAAATCCGTTTATAGACAATCCCTATTTAGCAACAAAAATTTGGAACGGACCGGCAGCAGAAAATAAATGGAATGCTTTAAATGTCAATGAAACTATTTTTAATGATACAAAAGTGTATCCTACTTACACGAATGACTTTTTGAATATCGAAACTAATTTAACCGAAACTTCTTACAAAATATATGATCTATCAGGCAAATTGATCGATCAAAATAAAAATCAAATTAAAATAAATGTTTCAAACTACGTAAGTGGTATGTATATGCTTCACTTTACCGCTAATAATGCATCAAAAACCTATAAGTTTATAAAAAAATAGATCTGATTAAATTGCAACTTAAGTTTAATGAAATTCTACCTTTCTTCTTACAAATTCGGAAATCATTGTAATGAACTCTCAAAAATGCTTCCACAAAGAGCAAAAATTGGTCATATAAATAATTCACGCGATTGGTTGGGTGTCAACGAATATAATAGACAAAAATCATTGAATGAAGAGATGCTTTTTCTTGAAAATTTAGGTTTTAAATGTGAACATTTAGATTTGAAGGATTATTTTGGAAAAGAAGAATTATTAAAGAAAAAATTAGACGAATTAGATGGCATTTGGGTTTGTGGCGGAAATACTTTTGTGCTTCGGCAAGCAATGAAGTTGAGCGGTTTTGATATTCTTTTTAAAGATTTATTAAGGCGAAAAGATTTCTTTTGGGGCGGCTACAGTGCCGGAATTTGTATTTTGTGCGATTCACTTAAATATATTGATCAAGTTGATGATTCTAAAAACTTTCCTTATAAAGAAATTAACACTGCTATTTATGAAGGTTTAGGAGTTTTTAATTATGCTTTGCTACCTCATTACAGATCAAATCATGAAAAATCTGAACTAATTGAAAAAGAAGTAGAACATTGTATTAAAAACAAATGGCTTTTTAAAGTTTTGAAAGACGGTGAAGTCTTTATTTTTGACAATGATTTTGCAGAATGAAAAAAGAAGTAACAGAGTTTTGTTTCCATTACTTCTTAAAATTTTAATACTCCAAGAAATTTATTAAGGAATATATTTCTTTTCGAAATTAGGTTTGCGTTTTTCTAAAAAGGCATTTCTACCTTCAATCGCTTCATCACTCATATAAGCCAAACGAGTAGCTTCACCGGCAAAAACCTGCTGACCAACCATACCATCGTCGGTTAAATTCATAGCGAATTTCAACATTTTTATCGATATAGGTGATTTTTCTAAAATCTCCTGAGCCCAATCGTAAGCTGTTTGCTCCAATTCGTCATGCGGAATCACAGCATTAACCATTCCCATATCATAAGCGTCTTGAGCTGAGTAATTTCTACCTAAAAAGAAAATTTCTCGTGCCTTTTTCTGCCCTACCATTTTCGCCAAATAAGCCGATCCGTAACCACCGTCGAAACTTGTAACATCGGCATCGGTCTGTTTAAAAATAGCGTGTTCTTTACTTGCTAACGTTAAATCGCAAACAACGTGTAACGAATGTCCGCCACCAACAGCCCAACCATTTACAACCGCGATAACTGCTTTAGGCGTAAAGCGAATTAATCGTTGAACTTCTAAAATATTTAAGCGATGATACCCATCTTCGCCCACGTAACCTTGATAACCACGTGCTTTTTGATCGCCTCCACTGCAAAAAGAATACACTCCGTCTTTTGGCGAAGGCCCTTCAGACGATAAAAGAATTACTCCGATAGATGTATCTTCATGAGCATCGCTAAATGCACGCAATAATTCAGAAGTAGTTTTAGGGCGGAAAGCATTTCTAACCTCTGGTCTATTAAATGCAATACGGGCAACGCCATTACACTTTTTATACGTTATATCTTCAAACTCTATGGCTGTTTGCCAATTAATTTCGTTCATTCTTTAAAATTTTATAACCTACACCAAAGATACATTTTACTTTTTATAATTTTAACGCAACAAGGTGTTTTTAAAAATAAGCAAATCGTTTATATTTGCTACTTATACCGAATTCTAAATAATGAAAAAAATAATATTTCCCCTACTTCTTATTGGTGGCTTAAGTACTTCTTGCGATAAAAATTTCGATATTGCTCAAGTCATAAAAAAGAGAAGTGAACTTTATAAAAAACAAGATCAATTAATTAAAAATAACGACGATACTTTTGATGTAAAATTTAACCCAGTAACTCCAAAATATAAATTAGAAACCCGAGAGATTGTTGAAACCTTTTATCATAATAGAATTAACAGAGGAGGTTTTTGGGGACAATTTTTAGTAGCGAAAAACGGTGAAATAATCTTTGAAGATTATCAGGGCTATGCCAATTATCAAAACAAAGAAAAAATTAACGATTCTACCCCAATGCACGTTGCATCTGTCGGGAAAGTTTTTACAGGTGTAACTATTCTGCGTTTGGTTAATCAAGGAAAAATATCTTTAGATCAAAAAGTAAATACCATTTTAACCGGATTTCCTTTTGATGATATTACGGTACGATTACTTTTAAATCACAGATCTGGATTGCCTTATTATGGAAATTTTACAGCCAAACCCGGAGTTTGGGATACCAAGAAAACACTGACCAATAAAGATGTGTTGAATTTGTTAGAAACCAAAGGCATTAAGTTAGATTTTAAACCGAATACTCGCTTTACCTACTCTAACACCAATTATGTTATTTTGGCGTTGATTGTGGAACAAGTTACACAAAAATCGTTTCAAAATGCTATGAAAGAGTTAATGTTAGAGCCTTTAAAAATGCACAACACTTTTGTTTTAGATAACTTAGAAAATAAAGACAAACTAACGCAATCGTACCACGCAAACAATCAAAAAATGCATTGGGATTATTTGGATGGAACGTACGGCGATAAAAATATCTATACAACGGCGCGCGATATGCTTAAGTTAGACAAGGCGTTGTATTCTGATAATTTTATAAGTAAAAAGTTAAAAGCCGAAATGTACAAAGGTTATTCGTATGAAAAATCGGGTGCAAATAATTACGGTTTGGCGATACGTATGGTTGAACCTAAAGAAGATGGCGGCAATTTGTATACCTTTCATAACGGTTGGTGGCGTGGCAACAGAACATCGTATGTAACGTTGCGCCAAGACACTATAACCATCGTCTGCTTCAACAACCATAATTCGCAAATGGCTTATAAAACTAAAGAATTGGCTCCACGATTAGGAAACTATCCTTTTATACAGATTAACGATTAATCAGGCGACGAAAGTCGCTTTTTTTTAGACATAATAAAACATGAAAAAATCAATTTTAGCACTACTTTCGTTGTTTGTACTTTCATGTGCAAGTCACGATAAACACAACAAACGCTATCATACAAAAATTGATGCGAAAAAATTAAAGAAAGATGTTTCGTACGTTCAAAAGAGAATCACGAACATGCATCCCGATTTGTACTGGTACATTTCAAAAGAAGATCTGAATAAAAAATTCGACAGTTTATCGAATACTTTGAACGAACCTTTAACGCCGAATGAATTCTTCATGAAAATTAGTCCAGTTGTTGCATCGGTTCATCAGGGACACATGAGTATGGGGATGCTTAGACTAACATCGGCAGATTCATTAAAAAAGAAATACAAAGGTTCAGTTGATCCATTATCGAATTTTGAATATGAGTATTTGAACGACAGACTTTTTATTAAAAGAAATAATTCTAAAACAGATACCATTCTGCAAACAGGTACAGAAATTATTGATATTAACGGAGTAAAACCTGCAGATCTTTTTACGAAATACCGAAAAACATTTACATCAGACGGATACAACCAAACGGCAATTCCTAAATTTTTTGCACGTAGAGTAAATTCGTTTTACATTAACGAATTAGGTTTTGTTGACAGTATTAAAATGAATGTGGTTTGTGCCGATACTGCTTTCTATTACACTGCAAAGAGAACATTTGAAAAATCGAAAAAAGAAAGAAAAGCGCTTGCAAAAAAAGCACTTGCTGACAAGAAAAATGATACGTTAAAAGATACTAAAATTGTTCAGACAGATACGTTACCAAAACTATCAAAAGAAGAACAAAAAATTAAAAAGAAGGCTTTAAAAAAATTAGCTGGTCAAAAATATTATAAAAACGAATGGTTTGGTTACGATAGTAAAACCAAAACGTTTTCTAAACAAATAACGTATCCTGTTGCGCAAGATAGTACGGTTGCGGTATTAAAAATCAGAGATTTTAGTAAAGGACGAATAAAAGTATATGATACCATTTTTGCCGAATTAAACAAACACAATGTACAGAATTTAATCATAGATTTACGTGGAAATCCGGGTGGACGATTGAACGAAATTCACAAGCTGGCGCAATATTTAAACGATACCACTTTTGTATTTATAAAGCCTGCAACTATTACAAATCGTGCTACATTTCTAAATTTATACAGAGGTAAAAGCGTTGCAAGTAAAATTTTAGGTACACCTTTTATTTCTATTTTTTCAACAATCCGGGGATTAAGAGCTAGTAGAAATGAAGCAGGTGAGTTACAGGTTCCAATTAAATCGTCTAAAATAGCAGAACCAAAACCTTTGAACTACAAAAACAATATCTATGTAATTACCGATGGAATGACGTTTTCTGCGGCAGCCATTATTTCATCGCACTTAAAAGGTAGAAACCGTGCCATTTTTGTAGGCGATGAAACCGGTGGAACGTTCAACGGAACTGTTGCCGGAATTATGCCTAATGTGAAATTACCAAACAGTAAATTAGTTGTGCGCGTTGGTTTAATGACCATAAAACCACATGAACAAACCGAAAAAGAAGGTTACGGTGTAATGCCCGATACGTACATAAAACCAACAATCGATGATTTTTTAAACGATAAAGACCCAGAATTAGACTGGATTTTAAACCAGATAAACCCAAACAGAAACGCTCTTAATTAAGAGCGTTTTTTATTTAAATATTACCCGTTGTGTGTAATTAAAACATATTAAATTTTCACGTCAGTTCGAGTGGTTTTTCGTAGTGAAACGGAGAAAAATTGTATCGAGAACTACATAAAAAGACTTCTCGATACAAAATTCCTTCCACTTCGTTACAGAAATTTTACTCGAAGTGACGATCTGTTAATATATTCAATACAGCGTTTGTTCATTATGAATTTATTTAATCTCAATTTTTGGGAACGACCAATTATAACGAACCGCTAAAATTCGAATTAAAATAATGGTTCCGGCGGTTCCAACATAAATTACATCGTCGTTTACATGTAGTAACTTCAAACCAAAAAACATAAATCCGCCCATTAAACAAGCGGTAGCATAAATTTCCTTTCTAAAAATTACCGGAATTTCGTTACAAAGAATATCGCGCGCAACTCCACCAAAACACGCCGTTACGGTTCCTAAAAGAATACAAACGATAGGACTAAAATTAATCGACAATCCTTTTTCGATACCAATAATCGTAAAAATACCGATACCAATGGTATCAAACAAAAAAAGTGATGTTCTTAAAAAACTTAAATATTGCCTGAATATTATAGAGAGAATTGTTGCTGCTGTTACAATATAAAAAGTTTGCAGGTTAAGCAGCCAAAAAACCGGTGTGTTGCCTATAAGCAGATCGCGCAATGTACCGCCACCAATTGATGTTACCATGGCAATAACAAATACACCAAAAAAGTCCAGTTTTTTTTCGATTCCTGCCAATGCACCCGAAATTGCAAACGCAATAAGTCCTAAAATATCTAAAATAGAGAAAATCATTATTTGCTTGTTAAATGATTAAAGTCGTTAATTACGGTTTGTATAAACTGATGCTGGTTTAAGTGTTGATTTTTTATGGTGGTAACTTCTTCAATTTTAGAAATAAGTTTATCGATCATTAATGTATCGTTTTGTAAAATTGCGGTGTTGTAGGCTTTTTTAATGATGTTCATATCGTGGTCAGATAATCGCAATACGGTTGGAAAACTCACCACATATTCGTTTGATAAATCATCTAAAAAACGGTGGTTTAATCGTACGTTCGATTTTAAACTGATAACGGTTGTATCGGTCACCATATCGCCCAATCGCTGACTTTTCTTACTAAAAATGATTCCTAAAATAGCGGGCAATCCTAACATAATAAAAATATCAACCAAACGGCAAATCCATCTGCTGAAATAATCAGAAAAACGTGCCTGATAACCTTCAATCTTTACCACCCGAATTTTAAATACCATTTTACCGGGTGTTTGTCCGTTGGTCCAACTTTCAAAAAAAAGTGTGTAAAATATGTACGGAATCATGATTACAAATGACAAAACGCCTTCTTCCCACCTATCGTTCATTTTAATTTTAAAAAAATCGAACATCAGGTAAAAAATGGCAATGGCGTAGGCAATTTTTATGGCTTCATCAATAGCAAATGCTAAAATACGTTCGCCTAAAGACGCTGCCTTAAAATTTATTGCAACATTTTGTGCTGTGTTTATCGTTATTTCGGTCATTATTTATATTTTAGCAGTTATGAGGGAAATTGCTTTTATAAAACAAAATAAAGAAAAATGGTTAAATATTGAGCAACAATTAACCGTAAAAAATAAAATTTCTGCCGATGACTGGTCTCAAATGTATGTTCAGCTTACAAACGATCTGTCTTTTTCTCAAACGTATTTCCCAAAAAGCGATTTAACCGTTTACCTTAACAACCTTGCAAGTACCGTACACCAAAAGGTTTACACCAATTACAAGTACGAAAAAAATGTGTTGAGTACTTTCTTTTTTTACGATGTTCCGTTGATCGCTTACAAATACCGAAAGGTTTTATATTTCTCTCTTATTTTATTTATAGTTTTTGTAGCAATTGGTGCAGTTTCTGCTGCTTACGACGAACGTTTTGTCCGTTTGATATTAGGCGATGCCTATGTAAACAAAACATTAGACAATATTGCAAATGGCGATGCCATGGCGGTTTATAAAGGCGGATCGAACTGGGGAAGCGCCTTTGGAATAACGCTTAACAATTTGTATGTTGGTATGCGATGTTACATTTATGGCGTTTTTCTTGGGTTGGGAACTTTATATATCATGTTTCAGAATGCCATTATGTTGGGCAGCTTTCAATACTTTTTTTACGAGAAAGGCGTTTTTAATGAAAGTATCCGTGGAATTTGGTTACATGGTTCAATGGAAATAATGGCAATTGTTATTGAAGTTTGTGCCGGTTTCATTCTGGGTGCAAGCATATTGTTTCCCGGAACGTACACACGCATGCAATCGTTAAAAATTGGTTTTAAAAACAGTTTTAAATTGTTTATAAGTACCATGCCTTTTACTATTTTTGCAGGATTGATCGAAGGATACATTACGCGTTACGCAAAAGAAATGCCTAATATTTTAAACTATTTAATTATAATTAGTACGTTGGGATTAATAACTTTTTACTATTTTATTTATCCTTATTTAGTACACAAAAAAACACTTAAAAATTCATAATATGTTTCAACTTTTTAAACTGCGCGGGTTCGCCGAATATATTTCAGACACGTTTACTTTCATAAAATTTCAGGGAAAAAACTATTTTAAAAATTACCTAAAGTTTGCTTTTATTGCCTTGTTGCTTTTAATGGTTTCTATGTCTATGATCGGTACGTTTTATTACCGAGTTTTAACAACAACTTTAGGAACAACAATGGGTGGCGATACCTTTGATAATGCTTTTGTAAGCGAAAACGGTTTAATGTTAGGAATAGGTTTTCTAGCCCTTTTTATTATTTCGCTTTATCTTGGTATGTTAAATTATTCGTACCCTGTATATTACATGCATTTGGTAGGAAAAAACGGTAATGAAAAACCATCGTTAAAATCAATTCGTGAACTCTTTAAAAACGATTTTGGCAGATTGCTACTTTTTGGTTTGTTAAGCTTTCTTACGTTTATAATTGTAGGAATTATAGCCTTTTCAATAGCTGTTGTATTAAGTTTTGTAATTATAGGAATTTTTATAATTATATTGTTGGTTCCGTTTTTTATAACCTGGTATTCGCTTACACTTTATTTTTATATCGATAAAAAACAAGACTTTTTTGCTGCGTTTAAACATGCATTTTACACCATTACCAACAACTTTTGGAATATTGTAGGCGCAAGTTTGTGCATGTTGATTATTGTACAGGTATTAAGTACCATTGTTACCATGATTCCTTACATGATAACTATTTTTGGATTTGTGTTCGGAATGCAAAGCTCGCAAAATGTAGATTCAGCCAATCTCTCTTCAAACATTTCAATAATGATGGTAATAATTGTTATAATTTATTGTTTTTCGATTTTGGTTTCTACGATTTTAAATCATTTGTTGTTGATACAAAACGGTTTGGTTTATTATTCTGAACGCGAAAAATTAGAATACAATTCAATGCGCCAATCTATTGATGAAATAGGAAAACATGAATAAAACTCTTGCTTTTGCTGCCTTATTTTTAAGTTTATCGGCTTTTTCACAAGTTGGTCAACCGCTTGATACTATATCAAAACCACAGCAAATGGCAGCTGAAGTTGTTGAATTTACCGAAACCAATCTTGCAACCGATACGCTAACAAGTGCTTTGGTTCCGTTGAATAACGAGGATTTAAAACACCGAAAGTTTCGTGCCGATTTTAAAGAAAACTATTCGTCATCAGAATTTGAATACAACGTAAAAAAAGAAAGCGGCTTTTTAGCTCGGCTACGTGAATGGTGGCGTAATTTTTTAGATTGGTTTAAGACAGATACTAACGAATCTTCGTATATTTTAGATGAAATCATCAACATTGTTCTTGTTTTCTTGGCGATAATAGCTTTCGGATTTTTGATTTATTACCTGAACAAAAAAGGATTTATCAAACTATTTTCTAAAAAGGAACAAACGGTTATCAACGAAAAATTCATTGAAGAAAACATTGATATTATCGATTTTAAGCTATTAACGCAACAGGCAAAACAAGAAAATAACTTGCGTAAAGCGGTTCGTTATTATTATTTATGGACATTAAAAAGCTGGTCACAAAATAATTTTATCGAGTATGAACCAAACAAAACAACCAAACAATACGTAGCAGAAATAAGCGATACGGCAAATAAAACGGCATTTAGCTACATATCTTACATTTACGATAATGTTTGGTACGGTTTACACGAAATTTCAGTTGAAGATTTTGAAAAAATCGAACAACAATTCATCCAATTAATTAATAAAGAATCATGAAAACCGAATACATAAAATATTTCGTGTACTTTTTATTGGCTGCATTTGTTGTAATGTTCATTCAATTGTACTTTCCAAACCCAATAAACTGGAATCGAAATTTTAATACGCAAAGTAAAGATCCGTATGGTTTGTATGTTTTTAATCAGGAACTTCCGCATTTGTTGAAAGATCAAAAATTAGTAAAAACATCATTCACTCCGTACGAATATTTTTTAGACAACGAACAAGCACCACAAAGCAAAACAACCTATCTGTTTGTTGAAAATAAATCTGGTTTAGACGATGTTTCTGTTCAAGAACTATTAAAAAAAGTAAGCAACGGAGCCGATTTGGTTATTGCTTCGGAAAATTTTTACTATGGAAACAGCTATATTTTAGACACTTTAAAGATTCATCTACACAATATTAAAACCAACAATTTACATTTTGTAAATAAAGGCAGTTCAACAGACACACTGAAAATTAAAGACGAATACAACAATATTTTTACGGTAAAAGATCCGGAGCATTATACAGCAATTGCAAAGCTTAACAACAACATTTCGTTTATAAGCACAAAATTTGGTAAGGGAACGGTTTACATAAGCTCCTCGCCTATTTTACTGACCAATTTTTACATTTTAAATAACGAAGCAAAATCGAGCATTTTTACAGAAGAATTTGTATCGTTCATTAAAAAGGAAAACGTTGTTTGGTTCGATGAAAACTACAATATTGGCGAGCGCGAAAGCAATAATTCAATTTTAAACGTAATATTCAAACATAAAAGTCTGCGTTTTGCTTGGTACACGTTAATCATTGGTTTGCTGCTTTACGTAATTTTCTACGGAAAACGTAAACAACGAATTGTTCCTGTGATAGATCCGGTTAAAAATACAACGGTGGAATACATTGAAACTGTGGGGAATTTGTATTATCAAGAGAACAACCATACACAACTTTTAAACAAGCAAATTAAGTTTGCACTGTATTTTATTAGAACCGAATGGAAAATTATTACGCAGGATCTTAATCAAGATTTTAAAACTAAATTACAGCAAAAATCATTGGCGAATACGGCAGATATCGATCAGTTTATTAATTTCATAACCAATTTTAATATCGATACAAAATATTCGCAAGCCGATTTAATTCAGTTTAACCAATTGTTAGAAAAACTACATATAAACTATGGAAAATCAAGAAAATAACGAAATATCATTCAACAGCCGCATTCCTTTAACCGAGTTAAAAGAACAAATTGTAGCCATAAAAACCGAAATGCACAAAGTAATTGTGGGTCAGGAAGAATTAATCGATTTACTGTTGGTATCGTTAATTTCAAACGGACACGTTTTAATCGAAGGTGTTCCCGGATTGGCAAAAACGTTAACGGCTAAATTGCTAGCAAAAACGGTTCAAACAGATTTTTCGCGCATACAGTTCACGCCCGATTTAATGCCTTCGGATATTTTAGGAACTTCGATTTTTAACAATCAAACCAATAATTTCGAGTTTAAATCAGGACCAGTCTTTTCAAATTTTGTTCTGATTGATGAAATTAACCGTGCACCTGCAAAAACACAGGCAGCTTTGTTTGAAGTAATGGAAGAACGCCAGATTACGATCGACGGAAAAACCTACGAAATGGAACAGCCGTTTTTGGTTTTGGCTACTCAAAATCCTATTGAACAAGAAGGAACGTATGCGTTGCCCGAAGCACAGTTAGATCGTTTTTTAATGAAGATAACCATTGATTATCCTACGTTAGAACAAGAAATTCAATTATTGCATTTAGAGCAAAGCAACGAACATTTTGATAAAACAAGTTTGATGAAACCTGCAATTAACGCACAACAATTGATTGAATTTCAACAACTGGCTCAAAAAGTAATGATCGAACCGCATTTAATTCAGTTTATTGCTCAAATTGTAAATAATACGCGCAACCATAGTTTCTTGTATTTAGGTGCATCGCCGCGTGCTTCTATTGCAATTTTAAATGCAAGTAAATCGTTTGCATTGATTAACGGACGTGATTTTGTAACTCCGGATGATATTAAATATGTGGCGTATTACGTACTAAATCACCGTTTAATTTTGGCTCCGGAACGCGAAATGGAAGGCATTACCATTAAAGATGTTGTAAAGCAGATTATTGATACTGTTGAAATTCCACGCTAATTAAATGAAGTTTTTATATTTAAATACACGTTTTTATCTGGCATTGCTCATTGTAACCATTCTGTTTGCAATCGGCTTTTTTATGCCGTTTTTTTTCTACGTT
Source organism: Paenimyroides ummariense (assembly GCF_900115115.1). GTDB lineage: Bacteria > Bacteroidota > Bacteroidia > Flavobacteriales > Flavobacteriaceae > Flavobacterium > Flavobacterium ummariense. The sequence continues at coordinate 132,210 of NZ_FOVI01000004.1, forward strand.
GCATTAATTGTTCTGGCAGTTTTTGTTGCATTAATTGCTGTTGAACTATTTCTGCTGTTTCATAAAAAAGATGGAATTACTGTTGAAAGAATGGTTCCTGAACGATTATCGAACGGAGATAAAAACGAAATAAGCTTAAATATAAAAAACAATTATCCTTTTGCGGTTACTATTGAAATTATAGACGAATTACCTTTTCAGTTTCAAGAACGTAATTTCCTTTTAAGCAGTAATATAGAGAAGGATTCTAAAAAGCAGATCAACTATTCTATTGTTCCAAAAGAACGCGGATTGTATCAATTTGGATCGACAAATATTTACGCAACCTCTTTAACTAAATTAATAAGCAAACGATATAAATCTGCTAAAAATGAAGAGGTTGCTGTTTATCCAAGTTTTTTAAATTTGCGTAAACACGAATTGCTGGCATCTAAAACGGCATTGCTTCCAAACGGAATAAAACGTACCCGAAAAGTTGGTCAGTCATCGGAATTTGAACAGATTAAAGACTATGTTACCGGCGATGATTTACGACATGTAAACTGGAAAGCATCTGCCAAAAAAAAGCATTTAATGGTTAATCATTATCAAGAAGAAAAAGCGCAAAACGTGTATTTGTTGATTGATAAAGGCAGAACCATGAAAATGCCTTTTGACGGTATGTCGCTCTTAGATTATTCTATAAATGCGGCATTAATGCTAGCAAATATTTCCATTAAACGTCAGGACAAAGCCGGTTTGTGGACATTCGAAAAGAAAACCGATGTTTTTTTAAAAGCAGATAACAAAATGTTGCAGATTCGTAAAATTGTCGATGCATTGTATCATATTGACACCAATTTTAAAGAATCGAATTACCAATATGTTTTATCCGACAGTTTAAAAAAGATTCAGAAACGCAGTTTGCTAATTTTGTTTACCAATTTTGAAACATTAGATGCTTTAAAACGACAATTACCGTATTTACGTGCCTTAGCAAAAAAACACGTTTTGCTGACCATTATTTTTGAAAACACGCTGTTGAATGACGTTCATAACCGCAAAATAAATTCAACAAAAGATATTTATATTCAAACAATAGTATCTAAATTTGTGCACGAAAAACAGTTGATTATTCAAGAACTGCAAATGCACGGCATAAAAACGGTTTACACCAAACCTGCAGATCTTTCGGTAAATCTTTTAAACAAATATTTAGAAATTAAGCGACAAGAAATCATTTAAATGAAACAGATAACAAGTATTCAAAATCAATTAATTAAAGATATTTTTCAGTTACAGGAAAAAAGTAAGGCTCGAAAAAAAGCCGGACTTTTTGTGATTGAAGGTATCCGCGAAATTGAAATTGCTATTAAAAACGATTTTGAAATTAACCAGCTTTTAGTTTGTTTTGATTTGTTTGATGCCAATAAGCTGAATCATTTTAAAAGGAAACTTTCCCACACAACCGATCTAATTGAAATTTCTAAGGAAGTTTATCAGAAAATAGCATATCGCGAAAGTACCGAAGGCGTAATTGCAATTGCTAAAATTAAAGATCGTTCATTAGAAAACATTCAGTTACCTGAAAATCCGCTGATTGTGGTTTTGGAATCGTTAGAAAAACCAGGAAATATTGGTGCCGTTCTGCGTACTGCCGATGCTGCAAATATCGATGCCATTTTTATTGCCGATCCTAAAACCGATTTGTACAATCCTAATATTGTGCGATCAAGCGTTGGTGCTCTTTTTACCAATAAAATTGTAACTGCAAGTTCAGCAGAAATAATTAATTTCTTAAAAAACAATAATATTGCTATTTTTAGCGCTATTTTACAAGAAGCCGTTTCGTATTATTCTGTCGATTTTAAACAGGGATCAGCCATTGTAATGGGGACCGAAGCAACCGGTTTAAGCGAAATTTGGCGTGAAAATTCAACAGAAAATATCATCATTCCAATGCAAGGTCAAATTGATTCTATGAATGTATCTGTTGCAGCTGCCGTATTAATTTTCGAAGCAAAAAGACAAAGAAATAGTCAAACAATATAAATAATTAAAAATTTCGTTATATTTATAAAAAATTTAAAAGTTTATGAAAAAAACTATATTAACAGCAATTTTCGGATTAAGCCTAATGGGTTTTTCGGCGCAAGCACAGGTAATTCATAAGTACGAACGATTCATTCAAGAATACAAATGGAAAGTTGGTGCAAGTTACAATATGATGGATTTTAACTTTAACTATTCTCCGGTTCCGGAAGGTGCAAGTATGATTTCTGGCGGAATTCCTGCAAAAGTTATGATAGGATACGAATTTGCTCCAAACTTATCGGTTGAAGCAGATTTCTCAATGAACGAAATGGAAGTTGGTAATTCTATGAACGGTAACCTTGTAACAGACAAAAAAATCAGTGTAGTAAACTTTAATGGTTCATTAGCGTACAGTTTAGGCGGGTTGTTTAATATTCCTGTTGCAGATCCTTACATTAAAGCTGGTATTGGTCACTTACGCTTAAACGAGGTTGATTTAACAATGGCAAGTGCCGGTGGTGGTATCAACTTCTGGATTGCCGATATTCCTGCTACAAAAAGTTCGCGTTATCACCATGACAGAGCGTACCGCCGTATTGGTTTAAACGTAGAAGCGATGGGAAGATCTAATATTTCTACCGAAGGACCTGGTTCACACGCACAATATTCTGCAGGTGTTTTTTACATCTTTTAGTAAAATCATTTGTCACAAATATATTAAAGGAGCTTCTGCTCCTTTTTTTATTGATTAAAATTGACAAACCAATAGTTTTTTTCATATATTTAAGCAAGTAAATGGGCATTTTATGACACAAGAAGAAATTGAAAAAGAAAATAAAGAAATCGCACGCGAGTACAAAGAGCTTTTAAGTATTAGTTATCAAACACTTACAGATGATGATAAGAAATTGATACGTAAAGCATTCGATGTTGCCGTAGAAGCACATAAAGATCAAAGAAGAAAATCGGGCGAAGCTTACATCTTCCACCCTATTGCCGTGGCTAAAATTGTAGCGTCAGAAATTGGTTTGGGACCTACATCAATCGCAGCAGCTTTAATGCACGATGTTGTTGAAGATACCGATATTACCGTGGGTGATATCGAACGAATGTTTAATCCTAAAATTGCTAAAATTGTTGAAGGATTAACCAAGATTTCGCGTATGGAACCCGATCCGGATATTTCGCTTCAGGCAGAAAATTACCGTAAAATGTTACTTACGCTGAATGATGATGTACGAGTGATCTTGATTAAGATTGCCGACCGTTTGCACAATATGCAAACCATGAATTCTATGGCGGCATACAAACAGGCGAAAATAGCATCGGAAACGCTTTATATCTATGCTCCGTTGGCGCATCGTTTAGGTTTGTTCAACATTAAAACAAAATTGGAAGATTTAGGTTTGGAATATACAGAACCCGATGTTTACAACGATATTTTAAGTAAAACCAAAGAAAGTAAAGAAGAACAAAATGCGTATATAGAAAGTATTACATCTGTTTTGAACGAAGCATTGGCAAAAGAAGATATATCGTTTACCATAAAAGGTCGCCCTAAATCAATTTATTCTATCCGTAGAAAAATGAAGGCTCAAGGTGTAACTTTTGATCAGGTGTACGATAAATTTGCGATCCGTATTATTTATGATTCATCGCCTGCAGATGAAAAATTTATTGCGTGGAAAATTTATTCCATTGTAACAGATCATTACCGTCCGTCGCCAAGCCGTTTGCGTGATTGGATTTCTTCGCCAAAATCAACCGGATATGAAGCGTTGCACATTACCGTTATGGGACCAAAAGGTCGTTGGGTTGAAGTGCAGATTCGCAGTGAACGTATGGATGAAATTGCCGAAAAAGGATACGCAGCGCATTACAAATACAAACAAGGCGTTACCGAAGAAAACAGCTTGGATAAATGGTTGAATTTGCTAAAAGAAGCTTTAGAAAATTCTGAAGCCAATGCTGTGGATTTTGTCGAAGATTTTAAGCTGAACCTTTACGCAAAAGAGATTTATATTTTTACTCCAAAAGGCGAAATTAAATCGTTGCCAAAAGGTGCAACCGCGTTAGATTTTGCTTTTAGCATTCATACCGATATTGGTATAAAAACACGCGGAACTAAGGTTAACGGTAAATTAGTTCCGTTGAATTACGAACTAAATTCGGGCGATCAGGTAGAAATTATCACGTCGGCAAATCAAAAACCTAGTCCACATTGGCTGGAATTTGTAACAACAGCCCGAGCAAAAAATAAGATTAAAAATGCCTTAAACGAAGACGTTAAACAGATTTCTGAAGATGGAAAAGAAATTTTAACTCGAAAGCTAAAACATTTAAAAATTACGCTTGATGAAAAAGTAGTGAATGATTTGGTTAATTTCTTTAAACTAAAAACAAGTCAGGATTTGTTTTATCGTGTAGGATCGGGCAAAATAGAAAATCAACAGTTAAAAGAATTTGCTTCGCACAAGAACAGCAATGCTTTTATGAATTTCTTTAAGAAATCAATTAAAAAAGAAACGCAAGAGCAAATTGCTGAAACAAAATACGATTTACTAGTCTTTGGTAAGAATGATGAAAAGTTAGATTATAAACTGGCAAATTGCTGTAACCCTATTCCGGGAGATCAGGTTTTTGGTTTTGTAACGATTAACGAAGGTATCAAAGTTCATAAAATCGACTGTCCGAATGCGATCAGTCTTCAATCAAATTACGCGTACAGAATTCTTCCTGCAAAATGGATCGATTCATCTGTTCAGGAATTCAATGCATCATTAATGATTAAAGGAATTGATGGTTTAGGATTAACAAATGAACTTACCAGAGTAATATCTAACCAAATGAATGTGAATATTCAAAGTATTTCGTTAAGTTCAAACGCCGGAATTTTCAACGGTCAAATTACCGTAATTGTTCCGAATAATCAGGTGTTAAACAAACTTATTGAAAACATTCAAGGGATAGACGGCGTTGAAAAAATCACACGTATTTTAGGAACTGCTTAATTTTAAATATTTAATTTTTAGTATCGGTAATAAACTTTTATATTTGTGCTGTTAAAAAGGATCATGGAAGAAAATAAAAATCAAGAAATTGTAAAAAACGTTTTTACTAAATATTTAGAAGAAAAAGGGCACCGCAAAACGCCGGAACGTTACGCTATTCTTCAGGAAATTTACGAAAACGAGGAACATTTCGATATTGAATCGTTATACATTAAAATGAAAAACAAAAACTATCGTGTAAGTAGAGCAACACTTTATAATACGATAGAATTGTTATTGGAATGTGGTTTGGTACGCCGTCATCAGTTCGGACAAAACCAATCGCATTACGAAAAATCGTATTTCGATAAGCAACATGATCATATAATTTTAACAGATACAGGCGAAGTGATTGAATTTTGTGATCCGCGAATTCAAACCATTAAGCAAACCATCGAAGAAATTTTTAACATAAAAGTTCATAATCACTCTTTATATTTCTACGGAACTAAAGAGGATAAAACCAATACAACTAATAATTAAAAACAGACTAACATACTAAACATGACAGTAGATTTGTTACTTGGTCTTCAATGGGGAGATGAAGGAAAAGGAAAAATTGTAGACGTTCTTACATCTAAATACGATATCATCGCACGTTTCCAAGGCGGACCAAATGCAGGACATACGTTAGAATTTGACGGAATTAAGCACGTTTTAAGAACAATTCCTTCTGGAATTTTCCATAAAAACTCAATAAATATCATCGGAAACGGCGTTGTAATGGATCCGGTGGTTTTTCAAAAAGAAATCGAAGGTTTACAAAAGTTTGATATCGATGTTCAATCAAGACTTTTAATCTCAAGAAAAGCACACTTAATTTTACCTACACACCGTTTGTTAGATGCAGCTTCGGAAGCATCAAAAGGTAAAGCTAAAATTGGTTCTACTTTAAAAGGAATTGGTCCAACTTATATGGATAAAACCGGTAGAAACGGTTTACGTGTAGGCGATATTGAATTGGCAGATTTTAAAGAAAGATACAATGCGTTGGCTGAAAAGCATATCGACATGATTAAGTTTTACAATGTTGATTTGCAGTACAATTTGGCTGAAATGGAAGATGAATTCTTTGCTGCTGTTGAAGAATTAAAGAAATTAACTTTTATTGATTCTGAATTCTACTTAAACAGTGCCTTAAAAGAAGGAAAAACGATTTTAGCAGAAGGTGCACAAGGATCCTTGTTAGATATCGATTTTGGAACGTATCCATTCGTAACATCATCAAACACAACTGCTGCAGGTGCTTGTACTGGTTTAGGTATTGCGCCAAACAAGGTAAAAGACGTTTTTGGTATTTTTAAAGCATACACAACCCGCGTTGGTTCTGGCCCATTCCCTACCGAACTATTTGATACTATTGGTGAAACAATGGCAAAAGTTGGTAACGAATTTGGATCGGTTACAGGTCGTGCGCGTCGTTGTGGCTGGTTAGATTTGGTTGCGTTAAAATATGCAGTTGAAGTAAACGGAGTTACCGCTTTATACATGATGAAAGGCGATGTTTTATCGGGCTTTGATACATTGAAAGTTTGTACGGCTTATACTTACAAAGGCGAGCAAATTGATCATTTACCTTATAATATTGAAGAAGAAAATGTACAACCGGTTTATGTAGAGAAAAAAGGTTGGAAACAAGATTTAACAGGTTTAACAACTTATGGCGATTTACCTGAAGAATTAAAAGAATACATAGAATTTATTGAAGAATACGTTGGCGTACCAATTAAAGTAGTATCGGTTGGTCCGGATCGTAAACAAACAATAATGAAATAATATGAAAGCACTCTCTACAGGGTGCTTTTTTAATGCTTAAATTCTTCTTAACGCAACGGTTACATCGTTAAAAAATGTGTAATTTTGAAAAAAATTATCTCAATTGAAAACCTTTTTTTTAAACCTGTTTTTTCTGTTGTTTTGCTGTGCTTTTTCGTTTGCACAAACACCTGAACCAAACGGTAAAATCATAAAATTATTGGCAGCAGATTTCACTGATGTCAACGAATACGAAGTTCCCGGAGCTAAAATCCTTACCGGAAATGTGCAAATGCAGCACGACAGTATGTACATTTACTGTAATAAAGCGTATTTTTTTGAGAAAGAAAATTATGCAAAACTGTTTGGTAATGTTAGAATTGTTCAAGACGATACCTTGCAGCTTAACAGTAAATATGCCGAATATAATGGTGTAGAAAAAATTGCGTATGCTTCTGGAAATGTAGTCATGACATCACCCGATTCTTCATTAAAATCAGAAAAAGTTTATTACGACAGAAATACCGGAATTGCTTATTACAACGATAATGCAACCATTACAAACAAACTGAATACCTTAAAATCTAAATCGGGTAAATATTATACGCGTGAATTAAAGTATGAATTTAGGACACAAGTTGTGATTACAAATCCCGAAAATGTGATCAAATCGAACCATTTGGATTTTTACGAAGATTCTGGTCACGCCTATTTGTTCGGTCCTTCAACAATCGATAACAAAGGAAATCATATTTATACCGAAAATGGTTTTTACGACACCCGTTTAAACGAAGGAAGAATGATCGAAAATTCGTTTATCCTTTATGATAACAAGCGTATCGAAGCTGATGAAATGTTTTATGACGAGAAAAAATCGTACGCAAAAGGCATCAACAACGTAAAAGTGATCGATACCATTAACAACACCATTGCCACCAGTCATTTTGCAGAGGTTTTTCGTGCTAATGATTCCATCTTCATGACAAAAAAACCGTTGATTCAAACAATTGCAGAAAAAGATACAACCTATTTCCATGCAAAAAATATTCAAATTGTTGGTCCGGACAAACAGCGAGTTATAAAAGGTTATCCAAATGCGCGTATGTACCGCACACCAGATATGAGCGGAAAAGCCGATTCTTTACATTACGATCAAAAAATTGGTTTGCTGCAATTAATTCGAAAACCGGTTTTGTTTAAAGATGAAAGTCAGTTAACCGGCGATGTGATCCATCTAATAAACAATGTAGAAACAGAAAAACTCGATTCGTTAAAAGTCCTCACCAATGCCTTTGTCATTCAAAAAGATTCGCTCGGTTCCGGGTTCAATCAAGCCAAGGGAATCAATATGTACGGAAAATTTATCGATGATAAAATTCGTCAGATCGATCTGGTGCAAAACGCCGAAATGATTTATTATGTGTACGACGAAGAGGTTTTGAAAGGAATTGATAAGGGAATTTGTAGTAAAATTGTTTTGGAGTTAGAAGACAACAAGATTACAACGGCAACCCGAATGATAAATCCCGAAGGAACAACCTATCCGCCTGAACAATTCCCCGAAAACGCTCGGAAACTGGCAGGTTTTAACTGGCGGGGCGATGAACGAATGTACAGTGTGGACGAACTCTTTAGCGATGAAGAATTAAAGCACGACGATAAAGCCGAAGAAGAAGTTAAAAAGAACGCTAAAATTAGTGAAATGCCAATGGAAATTCAGGATAAAACGTTGAATTTTAAACGATCGGGAAAAACACCAAACGTTATAAAAAAACGTAGCGAGTAATGAAAGAAGATTTTTTTAAATATCAGGCGCAAACCAGTCTGTATCCGTTAGAAGTAGAAATTTCACACGCTAAAGGAAGCTATATTTACAGTACCGACGGTAAAAAACATTTAGATTTTGTTGCAGGAGTTTCGGCTTGTACCTTGGGGCATCAGCATCCGCGTGTTGTGAATGCCATAAAAGAACAGTTGGATAAATACATGCACGTAATGGTTTACGGTGAATATATTCAAAAACCGGCGGTAGATTTTTGCAAATTACTGGCACAAAACTTACCTGAAACACTGAATAAAACGTATTTGGTAAATTCGGGTACCGAAGCTGTTGAAGGTGCTTTAAAACTGGCAAAACGCGTAACCGGCAGAACACATATTATCTCTTGCATAAACGCGTATCACGGAAATACACAGGGATCAATGAGTATTTTAGGAAACGAAGAGCGCAAACGCGCATTTCGTCCGTTACTGCCAAATGTAGATTTTGTGACATTCAATAACGAAGACGATTTACAGCATATCACAACAAAAACCGCGGCAATTGTTTTGGAAACTATTCAAGGAAGCGCTGGATTTGTAACTCCAGAAAACGATTATCTGCAAAAAGTACGCAAACGTTGTGACGAAGTTGGAGCATTATTGATTTTAGATGAAATTCAGCCTGGTTTTGGTAGAACGGGCAAATTGTTCGGCTTTCAGAATTACAATGTAGTTCCAGATATTTTGGTGATGGGTAAAGGCATGGGCGGCGGTATGCCTGTTGGTGCTTTTACTGCGAATGAAAAACTGATGGATTTGTTGGCACACGATCCAAAATGCGGGCACATTACAACATTTGGAGGGCATCCGATTATTGCAGCAGCAAGTTTAGCTACTTTGCAAGAGTTGTTAGAAACCGATTTAATGGAACAAACGCTGGTAAAAGAACAATTGTTCCGCAGCTTATTGAAACATCCGCTGATAACCGAAATTCACGGAAAAGGTTTAATGCTGGCTCCAATGACACCATCGGCAGAAATAACCAACGAAGTTATTTTAAAGTGTAAAGACAAAGGTTTGGTATTATTTTGGCTGATGTTTGAAGGAAGAGCCATTCGTATTACACCACCATTGACGATTTCTGAAGAAGAAATTAAAGAAGGATGCGCTATTTTAATAGAAGCATTAAACGAAGTTCAGGCAGAACTTTGTTAATTAAAATGTTTATAAGATAGATTTCAGCGTACTTATAAAGTGCCAATTTTGAGCTATCTTTAATAATAAAAACAGTCGATTATGTTTACAAACGACGAGGAAGATTTTTTTAGAATGTCTATTTCTAAATTCGAGAATATGCTAAAAACAAACAAAATTTGTTTTTTCGATTCAGAAGAATTTGAAAACATTATACTGCATTATTTAGATTCCGGTAAAATAAACCTGTCTAAAAAAGCACTGAAACTGGGTTTGGATCAACATCCAAATTCCATAGGATTAAAATTGGTTCAGGTGGAGCTTTTGGTTTTTGAAAACAAGTTGGATAAAGCCGAAAAGTTATTGAACGAATTACAGCACATCGATCCACGAAACGATGAAGTTTATATTCAGCGTGCAAATATCTTTTCAAAACAAGGCAGCCATCACAAAGCCATTGAATGTTTAAAAGTGGCGTTGCAATACACCGAAGATTTTGCCGATGTGTATTCTTTATTGGGGATGGAATATTTATTTATCGATGAAATTTTAGATGCAAAAGAAGCATTTATAAAGTGTTTGGAACATGATTCTGAAGATCAAACGGCACTTTACAATGTGGTTTACTGCTACGATTTTCTGGATAATCATCAGGAAGCGATTGAATTTTTAGAGGAATTTATTGATCACAATCCGTATTCTGAAGTTGCATGGCATCAGCTGGGCAGACAATTTTATATTTTGAAAGATTACCGAAAAGCAATTGAATCTTTTGATTTTGCTTGTGTGATTGATGAAAATTTTGTGGGTGCTTATTTGGAAAAAGGTAAATCGTACGAAAAAATTAAAATGTTTACGCAGGCAATTAATTGTTATAAGGAAACATTGAAGTTAGACGATCCTTCGTCTTACGTTTACCGAAGAATGGGCTTTTGTTACGAAGCATTGAAAAATTACGACAAAGCCTTAAAATATTATTTGCGATCGGTTCACGAAGATCCGTTAATGGATAAATCGTGGATTGCCATTGCCGATTTACATTTAAAAAAGAACGATTTTAAAAAAGCATTGCAATTTGTAAACAAAGCTTTAGGGATTGATGAAAACAACCATTTATACTGGCGCAGATTTGCAATTATAAATAAAGATCTACTATTTTTTGAAGAAGCCGAATTAGGTTTTAGAAAAGCGGTAGAACATGGCGATACCTTTTTAGATACCTGGTTGTATTGGAGCGATTGTTTTCGTTTGTTGAAAGATTATCCGCAGGCAATTGAAAAATTACTGAAAGCGCGTGATATTTTTAACGACGAATACGAAATTGAATACCGTTTGGTTGGTTTGTACATGTTAACCGATCAAACCGAAAAAGCAATGTATCATTTAACCAATGCTCTGGCATTAAATTATAAAAACCAAACATTGTTACAAGATCTTTTTCCAACAGTTTGGGAAAATGAACAAGTACAAAATTACATACAGAATTTTAATCAAGAATAGTTTATAATGTAATATGTCTATGTTTCTAAAAAATAAAATTTTACATATTACTTTGTTGCTCTTTCTCCCTTTGATGAATTGTATAGGTCAGCAAGATACTATTTCAATGAGTTCAATGGATGAAAGAGCAGAATTATTTATTAATCTAGACAAATCAAAAACTAAACTTGAAAACGTATTTAGTGAAATTATTTACTTCTTAAACAGCATTGGAAATGATGAGTCACTAAATTATCTTGATTATATTGCTAATTCACAAAAGTATTGGGAAAGATATTGTGAATTCGAGTGTAAATTTATTGAGTTTGAAACAAGAAATGGTGCTCAAGGAGGCTTGCCTTTTTATAATCAATGTAAAATTTAAATGAACAATGAGAGGAGTCAAAGATTATCTGAAATATTGGCAAACTTAAAAAGAGAATTCGAAGATTAAATTATTTAATATTCAATGAAAACATACGGTTTAATTGGCAAAAACATCAGCTATTCATTTTCGCGCAATTATTTCAACAATAAGTTTAATAATGAGAATATATTAAATTCACAATACATTAATTTTGATATAGATAACTTATCTAAATTAAACGATATATTCAACAGAGACAATTATGGTTTCAATGTTACAATTCCTTACAAAGAAGCTATTATTTCGTATTTAGATTCGTTAGATTTTCATGCCGAAAAAATTGGAGCTGTTAACACCATAAAAATCGAAAACGGAAAGAAAATTGGTTTAAATACAGATTGGATTGGTTTTAAAAAATCGATTGAACCTTTACTGAAATCATACCACAAAAAAGCCTTGATTTTAGGAACCGGCGGTGCAAGCAAAGCCGTAATGTATGCTTTAGATCAATTGCAAATAGAGCATTTAATCGTGTCAAGAAACGGTAAAACACCTTACGAAGATTTATCAGAAGAAATCATTCTAAATCATACAATCATTATAAACTGTACACCAGTTGGTACTTTTCCAAATGTAGATTCAGCTCCGGAAATTCCATACAACTTCATAACAAACAATCATTTGGCTTACGATTTAATCTACAATCCTGCTGAAACTTTGTTTTTAAAAAAATGCAAAGAAAAAGGTGCGGTTATTAAAAACGGGCTGGAAATGCTGGAAATTCAGGCAGAAGAATCATGGAAAATTTGGAATAGTTAACATTATTTCTTATGAAATATTTGTTGCCTTTCAATTAATTATTTATCTTTCAAAAATAATTTTGTAAAACTTACACATTTAAGAAGATGTTAGAAGAAAAGAATGATAACCTGCCACAAGCAGACGGATTGAACCCTGAAACAGAAACAAACACCATTGTTGATGCTATAAATTCAACAAATGCAGAAGACAGCGAAACGTCGTCAATCAACGAAAGTAACCATATTCCTATGGTTAATTACGATGAATTATCGTTAGATGAATTGAATGTTGAACTTGAAAATTTAATAAAAAACGAAAAGATAACTGCAATCCGCGATCACGTGGAAGGTATCAAACGCAGTTTCTTACATAAATATAGTGAACTGATCGACGAAAAAAGAAAGGTATTTTTAGAAGAAAATCCTGATGCTTTTTCAACAGATTTTCAGTACGAACTTCCTGCAAAGAATCAGTTTAACTCGTTATATAATCAATACAGAGATCAACGAAATTCTCATTTTAAATCGATTCAAGATCAGTTAAAGAAAAATTTAGCCGACAGAAATCAGATCATTACAGAATTAAAAGAACTGGTTGACAATACCGAAAATTATAATGCGGCTTTAAAAGATATTCAGCAGTTACGCGACCGATGGAAAAGTGCCGGTGCCATTCCAAAAGATAATTACAACCACGTTTGGAACAATTTCCATTTTCATATAGAACGTTTTTACGATCAGTTGCATTTAGACCGGGAAGCTCGTGATATGGATTTCAAGAACAATTTAGAGCAAAAACAGCGAATAATTGAACGTGCCAGTTTATTGATAAACGAACCGGATATTCGTAAAGCATTCCGTGAATTGCAAACGTTACACCGTATCTGGAAAGAAGAAATTGGTCCGGTTGCTAAAGAACACCGCGAAGAAATTTGGCAGAATTTCAGCGAAATTACCAAACAATTGCACAGTAAACGCGAGTTGTTACAAAATGAAATTCGTGAGCGTGAGGAAAATAATCTGGCGAAAAAGAAGGAATTAATTGCAGGAATTAACGAAATTTCGTCGAAAGAATTCAATTCACACAACGATTGGCAAAATGCCATTAAAGAAATTGAAGCTTTAAGAACTAAATTTTTTAGTACGGGTAGAGTTCTTGCTGAACAAAGCGAGGAAACTTGGGCTGAATTTAAAAATGTAACCAGAAACTTTAATGTTTTAAAGAACAATTTCTACAAAGACATTAAAAAAGAGCAGCAAGATAATTTAGTTAAAAAACAGGCTTTAATTGAACAAGCAAAATCGTTGGCAGAAAGTACCGATTATGATGCTACAACGCCTGCAATGAAAAAAATTCAGGAAGATTGGAAGCATGTTGGGCACGTACCAAGAAAATTTTCTGACAGTTTATGGAAGGAATTCAAGCAGATCTGTAATTCATATTTTGACCGATTACATACCGAACGAAATAAGGAAATGGAATCGGAAATGGTTAATTTCAACAGCAAAAAGGATTACCTGGAAAGCTTAAAGGATTTTGAACTAACCGGTGATCATAAAACTGATTTAGATGCCATTAAAAAACATATTGAAAACTGGAAAACGTTAGGAGCTGTACCACAAACTCGCAGACATATAGAAGGTAAGTTCAACAAGGTTTTAGATGCATTGTTCGATAAATTAAGCTTGTCTAAAAAAGAAGCCGAACTGGTTAAATTCAATAATAAAATTGAACATTTAATTGAAAGTAATGACGGGCGACGTTTGCAAAACGAAACCGTTTTTGTTCAAAGAAAAATAGAAGAATTGCAATCGGAAATTTTTCAGTTAGAAAACAATGTGCAGTTTATTTCAAACGCAAAAGCAGATAATCCGTTGGTGAAAGAAATCAATAAAAATATTGATCGCCATAGAGATGAATTAAATTTGTGGAAAGAGAAATTAGTTCAATTAAAAAACATCAATAAAAATGATGAATAACATACAAAACCGGAAATCTCCGGTTTTTTTCATTTCAAAGCAAATTGTTATGTGTTTGCTCATTTTTTTTATGGTTGGCTGTAAAGCAAAAACCGATTGGCGCGATAATTACAAGAAAAACAAAAGCAGTAAAAGTGTTGCTACTACAAAGAAAACCACTGTAAAAAAACCTAATGATTTAGCCGAGATAAGTGAAATTTTAGATGTTAGCGAAAGCACCTTGAAAAATAAAAATCTGTATAATTTTATCATTGATTGGTACGGAACGCCTTATAAATACGGCGGTAACAACCAAGACGGGATTGATTGTTCGGGCTTTACCAACGTTTTGTACAAAGAAATTTATAAAATTCAAATTCCGCGTGTATCAAAAGATATTGCCGAAAACGTTAAACGTAAATACACCAACGATTTAAAAGAAGGTGATCTGGTGTTCTTTTCTTTCGGAAAAACCGGCACGGTAAACCATGTGGGAATTTATCTGCACAATAACATGTTTGTACATGCGTCAACAAGTAAGGGCGTTATTATATCGAACTTAACCGAGCCTTACTACGGTGATTATTTGGTTAAATGTGGATCGTACAAAAATTAAAATCAGTGTTTTGTTATGAAAAAAAACTTTGCAGATAAAGTGATTGCTTTCAACAAACAGCTGAATTATTCGGGCGAATTACCAGATAATTTCAACGTTTTAAATCCGTATTTATCAAATCCGGAAACGTTGGATGTGATGCAACAGTTTTATCACAAGTATTACAACGACAACAACAAGCGAAAATTTATCATCGGAATCAATCCAAGTCGGCATGGTGCGGGCGTTACAGGTGTTCCGTTTACGGACACCAAACGTTTGGAAAGTGTTT
Organism: Paenimyroides ummariense; assembly: GCF_900115115.1. Lineage (GTDB taxonomy): Bacteria > Bacteroidota > Bacteroidia > Flavobacteriales > Flavobacteriaceae > Flavobacterium > Flavobacterium ummariense. The sequence goes on from NZ_FOVI01000004.1 coordinate 147,475, forward strand.
GCGGCATAAAAATGGAATCGTCACATACGCACGAAATTTCATCGGTTTTTATTTATGATTTGATCGAAGAATATGGCGGAGCAAAAAAGTTTTACGAGGAATTTTACATCAACTCCCCTTTTCCGTTGGCGATTATTCAGAAAAATAAAAGTGGTAATTGGATTAACGCAAATTATTATGATGATTTACAGCTTTTTAAAATGGTAAAAGATTTTATGATCGAATCTTTAAAAAACCATATTGCTTTAGGGTTACATACCGATGAAGTTTTTGTTTTAGGAAAAAAGAATGCAACATTCATTAACAAAATAAACAATGAAGCCAAATTATTTAACAAAATCACGGTTTTTGAACACCCCAGATATATTCAACAATACAAATCAAAAGACAAACAGCTTTATATTGACAAATATATTTTGGCATTAAATTTAAACAACTAATTATGAATCAGGACATTTTAAATTATAACGAAGAATTTTCTGCAGAAGATCAATCTATTTGTAGTGTTCTTTCTGCCGAAATATCAACACAACTAAAAAATGCCGAAAGTAAAATTTGGCATGCACACCCGGTTTGGTTTTTAAACGGAAATCCCATTGTTGGTTACCGCAAGCAAAAAGCAGGAATACGGTTAATGTTTTGGAGCGGTATCGATTTTGAAGAAGAAAAATTAAATGTTCACGGTAAAAAGTTTAAAGATGCTTCGGTTTTCTATAATTCAGCAGCTGAAATCAATAAGGAAGATTTGCACAGATGGCTAAAAAAATCGGTTGAAATTCAATGGGATTATAAAAATATTGTAAAAAGAAAAGGCGTTTTAGTTAAATTGTAAAAAAGCCGTTTCTTACTTTCGTTAGAAACAGCTTTTACTTTTCATAGCAATTTTTTTTGTGGTAACAGTACCAAAATATTTATTGATGCGCGCGGTTAAGAAATAAACACAATTAAAACTTTACGCTGTAACCATAACATGATTATCTATCAAAAAAATTTTACTTGTAAAGTACCTTATGTAGATTAACCTTATGGTTAAGGGGGTTATTCTTCTGCAGCTTCAAAATTCACGTGTTCTTCGGCAATTTCCGTAAGCAGATAATCTGTTTCTTCTTCTTCGTCTAAAGTAGTTTCCAACAAATCGGCCACTTTTTCGTATCCTAAAGTAATTGCAATCTGTACCAAACCGCCATAAGTTGCAATTTCGTAATGCTCTACTTTTTGGGCTCCGATTATTATGGCAACATCACGCGTCATAGAACCGTCTTTAGTGCTTTTAACCATTTCGTCAACTTCTTTCAAAATTCCGTCAATAGCATCGCACTTTTTCTTTTTAGCCTCTTCGCCTAAATGTTTAAAAACTTTTTCTAAACGCAGAATCTGCTTTTTGGTAACCAGCTCGTGATCCTCAATAGCTTCCTGCAATTCTTCGGATGTAGCTTTGTGCTTAATTTTCGCAAGCGACTCTTCTATTTTTGCCTCGGCATAATAAATATCCTGCAAGGCATCTAAAAAGAACTTTTCTAATTCTGAATTATTGTTTTTGTTTTCCATACCTTGTTTTTTTAATTCACTTTGATTACTGTTTTCTTGATCAGAATCATCGGTATCAGCAGAAGTTTTCTGTTTTTTACCGGTAGCTGCTTTATCTTCTTCAACAGGAATTATTGTAGATTCTTCGCTTTTTGAAGGTGCAGTTTTTTCCAAGTTTTTATCTTTTTGATTCATAATAAAAATTTAAAGATTAGTAAAAAGAGGGAGTTTATCCCCCTTTTATTAACTGTTTCTGCGTCCGCCAAATCCTGAACGGCTTTTGCCAGAAGCTAAACCACCCATACGGGCAATTCTTGTTCTTTGTGCCTTGCTCATTGATGCAAAACCTCTGTTTGAAGTATCGCCTGAACTGTTTGAAGAATTTCCGCGTCCTGATCCTGAATTAGATCCGCTACGACCAGAGTTTGAACTTGATCCGCGACCTGATCCTGAGTTAGATCCGCTACGACCAGAGTTTGAACTTGATCCGCGACCTGATCCTGAATTAGATCCGCTACGACCAGAGTTTGAACTTGATCCGCGTCCTGATCCTGAATTAGATCCGCTACGACCAGAATTTGAGCTTGATCCGCGACCCGATCCTGAATTAGATCCGCTACGACCAGAGTTTGAACTTGATCCGCGACCTGATCCTGAATTAGATCCGCGTCCTGATCTTGATGAACTTCCTCTACCTGAATTTGAGCTTGATCCACGACCTGATCCTGAATTAGATCCGCTACGAGATGAACCAGAACCTGATCCACGACCTGATCTTGAAGAGCTACCTCTGCCTGAACTTGATCCACGACCAGAACGACCTCTTGAAGTGAATCTGCCTTGAGAATCTCTTTCGAAATCATCGTCGTCGTCGTCATCTTCATCATCGTAATCTTCGTCATCATAGTCCTCATCATCGAAGTCTTCATCATCATAATCATCGTCGTCGAAATCTTCATCATCAAAATCATCGTCATCTGATGAATTTCCATGGTTGAAATCGTCTTCAAAATCAGAGAAATCATCATCATAATCCTCGTCTTCAGAGCCGTCTTCGTAACCGTGTTCGTATCCTAATTGGTAAATTTGTTCATGTAATTCTCTCATATCGTCATGAGAAGATCCTTGTGAGTTTCTTGAATTTGAACCTCTTCTGTTGTTATTTCTTGAATTCATAATAGGTTGGTTTATTAAGTTAATATCTTCACAAGTTGCTAGCGTCTTGTATTGTTTTTAGTACAATAGATATTCCCTAATAATATGTGCCTTTTTAATATATGAAAACAGGAATAGTATGGTTCATTTCACGCAAAGTATTGTATTAATTAAGCTTCTATGCTATTTAATTTATTTTAACATTTCGAAGCTTTTCAACTGTAAATTAGTGTTCTCTTTATAAAAAAAAATTTTAATGAAGTTAAGAATTCAAATTATATCTTGATATTGAAATTTATATTAAAAATTTTAATTATAATAAAAATATTAACTTTTTATATAAATATAGTAAATAAATATATTTAAAAATAACACATAATATTCAATTTAAAACACTTGATATTTTTTAAAACTGATTCGTTTTTCAGGAATTTAATTATAAAATCTTCTGAACAAATTCTACACAAACAGAGGGAATTTTCTACATATACATACTAAATAGAAACAACCTTATATTCACATGTGATATTGTAAGAATATATTTTAAAAAGGAACTAATTGTTCATAAACTATTCAACCATAAGGTAATGATTATCGTTCAGTTGCGAAGTTTTAATAAGTTACTAAATCACTAAATACACAAGCAATAACACAAACATGTTAATTGCAGTACAAAATTTGCTATTATAAAGCTACAAGTTAAAATATCTCACTATGAAAAAGGATTTACAATTCGAAAGCCCACCCACGGCATTTTCTGAAAATGAAATTAGTTCGTTCATGAAAATTACGCCGCAGTACACTACAGATGATTATGAAGGATCTGGAAAACTGCTTGATAAAAGTGTTGTTGTTACCGCCAGCGACAACGGTGTTGGTAAAGCCGTATCTATTGCTTTTGCAAAAGAAGGTGCCAATATTATTATGGTTTACAACCATTTAAAGCACGAAAAAGAGGTTAAGAAAACGGTTAAGCTTATTGAGAAACTCGGTAGAAAAGTCTGGTTGTTTAAATCTTGTACTTTTGACGAGTTTAAATGCAAGAGGCTTTTTGAAAACATCTTAAAAAAGGTTCCTAAAATTGATATTCTGGTCAATACTTTTTCCATATCGAATAAAAAAGATACTGAAACCGGTCATTACCTGCTGCGAAAAAACGATACATTAAAAATACAGTCATTGTTCACATTAGGGCGTTTAGCACCAGAATATCTTACGCCAAACGGTATCATTATAAATTCGGCAACATTGTGTGCATACGCACAGCCCGACCAGCTGATCTTTTATTCGGCACTAAAAGCAGCCGTGAAAACCTATACACACGAAATGAACAGAATGCTGTCTTTAACCAAAAAAAGTTTACGCATAAACGGCATTACTACCGGTTTTATTTGGTCTGATACGCTTCCGGACGAACGACCAAATTACGAAAACCTGCCAACAAACATTAATTCTGTAACACCCATGCATCCTTACGAAGTTGCTCCGTTATATGTATTTATCGCTTCAAAAGAATCAAAATCTATAGCCGGGGAAACGTTAGATGCCGGAGGAAAAATTTATAAATACTAAAAACAATCATTATGAAAAAAGAACAAGAAAACAACATCCGTCAATATCCCAATCCGCCATTTCATGAACCAAGGCAAAATCCGCCTGCATCGGAAGATCAAATGGAATTAAAACCAGATCACGGCGAAGATTCTTATAAAGGTTACAACCGAATGACCAATAAATGTGTGGTAATTAGCGGTGGAGATTCAGGAATTGGTAAAGCCATAGCCATTGCATTTGCACGAGAAGGAGCCGATGTGGTAATATCTTATTTAAGCGATGTGGAAGACGAAGATGCTAAAGACACCGCAGAATGGGTACGCAAAGCCGGTAGAGAAGCCTTGTTATTTAAAGGGGATATTAATGATAAAGCAATATGCCAGGCGTTAATTGAAAGCACCATAAAGAAATTCAAGAAAATCGATGTACTTATAAACAATGCAGCCTATCAAATGGGTCGCGAAACAATTGATGAAATTAGCACCGAAGAATGGCAGTTAACCTTTGATACCAATGTACTGGCTATGTTTCATTTGTGCCAGTTAAGCATTCCGTTTATGCCAAAGGGCAGCAGTATCATCAATACCACATCGGTAAACGCATACCAGCCCAACCCTACCCTTTTGCCTTATGCTGCAACTAAAGCGGCAATACAAAATTACACGGCAAATTTAAATCAAATGCTTATTGAACAAAAGAAAGATATTCGTGTAAATGCAGTGGCACCTGGTCCGGTTTGGACGCCTTTAATTCCGAGTACCATTATTGATTATAAAGATTTTGGAAAAGATACTGCCTTAAAAAGACCAGGACAACCTGTTGAAATTGCTCCGATTTATGTTTTTTTAGCTTCGAACGAAGCATCGTATATCGGTGGAATTACTATTCCCGCTACAGGAGGAAAAATTGCGTATTAAAATTCAATCCGTTAAATAAATATGACAGAAATAAGTGTTTTAAATTGTTGTGCTTTATTAGCCGAAAAAAAACTTAAAATTGCTTTTACAGAAAGTGCTACAGCCGGAGCACTTTCTGTTGCTTTTGCACTTACGCCTTATTCGGGCGATATTTTATTGGGTAGCATTGTTTGTTACGATGCCGATGAAAAGAAGAATATATTAAACGTACCGCAAGAGTTAATTGATAAACACACGCCCGAATCAAGCGAAGTAACAACTTGCATGGCTGTTAACGCAAAAAAAATGTTTAATAAAGCCGATATTTTGGTGGCGGTTACCGGACTTACCAAAAGTGGCGGCAGCGAAACCGAAGATAAGCCTGTGGGTACCATGTATATCGATTTTATTTTTCCGGATTATCATCTGCAGGTTAAAGAAATTTTCTTGGGAAATTCGCACCAAATTGTGCATCAAACCATAAAGAAAACGGCAGATATCATTACAGCACATTTAACCAAAACCGACGAAAATTAAGCAAAAAAATAACCTCTCATAAAGTTAGAGAGGTTATTTCACTTAAAGTAAACTGCAAATTTAGTCTTCAAAGTTCTTGTTTTGGTTTTGATCGTTCGTAATGTCTTCATTAAAGTCTTTATCTCTATTTCTTACATTAGTATCCATACCGTCTGGATTTTTAGATCCTGTGTATCTTTTTTCATCCTGGTTGGTTTGATGCTCTTCTGAACGACCGTCTTTATTGGTATTTCTTGTAGATTCGTTTTCTCGATCAATATCATTTTGATCATGATTGTTACGAGTTTGTTGATTTTTGTTTTGATTGTCAAAAGATTGATCATTTTGATTCTGATTCTTTTGATTTTGATTTTGCGGATTGTTTTGGTTATTCATTCCGTCTTGTCCTGGGTTGTTTTTGTTATTGTCCATGATTATAATTGATTAGGTTGTTTAATAATTTATAACTTTGGTATTCAATCTTACTTAAATACATAATGAATTTCACTTCATTTCTACGGGGCTTTCCCAATTAAACTAATTCAATAAGTAATCCAACCATTTATAAATGTGTATTTTACAATTTATTCTGTAACGAGTTTTTATAAATTAATAAATAGAAATCGTAGAGATATCAAGCAATCAGAATTTTAACATTTCAGATAAATTATGTAATGATATACGAACAATAAGTACTTAATTGACTCATGCAGAACAAAACAATCATTAAATCCGATATTTATATTAAAATTATATTTAAAACAAATAAAATTAACTTTAATAAAAATTATTAAATAAATAATTAAATTAAAAATATGTATATATATTAATTATAAATATTCTTTGGATCTATGCTTCAAAACCTGAAATCAAAAATACCTTTGGTGTAAAAAAAGTACCTTAGTTGTACCAAAAATACACAAACTGACGATTTGTTTCTAAAATCATATAATTCAAATAGCCTATAATTAACTGCAATTTATAAAGGAATGCTTTTTGTACTTAATAAAACATCTTACTTAACTTACAGAATTTCTTATTCATTTTTATATTAATAATATTGATTTTCTCTATAAATTTTAGTTTAGAACAATATCAATAAAAAAATATATTGCTATGAAAAAGATTCTTTTTAAATACTTATTTATAAGCGCATTAGCTTTAACATTTACAGCAACAATTGCTTGCAGAGACAATAAAAATACCGATGATGTAAACCGTTATGATTCACTGCCGGAACAGGAAAGAATGTACGATGATCCGGACCCTTTAAACGAACAAGATGTTTCGGGCGGAACCATTGACAATCATCAAGGAAGTTCTATTGATGCAACAGATAACATGAACGATAATGACACTATAGACCGAAGAAATTCTTCATCAAACAGTAATCAAAGTACACAAGATAACCGTTAGTTACACTCAATTATTCATTTTACATTTTTTGTACCGATTTAAAATATTAGATCGGTACAATTTTTTTTAGAAAATATAATGCTTGGCACGAATTTTTAGTATAATTTAACACACAACAAAAATATCTCACAAACAACCTGCATTATGACTAAAAAAATTACTTTCCATCTAAAGAAATCAAAATTCTATTTAATGATTGTCGGTTTTTTCTCGATCTTCTTCTTAACAAGTGCCTGCCATTGGGATCAAGACGAGGATAAAATTGCCGGTAATAAAGTATTGATTTTAAAATTCAGCCACGATACCAATGATTTTATCGAAGGAAAAGAATACAAATCGTTCAATAAAACCGATCAATTTACCGTAACTGTTTCAAAAGAAACAAACCCAGATGAAATCATTACAAACGTAACCTACACAGAAACAAACGCCTTACTTTTAAAAGCTTCAACCTTGCCGTTGCCAGAAAAAGGTAAAATAATTATTCCGCAAGATTTTAGTCAAGCTACTGCTTTTGAAAGAGTTGAAACCAACGATTTTGTAACGCCCCAAAATGGTTATAAAGAAGTAGAATTGTACATTTTAGACGAATCGCATTTTATTGATATGTGGTCTAAAATTCAAAGTTTGGTAAAAGTACGCGAATATTTAAAATCAAATCCAAACCAGCAAATACAGGTGTTTTTTCATCAACATTCAATCGGAAACTCTCAAGGTAATTGGATTTTCATCTTAAAAAATTAATCTTCGTAAATAAATAAGTACATTTATGTCTATTTAGACAACACCTATGGAAATTAACGAGTTTCTTTTTGGAGATACTGGCACTTCGTTTTTAGTATCAATAATGCTGCGTACGTTTGTAATGTTTCTGCTCATCTTAATATTTTTAAGACTGCTTGGCAAACGCGGAATAAAACAATTGTCGGTATTTGAACTGGTTGTAATTTTAGGATTAGGATCTGCCGCCGGCGACCCTATGATTTATAAAGAAATTGGCGTTTTTAGTGCGCTGGTTGCTTTTTCTGTAGTTACAATCTGCTACAAACTACTAACCGTTTTGGTGTTTAAATTTAAATGGATAGAAACACTTGTTGAAGGCAAAGAAGTTTATATCATTAAAAAGGGAAAATTTTCTATTGAAGAATTCCGGAAAGAATCATTAAGCAAAGATGAATTTTTTATGGAATTAAGGCTACAAGGTGTTTTTCATTTAGGTCAGGTTGAATATGCCATTTTAGAAACAACCGGCGAAGTGAGCGTTTACTTTTTTGATCACGAACATACAAAATACGGCTTACCTATTCTGCCCGATTCATTAAAGAAAACAGTAAAAGCTTTTGAAACCGACACTTTTTATTCATGTACTTTTTGCGGACAAACCGTTAAATATATCGCTCAAAACAATTTTATTTGCCCAAAATGCAATAAAAACGAATGGGTTAAAGCAAGTAACAGAAAAGTAAATCGTTAAAATTCAATTTAAAATATTTTTAAGGCACGTATTTTGATGTAATTATACAAAATCATATTAAAGAATTAGAGAATTAAATGGTGGTACGAACCCTTATTCGTAAGCGCGTTCTCACCTTTAGTTCTTTAGGGTAATGCTTATCTTTATGGTAAGCATTATCTTTTTTAAATAATTATTATTTTTTTTGATTTCACAAAAGAAAATAAATTTTATTAAAAATATAACATCCAACAATAAAATGGGAAAAGAAGTTTATAACTATATGGAGTTTTAAGATGTTTTATTGAATTTTATTAACTTTTATTTATAGCAACAGCAGTTGTACAATATAGAAAAATGTTTTTATATTTGTTTACTCACCTTATTAATTCAGATAAAAACTCCGTTATGAGCCGACAATTTTGGTCCTCCGCTAATGGGGTTTTTTACTCGATAGAATTAAAAGGTGAGATATTTAATTTGGTGCGGAGGACTTTTTATTATCCAACACTTTCAAAAAAAATATCCCAAAAATTATATCATTTTATTCTTTTGTTTGAACAGCTTGTTTTTTTAGCTTATCAATTTTTCCGGGACTTCCAAAAACATAAAACCATTTTTCTTTAAAAGTTTTTGCTGTTTTCACATCTTTATACATACTGTCGTACTCATGAAAATTCAAATGCAGCGGATTTAGTTTATGATCAATTTTATGAGTAATTCCGTAAGTAGGTTTTTCTTCTTCAGGCTGATACGTTCCTAACAGCATATCCCAAAAAATAAAAATTGCAGCAAAATTCTTATCGATATATTTTTCGTCTGATCCATGATGAACCCTGTGGTTTGAAGGTGTAACAAAAATTGCTTCAATAAAACGCGGAAGTTTCCCAATATATTCGGTATGCTGCCAAAACTGAAACAAAACCGATATTTGATTCACAATAAAAAAGATTACAGGATGAAAGCCAAGAAAAGCAACCGGTAAAAAGAACAATATTTTAAAATGTTGCACCCAGCTTAATCTAAAAGAAACCGTTAAATTGTAATTATCGGCGCTGTGATGTATAACGTGCGTAGCCCAAAAGAAACGGTTAAAATGCGATACTCTGTGTGCCCAATAGCTGCAAAAATCGTAAATAATCAAACATGGAAAAAGTGTCCACCAATTTAATTCCATTCGCCACGGAACCAGATTATAGATGTAAACCGCTCCGTAAATAAAAGCAACCTTAAGCACTAAATTTATAGCTACATTCCCCAATCCTACAAATAAAGATCCCAAACTTTCTTTAGTGTTGTAATTTCTTTTTTCAGAGTACCAAGAATACCAAATTTCCAATCCGGTAAAAAAAGCCATTAACGGAATAGCATAAACTATTAAATCGCCTGACTGTTGTTCTAATTCTTTAATATTTTCGTAAGAAATGGGTGATGCACCAAAAAAGTTACTCATATTGCAATTTGATTTTTTATTTGCTATTTACTACGCAGAAATTATGCCTGATTGTTGAAGATAACTATTAATACAGCAAAAACCTAAACATTACAGCAATGTTAACATTAATAGTTTAAATTGGTGTTTTCAAATTAAATGTCGAACTCTTTCATTACTTATCTGTTTTTAATAAATTTGTAAGATAAAAGCTTTAATTTAAAATGGAAAACAAACAACATATTATTGACCGATTTATAAGTTATGTAACTGTTGATACAGAATCGGATCCAAATTCAGAAACTACTCCATCAACCAAAAAACAATGGGATTTAGCAAATAAGTTAGTAGAAGAATTAAAACAAATTGGTTTAGAAGAAGTAACTATAGATGAAAATGCCTACATCATGGCTACTTTACCAAGCAATGTTTCGCACGAAGTTCCTACAATTGGTTTTGTTTCTCATTTTGATACTTCGCCAGATTTTACAGGTGCAAACGTAAAACCACAGATTGTTGAAAATTATGATGGTGGTGATATCCTTTTAAATAAAGAACAAAACATTGTATTGTCACCAAGTTATTTCGATGATTTGTTACAATACAAAGGTCAAACTATTATTACTACAGACGGAACAACTTTGCTGGGTGCCGATGATAAAGCTGGAATCTGCGAAATTGTTTCTGCTATGGAATATTTAGTTCAGCATCCGGAAATTAAGCACGGAAAAATCAGAATTGGCTTTACTCCCGATGAAGAAATTGGTCGCGGTGCACATAAATTCGATGTTGAAAAATTTGGTGCCGATTGGGCTTACACAATGGACGGAAGTCAGATTGGAGAATTAGAATACGAAAATTTCAATGCTGCAGGAGTTAAATTAATTTTTAAAGGAAAAAGCGTTCACCCAGGTTATGCAAAAGGTAAAATGATTAATTCTATGCTTTTGGCTAACAAGTTTATATCAAAACTGCCATTAAAAGAAGTCCCTGAAAAAACAACAGGTTATGAAGGATTTTTCCATGTAAATGATATCCACGGATCTATTGAAGAAACCGAAGTTCACATGATCATTCGCGATCACAGCTTGAAAAAATTCAAAAAGCGTAAAAAATTGATTCGTGAAATGGTTAATAAATTCAACAAAAAATATGCTGAAAAATTTGGCGATAAAATTGTTGATTGCGAAATTAAAGATCAATACTATAACATGAAGGAAAAGGTGGAACCTGTTATGTATATTGTTGATATTGCAGAAGAAGCTATGAAAGAATTAAACATAAAACCGATTATTAAGCCAATTCGTGGCGGAACAGACGGTTCTCAACTTTCATACATGGGATTACCTTGTCCGAATATCTTTTCAGGCGGACATAATTTCCACGGTAAATACGAGTATGTTCCTGTGGAAAGTATTTTAAAAGCAACAGAAGTTATTGTTAAAATAGCTGAAATTACTGCGAAAAGAAAGTTTTAATTAAAAACAAAAGTTGCTAAATATAAACTGCCCCCAAATAGTTTCAAACTTTTTGGGGGCAGTGCATTTTCAATAAATCGCTTTTTCATTGAAGACTAAACTATTTCTCAGATTTAATTTTCTGTTTGATTTCTGCTACAATTTTATCCTTATTCTTAATCCAATCCAAAGTCCAGATTCGGTAAATATTCCAACCTAAACTTTCTAAGACATTCGGAATTAACAATTCGCGATCGTTGGTAGTTTGTGTTTGCACATAATTTTCGCCATCGACCAAAATGCCTAAAACGTATTGATCTTTATTCTTCGGATCAACAATTCCAATGTCTAATCGGTAAGCTGATGTACCAATATTTGTTTTCACTTCTAATCCGTTTTCATTTAAATATCTAGAAATACTTTCAATTAAATTCTGCTTTTGTATGTTGTTTGTTGAATTGAAATTCGTTGGCAACAAGCCTTTTTCTGCAAAATTTAAAAAACCTTTTAATCCTTTTACACCTTCGGCCTGCGTTCTGTTCAAATCGATCTGATCTGCTTTTAAAGACGAAAAAACTTTCATTTCATAACGCGCGCGCGTTACAGCTACATTCAATCTTCGCCAGCCTCCTTCCCTATTCAGCGGACCAAAATTCATTGATAATTTACCATCTTTATCAGCACCATATCCAATAGAAAATAAGATAATATCGCGTTCATCACCCTGAACATTTTCTAAATTCTTAATAAAAATAGGCTCTTCTGCCTGCAAAGCTTTTTCTTCTAAAAACGAATTCTCTTGATATAGTTTTTGTAGCAGATCTTCAATTAAAACCTGCTGTGTCTGGCTAAAAGTAACCACTCCAACCGATTCTTTTTTACCCGACTGCAAATGATTTTTTATATACGAAACAATCGCTTCAGCTTCTTGTTTGTTGGTTCGCGTGTTGCCTTTATCGTAATGTCCGGCAATGTATTCAAACGTAACTTTTTTGTCTAAATCGTCGGCAGATGGAAAAGTAAGTAGTTTGTTTTCATAGAAATTAGCATTACTAAAGGCAATCAAACTCTCGTGTTTACTACGGTAATGACGCAACAAATATTTAGACGGAATAGAAATTGCCAAGGTATCGTCTAAAATACTTTCCAAATCTTCTAATTCCATGTTTTCTTCGTCGATTTTAGTGGATGCAAAAAAACTTGTAGGAGGCATCTGTTTCGGATCTCCAACAATAATTGCCTGTTTTGCACGCGCCAAAGCACTAATGGCTTCTGATGTTGGTAATTGCGAAGCTTCATCAAAAATAACCAGGTCAAAATGGTTGGTATCAACATCGAAATACTGCGCCACAGAAATGGGACTCATTAACATGCACGGTTTTAAACGTGGAAGCAGTGTTGGAATCTGGTCGAAAAGTTTACGGATTGATACACCGCGTGCCTTGTTACGAATTGCCTTTTGTAAAATTCCTATTTCTGAACTTGAAACCGCTTCCTGTGTTAAATTCGGAATATTATTACTTAACTGAAACTGCAACTTATTCTTTGTAATTTCGGTAAACTCTTGATATGTTTTTTTGTATTGATCGACCAACGCTTCGTAAACATTCGCATCAAACGTGTTTAAAACCGAAGAAGAATTTAAGGTTTGCACAAACAAATTCAAATGAATCAAATCTTCGAACTGTTTTGCCAAACGGTCTTTTTCAATTTTATTCTGCTCTAATAAATCAATAAACCACTTCAAATTTAAATCAACCGCTTTTTGTTTGTAATGGTTGTAGGTAATCCAATCTTCTAACAAATGCAGATTGTTTTTCACAGTTGATACAATGGAACTGTTTGCATTTTCGTTTAGATAAGACTGAATATTTTTATGAGCCTTTTGGTACGATTTTAATTGTTGAACAGCATCATTAATGCCTGATTTTAAGAACGAATTATCAAAATACTGCTTTAACCACGATTGAAAATCTGTTAGATTTAAACTTTCTGCAACTTGCTGTAAATGTTGTAATTGCTTAATGTGTTGCTGTAACAAACTAACATCAAAACGTTGATTTTTAAGATATTGATTCGTTGTATTATAAACTCCCTGATATTGCGATTCCTGCAGATTTCGTTTTAATAAACTATAAGAAGATAAATCACTAAAGATGTTATCAATCTGAACAGCATCACTTATTTTATTTTTAGAAAATCCGTTTAAAAACTGTTTAATTTTTCGTTGTTTCAACCACTTTGGCAAAAACCAGGTGTGTTTTGACTGATTCCAGATTTGTTCTAATTCTGAAGCATTTGCAGTTAAAATATTTGGATTGAAGTTTACAATAATCTGATCTTCTTTTGCTTGAAATTGTGTCTGCAGTTCCAGCCAATTATTCAAAACATTTAGTTGTGAAGCATTAAAAAACACATCAACCACAGATTGATCTGCATTGAAATTCTGTAAATTATCCAACAATTCAATAATAGCTGCAACCTGCTGATTGTAAGGTTCTTTAAACGGAAAATTATAATCGGAATTTAATTTATCAACTTCCTGGGTACTTTTCTCAAATTCTGAAATAGATTCTTGAATATTGTTTTTGTGAGAAAAATTCTGTTCTTGCAACGAAATAAATCGCAACGGATGTTTTGAAGGATGATCGTTCATTTTTCCGGTTAATCCTTCCATCTGAACACTCCAATCCTTCCAATTGTTCCAGGTAGAAGCATCAATCAACAATAAATTTTCCTTTAAAATCAGTTCTTGATTAACTTCCATCTCATTTATATCCAAATACGAAATGGTATCGTACAAAGTCCAACCAATTGCTAACGGTTGGTGCAACAAGTTAATGTATTGACTTAATTCGGTTTTCCGCTGATCGATTCTGTTTGCTTCTTCGTTAAAATTAATCTGATTTATATATTTCGGCACCGCTAAAGATTGCGCTAACTGCACCAAAACATCGCTTTTTTTAGATTTGTTAGAATGCAGTTCCAAACAAAAAGCTCCTAAACCAATTTTATCCAAACGCGTATGCACCACATCTAAAGCAGCTTTTTTTGCAGCAACGAACAATACTTTTTTATTATTTGCCAACGCATCGGCAATAATGTTTGTTATGGTTTGCGATTTTCCCGTTCCAGGTGGTCCGTGTAGCACAAAACTTTTATTGGCATTGGCATTTAAAACAGCTTCTAACTGCGAATGATCTGTAGCAATGGGCAATGTTAACCAGTTTGCCGGCAGCGTTTCCAGATCGATATTCAGTGTATCTGTATTTAAACTTTCGTGTAATTTTCCGTCGATCAAGCTCTTAACAATCGTACTTTTTTGAATTTCTTCTGAAAATTTCGAAATATCCTGCCATAAAATAAGTTTATTAAACGAAAAAGTTCCCAAAACGGTTTGTTCTAAAATATCCCAACCTTTAAGATTCAAAATTTCCTTTCTAAACAGCGTCAGTACTTTTTTAACATCAACACCGGCATCGTCCATCGGTAAATTTTCCAATCCTGACAAATCTAACTGATATTCCTGCCTTAAATATTCCAGCAACGTAATGTTAATCATGGTTTCTTCTTCACGGCTTCGCAAAGTAAAAGCAGCATTGACAGATTTTCGGCTTAATTCAACCGGAATCAATAACAACGGAGCCAAGCGCGGAATGTCTTTATTTTTTGGTTCGATCCATTTTAACAATCCAACACCCAAATAAAGCGTACTTTTTCCGTTTTCTTCTTCGGCAAGTTTGGCATTCCTAAACAAATGCGTTAAAACAGCATCGAGTTCAATTTGGTGGTAATGTGTGTATAAACGATTGTATTTGAATTCTGAATCGGCGAATTGATACAGCGGATCGCTTACATGCAACGGTTCGGTGTACAAATTGTATTTACCGGCAATTGGCTGACTATTGTTGGGTTGAAGCGTAAACGATTTGCCATTTGCCAAATGATCTTCCAGCAGATTTATGTTTAAATCTACCAATTGCAACATACTTTTTGTAAAGCGAATGTTTAGGAGATTATTGCGTAACGATAAATCTAAAAGCTTGCGCTCCCAAATTTTTTGTTTGGTTAGATTTTGTGATTCTCCTAAATCGAGATCGTCGTAAATTGCACCAATTTCGAATTCTTTATCAATTTTATGAGAGGTTATGTTCGATTTAATATCATCGTTCGATACTTCTTCTGCCACATAAACAGGTAACGGACGAATACCTTTTGATCGTGCATTTTTAATATCAATCGCCATTGAAAAATTGTTAATCTGCAACATTTGGGCTTCGGCTGAAACCATTGCATCTTTAAATTTCAACTTATTTCCTTTACACAAACTTGTAGCTTCAACAAGAGCAATTTCCTTGATTCCCAAGGCAATTCGCTTGGTTAACGCACTGGCATCGTAAGTAACAGTATCGTTAAATCGCTGATCATCTAACCAAACGCCAACAAAAGCATGACCGCGGGTAATTACCAAAATAGGATTTAGATCAACAGCCTCTAAACACGCCGCAAAAAGCAGGGAAATATCAATACAGTTTCCAAATTTTGTTTCTAAAACCTGATCAATCAACCGAATTCGTTGTCCTTCTGTTTCAAAACTTGCCGGCATGGCGCTGTAAACCAGCTGCAAATTAACCATTGCCTGATACAAAGCCGAAACCATTTGTAACACGCGTTCTTTATTTTGCGACTGATATCCCTCAAAAGAAGCTGTTAATTTATTTTTTTCGAGAATTGTTACAGCATCTGATTTTATCTGATAAATCAACGGATGATTAGCCAAAACATAGCTTGCCAAAAGTTCGGGATACGCGTTTAATCCACCAAAATAATCAACAGGAAGAACGGGTAAATCAAATGCTGTTTGAAAAACCAGTTCGTTATTGCTGAACATTTTAAAAGAAATAACATCGATATCGCGTTCAACCAACTGTTTTAAAAACGATAAATCATAGTTGAATTTTATATTTTGCAGGGAATGATTTCCAACTGGCATTGTATCATGATATTCTTTAAAAGCATCAAACAAACCCAATTGTGAAGTGATTTCAATTCGAATGTTTCCTAAAGCTTTGCCTTCTAACTGCCATACAACACTTTCTAAAAACGAGTAGTTGTTTACACAAAAGCTATAATTAAAATACGGTTGTTTGTTTATATTGATAAGTGTAATTGCTGCAAATTCGCCCATGTTTTTTCTGAATTTTAAAGCTATAAATATAGAAAAAGTTTTTAACAATTGTTGCAGACATTTTTTGGGGTTTTATCTGTAAAAGACAGTTGTTATTTAGTAACTTACAAATAAAAATGAAGATTAAATTCCTATTCATCTCGACTTTGATTTTCACAACAATAGGTTGCAATAAAAGCGATACAAAGTCCGCCAGTAAAAATGCGCAAGATGTGAGTGAAACTATTGACACCACATTAGTACATGAAGAAAAAGTTTTTGACAATGGCAAACCAAAGAAAGATTTTGTTCCAAAAGGATATATTGTTTTTAGTGAATTTTTTGGCGATTTAAATAAAGACAGTGTTGAAGATTGTGTACTGATTATTAAAGATACCAAACCCGAAAACATTGTTATCAATCGATTTGAGACAGAGGTTGACCGAAACCGCAGAGGAATTATTATACTTTTTAAGAAAGGTAAAGCTTATGAATTGGCAACGAAGAATTATGATTGTTTTTCGTCTGAAAACGAAGACGGTGGCGTTTACATGCCTCCAGATTTAGATATTCGCATTGAAAAAGGAAACCTTATTTTACATTATGCCCACGGCAGATACGGTTACTGGGCATACACTTTCAGACATCAAAACAACAATTTTGAATTGATTGGTTACGATTACAGTGAAAATTTTGGTCCTGTAACACAAAGTTTTACAAGTATTAATTTTCTTACCAAGAAAAAGTTGGTAAAAACAAATTTAAATCCACAAGATGATGTTGACCAAGAAGTTTTTGAAAGTAAATGGTCTAAAATAGAAGTTGATAAATTGATTAAATTATCAGAGATTGATGATTTTGATGAACTAAATGTAGACAAATAAAAAACGCCCGAACTGATCGGGCGTTTTTCTATATTATAACTTCAAAAATTATTGCGCTTCCATATCAACCGTAGTTTCGGCAGCAATTTTTTTGTACGTTCCATCAACTAATTTGCCACGAATAGCTTCAAAAGCGGCTAAAGTTTGATCGATATCATCAAAACTATGCGATGCCGTTGGAATTACACGTAATAAAATAATTCCTTTCGGGATTACCGGATACACTACAATTGATAAGAAAATACCGTAATTTTCACGTAAATCGTTTACCATAATCATTGCTTCTGGTATCGATCCTTCCAAATAAACCGGAGTAACGCAAGTGTTGGTATCGCCAATATTAAATCCTCGGTCTTTTAAACCATTTTGTAAACGGTTTACGTTATCCCATAATGTATCTTTTAAACTTGGATTTTCTCTTAACAATTGTAAACGTTTTAAAGCTCCTTTTACCAAAATCATTGGCAATGCTTTAGCAAACATTTGTGAACGCAGGTTGTATTTTAAGTAATCGATAATATCTTGATCTGCAGCAATAAATGCCCCGATTGACGCCATTGATTTTGCGAATGTAGAAAAGTACACATCGATACCATCTTGACATTCCTGCTCCTCACCTGCACCGGCTCCTGTTTTTCCTAATGTTCCAAAACCGTGTGCATCATCAACCAACAAACGGAAATTGTATTTTTCTTTTAAAGCAACAATTTCTTTTAATTTACCTTGCTGACCCCGCATACCAAAGACACCTTCGGTAATAACCAAAATACCTCCGTTTTGCTCTGCTGCCATTTTAGTAGCACGCTGTAAATTCTTTTCTAAAGACTCTACATCGTTATGTTTGTAAGTAAAACGTTTACCCATGTGCAAACGAACACCATCGATAATACATGCATGAGAATCAACATCGTAAACAATTACGTCGTTTTTAGTAACCAAAGCATCAATGGTAGAAACCATTCCCTGGTAACCAAAATTCAACAAATAAGCAGCTTCTTTATGTACAAAAGCAGCCAATTCGTTTTGTAATTTTTCGTGCCAATCTGTATGTCCAGACATCATACGTGCACCCATTGGATAAGCTGCACCAAATTCTGCCGCTGCATCAGCATCTGCTTTCATTACTTCAGGATGCGTAGCCAAACCTAAATAGTCGTTTATAGACCAGTTTAAAACTTCTTTCCCTTGAAACTGCATTCTTGGTCCTAATTTCCCTTCTAATTTAGGAAATACAAAGTAACCTTCTGCCTGTGAAGCCCATTTACCTAACGGACCTTTATTATCGTGAATTCTTTCAAATAAATCTTTAACCATTTTATTTGTTTTTTAAAACCGTGCAAAGTTAGTGAATTTTTTAATGTAATGTATTTAATTTAATCTGGTTGCAAAATTAAAATTTTAAATAATGTGCAACCGTAATGCCCACCACCAAATAACTGTAAATTAAAATAAGTAAGATGATATAGGCTGATTTTTGTTCTTTTATGTTTGATGATTTTAATGCGGCTGCCAAATGATTAAATTTATAAATACAGTAAACCGTAAGCGATACAAACAAAATATACGTTATAAGCAACGCAATTTGGAAACCTATGGAATGGCGCAGTGCAAAAGCATCATTCCCTTTAAAAACCTTCATTTTATCTTTTGATGGATGCTGGTACAGATTGATTGCTTTTTTATTGATGAGTTTATTTAAACTGCGACTGTGGATATAATCTAACTCGTTTTCAATTGTTTTTTTGTTGAACAACGGTTCAAAACCTAATATAGCATAATGCTTGATTTCTTCGCTTTTTGCTTGAGCTTTTCCGAATTCATCAATATAATTTACAGTAATATTTGTGTATTCTTTCTCTAAAAAATTAAAAGGTGTAGATACTTTTTGGGTAACTGATTTTTCTACCGAAACAATCTCGAGCTTTTCCCAACGAGGATGCGATATTTTAAATTCGATCGATCTGAAAAAAGGCGAAAAAGTATAACATAGTGCAAAAATCGACGTAAAAGTTAAAAACAGATTTAAAAATTGTGTATCGGATCTTTTGCGTGTTCCAAAAAAAGCACGGTCGATAATCACAATCATAAAACTGATTACAAAACCGTAAATAAATAAGCGTACGCTGTTTAGCAAAACAAAAACTAAAAACAGCACCCAGATTATAATTTTAAACGGATTGTATTTCATTATACATTAATAATTTATCAAATATAAAAAAAAGCACCTAAATAAGGTGCTTAATGTAATAGAAACTATTTATGATACTTTAAAAAATAAAAGATTAACAATTAGTCTTTCATCTTTCATCTATTTTCTTTATTTCTTTAATATAAACTTGGATATTTTTTTGGATTTGCTTCACCCATAATTGCATATACTTTTTCAAAAACATCTTCTGCCGATGGTTTAGAAAAATAATCACCATCTGTTCCGTATGAAGGTCTGTGTGGTTTTGCAGCCAATGTTTCTGGTTTGCTGTCTAAGAATTTGTATCCTTCCTGAACATCTACAATCTGTTGTAAGATATAAGCCGATGCTCCACCAGGTACATCTTCATCTACCACCAACAAACGGTTTGTTTTTTGAAGTGATTTTACACAATCATGGTTTTTATCAAAAGGTAATAAAGATTGCGCATCGATAATTTCTACGTCGATACCAATTTCCATCAATTCTTTTGCAGCTTGCTCAACAATTCTTAAAGTAGATCCGTAAGAAACAATTGTTAAATCGGTTCCTTGTTTTATGGTTTCAACCACACCAATCGGCGTAGTAAATTCACCAATATTATTAGGCATTTTCTCTTTTAAACGGTAACCATTTAAACATTCAATAACCAACGCTGGCTCATCGCCTTTCAACAAGGTATTGTAAAAACCTGCAGCTTTTGTCATACTTCTTGGAACCAAAACGTGCATACCGCGAATGGCATTAATGATCATTCCCATTGGCGAACCCGAATGCCAGATACCTTCTAAACGGTGACCACGCGTACGAACAATAAGCGGTGCTTTCTGTTTACCAGCAGTTCTGTACTGAACCGTTGCTAAATCGTCGCTCATGATTTGTAAAGCGTACAATAAATAATCTAAATACTGGATTTCTGCAATTGGACGCAAACCGCGCATTGCCATACCAATACCCTGACCTAAAATACTTGCTTCGCGAATACCTGCATCGGAAACTCTTGCTTCGCCGTATTTTTCCTGTAAACCTTCTAAACCTTGATTCACATCACCAATATTTCCAGAATCTTCTCCGAAAATTAATGTTTCAGGATAAGTTTCGAATATCTTATCGAAATTATTACGAATAATTAAACGGGCATCAACCATTTCTGAGCTATCATCGTAAACAGGTAAAATCTCTTCTACATTTTCTGCCTTGCTTGATGATTGCGACATCAAATGCGAACTGAATTTTGGCTGAATTTCGTTGGTGTAATTCTGAATCCACGCTGCTAAAGCACTTTGACCAGCTTCGCCAATAACCATACGCAAAATTTTACGTGCAGTAGTTAAATTATCTTTGCGGATTGGTTCTTTGATCCCGCTTAAATCAGCAATCATTTTTTCGATAAACACTTTGTTTGCCGATGATGATGCTACAGAATTTAAAACTTCGATCAACGCAGTTCTTTCTTCTTTGATAGGATTCAAATATGCTTCCCAAGCTGCTTTTTTACCCGCCAAAACCTCTTTTTTTAATTCGATATCTAACGTATCTAATTCTTCGCTTGTAGCAATATTGTTATCAATCATCCAAGAACGCATTTTAACGATACAATCAAAATCGCCTTCCCACTGTAAACGGTCTGCAGATTTGTAACGTTCGTGCGAACCAGAAGTTGAGTGACCTTGTGGCTGTGTTAATTCTTTTACGTGAATTAAAACCGGAATATGATTTGCGCGTGCAATTTGTGCTGCTTTTGCATAGGTATCAACCAACGCAGGATAATCCCAACCCAAAACGGTTAAAACTTCGTATCCGTTGGTATCTTCTTCTTTTTGGAAACCTTTTAAAATTTCCGAAATACTTTCTTTTGTTGTTTGATGGCGTGCGTGAACCGAAATTCCGTACATATCGTCCCAAACACTCATTACCATTGGTACTTGCAATACACCTGCTGCGTTGATCGTTTCAAAAAACAATCCTTCAGAAGTTGATGCGTTACCAATTGTTCCCCAAGCAACTTCATTTCCGTTTACAGAAAATTTTTGATCTTTATCTGCATTCGGGAATTCACGATAAATTTTTGATGCTTGCGCCAAACCTAACAAACGAGGCATTTGCCCTGCTGTTGGAGAAATATCTGAACTTGAATTTTTTTGTTGTGTAAGATTTTTCCACTCGCCGTTTTCGTCTAAACTGTGCGTAGCAAAATGCCCACCCATTTGACGACCACCAGACATTGGATCTTGGGTAATATCGGCATGACCGTACAATCCTGCAAAAAACTGCTGGATGTTCAATGCGCCAATAGCCATCATAAAGGTTTGATCACGGTAGTAACCCGAACGGAAATCTCCGTTTTTAAAAGCCTTTGCCATTGCAAGCTGCGGAACTTCTTTTCCGTCGCCAAAAATACCAAACTTTGCTTTCCCGGTTAAAACCTCTTTACGACCTAACAAACTACATTCACGAGAAATACGTGCTGTTTTGTAATCGTTTAAAACCTCTTTTTTAAAGTCTTCAAAAGTTAAAGCTTCTTTTGTAGTTGCCTGATTCATATATAGAAACTGTTTGAAACAAAATGTAATAATTTACGAAATTACGAAAACAATCGCTAAAAAACTAATTTTGTTTAAACTTATAATAACCAAACACGCTTTTAGATATTATTTTATTAAAATAAAAAAGCCACTCTTTCGAGCGGCTTTAGTTTATATTAAACAAAAATTATTCTGTTTCTTGAGAATTTTCTTGTTTTGCTTGTAATGCAGCGGCGCGTTCGCGTTCTGCAGAACCTTTAATGGTATCAACCAAAATTGGAGTTGAAATAAATAACGATGAATATGTACCTACACCAATACCTAACAACATTGCGAATACAAATCCACGGATTGATTCACCACCAAAAATAAACATGATTAATAATACCACGATTACTGTTGCTGATGTATTGAATGTTCTTGACAAAGTAGTGTTAATTGATTTATTTACCACTTCTTCGAATGATCCTTCTGCATCACCTTTAATGTACTCACGAACACGGTCAAATACAATTACGGTATCGTTCAAAGAGTAACCAATTACCGTAAGCAATGCTGCTACTAATGATTGATCAACCTCCATATTAAACGGTGCAAATTTGTAGAAGAACGAATAAACTCCTAAAACAAACAATGCATCGTGTGCTACGGCTGCAACTGCACCTAATGAATACTGCCATCTGCGGAACGAAAGTGCCAAGTAAACAAATACAATTAACAATGCACCACCAACAGCCCAGTAAGCATCGGTCTTAACGTCTTTTGCCACGGTTGGACCAACTTTAGAAGCCTGTACAATACCTAAACCATTTTCGCTTGGTTTTGTAAACTGCTCATAAGTTAACGGAGTTTTAAAGAAAGGTTTCAAGTTTTCGTACATCACTTGATTTACTTCTTGGTCTACTTTAGTACCTTGCTCTTCTACTCTATATTTTGTAGTAATTTTTAATTTAGTTTCCTTACCAAAAACTTTAGCTTCTACATTACTGTCGAACTCTTTCGATAATTTGTTTGATACTGCCGATGCATCCACTTCATTATCAAACTGAACCTGGAATGTTCTACCACCGGTAAAATCGGTTCCGTAATTCAATCCGTTAAAGAATAAAGTAGCAATACATAACAACATGATAACTGATGTAAATATGTAAGCAATTTTCTTTTTCCCAATGAAATCGAAATTCATATTTGTAAACCAGTTACGTGTAATTTTTGTACTGAAAGCCAATTTAGAATCTCTTGCCGCCGCTGTATCAACCAAAATTCTGGTAATAACAATAGCAGTGAATAATGATGTTACAATACCAATTAATAAGGTAACCGCAAATCCTTTTATAGGACCAGAACCAAAAATAACTAATACAATACCAGTTAAAGCGGTTGTAACGTTAGCATCCACAATTGCAGACATTGCTCCATTCCAAGAGAATGAATGTTTTATAGCGTCCTTAACCGAATGACCCTCACGAAGCGATTCTTTTGCCCTTTCGTATATAAGAATGTTTGTATCAACCGCCGTACCAATTGTTAATACGATACCCGCAATACCAGGTAATGTTAACACAAAACCAAATGCTGTAAATACTGCAAATAAGAATAATAAGTTTACTGTTAATGCAATGTTTGCAAACCAACCTGCTTTACCGTAGAAGAAAACCATCCACGCTGCTATGATAAACAAACCTACTAATGATGAATTGATACCAGCATCAATCGCTGCCTGACCTAATGAAGGACCAACGATTTCTGATGAAACGATATCTGCAGAAGCCGGTAATTTACCTGCTTTTAAAATATTAGCTAAATCTTTTGTTTCTTGAACAGTGAAATCACCCGAAATACTTGAACTACCACCAGCAATTGGTCCTGTAGTTACACCCGGAGCCGAGTAAACAACATTATCTAAAACAATAGCAATGTTTGATTGTTGGCTGTATGCTTTACCTGTTAATGCTTCCCAAGCTTTTGCTCCGTTGGCATTCATTTGCATTGACACAACCGGTTTTCCTGTAATTTGATCGTAATCATCACGAGCCTCGGTTACAACAGATCCTGATAAAGGTGCAATATTTTGTGCATTCCCTTTTAAAGCGTATAATTCAACAATGTTTGCATCTTTTTTAGCTTTACCCCACGCAAATCTCACATGACGCAATTCACCGCTTAATAAACTTCTTACCTGCGGATCTTTTAAATACGTATTAATTTGTGCGGTATCTTTCGTTGCAAAGAATGCAATAATAGGCGAACCTTGATAACCCGGTGCTTGTATTAAAGATAAAATTGGACCTGCATCTTCTGTTTTAGCTGCCGCTGTATCTTTAGAAACTCCTGTTAATAATTTATCAACATCGTTTTTAGGTTCTGCTTTTGCAACGGTATCATTAGTAGCCGCAACTGGTTTTGTGGCTTTTTCTTTTAAAACGTTGTTTGCAGCCATGATAAACTGCCCAACTTCGTCGCCTTTGTAAGTTTCCCAAAACTCTAATTGTGCAGTTGACTGTAGTAAGTTTTTGATACGATCGATGTCTTTTGCACCAGGTAATTCAACCAAAATTCTGCCCGATTCACCAACCATTTGAATTGTTGGCGATACTACACCAAATTGGTCAATACGCTCACCAATTACTTTGTAGGCACTTTCAATTGATTCTTTTACCTTTCTGTTTAAAATTGTTTTTACTTGGGCATCAGTCATTGAAGTGTTGATCTCCTGTAAATTTCTGTTTGAGAAAATTTCAGAAGAAGCCAATTTTACTTTGCCTGCCGAAATTTTTTCGAAAGATTCATAGAACGATTCTAAAAATGTTTGATTTCCATCGCGGTTCTTCTCTGCTTCTGCTAAAGCTTGGTTGAACACTGCATTTTTTGAGTCGTTAGACAATCCTTTCAAGATGTCTTTAACAGAAATTTGAAGCATCACATTGATACCTCCTTCTAAATCTAAACCTTTTTGAATTTGCTTTGAACGCACTTCAGCAAAAGTTTGACCTAAATAAACCTTTTCGTTTGAAATAGAATCTAAATAACGAGCTTCTTTGGTTAAATCACCATTAGCAAATTCTTTTGCCTTACTCTCGTAATGATTCGTTACAAACGTAAAGGACAATTGGTAAATACTTACCAACGCAAAAACAATCGCAATAAACTTAACGAGTCCTTTATTCTGCATTTTTAAAAAATTAATAGTTTTTAAATGATTTTGTTTGATACATTCATCGCCGAAAAAACGAAAAAAATATATAAAACGGACAAATATATAACTTCACAAAAGATTTAACAATAAAAAAAGGTGTTTATTTGAACATCTTTTTATGATGTTATTAACAATTTTGGGTATAAAAAAACCAGCTAAAAGCTGGTTTTAAATTATTTTGATTAAGCATCGATTTTTGCGTAAACAGCATTTTTCTCGATAAATTCTCTACGTGGCGGAACTTCATCACCCATTAACATGGAGAATACTCGGTCTGCTTCTGCCAAATTATCAAGATTGATCTGACGTAGCGTTCTAAATTCAGGATTCATTGTAGTTTCCCACAACTGCTCTGCATTCATCTCTCCTAAACCTTTGTAACGTTGTACCGACGAACCTTGTCCCATTTGTTCCATTAAAGCAATACGTTCGTCATCGTTCCAAGCATATTGCTTTTTTGTTCCTTTTTTAACCATGTATAATGGCGGAGTTGCAATATAAACGTATCCTTTTTCAATTAATTCGCGCATGTAACGGAACAAGAATGTTAAAATTAAAGTAGCAATGTGGCTACCGTCAACATCGGCATCACACATAATTACAACTTTATGGTAACGTAATTTTGATAAATTTAATGCTTTACTGTCTTCTTCGGTACCAATAGTTACTCCCAATGCTGTGAAAATATTGCGAATTTCTTCGTTTTCGAACACTTTGTGTCCCATTGCTTTTTCAACATTCAAGATTTTACCACGTAATGGCATAATTGCTTGAAAGTTACGGTCGCGACCTTGTTTCGCAGTTCCACCTGCCGAATCTCCCTCGACAAAGAAAATCTCACATTTTTCAGGATCTTGTTCAGAACAGTCAGAAAGTTTACCAGGTAAACCACCGCCGCTCATAACCGTTTTACGCTGCACCATTTCGCGTGCCTTTTTAGCTGCGTGGCGTGCCTGTGCTGCTAAAATAACTTTTTGAATAATGATTTTTGCGTCTTGCGGATTCTCTTCTAAATAAGCTTCTAACATATCGGCAACACCTTGAGAAACAGGAGAAACCACTTCACGGTTACCAAGTTTTGATTTAGTTTGCCCCTCAAACTGTGGTTCCATTACTTTAACAGAAATAATTGCTGTTAAACCTTCACGGAAATCATCACCCGAAATTTCAAACTTCAATTTATCCAATAAACCAGAAGCATCTGCATATTTTTTTAAGGTACGGGTTAATCCCATACGGAAACCTTGTAAGTGGGTACCGCCTTCGTGTGTATTAATGTTATTTACATACGAGTAAATATTTTCTGAATAACTGTCGTTATAAATCAAGGCAACTTCTACAGGAATTTCACCTTTTTCACTTTCCATATTGATTACATGGCTAATGATTGGTGTACGGTTACCATCTAAAAAACGAACATATTCACTTAATCCTTCTGTTGAATGAAAAACTTCGTTTTTCGCTTTTCCTTCTTCATCAACATCGCGCAAATCTGTAAGTGTAATATGAATTCCTTTATTAAGAAACGACAGTTCACGTAAACGTGCTGCAAGAGTATCGTATGAATATTCTAAAGTATGCGTAAAAATGGTACCATCGGGCTTAAAAGTAACTTTTGTACCTGTAATATTTGTTTCGCCAATTGGACGTGCCGGATAAACTGCTTTACCACGCTCGTACTCTTGCTCCCAAATTTTACCATCACGGTGAACTTCGGCACGTAAATGATCAGATAAAGCATTTACACAAGATACACCTACCCCGTGCAATCCACCAGAAACCTTATAAGAATCTTTATCGAATTTACCACCTGCACCAATTTTTGTCATAACAACCTCTAACGCAGATACGCCTTCTTTTTTGTGCATATCTACCGGGATACCACGACCGTTATCTTGAACTGTAACTGAATTGTCTTGATTAATGATAACCTGAATAGAATCGCAGTAACCTGCCAAAGCTTCGTCAATCGAGTTATCTACAACTTCGTAAACTAAGTGGTGCAAACCGCGAACGCCTACATCGCCAATATACATTGACGGACGCATACGTACGTGCTCCATACCTTCTAATGCCTGAATACTATCGGCAGAATACGAATTTTTCTTTATTTCTTCACTCATAATAAATAGGTGTACTAAATAATAAACTTAACTACAAATATACGAAATTTTAGCGAATTTCTTATATCTAATAGCATTTATTCTTTGTGTAGTTATGAACACTTAAACTATATAAAAGTTGATTTATGGCTTGATTTCGTAATATTAAATAAATTGATATTTTAAAAAGATATTAAATTAATTAAAGTATTTCTTAAATAACTCAAAATCAATTAGGTTTAATTCTTTTTGTCTGTTCTCATTAAAAATATAATATTCAAAAAACGGATTTACAGATTCAATGCTGTTACCAATTAAATGTTTTTTAGATAAAATACCAACGCCCCAATCTGCATCAATACAACACGAATTTACAACTGCATTGCATCGCCATTTTAAAAATGCCTTCCAAGTTGTACCGTTCCAATATTTATGGGCGGGCGTGTTGTGGTAATCGTAATTTTCTCTTGCATGCCATTCGGTAGGCGGATTACAATCGTGCAAAACAACAAATCCATCTTCGTGCAAATATTCAAATGCATTTACAATATCTTTATCTGTTTGCTCAGCAAGATGTAAGCCATCAATAAAGATCACATCGAATTTTATGTCTTTAGATAAAATTTCACCTGCTGATAATTTCTTGAAAAAATCATCACTTGTCATTTTAAAATCGACAGGATTCTCAGCAAATTCTACACCGGGATCTACACTGTATTTGGTATTTGCGTTGATTAAATCAAAATTATGTGCAGGGTTACGAACGCCAATCTCCAAATAATTTGTAGGATTTGATTTTAATGATAAAAGAAAATTTAAAATTTCTGTTCTTGTAACTTTTTTCGAAATTTCACGGTTGGTTTTGTTTTCAGTATCAATATAAAATCGATCATTATAAAACTTTTTTCCTTGTGCGTAAAATTTAATGGCTTTTATATTTTTTAATATTTTTTTTATCATAATGTTGACCGCAATAATCTCTGTGTTTTTTATGTAGATTTCATGGGCAATTTTACGGAAATTAATCGAAATATTTAATTTAAATCGACTTAAATGTGAAGTAAGAAATTATTTAGTTGATGAATTTCTAATAGATTTCAACTATTTTGTGCGATATATTATTAAAGGTAACTTCTGCCCCAACTTCTTTATTTAATAACGATTGAATTAAAGGCGCATAAACCGATACACAAAAAACCTGAGTGTTTTTATAGTTAACCGGCTGAATAGGAACGCTTACATAAAAAATGGCTTTACTAGTTTTAACGATTGATCCTAACACTACTTTTTCCACCGTTTTGCTTTCAGATAATTTTAAAGCAACTTGCTGCATATCTAAAAACTCGGTCAACTTGGCGTTTAATTTTTCTTGCTCCAAATGCATCATTGCCAAACTTGTTTCGTGTTTATCGCCGGCAGAACTTTTAGCATCGTTCTGTGCATCTTCTGATAAAGACGAAATTTGATTTTGTAGGTTTTCAATCTGATTATTTAAAGTATCTAAAACCAGTTGTTTTAATTCTTTTCTATCCATAAAAAATAAAAAGCCCTTTTCAGAGCTTTTTGTGTTATTGTTATTTATGCTTTTATTAAAAGTCGAATTTATACATAGCTCCACCTAAAACCTGTAATCCTTGAACCTGATATTGGTTAAAACGGAAATAATTTTCGTTAGCTAAATTCATTCCTTTCACAAAAACCGTCCATTGAGCAGTTGGTCTAAAACCTACCGTAAGGTTTAAATCGTAATAATCGCCTAACTTTATATCGTCTGGTCTTGGAAACGTATTCACTCCGCTGAATTCATAACGCTGACCAACAAATCCTAAATTAGCATCGGCAAACCACTGTTTCGTGAAATTGTACAACACATTTACGTTGACTTTACCTTGTGGCAAATGAAAAACATTGTTGTAATATTCTGCGCTGTAATTGTTGTATTCGCCTGATAATGCAATTTTTGCTTTGTCTGAAAAATCAAAATTCAATTCACCAAACAAACTCAAGGTATTTACTTTATCGTAAATTAAACCAAATGAATTTCCGTATTGGTATCCTTGTTTATTTTGTAGGTTGATATCGTACGGATTGATTGTAAACATGGCTTTATCGTCTTCAACCTTATAGTTTGCACGCACGTTGTACGATAAATTATGATACAATTTTCCTTTTAAACCTGCATAAAAATCGTAATTTGTTTTGGTTGGTTTTAGTGCCATTGTAGATCCTCCAGGTGCAATGAAAGGATTTTCTTCAGCTAAATCGGCATACGAGTTTTGTTTCACTCCACCCACTGCGCCAAAATATGCCTGAACAATGTTTGGAACCAAGTTGAAATTAGCCTTCACCATTGGATAAACAACCAGTGAATTATCTTCTATACCTCGCTCTTTTCCTAATATATAAGTTAAACCAGCACCGACTTCAACCGAATAATTCGCATCAAAAAACTTAATACTTGGGTTAACCGAAAGGTTTAAGTAATTATATTTATCTATCGCATTATCAATACCATTGTTTGAAAAATGCATATTTAAATAATCGGCTTCTAAATTAACATGAACCGTATTATTTGGCAATTCGATATTAAACTTTGGAGCAAAAATAAATCTACTTTCTTTACTGTCGTAATCGTCCCAGAAATATTTGTAGGATACATCTGCTTTTTCAAATGCACCTATATAACTTTCGTACGATCCGCCAATGTGAACATCATTGTATTTCTGTAAAGGATCAACCAAATCGAAATTAAAATTCGATACATAAAAATCTGCCGGAGTTCCATACCAGTTGTATTTCGATGTCATGGCACCAAATTGGGTATTCCACTGACTATTTTCATTTCGCTGACCCAACGTAAAATCTAAATTCGATTTACTGAAAGAATCATCTAACTCAACTCCATCAATTCCTCCACCAGAAGAAATATGCTTTAAGAAACCGCCCGCATACATATTGTTCGATCCAATTTTTTCTACAATACCCAATTCACCACGAATGGTATTAAAATTACCGTAGCCAAACAACGCATAATTATTGTAGAAATTTGCAAGTGAATCATTATCAACCTTAGCAGCTTCGCCTTTAGCAGGAGAAAAAGTTGATGCAACCGGAACCGAGAAAATCGTATATTTTACATCTTTTTTCTGATTGATGTCTTCATCTTCAATCAACGGGTTGTCGTTAATTTTAAAAGCATCGTTCAACGTTGCCTGATATTCTGATGTTACGTTAACAACTTCTGTTCCTACCGTGTTGTTTTTCTTGTTTTTATCGTCTTGAGCGTTTGCCTGATTAGCAAAAAACACCGCTACTATAGTGATACTAAATAAGTACTTTTTCATAACAAATTATTTTACCGATGAATTACGTTTCGCCTCTTCTGACTTAATTTTCGCCAACTCTGTTTTAGCTTCTGTAACAACATCTGCAAACTCGGTTGCATTCGTAACTACGCTTTCTAAAATGTAAGTTGCCTGGTAACTGTCTTTTAACTGATAGAAGTTTTTAGCCAGTAAAACCAGTCCTTTAGCGTTGTAATACTTGTAAGCCGCGTATTCTTTTACCAATTTTTCAACGGTTTTATTAGAAGCATCGTATTTTTTATCGGCATTTTTAAAATAAGCATCGTAATATAATGCCTCGGCTTTGAATTCACCCGTACCAATGGTGTTTAATTGTTCGTATAATTTACGAGCATTTGCTGTATCGTTGTTTTTAATGGCAACTCGAGCACTGATTGCTGTAGCATCGGCTTTAATACGCTTGTCAACTTTAGAATTTGCAGCTAAAATATTTGCGTATTTTGCAGCGGTTGCGGTATCGCCTTCATCGTAAGCAGCTTTCATTAAGTTAGATTGCGCAAACAATTTGTTGGTATCGTTACTTGCATCAGCCTCTAACTGCGTTAAAACGCGTTTTGCATTTGCCTTGTCTTTTTCTGTTAAATAAATGTTAGCCAAACGAACCAAACTTTGCTCAGTGTATTCCGATTTTCCACGTTTAATTACACTTTCATAACTGCTTTTGGCATCGGCAACCTTATCTTTTCCGTAATTAATTTCGGCAATATTAAAGTGTGCTTTGGTTGCATGTAAACCGTTCGGATAATTTGTAATATAATCTTTCAGACTTTTTAAAGCAGCATCGTTATTATTTTGTGCCATTTGATTTTCTGCCGAAGTATATACATCGTTTTCTAATTCGGCTGTAGAAATATCAACAAAATCTAATCCTTTTACCCAAGCAGCAAATTCGTTCGATCTGCCTGTATCCAAATAAGCAATTCGGGCATTTTGAACAGCTTCAATGGCATCTTGTGATCCCGGATAATCGTTCACAACTTTCTTGAATCGTTCAATAGCTTTGTCTTCATCGTTCGCGTTAATATAAACCACACCCTGACGCAAAATGGCTTTTGATGCCAAATTCGATTTAGGATAATTCGTCAATAACTGATTAAATGTTTCAATTGCCTTGCTGGTTTGATTGCTGTTGGCATACGTGCTTCCTAATTCGTAGTAAGCATCATCTACCAAACTTGATGATTTATAGTTTGATATGAATTTCTGTAATTCTTCTATTTTAGTCGGATTTTTATCAACAAATCCATAAGAAACCGCTTTTTGAAACGCTGCATAATCTTTGTAAGACGAATTGCTGTTTAGTATGGAATTATACATTTCCATAGCCGGCCAATATTGTTTGGTAACAAAATAACCGTCTGCTAAACGAAGTGTAGCATCAGTTTTCTTGGCATCGTCTTTAACAACACTTAAATAGCTTTTAAAATGCGTATTGGCGTTGCTGTAATTTTTCAACTTATAAGCGGCATAACCCAGATTATATTCGGCACTTTTAAATTCCGGCGTATTTTGAGCTTGTGGCAATTGCTTAAACGTAGTAAATGTTTGGTACGCATCGCTGAAACGATTTAACGCATATTCACTTTCACCTCGCCAATAGGTTGCACGCGCCACATATTTGTTATCCTGACGTTCGGCAATCGATTTATTGAACATTCCGTTTGCTAAACTGAATTTGCCTTCATTAAAATATTCAACTCCACGGTAAAAAGTAACTTTTTGATAAGCTGCTTTGTTCAACTGTGTTCTGTTCGATTCTAAAACTTCTAATGCTGCCTGATAATTTTTGGTTGAAATGTATGAATCAATCAACAAATCATTCAACTCTGCTTTGTAAGGCGTTTCGGGATATTTCACCAAGAAATCGGTTATAACTTCCGGAACACTTTTGTACGGATTACCAATATCGTAACTTAACTTGGCATAATTTGCAAAAGCGTCTTCTTGAATTTTTGCTGAAAAAGTCATTTCAGAAGCATTTTTAAAAGCATTTAACGCTTGTGTTTTTTGACCTAATTTCAGATAACTTTCGCCTAAGTGATAGTAAGCGTTTTGAGCAACGGCATCTTTTCCGCCAATAATTTTATTGAATTCTGAAACTGCCTTGTCGTAATCTTTCTTTTGATAATACGAATATCCCAACTGATAAAAATCTACGTTGCTTAATTTGCCGTCTTTACCTTCGTAAGCCAATAAATACGGTAATGCTTTATCGTATTGTTTTAGGTTGAAATAACTTTCACCAATGATTTTAGATAATTCTGATTTTTCTGCTTCGGTTGATTTAGGCATTTGTGCCAACCCTTCTTCTACAGCTTTATCGAAATTTCCGCTTTTGAACTGCATATCGGCTTTGTAATAACCCATGCGTTCCTGGTATTTCTCTACCGATTCTACATTTGCAAAATATTCGTTTGCTTGCGTATAATCGTTATTTGCGTAAGAAATGTATCCTAAATAATATTTTGCCTGATTGCCGTAAGTTCCTTCTAAATCAACTTTTTCAAGATAGTTTTTGGCTTTATTATTTTCCTTTTTGCTGAAATACGCGTATCCTTTCTGGAAATTGATACGGTCTTTATCAGCCGGACCTAAAATATCTTCATTGATTTTCTCTGCATAACGCAATGCCTGATCGTAATCGCCTTGAGAAAAGTAGAAATTACTTACATCAATATACGCTTGTGCCTGTTTGCTGCTTGTAGGATAATCGTAAATAAACTGACTGATTTTTTGTTCGGCTCCAGGTTGACCCAAACGAATAGCACAATTTGCACTGTAATAAGCACTTTCTGCCTGAATTTCGTCGTTATTATTTTTGATTTTAGTTTTATCGAACAAAATCTGCGCTACCGCATATTGTTGTTCGTTGTAAAGATTTACGGCATCGTAAAAATCTTTATTTTCTTGAATATAATTGTATGATTGCTGTGCCTGTACAGATAAACCGCCCAACAAAAACGATAAATATAGAAAATGATTCGCTTTTCGCATTTCAACTATTTTTTTAAGTACCAAATATATTAAAATATCATAATATTATTGTTACGCTTTATATGATTATTAATTGTTTAAACGGCTTATTTTGTAAATATTATGATAAATAAAAAAGCAACCATGAAATTTGGTTGCTTTTATTGTTTTTAAACTTTAGAAAATTATTTTATTAAACCATTTTCAAAAGCATATGCCGTAATCATTATTGCTAAATCATCCATGCTTAACTGCATGTTCTTACTTGAATTTGATCCTGCAATTTCATACACTTTGTCATTAATAAATAACAATTGATTATTAACAGTTGGATAAGTCTTTCCGTTAAAACCTACATTAGATTTTAAACTGTGCCAAACGCCAACTATATTGTGATTTAAGTTCTGATCGATATTATAAATTTCGTACAAATAATTTACACCGTTATCATCGGTTTTTCGTTTGAAAGATCCAATAATCTTACGGTCTTTTAAGATATTACCTTCTTT
Source organism: Paenimyroides ummariense (assembly GCF_900115115.1). Classification (GTDB taxonomy): domain Bacteria; phylum Bacteroidota; class Bacteroidia; order Flavobacteriales; family Flavobacteriaceae; genus Flavobacterium; species Flavobacterium ummariense. The sequence continues at coordinate 181,790 of NZ_FOVI01000004.1, forward strand.
ATCAAAGTCTAACCTGGCATCTTTAAACAATTTTATTAAACGCTCTTTTTCTTTATTAGCATCTGCCGAACTATTTTTAAGTTCTTCTTCAACATTCAAATTAGATTCTAACATTGCAGTTACAACCGATGTATCAATACCATTTTGTGTAAATAATTTATATTCACCTAAAGTAAAATCAATTAAAAACTTTTTTTCTAATGAAAGTGGACTCTTTTCGCTTTTATTGTATAAAGAAACGGATTTTGTTTCATCTGCAGAAAATACTTCATAATACACCTTTCTGCTATTTTCATTAATCACGTGAATATTAGGTTTAATTTTTACGATAACATTTCCGTTTAGATCAAATATGGTGTATAACCTTTTCTTTTCTTCAAATTTTGCTATTTCTTCATTATCGAATAGAATTTTATCTTTTTAGTTTTGATATCCTGTGCATAAATACTGACACTTAAAAGAGTAAATGCACTTAAAATAAGGTTTTTCATTTTTGATTTGATTTAATAAATTCTACACAAAATTATTTTTTTGATTTAGTATCTTTTGTAGTACTTTTTATAATCAAATCATAGAATTAGTTCTACACTTTTAAAAACAATAAAAGCAACCATGGAATTTGGTTGCTTTTATTGTTTTTATGGATTTACTTAAAGTAAAAATTACTTTCTTGTAATTACTTTTTTAGCTTTTTCAATGATTGATTTAGCATTTAAACCATATTTTTCCATTAAAGCTTCTGGTGTTCCAGATTCTCCGAAAACATCGTTTACTGCTACAAATTCTTGCGGTGTTGGTTTGTTTAATGCCAAAACGCCTGAAACACTTTCACCTAAGCCACCTAAATAATTATGCTCTTCGGCAGTTACGATACAACCTGTTTTACCAACCGATTTTAAAATGGTTTCTTCGTCTAACGGTTTTATGGTGTGTACGTTGATAACCTCAGCAGAAATTCCTTCTTTTTCTAATTCTTCGGCAGCTTGTAATGCTTCCCAAACCAAATGACCTATTGCTACAATGGTAACATCGGTTCCTTCTGAAAGTACTACGGCTTTACCAATTTCAAACGGCATATCTTCCGGAATAAAATTAGGTACTACTGGGCGACCAAAGCGTAAATAAACCGGACCTTCGTGATCGGCAATGGCTAATGTAGCCGCTTTTGTTTGGTTGTAATCGCAAGTATTGATTACGGTTACACCCGGCAACATTTTCATTAAGCCGATGTCTTCTAAAATTTGATGCGTTGCTCCGTCTTCACCTAAAGTTAATCCGGCATGTGATGCACATATTTTCACGTTTTTCTCTGAATAGGCAACCGATTGACGAATTTGATCGTATACGCGACCTGTTGAAAAGTTGGCAAACGTTCCTGTAAACGGAATTTTACCTCCAATGGTCATTCCGGCAGCCAAACCAATCATATTAGCTTCGGCAATTCCTACTTGAAAAAAACGATCTGGATGATTCTTTTTAAAATCGTCCATTTTTAACGAACCAATTAAATCGGCACACAACGCCACAACGTTTTCGTTCTTTTGACCTAATTCTGTTAATCCTGCTCCGAAACCAGAGCGTGTATCTTTACTACCTAAGTTTGTGTATTTTTTCATTAATCTAAATTCTTTATAAATTCTAAAAGTAATTTTTGATCTTTTTGTGATAAGGTACTTCTTAATTTTTCTATTTCCAAGTAGCTTTTACGCATGCTGTTTATCGTTTCAAAATAACCTACGTTTCCGCCGTTATTATAAAGGTATAAATCGCAAATTTGTCCGGTTAAATTATGAACGTGCGTACTTAAACTTTTATTTTGGAAATTTGGAATTTTACTTTTTAAATTATCACAATAATCTGGTGCGTATTCTTTAATTTTTTCGTTGTCTTTTACATCAAGATCATAAGCTAAAACAATATCATCGATTGTTTCATTTTTGTAACTAGACTCATATTTTGTGTAATAATCGTAGTCTTCTGCGTAAGCTGCCGTATCAGTAACTGCATAAGCTTCAGCTACATCTGTTGCAGCGTAATCTATAGGCTGATTAGGTACATAGTTCTTTATTTTTTCGTTTTGTGTTTTAAAGAACTTTTCTAATTCTTTCTTTTGATCTGCAGTAATCATTTTTGCAGATTTTAAGTTTTTTACTAAAGACTTAGACTCTTTTTTATAAAATGAAGCGACCTGATCGCGATTTAAAGTTCCCTCACCGCCGTATTCTTTTGTATTGTACAAAGCATTTGTAGTTACTGAATAAATCGGGGTAATGTAGCTGTACAAACTGTAATCTTGCAACTCACTGCCATCGTAATTATACGTGTATAACGGATCGCTGTAAACACTACCGTAATCTCCGTAAGCTAAAACTGAATCAACTGCTACTGCTGCCGCATCAACCGGATATTCTTCAACTACACTTTTTTGATATTCTTCAATATCTGCAGAAATTTTATCACTATCGATATCCAACTTTAGACTTACATTCTGGCTTGATTTATAAACTAATTTATAAGAGCTTTCTGTGTTATATTCTACCGATAAAATCAATCCTTTTAATTTTGAATCCGGAAAAATTGATTCTGCGTTATTGATTTTATTGCTTTCATCTATACAAAAACAATAATCGTAACTTTCTTTGTTATCAATATCTCTTAAAATAGCGTAATACTGACAGTTTGTTCCACCAATTGTTCCCTTACGATCTAATTTTGTAACTGTCTGTCCTTCGTTCAGAATTTTAAAAGCACCATACGGAGTATAATTTACAGCTTTTGAAATTCCGCTAACCGACAAAGGAACCATCCAATTTTTACTTACAAAAAAATTTGATTCGCTACCGCCGTAACTTGCCGCAGCTGTATCGTTATAATAGAAAGACAATAAACTTTCTTTATTGTTTTTATCTAAATAATGATCGTAGTTGATGTTTGAATATTCGGCTTCGGTGAATTCGTTATAAGAATCCTCTGACATTTCGATTTTATAACTCAACTTTTTGGTAAACTCTACCGATTTATTATTTTGTGCAAAACCTACAAATGCGGTTAAGCTTAGTGCTAAACAAACAATTTTTTTCATACTGTGTTTCTCTTTTTCTATTAATAATCTTCTAAAGTTACTATGTTTTGATTTAAAGCACTTTCTAACTGCTCGTTGTTTGGTGCCTTACCATGCCAAGCATGTGTATTCATCATGAAATCTACCCCGTTGCCCATTTCGGTGTGTAATAATATCATTACCGGTTTTTGTTTTCCAGTTCTTTGTTTTGCTTCTTGCAAGCCATTAATTACAGCTTCTAAATCGTTACCTTTTTCAACGCTTAAGACATCCCATCCAAAAGCTTCGAATTTAGCCTGTAAACTTCCCATATTTAAAACCTCATCGGTAGTACCATCAATCTGCTTTCCGTTTAAATCTACCGTTGCAATAATGTTATCAACTTTATTTGCTGCCGCATACATTAATGCTTCCCAGTTTTGGCCTTCTTGCAATTCGCCATCGCCCATAAGCACATAAACCAAATTGGCATCGTTATTTAACTTTTTAGCTTGTGCAGCACCTAAAGCAACCGATAAACCTTGTCCTAATGAGCCCGATGCCATACGGATTCCCGGTAAATGACTGTGAGTTGTTGGGTGACCTTGCAAACGAGAATCGATTTTTCTAAAAGTAGCCAATTCGCTTACAGGGAAATATCCGCTGCGAGCCAAAACGCTGTAGAAAACCGGAGAGATATGTCCGTTTGATAAAAAGAAGATATCCTCGTCTTTTCCATCCATATCAAATCCTTCTTTTCTGTTCATAATAACTTGATACAATGCAACGAAATATTCTGCACAGCCTAAAGATCCGCCCGGATGACCAGAATTTACGGCGTGCACCATACGTAAAACATCTCTTCTAACTTGTATTACCAAGTCTTGTAATTGTTGTGTGTTAGGTTTCATTTATAAATACATAAAATTTACAGTACACAAAGATAAGTTTTTTAAAAGATTGCACACAAAAACTTAATGTTTTTGTTTATTAACAAATTACGTTGATATTACTACCTTTGCAAAATGGAAACTTTAAAATTATACTGGAAAAACTACATTAGTGCCTATCAAGGTTTATCGCAGGCTACATGGCTATTGGCATTGGTAATGTTTATAAACCAAAGTGGTTCAATGGTATTACCGTTTTTAGGGGTTTATATGACCACGGTTTTAGATTTTTCGTTAAAGAATGCCGGTATTGTTTTAAGTACTTTTGGGGTAGGTTCTATTTTAGGATCTTTTATTGGTGGTTGGCTTACCGATAAATTCGGATCGTTTAAAATACAGGTGAGCAGTTTGTTTTTAAGCATACCATTTTATTTGATACTGCCTTTCTTTGATACTTTTGAAACACTGTGTATTTCGATCTTTTTTTTAAGTTTAATTAAAGAATTGTTTCGTCCGGCAAACAGCGCATCGGTTTCATACTACGCGAAACCTGAAAACATTACCCGAGCTTTCTCATTAAATCGTATGGCATTGAATCTGGGTTATTCTATTGGTCCGGCTATTGGTGGATTTTTAGCTGCGGTTTCGTACAACTTTTTGTTCTATACCAATGCGTGCATGTCGTTTATAGCAGGTATTTTGTTTATTTTCTATTTTAAAAACCGAAAAGGCAATACGCCCGAAAAAGTAGTATCGAAAAAAGCCAAAGATATTGTAAAGGTAAAATCAGCTTATACCGATGTTAAGTTTTTACTTTTTAGCAGTTTTATTGCCATTTATGCCTATTGTTTCTTTCAGATTTTAAACACTTTGCCCCTATTCTATAAAAACGTAGCTTTAATGAACGAAAAAGAAGTAGGTTTATTAATGGCATTCAACGGAATTGTGGTTTTTGTGTTAGAAATGGCTTTGGTACATTTTGCCGAAAAAAAATTCACGCTTTCTGCAAACATGATCATTGGTAGTTTGTTTTGCGGTGCGGCTTTCTTAGTGTTACTTCCATCGCACGTACAAATTGTATTATATCTGTCGATTTTTTTAATATCCATATCCGAAATTCTAATTATGCCTTTTGCATCAACCGTAGCAGTAAACCGGTCTGTTTCGGCAAATCGTGGATCGTACATGGGTTTAAACGGTATTTCGTTTTCAATGGCATTTGTAACATCGCCTTTAATTGGTACATTTATCGCTCAAAATTACGGCTTTACCAACCTGTGGATTTTTAACTGTATCATGATAGCCATTTCAAGTATTGGTTTTTATTTTGTTATGAAAAAAATGTAGTTTTATGACTGTTTTTAAAGTAGAAGATTTAAGTATTGGTTATAAAGATAAAACGTTGTTTAGTAATTTGAATTTCGAGATTAAAACCGGAATTCTTACATCGTTATTGGGAAGCAACGGAATAGGAAAATCGACTTTATTAAAAACGATGTCGGGTTTGTTGGATAAAACATCGGGAAGTATTTCTATTGATAATAATAACATCGATACTTTTTCTATTGCCGATTTTGCTAAAATGGTTAGCGTGGTGCTTACACATGAAAATGTGAATAAAGATCTTACGGTTTATGAATTGGTAAAATTGGGCAGACAACCTTATACCAATTGGTTAGATAAATTAACCGAAGCTGATGAAAATTTGATAAATGTTACATTACAAGATTGTGAAATCAGTAATTTAAAAGATCGAAAATTATCACAGTTAAGTGATGGACAATTACAGCGAACCTTTATTACACGTGCAGTTGTGCAAGATACTCCGTTTATATTTTTAGACGAGCCTTCTACACATTTAGATTTGTATCATAAGGTAAAACTTTTTAAACTGCTTAAAAAGTTATGTATCGACAAAAAGAAATGTATTTTATTTTCTACCCACGATTTAGATTTGGCGTTGCAATTAAGTGATGATATTATGTTGTTGAAAGATGAAAAATTTTATCACAACACTACAACCAACCTAATTAACCAAGGCGTTTTTGACCGTTTTTTTGATACCGATGATATTGTATTTGATAAAGAACGAAAGCAGTTTTTGATACTTTAATTTTTGCCACAGATATTTAAGTGATATAAGTTTTAATAACGTTCGTTTCATGCTGAAAGAAAGTAAGAGATTGAAGACTTGAGCTTACGAATTGATAAAATAATTTTTTAAGAAAAATTTCTCCTTTCTTTGGAAGTAAAATTAATTTTAAAACTATTAAAAAATTTATTTTCACTTGTTCTGCCTTACATATTGGAAAAACTTTATTATTTTTCCATCTAATCTAAAAACATTTTCCGTTGTTCCTTGGTTGGCAGGGGACAATTACCAGAAGCCAGTTTACGGCGGTTTTTGGCAATTAAATCATATATTTTATCGCGAAGAAATTTTGGAACAATCTTAAACACAACAGCCAATTTATACCAACTTCCTAATAACCTGCAAATCTTGATAACTGCATTAGATTTATCGTGGACTTCTCCGTTTGGTTCTATAAGATACAAGGTATTAAACCTTTTTAGCGGTAAGCTTTTATCTGTAAGGAAGTTTTGTCCGAAATTTCCCTGTAATGATGCAAAGTTGAAAATACCTTTGCGATCATTTCGCATTACCCAGTTTACCCAGAAATTACAAAATCCGCATTCGCCGTCGTACAATAAAATATAGGTTTCTTTCATAATATTTTTATGTTATAGTTCAATAATCCGTGTGCAAGCGATTTCCACTGTACTTTACTAACAGCCACAATTCCCAACGCAGCAAAAACCATATTCCGAAGTTTTTTTGTTGTTTTTGATACCTTAAAATTCGGAACTTCGTTTCTTCCATGAACCGACAAATGAATTTTGTCATCATCACGGTACAACACAAACGTGTTTGATGCTTCTGCAGTAAAAAAATGATCAATTTCCGTTCCCGGTTTGGTAGGGTTATGTGCAGGTATCAACTGCATAATTAGTGCATCATCAAAAAAATCAGGCACCTTAAAAATACGGTGTACACGTACGTAATCATACCGTGCCGATATAATTTTTTGTAATCGGGAAAACCGAACTTTCATGAAACAATCTTCGGTTGCCAATCCTTCCAAATTATTGCCGTTATTGTCTAACAATATAAAATCGGCGTTGGTCAGCGTTGCATAATGCGCCCAATTGTTCACATCAAGTAAGCGGTGTTTAATACTTTTATAAGCAATATCCGGATTATTCAGTTCCTTAATTTCCAAACTGCTGTATGTATCGCTGCACTTCCCTACTTTCTGTATTGGAATTTGCTTTTTCAATTGATCCGGAATCTTGTTAAACTCGTCATTATTCATAAGATAAGTATTTTGGTTATTTATCGATCAAATCTGGCTCGATTCTTATTTTTTGGTTTCAGCCGGTACATACATACCTTTTTCTATGTTAAACAGCTTACCGTTTAAACCATCGATTATTTTACCTGAAAGATAATCAGGTCCTTTGTGCGGGTTATTATTTAAACTACCGTTGCTTTCACTGATTGATTTACCTCTATCCATAACTTTTGTATTAGTTAAACAAATAGCATTTTTAGTGGATCTATTATCGTATAAGGATTTACAGCGTGCTTTTTTAATTAAATAACAAAATTGAAACCAACAATATTTTTTGATGATGAGAAAGAATGATAAATAAATGAGTAGTTCACTATGAAAGATTGCATGAATTTACATTCTATCGTGATTGCATTATTTTTAACAATAGTAACAAAATACTCAAAATCAACCACTTAACACAGCAAGCAATCATATTTGTAAGTATATAGTTAAAATTACAAATAGTTAATCTAAACAATATCGAATTATATTATCAATAAATAAAACAAATAGTTAAAATAAACATATATTATTAAAAACAATTAGACAAACAAGCTAATTAAAAAGTATATTATCATAAAAACATATAATGAAAATAGTTCACAGAATGTATATTAAAACCACACTTATAGCCTCTTAAAATTCTACTGCTTTTTAATAATTCCTTACATATCAAAACATAAATAATATTGGAATATTGTTTGACTTAATTATACCAACTGCTAATTAACAAAACAATAAATTACAATGAAAGAAAACGACATTAACCAACCTAATCGACAAGAAGACAAGCAAGACGATTTGTCGATCAACAAATCAGATGGAACCAACAAATTTCTTACAACTAATCAGGGTGTAAAAATCAACGATGATAACAATTCCCTGAAAAGCGGAGAAAGAGGCCCATCGCTTTTAGAAGATTTTATCCTTCGCGAAAAAATCACTCATTTTGATCACGAGCGAATTCCGGAACGAATTGTACATGCACGAGGATCGGGTGCTCATGGTTTTTTTGAAGTTACCAACCCAATTCCACAGTTCACAAAAGCTGCATTTCTACAAAAAGCCGGGCAAAGAACTCCTGTTTTTACTCGATTTTCTACTGTGGCCGGATCAAGAGGATCTACTGATTTAGCAAGAGATGTTCGCGGTTTTTCGGTAAAGTTTTATACCGAAGAAGGAATTTACGATTTTGTAGGCAACAACATGCCCGTATTTTTTATACAGGATGCGGCAAAATTTCCAGACTTAGTTCATGCAGTAAAACCCGAACCACACAATGAAATTCCGCAGGCAGCGTCGGCACACGATACTTTTTGGGATTTTATTTCGCTGATGCCCGAATCTATGCACATGATCATGTGGCTGATGAGCGACCGTGCCATTCCGCGCAGCTACCGTATGCAGGAAGGTTTTGGTGTGCACACCTTCAGATTCATCAACGCAGAAAACGAATCGCATTTTGTAAAGATCCATTGGAAACCAAAATTAGGAACACATGCCGTTGTTTGGGACGAAGCGCAGAAAATATCAGGGAACAATCCCGATTTTCACCGCCAGGATCTTTGGGAAGCTATAGAAGCAGGCAATTTTCCGGAATGGGAATTAGGATTACAGATTATTCCGGAGGCAGATGAGCACAAATTCGATTTTGATCTGTTGGATCCAACCAAAATAGTTCCCGAAGAATTGGTTCCAATTACTATTGTTGGTCGAATGGTTTTGAACAAAAATCCGGGTAATTTCTTTGCAGAAACCGAACAGGTAGCTTTTCATCCGGGACACATCGTTCCAGGTATCGATTTTACGAATGATCCATTGTTGCAAGGCAGATTGTTTTCGTACACCGATACACAGCTTTCCAGATTAGGAAGCCCGAATTTTCATGAAATCCCTATCAACCGAAGTATCTCGCCAACGCACAACAACCAGCGTGACGGACACATGCGCCAAGAAATTAATAAGGGTCGCGTGAGTTATCATCCAAATTCGTTGGGTGGCGGCTGTCCGTATCAGGCAATGATTGCCGAAGGCGGATTTACAAGTTTTAACGAACGTATTGATGCACATAAAGTTCGTGCAAGAAGCAACAGCTTTAACGATCATTTTAGTCAGGCACGAATGTTTTACGAAAGTCAGACACCTACAGAACAACAGCACATGGTAAAAGCGTTGCGTTTTGAATTGGGTAAAGTAGAAACAACTGCAATCCGCGTGCGAATGCTGGGCTTGCTATCAAAAATAAACACAGAATTGGCAGAAAAGGTAGCCGAAGGTTTGGGAGCAAAAGTTCCTGCACAACCAGAACAACCTATGAATCACGGTGTGGGCGCAGACAATGGTGGTGGTAACGAGCCGACAGAAATTTCAAAAAAAATTATTACGTCTGATGCTTTAAGCATGATTAAAAACCCTACGGTAAAACCAACCATTGCATCGCGTAAAATTGCTTTTATCTGTAACCATGGCGTAAGTGAGGCTTCGGTTATGAAAATGAAAAAAGCATTGGTGGCAGAAGATGCCGAAGCATGTATTATTGGTCCGAACCTTGGCTTTGCATCTACTGCAGAAGGTGGAGAAATTGCCGTTAAATTCAGTTTTTTCACTTCATCATCGGTACTTTTTGATGCGGTTTATATACCAGATGGTAAAAACCAGGCAGCGTTGCAATCGGATCCCGATGTAATGGAATTTTTAAATGATGCCTACAGACACTGCAAAATCATTGGAACAGACGGCGACGGTATTGACCTGCTTTCTGCACCACAATTTATGGCTAAAGGTGACGATTTAAAAGACGGCGGAATTATTACCAGCACGCATTCAGGAAAAAATCAGTTTGAAACAGCCTTTATCGATGCCGTTAAAATGCACCGATTCTGGCAACGCGAAGAAGTATTAGGAACGAACAAATAAACCAAGAAATTATGAAAAATAACGAAAAAGAAAAAAGTACAGCTACTCCAACAAAAAACAGTAAGGAAGCTGTGGTTGAAGCTAACAAAAACGCCGCATCAAACCTTAAAGAATTGTTTATTGATGCGTTGAAAGATATCTATTGGGCAGAACAGGCTTTGGTAAAAGCGTTGCCAAAAATGGCTGCAAATGCTTCATCGCCAAAATTGCAGTCAAGTATTTCGGATCATCATGCCATGACCGAAAATCAGGTGGTTCGTTTAGAGCAGATTTTTAAGCTTTTGAACGAGAAAGCCGAAGGTAAAAAATGCGAAGCACTTACCGGACTTTTAAAAGAAGGCAACGAAATGCTGGAAGAAACCGCTTACGGACCAGTTCGAGATGCGGCAATTATAGCAGCTTCGCAGAAAATTGAGCATTATGAAATGGCAACGTACGGAACTCTTTTTGCCTTTGCAAAAGTTTTGGGCGAAAATGATGCAGCAAAACTATTGCAGCAAACGTTGGCAGAAGAATGCGAAGCCGATAAAATTTTGACAGATGTAGCAACCGGGTGCATAAATATGGATGCAGTACAAGCATAAATTTAAAGTTATGAAAGCATCAAGATGGATCACTTATCCGGAATGTCAGCCCGATGAATCTGGCTTGTACGTTGTAAATTGGAAAATAAACAATGTTTATATGACTGTTTTGTCATTTTTTGACAGAAATACCAAAAGATGGTACGATTCTAACGATCGCGAAAAATTAATAGAGGGCATCAATGCGTTTAATCCTTTCAAAGTAACACCGCATGTTTAACTTTAATGTAAAGACTCATGAAAAAGAACACCCTTTTAGCAATAGCAGCCATTTCTATACTTAGTCCGTTACTTATTGTAGCAGCCATTCATTATTTAAACGGCAGGCAAGGTAACCATACAAGCAGTATAATGCAGCGATAACAAAAGCACCTTCGGGTGCTTATTTTGTTCAATAATAACGAGATCAATTATGAAAGACTTATTTTTTAAAGACTGGGAAAGCCTATACCATATACTAATTTGTGCAACGGTATCATACATCACCTTATTTCTGTTTATTCGAATTTCGGGTAAAAGAACGTTAGCCAAGTTAAATGCCTTTGATTTTGTAGTTTCGGTAACGCTTGGTTCAACTTTATCATCGATGATTTTATTGAAAGTAACAGTAACCGAAGGATTGGTTGCGTTAATAATCATAATTGCCCTGCAATACCTGTTGGCATTTCTTGCAAAAAAATCAGAAACTATGGAAAAAGCCATCAATTCTACACCTACCCTTTTATTTTATAATGGCGAATTTTTACAAGAAGCCATGAAAAAAGAACTGATTACCGAAGAAGAAATTTATGCAGAAATACGGCAATACCGAATAGAACGCGTGGAAGATGTAAGAGCTGTGGTCATGGAATTAAACGGCGAAATGACGGTTGTAAAGAAATCTGATTTTTTAAGTAAGCATACTTCGTTAAATGATATTGAAAAGGAATGATCTGGTAATGGTTGGATATAACCATGGTCTGCTTTTTGCAAGTATTTAGAAACCTACTAATCAAATTGAAATTATAAAGATATGAATCAAATCAACCAAAATTCAGAAAAACCACAGTCAGATGTTTATGTTGAACTGTCTGCAGCACAAAATCAAATACAACCAGGCGTTATTTTTAGTGAAGTAAATTCGCTAAAGCAAGAGTGTGAATTATTATATGAACCGCATGAAGCTATTTTAGATGCCGGTATTTATTCTTTCGATTTATTTTACGAACCAGACATTACAGTTGACGATGCAGAAACGAATAAAAAATCTATTCAAGAAAAATCAGGCGATAAAATAATACTTAAACTAAAATAACCAATCGATTAATTAATAACAGCATTTTAAAAAATAGAACAAGATGAACACCGTAAAATTCACAGAACAAGATTTTAATGAAACACTGACAGGTTTTGTATTCACCATGAAATGTGAAGATGCAGAAAACAAAAAATTTGGTGTAGAGGCTTTACAACCCGATGGCTCGTACGAAGAAATAAACGTAGTAACCAAAGCTAAAAATGATTCATTCGAAATTCACGAACAACCTTTTGTGGGTAGGGTAATTTATAATTAAAAATTTATGAATTGATTTTTAATAGTATAACTTTACCAAAACTAAAAAGCAATTCAAAATTTGAATCGTTTTTTAGTTTTGTGTGGGTGACTTTCTTTTTTTATTAATTTCTTATTTTGATTTGTAAACTAATTATTTCCTGCAATTAGTATCATAATCTGTAAGGACTTCCAATGCCATTTTCTGAATTTCTATCTCTTACTGTTTATTATACAGATTAGTGAAGCCAAAATTTTTAAATCCTTAAAAGCTAAAGTTATTACACATCGTCTTCATTAATCTTTTGCAAGCCGTTCACAGCCGGTGCAGTAAGCAGATTACCGTTTACATTGAACCGGGAACCGTGGCATGGGCAGTCCCACGAAATTTCGGCACTGTTCCAACGTACTTCACATTTTGCATGCGGGCAGGTGCTTTTAAGAATGTGCGTTTTTCCGTTTATTTCCTTATAAACGGCATAATTTTCGTTTTCGTACTTAACAACCTTTGCATTTCCGGGATCTACTGCTGCAAAAGATTCAATTCGCTCTGTAAAAAATTTATCTTTAATAAAATCGGTTACAACGGTTGTTTGTTCTCTTACGAACTGGGTAAAACCTGCCACAGGCTTAATTCGTGCCGGACTGAACAATTCTTCATAGCTACTTGAGCCCTTTAGTATTAAATCGCTGATAATTTTTGAAGAAAGACTGCCGAACATCATACCGTTGCCCCTAAAGCCTGTTGCAACAAATACATTACCATTACTACCAGGCAATACACCTATATAAGGAAACCCATCGACCGGCTCGTAGTACTGGCTTGACCAGCTGTACATAACCTTATCTACATTAAAATGCGAACGAATATAATTTTCAAGGTTTGAAAAGCATTCGCCGGTATCATTGGCATGTCCGGTTTTATGGTCTTCCCCACCGGCAATAAGCAGTTTAACACCGTTTACTGCATGTGTTCTGTAGTAATGATAAGGATCATAAAGATCGTAACCCAGCATATCGGGATACGCACCATTTGTTAATGTACATGCCAAAACATAACTACGATACGGCGCATTTGTAAAATGAAGTTTATTTATTCCATGCGGAATGTGGGTAGCATACACTAACTGCTTGGCTGTAAATTTACCTTTTGATGTTTCAACCCATATAGAATCTTTATGTTCTTCATGATTTGTACAGATACAGCCTTCGAAAATAATCCCGCCCAGACTTATGTATTCTTCTGCAAGCGCCTTGATGTATTTTAGGGGATGAAACTGTGCCTGCCCTGAAATTTCGACTGCTTTTTTAAAGGTAATAGGAAAATTTATACTGCTGATGTATTTCATTTGATAATGCACCTGCGCAGCTGCTTTTACCATTTCATCAAGTTCGTCTGCCTGTTTATCGTCCACAGCAAAAAGCTGTGCGTTCTTTTCTTCGAAGTCGCAGTTGATACCATAGGCTTTTACATTATTTTGAATGATCTTCATGGCATCTTTTCCTGCCTGTGCGAATAATTTTGCTTTTTCCAATCCAAAATCTTTAATTGCCTGAGCAAATGACGTATCGAAAAAATCATTCAAATGAGCAGTAGTACCACCCGATGTGCCAAAGGCAATATTGGCAGCTTCGACCAACAAACATCTTTTACCTGCTTTTTGAAGCGCCAGAGCAGTTGAAACACCTGTAATACCGCCACCAATAACAATCACATCATAGGCTGATGCCTGAGGATGGGTAACAGAAAAACTTTTAACCTGATCTTGCCACACGCTTTTTCTTGCTCCGTCTCTGTTCATAATGATCTGTATTTAGTTCACAATTATTTTACTACCGTAGTTACCGCCATGTGGTTTAGAAATTCAATGAAACGCCCCACATTCTGCACCCTGATTTTAGCTTTTGTGTTTTTCTTACCTATTTTAAGGGTAAAAGCGTTCTTGGGCAATGCTTCAAACATATCTTCATCGGTATCATCATCGCCGGCTGCAAGTATAAAAGCATCTTTATTGAAGGATACAAATTTTTGAATTGCCTGACCTTTATCGCAGTCTGAAAAATGAATTTCAAGCAGTTCATTCGTTTTCTTGTACCGATACGACAAGCTGTTCTTACTGATATGCTCCGTAATTTCGTTTTCCAACTTATTTATGGTTTTTGCCAACTGATCTCGCATACACATTTTGAAATGCAGGCAGACACCCGATGTTTTTTCTTCTAGAAAAGATCCCTCTAAAACAAGAGCATATCTTTCCATAATAGTAGTTAGCGCCCTGTTGTCCTGCACCCTACACTCTGTTAGTGCTGTCCAGCCCCACTCATTGTCTTTGAACCAAGCACCGTGTTCGGCAATTAGTGTTATACCGCAATCTGCAAACCACATATCCATATCTTTTCTGCTGCGTCCGCTAACCAGCAAAACTTGTGTATTGGGTACGGACTGTAGTGCACAAAGCAATTCTTTAATATCATTTCCTGGGGATGCCATTTCAGGATACGGCTCCAGTTCCCTTATACACCCGTCGTAATCAAGCAATATATATCTGCTATCGGCATTTTTAAAGCGGATCATTAACCGTTCTGCCAGTTCGGAACTTAAATTTTGTTCGAACGAATACTTTAATTCATCATACATACAGAATACCTCCTGAAAAATAGTATCTAGCCAATCGAAAACCGTATAGCCGAAAACTTTCTTTTTAAGCGCGGTCATGCGTGCGTTCTCTTCACTTTTTTCCATTTCCAATGCATAAACCATTGCCACGACCATCTGTTTGAAATCATACGGATGAATTTTTAAAGCATAGGTGAGTTCTTCTGCCGCACCCGCCATTTCACTTAAAATAAGTACCCCGTTATTGTTTGTTCTACACGCCACATATTCTTTAGATACCAGATTCAATCCATCGCGAAGCGAAGTAACAAGGCACACATCGGAAGCGGCATAATAGGCACACAAAGTATCCCTGTTTACCTGCTGATAGTAATAATGAACCGGACGCCAGCCCAAACTTGCGTATTCTGAATTGATGTTTCCCACCAGCTCGTCTACCTTTCTTTTATGCTCTTCGTACGAAGGAACATCGGATCTGGACGGTACCACCAGCATAAGCAAAACCAGTTTTTCCCGGTATTGCGGAAAATCTTTCAGTAACAAACGGAATGCTTCGAGACGCTCTAAAATTCCTTTGGAATAATCCAAACGATCTACCGATAAAATAATGCGTTGGTTTGCAAAGATCTGGTGGATTTCTTGTGTCATCTTCTGCACCACCTCTTTTTGTACGGTTTGAGAAAAATCGAAAGCGTCGATACTGATGGGATGCGCCGATACCTTGATACCCAACGGGGAATGCGTATTAAAGAGATCGGGATGTGCCTTTGAGGCATACTTTAAGCAGGCATCTTTAAAATTGACACGGTCTTTTTCGGTTTGAAATACAATGTGCCGGCATTTAAGCAGTGCATCAAGCAGATCTGACCTCCACGGAATAATTCCGAATACTTCCTGAGAAGGAAAATGTATGTGATGGAAATACGACAAGTTAGAATGCTTTATATAAAACGGCAGCAGCATGAGCTGGTAATCGTGAATCCACAAAAAGGCATCTTGCGGAACGTGTGCCGAAACAACGCTGCCAAATTTACTGTTTACGTTGCGGTAGGCAAGCCAGTACTCTTCGTTAAAAATACAGTGTCCCGGATGGTAATGAAACAGCGGCCAAAGAATGGCATTAGAAAAACCGTTGTAGTAACCATCGAATTCCTGCTGCGATAGAAAAACGGGAATACATCTTAAGGGCTCCAACAATTCTTTAACAAGCTGTTCTTCTTCTTCGTTATCTACAATAATTCCGGGCCAACCAATCCAATAACTGTTCTGCTGCTGAAAAACCGATCCTAAGGCAGTGGCTAAGCCGCCGTTACTTTGGGTTACCGTAAAACCGCTTTCTGTTCGCATAATGGTAACGGGCAATCGGTTAGATACTATATATATATTTTCTGGCTTCATAAATGTACTTTTAGCTCAGCTGCACTAAAAATTAAACACGTATTAATATTTAGTACAGACAAAATTATTTTTTATGATTTTTCTTTTGATCTTCTTCAGGCAGTTCGCCATGTTTCTTTTTCTGGTATTCGTCTTCCTGCATTACCTCGGTTCCCATGGGATCTATTTTTTCGGAAGTTTTAGGGATATCATCGGCATGGTGCTGCTCTTTTTTATTGAATCCCTTCTTAGCATCATTTTCATCTGTCTTTTTCATAATGTTATCATTTAAGTGATTATTTTCCAACAGTTACATTCCTCTTTCGTTAATTGTAGAACAAATGCCGAACCACCAGCCATTTATGATCTGATTTTTAATTTTACGGAAAGATTAGATTCATCATTGAATAAATCTAAAAGCTGTATTTATAAGGATTTACAAAATTTAACATTTAAAAGAAATTGCTAGCTTGCGTTTACTTTTTTGTTTTATTCTAAAAGTTTTAGAAATAAATCAATACGCTTCTAAAAATTATGACTTAATCATTTCTAATAAAGGTTAAAGTCGAAACTTACATTTAAAATCTGTTAATTTATTACACAATAACACATAAAAGTTAATTTTTAGGATATAATTATTGTTTTTTACTTAAAAAAAGAGTTATTATACTAAAATTTCACAAAATGTACATTTTTGCCCCAATACGTATTTCTGCAAACATTTAAGGTAATACTGTATAAACTCACAACTTGTACACCCTGAGGTTACTTTTCACAACCGTGGCATTATGTTTGAATTTAGTTTTATAACCCTCTTATTAACCAACAGTTACATCTCTTCTTTCAAAATTTATCAAATACACTATTAAAGACCTAATATTTTAACCGAGGCATTGCCTCACAAAACTATAAATTATGAAAGACGTTTTATTAAAAAGCAGTGGAACCTTACTGATTGGTTTCCTTGCATTAATCTTGACGGGATGTAAAGACCAACGAAACACCAATGATGATTATCGCGAAACCTACCCACCGGCAGGCGGCACGGAACAGCGAATGGATGAATCTTACGACGGTAATGGTACCTTATATCCTAACGATGGTATGGATAATACCCAACAAAACAATCAATCGGGAAATAATCAATCTGGGAATCAGTCCGGAAACAGACAATCAGGCAGCGTACCCGATGACGGCACTGGTGTAAATCCAACAACACCCGATAACAGACCAACAAACAACTAATACAGAATTCAACCCAAACCTATAAATTATGAAAAAATTCATTTTAAGTGCGGTATTACTGCTTGCTACCGCAACTGCATTCGCACAAAGAACAGAAACTGCTAAAACACAAACACAACAAACAGCACAAAAAGGAACCGAGCAGGATCGATTATTTGTGATGAAGGCTTTAGAGGGCGGAAATGCCGAAATTAAAAAAGGTGCTTTAGCCCGATCTAAAAGTAAAAACACAGAAATTGTCAAATATGGCGATATGATGGAAAATGACCATCATTCTGTAAACGGGAAACTTAAGCAAGTAGCACAACAGCGCGGCTATAAAGTTTCGGATCAGCTTACGGCAGAAGCTCAAAAAATGTACAGCAATTTAGATAAAATGGAAGGTGATGCTTTTGACAGGGAATTTGTAAACCAAATGATTGCAGACCACCGTCAGGCAATTGAACTTTTTAAGCAACAAGCTGCAAATGGTACCGATCAGGAATTAAAAACTTTAGCTGCAAATGCCTTGCCAACGCTTGAAACACATCTTAGGGAAATAGAACGTTTACAAGCTACTATGAACAACAGAAAAAATTAAACGGCATTTAATAAAAAAGTATTAAAACAACACACTAATTTTTTCGGTAATGCTTATCTCAACGGTAAGCATTACCTTTTTAAAAATGCCAATACACAACTAAACACAAGATAAAATCATGAGAAGAGAAAAAAAATTAAGCGACTACCGGCTAGCTATCATACTAATTGTTACCGGCACCGTATGCCTTGTACTGTATGCCAACGGATTTTAATTACAACTAAAAGCATCAATACTCAATTAAACTGTATAACATACAAAGCATTTTGTTTATGAATGAAGAACTCATACGTATTTCAGAAGAACTGCCTGCATGGTTATGGAATATACTGCTTATCCTATGTTCGGTACTGTTAGGTATCGCCATTAAAATTGTACTGATTCCGCTTGTGAGGAAAGAAGTCATTGCACAGTCGTCTTATTCCCTATTCCGTTCGTTCATACGGCGATTCAACAGATTGTTAAGCATACTTATTCCGTTGCTTGTTTTTAACAGCTTGTTGCCGGTAACCCGTTTTAATGCTCAAACCTTGCAAATTACAGGAAAGATTACCGAGGTTTTACTTATTGTATGTTTTGCATTGGTTTTTATTAAATCGATCAATGTATTAGAAGATTATCTGTACCACCGGTTTGATATCAATAAGGAAAATAACCTGCGGGAGCGAAAGATACAGACACAGATTGTATTTATACGCAAACTGTTGGTAGCCGTGATTGTTGTATTTTCTATTGCGATTATCCTTTTAAGTTTCGATAATATGCGGAAGATCGGTGCCGGACTGTTAACAGGTGTAGGAATCGGTGGAATTATCATAGGATTTGCCGCCCAGAAATCATTAGGAAATCTGCTTGCGGGCTTTCAGATTGCTTTTACACAACCAATTCGCTTAGACGACGTTCTTATTGTTGAAGGTGAATGGGGAAAAGTTGAAGAAATAAACCTTACCTACGTAGTAGTAAACATTTGGGATAAACGCAGACTGGTACTGCCGATACAATATTTTATAGATAAACCTTTTCAGAATTGGACACGCACAACAGCTGAAATTTTAGGTACTGTTTTTATTTATACCGATTTTACCGTACCTGTACAGAAGTTACGAGATAAACTGACCTTATTACTTAACGGACATCCGTTATGGGACGGGCAGGTAGCCGTTTTACAGGTTACCGATCTTAAAGAGCGTACAATGGAACTACGGTGTTTGATGAGTTGCAGAAATGCTGGTCAGGCTTTTGATCTGCGCTGCTATATACGTGAACAGATGATTGATTATATACGCACCACTTTTCCAGAAAGCTTATCTAAAACGCGTGTAGAAATTGACAAAGAAGTTCATAATGAACTTTAATTATTTTAACCAACCAAAAATTTTAAATTATGTTTCGAGGAAAGAGCACTGTAAATAAAACATTGATAGCAATTGTCATTATTGTGCTATTAGGTATAGCCTTATTGTTATATTCTTATGGATTGTAATGAAGGTCCGCAAAAAAATGATTACGATTATAATTACTATTGTTAAATTAAATTAGTATCTTTATACTTAAAGACCTAATTTACAATGTTTACAGAAGCAGAATTAATTGTGATTCGAGAGTATTTGCTACAAAAAGTAAACGACAACATTAAAAAATTTCATGGTAAAACTGAAAATGATGTAAAGAGTTTACAAATTGTATCAAAAATTAATTTGTTTTTGGGCGCACAACAAGTTTATTAATTATCTCACAAGAAAAATCCGGTATATAAGATATACTGGATTTTTTTTGTAAATAGAAACCTCAAATCAATATCTTCAACTTTTATAGATCTATGACCAATTTCATTATATAAATTTTAGTTTATAAATATATAAATATTTAAATATTTTTTGAACATAAAAGTATTTTTATTTACATTTACACATAACAATTGGGTTAGTGAGAGGCTCAATTGTTCTTATATATTTGACCACCCTTTTTTGGGTGGTCTTCAATTTAAATAGTTCTGAATGTTTTTATACTTCAATAATAACTGTACGGATTAAAATTTTATAATATTAAAAAATCATTCCTTTTTCCACCCAGTAAAGAAATCCTTTTTAAACCCGTAGTGCATTATCCAACGAGATTAATTTTTAATTTGTTGATGTTTCTATTAAACACAAATCTATTCAAATATTGAATAGCGGTAAGTGTTGTAATTTTAGTCAAAATTCTTGTTTTATATCCCTGGAAAGTTTTGGCATAATTCCTTCTTATCATAAACTGGTCACACAGTTGAGAGAATAAAGTCTCAATCCTTTTCCTGTATTTTTTAAAGGGATAAAACTGTGGTTTGTAGTCTTTCTGATTTTTTCTTTTTGGCGTTTCCAATTGTATATTTACCTCCTTAAATAAGTCTAGCTTATAGTGCTAGAAAGATAGCCCTTATCGGCAAGTATCACACAATCGGACAGTTGCATTTTAATATCTTGTAGATAATGAATATCATGAACCGAAGCAGGAGATAAATCAACGCTCGAAAAAACACTATTAATCGAACAAACAGCGTGTAATTTATACCCGTAAAAATGTAAGTTTTGAGAGGCACAAAATCCTTTATTTGAAATAGCGTAATCTGTTTCTTTACAAATTTTACTACGTGATGAGCGTGAAATTTTACAAACCTCTAACGGCATACTATCTACTACAAAAAAGGTTTCAAACTCATTAAATTTTTCAACCATTTTCATTCTGATTTCTTCCATAAATGGAAATAGTTTTCTTTTTCTTCTGTTATAAACGCTTCGCTCAATTCTGGATGCAATTTCAAAACCGTTTATGTCTCTCAAAAGTTGATGTTCAGAATCAATCGATTTGAATTCCGCCAAAATCATTAAGCTAATCAATTCTATATCAGATAGCTTTGGCTTTATTGGCTTGAAATACATATTTTCAAATTCTGCTATTTTACGTAATTCGATTAAAATTAATTTGTAACTTGCTTCTAAGTTGCTCATAATTGTATTTGATTGTCAGTCAATACAATATACTAATTATTAGTGTTGTGAGCAACTTTTTTATAATGCACTACGGGTTAATAATTATAATAATACACCTCCTACTAAAAACAGGAAGTGCCTATATTTTATTATTAAACTTGATACTTATTCTACCAGCTTATTAAACTGCAACGCATTAATAACAGCCGCCGGGGAAGCAGTATTGTTGAAATAAACGTATACTTCGTTGTAATTTTTTGCAAGGATTTGTTCGTAGAGCGTTTCAATTTCGGTGAGTGAATATTCAGAATAAAACAATTTTGGCACACCGTGTTGGCGGAAGTAACCGCAACTGTTGTTTTTAATAGTATGTTCAGGCAACCTGGGATAACTTGGATTGCAGAAAACCGCATTTTTACTTTGCAATTTTTCAATCACTAACGTATTCCACCAACTTTCATGTCTGAACTCTACAACATTTTTAAACTGGTCGTTTAAAACATTTAAAACTCGGTTTAAATTATCTTCACTATACAAAAAACCGGGTGGAAACTGCCAAAGTACACATCCTAATTTATCAGACAATCCTTCAGAAACAACGGAATAAAATTCGGCTATCTCCTGTTCACAGTCCAACAACTTTTTAGTATGTGTTATGGTTTTAGGTACTTTTATACTGAACGTAAAATCATTCGGAGTTTTATCGTACCACTTTTTTAAAGATTCAGCGGTAGGAAATCGATAGAACGACCCATTGAATTCATACGTATTAAAATAGTTGCAATAATAGGTAAACCACTCTTTTTTTGGAAGATCATTT
>NZ_FOVI01000021.1 GCF_900115115.1 Paenimyroides ummariense
ATAAGCATTGACCTGATGGTTTCTGCCGACCTGCGTAAAATTCCGCTGAAGGAAATTATGGAACTGCCGGACAACCGCATACTGCTGCCTGTTAAGGTGGATCATAATGGAGAGAATATTATTGAGATCATTCCACATAAGGCATCAATGGGATACTTGAGCGGTTATGCAGATCCCGAATATATTGAAAACCTACAAACCATTTCCCTGCCCTTTCTGGGATCGGGTACCTACCGTGCTTTTCCCGTTGAAGGAGATTCAATGCCACCGTACAAGGATGGAGCATTTATTATTGGAAAATATCTTGAAAAACCAAACGAACTGAAAAAAGGAAAAAGCTATCTGTTTGTTACCCGAAGCGAAGGTATTACCTATAAAAGACTGGTAAAAACGGAAGAAGAAACCATTACCGTAGCCGCAGACAATCTTTTTTACGAGCCTTATAGCATACCGCTAGCAGATATTTTTGAGATATGGGAGTATGCCTGCAGTATTTCGACAGAAGAGTTTACAAAAGAGGATTTTAATACGGATCAGCAACAGATTATAGAGTTACTTAAGGAACTGAAAACAGAGATTAAAGGATTGAAATATAAACAGTAAAAAAATTTACCTTTCTTTAAACGTTATATTTATTTAGGATTATTTCAAATACAATTTCCAAAAATAAATTTATATTTTTCATTAATCTTTAACAACGACTTAAAATGTCATTATGAATAGTTTATTTTGATATCAAAGAGTAAATACATTTTACGTTATTAACTAAGAATACTAAAAAAGTAATTTTAACTTCAATTTGATTTCTTTTATTATTTAACATTTAATATATTTACAGCTAAACACTATTAACTTATACCAACAAAATATACACTTTAAGACTCTTAGTATTCAAGATATCTATTTTGTATATCATTGTTATTAAAGACAAAATCTGACTATGGAAGATGAAAAAGTTTTTAAGATACTATCAATCGATGGTGGTGGAATAAAAGGTCTTTACTCAGCTAGAATACTAAGTAAATTTGAAGAAAAATTCAAATGTAGGACATCAGATCATTTCGATATGATTTGCGGTACTTCTACAGGTGGTCTAATTGCTCTTGCATTAACAAGTTTAATTTCTGCTGATGATATTTGTAATTTTTATGAGCAAAAAGGTGAAATTATTTTTCCAAAACATAAAACCATAAAATTCCCTTTTATTGGTAAAATAGATCAAGGTTTTTTAAAGCAAATTGCATTTGGAGGTAAGTTCTCAAGTACTGGTTTAAAAAATTCATTAAATGAGATTTTTGGAAATAGAATAATTGGAGATGCAAATAATCTATTATGCATACCGAGTTACTCTGTAACGGAAGCTAAACCGAAGGTATTTAAGTACGATCACCAAGAAGGTATTTTATCCCGTGACAATAAAGCGAAAATGGTTGATATAGCCTTAGCGACCTCTGCAGCACCTACATACTTTCCAATGGCTGAGTTACAATATTACAATAATGAACAATTTATTGATGGAGGAGTTTGGGCTAACAACCCAACCTTAGTTGGTCTTCTAGAAGCATTAAATTTTTTTGTTGGAAAGAATCAAAAATACAATAGCATTAAAATTCTTTCTTTAAGCAGTTTAAGTATTACAGGTGGCAATACCACTGGTCTAAAAAATGAAAGATCATTTAAAGATTGGGGCTCTGATTTGTTTGAAACATCGATGAATGGTCAGGCTTTTTTCACTGATTTTTTTCTTTCAAAAGTCAAGGAAATTTCTGATATAAATATTGATTATACTCGAATTCCATCGGCGGCCATTTCGAAAGAGCAAGAAAGCATAATACAGCTTGATGTCGCGAATCAGAAAGCTTATAATTTAATGAAGATAAAGGCAGACGATCAAGCACTTTTATTTGAAAAAACAAAAGAAATAGAATATTTTTTTACAACCCCTAAAACATATATAACAAATGGCTGATTTGCATTCCACTTTTACTGAGTTCGACGGAATAATTAAATTAAATTCCACTAAGAAATCATCATTAAGAACCTCAAGAAACTCTATCCGTGAAGATATAAGAAAATATTTTGACGAAAAAAGAGAGGATCATTCAGTAAGTTTCAAAGGTCAAGGCTCTTTTATGATGAACACAACTATTAAGCCAATTTCCAACGAATTTGATTTGGATGATGGAGTTTATATTTTTGGTAAAGAAGAAGACAGACCAACACCCCAAACTGCACACAACTGGATATATGACGCTGTAAAAAATAGAACAAGTTCTGAATCATTAGATAAAAACACATGCGTAAGAGTAATTTATAAAAGTGATTATCATATCGACTTACCTATATATTATAAAGTAGATAAATCTAAAGATGAATATACTTTAGATGATGAAGTTCCTGAATTAGCGCATTTATCTAAAGGTTGGATCAAAAGTGATCCATATGCATTTAAAAAATGGTTTGATGGAGAAGCAAAAAATAAACCTCAGTTAAAAAGAATTGTACGTTACTTGAAATCCTGGTCTGATAAAAAACAAACTGACAATTCAAAATTAATATTCCCAAGTGGAATGATATTTACAATATTAGCTTCAAATTGTTTCATCGAAGATGAAAGAGATGATATTTCTTTATTAGAAACTTTAAAAGCTATTCAAGAAGAAATAGATGATACAAGATTCGACGACGCATACTATGAATGCTATCGCCCAACAGTTGATGAAACAGAGGATTTATTGAACAAATATGCTGCCAAAACAACTAAAGAAAACTTTTTAAATGCTTTAGATTCTTTTATTAAATCTGGAAATCAAGCAATAGAATTAGAATCAAAAAAAGACGCATGTGCTAAGTGGCAGAAGCATCTAGGAGATAGATTCCCATGCTCAACAATAAAAGAAGAATCATCAGATACATCAGCTAGAGTTTTTTCTAATCCTGACCAAATTGGATTTGATCACAAATCTGCGTAAAAGATGATTAAAGAAATACTTAAACTGATTTCCAAAACTGAAGATGCAAAAATCTTAAAAACTGAGAATATTAGTGGCAATAGTTCTATTAAAAGGTACGAGCAGGTTATTTCGGTTGAAACAGAATTATCTTTAAATGATGGTTTAAAAATAATTCTGTTATATATAACTTTAAAAGAACCTTATTCTGTTCATTTGCCAAAGATTTATATCGACGAAAAATCATACGATGAATTAAAATTCATACCTCATATCAACGAGGATTTAAGTATCTGTATTTATGATACAGATACTAATTTTTATTTTGAGCAGAAAAATCTTCCCGAGATCGTAGTTGATTTAATAGCTAAGTCAAAGATCATTTTACGAGGAAAAAACGACGCAAGCTATTTAAAGGAAGAATTTGAAAGAGAGTTTTTAGCTTATTGGAATATTAAATATTCAAACAGAGAAAAGACTTCAGAAACCGGTATATGTTTAATTGATTCTCAACATTTTCAGAATTTAAAAGCAATTAAATTTATAAACAAATTTGGTTTATATGAATACTTAGTATATAACAATGAGAATCATTTTAAGTTATTGGAAAAATATTTAAAAATAAAAGGTGTAAAATATGCTGAAATTCCAGCTTTTGCAGCAACTTTTAAAGAATTAGAACCACCTTACAGTATTACATTCTCAAAATCAGTAAAATATTTAAATGATTTAAATGACTTTAAGTCTAAAATTAATAAACTAAAATTTGGAGAATTTTTAGTAGTTTTTAAGAATGAATATGATGAATTGTTTGGATGGACTTATCCATTTGTAAAAAAGCATATCAATGGTTTTAGAGAATTGTCAAATTGGCAATTTTTGAATTCTAATTTCGGAAAAAATTATTTAGTTAACAGATTGAGCTTTTCCAGTATTTCTCCTAAGAGATTAGATATTCGCACTAGCGGTATAGAAGTGAATCGAGAATTGAAAATTGCTTTGATTGGTATAGGTAGTGTAGGATCAAATCTACTTCATTATTTGACAAAGTATCCTATTTCAAAATATTGCTTGATTGATCCTGATATATTAAAAGTTGAAAATGTATTTAGAAATAAGTTTGGTTTTAATTACATAACTGAATTTAAAGTTGACATAGGAGAGTATGAAATTTTATCAAAGAATCCTTTTACTGAAGTATTAAGTTTTAGAAGAGACATCTGTGCGGTAATAGAAAATGAACCAGATGTCATAGAAGACTATGATTTTAGATTTATTGTATTAGGAATATTAAGAATTGAAAAATATATTCTTCAACATTTAATAAATTTAAAATCAGTGAAACCGATTATATTAATTTGGGTAGAACCATACTTAGCAAGCGGTCAACTAGTATATTTAAAACCTGAAGATTTTGATAAAGGAATTAATCTTATTAGTAATTATCCCTTTCACGTAATTAAAAGCGGTCAAAATATTTCAAAAAAAGAAGGCTCTTGTCAAACAGGATACATGCCATACTCAGATATGCGTCTAAACCTATTTTTAAGCAGCATTAACTCTATATTATATGAAATTTTAGTTGAAAATAATTATAATAAATCTAAAGTTATTTCATGGATTGGTGATACTGAAGAATTAAAAAAAATCAACATTGAAATAAATGATAAATATGATGGAATTAATAAATTTACAATTATAGAAAATGAATTTTAAAAATTATAAAACAATATCTTTAATATCTTTTATTTCGATACTAGCTATAATCTGTAATTTTCTATATTTATGGTTCGATGAATACATATCTAATTTTCCCGAATTAAAAGAAATTTCAAATTATATAGGATTTTTATCAATATTGGGTTTGATGACACTATTTATAGAATTAATAGATAAGTACCTTTGGAAACAATCATTGACAAATGTTATTATTGAAATTCCTAATTTGAATGGTCGCTACAAGGGAACAATGACTTCTTCGTACATTGACCCTTCAACCAATGCTCCAATTGTATTAGATTGTGTAATGGAAATATCACAAACAGCATCATCAATACAAGTACATACCTATATTGGTAAAGATGGTAAACAAACTTCCACATCGGAAACAATATGTGAGGTTTTAAAAAAGAAATCTAATAATTTCTATACCCTTTACTATAATTACGGAAATGTTTCTAATTTGAATGTCGAATTAAATGATCATAAAGGGACAGCATATTTAGATTATTTCAAAGATATTAAATCTCTGAAGGGCAATTACTTTAATGAGAGAAGAAATAGTGGGACAATTATAGTAAAATTTGTCTCTAATGTACTAATAGGAAGGTTTAATGAAGAACTATAAGCTTACAGAAGTTATTGATTTAGTTATTACCGCAAATACTCCTAATTTCACTGGATTAGGTTTAATTATTTACAAAAAATCAGATTGCTTGCCCATAGAATCTATTAATGACGATTGTTTATTGGAAAATAGTCTAGTAGGCATAGAGGATATTGGTAAAAAGTTAATTGAAGTAAGTAAAAAAGATAACATTTGTCATGATGGTTTCCATTTACTAAATGAAAGGTTCGAGCTAACAGCTCTTTGCCATTATTTTTCCACACCCATTTCACAGATAGTTAAACCACTTCGTAAAAAAGGAAGTCGATACAGAACTGCTTTTTATGGATCTTTGCTAGATAATGTATTATGTACAGTCTCTATAAGTTCTTATTTTGAAGTATTTATTTTTATTAATGGTAAGGAATATACACTAGATGAATATAAGATGTTATAATTTTAACTTGAGCATATCACAATCTGTTCTAAAAATTTTTAATAGATATGTTCAGATCCATCCGAAATCACCCGAATCGGGAGGAATATTAACGGGTGAAATATATGATAATATAATAAACCTTTTGAACTGTTCTGAACCTTCCGATTTAGATCAGAGATCAAGATATAATTTTAGTCGTTCGTTTATTGCCGCACAAAAATTTATTAATGAAAAATTTAAGATTTCTAGGGGCAGAGAAATATATTTGGGCGAATGGCACACCCACCCAGAGGATCATCCCTCACCTTCAAACACCGATAGAAAAAACTTTTTAAAAACTATAAAAAATAATCATTTAAATTCAAATGTACATTTTATGATTATTATAGGAAGGTTATCTATTTATATAGAAATTTATATTGATAAAAAATTTGATGAAAAAATAATTGTTACTAGATCTGACCTGTAAGATAAGTACTCAAAACAAAAAGATAATTCAATATCTACAAATTAATAAAATTACAACCTTTTTGGTAAAATGTAAGTAGTGGAATTTGTGAAGCGGTACATTTTGGCAAAGGGGTTGTACCGATTAGACGCAAAAAAGCGTTTCCGACCGCAGGAAGGAATTGCATTTTTGCCGCACGATTTTTCGGATCAGACGACTTTTAAGGGCTGGGATTGAAAATTCTTCAGATTAAGAAAAAAGCCCCTGTTTTCGGTCATTCCATAGCGAAACATAGACCACAATAGTGAACAACCCATTTGAGCTAATGTTGCATTGATATACAAATCCTGTTTTTCCAATGCTTCCGCCAAACTGCAACTTGGCGTATCGTCCGTTTTTTCGGACTGTTTAAGCAGTTCGCCAAATTCATCTGTAACCATTGGCAGGATTGCCACCGGTTCGTACTTCTCGGAGTTTGGTTGTTTGATTTCTCCTATAGTAGATAGTATAACCTGTCCTATCTGTTGGCTATTACCAAAGTCTAACCAATACTTCGGTTCATCTCGGTTGGCTCTGCGTTTGCTCATCGATTTGAGCATTTCAGCAATGTTAAACCTTGCCTGTACATTGTCCACACAAGTGATGTAAATCGTTGCCCTTGCATTTTCGGGTAGTCCACCAAATGCATTGCGTTCAAACTTTTGATTTTCTGCTTTCCAATTTGTACCCATAAACCGATTTACACGGTTTATCAAGGCTACCGATTTATACAATCCTGTTTCACTCGGTGCAAAACGCTGTCTGCCCAAATTGGCTTCCGTAATAATATCATCATCCCACAAACGCACCTGCAACCCTGCGTGTTCCAATTCTGTTAGGCTGTGGCTCATTTCCATTAAGGCGGTCAGCACCTTTGAGCCTGTGCCACCTGCACCAATTAAATTGACTTCAATCGGATTGGTAGGACTTATTAAATAGTTGTCCGTAAAATGAACGGCTGTTTTTACTGTTTCCATTACAATAGATTTTTAAGGGTTTTGTTGTTTGGTTTCAATACTTCTTTTGGAAAGGGTGTCACCGTGTTTACAAGGTCTTTCCATAGGTTTACGCAATTGCCTTTCATCGGGTTATGATTGCCTAACAGATGGCTGAAATAGGAATTAAAAAAGTAATACTCCCAAGCCTGTATAAATTCTTCCACCGAAGTGGATTTTTTAATATCAACACTTACCGTTCCCATACATACTTTACCATCTTCATAGATATTGAAATAAGGCATATGATACAGTTTTGTCTTTTCCGTTGGTCTTCTATCACTTGAAAGAGCAAATACGCTCAAACCGTTTTTACTGGCTTTCCAAAGCATTGACGGTACTTGTGCCTTTCCGTTTGGAATTTGCAGATTATCCACAAAATACATCTGCCTTTTCTGTGCTTTGGTGTACCAAATTACCACACCCTTATCCGCATTAGGATTGATATGTAAAACGTTGGTCGGCAAAATCCCGTTTGATTTCAGAAAGGCTTTGTTATTTTCCTGTTCGGTATTGAGTGCCTTTGCCAATACATTTGCTTCTTTTACCGTCAAAGGGTGGGCATTGATAGGATTACCGTTTTTGTCCATATCAAAATGTTCTACATATACATCGGTATTGCTTCCTTTGGTTTCATAGAATACCAAAGCCGATTTTGGGTGGTACAATGTGCCGAAGTCCTGTGTTATATCGTTAATCGTTTCCATAGTTCCAATTTTTAAAAGGTGTGTAAAATGTCGCTTAGGCTGTGCAGTAATGTAAACAGTCGGTTTTCAAAACAAAGGTTGTTGGCGGTTATATCCCTGCCGTCAAACATTTTTTGGATAATGGGTTCTTCCATTTGTCCGTACTCCTGCATTTCGGTGTTGACCGATTCTATAAGGGTTTCATTGAGCCAACCTTTGTGGTCTGCGTAAAAGGAAATGTACTTTTCCATACCAATAATGTTTTCCATATCTTCTTCAAATGCTTCTCCGTTGGGTTTGGCATTGCGGAATACGTTTTCATTCGGATAGGTCTGATAAAGGACAAAGGCTTCTTTTGCTACGGTCAAGCACTCATTATCAAAATCGTCTTTAGCTTTAAAGCTGTTGATACGCTGTTCAAATACGGTCAGATTAATGCGGTTGTAAATCCGTTGCTCTATATAATCCCCGATATATTCGGCTTGTTTTATCTCGGCAAGATAAACGGCTGTTTGTTCGGTTTGGTCATCCATTTCCACCCAATCGTTCATCATTTCGTACATCCAATACAGATAACTTGCTTCCTGTCTGTAATACGGAATGTCGGCTATGTGATACAGATAAGCACATACGGACAATAGTAAATGGGCGTTTCTTTTCCGTTTATA
Organism: Paenimyroides ummariense; assembly: GCF_900115115.1. Lineage (GTDB taxonomy): Bacteria > Bacteroidota > Bacteroidia > Flavobacteriales > Flavobacteriaceae > Flavobacterium > Flavobacterium ummariense. The sequence continues at coordinate 8,553 of NZ_FOVI01000021.1, forward strand.
GTTGTGCAACATTCGGTAAAGCGAAGCAACGGGAATATAAAAAAGGTTTGAGCCTGTATTGTAGCGTTCTTCACTTAGGAAATAGGTATTTTTACTATCCTGTACCAAACGAATTTCTTCCCAATCCAAAACCTTTTGTTTCAATTTTTCTTCCATATCCGACATTGCCAATGCCATATTGTAGGGATAGGGAAATTGTTTGCTCTGCATCGGCTCAATTTGGTAATGCTCTGCCAATTTGGAAAGGGACTGATAAAAATCCCTTTCCGTTTTATCTGATTTCCTGCAAGCCTGTACGATTTTGGTTTCTTTCAGTTTTGGCAGAAAAGTACATTTTAGAAAACCATTGGCAACATTGCTGTTGGTACTGATTTGCGTTTGTCTTTGCGTACTTCGTTCGCGTCTTTTGGCTTTTGCATCCAATTTGCGAACTCGTTTAGTTGGCGGTGTAATTGCCTTTGTCGTTGCTGTTCGGGTATTGTGATAGTTCCCGATAAAATATGTTTGTGCATAGTTCATTGTTTTAAATATTTGGTTTAACCTTTTGTACCCATTACACTCTCAAATTTGTACTCTACTGCATCATCTTTGATTTGAGGTGCAGATACTTTTGCCGTTGTGAGTATCGGGTACATATTGGCGTAAAAATTCATTACGGCTTCCACGCTCCAACGTGGTTCGGGGTCGGTAAGTCTTATTTCCTGTCCTTTATCTTTGAGTATAAACACTCGTTCTAATTGTGTTGCTAATAACATAATGCTTGTTTTAATCGTTAATACTCTGTTTCTTCTTCGGCTGTTTCATCTATGGGATAATCGGCTGTAACTTCTTCCTCCTGGCTCGGTTCGGGTTGTGGTTCTTCCGCTTCCCCGAAAAGACTTGGTGTTTCGAATTTTGCAGACAATGTGGTTTTGCGTTTACGTATCTCGTCCGCTTTTTCGGGGAACTCGGTGATGTCGGGTACTTTCATCCACGCTTCACGGAATTTGCCCTCTTTTTCGAGTTCCTCAACCTTTGCCATTCCCTCTTTAAACTTCTTGTCTTTGGTTTCTTTTTCCTTTTTGGCTTTTTCGGTTTTTTCTTTCTCCATTGCCGATTGCTTTTTGACTTCTTCCATTTGTTTTAGGAATTTTTCCATATCCACCATTACACCCGAAACGGTTTGGATCGGTGCTTTTATCTGCTCAAAAAATCCCTCGTCAAACTCCTGTGGCGTAGCGTTAAATGTCAATGGGGGAATAAGGTTTTTGGCATTATCTCCGCATTGTTCGTTGTTGAGCATTACCGATACAATTAGGTTATTTTCTGCTGCTTTGGAAATGTTCAGTTGTAATACACCTATAAAGTCCAAAGCTTGTATCTGATTGAAAAAATTGGTATTCATCGTCCTGAAATTTTAATTGTTATCTGTTCGTTTTTTGATTGCGGTAAGTTTCTCGTGTATGTCTGTCCAATAGGCTTTTAGTCTTTTGTCGAACTCTGAAAAACTCTTGTCCTCGTGGTGGTATCCTGTATTGCGTTTGGCTACCTTGATAGCCTCTTGTAGGTTAGTTATTTCAATTTCATAACCGTTCAAATCTGTTACTTTCATAGTATCGCCAATTTTCGGGTTAATAGCATTTCCAAAATTTCGCTGTCGCTCTCGTATTCTTCGCCCTCAAAATGGTAATGGTCTGTTTCCTCATTATAGTGGAATTGTTCCAAATCTTCATCGGTCAATGCGGTATCATGCAAAATGCCCTCTGAATAAATGGTTTTTCCGTAAATACCGTTTCCCATTTCTTCATATTCCTGTGTAAACTCCACTCCGTAACGGTCTGCAATCAGCCGTACGGCTTCTGTATTGGGCGACCATTTCGTTTCGTACTGAAAAACACCCTCATCGCCCTCGTTCCAATAAATATTGAAGAAATAACCGCCATTGTCTTCGGTAATAAAGTCGGGCAATTGTCCCTGTTCGCTCGTTTCTTCCTTGTTTTTCATCATTTGAAAAACTTCCTGTATTGCTGTGATTGCTTCGGGTTTCCCCTCGAATACAACCATATTACTACACCAATTTGCCATAATGAATATTTTTAGTAGGCTAACACCGACAAAGGCGGTAGCCTGTGGTTACTTAATTAAGGTTTAGGATTTCCGCACCGTCCAAAGCAAAAGCGGTACATAGTTCAAATGCTTTTTGAGATTTCAATTGAGCTGTTCCACCCATTACAATGCTCTGCAATTTGGCTTCGTCATTTTTGTAATTTCTTACATTCTGATAGTAGCCTGTCACAGCGTTGTACGCTCCGAACAATGTGCCTTTGGTGGTGTCCATTTGTTGGGTATCGCTTAACATCGCATATCGAAAAGCATCGTCAACCACATTTTTGAACACGGTCGAAACTTCATCTTCAGCACCTTTTTTGAGTAGGTCAAGCGTTTCCTTGTTCGGGCAAAGTGCCAATTGGATTAGCTTTTTGACCTCTTGGTCTGTTACTCTTACTTTCGACCAATTATTAAAGATGTTCTCTAATTGGTTGCTCAATGTGTTGGCAAGTCCCATAATCTTGTGGGCATTTTCAATACGCTGTTTTGCTCCCGAAGTATGTTTGATACGGACAACGTTGGTCATACTTCTTAATGAAGCATTGAGCGTGTTTTGGCATACGATACGGATAGGTGTAAAAGCAGCTGTAATACTTCCACTACCATCGTGCGAAGTGGTAAGGAAAATATACTTTTCCGTTACATCATCGCCATTACCTACACGGATATAGTCGGGCAGTTTGGCTGTAATAAAAATGCGTTCTCCGTTGCCCAATGCTCCTGCGGTTTCGTATAGGATGCCCTCACCACCACCTACAATAGCATCAAAGAAATTAAAGGCTTCTCTATTTTGTACTATATGGTAATCCTTACCAACCACGCCCAATACGGCATTGTTATCGGTGCGTATGTTGGCGAAATAGTTAGGTACTTCCAATTCGCTACTGCCTATCTCAATACCGTTAGTGGTTTCGATAATACCCGAACCTTTGGTAAACAAAGGAGATTTTACTACCTCATAATCTAACCCTGCGTGTTTGATAGCTTCTTCGCTTGTCGGGTATTGCTCTACGATTTGCCCTAAACTGTGCCACACTTTTTGTTGCACTGAAAAGAAACTGTGCTTTCCTGTTCTCTCGTTGAAATGAATGTTATGTGCCATTTTGATAAAATTTTGATGTTAAAAAAGAATGAATGATTGTTGTTAAAATGGTAGGTCGTCCTCTGAACCTTGCCCTGCTGTACTGTGGTTTCCTGTTTGTGCTGTAGCCTGTACAGTTTCGGTTCTCTTGCCACCTCCATACAGTTTGATGTTTGAGGTATGGAAATTCAAACCTGCTTTTGGCTCTCCATCCTTCCCTATCCACGCTCTTGTACTTACCCTACCTAAAAGTTCAACTAAAGTTCCTTTTGTAAGTAGACTTGCAACTTTTGCTGAAATCCAATAAGAGCAATCGAAATAAGTTGTCTGCTCTATGTATTCGCCCTGTTTGTTCTTGTAGCTTTGGTTTGTTGCTACTGAAAAATTAACTACTTGTTTGTCCTGTGACGTTGTGCGTACTTCCGCATCTCTTGTCAGTCTTCCGATAATGTTCATAATCGTCCTGTTTTAAAAGTTTTACATTTTGTTATGTTCGCTTTTCTCGTTTTCTGCTTCCTGTTGTGGTTTGCTCGGCTTCGCTTCGCATAATTTTTTCCAAAAGAAAAACCGGAAAAAAGAAAGCAGACTATCAAGGTGGTCAAAGGGAAAGCCAAAAGGAAACGGAATAATTGGAGGGTACCTTTAGGGAGGAAACCGTTTATGCCGTAGTCTTTTGGCAGGATTTAAGCGTGGGATGACCACCATACTTTGGCTGCCTTTTTATCGGTTGACTATGGAAAATAGGAACTTCTGTATTTTCATATAATCGTAGGACTTTGAAGTCCTTATATAAAAACTTTGAAAAAGAAGTTTGGAAGTATTGAGAAACTCTTTTTTAATGTTTTATAAAGATAAAACCTAAAGATCTTTTACACAGAATGATCTTGAGAATGACGGTAAATGTGCTGTGGTTTTTATCCAACTTAAATTTATGTCATCGGACTTTCAAGCCATGAAAGGTAAATTACCGCACAGCACTTCCACTTATCTTCTTTCAGCACCATATTGGAATAAATTGTATTGTAGAATTGATTTAAAATGGAAGAGCATATAACAAAAGAAGATTTGAGACAGTTTCGATTACTCTTGTTGAACGATATAGAAAATTTGATTGCAAGTAAAAAACAAGGATATACATCCAAGATAGAAGAGGATCCGGAATGGATACGCAGTAAATCAATCCGTCAAATTTTGAATATATCTCCGGCAACTTTACAAAACCTGAGAATCAGTGGAAAAATAGAATTTAGAAAAGTATTGGGTTCCTACTATTATAAAAAGGAAGATGTACTTACGCTTTTTAATAAGTAAGGATATGATCGTAAAAAATTACAACCATATTTTTGAATTTATGGAGAAAGATATTAGGATTAACGTCTGGCATCTCGCATTAATTCTTGCAATAGTGCGTTTAGCAGATCTACAAGAAAATTTTACTAACATACGGGTAAGTAGATCTGTGCTTATGAGATTATCACACATTCGGACGTTCCCTACCTATCACAAATATTTAAAAGAATTACAGGACTTCGGGTATATAACCTACTCCCCTTCTTACCATCCAGGATTCAGAAGTACTATTACACTAAACATTGGAAAATAAACAATCTATTTAAGTGGGAAAATAAATAAATCTTGTTCTTGATCAACATTGATTAATTGCTTTTGAAATAAAAAAGCAATTTAAAGATGATAACAGTAAAAAAAACTTCAATTTCAACTATCTGATTATTAAACAAAAGAAAGAAAACTTCACTTTTTTTAAAAAAAAACGTTCTAAAAGCTTGGTTCGTTTTAAAAAGCCTCCTATATTTGCACCGTTGAAAATAACAAAAGCATAAGCTTTAAAGGTTCAACAAAAGTAATTAATTAAGAATTAAAATACAATATCTTAATTATAAGTTCTAAAATATTTTGCAGATATTAAATAGAAATTTTCAAATCTATTCCGTATTCAAGAATATAAATGATATTTCGGATTTTAAAGTATAAATTATTTTGTGGCAAATTCGTGGCAATCTTAATTTAAAAACTTCAAAACCCTTACAATATATAATACTAAAGGAGAGAGTTCAAATACCTCTTTCTCCGCTACAATGGCCAGGGGAGATACTCAAGCGGCCAACGAGGACGGACTGTAAATCCGTTGGGAAACCTTCGCAGGTTCGAATCCTGCTCTCCCCACAAAAAGCTATCTATTTTAGATAGCTTTTTTTATTGTATCTAGTTTTATAATAAAACCAAACTCCGACAAACAATATAATTAAATAATAAACTTGGAATCATAAATAAAGGATATACTCCCCTTAATTACTGAACTTCTTGAACACTGCTCCAAATAATATTTACCTCACTTAAAGTAGCCATTACTGGCAAAATATATCTAATTATAAACGACTGAATTTTTTTATACCTTATTTTATCGTACGAACTAAATTCATCTACATTTCTTGATACAGGTGAATATTGAAAAAAGTAGTGAAAAATTAATATTGAAGAAGACAGGAATGGAAAAATAAAAGTTCTATTTTTAAATTCCTTATCATTAAAAAGTGAATCACCCAAAGAAGACACAATGCCTATTAAAAATAAATCAGACATTTTTTATTTTCTTTTACAATAAGTGCATTAAAAAAATGTAATATCTTGATTGTATTATATAAAAAAAGCAACTCAAATGAGTTGCTTTTGTGACGATGGCAGGATTCAAACCTGCAACCTTCTGAGCCGTAATCAGATGCGCTATTCAGTTGCGCCACATCGCCATGATGTTAAAAATTATTTTTTTTGTGACGATGGCAGGATTCAAACCTGCAACCTTCTGAGCCGTAATCAGATGCGCTATTCAGTTGCGCCACATCGCCTTGTTATTTTTATAACGGTGCAAATATAGTGGGTTTTTAATACACAAACCAAACATTTTAATGCTTTTTTTGAATAAAATAAGATTGCGGTTTATAAGTTATTTGTTTTTAATAACTTGTGATTATTAAAAAATTAGTTTGCCTGCGTTTAAAACTTAAAATATCTTTGAGGTTTAATTATATCAACAGAATAAAGTGTTTTCATATCTGCAATTTTTAGTAAAATCTACCAATCAGCATGGGGTTCATTCTCCTTTTGTCTATAACTATATTACTAAAGGATTGTACAATGCAAAAAAAAATCTGCAAGTATCAAACAAAACAAATCAATGGTTACTACACTCAATACAATACTTTCAACCAAATGCTGTTTATATTTCAGATAATGCATTGTTAGATGGTATCAAAGATGTATCAGTAGAAACAACTGTTGCCTTATCAAACGCAGATTTAATTTTAGATCACTACACATTAGAAAATCACGCACGAATAGTTCAAACAATAAACAGCATGAACAATTCACAACTTTTATTGATTGCTTCGTACAAAAAATATCCTAAATCTTTTTTTAATGAATTAAGAAAGAATCCTGAAATTACATTGGTTGTCGATTTTTACTATGGTTGTTTAATATCAAAACGTACCGAACAGCCAAAACAAAACTTCTTTATACGCTATTAAAAGTAGGTTCGTTTATTCATACGTGCATCAATACTGTTATCGCCCGGACCAACAATAAGCAAAAACACAAAACCAATCAAATATAAAAAGCCTAATTCGGCATCACCAAAAATCTGCCATCCGTGAGTGCCTATAGCTACCAACATGGTTACTATTAACGGAATTAAAGCAACGCGGGTATATAAGCCAAATATTAGTAATATCGAACATAAAATCTCTACAGTAATTGCTAAAATTAAAGATATTTGCGAACCTAAACCTAAAAAATCATAAAACTGCGTCTTTAATACTTCTAAATTAACAATCTTAATCCATCCGTGGTTTGCAATCATCAATCCGCCTAAACATAAACGAAACAACAACAGCCCAAAACTTAAGGTTTTAGGTGATATTTTCGTAGTACTTAATTTCATAATTTATCTTTTCTTTTTAATAACAATTACCAATTTAGCTAATTAATATTAAACGCACAACTTATTTTTTTAGTGTATATTTACGGAAACATTATTTATGAAGGTTTATACTAAAACAGGCGATAAAGGTACCACCGCATTATTTGGAGGATCGCGCGTACCAAAATATCATATTCGTATTGAAAGCTACGGAACGGTAGACGAGTTGAATTCGTACATTGGTTTAATTCGCGACCAGGAAATCAATACTATATATAAAGATCAATTAATTCGTATTCAGGACAGATTGTTCACTTTAGGTGCCATTTTGGCTACCGATCCTGAAAAAGCAATTTTAAAAAACGGTAAAGAACGATTGAATATCCCTAAAATTACCGAAGAAGATGTTGCCTTTTTAGAGAAAGCTATTGATGAAATGGAAACAAATCTGCCGCAAATGACGCATTTTGTTTTGCCTGGCGGACATACAACCGTGTCATATTGTCATATTGCACGCTGTGTTTGTCGTAGAGCTGAGCGCTTATCTACCCATTTAAATGACATAGAACCTACCGATGAAATGGTTTTGAAGTATTTAAACCGACTTTCTGACTATTTATTTGTGTTGGCACGAAAGTTGACTTTTGATTTGAACGCCGAAGAGGTAAAATGGATACCCGAAAAACAATAATAAGGTATCTTAACATAACAAACGTTCTTTATTTAGAAAGATTTAATGAAAAAAAAATTGCTTTTTTCATTATAAAATTTATTTTTGCACATAATTACTAAAAATATCAAAGATGTATTGGACATTAGAATTAGCATCGTATTTAAGTGATGCCCCATGGCCAGCTACCAAAGATGAGCTTATAGATTACGCCATCAGAACTGGTGCACCTTTAGAAGTTGTAGAAAACTTACAATCGATCGAAGATGAAGGTGAGATCTATGAATCAATGGAAGAAATTTGGCCAGATTATCCTTCAGATGAAGACTATCTTTGGAACGAGGATGAATATTAGAAATACATAGCAAAAAAAGTCTCGGTTAACAAGAGGCTTTTTTTTGTAACCACATATCACGGAATATTAATTTAAAATCAAACTTATTTATGAGTATCATAAATAGTATCTTAAAGGCGTTTGTGGGCGATAAATCACAGAAAGACGTAAAGTCCATCCGCCCTATTGTAGATAAAATCAACCAGTATTACAGTTCATTCGAGAATTTATCGAACGATGAGTTAAGAGAAAAAACTATTTCTTTTAAAGAAAAAATAAAGCAGGCACGTTTTGGTCAGGATTCTAAAATTGCTTCGTACCGCGAAGAATTAGAGAAAACTACTGACATTGACAAACGCGAAACAATTTATGCTTCTATCGATACTTTAGAGAAAGAGGCTTATACCCTATCGGAAAAAGCTTTGTTCGATATTTTACCAGAAGCTTTTGCAGTGGTTAAAGAAACCGCACGTCGTTTCACAAACAACAATGAATTGGTGGTTACTGCTACAGAACAAGACAAATTGTTTGCACAAACTAAAGGTCACGTTCGTATCGAAGGCGATAAAGCAATCTGGTCTAACACATGGGAAGTTGCCGGCAAAATGTTAAGCTGGAACATGGTTCATTATGATGTGCAGATGATTGGTGGAACAGTAATTCACCAAGGAAAAATTGCCGAAATGCAAACGGGTGAAGGTAAAACATTGGTATCAACCTCTCCTATTTATCTTAACGCATTGGCTGGAAACGGCGTACACGTTGTAACGGTGAACGACTACCTTGCAAAACGTGACTGCCAGTGGAATGCCCCTTTGTTTGAATTCCACGGATTAACTGTTGATTGTATCGATAATCACCAACCAAACTCATCGGGTCGTCGTGATGCGTATCAGGCAGATATTACTTACGGAACAAACAACGAATTCGGTTTTGATTATTTGCGTGATAACATGGCACATACGCCGGAAGAATTGGTTCAACGCAAGCACAATTTCGCAATTGTAGATGAGGTGGATTCTGTTTTGGTTGATGATGCTCGTACACCATTAATTATCTCAGGTCCGGTTCCAATGGGCGATCGTCATGAATTTTTAGAATTAAAACCTAAAGTAGATTCATTGGTAGCACAACAGCGCCAGTTATCAAATCAGTTTTTAACCGAAGCCAAACGTTTAATAAAAGCGGGTGACACCAAACAAGGTGGTTTCAATTTACTAAGATCATACCGTGCATTGCCTAAAAATAAAGCGTTAATCAAGTTTTTGTCTGAAGAAGGTGTAAAACAAATTCTTCAAAAAACCGAAAATCATTTTATGCAGGACAACAACCGCGAAATGAAAAAGGTAGACGAAGGCTTATTGTTCGTAATTAACGAAAAAAACAATCAGGTAGAATTAACAGATAACGGTATCAAAGCATTATCGCAAGGAATGGATGAAAATTTCTTTATTCTACCAGATATCGGAACAGAAATTGCCAAAATTGAAAAATTAAACATTTCTGCAGAAGAAATGTCAGAGAAAAAAGAAATTTTATTCCAAGATTTCGGAGTAAAATCAGAACGTATCCACACATTAACCCAGTTATTAAAAGCATACGCGTTGTTTGAAAAAGATTCGGAATACGTTGTGGTTGATAACAAAGTAATGATTGTTGACGAGCAAACCGGTCGTATTATGGATGGTCGTCGTTATTCAGACGGATTACACCAAGCGATCGAAGCGAAAGAAAACGTAAAAATCGAAGCTGCTACCCAAACATTTGCAACCGTTACCCTACAGAATTATTTCCGTATGTACAGCAAATTGGCAGGTATGACAGGTACTGCCATTACAGAAGCAGGCGAATTTTGGGAAATTTATAAATTAGATGTTGTTGAAATTCCAACCAACCGCCCAATGGCACGCGAAGACCGTGAAGATAAAATTTATCGTTCAATCCGTGAAAAATTCAATGCGGTTATTGATGATGTTGTGGAATTATCACAAGCTGGTCGTCCGGTATTAATTGGTACAACATCGGTAGAAAACTCAGAATTATTAAGCCGTATGTTAAAAATGCGCGGAATAAAACACAACGTTTTAAATGCAAAACTACACAAACAAGAGGCACAAATTGTAGAAGAAGCAGGAAATCCGGGGGTTGTTACCATTGCAACAAACATGGCTGGTCGTGGTACCGATATCAAGTTAACCCAAGAAGTTAAAGATGCAGGTGGTTTGGCAATTATTGGTACAGAACGCCACGATTCTCGTCGAGTTGACCGTCAGTTACGTGGTCGTGCAGGTCGTCAAGGAGATGTTGGGTCTTCGCAATTCTATGTTTCTTTAGAAGATAATTTAATGCGTTTGTTTGGGTCAGAGCGTGTTGCGAAGATTATGGACGGTATGGGCTTAAAAGAAGGTGAAGTAATTCAGCACCCTTGGATGACCAAATCGATCGAACGAGCACAAAAACGAGTAGAAGAAAACAACTTTGGTGTACGTAAACGTTTGTTGGAATATGATGATGTTATGAATGCACAACGTGAAGTTGTTTACAAACGCCGCCGTCACGCATTACACGGAGATCGTTTAAAAGTAGATATCGCCAACATGATGTTCGATTTATGTGATTATTTGGTTGAAGGAAACAAAATAGGAAACGATTTTAAAAATTTCGAATACGATTTAATTAAAATATTCGGAATGGAATCTCCTATTACAGTTGATGAATTCAACAAATTAAGTGATGCCGAACTTACAGATAAATTGTACGAAGCCGCTTATAAAAAATACGTTGCCAAATGCGATGAAAGTGCCGTTGAAGCATTTAAAGTAATTAAAAACGTACACGAAAATGGTGGTTACGAGCGTATGGTTGTTCCGTTTACCGATGGAATTAAAACCATAAACGTAGTTACCGATTTAAACAAAGCGTTTGAAACAGAAGGAAAAACGTTAATTAACGATTTCGAGAAAAACATTGTTCTTTCTATTGTTGACGAAGCTTGGAAAAAGCACTTACGCAAAATGGACGAATTAAAACAATCTGTTCAGTTAGCCGTACACGAACAAAAAGATCCTTTATTGGTTTATAAGTTCGAAGCTTTTAACTTGTTTAAAGATACTATGCAAAGCATTAATAAAGATGTAATTTCGTTCTTAATGAAAGGTGACTTACCAAAACAACCTGAACAAGAACAAAACAATGAACCACAAATTAGAACAAACGGTTCGTTTACAATCTAAATAAAAAAGTAAAAACTCCAACTTAACGGTTGGAGTTTTTTAATTTAAATAAATATCACTAAACAATTTTTTATTATTAATCTCTTTAAAATAATTATCAAAAAACAGATCTAAAATTTCTTTTCTAATTATTTCTAAATTCTCATATTTCAGTAAAACAGATGTTTGAAAAAGAAATTCATTTAGCTTTGTTTCTTCATTAATATTATAAAATATCAATCTTCCATATTTATAATTTTCATCTTCTTTAACTACTTCTATTGCAATAGATAATTCATTAATCAGCTTAGTTTTTAAGTTTGTTTCAAGAAATTTATAGCTGTAATAGTAGCTTAAAGATTTATCATTTATAATAAGAAATTCTTTACCATAACAATTCCAAATTAAATATCTTACAGGAAAAACTATTAATACAAATGTGAATATAATTGCAGCAGTAATAAACTCTGAATTGTTATTTTCATCTTTTGAACTACTAATTGTTAAATAAAAAATTACAATAAAACATAACAATATAAATAAAGACAAAACCAATTTTCCAATTAGTTTTGTCTTTACAGTAAATTCTAAATACAAATTTACGCCATCATATCTTTTAGAAAAGATGTTTTGCATTTCATATTTAATTTTTACCTAGTTACCGCTAAAGTATCCGTTACAGGTGTATCAATAATAGGAATTACTGTTTCGTTTACCGGAATGATAAACTCCGTAATCCATTCATTTGATTTTTGTGTGGTTAAAATCGATGTTTTATAGATTGATATCGGTTTGATATCGGCACGTTGCGTTAAATTTTTAGCTGCAATTTCTTTTTTAACTTCTGTCCAAGCTTTATCGCTGTGCATATAATCACCGGTTAAAACCGTTTTGTAGCCGTGAAAAGCTGGTAGTTTTTCGCAAACAATGTCGCTACCTTCTGCTGTGCTGAAAAAGTTTTTAATAGGTAAGCAAACCGAATAACGCACGTTTCCTGAAAGCACATTAATATTTTCAAACACTGTAAACGGAGATCCGTAAGGTTCTAATTCAAAGTTTTTGGCAAAATTACTCATGTGTTCCATGCTCTGGAAAATTTTATCACCTAAATTTTCAATGTTCGATTCTACTGTCTGTTTTATATAGAACATCTCCGAAATCATTGTGATACCTTCATTCTTAATCGAGAATTTTTTAAGACTTTCTGTAATGTTTTTATCAATCTTGGTTAGACCTTCTTCAAAAGTTGGAGCGATCATACTTTCTGGTGTTCCCTGAAAAAATAATTTGAATTTTTCACTGAAAGATAAATTTCCTTTTACTTTCCAACCAATCGTTGTTTTTCCGTTTACTTCATCAAAATACATCTTGGTATCATAATTGTTACCCGAAATATTCATTTTTAAGAAAACGGTATCGTTAGGAATTGATTTTGTAATAAAAGCTTCGTTTCCGTTCCATGTAACTTTTGCGTCTTTTCCTTTATAAATAGAATCTAATTTAAATGCGCTTGCGTTATCGTTCCACGGATTCCAATCACCAAAATTCTGTAAATTATCAACATATCTAAACAATCGCTGGTTAGATAATTCTGTTTTTTTACTTACACTAAATTCATATTCACTTTTACCGGTTGCAATATAAACGGTTAAAAAAACTATTGCCAACGCAGCAATAATGAAGATGTACTTTAAAATTTTCATAGAATTTTAATCTTTTAAGGTGACTTTAATTACGAACAGCAATGCTATAAACAATAAAAAAGTAAACAAAACCCATAAACTGCCTTTGTAATAAACTTTGTGCATTTTTAAATCTTTGCGATACATAATAATCATTATTATTACAAAAACTATTACAAATAAAAGTGCAAAGATAAGCTGGCCTTGTGAAAACATACTTTTTTATACAAATATAACCAAATTAAGTGCATAAAAAAAGCTTGCAAACGCAAGCTTCTTCATTATATTTTAACAGTCCAGTTAAATGGATCGTCTGCTAATTTATTCTGTAGTTTTGTTAAAGCATTTTTAAGCTGTAAGGCATAGGATTCTTCATCTGCCATTTCTGGTAACTGATAGTATTGATCTTTGTAAGAAAAACCTTCGATCTGGTTAACAACAGCTGCTGTTCCTGCTCCGAAAATTTCTTTCAACGTACCATTTTTAGCAGCGTTTAATATAGTGTCAACCTGTACAGATTCAATTTTAATATCGTACCCTAAAGATTCACCCAACTGAATCAAACTTTTACGGGTAACACCGTCTAAAATACGATCCGATGTTGGCGCAGTGAACAACGTATCGTTAATTCTAAAGAAAACGTTCATTGTACCGGCTTCTTCTAAATGCGTATGGTTAGAATCTGTCCAGATTACTTGATTAAAACCTGCTTCTTGAGCTAATTTTGTAGGATAAAACTGTGCTGAATAGTTACCTGCAGCTTTTGCAGCACCAATACCGCCATTTGCGGCACGACTGTAATAATCGGCAATTTGAACTTTAATTTTACCCGCATAATAAGATTTTGCAGGTGATAAAAGAATACAGAATAAAAATTCGTTCGATGGGCTTGCAATCACACCGCTTTCAGTAGCAATCATAAACGGACGGATATATAAAGAATTTCCTAAACCTTTACGCACCCACTCTTTTTCAACTTTAATCAATTCTTTTAAACCACCAATAAAACGGGTTTCATCAATTGCTGGCATTGCCAAACGGATCGCCGATTTATTAAAACGTTCAAAATTTTGATCCGGTCTAAACATCCAAATATCGTTGTTCTCTTCTTTATAAGCTTTCATTCCTTCAAAAATTGCTTGTCCGTAATGAAAAACTCTTGCCGAAGGATCTAACGTAATTGGTGCATAAGGCTTAATTTCCAAAGTACCCCATTCACCGTTTTTATACTCACAAACTAACATATGGTCTGTAAACTTTTCTCCAAATTTCACATTTTCAAAATCAAAAGTATCGATTTTAGAAGCAGCTACTTTAGTTAGTTTTAAGTTGTTTAAAATGTTTGAATCCATTTTTACTTTTACTATTTAAAATTTGTTATGTTGTTTTAAACTTTACAAATTTAGAAAAAAAAATTCGTTACAAATAGTTTGAATTATGTAATTTACAACAAAAACCCATTATTACTATAAATATTTTAATTTTATTAAGTTTTGATAAATTAGCTGAAATAAAGTTAATTAGCCTGTTTTTAGTTTACTATTTTTATATTTGTAAAAATTTATTTTAAAGCATGAAAAAAATAGTATTTGTTTTCGCAGCGGCATCGTTAATGATTGCCTGCAATAAGAAAGAAACCGTAACTACAGATAAAGTTGAAAATACAACTGAAACCGCAATGAACTATCAAGTTTTTGGTGACAGTATTACTAAAGACAACGCAATTACAAAAGAGGAAATGTTGGCTAAATACGAAAGTATGAAACCAACTGATACCTTGGATGTTAAGTTTACATCTGAAATTAAAAATACCTGCAAGAAAAAAGGTTGTTGGATGACTTTAAATTTAGCTAATGAAAAAGAAGTTTTTGTAAAGTTTAAAGATTATGCATTCTTTGTGCCTAAAGAAGGTGCAGAAAACCATACGGCAATTGTTTCTGGTAAAGCGTTTATCGAAGAAACATCGGTAGATCAGTTAAAGCACGAAGCAAAAGATGCGGGTAAAACACAAGCCGAAATCGATCAAATTACAAAGCCATCTAAAAACTATCGTTTCATGGCAGACGGTGTTTTAATTGCAGCTGCTAAATAATGAAAAAAGTACTGTTAATTTTTTTAACCGTTGCTTTTGCCACAAGTTGTCAGCAAAAAAATGATACGAACAAAGCTGTAACAGTTAAAGACACTGTTGCTGATGCTAAATTTCAAATGTACGAAATGTCTGAAATGGCGGCTTTAATGGAACAAATGTATGCTTACAATACGCAGCTTAAAGAACGTATTAAAACAAATCAGGATTTAGGCAGTTATCCTGTGGCTTTTGATAAATTGCATACTGCTGTTTTAACAGAAGCTTCGGATCGTGATCCATTTTTTAACGATCAGGCAATAAAATTTATCGAAGCTCAAAAAGCTATATATACCGACCCTGTTCAAGCAAAAGACAATTTCAATAAAATGGTGAACCAGTGTTTAGAATGTCATTCTAAAAAATGTGGCGGACCTATTCCAAGAATCAAAAAACTGATCATTCCGTAAATGGATCGTGAAATTATAGTTACCGAAGACGGTTCGCATTCTTTATTTGTTAAAGATATGGGTGAAACTTTTCATTCCAAACACGGAGCCGTTCAGGAATCTGCCCACGTTTACATTAAAAACGGTATTGAATTAATCAACAAAGAAACCATTCATGTTTTAGAATATGGTTTTGGCACCGGATTGAATACTTTGCTTACGTTAGAATTTGCGGTAAACCATAATAAAAAAATTGTTTACGAAAGTATTGAAGCTTATCCGCTCACTGCAAATGAATTTAATTTATTGAATTATAATGATTTTGTAAAAACACCGGTTACGCTTCAACAATTGCATGAAATTCCAGTTGATACAAACGAAAAGGTAACCGAACATTTTAGTCTGCTGAAACATTTCTGTAAGATCGAAAATTTCACAACAAATAATAAATTTGATATTGTTTATTTTGATGTTTTCGGATTTGATTATCAAAGCGAATTATGGTCGGCAGAAATTTTACAAAAAGCCTATGATTTTTTAAATACAGACGGAATTTTTGTAACCTACGCCTGTAAAGGGATAGTTAATAGAAGACTAAAAGAAATAGGCTTCAAAGTTCACAAAACCGCCGGACCACCTGGAAAACGTGAGATGATTATTGCTGTTAAAAAAATCTAAAATTTTAATAAAACTAATTGCTTTTGGTTTATATTTATATAAAATTACAGATTATGACAGAACGATTAAATCACACCATAAAAATTTTAGAAAAAGTAAGTTTCAGTAAAGATTTGTTTCTAAAAGAGATTACCAAAGCAATTGAATTTCTGCTTCCGTTTGAAATTGACAAATTAAAAGAATGGATTGCAGATTTCACTAAAAACAAAAGCGATTTAGAAGACATTATAGTAATCTTATAAAACAAAAAGGATGGAGTAATTTCCATCCTTTTCTTTTTTCTATCTATTTAATTTTGGACTTATAATTGCAATATCCTGAAAAGCAATCGCTCCTTTTACAACTCCTGAAATTGTTTGACGTAACGCATCAACAATATGAATTTTTAATTCGTTTTTAGGAAAAATCAAACTAACCTCGCGTGATGGTTTCGGATCGGCAAATTCAATGATATTCTTTTTATCGTTTTCGCTTAAATTCAACGTGTGCAGATAAGGCAACAACGTTACCCCTAACCCTTCGTTAGCCAAACCAATCAAGGTTTCAAAACTACCCGAAGTCAATTCAAAATTCTGTGATTGATCCAATTTTGAAGCCTTGCAAATGTTTAAAATTCCGTTGGTAAAGCAATGTCCGTCCTGCAAAAGCAAAATATCGTTTACGTTTAAATCATTCGGAGATAATTCGGTCAATCCATTTCTGAATTCAGCAGGAAAATACCCCACAAAAGGTTCATAATAAAGCACAATTTCCTTTAAATCACTTTCATTTAAAGGTGTTGCGGCAATAGCAGCATCTAACTGTCCTTTCTGTAACCTGTTGATAATTTCGTCTGTAGTATGTTCTTCAACAATTAAATTTATTTTCGGATATTTTCTAATGAAATTCTTTAGAAACATGGGCAGCAACGTAGGCATAATGGTTGGAATGATTCCAATTTTAAAATCGCCCCCAATAAAACCTTTCTGCTGTTCAACGATATCTTTAATTCTGTCGGCTTCGTTAACAATGCTCTTTGCCTGCTCAACAATTTTTTTACCAACTTCGGTTAACTGAATCGGTTTTTTATTGCGATCAAAAATTCTAATTTCCAATTCTTCCTCAAGTTTCTGAATCTGCATACTTAACGTAGGCTGTGTAACAAAACACTTTTCTGCCGCAATGGTAAAATTTAAATGCTCTGCAACGGCAAGCACATAATTTAGTTGGGTAATGGTCATTTTTAAAAGATTTTAACTATTGAAAAATTGATACTATCAATAGAACTTATACAAATATCGGTTAATTATTTGTAAATTTGATAGTAGAATTTTAAAAATAAGGTTATGAATATTTTAGGCTTACCACAGAAACAGACAAAAGAAAATATTGAATTGTTGAATGTTTTATTGTCGAACTTTCAAGTTTATTATCAAAATTTACGCGGCTTGCATTGGAACATCCGCGGGAAACGTTTTTTTGAACTTCATGTAAAATTTGAAGAATTGTACAATCAGGCACAGTTAAGAATTGATGAAATCGCCGAGCGTGTTTTAACTTTAGGCGGAACTCCTTTTCATACATTCGACGATTACTTGAAAAACAATTCGTTGAAAGTTGCAAAAGATATTACTAATGATGAAGAAGCGGTTGAAGTGATTGTAAAATCGTTAGCTTCTTTATTGACTATAGAACGTGAAATTTTGGAAAAAGCCGGCGAAATTAACGATGAAGGAACCAATTCTATGATGAGCGATTTAATTACCGAACAAGAAAAAGACATCTGGATGATGCAGGCTTTTTTGGGATAATTTGAGTATAAAAAAAGCTGAACAAATGTTCAGCTTTTTGTGTATTTAGAATAAACAATTACTTCTTAATTATTCAACATTACCGGCATAACAAGCATTGTAACTGTTTCACCTTCGTCTAAACCATCGATCGGAGTTAAAATTCCGGCGCGGTTTGGTAACGACATTTCCAATTGTATTTCGTCTGACTGTAGGTTGGTTAACATTTCACTTAAAAAACGTGAATTAAAACCAATTTGCATATCATCACCTTTATAATCACATGTTAAACGCTCGTCTGCTTTGTTTGAGTAGTCAATATCTTCTGCTGAAATGTTTAATTCAGTTCCTGCAATTTTTAAACGAATCTGGTGCGTTGTTTTGTTAGCGTAAATAGCCACACGACGAACCGAGCTTAAAAACTGTGTACGAGAAATAATCAGTTTGTTTGGGTTTTCTTTTGGAATTACCGCTTCGTAATTTGGATATTTTCCATCGATCAATCTACAGATCAACGTATAATTATCAAAACTAAACATTGCGTTAGAATCGTTGTATTCAATAGAAACCGCAGCATCTGATGTCGCTAAAATATTCTTTAAAATATTCAACGGTTTTTTAGGCATAATAAAGTTTGCTTCTGCAGAACTTGTAACATCGGTTCTTGAATATTTAACCAATTTATGCGCATCGGTTGCAACAAAAATCACTCCTGTTGGTGCAAACTGAAAATAAACACCAGACATTACCGGACGCAAATCATCGTTACCGGCAGCAAAAATGGTTTTACTGATTGCGGTATGTAATATTTCGGCACCAATTTCAGCTTTCGACGGATCTTCTAACATTTCTGCCTTTGGAAATTCCTCGCCTGGTAAATATGCTAAAACGTATTTTCCTAAATCAGAACTAATTTCAATAGTACTGTTGTCTTTCACTGTGAAAGTTAACGGTTGTTCAGGAAACGTTTTTAAGGTTTCTAATAACAAACGTGCCGGAACTGCAATAGATCCTTCACTGGTTGATTCAATCTCTAAAGCAGCCGTCATGGTTGTTTCCAAATCAGACGCAGATACTTTTAATTGATTTTGATCAAGTTCAAATAAGAAATTATCAAGAATATGTAAGGTGTTGTTACTGTTGATAACGCTTCCTAAAACTTGTAATTGTTTCAATAGATACGAGCTCGATACAATAAATTTCATCCGTTTATTTTTATTTATGCCTTCTTGGCAGGTTTTTACAAATATATTTCTTTTAAAGCGAAAAATAAAACTTTATTTTAAGCAACTATTTTGTGTATTTCTTTTTGCGTAAAAAAGTAAAAACAAAACCGAAAACAGCCAATACAGCCAATGGTAAAACCACAATTATTATTTGTATGTAGTTGTAATCGGTGTACACTTTTTCTTTGTCAAGCAAGGCTAATTTTACTTCTTTGGTTCTTAAATTAATCAATCCGTTATCGTCTAACAGATAATTGACAGCATTTACAAGAAATTCTTTGTTTCCGTACAAAGTGTTTGTCCATTTATCGTAACCTAATTCCATTGGCTGAAAACCCTGATCTAATTGGTTTCTAACGATATCACCATCAGAAATTACAATCATTTTTGTCGGTTTTCCTTCGGTAAGATAATTGTCTGTTTTAAATGGAACGATTCTGTTTTTAAATACCGATGTAAAATTTCCTTCTAACAAAACAGCCAGCGGAAACGATTGCATTTTTACGGTTTTAGGATCAATTTTTTCCTGAATAGTTTTAGATAAACTCACAATACTTGGCGTTCCCACCTTAACAGAATAAGGCGATGACGATAATAATACCGTTTTTTTGATGTTGTTTTTCAACGTATCGATACTATTTGCAAAATCGAATTTTACTACATCGATATTATTGACGATTGGATGGGTTGATCCGCTAACAACATACGGAGCGAATTTCCAGTTGAACGTTTCATAAACGGTTTCGCTGCCTTGCTGACCAACTGCCAGTTTTATTGGCGATCCCATTTCATCTTTAACCAAATCGGGATTTACACGCACGCCGTATTTAAACAACATTTCGCCTAAACTTTGATCTTTTGGATACGCCAGCATTTCACTGGTTGAGTTGTACAAACTGTCCATATCTGCCTGAACCTGATCCAACATCCAAATTGATTTTCCGCCGTTCATAACAAACTGATCCAACACCTGAATTTGATTTTCGTTGAATTCTTTTGTAGGTTTTGCAATGATAGCCAAATCGTATGCCTGCAAATCTTTTAAGGTTTTCTGAGGATTTGTCGCAACGCTGTCTAACGTAAAAGGTGCTATGAAATAACTGTCTTTTAAGGTGCGGAGAAAGTCGGCAATGTAAACATCATTTGGTTCGCCAATTCCTTTTATAATCGCTATTTTTTTAGATTTTTCGGTATTAACCTTATGAATTGCTTCGGTAATCGCGTATTCTAAATGTTGAACAGACGATGCAATTTTATCTTCGGTTGTAGCCGTCATGGCATTTTTAAGCAACTGAATTTTCGCACGATTTTCGCCTTTTATAGCAACTGCCCACGGAAAAACCATTTCTTGTGACTGCTTGCCTTTATCATT
This sequence comes from Paenimyroides ummariense, assembly GCF_900115115.1. Classification (GTDB taxonomy): domain Bacteria; phylum Bacteroidota; class Bacteroidia; order Flavobacteriales; family Flavobacteriaceae; genus Flavobacterium; species Flavobacterium ummariense. Next base: position 29,119 of record NZ_FOVI01000021.1, read on the forward strand.
TACCGAAATATTGATCGGTTTCATTCCGTTTACAAAAAGATTTTCAGCCATTTTTGCAGCTTCGTTTTCAGCTGATAACGGATCAATAAATAAGAAATTAACATTGCTGTTATACGCATTAAATTCTTCTAACAACTGTTTGCTTTCGGTTTGTAATTTGCGTAATTCGGCAGGAAAATTTCCTTCTAAATAAACATCAATAAAAATAGGTTCGGTTACGTTGCCCAATACATTTTTGGTAGCTTCTGAAAGCGTATATCTTTTATCTGAAGTTAGATCAAACCTATGAAAAACATAGCTTCCAACAATATTCAAAACAATTAATACTGCTGCAATGCCTAAAAACGATTGTATACTTTTTTGCTTTTTCATTATTTACGCACGTTTTTTAGGTTAAACACAGTTGCTATTAAAAAGAAAACGGTTAACGAAATAAAATAGATTAAATCTCGGGTATCAATAACACCGCGACTTATACTTTTAAAATGATAACTTATTCCAAATTTTTCTATGATTGTTGCCGATGATTTGAACAATTCTGCCAATTGATCGAACCCTAAATAAAGTACAAAACAGATAATTACCGCTAAAATAAACGCCACAATTTGATTGTCTGATAACGACGAACAGAAAATTCCGATGCTGGTGTAAGCTGCAATTAAGAATAGCAAGCCCAAGTACGAACCTAATGTGCTGCCTAAATCCATATTGCCAGCCGGCATTCCGTACGGATTTAAAATGATTATGTATAAAACCGTTGGTAAAATTGCCAGCACAACCAATAAAAACGCGCCTAAAAATTTACCGGTAACAATTTGGTTTAAACTCAATGGTTTGGTTACCAATAGTTCAATAGTTCCTTGTTTACGCTCGTCTGAAATACTTTTCATAGTAATTGCAGGAATTAACAAAAGCAAAACCAAAGGTGCCAATTGAAAAAACGGAGTTAAATCGTTATAACCGCTTTGTAAAATATTGTATTGCCCGTCTACAATCCAAAGGAAAATTCCATTTAAAATTAAGAAGACAGCAATAACCAGATAACCTGTTAACGAACCAAAAAACGATTTGATTTCTCGTAGTAATATTGCTTTCATATTATGGTAACGATTCTAATTTATCAACACTCCACGCTTGGGGTTTATCATTAAAAAAGGCTTTTGTGTATGCCCAAACACTTTTAAAAAGATCCGAATTTCGGTAAGTTTCCAAATCGCTTTCTTCGTTCCAAACAGAATATGTGAAAAAGATACTTGGATTGTTTTTATCTTGATAAAGCTCTAAAAAATTGTTTCCGGGAAAATTTCTTATATCGTTTTTAACACTATGAAAGTTATCTAAAAACAACGGAATTTTCTCTTCATGAAAACTCATTTTAACTATTCTAATAAACATATATCTTAAAGTATTATTCGGTAAATTCTATAATAACAGTGTCTCGGTACGATACACCAAAAAGGGTTTTCGCATTTCCTACATTCTCATAATCAGATTTGTAGATAGACATTTGTAAAAAATCTAAATCATTAAAAATAAACAACATATCGCCTTCGTATTCGCGCAGCGTTTTACTTTCAGTATTAAAATCAGCGTAAAACTCATTTATCCTATTAATGCGATATTTTACGGCATTAATCACGTATTTTCGACCGTTTCTAACGCGTTCAAACAATTCCTTCGAAATATTGGTAACGGCATTTCCGTAGTGATCCATATAAATAACAGATCCCCGAATCGAATTTTCGTCATCGGCAATTTTCGGACGTAATTCCACCAAAAGCTCGCAATCGTTATAGTTAATTTTTGTACCTAAACTGCTGCAAGATACATTTTTAAACAATTCATTAGCAACATAAGTGTATAATGAAACCGTATCGTTACAAAAATCAGGAATTTTTAAATCAACAATTTCCGTTTCGTCGTCGGCAGTTGCTAATAAAGTGATGGTGCCGTTGTTTGCTGTTAAAAAAAAGTGATCGTTAAATTTAGTAAGTAAAAATGAGGTTTGGTCGAACATTTCGGCCTCTACCAAAACCATGTGCAAACTACCTTTAGGAAAATTGCTGTAAGCCCCAAATAAAACGTAACTGGCATTGGCTATATTGTATAAATCAATGCAATGCGAAACATCAACTATTTGCGCCTGCGGTATTTCGGTTAATATTTTACCTTTTACCGAAGCAACAAAATGATCTTTAATACCGTAATCTGTAGTTAACGTAATTATTGACATTAATTTATTTTATTAGTGTTCTTTTTTAATGTTTTTTTGATTAGATTTGAGATATACAAAACTAATTTTTTTTAATTAAATCTAATAGCTTTTGAACGAAAGAATCATAGAACTAGAACATATTACACCAAAAGATTTTTGGGGTGCACAAGATATTCATTTAGAAACCATTAAAAAACTGTATCCAAAGTTAAAAATTGTGGCTCGTGGAACTACCATGAAAATTTTTGGAGAGGCTGAAATATTAGACCAGTTTCAATCGCGTTTTGAACGTATCTTAAAGTATTACGAAAAATACAACCAACTAAACGAAAACATTATTGAACGATTGATTTTAGACGATGTTCCGCAACGAATGGACAAATCTGACGAAATTTTGGTGCACGGTTTAGGTGGAAAATTAATTAAAGCAACCACACCCAACCAGCAAAAGTTGGTCGATTTAGTTTTTAAAAACGATATGGTTTTTGCCATTGGTCCCGCAGGAACTGGTAAAACCTACACCGGTGTTGCATTAGCTGTTAAAGCGTTGAAGGAAAAACAGGTAAAGCGCATTATTTTAACTCGCCCTGCAGTTGAAGCCGGCGAAAATTTAGGCTTTTTACCGGGCGATATGAAAGAAAAGTTAGATCCGTACATGCAACCTTTATATGATGCTTTGCGCGATATGTTGCCGCCAACCACGTTAGAAGATTATTTGTTAAAAGGAATTATTCAGATTGCACCTTTAGCTTTTATGCGTGGACGAACGTTGGATAATGCCTTCGTAATTTTAGACGAAGCTCAAAATACCACTCACAGCCAAATGAAGATGTTTTTAACGCGTATGGGTAAAAATGCCAAATTTATTATTACGGGCGATCCTGGTCAGGTTGATTTACCACGAAAAGTAACATCGGGCTTACGTGAGGCTTTACGTATTTTAGAAGGTGTAGAAGGTATTGGTTTTGTGTTTTTAGACGATAAAGATATTGTACGCCACCGCTTGGTTAAGAAAATTGTGGAAGCTTACAAAAAAGTTGAAACAGCGAACGAATTTGCATCGCACCAAAATTATTATCAGAACAATCAAAATACAGAAAATCCGACAAGTTAGTCGGATTTTTTTTTTCAAAAAAATTTATCAAATATAATTGTTATATTATTATGATATTCAGACCTCACAGGTTTCTAAAACCTGTGAGGTCTACAATTATAAATAGGTTTTAATCTTAAATCAACTTCATTAAAACATTCGAATCTATACCTTCGTGCGATTCATGATAAACCACTTTACCATCTTTAATCAACAAAACTTGCGGTGATTGATGCGTAATTCCAGAATCATCGGCAATTTTGTTTGATATATCTCTGTAAACAATTAAATCTAAATAATACACGTCAATAGCGTCGTGCATTAAAAAATCACTTTCAAAATTCTTTAGCGCCATTTTACTGATGATACAACGCGTACTGTGTTTAAAAATCAACTGAAATTTATGGTGCGATGCTTCTTTTATTTCTTCTAATTGATTTACGTTTTCTAAAACCTTCCAATTCATTTTTGTAACTTTAATACTCAAATATACGCCAATTTATCATATTTAATCTATCTGTAAAAACCTTAATTAGTGTCATTTTGTCGTAATAATTACAATTAAAACACTTAAAATAAGACAAATAGTCATAAAAAAGTATTTGGAACATCATTTGAAAATAAGCTAACAACAACACAACATAAAAAAAAAAATATGAATTTAAATAATTTTACAATAAAATCGCAAGAAGTACTACAACAGGCTCAAGTTTTGGTACAGACCTTTGGTCAACAACAAATAGAAAACGAGCATCTTTTAAAAGCAATTTTAGAAGTCGATGAAAACGTAACGCCTTTCATTCTAAAGAAAGTCGGAATTAATATCGATCAGTTAAAATCGCAAAACGATCAAATTATAGAATCGTTTCCTAGAGTTGAAGGTGCGCAGATTGGTTTATCACGTTCGGCAGGAAATGCTTTGAACGAAGCACAAGTCATCGCAAAAAAAATGAACGATGAATATGTATCAATTGAACATTTGTTTCTGGCAATTTTAAAATCGAACAGTAAAATTGCATCGTTCCTAAAAACCAGCGGAGCTACCGAAAAGCAAATCGAAGCTGCAATTAGCGAACTGCGAAAAGGTGAACGCGTAACATCGGCATCGGCAGAAGACACCTACAATTCACTAAACAAATACGCCAAAAATTTAAACGAATTGGCGAATAGTGGAAAGTTGGATCCTGTTATTGGGCGCGATGAAGAAATTAGACGCGTGTTGCAGATTTTAACCCGCCGATCTAAAAACAACCCCATGTTGATTGGTGAACCGGGCGTTGGTAAAACCGCAATTGCCGAAGGTTTGGCGCACAGAATTGTTCAGGGCGATGTACCTGAAAATCTGAAAGACAAAATTGTTTTTTCGTTAGACATGGGTGCGTTGATTGCAGGAGCAAAGTATAAAGGTGAGTTTGAAGAACGCTTGAAATCGGTTGTGAAAGAAGTAACATCGTCTGAAGGAAATATTATTCTTTTTATAGATGAAATTCACACGCTTGTTGGTGCAGGTGGTGGCGAAGGTGCTATGGATGCGGCAAATATTTTAAAACCGGCTTTGGCTCGTGGCGAATTAAGAGCGATTGGTGCTACGACTTTAGACGAGTATCAAAAATATTTCGAGAAAGATAAAGCGTTAGAACGTCGTTTTCAAAAGGTAATCATCGAAGAACCCGATACCGAAAGTGCCATTTCTATTCTACGTGGAATTAAAGAAAAGTATGAAACACATCATAAAGTACGTATTAAAGACGAAGCAATTATTGGGGCGGTTGAATTGTCGCAACGTTATATTTCGAACCGATTTTTACCAGACAAAGCAATCGATTTAATGGACGAAGCGGCATCGAAAATTCGTATGGAAATCAATTCAAAACCAGAAGAATTAGATGTTTTAGACCGAAAAATCATGCAGTTGGAAATTGAAATTGAAGCGATTAAACGCGAAAATGACGAAGCAAAACTGAAAGTTTTAGGTATTGATCTGGCAAATTTGAAAGAAGAACGCAATCAGATTTTTTCTAAATGGAAATCAGAAAAAGATGTGGTTGACAACATTCAGAATGCCAAATTAGAAATCGAAGAATATAAATTAGAAGCCGAGCGCGCCGAACGTAATGGAGATTATGGTAAAGTTGCCGAAATTCGTTACGGAAAAATTCAGGATGCGGAAAACCGTTTGGCTGAATTTCAAAAACAGTTAGATGAAAATCAAAAAGGAACTTCGCTAATCAAAGAAGAAGTTACTTACGAAGATATTGCCGAAGTTGTTGCAAAATGGACAGGTGTTCCTGTGACCAAAATGCTGCAAAGCGACCGCGAAAAACTTTTGAATTTAGAAAACGAATTACATAAACGCGTGGTTGGTCAGGAAGAAGCAATTGAAGCAATTTCAGACGCTGTTCGTAGAAGTCGTTCGGGCTTGCAAGATCCAAAAAAACCAATCGGATCGTTCTTATTTTTGGGAACTACCGGAGTTGGTAAAACCGAGCTGGCAAAAGCGTTGGCTGAATATTTGTTCGATGACGAAAATGCTATGACCCGTATTGATATGAGTGAGTATTCTGAACGCCACAGTGTGAGTCGTTTGGTTGGTGCACCTCCTGGATACGTTGGTTACGATGAAGGTGGACAGTTGACAGAAGCTGTGAGAAGAAGACCTTATTCGGTTATTTTGTTAGATGAAATTGAAAAAGCGCATCCCGATACTTTTAACGTATTGTTGCAGGTTTTAGATGAAGGACGATTAACCGATAACAAAGGTCGTTTGGCAGATTTTAAAAATACCATTATTATTATGACATCGAACATGGGGAGCCATATCATTCAGGAACAGTTTGATAAAAACCCGATTGAAGAAGCTACCGAAAATGCAAAATCCGAAGTATTGAATCAATTAAAAACAATGGTTCGTCCGGAATTTTTAAACCGTATCGATGAAATCATCATGTTCACGCCGCTTACAAAAGGTAACATTGAGCAAATTGTATCGTTCCAGTTAAAAAGTGTGTTTAAAATGCTGGCTCAACAACACATTACTATGGATGCAACCCCTGAAGCTATCAATTATTTAGCTAAAAAAGGATTTGATCCGCATTTTGGTGCTCGTCCGGTAAAACGTGTGATACAGCGCGAAGTTTTAAACCAGCTTTCAAAAGAAATTCTTTCGGGAAGCATTAAAACCGATAGTATCATCCTCCTGGATAGTTTTGAAGATAAATTGGTTTTTAGAAACCAAGACTAACAACAGCATAACAATTAAGCGTCTTAAAAATATTTTAAGACGCTTTTATATTTTATTGAATCAATTTTTGTAAATTGGAAATAAAAAATTATGGAACAAAGACATGTAGAAATTTTTGCCGGAAGCGCCATTATGGCAATGGCTGTAAAGCATACGTTAGATGAAAACAACATTTCGTATGTAGAACGAAACGATATAGAATCTGCAATTACCGCCGGGTTCGGGTCTGCCGATAAAGCTGTACACATTTTTGTGTTTGAAGACGATGAAGAAAAAGCACGTTACGCTTTAGTAGAAGCTAATTTTGATGATATTGACGAAGTTGGCGATTTAATTGATGATGAAAACGAAGAATAAAAAAGCTGTTCAAATGAACAGCTTTTTTATTTTAATTAGCGAACTAATTTTTTGTATTTGATACGTGTTGGTGCTACGTCACCTAAACGTTTTTTACGGTTTTCTTCGTATTCAGAGAAAGATCCTTCAAAGAAATAAACTTCAGAATCTCCTTCAAAAGCTAAAATGTGTGTACAAACACGGTCTAAAAACCAACGGTCGTGCGATATAATTACGGCACAGCCTGCAAAATTCTCTAAACCTTCTTCTAAAGCACGTAACGTATTAATATCCAAATCGTTGGTAGGCTCATCTAACAACAAAACGTTTCCTTCTTCTTTCAAAGTCATTGCCAAGTGCAAACGGTTACGCTCACCACCAGATAATGCTGAAACTTTTTTGTTTTGATCTGATCCTGCAAAGTTAAAGCGCGATAAATAAGCACGTGCATTTACTTGGCGACCACCCATCATGATTAATTCTTGGCCTTCGGCAAAATTATCATAGATTGATTTTTCTGTATCGATATTTTTATGCGATTGATCAACATAAGCAATTTTCACGGTATCACCAACCACAAATTCACCAGAATCGGCTTTTTGTTCGTCCATAATCATACGGAAAATAGTAGATTTACCTGCACCGTTTGGTCCGATAATTCCAACAATACCCGCTTGCGGAAGCGTAAAGTTTAAATTATCGTACAAAATTTTATCTCCGAATGCTTTTGCAACACCTTTGGCTTCAATAACATTTGTACCTAAACGTGGTCCGTTTGGAATATATATTTCCAGTTTTTCTTCTAATTGTTTTTGATCTTCGTTCAGCAAGCGGTCGTAATTCTGTAAACGCGCCTTTTGCTTTGTTTGACGACCTTTTGCTCCCTGACGAACCCAATCTAACTCACGTTCTAAGGTTTTTCTACGTTTCGATGCCGTTTTTTCTTCCTGCTCTAAACGTTTTGCTTTTTGATCTAACCAAGAAGAGTAGTTTCCTTTCCATGGAATACCTTCTCCCCTATCCAATTCTAAAATCCATCCGGCAACATTATCCAAGAAATAACGGTCGTGCGTTACAGCAATGATTGTTCCTTTATATTGTTGCAAATGTTGTTCTAACCAATGAACCGATTCTGCATCTAAGTGGTTGGTTGGCTCATCTAACAATAAAACATCTGGTTCTTGCAACAACAAACGACACAAAGCAACACGACGGCGTTCACCACCCGAAAGTACAGAAATTGGTGTGTCTGGCTCAGGGCAACGAAGTGCATCCATAGCAACTTCTAACTTATTATCTAATTCCCATCCGCCAACTGCATCAATTTTATCCTGTAAATCTGCCTGGCGATCCATTAATTTCTGCATTTTATCTGCATCTTCATAAACCTCTGGCAAACCAAACATATCATTAATTTTGTTGAACTCGTCTAAAATAGCCACAACTTCTGCCATTCCTTCGCGAACAACTTCAATCACGGTTTTGGTTTCATCTAACTGCGGTTCCTGTTCTAAATAACCAACGGTATAACCCGGTGCAAAAACTACATCTCCTTGATAATTTTTATCGGCACCTGCAATAATTTTAAGTAACGATGATTTTCCTGAACCATTTAAACCTAAAATTCCAATTTTAGCTCCGTAAAAAAAGCTTAAATAAATATCTTTAAGCACTGTTTTGTTTGTCGATGAGTAAGTTTTACTCACTTTCGACATTGAAAAGATTACTTTTTTATCGTCTGACATAATTATTTTTAGTATATTTTTAGATACACATCAAAAATACCACTTAAAATTGTATTAATAAAAATTTATTTGATTGCAGATAAAAATCTGTTTTGTATTTTTGAATAAAAATAAAAATATGGAATTTACAGAGAACTTTAGAAAATCGAATAATTTTAGAATTAACGGTCAAATGCTTTATATAACAGATGCAAATGGTCATGAATTGGAACTTTTTGTAGGCGAAGAAATTGAAGCTGCAAGATGGAGCGATGAAGGCAGATTGCTTGTTGTGTTAAAAAGCGGAGCAGTTAGATCGTACGAAAACGAGGTGAATTATATTAAAATATAAAAACAGAACTTTTAAAAGTTCTGTTTTTTTAATGTTATTTTTTGGTTAAGTTTTTATAAATTCGGATTTTTGCTGTGCAATTTGGTAAAAATTATGAATAAAACTAAAAATACACTTAACCTTTTTATCCAACGATTCCTTTTATTGGTAATTATTTATCAATTAATCCGAGTAGGATTTTATCTTTACAACCAATCTTTTTTTCCTGAAATAAACAGTAAAGTCTTTATTGGCGGGCTTTTATTTGACTTGTCAGCCTTGGGTTATATCAATCTGCTTTTTGCTATTCTTCATTTAATTCCCGGAAAATTTCAGCAAAATAAAACGTACCAAAAGTTCCTTTTCACAAGTTTCTTTTTAGTGAACGGAATTTTTATGTGTATGAATTTTATCGATTATGAATATTTTAGGTTTGTAGGCAGACGAAGTTCTTTTAGTATGATTACAGCCGAAGGAATGACTAACGAAATTGGCGGATTAATTGTTTCTTATTTTGTAGATTACTGGCAAATTCCGCTTTTTATGGCAACAACTTTAATCCTTTTTTGGTTTTTGCTTAAAAGAATAAAATTTCAAAACATAAAAAGTTCTTCCACTTTAAAATCTTCTGTTACACTTTTCTTGATTTTAGGTTTATTGTTTGCCGCCGGACGAGGAGTTGGTCGCAAACCCCTTAGAATTGTAGATGCTTCTAAATACGGTCCAATAGGAACTTCGGCTTTAGTTCTCAACACACCGTTTACGGTTATGAAGACACTTAGCAAAAAAGAAAACCTTAAAGAAAAACACTATTTTGATGATAAAGAAGCCGCAGCCATTTTTAATCCTATTCAAACCTTTAATTACGAAACGGCAAACAAAAAAAATGTTGTTTTGCTGATATTAGAAAGTTTTGGAAGAGAAAATATCCAACGCGGACAAACGCCTTTTCTGGACTCGCTAATTACAAAGAGTTATTTTTTTGAAAACGGATTTGCCAACGGAAAATTATCAATTGATGCAGTTCCTTCAACTATTTCAAGTGTTCCAAGTTTAATGAACAAAAGTTTTATTTCATCGAGTTATGCAGTAAATAATATTTACGGATTACCTAAAATATTAAAAGATAACGGCTACAACACGTCATTTTTTCACGGTGCTTTTAATGGCAGTCAAAACTTTGACCAATACGCTGCTGTTGCCGGTTTTGATAAGTATTATGGTAAAAACGAATACAAAGGTCCGGAGTCTTTCGATGGAAAATGGGGCGTTTTCGATGAAGATTTTTTACAATTCTTTGCCAAAGAATTAACCTCTTTTAAACAACCGTTTTTTACCACGTTATTTACCATTTCATCGCACGCACCTTTTACAATTCCTAAAAAATACAAAGGAAAATTTCCAAAGGGAACAACCGAAATCCACGAATCTATTGCTTATTCAGATTTTGCCTTGAAAAAATTCTTTGAATCTGCTAAAAAAATGCCTTGGTATAACAATACCATTTTTGTAATTACTTCAGATCACACTTCGTCAACCGGCGAAGAACCAAAATACAAAAACAATGTAGGCAAATTCCGGATCCCGATTTTATTTTATGTACCGGGTAACGAAACAATGGTTGGAATTAACGAAAAGAATTTTCAGCAAATTGATATTTTGCCAAGCTTAATGGATTATTTACAATTGAATACCAAAATTATAAGCTACGGAAAATCATATCAATCAACTCAAGATTTCGTTGTAAATTATTTAGACAATGTTTATAATTTAGAAATGGGTGATTTTTATTTAGCTTTCGATGGAACTAAAACATTAGGGCTTTATAACTGGAAAAAAGATCCGTTGCTAAAAACAAATCTGACCGATAAAGAACCTAAAACGAAAGAAAAAATGGAACGTTTTATAAAAGCGTATATTCAATCTTTTAATCACAGAGTTTCAAAAAATGAATTAACGATTCAGTAACCCGATTATTTTTTTTAGTTTTGTAACAACAACAGATAAAATATGAAGATTTTAATAATTCAACATAAGATGATTGGCGACGTGCTTATTACTTCTTTGTTGTGCGAAAATCTCAAAAAAGCTTTTCCTAATGTGGTTGTTCATTACTTAATAAACAGTAACACATTGCCTGTTCTTGAAAACAATCCGTATATTGACCAATTGATTGTTTTTAACGAAAACGAAACTAAAGGTTTATTAAAACTGATTCGTTTTAGCAAAAAAATCAATAAAAACACGTACGATGTTGTTATTGATGCTTACTCTAAAATGCAAAGCTGGATAAATGTTTTTATAAACAATGCACCTAAAAAAATTTCGTATAAAAAGCCTTTCAGAACGTTTTTATATACCAATAATGTAATTAAACACAGCCAACCAAAATCGCACTTGGGTTTGGCAATTGAACATCGTTTAGCATTGTTAAAACCTTTAGGGATTGAAAAACCTTTAGTAACAGAACCCAAATTATATTTAACCGAAAAAGAAGTTGAAAAAGCTCGAAAAAGCTTAAAAGAACATTTAGTAAATACTGACAGAAAAACCGTAATGATTAGCTTACTGGGGTCAGATCCTACCAAAACCTATCCGTTGGAAAAAATGGCACAAATGGTCGATTTTTTAGGATTGAATTACAATGTTAATATTTTGTTTAATTATTTTCCATCGCAAAAAAATCAAGCAAAAGAAGTTTATAATCAATTATCAGCCAAAACACAATCTAACATTTATTTTGATTTATTGGGCGGCGATTTACGTTCGTTTATAGCTTTGGCAAATGAATGTGATTTGATTATTGGTAACGATGGTGGAGCAATTAATATGACAAAGGCTTTAGCAAAAAAATCGTTTATTGTTTTTTCGCCTTGGATTGATAAAAACGTTTGGGCAACATTTGAAGACGGAATTAATCATACAAGTGTTCATTTAAAAGATTATTTTCCCGAAAAACTAGCAAATTTATCTAACAAAAAAATTAAAAAACAGGTAGCTGCTTATTACGCCCTTTTTGAGTTTGATTTATTTAAAGAAAAGTTAAGAAAATTTCTTGATTTACATTTAAAATAATAGATTTGTTACAATAAAGCATTCATTAAAAACAACATCCCTTGAGTACAAAGATTTCTGCATTAATCATCACTTTAAACGAAGCAAAAAATATCAAACAATTGATACATAATCTTGATTTTGCCGATGAAATTGTTGTAGTTGATTCTTTTAGTACCGATGACACTTTGGCTATTTTAAAAGAATTTTCTAATATAAAAGTGTATCAACATACATTTCAAGATTTTTCTTCTCAAAGAAATATTGCCTTAAAATACGCTGCACACAACTGGATTTTGTTTATTGATGCCGATGAAAGAATTTCTGAAAACCTTAGAAACGAAATCTTAAAAACCGTTTCTTTAAATGAAACCAAACAAGGATATTATTTTAAACGTAAGTTTTATTTTTTAGATCGGCCTATGGGGTTTTCGGGTTTAAGAACCGATAAAAATTTACGTCTTTTTAAAAAAGAAGGTGCACAATACCGCGGTTTGGTTCACGAAAAATTAAACATTGCCAATACCGGAACATTACAAAATTACTTAACGCATTATTCTTACAGCAGTTATGGGCATTTTAAAGATAAAGTTGTTTATTATAACAAACTTAAAGCCTTAGAAAAAATAAAAAAAGGCGTAAAACCCTCTGTTTTTATGTCTATTTTTCATCCTGTTTATACTTTTTTAAACCGTTATTTTTTTCGTTTAGGAATTTTAGACGGCAAAAAAGGATACATTATCTCTAAAATTTACGCACAGGCAATTAACGAACGTTATAAAGAAATGTTTAGATTGATGAAAGAACAAGCTAAGTAGATAAAAGAAAATAGACAAAAGATAAAAGACTTAATATTTGTTGTTTATTTTTTTTTACCACAGATATAATTTTATAGATTAAAGTTTATAATAATTAAATTTTCTCAGATTTTGAATGCTTTACTTGTAATAAAGCATAAAAATTTGTGCAGCTGTGAAAATTATATAATACACTACGCTTTTTTAGTTACTTACTGTAGTTTAAAAAATTACTTTTTCCAAAATTTAATACGCTTTTTAAGCTTTTGTTTTCGGTGGAATTTCATTTGAAATTCACTTGTTAAGTTCCATAGCAAATTAAAAATTTCTTGTTCACTTTTTTGGGTGTACAATTTCGCATATTCGTTTGCCATAACAGCAATCATTTCTTTCTTAGGCGTTAATCGGCGTAAATTATACATGCGCTGTTCAAACGACATTCCGTCATGAAACTGCATTCTGTTTAAATCGACCAAATAAAACGAATACGAATTGTCTGCATTTATTTTTATCAGTGTATTTCCTGGCGAATGATCTTTAAACTCCACTCCTGCTTCATGCAATTTGTAACAAAAAACGGTAAAAGCACGTAAAATAGCCTCATGATTTTCCAAATCAGGATTTTGAACTAAATCTCTGTAAGTATATTCTGTAACAATATGCTCGCAAACGTAAAAGCTTTTTCCTAGACCAATTCCTTTATTAAATTCAGCAAATGCAATGGGTTGCGGAGTTCCAATACCACTTTTCAATAATCGTAATGCATAATTATATGAACGTTTAGCTTTAGAATCGCGAATAAATCTATATACAAACGAATTAAGTAAATTAGGCTTTTTAAAAGCTTTAATATTCAGCAATTGATCGTTTAAACGAAAAATTTTAATAGTATTTCGGCTTCCTTTGACTAACAATTCTCCATCAACATCAAAATTTAAAATAAAATTTTTAATATCAGACTGGTTGTTTTTTAAAGTTTGGTTAATTATAAACTTCATTCTAATTTTAATATTATGTTTACAAAAATAACGATTATAGCAATGTATTTGGTTTATTATTTAACAAATCTTATCAAGTGCCAACATATACCCTTTCGTTTATATAATAAATACCTATATTTGTATAAAAATGTTATTGCTTAATGAAAAATGACACAAAGAAAGTAGTTATTTTAATTCCTATATATAGAACGTTTTTTAATGATTTCGAAATAAAATCATTAAAAAGTGTCAATCAACATCTTAAAAGTTTTCCTATTATCTTTATTGCTCCTAAATCTTTAGATATTAATTTTCTTAAAGAATATGAAATTCAATTTGAATATGAAATTTATAGATTTGAAGATCAATTTTTTAAATCAATTGAGGGCTATAATCAATTATTACTTTCATCGCATTTTTATGAAGCTTTTTTAGATTATGAATATATGCTTATCTGCCAAACCGATGCGTATGTTTTTAAAAACGAATTGTCTTTTTGGATTTCAAAAGGATTTGATTACATTGGTGCTCCCTGGCTAGACAGTAAAAAAATATTATTTAATCATGAATCAAGATCGGTTTTTAATAAAATAAAGAAAAAAATTGGGTTAAAACAAAGATTATACAATCATATAAATCAAGTTGGTAACGGAGGTTTCTCTTTAAGAAAAACTTTTAAATTTCATGAAATTTCAATTAGTGAATCTAAAAATATAAACTATTTTTTAGAACATAAAGAAAAAGAAAATTATCATATAGAAGATGTTTTTTGGTCATTGTATGTTCCACAAAAACATTCGTTTTTAAAACCTGATTATAAAACAGCTTTACGTTTTTGTGTAGACAGAAAACCTGAAATTGCTTTTGGTTATTTAAATAGCGAATTACCTTTTGCTTGCCATGGATTTAATAAAAAGGGCGTTGTAAAATTTTGGTCTAAATACATATCATGAAAATTTTAAATGTAACATCAATTGTAGAATGGCGCGGAGGTGACGCTCAAATGTTCACCATATATAATCTTTTAAAAAAGTATGATGAATTAGATCAGTATATTTTGTGTCCTGAAAATTCTGTTTTGTATAAAAAAGCCTTAAATGACAAAGCACAGGTAATTGCGTACACAAAAAAAAACAAAGTTTTTTCGTTAATAAAACCAATTATAAAATGTGTAAAAAAATTCAATATTGATATTTTACACATTCATGATTCAAGTGCGCTATCTGCTGCAATCATAGCCAAAATGCTCGTAAAAAAAGATTTAAAAATTATTTACAGCCGCAAGAGAAACAATACTATTAAAAATAATTTTTTCAAAAAACTGAAATATGACAATAAATATATTTTCAAAATAGTTTCCGTTTCCAAAGCTGTTGAAAAAATTTTTGTAGATATAAATATTCCTAAAGAGAAACTGTTGACAATTTATGATGCAATTAATGTTTCGGAATTTGCCAATAAAAGCAAAACAGGTTTAATTCATAAAGAATTAAATTTTCCCGAAGAACTTAAAATTATAGGAAATATATCTTCTTTAGCAAAGCAAAAAGATTTGGTTACTTTTATTAATACCGCTGAAAAAGTAATCGAAAAAAATTCAAACGTGCGGTTCGTTATTCTTGGAACCGGACCTGAAGAACAAATTTTAAAAGAATTAGTACAAACAAAACAATTACAAAACATTATCTATTTTTTAGGTTTTAAAACAAATGTTGCCGATTATTTAAAAGAATTTGATATTTTATTAATGACGTCGATTACCGAAGGATTGCCTTTAACTATTTACGAAGCTTTTGCATCAAAAATTCCAATTGTTTCAACAAAAGCAGGTGGAATTCCAGAAGTTGTAAAAGATGGAATTAATGGTTACTTAACAGAGATTGGAGATGCAGATCTTTTAGCAGAAAAATGTTTATTGTTGCTAGAACAACCTGATACCGCAAATAAATTCAAAAAATATTCATTCGATTTAGTTACATCGCAGTTTGATTTAAAAAATTTAGAAGAAAATTATTATAACTTTTATACTAATTTGTAATTTATGAAAATAACAATTGTAGCATTTGATCTTTGGGGTTTTAATAAAAAAATCGCAGAAAAATTATCAGAACAAAACCACACTGTTACTTTTTTAGATATAAATTCAGAAGCATTTAAGTATTATTATAAAAGCAAATGGCATCGTGTAGGTAATTTTCTGAATAAAGTTTTTTGTGGTAAAAATGTAAAAAAAGATTACCGCAACAGAACCTTAATTAAAATGATAAATGAATTGCCTAATCAAGATTATACTTTAATTGTAAACGCAATTTTATTTAGAAAAGATATTTTAGCTTTATTACGATCTAAAACAAATAAATTTATTGCATATAATTACGATTCATTGACAAGAATGCCGTTGCCTGAAAATCATGATACGCTGTTTGACAATATTTTTTCATTCGATGTTAACGATGTTGCTGATAATAACAATTTATCATTGCTTACAAACTATATTTATTTAGATAAGCATATAAATCCTAAACCCAAAAACAAGGCTTTTATGATCTTATCTAAATCACACGAGCGTGAAGTGGTGTTAAGTAAAATAGCAGATATTTTTGATAGCAAAAATTTAAACTACGAATTTATTGTTGCAAATCCTGCAACTAAAAAAGTGAATAAAAAAATTCATTTAATAGAGCACCATATAAAATTAGATATTGTTGAAGGAAAAATGAAAGATGCCGAAATATTAATTGATTTGGTTAGACAAAATCAAACGGGGTTAAGTTTCAGATTTTTTGAAGCAATGGCTTTACACAAGAAAGTTATAACTAATAACCAAACAATAAAACAATACGATTTTTACAACGAAATTAACATTTTAGTCATTGATAATGAAAACATTATAATTCCTGATACTTTTTTAAATTCTAAATATCAACCATTACCCGAAGAGCTTTACAAAAAATATACTGTAGAAAATTGGATATCTACCGCTTTTAATTTTTAAATATTTACCCATGAAGCAAAACTTATTGTTTTTTGCACCCAACCATTTTGATATAGATATAGCCATTTTAAATCAGTTAGAAAAAATGGATCAATATAATGTGATTAAAATTGATCCTAAAAGTTATCAATACAAAAACACGTTTGAGCAAATTTTTAATTTTTTTGGAAAAATATTCGTAAATAAAACATTAAAAAAAGATTGGAAAGCAAAACAACAATTACAACATATTAATCAACAAAAAAAATATGATGTTTGTTTAATTTTCAGACCTGATTTACTGCATCCTAAAGTTTTAAAGTTTATTCAAGAAAACATTAAATCGCGTAAAGTAGTATATTGGGATAGCTTTGATAAAATTCCGAAATTAAAAGAAACAGTGTCCTATTTTAATGAATATTACAGTTTTGAAGAAGAAGATTGCATTAAATATAATTTTACAAAAATTTCTAACTTTTACATACACAAAAGTTCTAATACAACACCAACTTACGATGCTTTCTTTTTTGCATCAAAAGATGCACGTTTAAATAATGTAATAAAGTTGATTACCTATTTAAGACAGAAAAATTGGAATGCCAAAGCTTTAATTGTTGCAAAAAAAACTAAATCGAAATCTAAACCAATAAAAGTTGAAGGAGTTACAATAACGGAAAACAGTACACCTTTTTCCCAGATTTACCAATATGCCGATAATACTAAAGTGGTTATAGATATTTCACACCCAAACCAAAAAGGTTTATCAATGCGGCCGTATGAATGTTTAGGTTTAGAACGAAAACTGATAACCAATAATTCTGAAATCATGAAATATGATTTCTATAATCCAGACAATATATTTATTATAAACGATTTTGATAATTTAAACATTCCAAACTCTTTTTTAAACAATCCTTACCAAAAGTTACCTAAAGCCGTTGCCGAGAAATATCATATTAGTAATTGGTTAAACTTTATTTTAAAATAACTATTAAAAATGCCAAAAAAAATTTTATTTGTTTTACACGAAGATTCACAAACCGGAGCTCCAAATGCTTTATTATCGTTTTTAAACTATTTGCACACGCATTACAAAAATGAATTTGTAATAGATATTTATGTATTAAGTTATTTTGGCGGAATTGAAAAAGAGTTAAAAGAAATTAGTCGCAATTTTTATATTAACAAGAAAAAAAAGACTTTTTTTGGCAAAATAGCTAAACTGTTAAACACTAACATTCACAGTATTTTAAAAAAAAACAAGTACGATTTAGTTTACGGAAACACTATTGTTACTTTAAATTTATTAAGCAGTTTAAAACAACATAATAACAAAATTAAAACGTTATTATATGTACATGAAAGTAAGTTTTTAACCAATATTTATTTAGATAAACAAAAAGCAGCCAATCAATTTAAAAATATAAACCACGTTTTTGCAGTATCGCAGGCTACCGTTACTAATTTGGTTGAAAATTATAAGGTTCTGCCAGAGAAATGTTCAATTATTTACCCAACAATTCCAGAAGAATCGTTCATTAAAGATTTAAATTTCGAAAAAAAATTTAATACAAACGAATTAACTCTGGTAACAATAGGTCATCCAAATCTTACTAAAGGAACCGATTTAATTCCGCAAATTGCCCACCTTTTAAAAGAAAAAAATCAAAATCTACAATTTAAAATTTATATTGTGGGCATTCTTAATAATAATGAATATTTAAAAGCAATTCAGTTAGATATTGATAAACTTCAACTAACAAATTTTATCGAATTAGTTCCACATACACCAACACCATTAAATTATTTAGATGTTGCACATATTTATTTAATACCTTCAAGAGAAGATGCGTTTTCTTTAATGGCTATGCACGCTGCTAGGTTTAAAAAACCAACAATAATGTTTAGAAATGCAGTTGGTGCATCAGAAGTATTAAATGATGACTGTATTTTTTATGCCAATTATTTAGATATTCATGATTTTGTTAACCAAATAGAAACAATAATTAATAACCCAACCTTAGCTAAACAAAAAACAAGTAACGCTCTGGAGGCTTACAATGAGTATTTAAAAGCTGCAAAAAGTAATCAATTACATTATCAAGCACTAAAAAGTATATTAAATAATTAGCTTGGTACACATTATATTTTTGCAATTTTCGTTATATTTATTAAAATTAATCAAAAATGAAATTCCTATATAACATCATACTTATTGTTTGTTTGGTAAGCCTTGCTTCGTGTCGTGACGATTTTAATTTTGAACCTGCAACTGGTTCCGAACTAACATTTTCTAAAGATACCGTTTATTTGGATACTATTTTTTCGAATATCGGATCAAGTACTTACAATTTAAAGGTTTACAACAACAGCAACAAAGACATTAAAATTCCGTCGATTAGATTGGGTAAGGGCGATAATTCAAATTTCCGATTAATGGTTGATGGAATGCCCGGAAAAAGTTTCGAAAACATTGAACTATTGGCAAAAGACAGTATGTTTATCTTTGTTGAAACAACGGTTGATATCAAACAGCAAACCAACGGAAAAGAGTTTTTATATACCGATGAAATTTTGTTTCAAGCAGGAAATAATCAACAAAAAATAGATTTAGTAACCTTAGTTAAAGATGCTGTTTTTCTATATCCGCAAAAATTTCAAAATGGTTCTTACGAAAGCATTACAATAAATGACGATCAAATTTACGGTTTCTTTCTTGATGAAAATGATGCTACAAACGGCAACGAATTAGAATGGAATAACGATAAACCCTATGTTATCTACGGATATGCAGCTGTTCCACCTAATAAAACATTGAATATTTCTACAGGTACAGAAATTCATTTTCACAGAAATTCTGCTTTGGTTTCATTCCCAACATCAACTATAAATGCAGAAGGATCAATCGAAACTCCTATTTTATTTCAAGGCGATCGTTTAGAACCAAATTTTGAAGATACTCCGGGGCAATGGTCTGGAATTTTAATCGGTCAGAATAGTAATGTCAATATTAAAAATACCATCATAAAAAATGCGGTTAACGGTTTGTTGATCAACGCGAATAACGGAACAGCTTCGTTAGAGAATCTTCAAATATACAATTGTGAAGAAGCCGCACTTTTATTAGCTACAGCAAATGTTACGGGCAGTAATATTGTAACAAATAATTGCGGTGTGGCAGGCTTGGTTATTGCAAATGGCGGAACGTATGATTTTACGCATTGTACGTTTGCAAATTATTGGAGTCGACAAAATCAAACGGCTGTTATAATGAATAATGGCGACGGAACGAATGCTTTTGCGTTAAATGCGCACTTTAAAAATAGCATTATTTATGGCAATGCAAGCGAATCGTTATTGATGATTCCGGCAAATAAAGAAAGTAATTTTACCTTTAAATTTGAATATTCGTTAGTGAAATTTCAAAACTCGGCAAATAGGTTCGACACTACCAGTTTTCCGTATAATTTTAGCAATACAGCCAATTTTAATAATTGTTTACTTGCAAAGAATTTCAACGAACATCAACCTTATTTTCTAAATACATCTAAAAACGAACTGATGATTACCGATAAAGCGACATCATTAATCAATTACGGAAATCCGTTTTTTGCACAGCAGGCAGCACAAGATTTATTAGGAAAAAGCAGGTTAACATCGGCAGATTTAGGGGCTTATCAACACGTAAGTTCTTCGGTAGATTAAATTGCTAATCTAAATTTTTAGTAGTAATTTTGTTCTTTATTTTCAAATAACACAACAACAAACTTTTTAACGATGATTCAATTTTTTGAAAATGCGTCTGGTACGGTTTACGCTGTACAAACTTTCATTCCGTTAAACACAGAAGATGTAGCTAAATTAAATTGGCTTTTTGGCAATGCTACACAAATAGAAACTCCTTCAATAACTCAAAATTTCGTTGGTCCGCGTGCCGCAATGATTACTCCTTGGAGTACAAATGCTGTAGAAATTACGCAGAATATGGGCATTAACGGAATCATTCGTATTGAAGAATTCCAGAAAGCACAAGAAGATTTCAACGATTTCGATCCGATGATTTCTCAAAAATACGATTCTTTAACGCAAGACATGTTTACGGTAAATATCGACCCGCAACCTGTTTTAGAAATTGAAGATATTGCTGCTTACAACCAACAAGAAGGTTTGGCATTAAGCAATGAAGAAGTTGATTATTTAAACAAAGTTGCTTCAAAAATAGGAAGAAAGTTAACCGATTCTGAAGTATTCGGATTTTCACAGGTAAATTCAGAACATTGTCGTCATAAAATTTTTAATGGCACTTTTGTAATTGATGGTGAAGAACAACCAACTTCGTTATTCAAATTAATTAAAAGTACATCTGAAACCAATCCAAACGGAATTGTTTCGGCATATAAAGATAATGTGGCTTTTGTAAAAGGTCCACGCGTAACTCAATTTGCTCCGAATTCTGCCGATAAACCTGATTTCTATACAGAAAAAGACTTTGATTCGGTAATTTCATTAAAAGCAGAAACGCACAACTTCCCTACTACGGTTGAACCATTTAATGGTGCAGCAACAGGTTCAGGTGGAGAAATTCGCGATCGTTTGGCAGGTGGACAAGGTTCGTTGCCATTGGCAGGAACCGCGATTTACATGACGTCTTATTCACGTTTGGTTGATGATCGTGAGTGGGAAAATGGCATGAAAGAGCGTAATTGGTTGTACCAAACTCCGATGGATATTTTAATTAAAGCATCAAACGGAGCTTCAGATTTTGGAAACAAATTCGGACAGCCGTTAATTACAGGTTCTGTTTTAACTTTTGAACATGAAGAAAATAACCGCAAGATTGGTTATGATAAAGTAATTATGCAAGCGGGTGGTATCGGTTACGGTAAAGAAAGTCAGGCTAAAAAACACGAGCCTAAAGAAGGCGATCAAATAGTAATTTTAGGTGGTGAAAACTACCGTATTGGTATGGGTGGTGCAGCTGTTTCTTCTGCAGATACAGGTGCTTTTGGATCTGGTATCGAATTAAATGCCATTCAACGTTCAAACCCTGAAATGCAAAAACGTGCTGCGAATGCGGTTCGTGGTATGGTTGAAGCCGATATTAACCCAATCGTGTCTATTCACGATCACGGTGCGGGCGGACACTTAAACTGTTTGTCTGAATTGGTAGAAAATACCGGCGGATTAATCGATTTAGATAAATTACCAGTGGGCGATCCCACGTTATCAGCAAAAGAAATTATTGGTAATGAATCTCAAGAACGTATGGGATTGGTTATTGGTAAAAATGATATTGATACCTTAAAACGTGTTGCAGACCGTGAGCGTTCGCCAATGTACAATGTGGGTGAAGTTACTAACAACCACCGTTTTACTTTTGAATCGGCTACAAATGGAGCAAAACCAATGGATTTTGCTTTAGAAGATATGTTTGGTTCTTCTCCAAAAACAATTATGAATGACGAAACCGTTGTTTATAATTATGCAGATTTAGAATATGAAAAAGAAGAAGTTTACAACTACTTAAACCAAGTTTTACAGTTAGAATCTGTTGCTTGTAAAGACTGGTTAACCAATAAGGTTGACCGTTGCGTTGGTGGTCGTGTAGCTAAACAGCAATGTGTTGGTACGTTACAGTTGCCTTTGAACAATGTTGGTGTTATGGCACTTGATTTTAAAGGAAAAGAAGGTATCGCAACAACCGTTGGGCACTCGCCTATCACTGCTTTAGTTGATCCGGTTGCAGGAAGTAGAAATGCGATTGGTGAAGCGTTATCGAACATTATTTTTGCTCCAATAAAAGACGGTTTAAGCGGAATTTCGTTATCTGCAAACTGGATGTGGGCTTGTAATAACAAAGGTGAAGATGCACGTTTGTATCAAGCTGTTAAAGGTTGTGCTGACTTTGCCATTGAATTAGGAATTAATATCCCAACAGGAAAAGATTCTCTTTCAATGAAACAAAAATATCCAGAAGGTGATGTTATTGCTCCGGGAACGGTAATTATTTCGGCAGCAGGAAACTGTTCAGATATTAAAAAAGTGGTTGAACCGGTTTTATCAAAAGGCGCAGGATCAATTTATTACATCAATTTATCTAAAGATAAACTTAAATTGGGTGGATCAGCTTTTGCACAGATTTTAAACAAAATCGGTAACGATGTTCCAACCATAACAGATGCTGCTTATTTCAAAAAAGCATTCAATACTATTCAAGATTTAATTAACGATAATCAAATTGCTGCTGGTCACGATGTTGGTTCGGGTGGATTAATCACTACGTTGTTAGAAATGTGTTTTGCAGGCTATAATTTAGATGCGGACATTGATTTAACAGGTTTGAACGAACCAGATATCATTAAAGCTTTGTTTAACGAGAACATTGCGGTTGTTTTACAGGCACAGAACGATGTAGCTTTTGAAAACAAAATGTCGTTAAACGGTATCGAGTTTGTAAAAATCGGCGTTCCTTCTGAAGGGCACGATTTAAAAGTATTCTTTGGTAAAGAATTGTATGTATTCAACATCAACGAATTACGCGATACTTGGTTCATCACTTCGTATTATTTAGATAAAAAACAATCTAAAAACGGAATGGCGCGTGAGCGTTTAATGAACTACAAAAATCAACCTTTACGTTTTAATTTCCCTTTCCATTTTAATGGTGCGAAACCTGTGATCGATTCGACGGTTGCTAAACCAAAAGCAGCAATTATTCGTGAAAAAGGATCAAATTCTGAAAGAGAAATGGCTAATGCTATGTTTTTAGCCGGTTTTGATGTAAAAGATGTTCATATGACCGATTTAATTTCTGGTCGCGAAACATTAGAAGACATTCAGTTTATTGGTGCTGTTGGTGGATTCTCGAATTCAGATGTTTTAGGTTCGGCAAAAGGTTGGGCTGGTGCATTTATGTACAACGAAAAGGCAAATACCGCATTAAAGAATTTCTTTGCTCGCCCTGATACCATGTCGGTTGGTATTTGTAACGGTTGCCAGTTGTTTATGGAGTTGGAATTGATCAATCCAGATCATGAAGTGCATGGAAAAATGCATCATAATACTTCGCAAAAACACGAATCTAACTTCGTTTCGGTAAAAGTTCAAGACAATAATTCCATTATGTTGTCAACTTTGGCAGGAACAACCTTAGGAGTTTGGATATCGCATGGTGAAGGTAAATTTAACTTGCCAAACAGTGAAGATCAATACAATATTGTTGCTAAATATGCGTACGATGCGTATCCGGCAAATCCAAACGGATCTGATTATAACACGGCAATGATGTGCGATAAAACAGGAAGACACTTGGTTACCATGCCACATATAGAACGTTCTGTTTTCCCTTGGAACTGGGCAAATTATCCGGCTGGAAGAAAAGATGAAGTTTCTCCGTGGGTTGAAGCTTTTGTGAATGCACGCAAATGGTGCGAAACAAACAAAAAATAATATAAAAGCACCTAATTTTAGGTGCTTTTGTTCATTTAAAGATTATTTATGAAAAACATACTTGTAAAATCTCTTTTTATTGTTGGATTGATTTTGACAATTTCTTGTAAAAAGGAAGCGAATCAAACGGATACATCTACAAATGATACCATTATTCAATTTAAAGAAATTCCTTTTGATATTGATGGTCAGCAAAACGAATTGTCTTTTATAAACAATAAGCAGGTTACCTTATTTGCTTCAACAGATACCGTAAAAAGTCAGATTAAAACGATTGAAAATTCGCCCTCTCAAAGAATTTTCCTAGTAAATGAATCAGATGAGTTTTACGAAGTAAATTACTTTTCGTACGGAAACAATCCGTTAAGTTACAATGGTTTTGTAAAGAAAAAGCACTTTAAAATGAAAGATGAATTTTCACTGCAATCTGTTGATTTAAACGAAATTCGATACAGTAATTTAAACGGTGATTATGACGATCAATCAAAATCGTTTGAAAAATACGGCACTGTAAAATTGATTAACAAACAGAGTTATCTACAAAACAGACGAAAGGGAAATACTACTTTTATTTTTTCGAAAAATAACATCGAAACAAATAGTCAAAAAGGTGTTTATTCATTCAGAACAAATTCCGGCGAACAAGTTGAAATTCCGATTAAAAACATAGACGAAGAAACCGGACAGGAAAGTATTGCAACATCTTTAGGTTTCTCTCCTATTCTACAATCGTATGTTTTCAGAGTTAATGAAGATAATGAAACTTTATATTCTTTCTACAGCAAACGAAATGCACAGGAAGAAGTTCAATATAAAAGCACATTGCCGGTTTACCATAAAGAATCGCAACAATTTGCCGAATTAATAAATGACAATGATGCGGGCTGTTTGCTTATAATTTCAGGTTTAGATAATAATTTCCGTTTTAAAGAAAAATTGCTGGCAAACTTTACAAACTTTAAAATAGTTCCAAATACTTTATATTGGATTAATGAAAAAAGTGTGATTGTTGAAGCTGTTCATACAAACCAAACTAACAATCCATCAAAATCTGAATATTTGCTGATAGAATTTAGTTTATAAAAAAAGAAGGTGTCTAAAAAGGTCACCTTCTTTTGTTTATAACGATTTTTTTATAATATCTATTTTTATTAAGCAGCGAGAAGTTCAAGACTTCTCA
>NZ_FOVI01000038.1 GCF_900115115.1 Paenimyroides ummariense
TTCTCTGAGCGGGTAATAGTTTACTTAAACACTTTTCTCTTTATGATAAATTTACTTATTTTTATAAATACAAATCTAAAGGAGCTTGTCGAGAAGTCAGTATAAAAAAAACAAATTACCAAACCCAAAAACAACCAAACCAAAACCAAATAAAATATACAGTTTGTCATCCCGAGGTAACGAGGGATCTCAACCAATAAACGATTAGAAACCAAATAACGAAGATAAAAATCAAACCGTCACTGAGCTTGTGGTCACTGAGCATTCTAAGATTAAAACAAGTAATCAAGCAATTAATTTTACAAACTGTACATTGATTTAAATTACGGGTGTCGCCCAGGTGCAGCAACTTGGCAGGTACAACCGATAACTACTCAAGCTGTTTTAACGTTGAGCCCCGGCAACCGAAATTGCAGTAGCTTGGTTTAACGTACGTTTTTGAACAAACAATATTGAGAGGGTAAATCTCGTCTTGCGTACACAATTAAAAAGGTTAAACTTTTAGAATCATCTGCATTATCAAAGAGTAATTTTCGCTTTAAAAGATTAAAAAACAGTTGCTAAACTAATTGAAAGAATTAATGAAACTAATAATATTTATTAGCGTAAAATGGATAATCGTCATTATACATATTTGCAATTCGCTCCAAATGTTCAACAAAATATTTCGATATGTACTCTTCGTTGGCTACTAAAAAAGTGAAATACGAAAGTACACTGCCCCCAAAAGTGTCTAACTTTTTGGGGGCAGTGTAAAGTGTTTCTCTTTTTTTATTTAAAAGACGTTATTCAATCCTCGAAATCCATTCAATTCCGCTGATGTCTATCAGTTTCAAAGAATAACCCTCGGTTAATTGGATAGTTCCCAATTCAACAGTTAAATCTGCTTTTGCACCAAGAGGCAGTATCAGGCTGTGCGTTCCTGGTTTTATTTTAGCTACGTAGTAATTGTGTATGTTGCCTGTAGCAAATTTAGCGAGTTCATTCTGATCAATATGTTTCACAACCTGTCCTTTTTCGTCTAAAATGCTGATACCTATCAGAAAAGAGCCATATACATCGGCACCTTCCACCCGAAATAGCTGAAAAGTAAGTTGTGAATCGTTGTAACGAATGTTTGATATTTCTACTTTCGGCTTTACCGATTTGTTGTGAAGTGTCCCAAACACACCTCCGTGGAAATACTGGTTGGTAAAGAGAGTCAGACCAAAAATAAGTATCGATCCTGTTAAAACAATTATTTGCAAGTGTTTTAGTGGAAGAACTCCCGATCCTAAAAATGCAAACCACTTTTTGTTTGTAAAGGATTGCTTTTTATTAATCAGATATTGATCTAATGAAAAAGCACTGCTTCCTGATAAAAAAAGTGTAAAACCACCGGCTATTCCTAGCACGCCAATCTGCCATTCGTCTAAACAGGTTGTTCCCAGCCAGCCAGAACCGAGTAAAATTCCTAAAGCGAGAAAAAATACACCTACACTCATCAATCGGGTAAAAAGTCCCAGAATTATAAACAAGCCTACAACTGCTTCAACAATCGTAAAAATAATCATTGATGTTTGTAATGCATCGGGGTGTGATACCAGATATTCTATAATTGGTTTAATACCCAGTGCATTTGGAAGAAAGTGGTTGAATTTTTCGCCTATGTAACCGGCTTCATCGGGAATTAATTTATTTTCTAAAATAAGTCTTCTCCAAAAGGCTGAAAAATAAGTCCAACCTAAAACCCATCGTAACGATAGGGTAAACAGTCCGGCTGTAGAATAAGCCGAACGTTTTGTGTAATATTTCATAAAATATATTTTAATTAAACGTAAAAAAACTATGAGTAATAAAGTATTACACGATATGCAGTTTCAAACGGTTGTATAAAATGTATTTTGGCGGACTGTTGCCCGAAAATGTTTTGGAATATAATTGCGTGGTTTTCTTGGAACTGATTCCTAACAGATTGTTGCCTGTAAAAAGATCAGACTCTTTTCTATTTTTAATTTTTGAATGATCAGTAACCGAAACCTCTTTGCCTGTCGCAACCATATAACTGCAAAATCCGTTTTGAGTAGTGGTCTGTGATCGATTCGCAGGTTTGGCATAATCGGTTTGAACCAATCCCAAAAGAGACTCTTTTACCGCGCAGGAACTTAATGCAAACAAAAGAAGGCACATTGTTAACAGGTGCTTTAAAGTGCTGATATGTTTTGCGATTGTATGCATTGACACGAATATACGTTATTTTTCTAACATTATCTGTGCTTAATTTTCAAATAAAGAACTTCATCCAACAGCCAACATCCCGCATCACATCATAATCATAAATTAATCTGCATTAAGTGTGCATGAACCTCCATTGTTGTAACTTGTATTGTGAATTTTAAAACAAAAATTATGTCTGATTTAAAAGGAAAGGTAATTATTGTTACCGGAGCAGCAATGGGATTGGGATTTGCTGCCGCTGATGTGTTGGCTGCGAAAGGTGCACACATAACACTTGTAGATTATAACCCGGAAGCTTTGGAAAAAGCGAAAACAGAATTATCTTCAAAATATCCTGATAGTGAATTTCTGGTAGTTACTGCAGATGTTTCTGTGGAAGAAAACGTGAAAAATTATGTCGACCAAACGGTACAGAGGTTTGGTAAGGTTGACGGACTTTATAATAATGCAGGAATTGAAGGTAAACAAGCTCCGTTGATTGATTATGATATGGAAGTATTCAAGAAAGTGATCGATATTAATTTGCTGGGTGTTTATTACGGTATGAAGTACGTAATTCCGGAAATGCAGAAAAACGGTGGCGGACGAATTGTAAACGTGGCATCTGTTGGCGGAATTAGAGGAGTTTTAAACCAAACGGCTTACGTGGCTACTAAACACGCCGTTGCAGGTATGACAAAGAATGCAGCGTTGGAATACGGTAAAGACAATATCCTTACAAATGCTATTGCGCCGGGTGCGATTTTAACGCCTATGGTTGCCGAAGCATTTAAACAGGTAAATCCGCAAGATCCTAAAGCTGCCGAAACAGAATATGCATCTCGAAATCCTACCAGAAGGTTGGGAGATCCTACTGATGTTGGTAATCTGGTGGCTTATCTTTTAAGCGATCAAAACGGATACGTTTCTGGACAGGTTATTGCCATAGATGGTGGTGAATCGAACATGTACGGTAATTCGTAGGGAAGTTTAATAGCAAGAAATTTATAAATTTGCTTTAAAATAGATTGTTAGAGTATCGAAGTAAATCTAACAATCGTTAAATAACGAAAGCGTATGCAAACAGCAGCAGCAATACTAATCGCATTGGTGGCAGTAGAACACCTTTACATTCTATGGATGGAAATGTTCGCATGGGAAACAGCCGGAAAGAAAACTTTTGGAAAATCATTGCCTCATGAGCTTTTTAAACCTACAAAAGGTTTGGCAGCAAATCAAGGACTTTACAATGGTTTTCTGTCAGCAGGTTTAATCTGGTCTTTCTTTATTGAAAATCCCGAATGGAGCAGTAACATCAGATTGTTTTTTCTGGGTTGCGTGGCAGTTGCCGGTATTTTCGGAGCCTTGACTGCTTCAAAAAAAATATTCTTTGTACAGGCACTTCCTGCCCTTATAGCAATAGTATTTGTACTAATTTCAAAATAAAAAAATGTCGTTAATAGATAATTTAAATTGGAGACATGCCGTTAAAGCGTATGATCCATCAAAAAAAATAAGCGAAGAACACATCGCACAAATTGTAGAAGCCGCACGTTTAGCCCCTACATCTTCCGGGTTGCAGCCATTTAAGGTAATTGTAGTTCGCAATGCAGAAATTAAAGAAAAATTAGCAAAAGGAGCGTTGAATCCCGACTGTATGCGCGATGCTTCGCATGTAATTATTTTCGCAGCTTGGGATCGGTACACCGAAGAACGTATAGACAAAGTGTACGATTTTACAACTGAAGAACGTGGTTTGCCTAAAGGTCGATTTGGAAGTTATACCGATAAGTTAAAATCGATTTATCTGCCGCAACCTGCCGAATTGAATTTTGCACATACCGCACGTCAAACTTATATTGCGTTAGGATTGGCATTGGCTCAGGCAGCCGAATTAAAGATCGATACCACACCCGTAGAAGGTTTTAATAACGAATGGGTTGATGAGGTGCTGGATCTTAAAAAGCACGGATTAAAAAGTGTTTCACTCATGTACGTTGGCTACGCCGATCAGGAAAAAGACTGGGTGGGATCAATGAAAAAAGTGCGTGTTCCTAAAGAAGAATTTGTAATGGAATTCTAAATAAAAAAGCAGATAAAGAAATACTCTTATCTGCTTTTTTTATATACTGATCGGATATTTATTTTAATGAGTTAAGATACGCATCTAATTGTTTTACGTAATCCATTGCAAAACCTACAACACCTTTTCCTTCCAGTTTTTTCTCTTGATCTTTTGTCATTTTTTTCTGTTTGATAAAACTTTCGGTTTCGTAATTTTTCTGATCGATCAAAAATTTGGCTTCAACAGATAAATCATCCACAAAATAATCATCGGCAGCAGTTACAAAGTTCATAGCAACTTTTCCCATGGTTTGGCGGTCGTTCTTTTCAAATGCATACTGCTTTTTGTCGGTTAAAAGCTGCGTGTTTACATAAGCCGTTACCAGTTTTGTTTTTGGATCTGCATCAATAGTAATAAATTCGTTGCTTCCTTTTTCAGATATATAATATTGGTTACCAATGCGTTGTACGGTACTGCTTTGTATCTGTTTTTTTAATTTGTCGAAGTTCTTTTTTTCAGCAAAAAAAATCTCGCTAACATGAGCAATATATTGATACCTTGGTAATTTGTTGAACGATTTGTTATCCTTAATGGCTTCGGTCCATTTAATGGTATAATTGTTAAAAGAACTGTTGAACACATTCCCCAATGCCAGTATGCCGGTAAAAGTTTCCAAAGGCTGTTGTTGTTCTGTAAGTTTAAAATCTATTTGATAATGTTTTTTTCCCTTGTTGGCTTTTTTATAGGTTGCAAACGAATGATCTAAAGCTTCTAAAAGCGTTTTGGTAACATGGGCTCCCGTTTCAATAACAAGTTCTGCCAGTACATCGCCCGATTCGTCTGTACATATTGTTCCTGTTGCGTTTGCCATAGTCAGCAAACCAAAAGTAGGATGCGATGCTTCAATTTCAGAAACATTAGCAGGAATAGTAAGCATACCTTGTTCGTTAGTATTTCCGATCCATTCTTTCGTGGCAGCATTGTTTACAATGACATTTTGCAACAGCGTGTTATCTGCACAATTCTTAAATTGTGTTTGTGCGGTACAAATAGTTTGTGATAGCAGCAGTAGGGCAATAACTGTTTTTAGGTTTTTCATTTAGTTAGGGGTTAGGTTGGAATAATTTGTATTGATGTTATTAGGAATTTGTTGTTAAGTATTTCCTATTTTATAGATAGACGGAAATAAATACAAAAAGGTTGGAAATGTTTCAGAATTATTTTAGTCTGTGGTTAGAATCGCTGCTAACAAATAGTTCGTTACGCTCTTCGGAAATAATTTCTATAAAGCGTTCGTAATGTTTCAATACGTCTGAAATGAGTTCGTTTTTGGTAAAAACCTGAACATCATATCCTTTTCTGTCATCGCCGAAATACGATTTTGGGAAATACGTTCGGTTCTGTTCCACATCCGGAAGGTTTTCTTCATTTAAAAGATAGTCCGATACGGCTCTTGATTCTAATCGTACACCATAAACAAAATTATTTACTACATCATACTTTATTTCCAACTTACAACCCAATGGCTGTTCATGCGTATTAAGTCGAACTTCTATGCCATTTTCTGCAAATTCGTGCTGCAACTCGGTAAATGCCTCTTTAACCGTGGTGTTAATAAAATTTTGTACTGCTGCTTTATCTTTGTAAGATACAATGGTTTTTAATCGATCTTTCCATAAGGTTCCAGACCAAGGTATTGTGGTTAATGAAAAATCACGTTCATAATAATTTTGGTCGATTGCCAGTGCTTTAACAAGACTAACAATAAACAACAGCATTACCACAGAAAAGGGTAGGGCAGTAATAAGCGTCATACTTTGCAAAGCTGCCAATCCGCCGGCATTAAGTAATAATAATGCAAGTCCCGATAGCAGTATTCCCCAACCTACAGTTTGCCATTTTGGTGAAATACGTGCATTTTTGGTTGCTATGTTGTTCATGACAAACATTCCTGAATCGGCAGATGTTACAAAAAAGATCACAATTATGGCAACTGTAAAATAACTGGCAAATTCCGTTAAGGGCAGATATTCTAAAAAACCGAACATTAACGCATCGGGATTCGATGCCATATCGCTTAATGCACCTTGTGCAATGTTCATATCAAACCAAATAGCGCTGTTACCCAAAACCGACATCCATATAAAATTAAATAGGGTAGGAATAAGCAAAACAGCCGCAATGAATTCGCGTATGGTTCTACCTTTAGAAATTTTTGCAATAAACAAGCCTACATAAGGTGCCCACGAAATCCACCATGCCCAGTAAAGAATTGTCCAATTATGAAACCAAGGCTGCATATCTGCTTCGTAAACGTGAGTATTGAAAGTTAGACTAAAAAAACTGCTGATATAATTACCAAGACCTTCGGTAAAACTGCCAATAAGATAAACGGTAGGACCCAGAAACAGAATAAAGAAAAGTAGTATAAGCACACCAATAATGTTGATGTTACTTAAAATGCGTATGCCTTTATCTACACCGCTTACTGCCGAAAGAATAGAAAGTGATACCAGAACCGTAACAATAAGTATTTGGTTTGTAAAACTGCTTTCTGATACAATTCCCAACGATTCCAATCCCGAGTTGATCTGTACCACACCAAAACCCAATGTGGTGGTAATGCCGAAAAATGTACTGCAAAGTGCAAAAATATCAATGGTATTTCCCCAGCGTCCCTTTATTTTATCTTTAAGCAGCGGATAAAAACAACTACGCAATGATAAAGGCAATCTGTAACGAGAGGTGAAATACGATAACGCCAAACCTACAATTCCGTAAATTGCCCATGCATGTATCCCCCAATGAAAAAAGGTAAACAGCTGGGCATCTTTTGCACGCTGTATAGGCGTATTTGCTGCAAATACATTGTTAGAATAATGCTGCATTTGTTCTGCTACACCAAAATACATTAGTCCAATTCCCATTCCGGCAGCAAAAAGCATCGAAATCCATGAAAAGAAAGAATAATCGGGTTTGCTGTTGTTTCTGCCTAATCTTATATTTCCGTACTTACTGAACATAAGATAAACCAGAAAAAGGACAAATGCGGTAACAGACCAAACATATATCCAATTTAAATTAACAAAAATAAAACTCTTTACACTGTTCAGCAGGTTTTCGGTAAAAACGGGATACACCGCAGAAAGCAAACAAATAGTAAGAATAAAAAATAAACTGGGCACAACCACACCTTTGCTCAATGTGGTTCTTATCTTAAAATGTGACATAACAATATTTTAGCAGATTTTCTAATATCTAATTTAAAACTAAAAACTTATTTACGTGCTATAAATATCTACTTAAAAATAATTGGCTTTCAAAATCATCCACGCAAAGTAAAGTTTGTAGCATGATACATTTCTATTATTTACTTTTGATTTTGAGTTTGATTGATTTATTTATAAGAAGCCTTAAATTGACACACCAAATTTTTTAAACCCGATTTTTTTTGTATCTTACAATTATAAGTGAAATTTTAATTGAAAAAAGTAAGTATAATGAAGAAAATTCCTTTTCTAACGTTTCTGTTAAGTATAATATTGCTGGTAAGCTGTAACAATAAAAATAGCGAAGAGCAATTGCGGCAGCGCGAACTTGATCTGCAGTTGCGTATTGATTCTTTTGCAAATGTAGAAAAGGAGTATCAGGCTCTTTTACAAATGAAAGACAGTATTGTGAAGGCAGATTCATTAAGGATTTTAAACGATTCTTTAAGTTCGGTGGTAAAGTTTTGGCCACAGCATCTTGCCGGCAGATGGAACGGCAGATTGGTTTGTGTAGAATCTAATTGTAGTGATTATGTCATTGGAGATCAAAGGGTAGATACATGGGAATTTAAAAGTGATTCGCTTAATCTCTATGCTGATCTGCTGAATAATAAAAATCAAATAGTACGTACATACAATGCGGCTTTTAACGGAAATAATATTGTTCTTTCTTTTAAAACAGATCCTGCGGTAAGTAAAACGGTTGCTATGCAAACCACCTTGAGCGAAATAAATAACGATAAAATGAAAGGTTCGCATACCATTACGATCGATAGTGACTGTACAGCAAAATTTACTGTTGAGTTTACCAGACCTTCTTCTAATAAAAAATAATAAAACATATATTAAATGTTACTTCTCTCTATACAAAACGTATCGTTGCCCATTGCAGATCCTGTGTTAAAGTTTCTGTTGCTGCTTATCATTATACTTTTTGCCCCGTTGCTTTTAAACAAAATCAAGGTGCCGCATTTGCTGGGTCTTATTATTGCGGGTGCTGCTATTGGACCCAATGGTTTCAATATATTGGCGCGTGATAGCAGTATTGTGGTAACCGGAACAACGGGTTTGCTGTACATTATGTTTTTAGCCGGATTGGAAATTGATATGGGCGATTTTAAAAAGAATAAATGGAAAAGTATGGGCTTTGGTATCTATACGTTTATAGTTCCGTTTGTTCTGGGGTTTATTGGGGCATATTATCTGCTAAATTTCAACCTGCTTACGTCTATACTTTTTGCAAGTCTTTTTTCATCGCACACCCTAATTGCCTATCCGCTGGTTAGCAAACTGGGCGTGGCAAAAAATCTGGCGGTAAACATAACAGTCGGCGGAACTATGATAACCGATATTTTGGCGCTTTTGGTACTGGCAGCCTGTGTAGGAATGGCACAAGGAGAAGTAGGTACCGAATTCTGGTTAAGATTATCGCTTTCTATATTGGTATTTGGATTGGTAGTTTTATTGATTTTTCCAATCATCGCACGCTGGTTTTTTAAAAATGTAAAAGATAAAATATCACAATACATTTTTGTTTTGGTAATGATTTACCTTGCAGCATTGCTTGCCGAAGTAGCCGGGGTTGAAGCCATCATCGGAGCTTTCTTGGCAGGGTTGGCACTTAACAGGCTTATTCCGCATACATCTTCGCTTATGAACAGGGTAGAATTTGTTGGAAATGCCATTTTTATTCCGTTCTTTTTGATAAGTGTTGGTATGCTGATCGATTTCAGTGTGTTTTTCAAAAGTTGGGATACCATAACGGTTGCTTCTATTATGCTTGTTGCGTCTATTGCCGGAAAATACCTTGCGGCAGTTTTAACACGCAAAACGTTTAAGCTGAATAAGGAACAAGGAAAACTTATTTTCGGATTAAGTTCGGCTTCGGCAGCTGCAACACTGGCAGCGGTAATGGTAGGATACAATATTATTATTTCTGAAACCGCTGCAGGAGAACCTGTCCGCCTTTTGAATGAACACGTATTAAACGGAAGCATTCTGCTTATCTTGGTTTCTTGTACCATATCGTCGTTTATATCGCTGGCAAGTGCAGAAAAAATTGCAGAAGCAGATAAAGAAGATACAGTTGCAGGAGAGACAGACGAAAAAGAGAATGTTCTGTTGGCTGTTAATTATCCTGAAACGGTAGATGCGATGGTTAATTTGGCTGTAATTATAAAAGATAAAAAAAATAAGGACGGACTCTTTGCGCTGAATGTAATCAATGAAGAAAAAAACGATTCATCGGTCAAAAATGCAGAAAAAATATTGCACGATGCCGTAATTAAGGCTTCAGCAGCCGATGAGGTTTTAACTCCACTTACACGTTACGACAGCGATGTTGTTAACGGAATAAACAATGTAATTAAAGAAAAAAAGGTTACAGATTTAGTAGTAGGTTTAGAAAACGGTAGGGAATTTTCTTCGTCTTTCGTTTACAACCTCTATAATGGTTATTTGCAAAGCAAACAAACTAATGTATTTGTATATCATGCCGCACAGCCTATTGCAACCATAAAAAGACAAATTGTAATTATTCCGTCTAAATCGCATTTAGAACCCGGATTTTTTCATTGTTTGTTACGTGTATGGAATATTGCCAGAAATACCGGTGCGAAGGTCGATTTTTATGCAACAGCATCTTCCATCAGAATCCTTAAAAGAGTCATTAAAAAAGTAAATATCGAAGCTGAATTCAATGAAATAAATTCATGGAAAGAAGTAGAAGCGGTATTATCTGACATCAGCGACAATCAGGGACTTATTATGTTGATGGCAAAAAGGGGCATGGCTTCTTATTTTCCGCAAATGAGTCGTATGCCGGCATTGCTTAACAAAGATTTTCTCGATAAAAATTACCTGCTGGTTTATCCATACCAAGGAAGCCAAGTTGACAATACCGAGGAAAGATCCGTAAACAACCACGGCGATTTCGTAGAAATTGGAAACATTGTAGGGAAGTTGTTTAAATAAAACACTAACGATTATCACGACTGGTTTAAAAGTAAAGCTAAATTTTGACTTAGTTAAAAGCTGTAATTTACCAGATATAAGGGGCATCTGTACTACTTAATAAATCTATTAAAATTATGTTAGAATTTATATAGTTTTTAGAATGGCATTATGTTGGAAGTATTAAGGTATGGATAAACCGAAGGTCATGACTTGGTATTAGGTTTTTACTTTTTACAGCGGTTACATATAAAGTGAGTGTTTAACACTCACTTTATATGTTAAAAATTACTCAGCAAATTCTGTATAATAAAAACGCCCATCAAAAAGACGGGCATTTAGACCAATAAAGGTTTCATTTCTATTTCAAAGCATAATGTTTATTTCAAAGCGTATGCCAATTCTTAACAAAATATTAGTAAGTATATGTTTTCAATGTTAATGCAGTATTTCAATAGATACAATTCTATTTTTACATAAAAATTCATATAATCATTAAATCGTTAAGAGAAATTATTCTACAAATTGTGTAAAAAATAAACTAATTTATGTGTATATAAAAACTAAAATACTTTTAAAAATAGTATTTAAATACACTAAATGTAAAAATTATTTTGTATTTTTACTGAGTGATGAATTAGAATTTTTAATCTCTTAAATCAGTGTGGTTATGAAACAAAAATTATCTTATGCAATTTGGGTTGTGCTTAGTTTATTATTTCCGATACTGTTTTGGTTGGGAGAAAATTTTATTTAACAATTTTTGAATATAAATTAATGTTGTTTTTTATTGGGTAGTAACTTAGGCATCTTTAAGGGATGTCTTTTTTGTGATAATATTCCTTAAAATAAAAGAGAACATTATTAATTTTAATCTTCATTCGTAATTCCTTTAAAACGTTTAAAGAAATAAAGCACCAATAAAAACTGTGTATATCCGTAAACAGCATCTTCTACAGGTATTGTAATCATTCTTATTCCTAAAAAATCATTCGGATTATAATTTACAATTGGCGATTCCAAACCGGTACCCGTTAAGATTCCATTTACAGGGAAAAAGCCTAACATTAATATGGTATATACTGCCGATGCTTTGCTAATCCAAGGTACGCGAGCAATAAAATGCAGATAAATAAGGGTTAAAATAGTTGCTACTGCTGTTACCAGCGTATAAATTTTATCGTAATGTAGCAGCGCAATCAAAGAACAAACTATAATGCTTACAAAAACAATGATGTTATTAAAACTGCTGAGTTTGTTCCACTTAAAAAACAGATCAAAACAAAAATAGGTAAACACACACGAAAACGGAATACATATAAAAAACAGCCATTCTTCCAAGGGAAGTCCTGCCAAGATAATTCCAAGCGTATAATCATTGTTAAACCACCAAACGCCTTTTGATGTAAACCAGACATCCCATAAAATAAAGGGAATCGCTACAACAATTGCAGCTTTTATGAACGGAACAAAATAACGGTTGAATTTAATTCTATGGTCAAACGATGCAATAAAACAGACAATCACTGTGAAAAACAAAATGGCGGAGTAAGTATACGAAATCATTTTTTGGAAGTTTTGGCGTACATTTTAAAATACTTGAATGGAACATACAAAAAGCCGAAACATTCCCCGTGTTCTTTACCAATGTGCTTGTGATGCTGTTTATGTGCACGGCGCAATGCCATAAAATACGGGATTTTTGTTCGGGTAAGAAACTTAAAACGTTGGTGTATAAATATATCATGCACAAAAAAATAGGTCATGCCGTAAAACATAATGCCCAATCCTATGTAAAAAACGTAATTGAAATTGGCAAGCGAACCAAAATACATCAAAGCGATGGTTGGCAAGGCAAATATCACAAAAAAATAATCGTTCCGTTCAAAAGCACCTTCGGTACTGTGGTCGTGATGGTCTTTATGCAGCGTCCATAAAAAGCCGTGCATAATATACTTGTGAATCAGCCAGGTAGCTCCTTCCATCAATACGAAAGTGATAAGTGCAATTAAAAAATTCATAGCAATTCTCTTTTTAAACGATTTTCATTCGGAATGTTACAAAACAGCGACTTTATAACGCAGATAACTTTTAAATGCCACGTATGCTTTTTGTGCATTGGGAACGCGGGTTCTGTTTGATAATATTTCTACCGGTGATTTCTTTTTGATTTTCGAAAACAACACCAGATAATATTTGTAGGCCAGATAAACTCCGAATTTTGATGAATTTGGTAGTTTTTTTATTCCGATTAAGGCTTCAGCAAATTCTTCTTCGATTTCTTTTTCGATTTGATATTTGATGTCACGGTCGAAAAGTTCCATATCAACATTCGGAAAATAACTGCGCCCCAAAGTTTGATAATCCTCTTTTAAATCTCTCAGAAAATTAATCTTTTGAAAAGCCGATCCCAGTTTCATTGCATAAGGTTTCAGTTCATCAAACTGCTTTCTGTTTCCTTCGGTAAAAACCTGTAAACACATCAATCCAACCACTTCGGCAGATCCGTAAATGTATTCGTTGTAAAGTTCAGAGTTATAATCAACCTTATGCAGATCCATAGACATGCTGTGTAAAAACTGATCAATAAGTTTTCGGTCGATATCATAATTATTCACAGTTTCTTGAAACGACTGTAAAATAGGGTTCAGCGAGATGCCTTCTTGCAATGCAGTTTCGGTTTCAATGGTTAGTCTGTTTAGTAATTTTTCTTTATCGTAACCATGAAAACTATCAACAATTTCGTCTGCAAGGCGTACATAGCCGTAAATAGCGTAAATGCTTTTGCGAATGGCGGGTTTCAGTGCCAAAATGCCCAGTGAAAAACTGGTGCTGTACTTCTCGGTGGTTTTCTTGCTTACTTCGTAAGCCAATTCATCAAACAATTTTTTCATAGCTTATATTTTTATTTTGTTGACTTCTTTAGCGACTATTTTTCCCGATATTATTGCGGGCGGAACTCCCGGTCCGGGAACGGTAAGTTGTCCGGTGTAAAATAAATTGTGAACTTTTTTGTTGCGAATTTTTGGTTTCAGCACAGCGGTTTGATTCAGCGTGTTTGCCAATCCGTAGGCATTTCCGCCATAAGCATTGTAATCTTGAATGAAATCTGATACGCAGTAACTTTTTTTATAGTCGATTTTATCGTACAGATTTTCTGCTCCGGTATGTTTTTCAATCCTATTCAATAGTTCCTTCAAATAATGTTCCCTTATCGATTCATCATCGTTAATTCCGGTAGCAACAGGCATTAATAAAAATAGATTTTCACAATTTTCGGGTGCTGTTGAAGGATCGGTTTTTGATGGGCAACAGGCATAGAACAACGGTTTTTCTGGCCATTTCTTTTCTTCGTAAATGCAGTCGATATGTTCGTCTAAATCATTTTCAAAAAACAACGTGTGATGGGTAAGGTTCGGAATACGCTCTTTAATTCCTAAATAAAAAATAAGGCTCGATGGAGCAAAAGTTCGATTTTCCCAGTAATTCTCATCGTAATTTTTATATTGATCATCTAAAAGACTTTCGGTATGATGATAGTCTGATGATGCGATGATGCTATCAAATTCCAAAATTTTTCCGTTAACTTCAATCGAAACCGCACGGTTATTTTCGACATGAATTTTTTCAATTGAATGATTAAAGTGAAAATGCACACCCTGATTTTCTGCAACTTTTTTCATTGCTGATACCAAACTGTAAAAACCGCCCATTGGATAACGCGTTCCCAAAGCGTAGCCTCCATAATTCATAAGACTGTACAAAGCGGGAATATTTTTAGGCGATGCGCCAAGGAAAATAACCGGAAATTCCATCAGTGCCCGTAGCTTTGGATTTTTGAAGTATTTGGAAACATACTTTCTAAAATTCGTAAGCAGATCAAGCTTTAGCGCACTGACTGCAATTTTTGGCGATGCAAATTCTAACCAATTGTAGCATGGTTTGTTAACGAATTCCTGCATGCCTACCTGATATTTGAATTTTGCCGATTCCATAAAACGATCAAGCTGAACAGCAGCTCCGGTTTCAATTTGTTCAACGGTTTGCTTTAATTCTTCATAATTTTTGGGAACCGCAATTTTAGTATCCGAAAAAATCATCTCAAACTGAGGATTCAACGAAACAAGCTCATAAAAATCTGCTGATTTATAACCAAAATCTGCAAAGAAATTTTCTATGATGTCCGGCATCCAATACCAACTTGGGCCCATGTCAAAAACATAATCGTTATCGGTTGTAAACTGTCTGGCTCTGCCTCCTGGTCGGTCGTGCTTTTCAAATACATGAACCTCATTGCCGGCTTTTGCAGCATACGCAGCAGCAGACAACCCAGAAAAACCCGAACCTATAACAGCTATTTTCTTTTTCATTACACGATTTTGTTACTTTAAAAAAGTATTAATATAGTGTACAAATATACTTTATTTTTAAATTTAATTGTTTCTAAATATATTATTTTTATTGCACTCTTTCACATCTTCCTTAAAACCACCAATTTTTCTTCTAACCTAACAATATCAAACCCAAAATGTTTGGCAATGTATTCAAACGTTTTAAAGGTGTAAATAAAAACATGCGTTAAATCTTTACGGTAGTACCAGTTTTTAAAATCGGTTTGATTGTTGTATAAATGCGTTTTAATAATTAACAATCCGCCTACTTTTAGAATAGAGTTTAATTTGTTTATCTCTTCAAAAGGATTATAAAAATGTTCAAATACCTCGCAACTAAAGATAAAATTGTAGGTTTTATGTAAGTACGGAGTATCCGGATAAAAATAAGGATCGTACAAATCAACCCGAAAGCCTTTTTCAAGAAGCTGTTTGCTAATAACCGGACCTTTTCCGCAACCATAATCTAAACCAAGCATATCTGTAGAACAATATTCTAAAACAGTATTTGTAACAGGCGCAGTAAAATTTTGATAACCAATATCGTTCACATCATTGTTGTGTTGCTCGTAATGATTTTTCTCATTTGCTTCATCAAAATACAAATCATCACGTTTTAAATAAGCGTTACAGTTAGGGCAGATGTAATAATCAACATCAGCCATTTCGGTCAAAAAAGTAGCGCAAAGTGTACAGTTCATTTTTGTAATTTTCAATGATTGTGAGTATTACCAAAGGTAATCTATAAATCTTATAAAGTATAGGTTGCAATAAAACTATGTGGTATAGAAAAGTTTAAATGAGATATTTGTAAAAATAGTATCTTTGCTGTATGAACGAACATTTAAATCCAACCAACGAAAATTATTCGAACGAAGAAATCGATGTAGAAAAAAAACTGCGTCCGCTCTCGTTTGATGATTTTGCAGGTCAAGATCAGGTATTAGAGAATTTAAAGGTGTTTGTAAAAGCTGCCAATTTACGTGGCGAAGCTTTAGATCACACGTTGTTTCATGGACCTCCGGGTTTGGGAAAAACAACTTTGTCTAATATTTTGGCGAACGAATTAAATGTAGGCATCAAAATTACATCAGGTCCTGTGTTAGATAAACCCGGAGATTTAGCTGGTTTGTTAACCAATTTAGAAGAACGAGATATTTTGTTTATCGATGAAATTCACCGTTTAAGCCCCGTTGTAGAAGAATATCTGTATTCGGCAATGGAAGATTTTAAGATTGATATCATGATTGAATCTGGTCCAAATGCACGTTCAGTTCAAATCAACCTGAATCCTTTTACGCTGGTTGGTGCAACTACACGTTCTGGTTTATTAACCGCACCAATGCGTGCACGTTTCGGCATTCAAAGTCGATTACAGTATTATAATATCGAATTATTGTCGACTATTGTAGAGCGTAGCGCAACTATTTTAAAGGTTCCTATTGATATGGAAGCTGCCATTGAAATTGCCGGTCGAAGCCGTGGAACGCCTCGTATTGCCAATGCTTTGTTGCGTAGGGTTCGAGATTTTGCACAGATTAAAGGCAACGGACGTATCGATATCGAAATTTCTCGTTTTGCATTAAAAGCATTGAATGTTGATAAATACGGGTTAGACGAAATGGATAACAAAATTTTATCGACCATAATTGATAAATTTAAAGGTGGTCCGGTGGGCTTGTCAACTTTGGCAACTGCCGTTTCAGAAAATTCCGAAACCATTGAAGAAGTGTACGAACCGTTTCTTATTCAGGAAGGATTTCTTTACCGCACACCGCGCGGACGTGAAGTTACCGAAAAAGCATACGCCCATTTGGGCAGACAGAATGTAGGCAAACAGTCGGGTTTGTTTAACGATCATGACTAACAAAGAAAAATACACACAGTTTATAAAACAGAAAGCCCAAGATTTGGGCTTTTCTTATTGTGGTATTTCGCAGGCAACTTTTTTAGAAGAAGAAGCACCGCGTTTAGAAAGTTGG
Organism: Paenimyroides ummariense; assembly: GCF_900115115.1. Taxonomy (GTDB): domain Bacteria; phylum Bacteroidota; class Bacteroidia; order Flavobacteriales; family Flavobacteriaceae; genus Flavobacterium; species Flavobacterium ummariense. The sequence continues at coordinate 16,856 of NZ_FOVI01000038.1, forward strand.
TTAAAAAACAACATGCACGGCGAAATGAAGTATATGGAAAATCATTTCGATAAACGATTAGATCCGCGATTGCTGGTTCCCGGTGCAAAATCGGTGGTGTCTTTGTTGTTGAATTATTTTCCGTCCGAACAGCAAAATCCCGATTCTTATAAAATTTCAAAATACGCTTACGGCGAAGATTATCATTTTGTGATAAAAGACAAGTTGAAAGATTTGTTACATTACATTAACGATGAAATAGGCGAGGTCGATGGTCGTGTTTTTGTCGATTCGGCTCCGGTGTTAGATAAAGCTTGGGCAGCAAAAAGCGGCTTGGGCTGGGTTGGTAAAAACAACAACTTAATCCGTAAAACCGAAGGATCGTTTTTTTTCGTTGCCGAATTAATTATTGATTTAGATTTGATGTACGATACCGCTACAACCAATCACTGTGGTTCGTGTACCGCTTGTATCGATGCTTGCCCTACACAGGCAATAGAATCGCCTTATATTGTGAACGGCAGCAAATGTATTTCTTATTTAACAATTGAACTGAAAGATGCCATTCCCGATGAATTTTCCGGCAAGTTAGATGATTGGATGTACGGTTGCGATGTGTGCCAAGATGTTTGTCCGTGGAACCGATTTGCAAAACCAAATGCCGAACCACTTTTTAAGCCAAAACCTACATTAATTGATTACGACAAACAGCAATGGAACGATTTAACCAATGAATTGTTTAACGAAATTTTTAAAAAATCGGCGGTAAAACGTACTAAGTTTTCTGGGTTGATGAGGAATATCGCTTTTTTGAATAAAGACGATTTGTAATTTGCTGTATCTGTTCCACCGATGCTAGCGCAAGCGTGACGCTTGTGCTTAGTATAATTATTTATATGCTCGAGCAAGATGCTCGCGCCAGCCTTTAGATTTGTTCTTTGAAAAATTCATAAATTTATTAACAACCAAAACTGGCAAAGTACACCATTCGCTCTGCAAAGCTTTTAGACTTAT
>NZ_FOVI01000011.1 GCF_900115115.1 Paenimyroides ummariense
CCTCAAGTTAACAAAATTTGAGGACAATAAAAAAAATCCCCGACAAAAAACATGTCGGGGATTATACCAAAGACCTTTTTAGACAGCCTCTTTTTGTTATATTGCAGAAAATTTAAACTTATGAATAAATATGTTTTAATTATCGCTTTGCTGACTTTGCAGTTAAGTTATGGTCAAAATCAAGAACAGCAAGCAACGCAACAAAATATCGAAAACACAAAACCAAAAGCATTAGCAAGCTTTATTGTTTTTAGCATTACCGATCAAAGTAATGCAGAAGAATATCTCAAGTTTAAAGAAAAATATAACGTGAATATTAAGTTTGAAAGTTGTGCTGTTGATGTTTCTTTATTTAGTAAAGCTAAAAAAAATAATAAAGAATTAGCTAATCTTTTAACCGAACAATATGGCACAGCTTGGATGGAAGAACTTCCTTGTGGTTTAGTTGGTGTAGATTTGGAAAAATAAAAACCTTAAAGAATAAAAAAGCTCGATTGCAAAATCGAGCTTTTTGTTTATTAATTCAATCCGCGTTTTTTTAACAACGGTTCAATTTTAGGGTCAGCACCACGGAATTTTCTGTATAACTCTGCTGGATCTTCCGTTCCGCCTTTTTCCAAAACATATTTACGGAACATTAATGCTTTTTCAGAATTGAATAAGCCGGCTGTTTTAAATGCTTCAAACGCATCGGTATCTAAAACGGCACTCCAAATGTAGCTGTAATATCCTGCTGAATATCCGCCTGCAAAAATATGACTGAAATAGGTGCTTCTGTAACGCGGAATAATTGCATCAATCAATCCTGCTTCTTTCATTGCGTTTATTTCAAACGTATTTACATCGTCTTTAATTTCTTCGGTTGCTGTGTGGTATTTCATATCTAAAAACGATGCTGCTAAATATTCTGTTGTAGCAAAACCTTGATCAAAAGTTCCGGCTTTTTTCATTTTTTCGATTAATGCATCAGGAATAACTTCACCCGTTTTGTAATGTTTTGCATACATTTTCAATACTTCAGGTTCGGCAGCCCAGTTTTCCATAATTTGCGATGGAAGTTCAACAAAATCTCTTGGAACGTTTGTTCCTGCCAAACTTCTGTAATTTACGTTCGATAGTAATCCGTGTAACGCATGACCAAACTCGTGAAAAAATGTAGTTGTTTCATCAAACGTTAGTAAAGACGGAGTTGTAGCTGTTGGTTTTGTGAAGTTACAAACGATTGAAATTACCGGCATTTTGCGTTTACCGTTTTCCATTTGCTGGTCGCGGTACGATGTCATCCAGGCACCACCACGTTTTGATTCGCGCGGATGCATATCCATATACAATAATCCCAATGTTTTTTTATTGGCATCGAACACTTCCCAAACCGTAACATCGGCATGATATTTAGGCACGTTCGTTAATTCTTTATAAGTTAATCCCCACAATTTGTTGGTTACATCGAAAATTCCTTTACGAACATTTTCTAAACTTAAATAAGGTTTTAATTCCTGTTCATCTAAATTGTAACGCTCCTTACGAATTTTCTCTGCATAATAACGCCAGTCTGCAGGTGCCACATCTTCATTAATTCCTTCTTTACGCATTAAAGCCTGAATGTCTGTAGCCTCTTGCTTAGCTTTATTTACAGCCGGTGTCCATAATTTCATTAGCAAAGTATTCACAGCTTCAGGATTCTTCGCCATACATTCTTCCAACACATATTCTGCGTGGTTTTTATAACCTAACAACTGTGCTTTCTGCATACGCAAATTGGCAATTTTAAGAACGTTTTCTTTATTGTCGTTTCCGTTGTTTTGATTTCCACGGACCTGATACGCATTCCAGATTGTTTTACGCAGCTCGCGATTATCAGCATACTGCAAAAACGGCATTACACTTGAATTGCTTAAAGTGAAAACATATTTACCTTCTTTATTTTTTGCTTTGGCTTCTTCGGCAGCAGCTTCGATTAATTCGGCTGGTAAACCTGCCAAGTTTTCTTTTTTATCGATAACCAGTTCGTAATTGTTGGTTTCGTTCAATAAATTATCACCGTATTTTAATGATAAAACCGATAATTCGCTATTCAATTTTTTAAGTTGGTCTTTATTTTCTGCCGAAAGATTTGCACCACTGCGAACAAAACGCTTGTAAGTTTCATCTAACAACATTTGTTGTTCAGCACTTAATTTTAAAGTTTCTGGTTTTGTGATTTGATATTGATTATAAACGGTTTTTACTTTCTGGAAAAGCGCATCGTTTAAATAGATGTTGTCATTATGTTCGGAAAGGGCAGGAGCCATTTCTTGCGACAATTTCTGCAACTCGTCATTCGTATTGGCGCTTGTTAAATTGTAAAGTACGGTGGTAACTTTGCTTAATGTTTCGCCCGAATTATCAATAGCCACAATAACATTTTCAAATGTTGGTTGTTCTTTGCTATCAACAATTGCCTGAATGTCTTTTTGGTGGTCTTTAATTCCTTCTAAAATAGCAGGTTTAAAATGACTGTTCTGTATTTTATCGAACGGAGGAACTTCAAACGGAGTGTTCCATTCTGCCAATAAAGGGTTTTCTTGTCCTGAAGTCATTGCGGTATTTTCCTTTTTGTTACACGATTGTTGTGCAGCTGCGCCAACTAATAAGCACAGCATAATGATTGTTTTACGATTCATTACTTATGTTTTGTTGCAATTTACTAAAACTATCGGCATAAAAAAAGTACAATCTGTTGAAAGATTGTACTTTACAAAAAACAATTAATAACGAACTCTTTATTTTTGTTCAACAAGCTGAATTTCTGCGTTTAACTTAACATCTTCGCCTACTAAAACACCACCGGTTTCTAACGCTGCGTTGTACGTTAAGCCAAAATCTTTACGGTTAATTTTACCGTCTAAATTTAAACCTACTTTGGTATTTCCCCACGGATCGGTCATTAAACCGCTAAATTCTGCATTTAAAGTAACCGGTTTTGTAATACCTTTTATAGTTAAATCGCCAGTGATTTCGTACTCGCTTCCGTTTCCTTGAATATTTGTTGATTTAAAATTTAAGGTAGGATATTGTTCTGCATCAAAGAAATCGGCACTTTTTAAGTGGTTGTCTCTGTCTGCATTGTTTGTAAAAATCGAATTGATTTTTGCTTCAAACTGTAAATTTGCCTCCTTTAAATCATCGTTAAAATCGATATCAGCCGAATAATCGTTGAATAATCCTTTAACGTTAGTAAACATCATGTGTTTTACTTTAAAACCCACTTCGCTGTGCGTTGGGTCAATTGTCCATTTTTTCATATTATAAATTTTTTAAATTAATTTTGATTCATTGGAACTTCAATAACAAGAAATTCGCTTTTATTGTTTGTTTTGATTGTTACATTTTCGGCTTCCCAGATTCCGATTGCATCGCGGGTTTCTAATTGATTTCCATCAACTTCGATCGATCCATTCAAAAGAAAAATATAAATTCCGTTGTTTTTAGGATCTTCCACAGTAATCGTAGTTTCTTTACCAGCATCGAATTTTGCCATTTTAAACCAAGCATTTTGCTGTAATCTTAAAGTGCCTTCGGCTGTTTCTGGCTGAATCAACGTTTTAATTTCATTATCGTTTACGGCATATTCCATTTGTCCGTAACGTGGAGTAATGTTCATTTTGTTTGGAATGATCCATATTTGAAGGAATTTTACAGCTTCGGTTGCACTGCCGTTCATTTCGCTGTGAGTTACACCTGTGCCGGCACTCATAAACTGAATTTCGCCTTTTTGAATGATACCTTCAGATCCGGTACTGTCTTTATGAGCCAGTTTTCCTTCTAAGGGAATAGAAACAATTTCCATGTTTTGGTGCGGATGTGCGCCAAAGCCTCTGCCTGCTGCTACATAATCATCGTTCAGAACCCGTAAAGCTCCAAAATGAACGCGCTCCGGATTAAAATATCCTGCAAATGAAAAAGTATGATAAGATTTTAACCAATCGTGATCGGCATATCCTCTTGATGCTGCTTTATGAACTGTATATTTTGCCATTGTTGTGCGTTTTTTTAATTTTATAATGTAAAGGTACATTACCCAGATTAATTGGCTGTTAATCTATATTAAGAAATAAAAAAAACGCTGATTTCCAAAGGTTTATTTTTACTTTTTACGCAGCAGGTTGCTTTTCATTTTACTGAAAAACTCGGGCGTAACACCAATAAACGACGCTATGTATTTTTGTGGCAGGCAATTAATAATATCGGGATATTTTTGCAGAAATTTTTCGTAACGTTCTTCGGCAGTTAATGCCATTTTATCTAAAATGCGCTGTTGGTTGGCAATTAAATTGTTTTCGGTAAGTATTCTAAAAAAACGTTCTAATTTAGGAACTTCGGTAAATAATCGTTCTGCATCGCAACGTTGTAAAATAAGTACATCGCAATCTTCCATTACATCAACATATAGTACGGCAGGTTTTCCCGTTAGGTAACTGTACATATCAGCAACCCACCAACCCGGCGTGGCAAAACTTAAAATGTGTATGGTTCCATTATCGTCAATAGTGTAACTGCGTAAAATTCCCTTTAAAACAAAATAGGTAAAATGCGCTTCGTCGCCTGGTTTTATTACAATTGTTTTAGCTTTAAAACTGGCCTTTTCAAAAGCATTAAAAATAATATCTTCTTCTTCTGAAGTTAGCGAAACGTGTTTGGATATATTTTGAAGCAGTAAATTTTTCATTTGTGCGACTTGTTTATTTTACGATCATAAAAATAGCGATTAATTATGAAATCATCTATTTTATTTAGTATCTTGTTGCAAATATAAATTTACATGTTAACATTTAAACAGATAAAAGCAGACGATGTTATCAACATTCGTCATACCGTATTAAAAGAAGGACAACCCATTGAAGTTTGTCATTTTGAAGGCGATTTAGATGAAGGTACCAAGCACTTTGGCGCATTTTTAAATAATGAATTGATTGGTGCAGTAACCATGATGTTTAAAAAAACAAACAATTATAAAGTATATCCGGTGTATCGATTAACGGGCTTGTCTATTTTGCCGGAACATCAGCACAAAAATATTGGCAAACGCCTGCTGCATTTCGCCGAAGAAAACATTTCTCGCAAAGGATCTGTTATGATTTGGTGTTTTGCTCGTGATTATGCCGTAAATTTTTACAAAAAAAATGGTTATAGGTTAAATGTTCAGCAAGTGGTAATTCCGTACATTGGTTCTCACAGAATTATGTTTAAATTTGTAGCGAAAGAAGATTAACCGTTTTTATAGAATGAATATTAGAAAAATTATTGTTGGGGCACTTATTTTTTCTGCATGTACAAGTAACAATTCTAACAAGAATTTATCAAACGCAGAAAAAACAGTAAGGGTTGAGAAGATTATGCTGTTTGGGAAAGATGAAAATGTGGTACAATTTTATACCGACAATAATTTTGAAACAATTTGGCAAGACAGTTTAAGCAGAAATCAACTGATTTCGGCTATTATTGATAGCAGATACGATGGCGTTTTGCCCGAAAAATATCCTTTAAAAAAATTAATTGCTGCGCATTTTAACTATAACGTTTTGAGTATTGCTGAACTTCAAAAAGCCGATGTTGCTTTTAGCGAAAACTTTTTTCGTATCGCAAAACAATTGGCTACGGGTAAGGTAAATCCTAAAAAAATGTATGGCGATTGGGAACCTTACATCCCGGAAAATGATTACATAGCATTATTGAACAAATCGTTGGCAGATCAAAACGTGTATGCTGTTTTAGAGGATATTAAGCCTAAAAGCGAATTATACAAGAAATACAAAAAAGCATTTGCTAAATATGTACCTGTAACTTCAAAGGATACATTGTCTGCCGAAGGATTACTGCGTAAAAAAGTGTGGGTGAATTTTGAACGAACCAAGTGGTTAGAACCCGATTTAGGTGAAAATTATGTTTGGATTAATTTGCCGCAATATGATTTACAGGTGGTTGAAAATGGATCGATTACCGATTCGTACAAAGTGATTATTGGCAAGAAGGATCGAAGAACACCAATACTTTCGTCAGCTTTCAACGGAATCATCGTAAATCCTAAATGGACGGTTCCTCCAACAATTCTTAAGAATGATGTAGTGCCAAAAGCATCTGCTAACCGAGGTTATTTTGCATCGAACCGTTTAACTATTTTCGATAAAAAAACAGGGAAACAAGTAAGTCCTGATAATTGGAATCCGGCTAATTATTCATCGTATCGTTATGTACAACAAACCGGTCGCTTAAATTCGTTAGGTCAGATAAAATTCGATTTCCCCAACAAACACATGGTTTATTTGCACGATACCAATAACAGAACACGTTTTGTAGAAAGCAATCGTGCGTTGAGTTCGGGCTGCGTTCGTGTGGAAGATCCTTTTAGACTGGCAGAAAAAATATTTAAGATCGAAGGAAAAAATATATCAAAAAGCGAAATTGATACCTTGGCGGTAAAAGAGAAGACTAAAAACTTTAAATTAAACAAAAAAGTAAACGTCCATCAAGTGTATTTTACAGCCGTAATCAACGATGCCGGCGATGTAAAAATTCTTAACGACGTTTACTCTTTAGATAATAAACTTTATAAAAGATTAATTCAATAAATTAGATGTTGTAAGATAACCTTTTTGGTCTGCATGGTAAATAAACAAACAACTTTCGTTTTTAATAAGGTTAATAATATCATGCGCAACTTCGTAAGGTAAAGCCGGGCAGCCTAAGCTACGTCCTAAATATCCTTGGTTTTTTCCTAAGTTTTCGTTGGCATAATCGGCAGCATGTATTACAATATCGCGCTCTCGAGCATTGTTGTTAATACCTGCTTCTAAACCATCTAATCGTAACGATAAACCGTGTTTTCCCATATAGGTTTCGGCAGTGGTATAAAAACCAAGGCTGCTTTTGTACGATTCACGTGCATTAGAAAAATCATTCGCATATTCTTTTCCGCTGTTTCTTCCATGAGAAACCACTGTTTGGTAAAGAATTTCATGCGATTTCATATCAATAACCCACATTCTGCGTTCGGTTGATGATTTGGTAAAATCAATAATTGTAAGGATTTCTTTATTTAGTTTTCCTTGGTCTTTTAGTTTGTAATAACCTTTAAAAGCCGCTTTAAAGCTTTCCATTTCAGGTTTTTCAAACTTTTTTTCGTCTAAATCTAAATATTCCGATAAAACCAGTTTATCAAAAGCACTTAAATTACTTGTTGTATTAGATTTTAAATTTGTTTTTGTTACAGCGGCAATTTCTTTCGATTTTATAGTAGAAGATTTTGTAACTACTGTAACTTTTTTACCATTTCCATTCCCATTGTTATCTCCGTTCGGGTCGTTAATTGTCATTGGTTTGAACGATAACAGACCCACCATCATTATAGGCAATAATTTAAAATTCATTTGTTCTTATATTAATGTTGTTTAAACTTCTGAACGTAAATATAATAACTTTATTACAAACCAAACCGTTAATTTAATGTTTAATAAACATATTTAACATTTAATTTTAGTAAAATGTTAAAAAAACAGTCCGAAATCTAAAATTCTATGAGTAAATTTGAACTATATTTTTAATTGAAAAATGAACAAAAAAGTCCTTTTAATGATATTAGATGGGTGGGGAAATTCACCCGATCCAAAAGTATCTGCCATAGATCATGCAAATACCCCTTTTATAGATAGTTTATACAAAAAATATCCTTTTGCACAGTTACGAACCGATGGTTTAAATGTTGGTTTGCCCGAAGGACAGATGGGAAATTCTGAAGTTGGACACATGAATTTGGGTGCCGGTAGAATTGTATATCAAGATTTGGCAAAGATTAATCTGGCGGTTCAAAACAAAACATTAAATGTAGAGCCTGTTTTGCAAGAAGCATTTACTTTTGCTAAAGTTCATAACAAAAAGGTGCATTTTTTAGGTTTGGTTTCCGATGGCGGTGTGCATTCACACATTAATCATTTATGTGGCTTGTTAGATGTTGCTAAAGAATTCGATTTACAAAATGTTTTTGTGCATGCGTTTACCGATGGGCGAGATGTAGATCCTAAATCAGGTGCCGATCATATTGCTTCATTGGTCAAATACATGGATCAATCTACAGGAAAATTAGCCTCGGTTATAGGTAGATACTACGCAATGGATCGCGATAAACGTTGGGAACGCGTTAAAAAAGCCTACGATTTATTGGTTAAAGGTGTGGGAATGCCATCGCATAATGCCGTTTTAAGCATAGCGGATAGCTATATTAACGATGTTACTGATGAGTTTATTGAACCAATTGTAATGATGAATGAGGATAATACACCCGTTGCAACAATTAGCGAAGGTGATGTAGTTGTTTTCTTTAACTTTAGAACAGATCGCGGCAGACAGCTAACCGAAGTTTTATCGCAGGTAAATTTACCCGAATTTGGTATGGAAAAGTTAGATTTGTATTACGTTACTCTTACTAATTACGACGAAAGCTATAACAATGTAAAAGTTGTTTACAATAAAGATAATATTACCAATACGTTGGGCGAAGTGTTAGAAAGTGCCGGGAAAAAGCAAATACGCATGGCAGAAACAGAAAAGTATCCTCATGTAACCTTTTTCTTTTCGGGCGGTCGTGAAGAACCTTTTGTTGGAGAATCGCGTATTTTGTGTCCGTCGCCAAAAGTAGCTACTTACGATTTAAAACCCGAAATGAGCGCTTACGATTTAAAAGATGCCTTAATACCCGAATTAAACAAAGCCGAAGCCGATTTTATTGTAATTAATTTTGCGAACGGCGATATGGTTGGGCATACAGGCAGTATGAGTGCAGCAATAAAAGCTTGTGAAACGGTTGATATTTGCACAAACCAAATTGTAGATGCTGCTGTTTTAAATAATTATACAGTTATTATTTTGGCAGATCACGGTAATTGCGAAACCATGTTTAACGAAGATGGTAGCCCAAACACGGCACACACCACAAACCCGGTGCCCGTAATTTTAATTGATAAAGACATTCAAGAAATTTACAATGGTGTTTTGGCAGATATTGCCCCAACCGTATTAAAATTAATGGGTGTCGCCCAACCCGATGTTATGACAGCGAAAGCACTAATATAAAAAAACGTAGGTAAATGTTTTTTATTTAGAAAAAAATATTACTTTTATCATTAAATTTAATTAACTCAATTTTAAATACAATAAATTATGAAAAAACTTTTACTTTCCGTAGCATTTGTGTTAGCTGCTTTTAGCAATGTAAATGCTCAACAATTATTGTCAGATGATTTCAATTCTTATACTGTCGGTAATGTAGGAACAGATTTAACTGGTACTACAGCGGGACAAGGGAATTGGTATACATTAGTACCTGCTGGAGGTAATAATAGTAATTTTCAGTTTGTCGCTGAAACTGGTCGTGGAAATGTTTTTAGTATTGAAAGCACCAATCAGCCACCAGCGACAGCCCCAGCCCCAGCGAATTATAGACTAGCAACCAAAATGGATTTTAATACTGCTCTATGGAATACCAAAACTACGGGTAATAATATTTTAAAGGTAGAATATGAATTCTTTACAGGCGCAGCAACTACTAGTAAAGCAGTTCATAGAATGGCTGTGTCATCTGCTAACAGAGCAATTGGTGGCTTAACCTATGTACCAGAAACAAGAACTTTGGCTGGATTGGCTTACGCTAATCCACCAGGAGGTTCAGGTCCTGGTCTTTATAATATTACCTTAGGATCTACCCCTTTAGTTTTAGATGCAAATAAATGGTATAAAGTTATTTTTTATGTAGATTATACTACAAACAAAGCAACATGGCAAATCCCGGATAAAAACATTAATGTTAATTTTGATATAGTTTCTGTTGCAACTGAAGCTCCGGATGAAATTTCTTTCTTGGCAATTGCAGGAACTGGTAATGCTATGTCTTCAACTCTTAAATATGATAATTATATGGTTTCAGCAGTAAATAATACAACTGCTAGCGTTGACGATGTTATTTCAACTAAATTTAATATTTACCCTAATCCTGCTAGTGACATTATAACAATTTCTAATCAAGAAAGCATTGGGGTTGAGAAAGTTTCAATAGTTGACATGAATGGAAGAGTGGTTAAAACACAATCGTTTACTAATCAATCAGAAATTCAATTAAACATCTCAGATTTAAGAGCAGGTGTTTATATTTTTAATATTTCAACAAAAGAAGGTAATGCCTCTAAAAAAGTTATTAAAAAATAATATTTTCAAAATATTAAGATTAAAGCCCGAAATTATTTTCGGGCTTTTTTTGTTATAATAATTTTATTTTGCTAATTATAGTTAATTTTTTTACATATATTTACTTAATTAACTTTAAATATTATATAACATGAAAAACAAAATTTTTACTATTGCATTAACCCTTATGGGGTCTTCGTTTTTATTTGCACAACAATGGACAGGTGCTAATAACACAACAAGTAATATTTCAAGAACAGGAAATGTAAGTATAGGGACTTCAAATACGACAGATAAATTAAATCTCAATGGTAGTTTTGGAATTGCCGCCTCTTATGGCTCTGAATTTAATCCCCCAATAAAAAAAGTAATCTTTTACGATTCAAATTCTAATCCTGTACATTTTATAGGAACAAGGACTAATACAATAGGAAGTGGACTTAGTAATCCTTCTATATCATACTTAGCTAATTCATTATATATTGGGTCGGCATCTCATGAAAATACGTTGGTCATTACAGATGGAAAAATTAGTATTGGAACTAATGTGTCATTCCATTCAGATGGCTATCGACTGTATGTTAAGGACGGTATACGTACCGAGAAAATTAAGGTAGATATAGCAGCAAACAACGGTTGGGCAGATTATGTTTTTGAACCTGATTATAATTTAATGCCACTAGCAGAAGTAGAACAGTTTATTAAACAAAACGGACATTTACCTGAAGTACCTACAACAGAACAGGCTATTGCAAATGGTATAGAATTAAAAGAAATGAACATTTTACTGCTTAAAAAAGTAGAAGAATTAACCTTATACAGTATTCAACAGCAAAAAGAACTAGAAGAATTAAAAGCTCAGGTAGGTGATCTTCTAAAAAGCAAAAAATAATCTAAACCTTTGAAATTATGAAAAATAAATTTTTAATATGGTTTTGGATATTATTTCCTTTACTTGCGTTTTCGCAAGGCGAGAACGACAACTGGTACTTTGGTAATAAAGCCGCGGTTAATTTTTCAGGAACTACACCACTTGTTTTAAATAATAGTGTAATGAATACTTTAGAAGCTGTTGGATCTATAAGTGATTTGAATGGTAATCTATTATTTTATACTGATGGTTTAACAATTTGGGATCGCGAGCATAACATTATGGTTAATGGTACAGGCTTAACAGGTGACAGTTCTAGTCAGCAATTAATAATAGTAAAAGATCCGGGTAATTTAAATAGGTATTATGTATTTACAACTGCACTATCATTCCCACCAACGTCTTATATTGCATATAGTATTGTTGATATGTCTTTAGGACCTATAAGTTTAAATGATGGATTACCCCTAGGTGAAGTTGACAATCTTTATAAAAACTTTCCTATTTTTGATAGTTCTAATAATTTTATTCAAACGGAAGCTATAACAGCAATACCTCATTCTGATGGTTCTTCCTATTGGATTTTAATACCATTTGAATCTGAATTATATAGCTATCTTTTAAATAGTAATGGACTATCTAATGTTCCAGTTGTAAGTTCTTTAGGAAATGTAACTTTGCAATATTATTATTATGGTATTAAACCTTCTCTACGTCTAAATAACTCATTAAACTACAGTCATTTTATAACAATAAATCAATGGGTTTCACCTGGATTTAGTAATACATACTCATTTGATAACAATACAGGAAAAATTACAAATGATTATTTACTTGAAATTTCAACTATTGGACCTTATTTAAGTGAGTTTAATAAAGATGCATCAATTTTATATTTAAGTAGCCGTTATAATGCAGAAGTTTTTGCAATAGATATTCCAAATTCAATAGGAAGTGTAGTTTCAAGATTAATATATTCTAACAGCAGTATCACTAATGATGCATGTGGGATCCAAAGAAATACACAAGGAGATATATATGTAAGTATAGAAGATCGAGATTATTTGGCTAAAATTGTAAACCACAACTCATTTTTGAATAGTTATGTTGACGAAAACAATATTTATCTTAATGGGAATAGTACTCGCATGGGATTACCGCAACGTACACCATTACATGATGGATGTATCAGTGATATTTTATTAAATAGTCCTGAAACAAATAATAATTTCTTGTATAAAGTTAGTAATACAATTACAACTCAATCAAATTATTTAATAAATGGTCAAAATATATCAATGAAAGCTGGTAATAGCATTACATTTTTACCAAATACTGAAATAGTTAACGGTTCTGATTTTTTAGCAACAATAGAAACTTGCTATTCTTCAAAACCTAACATAAGTAATTGGCCAGAAAAACCACTTCATCTTAAAACCACAATCGGAACTGTTAAAACTAGTTTAGTATTAGATGATAAAGAAATATATGTTTTCCCAAACCCAACAACAGATATTTTAAATATTTCATCTAAAAACGGTTTAGAAATGAAAGAAATTAAAATCACCGATTTATCTGGAAGAATTGTAAGAACACTAAATAATGCTTCAACAATTAATGTTTCTGACCTTTCGGCTGGTACCTATTTAATAGATATTACAACAAACGAAGGAAAAGCTTCTTCTAAGTTTATTAAAAAATAATGTTTAGAAAAGATTAAAGTTTAAAGCCCGAAATTATTTTCGGGCTTTTTTTATAAAAAACAAAAATTTAATTTATAAACCGTAAATTTGCATCTCAAAACAATAAAGTAAATGATTGTAATTAAATCCAAAGAAGAAATAGAGATCATGCGCACGGCTGCGTTGTTGGTTTCTAAAACTTTAGGAATGTTAGCTTCAGAAATTAAACCGGGTGTAACCACCTTACATTTAGATAAATTAGCAGAACAATATATTAGAGATCACGGCGGCGTACCAGGCTTTTTAGGTTTGTACGGTTGCCCTTGCACATTGCTTACAAGTGTTAATGAACAAATTGTTCATGGTTTACCAACAGATAGACCTTTGCAAGATGGCGATGTTGTTTCTTGCGATTTAGGTGCAATTGTAAATGAATATTATGGCGATCATTGCTATACTTTTGAAGTTGGCGAAGTTGCTGCCGAAACAAAAAAACTATTACAGGTTACTAAAGAATCTTTATACGTTGGTATTCGTGAATTTAAAGCCGGAAACAGAGTAGAAGACGTTGGTTCTGCGATTCAGCGTTATGCCGAAGGCCACGGGTATTCTGTGGTACGTGAATTGGTAGGTCACGGATTGGGTAAAAAAATGCACGAAGGTCCGGAAATGCCAAATTACGGTAAAAAAGGTCGTGGAAAATTATTTCAAGAAGGAATGACAGTTGCAATTGAGCCGATGATTAATATGGGAACTAAAAATATTAAGCAGTTAAAAGACGGTTGGACGATTGTTACCCGAGATGGCAAACCAGCTGCACATTTTGAACATGATGTGGCGTTAGTTGACGGAAAACCTGAACTGCTTTCAACATTTGCTTATATTTACAAGTCTTTAGGCATTGTGTCAAACGAAGAAGATGAGTTTCGTAAACAGCCTTTAGTTTTATCTTAAATGATTAAAAAAGTTTTTAAAACGATATTAAATACCATACCTCGCCCCATTTTAATTCGGGCGAGTTATTTTGTTAGACCTGTTTTGGCTTTTGCTTTAAAAGGTAATCGTTTTACAGATCCGATCGACGGAAAATCGTTTAGAACTTTTCTACCGTACGGTTACGGAAACCAGCGTAACAACGTGCTTTCGCCAAGCACCTTATCTTTAGAACGTCATCGTTTATTGTGGTTGTATTTAAAAAATGAAACCGATTTTTTTTCGAAACAATTAAAGGTATTGCATTTTGCTCCGGAACAGGCATTTTATAATCGATTTATAAAACAGAAAAATCTAGATTATACCACAACCGATTTAGAATCGCCTTTGGCTGATGTGAAAGCCGATATTTGCAACCTGCCTTTTGAAAGTGATTTGTACGATGTTATTTTGTGCAATCATGTTTTAGAGCATATTCCTGATGATACCAAGGCAATGCAAGAACTGTATCGTATTTTAAAGCCGGGCGGAATGGCAATTTTACAGATTCCGCAAGATTTATCAAGAGAAAAAACGTTTGAAGATAATTCGATTATAGATAAAAAGGAGCGTGCAAAAATTTTCGGACAATATGATCACGTTCGGGTTTATGGTCGAGATTATTTCGATAAATTACGACGTATTGGTTTTAAAGTTGATGAGGTAAATTACACTGCAAAATTATCAAAAGAAGAAGTAGAAAAATACTGTTTGGCAAAAGGAGAAATTATTCCGGTTTGCTATAAATAAAAAATAAAAAGTCCTGATGCTTTATTGTATCAGGATTTTTTATTTTAATGTGCATGTTTTTTCTTTAAAATTCCACCAGCAGTTTCTTTAATAGAACTTGAGAATATAAATGCTTTTTCGTCAATTTCATGAATGGCATTCTTTAATTTTCTAACTTCTAAACGCGTAACAACAGTGTACACAATATCGGTTTCGGTACTTACCTCAAAACTATCTTTCATAAAACCACGTTCGCCTTTGTAAACGGTAATTCCTTTGCTCATTTGTAATACTAAAAAGGCTTTAACTTCTTCGCTTTTCGATGAGATAATGGTAACACCTGTAAATTCTTCAAAACCTTCCACCACATAATCAATTGTTTTTGATGCTACAAAATAGGTCAACATCGAATAAAAAGCAGCTTCCAATCCAAAGAAAATTCCGGCAATTAAAAAGATCAAAATATTAATTCCCAAGATAATCTCGCTCATAGAAAAGCCAACTTTTTTTCCTGTGTAAACTGCTAACACTTCAATTCCGTCTAAAGCAATTCCGCTTTTCATACCAAAGCCAACTCCTAATCCAATAAAAAATCCTCCGAAAACAGAAACGATTAATTTATCGTGCGAAACTTCCGGGAAAGGAATAAATAACAAGCAAAGTCCAAGGACTATTACCGAAATAATTGATTTTATTGCAAACGATTTACCAATTAATTTTCCACCCAAAAGCAAAAATGGAATGTTTAATGCTACAAAAATTAATGCGATGTTTATGTGGTATTTTTTGTATAAAAGTAGCGCGATACCCGTTACACCGCCATCGAAAAAATGATTGGGAATTAGTAAACTTTTTAATGCGAAACTAATGCAAAGAATTCCCAAAAGCATGAATAGGTAATCTTTAAAACTGTCTTTCGATAAAATTTTGTCCATTGGTTTAGGTGGCTAAAGTAATTGTGATTTTATTAGTTGTAAATTTTCTTGTTTTTTGGCGTTGCGCAATCTTTTGGCAGATTCGGTAAAATAACTGTGTTTTTCAAAGAACGAAACCTGAATTTTATTCCAAGTGTCTAAATCGGAGATTTTATTTTCTGCCTTTAGCTCTTCAAAAAGTCCGTTTGAAATTTCTTCAAAATCAGCTCTTCCCAAATAATCCAAATCGGCATCAGCCAAAATCTGTTCCAAATGATTTTTCGGAGTTTGCGGAATTCTCGTTGCCATAATCATTCCTTTAATCTTTTCGATCTGATTAAAACTGTAACCAAAATCAGGTAAATATTCTTCGGCAAATCCGCACGAAATCATTTCATGTCCGTCTGCTTTTACAATAAAGCCCGAATCGTGGAAAAGCGCAGCAACTTTAAGCAATTCGGTGTCTTCGGCACTAATTCCTTCTAATTTTGCATAACGCATGGCAGCATCATAAACATCTAAAATATGGCTGATGTTATGATAATGCAAATGCTTTGGCAACTCTTGCGTTAGCTTGTTTAATATAAATTCTTTTGCCCTTTCTAAATTCACGCTTTTTTCTTTAATTTCTGCAAAGTACATATTTACTTGAGAATCTTCCAATTTTTCGGGACGTAATTCTGTACTAAAATTTTTATGAACCAATTTATAGGTGTTT
Organism: Paenimyroides ummariense; assembly: GCF_900115115.1. Lineage (GTDB taxonomy): Bacteria > Bacteroidota > Bacteroidia > Flavobacteriales > Flavobacteriaceae > Flavobacterium > Flavobacterium ummariense. The sequence continues at coordinate 16,099 of NZ_FOVI01000011.1, forward strand.
TCGCTGATGTTGACCTTTCCAATACAACCATTAACTTCCATTTCAGAAGCAATGTTTACTGCAGTTCCCCAAACATCATAAGCGAATTTTTTAATGCCGACAATTCCCGCAACTACTTCGCCGGAATTAATTCCAATACGCATTTCAAAATATTCTTTACCTTCGGTTATGCGCTTTTGCTTGTATTCCTCCATAAAATCGCGAATTTCTAAAGCAGCATAAACCATTTTAATAGCGTGCTTTTCGTCTTTGACAGGTAATCCGCTTACCGCCATGTAGGCATCGCCAATGGTTTTGATCTTTTCGATACCATATTTGCTGATGATTCTATCGAATTCCTTAAAACAATAGTTTAGTTCTTCGATTAATTCGGTAGAAGAAACCTTTTCGGTTAGTTTGGTGAAATCTTTAAAATCGGTAAAAAGAATGGTAACGCTGTCAAAAAATTTTGATTGTGTTTTACCTTTTTCTTTTAATTCTAACGCAATTTCTTCGGGTAGGATGTTTAGTAAAAGTGCTTCAGATTTTAATCGTTCTACTTCTAATTTTTCATTTTGAATTTTGATTTCACTCTTTTGAATTTCGATTTCGTTTTTACGATTTTCAACCTGAACTTCTAATTCCTGATTGATGTTTTCTATGATGGTTTGTTTTTCTTTTTCTTGATCAAGATTCTGTGCGGTAAGATTTTTTACTTCCATTAATTTTTCTTCGTTTTCTGTATTGATATACGAGAAATACCATGCCAGATAAGCCGACATTGAAAACGGAATGCTGAAAATTGAAAGTGCAAAACCAACAAAAGATATCCCTACCAAGACATTGGTAAAGTCGTTTTGGTTATCACCTAATTCTAAATTTCCGTTCTTAGAGAATATAGAAAAAGCAATAATAATTATTAACGTGAAAAATAAGGTAAATAAAATACCGCTGGCTAAAATACGTGCGCCTTTTACTTTTTTCAAAATGGCTTTTATTAACAGTATGCTACATTCTATACAAGCAAATGCAAACAAAAAAGGTACAATGGCGCCGCTAATATCAATACTAAAAAACAGAATAAGAATGGTTATTACAGAAAGTGCCGTAAAAATTTTAAAGCGCAATTGTTTTTTAGAAAAAAGGGTGTTTACCAAACCGCTTAATGCAAAACCAGACAAACATGTTAAAAACACAATGAATTTATAAACCCACTCTTCGCCTTTTACATCTGAAACCATTAAAAAGTATGAAATAGATACAAAAACACCGCCCATACTAAAGCTGAATAAACTAAAGTATAAGTTAGGTTTAAATTGGCGGTAAAATAAGAACAATATCAAGTGAAACACGAAAAGCGTCATAAAAACAGAACCAATAATCATGACAATAGAACTGGTTTGGTTTTTTTTCTGTTTTAAGAGCAGCGCGTTTTCTGTTTTAGTGATTCTAAAATCGAAATCAAAAAATGTATCGGTAGCTTTTATTTGGCTGTTTTCGTATTTTATGGCAAAAGTATGCTTACCGGGTTTTGTAAAAACAAAATTGGTATAGGGGCGTTTTAGTTCGTTAAATGTAAAAAAAACAATTGTGCCGTTACTGCCATTAGAAAATGCACCGAAAGTTTTAAGTAGTTTTCCGTCTAAATAAATAGAATAAGCACCGGTTAAATCTACCGATAAACTTAAAGGAATGCCCACCAAAGTAGAATCTATTTCAAATGAATTTCTAAACCAACCCATTTTATTAAAATTCATTTCTTGCTTGATTATGTTGCCTAAACTGTCTGTCTTAATCAAAGTCCAATCATTATCAACTAAATCAGGATTCTTCCATTGATCATTGGTTCCATGTTTAAACTTCCATCCGTGTAACAATTTAAAATAGGCTTCTTCATTGGCAATAACTTCTTTGGTATATCTTGGCAAAGAATCAGTGGTTTGTGCAAACGAAGTAATACATAGCAAAAGCAGTATAAATGTTATGAACTTTCTCATTTTAATTTGTTTTAGTTTCTACAAAATACATTTTTGCCAAGCCTTTGCCTTTAATTTCCAATTCGCCGCGGTAACTGAAATTGAAATATGATTTAGCTAACTCATACGTTGTGTGCCCCACGTTAATTTTTCCATTTTCGCTTCGGGCTTTCATGCGTGCCGCAGTATTTACGGCATCGCCCCAAATATCGTAAGCGAATTTTTTAATACCGACAATTCCGGCAACAACTTCGCCGGAATTAATTCCGATCTTAATCTCAAAATAAGGCTTGTCTGCTTTTTTTCTTTCTTCTTGATAGGCTGTAATGAAATCACACATTTCTAACGCCACTTCGATCATTTTCTTCGCGTGATTGTCATTTACCAACGGAAGTCCGCTTACTGCCATGTATGAATAACTGATGGTTTTAATTTTTTCGATCTGATGTTTGGTTGTAATATGATCAAATGCCTGAAAACAATGGTTTAGTTCGTCTAATAATTCCTGTGAATTCAATCGTTGTGAAACCGAATCCAGATTAGTGAAATCAGAAAATAAAATAGACACGCTGCTGAATTGTTTTACCTTACTTTCGCCACTTTCTTTTAATTCGTCGGCAATATCTTTTGGAAGGATATTTAACAGTAAATCTTCTGATTTTTGTTTTTCAGAAAGCAATTCTGTCTGCTGTTTTTCAATTTCTTGTTTTTGAATTTCAATTTCCTTGGTACGTTCTTTAACTTCGGTTTCAAGAAAACTCATCTTGTTTTCTAAAAGTCCTTTATGTTCTTGTTGCTGCTTTAATGTTTGTGCCGATAGTTGCTTCACTTCTTTTAACTGTTGATTTAACTTGCGACTTACAGCAGCAAAATTTGAAGCTAAAAACGCCGACATAGCAAATGGAATGCTAAAGAAAGAGAATGTACCTAATATTATTAAAATGCTAAGTAAAATAGCGTTCATGGTTTGTGTTGCGTAAAGTATTCCTACAAACATACCAAGTAAAATGGCAAAACCAAAACTGCAAATAAGCCCAAAAGCAATGATTTTTGAACCTGGTTTTTTATTAATTGTCGCAATTAGTACAATAATAATTGCTTCGAATAACAAAAGTGTGGTGAAAACAGATCCTACAAAAGAAAAATCCATAGAAACAACATACATTAAAAACAAAGCGATCCCTACGCAAGCACTTAAAATAATTAGGCGTAATTTGTTTTTACTGAATAGAAAATTTACTGTGGTACTAATTGCCAAACTACCAATTAATGAAAAAGTAATTGATGTAGGATTGTTGAGCTCTGTAAACTGAATACCGTCGATTCCGGAATGCAGCATTGGAGCATATCCTAACAAAATGCTTAATCCTGAACAAAAATTAAAGATACCAAAAAACAAATTTGCAATGAACTTTCTGTAAAAACCAAACAACATTAAATGTATAACACCCAATGTAATAAATATAAAGCCAATGGCAGTAATGGCTAACCATAAGTAGTTGTTAAGGTCTGCTTTTTCGCTGTAGTTATCAACAGTTACTAAAGAGAATTTAAAACCTTTTGGTTGAAATACCGATAATTTTTGATTATGTAAAACATCTTTATAATGAACAGCAAAAACATGTTCTCCAGGTTTGGAAAAGATAAAAGTTACCGGTTGGTTTTTAAATTCTTTGGTTTTTTCATCAACCTTGCCAAAGCTCCCTAAATATAAACCGTTTAAGTAAACACCGGCATTTGCTTTAGAAAACACTAACAACGAAATAGGAACGTTTACTAAAGTAGAATCTACCTGTATTTTTTGTCTGAACCATATTTCACCCTTGTATGCTGAATCATTCAGATTAAAAAAAACAGCTGTTTGTGGTTTCCATTCATCATCGTTAAAATCAGTTTCTTTCCATGATGAATTAGCACCAATTTTAGATTTCCAATCTTTTTTCAGATCAATTCCCTTTTCAAGATCTTGTAAAGAATAGATCTTTTTTGTTTGAATACTGTCTTGCGAAAAACAGATATTCATTACAAGAAACATTAGAAATAGTAGTATTTTTTTCACTTTATATAGATGAATTTATGTATAAAAACCGAATTGTTAAAGAAACTATAAAAATAACTAAATAACCTATAACTAAGTTCTTTTTAAAAGAAAAACTCCGACTGAAATTTCAATCGGAGTTTTTTGTTGATTTATATAAAACTACTTTTTAGCAGTTTCTGGTTTTAATACCGCAATAACACGGTTTTTAGTTAGATACTTTTTAGCAACATCTTGAACGTCTTTCGCTGTTAAAGCTTTTAAGTTCTTTTCGAAATCTAAAGCTTTTTCCGGATTTTCTTGTTCGTTAAATGCTTTAAGCATAACGTTTAACCAGTAGCTGTTTTCTTTTAAAGATTTAGTGTAATCGGTCATTTCACCTTCTTTAAATTTGTTTAAATCTGCTGCTTCTGGTCCGTTTTGCTGAATTTTCTCAACTTCTTTTAAAGTCAATTCAATTAATTTGTCAGCGTCTTTTGGATTTGTAGGATACGAAATAGAGAAGTTGTATGAACCATAAGGTAATTTGCTTAAACCGCCTTGAGCACCGGCACCATAAACGCCACCTTCTTTTTCACGTAATTCTTCGATTAACTTAATAGTTAAAATTTCTCCTAAAGCTTCCATTGCTAAATTTTCTTTTGCAGAATAGGTTGTTTCACCAGCGTAAGAAATTCTAACGGTAGCTTTATCGTCGTTTCCTTTGAAAACCTCTTTTTTATGAACACCAGTTTTACCACGGAAACCTGTATCTTTAAATGTTTCTTTACGGTTTAAAGCTGGTAACGAAGCTAAGTATTTTTCAGAGAACGTTTTCATTTGCTCGTCGGTTACGTTTCCAACAAAGTAAAATTCAAAGTCGCTTGCATCGGCGAAACGCTCTTTAAACAATTCGTATGCTTTTTTGTAATCGGTATTATCCCAATCTTTTTCGGTAGGAATTGGCGACGAATAACGTGCATTGTGCCCGTACATGAAATCAGAAACTTCAATTTGGAAAAATACTTCCGGCATAGCCATAATGTTTGCCATGTACGATTTCATTTTGTTCTTCTCAGACTCAAACGCTTTTTCATCATAATTTAAATCAGTGAAATACGCATGAACCGATTGGAACAAGAATTCTAAATCTTTTGGAGTTGCATTTCCAGAGAAACCTTCGGTGATACCACCAACAAAAGGCGAAACACGGTACAATTTACCTGTATTGAATTTAGTTAACGCATTTTGATCCATACCAGCAATACCTGCCTGTGGCACAGCGCTTGATGCATGTTGCGTTTTCTTATATGTATCGTTGTCTAATAAGTTAGATCCACCAAAACTTCTTGCACCAAATAAAATTTCATCGTTTTTAAAGTCGGTTTTTTTGTACGTTACTTTGGCACCGTTTGATAGCGTCAACGTTGTTGTTCCTAATTTATCATTTTTGGTTGTATTGGTAACTTTACCAGGTTTAATTTCGTTACGAATTAACGATTCTGCAACAACTGCATCTTCGTAAGGTGTAATTTCTACTTTTGATACATCTAAAGCTGCTAAAACATCTTTTTCGGTAGGTGTTTTTAAACCTTCTTTTTCAGGTCCGGTTAAAATAATTACACGGTTTTCGTCTTTAATGTACGATTGAATTACGTTGTTAACATCTTTTAATGTAATGGTAGGTAGTAATTCTTTTGCTAAATTGTATTCGTAAGAGATTGATGGCATTGCTTCACCTTCTAAAAAGTGACTTTGGTAAATACCTAAATATCTTGATGAATTGTTTTTATCGCGATCGTTAAATGCTTTTTCGTAATAAGCTAATGTTTCTGTTTTTGCACGATCTAATTCAGATTGTGTAAATCCGAATTTTCTTGCGCGCTCATTTTCAATCGCTAAAACTCTTAAAGCTTCTAACTGCTTGTCTTCAGCCGTCATTGCTCTTGATTGAAAAGCTTCTTTACCACGACCTAACAATCCGCCATGAAAGCTGTATCCATAAACAAATGGTGGAGTAGGGCTGTTGGTATATTCTTCTAAACGAGCATTTAACATACTTGAGAATAAGTTATCAATAAAGTCGGTTTTATAATCGCCAACAGTTGTTGATGGTTTTGGCTTTCCTTGATCTTTATAGTAAATTTCTACGTTAGAAGAAGTTGCTTCTTTATCGGTATTGATAGATACAAAAGTTTCTTTGTGGTTAGGAATTTCAAATTCCTTACGCTCTTTTGGATTTGCTGGATTTTTATATTTTCCGAAATGGCTTTTGATTTTTCCTTCCATTTCATTCACGTCAATATCCCCCACAACAATAACCGCCATTAAGTTAGGACGGTACCAATCTTTATAAAACTGACGAATTTCTTCGTGTTTAAATGTCTCTAAATTTTCTTTGGTACCAATAGGTAAACGTTTTGCGTATAACGAATTGTGAAGCATTTTTGGTAAATAGTTCTTCATCATACGTTCGTTTGCACCTAAACGCGTACGGTATTCTTCAATAACAACGCCACGCTCGTCGTCGATATCTTTACTCTCTAAATTAGCATTAAAAGCCCAATCTTCTAAAATTTGGAAACCTTTGTCTAATTTAACAGGATCGTCTGAAGGAATAGGTAAGAAATAAACCGTTTCGTCAAAATTTGTATAAGCATTTAAATGCTGACCAAATTTTACACCAATACTTTGCAGGTAACTGATTAATTCGTTTTTAGGGAACGTTTTTGTTCCGTTGAAAACCATGTGTTCCATAAAGTGCGCTAAACCAACTTGTTTGTCGGTTTCTAAGATAGATCCGGCATTTAAAACCATGCGTAAATCTACTTTTTTCTCTGGTTTTGCGTTTTTACGGATATAGTACGTTAAACCGTTTTCTAATTTGCCAATGCGAACATCGGGATCATTTGGGATTTTTTGGTTTAAATCTGCAACTTGTGCCCAAAGTGATGCAGGTAAGATCAAAAGACCTAAAGTAATTTTTTTTAAGTTCATTTGTGGTGTTTTAAATTTCTCAAAAATATAAACAATTATTTTAAAACAAAATTAGAAAGTAATAAGAAAGTGTTAAAAAACAAAAAAGACTTTCTAAAATGAAAGTCTTTTTAAGAAAATGCTATAATAAATTTAAACCGTTAGTTACTAAATGCGCTATTTCGGGTCTGTTTTCTTTTACACTTAATAAATGATCTAATGCTTTATCGTAAATATCTAAATTGTTTTGTTTGCCTAACTCAACGATCTCCAATGTTAATAACCAATCTTGGGGATGGTTTTGCATCAAATCAGATAAAATAGCCTCTAAATCTTCGGTTGAATTTTGTTCGCGATGCAATCGTACTTTTTCGTACAGATTTTCTAAAGCAACGCGTTCATCATTCTTTTTAGATTTTATGGTTTTGGTTGATGGAACATGCGTAATCATATCAAAACTTTTAATATCAGCAGGTCCTGAAAAAGCAGAAACTATTTTCTTGCCCACAGCCATATCGTAAGTTCCCCATTCTGGTTGAAACAACATGGTATCATTATGAGTAACCGTACAGTTTTTAAAACTGATTAAAATGATTTCACCTTGAAGATTTCTTGATCCAGTGATAATTTCACCCGAAACCTTAATATCGCCTTCAAATTCTAGTTCAATATGCTTGCCTTCATATATATTGTATGCCTGCAGATCGCGCGGACTCATATCTTCTATGGTAAGATTGATGTTTTTTAGTCGGCCAATAGGGCTTCCAAATCCTTCCGAATGATATTCCGTTCCATGATTTACCAATTCTTTTTCGCGGTAAGCCAATGCTGTTTTTCCTGTTGTTTGAATGTAAACGGGTTTTCCTTCATGTTCAATTACATTTGTGAAAACACCAGAAATCTGCAAACCCGTAGAAAGTTCAATAGTTCCCAAGGCTTTAGACTGAATAAGTTTTTTAATACCGCTTAGCCCGCCAGTACGTAATGCCATTTTATTGGCAAATTCTTCTAAAACCATGCTTAATTCGGCAAAATCTTTTGTTACATATAATTGCGGTTGCGGTTTGGTAATATCGAACCCTTGGTAAGCAGCTTCTATGCTATAAGGTAATTTTTTAACTTTATCGGTCATACACCATTCGCTTTCACCAATCGATGACAATAAACCTGCACCATATATTTTTGGATTTTCGACAGTACCAATTAAACCATATTCAACCGTCCACCAGTGTAAATTACGAATTAATGCCATTTCAGATGGTTCTGTTGATTTTGCCTGTAACTCATCAACTTTAGATCGAATTCTAATCAATTCGCTTTCGGGAGTTCCTTCTGCTTCTTCTAAAATAGATAATTCACGGATTGCTTCGTAAATTTCATAATCGTGTGCAGATGAAATCGCTTTACAGCCAATTTCGCCGAATCTGCGTAAATATTCTGCATATTCCGGATTAGCAATGATAGGTGCGTGACCGGCACCTTCGTGGATAATATCCGGTGCTGGGGTATATTCTATATTTTCAAGTTGCCGAATGTCTGAAGCAATTACCAATACATTATAAGCCTGAAATTCCATAAAAGCATTCGGTGGAATAAAGCCATCAACAGCAACGGCAGCCCAACCAATTTCTTTTAAAATACGGTTCATACCATACATGCTAGGGATGCTTTCGATTGAAATTCCTGTTTTTTGTAAACCTTCTAAATAAGAAGAATGCGCAACTTTAGATAAATAATCCACATTTTTACGCATTACGTAACGCCAAACCGCTTGATTAATCGGAGAGTATTCCTCGTAATTCTGTGGTTTAATAAACTGTTTAAGGTGTTTAGGTAAACGATCAATTAACGGATTGGTTTCAAAATGCTCGTTCATATTTATTGTTGTTAGTATTTTAATGAGTTTGTGATTTTCAAAAATAGTGTATTTTTATTACTTTTCAATTATTAAACACCTATTTGAATTGTGTTAAAAAACGCATTTTTTTTTACCAAGTATTGTTTTTTAAAAATTAATACTTAAATTAGCCTTGTAAATTAACAATAAAATAATATAAATCTATTATGAAAAAAGTATTTTTATCTTTAGCAACAATTGCTTTTGTTGCTGCAGGGTCTTTAACAGTAACTTCTTGTGGAGGTGATGATTCAACACCAGGTGGTGGTGGTGGTGGTGGTGAACCAATTACATCAAACGGAAAAATGAAGTATAACAATCAAGATTTTGCTTTAGATACAGCAGTTTCTCAAATTTATGCTCAAAAAAATGCACAAGGTCAAAATGTAGCATCTGCTTTTAGGTTACCAATTAATAATGGTCAAGATACTATTACAGTAACTCGTTGGAATATTATTGCTCATAACGGTGAGGATGCACAAACTTCGGAAAACTATCATCAAGTTAGTATCTTTGTGCCTGTAAATGGTAACAGTATTGTAAAACCAAACGCGGCTGAAACTATTTATCCGGCAGGAATTGCAATTTATGCGGGTAGTGTAGATACTCCTCTAGATTTAGGTCAAATAAGTGCATTTGATATTAAGTTTAATAATTTTGTTGATACTGGTGACGATTCAGCTACTATTAACTATACAAGCAGTGTTACTGGAGCTAATGGAACTGTAACTACTGAATACGATGGTAAATTAAATGGAACTTTTGCTTATATTCCAAGTGCTGCTCCTAAAGGCAAAAACGTTAAGTTTTCACAAGGAGAGAAAATTGATTTAAATAATATTACTTTATCAAAGGATGCTATTTTAGCAAAATAATAAAGCTAATACAGAAAAAGGTCGGAATTTATTCCGACCTTTTTTGTTTGTTGAAAACTTGGATATATTATTGTAACTTGACAATACATTTATCATGAATTTTAGTTTTTTTTGTATGGTGATGGATAATATGTTTTGTAAAAGCCCATTTTATTTGAAGCCAATTACCCATTTAAAAAATTTCGGAATACCTTTATTGAATAAAAGGTAGATTTTAAATTGTTGTTATTAATTATTATAGTTACTGAATATTAAAATGTAAAGAGTAATAATAAATAAAGTGTGTCCAACAGAGTTTAAATTCTTTTTATTTGTTCAAAATCTATTCAATTCATGATTTTGAAATTAAAAAAAGCCAGAAAATAATATTTTCTGGCCGTATTTATTTTCAGTTGAAGAACTGCTATTGTAATTTCATTTGATCTGTATTAACTCTCTCCCCTGCATTGTTAACTTTCTTTTCAACTTTTGTTTCAAGTTTTGTAGCTTCTTTTACTATATTATCTTTAGCCTTCTCAACTTTCTTTTCAACTTTTTTCGCAACGTTGTTAGTAGTTGTTTTTGCAGCAGCTCCAGCTTTGTTTGCAGCAGCGGTAGCTTCTTGTTTAACTTCTTCTGCAGTAGAAATTGCTTCGCCTTTTAAAGTTGCCAATGCAGCTTTTGCGTCGTTTAATTTTTTAGTTGCAGCTTGTTTTTCTTCTACAGTTACAGCATTTTTCAATTCTTCTTCAGCTTCTTTGATTTTAGCTTCTAAAGATTCTACTGTTTCAGCTACTTCTTCTTTAACAACGTTTAAAGTGTCTTTTGCTTGTTCAGTGATTGAATCTAATTTGTTGTCTAAATTTTCTTGTGCAGCATCTTTCTTACAAGAAGTGAATACTAATCCACCAATAACTGCTAATGATAAAACGATTTTTTTCATAATAAATATTTTATTTAAATTTAAATGCAAAATAAAACAATTATTTCGAGTGTTTTTTAAAAATCGAAAAAAAACTTTTAAAATACAACGTTTTATAAATGATTAGTATCTTTACAATAATCAGAATTTTATCAACTATGAAAAAAAATCTACTTCTCATTTTATTATTTCTGTCCCTAATTCCTGCGTTTTCTGCTGGTGATCCTTATTATATTAAGTCGGTTTCTTTCAATCAAGGGAATGAATCGCTTATTCCGATTTTTAGATTGAACGAAAATTTTCGATTTTCGTTTGATGATTTAATGGGAAGCGAAACCGATTATTACTACAAAATTGTGCATTGTACGCGTGATTGGAAGCAATCTGATTTAAAAGTGACCGAATATTTAAGCGGAATGCAGAATTTACGTATTACTACTTTTGAAACATCATTTAATACATTACAGGCTTTTGTTCATTATAAACTTTCGTTGCCAAACCGTGATACCAGATTTTTGATTTCTGGAAACTATAAGATTGAAATTTATAATAATGTGAATGAGAAAGTTATCGAGCGCCGATTTGTTTTGTACGAAGATTTGGTTACGGTTTCTATGGAAATTAAAAAAACTCGAGATTTAAAGGTAGCAGCTACAAAGCAAAATGTTTATATGACGATTGATTTTGGAACTGCTGTGCTGCAAAATCCAAAGCGAAATGTAAATGTCGTGTTGTTGCAAAACGGACAATGGTACAATGCGTTAACGGGTTTAAGTCCACAGTATGTGATTGGAAATCAGTTTCAATATCAGTACGATCAAGAGACAAATTTTTGGGCGGGTAATGAATACCTTTTTTTTGATAACAGTGATATTAAAATGGTAACAAATACGGTTGAAAAAATAACTCGTCAAGATTTGTTCGAAATTACCCTAAGAGCGAGATATCCTTTGAAAGAAAGCAATTTTTATACTTTTTATCAGGATATAAACGGTGGATTTAAACCAAGAAACGCTCTACGCGAAAATCACAATACCGAAGCCGATTATGCTTGGGTTTACTTTAATTATCATTTAGATAAATTGCCATCATCACAAAAATTATATATAGTGGGTATGTTTAATAATTACCAATTAAATAGCGATTACGAATTAAAGTTTAATGAAGCAACACAAACCTACACCACTGCATTGCTTTTAAAACAGGGTTTTACCAATTACAAATACATAATAGCAAACACCAACGGCAAAGTTTTAGAAGAGTTAAACCCCGACGGAAATTACTTTGAAACCGAAAACCAATACAATGCTTTGGTTTATTATAAGAACGATTCAGATCGGTACGAAAGAATAATTGGGCTTGGTAAAGCAGATAGCAAATTGATTACCAATTAAAAATTTATTCGTAATTTTGAATAAATTCTAAAATATGGTTTCAAAAATCACAAGAGGAATAAAAATTATTGTAAAAGTGCAGTATGTAAAACAAAGTTTGCATTTAAATAATCTTGTGAACTTTTTTAACTACGAAATTAGTATAGAAAACCAAGGGAACGATGTAGTGCAGCTTTTACGCAGATACTGGCTTATAAAAGATTCGTTTAATAATGATGAAGTTGTAGAAGGCGACGGAGTAATTGGTCAAAAACCAATTGTAAATCCAAACGAAACCTTTCAATACACATCAGGATCATATATTTTAGGTTTTATAGGCAGTATGCAAGGCTATTTTACCTTTGTTAACTTTAGCACATCGCAAATATTTCATGTAAGAATACCATTGTTTAATATGAGTGTTCCGTATATATTCAACTAAAATAGTAAAAACAAATGTCAACAGGATTTTTTAACGTTCCAGTGGCTGTAAACGAGCCGGTTAAAACGTATGCTCCGGGAAGTCCAGAGCGTGAACAAGTGCAAAAAGCATTTAAAGAAATGTATCAATCAACGGTTGATATTCCGTTATATATTGGTGGAAAAGAAGTAAGAACAGGATCTACAAAAAATCTTTTTCCTCCGTTTGATCACCAACATCATTTAGGAACATACCATACAGCAACGCAAGATTTAATTCAAGATGCAATCAATGCAGCTTTAGAAGCACGCGTAAAATGGTCGCAAATGGCATGGGAACACCGTGCATCGATCTTTTTAAAGGCAGCAGAATTAATCGCAGGACCTTACCGTGCAAAATTAAACGCTGCAACAATGATTGCGCAAGGAAAAACGGTTCATCAGGCAGAAATTGATTCGGCTTGTGAATTGATCGATTTCTTACGTTTCAACGTGCAGTATATGACCGAAATATACAAGCAACAGCCTATTTCTGCTAAAGGAATTTGGAATAGAGTAGAGCAACGCCCTTTAGAAGGTTTTGTCTATGCAATTACACCGTTTAACTTTACAGCAATTGCTGGTAACTTACCTTCTTGTGTAGCAATGATGGGTAATGTTGTGGTTTGGAAACCTGCTGCAACACAAATTTATTCTGCAAATGTAATTGTAGAAATTTTCAAAAAAGCAGGATTACCAGACGGTGTTATCAATGTAATTTATGGCGATTCTTCTATGATTACAAATACTATTTTAGAGTCGGCTGATTTTGCAGGAATCCACTTTACAGGATCAACAGGCGTATTTAACGATTTCTGGAAAACTATTGGAAATAACATCCACAAATACAAAACATATCCACGTATTGTTGGAGAAACAGGCGGAAAAGATTTCGTTTGGGCACATCCATCATCAAATGCAAAAGAAGTAGCAACAGCTTTGTCTCGCGGTGCTTTTGAATACCAAGGACAAAAATGTTCGGCGGCTTCTCGTGCTTATATTCCTGCATCTTTATGGGAAGAAATTAAAAACTTTGTGATAGAAGATGTAAAATCTTTCAAAATGGGATCTACCGAAGATATGAGTAACTTTGTATCAGCAGTAATTTCAGAAGGGTCTTTCGATAAATTAGCAAAAGCAATCGATGACGCAAAAGCATCAACCGAAGCAGAAATTGTTGTGGGTGGTGGTTACGATAAATCTAAAGGTTGGTTTATTGAACCGACTGTGATTGTAACAACAAATCCAAAGTATGATACAATGGAGCGTGAATTGTTTGGTCCGGTTTTAACTGTTTATGTTTATGAAGATGATAAATGGGAAGATAGCTTGAAATTGGTTGACAGTACATCTGAATACGCGTTAACAGGTGCCATTTTCTCTGGATGCCGTTATGCAATTGAAACAGCTACTAAAGCATTGGAAAATGCTGCGGGTAACTTCTATATTAATGATAAGCCAACAGGTGCAGTAGTAGGGCAGCAACCATTTGGTGGCGCAAGAGGATCGGGAACAAACGACAAAGCAGGTTCTATGATTAACTTATTGCGTTGGGTTTCTCCACGTACAATTAAAGAAACATTTGTACCAGATACAGATTACAGATATCCATTTTTAGGATAATATCTTATAAAAAAGCCAGCTGAAAAGCTGGTTTTTTTAATAAAGACATTACGATTTTTGTAGTCTATTACAATTTATAAGATGAAAACAATATATTTAGCATCAAGAACACAAGAACTTTTTATCAATGGAAGATGTAATAAAGCATAATGAAAATCTTATTTCAATTAAGGGAATCTTTAACAGGCTTTTTTTCTATCAATTGCTTTCGAAGTATTGCTTTAATAATTTTTTTTCTTATATGTATTCTTCTTATAATGAATATTTGTTAAGCAAAGAAGATTGTAATTATATTGATTTAGAGAAAGATGAACAATTTGTTTTATTAAGTGAATATAATCATAGCGTTGTTGCAGATATTTTAGAAGCATCTTTTCATAATTATCAATTTTTTAAAATTATTTTATCACAAAAAAGCTTAAGTTATCATGAAGTTAGATCGATAAAGGCAGTTAATAAAACCTTGGAATTTCATAATGAAATAAACTTCTTTTTTTATAAATCTGTAGAAAATGATGTTTTATGGATATTAAAAGATAAAAATATTCCTTTTCCAGACGATTTATAGAAGTAGTATCATAAAAAAACCAGCTGAAAAGCTGGTTTTTTGTTTTATTTCTGTTGGAAATATACTTCTTCGTAAGGTTGAATTAAAACCCAGCCTTCGCCTTGAAACATCATTTGGAATTCTTCGCCGCTGCCACGTCCTAATAAACTTTTAAACGAAACATTGGTTTTTAATTCAGGTTTTAAATTACCGCTCCACGCTACCGTTGCATTAGGATCTGTAAATACAGGCTCACCTGGTTTTACCAACAACGTTAACGGATCGCCGTGTGTTGAAATTGCTACGTGACCATTTCCGGTTAATCGAACTTGAAACAATCCGCCAGACATCATGCCGGCAATGCTTTTAAGCATCGTAATTTCGTTTTTAATGGTTTGATCGTGTGCTAAAATATCGTTTCCGTTTACACAGATCGATTCACCTTCAAGTTTTAAAATCTGTACTTTTTTACCAGAATCGGCAACATACAAACGACCAGTTCCGCTGGCTTTCATTAGTTTTGCACCTTCGCCTGTAAGTGTTTTCTTTAAAAGGTTTCCTAAACCACCAGAAAGCATACCTTCACGTTCAAATTTAATGTTACCAACGTATCCAACCATACTTCCATTCTTCGTCCAAACGAACTGGTTGTTCAAATTGATTTCTAACATTTGAGGTTTTTCTAACTCAAAATAATCGTGTTCTCTTTCGTTTTGACGCGTTTTTTCAACAAACGCTGCCAGTGTGTACTCGCCCATAGTCTTTTTTTATTAATTGATTGTTTATTAAAAGTAGCAAAAAAAAGATTTGAAAAACAAAAAGAGATAACAATTTGTTATCTCTTTTAAAATTAAGTATTTAATGAACCGTTAAAGATGGTTGTCTTCGTCTTGCCAATCTCTAATCTCTTGTTCAATGTCTTCTTTTGTTCTGCCGGTTTTTTCTTGAATTCTACCAACGTATTCATCAAATTTACCTTCGGCAAACGCTTGGTCATCATCAAACCACTCTCCGTATTTTTGTTTAACGGATCCTTTGATTTTGTTCCATTTTCCTTCTAATTCTAATCTGTTCATAGCAATATGATTTAAAATTAATAATACTAAAGTTAGAAAATGTAATTTAAAGTGGCTGTTAAAAAAGTTATAAATAAAAAACGACCCGAAGGTCGTTTCTTGAAAATATAGAGAAAAAATTAGTTTTGTTTTTCACCGAATTCATCAACGAAATTCTCGTTTTCATCGTAATCGGCTACCATTAATTCTGCGTAATCGGCTTTTTTACCTTTTCTGAATCTTCTACCAATTCCATCGAAAATAGCATAAACAACCGGTACAATAATTAAGGTTAAGAATAATGATGATAACAAACCACCGATGATTACAATTGCCAAACCGCGGTTAAAATCAGATCCGTCTCCTTGTGCCATTGCAATAGGTAACATACCTATAACCATTGCAATTGTGGTCATTAAGATCGGGCGGAAACGTGCGTGGTTGGCTGCTACCAAGGCGTCGTACGTGCTGTAACCCAATTCTTTTTTATGGTTGGCAAAGTCCACAAGCATAATGGCGTTCTTGGCTACCAGACCAATTAACATAATAATACCCAAAATGGTAAAAATATTTAATGTTTGGTTTGTTAATGCCATGAATAATAATGCCCCAATGAACGATAATGGAATAGAGAACAAGATGATGAATGGTTTAGAGAAACTGTCATATAACACAACCATTACTGCGTAAACCAATAAGATCGATGCTACTAAAGCAATTCCTAAAGTACCAAAACCTTCGTCTTGGTTTTCTTTGTTACCACCCCATTTAAAGGTTACACCCGGTTTTAATTTTAATTTAGAGAATTCTGCTTCCCATTCTGTAGCAATTGTTCCTTCTGATTTACCTACAACTTGTGCCTGGATTGAAACCGATGGTGATTTATCGCGACGTTCTAATAATGTTGGACCGGAACCATAAGTTACATCTGCAAACTGCTCTAACATGATTGATTGTCCGTCTTGATTGATGAATTTCAATGTTTTAACATCGTCAATAGTACCACGACCAATTTCATCGTAACGTAAGTTAATATCGTACTCAGTGTCTTCGGCACGGTATTTCATGTCGGTATTTCCGGCAAATGCTGTCTGCATGGTCATACCCACAGTTGCAACATTTAAACCTAAAGCATTCATTTTATCGCGGTCTAATTTTACAACAACTTCAGGATTTCCATCTTCAGAAGTTAAACGAACCTCACGCGATCCAGGAATTTTCTCTAACAAATCGGCTGCTTTTTTAGCATACTCCAAAGCGTCTTCTTGACTCGATGCAATTACGGTTAACATAAGCGGCGCTTGTTCTGCACCCATAATACCAACTTCAACGGTTTTTACTTTTACGCCAACCAATTCACGCTCCATTTCACGTTTTAGTTTAGCAGAATATACTTTGGTAGATTCTTTGTGTTTGTGACCGTCTTGAAGGTAAATTTGAATTTCAGATTTGTATTTTGTTCCCGAAGCTGTCATCATACCATCTGAAGCCTGACCAACCGTAGTAATCATTTTTTCGATTTCAGGTTTTTTCGATAAGTAAGCTTCCGCTTTCTGTGTTAACAAGTTGGTTTGTTCAATAGAAGCATCTTTAGGTAATTCAAACTGAATTAAAAATTCTTCTTTATCACTTGTAGGGAAGAATCCACCACCAATGTATCCACCAACTGCTAAACCAATCGAAGCAAAGAACAACACCAATGTTAATAACAAGGTAATGATTTTGTTTTTACGGTTTTTTAACGACCATTCTAAGATACCTGAAATTCCGTTTGTTAATTTGGTTAATCCGGCTTCAAATCCGTATAAGATCTTTCCGAAAAAAGAATGTTTACTAATGTGCGATAATTTTCCGAAACGAGAATACAACCAAGGAACTACTGTAAACGATACCAATAACGATAACATTGTAGCGATAACAACCGTAATACAGAACTGACGTAAAATATCGGATACCAAACCGGTTGACATGGCAATTGGTAAGAATACCACCACGATTACCAAGGTAATTGCCGTAACGGTAAATCCAATTTCTTTAGCGCCATCAAAGGCAGCACGAACTTTGTTTTTACCCATTTCCATGTGGCGGTGAATATTTTCGATAACCACAATGGCATCATCCACCAGAATACCAACCACAAGCGATAAACCTAACAACGTCATTAAGTTTAACGTATAGCCTAATAAATTTAAACCAATAAAGGTTGCAACTAACGATAACGGAATGGCGATGGTTGCAATGGCAGCATCGCGCAAACTGTGTAAAAAGAACAACATGATAAACGCTACCAAGGCTACCGCAATACCTAAATCTACCATTACGTGGTCTGCAGCACTAATAGTATAATCTGTAGAATCGGATGCAATTGAAATTTCAATTTTTTGCTGTTCGTAATCTTTTTCAACACCACTTAATAATTTTCCGTCTTTATCTTTAACAGCAATAGTGTTTTTTACAGCTTCTGAAACTTCTACTGCATTCGCATCAGACTGTTTAAACACCTGCATTAAGATGGTGTTTTTCTGATCGATACGAGCAATTTTTTCTGGATCTTTAACACCGTCTTGTACATCGGCAATATCGCTTAAACGAATAGATGTACCTGTTGGCGTTGTAATTGGCAGGTTTCGCATTTGATCTAACGAAGCAAATTTACCAGATAAACGAATGGTTGTTTGGTTGCTTTGTGTTTTAATGCTTCCGGTAGGGAAATCCATGTTAGACTGCCCTAAAATCTGTTGGATCTGACCGATTGTTAATCCGTAACCGGCTAATCTTTCAGGATTCACGCTTACTTGAATTTCACGTTCTTCACCACCAACCAAATCTACTTTTGCCACACCATTAATACGTGCGAAAACTGGCTGTATTTTTTGGTCTAACAAATTGTACAATTCTTTTTCTGTAAGGTTTGATGTTACCGAAAGGTTCATAATGGCAACGTCATCTAACGAGAATTTACTTAACGAAGGCGTTTCGGCATCGTCGGGCAAATCGTTAATAACCGCATTAATTTTTCGCTGGGCATCGGTGAGCAAAAAGTTCACATCAGCACCGGTGTTAAGTGTAATCATTACTACCGATACACTTTCCATAGATTTTGATTCGATCTTTTTAACGTTTTCCAACGAAGAAACGGCGTCTTCAATTACTTTGGTAACCGAAGTTTCAACCTCAGACGGAGCTGCTCCCGGATATATTGTTTGAACCGTAATTACGTTTACGTCGAATTTTGGGATTAATTCGTACCCCATACTAAAGTACGAAGCAATACCCCCAAGAATCAGCATCAAAAATACGATGATGATGATACTGGGTCTTTTTATTGATATTTCAGATATTTTCATTGATATTTTTGCTTTAGGCGATAAGCTTAAGGCAGTAAGCTAAATGCTTACCACTTATAACTTACAGCTAATTTTATTTAATGATTTGAACAGCAGTGCCGTTAGCTAAATTTATTTGACCCGAAGTGATTACTTGTGTTCCTTTTTCGATTCCTGAAATTACTTCGATCTTATCTCCAAAAGTTCTACCTGCAACAACTTTAGTTAACGCCGCTTTACCATCTTTGTGAACAAAAACCTGGCTGCTGCTTACACTTCCAACAAACGCTGTACGCGGAATGGTTAAAACGTTTGCCATTTGGCTGTTTCCAAAATACGCGTTACCATACATACCAGCTTTTAAATCGTTGGCAGAATTGTTTTGAATTTCTAATTCAACCGGGAAATTTAAACTTTCGTCTGCTTTTGGTGCAATAAATGAAACTTTACCTGTAAATTCTTTATCTGCAACAACCGGTGACTGTACTTTTATAGACTGACCAATTTTTAAAGAACCAATGTTTTTCTCGTCAACTTTTACCTTTAATTTTAAGGTTGATACATTTACGATTTCGAATAATTCAGTTCCCGGATTAGCATAAAAACCAGGTTCTACGCTTTTTTTGTTTACGATACCCGAAAACGATGCTTTAATGTTCACGTCACCCGCATTTAGTTGTGCACTTTGCAGGCTGTTTTTAGCGTTAACCAATTGCAGCTTCATTTGATCTAACTGTTGTTTGGTTACACCACCTGTTGCATAAGCACTTTCAAAACGAGCCACTTCTGCTTTCGCATTATTGTAATTTGCCTGCGCATTGCTAAGATTTACATTTTGCTGATCTGCCTTAATAACCGCTAATGTTTGTCCGGCACTAACGCGAGATCCTTCAGAAACTAAAACGCGCGTTACTCTTCCCGGAACTTCGGTCGAAATTTTAACCTCTTGTTTAGGAACAAATACTCCGTTTGCAATGTATTCTCCGCTTACATCATTAAAATCGGCTGTTTCTACACGTACTGCAACAGCACTATTTTTTTGTGCAACAACCGCAGTTTCTGCTTCGTTCTTTTCTTGGTTTTTATTTAAAACGAACATAATTCCTGCTAATGCTGCAATGATTACGATTCCTGTTATGATAACTTTTTTCATCTTTAATATGCAATTAGTTTTATTCTTGTGTTAATGATTTTAATTCTCCTTTTGCCTTAATTAACGCTATTTCGGCAACTTTATAATCTAGTAAAGCATTGGTGTGGTTGTTTTGTGCGTCGGCATACTGCGTTTCTGCATCTAACAAATCGGTTAAGGTTGCCAAACCAAATTTGTAATTGTTTTCTATGTTTGTTAATACTTCTTTTGCCAAATTCACATTCTCTTTTTGGATGTTCAATGTAATTAAAGAGTTGTTTAACTGTGTTACGGCATTTTTAAGTTCTAAATCTAATCCTAAACGAGTATCGCGTTTGTCTGCTTCTAATTTTTCAATATCAATCTGTGCTTGTCTAACTTTCGCTTTAACAGATCCACCATTGAAAATAGGTATGTTTAAATTTAAACCTATTGCAGAAGCTCCTGACCAATACACGCCATCTGCCGGTTTAGCAAACCAAGGAAGTACTTGTCCAAATCCATTGTATCCAAAATTAGCGTTCATACTTAAGCTTGGATATGCTTGTGCCTCAATTGCTTTTTTATTTAATGCTAATAATTCGCCTTGTTTTTCCAATAACAAAATTTCGGTTCTGTTTTCAATGTTTACAGATTCATCAACTAATGCGTGTTTGGTAACTTCAAAAGTATTCTCAGGCAATTCAATGTCTTGGTTCATATCCATACCTATTAAATACTTTAATGCATTTTCTTGCAATTGTAGTGCGTTTATAGTTTGTTGGCGGTTACTTTTTAAGTTGTTTAGGCTAACTTCAATTCGATCTAAATCTATCTTTTTTGCCAAACCATTATCAAACAAACTTTTAATAACATCACGAACACGGCTTGTATTGTCGATCGTTTTATCGATTGTAGTCAATTGCGATTCTGTTTTGTAAGCTTCGTAATAGCTGTTCGCAACTTTCTCGATAACCTGTTCTTCTGTTAACTGCGCGTTTATTTTGTAAAACTCACGTGTGCTTTTTGCTGCTTTTAAGCCTGTAAACACCGCCTGATTAAATATTTGCTGATTTAAAGAAACTGTTGCGTTTGACTGCCAAGGTGTTCCCATTTGAATAACCTGAACCTGATCTCCCATTACCAATGCCATTTGAGGAATGATAGCATTATAGGTTAAACCACCTGTTGCACTGATTTGAGGTAAAGCATTAGCACGTACTTCATCTATCTGGTATTCACTGTTTTGTACATCTAGACGCGCTTTTACAGCTTCTGCTTTATTTTGCAAAGCGTAATTAACCGCATCTTTAAGCGTTAACCGTTCTTGTGCCTGGGCAAAGAATCCTAAAAACGCTAATAAAATTGAAATTCTATATTTCATTGCTATTTATGATTTTTGTAATAATTGTTCTAATATTTCTAAACCTTTCGGGGTAACTATTCCTCTTAAATGATATTCCAATAATTTGTAATTTAATTCTTCTAAAGATTGAGTGCTTTGTAGGTTGATAAAAATTTCATCGTTAAAAAAAGCAGTTGTACTTGCAAAGAAGATTTTTCCTACAAAATCAATATCAATATCACTTCGGTAATAACCTTGTTCAACGCCGTCTCTTAAGTTTCGAAGAATTGTAAAATCGTAATTTTCATGTTTTTTTTGCTGGATACGTTCAGCTAGTTTCGGGTAATATTTGTTAAACTGATATATAGTACTCGCTTGAATATTCTGCCCGAACAAATCGCCTAAGCAGCTTTTCATTTCAAAATGCTCATGAATTGGTGTTTCGCAATTGCCTGCAATACTTTCCATTTTATCGGTTGCAGATTTAAAAACATAATCAACGGTTGCTTTTACCAATTCATCTTTCGCAGAAAAATGCTGATAAATCGTTTTTTTTGATATTCCCAATTCTTTAGCAATATCATCCATAGTAACAGCTTTAAAGCCATTTTTAATGAATAATTCTAAAGATTTTTTTAATACAGTCTCTTTCATTCAGTCAAAAAGTTTCGGCAAATGTACGTAGGAAACTTTTAATACCAAAAAAGTTTCCAAAGTTTTTTTTAAAATTTTATTTACATGATTAATTAGCTTACATTTGTATTGTTGAAACGAAGTTTATACCTTTTATGAATAATTTCATTGAATACAAAAGCGCTGTTGCCGATTATATAAATCAAATTAATTTTACGAAAGAACCAAAGGAACTTTACGAACCAATAGGTTATATTGCCAATTTAGGTGGTAAACGTTTGCGTCCGTTACTTACCCTTTTTGCAGCCGAAGTTTTTGGTGCCAAATTTAACGATGCCATCCATGCGGCAGTTGCTATTGAACTGTTTCATAATTTTTCGTTGATTCATGATGATATTATGGACGAAGCGCCTTTACGAAGAGGTAATAAAACTGTTCATGAAAAATGGAATTTGAATACCGGAATTTTATCGGGCGATGCCATGTTGATCTTGGCTTATCAGTATTTCGAGAATTACGAACCTGCGATTTTTAAGGATCTTGCAAAGTTGTTCAGTAAAACGGCATTAGAAGTTTGCGAAGGACAACAATTGGATATCAATTTTGAAACCCGCAACAACGTTAGTATTCCCGAATACATTAAAATGATTGAATACAAAACGGCGGTTTTAGTTGGTGCTGCTTTAGAAATGGGAGCTATTGTTGCAAAAACTACCGAAAATAATAAGGTTGCGATTTATAATTTTGGTCGAGATTTAGGAATTGCCTTTCAGTTGCAAGATGATTATTTAGATGCTTTTGGAGAAACGGCAACTTTTGGAAAACAAATTGGCGGTGATATTTTAGAGAATAAAAAAACCTATTTGTATTTAAGATCTTTAGAAAATGCTTCGCCTGCTGATAAAACCGAATTGTTAAACTGGTTTTCATCAAAAGAGGGTGGTCAAGAAAAAATTGAAGCTGTTAAATCGTTATTCGAAAAAACAAATGCTACAAGCGATACCCAACGTTTAATTGAAGAATATACACAGAAAGCATTATTACAATTAGAAGCATTAGAAATTCCTTTTCATTTTAAAGAAGAACTAAAAGAATTTGCTTTATCATTAATGAGCAGAACCGTATAAATGAAAAAACCGAAACTTTTGTTTCGGTTTTTTATGTCAATATATATCATTCTAAAAGAAAACGCGGATAAAAGGCATCCAAGCCTGATTATAAACTAAGTCACCTTCTTTATATAAAACATTGTAACGAACCCCAATTGTTACATTACCTTCGGTATAACCAGCTCCTAAAAACAAAGCAGTGTTCCAAAAGTTACTTTTTAAATTACCGTTAAAATTGTTTATATCATTTTCAAACCACGTATTATTTACACGTAATTGTTCCAATTCTGCAGAAAGTTGAATCATTTCTGCCGGACTGTAAATTCCCAAAATATTCGCACCGTACGATGTACTTTCATAAAAACCTTTCGATTTCATATAATTAAACTGCAATCCCAAACCAGCCGAAAATTGTTCGGTAATTGGCTTTAAAGCCATGGGCGAAACCGAAATGTTGGTAAAACCGCTGCCAAAAGCCAAACCTAATCCGCCACCAAATTGCATATCGCTAAAAAAAGTAGTGGTGCGTGGTGTGTAGGTGTCCTGATTTTCTTGTGCAAACGAATTAAATCCTATTAAAAAGCAAGTTGTAACTGTGTAAAATATTTTTTTCATAAGGGAATCAAATTTTCGCTAAGATATTAATTAAACAGTTAAATGTATCTTAATTGTTAAAATAGTGCATCAATTACTAAAAAGAAACCCACTGCGAATAATGAAAAAATAAATTTAAAAAAGAACAATAAACAATAAAGTTCGTAAAAATAAAGCAATTAAAAACGGTATCCGTAAAAAACTATTTTATAAGCACATACTATAAAAATCTAAAAATAAAATTCGCGTAAAAAATAAAGTATAAAACTATTTAAAATGTTGTAATATTAATTGAAACTGTTGTATTTTTGTGAAAATTTTTTAACAAAAAAAAGAGTCATTAGACAAATATTATGGATAGGTTTTCCTTTTTAAACGCTGCACATACCTCATTTTTTGCCGATTTATACGATCAGTACCTAACAAGTCCTGACAGTGTTGAACCAAGTTGGAGAAGTTTTTTTCAGGGGTTCGATTTTGCAAATGAGTACAATGGCAGCCCGGTAGAACAATTATCAAATGCATACCAAAGTTCTGGCGAATCGGCAGTTATAACTGATTCGGTTAAAAAAGAATTTGCGGTTTTAAAGTTGATCGATGCTTACAGAACACACGGTCACTTACTTACAAAAACAAATCCTCTAATTGAAAAAACGGGTGAAGCTCCCGATTTTTCTATCGAAAAATTTGGTCTTACACAGGCCGATTTAAACGTTACTTTTGATGCTGCACAAAGCATTCACTTACCAAAAAGTACCTTACAGCAAATTATAGCTCATTTAGAAAATACCTATTGCACTACTTTGGGTATTGAATATATGTATATCCCAAGCGAAGAAAAAATTCAGTGGATATCTAAATATGTAGAATCTAAAGTTTCAGATTTAACTACAGACCAGCAAAAACATATATTAGAAAAACTGGTTCAGGCTGCGGCTTTCGAGAATTTCTTCCATACAAAATATGTTGGTCAGAAACGTTTTTCGTTAGAAGGGTTAGAAGCTACCATTCCTGCATTAGATGCAATGATAGACGCTGCCGGAACTGCCGGTGTAGAAGATGTTGTAATTGGAATGGCGCACCGCGGACGCTTGAATATTTTGGCAAACGTAATGCAAAAACCTGCCAAGAAAATTTTTACGGAATTCGACGGGAAAGATTATGCCGATGTTGCCGATACGTTTGATGGCGATGTAAAATACCATTTAGGATACACATCGGAACGCGAAACACGTTCAGGAAATAAAATTACTTTAAATTTAGCACCAAACCCTTCGCATTTAGAAACTGTTGGAGCAGTTATTGAAGGTGTTGTACGTGCAAAACAAGATAAATTATACGCAGACGATTTTTCTAAAGTTTTACCGGTTGCCTTACACGGTGATGCTGCAGTAGCAGGGCAGGGTATTGTGTACGAAATTGTTCAAATGAGCAAATTACGCGCTTACCAAACAGCCGGAACCATTCACGTAGTTTTAAACAATCAGGTTGGTTTTACAACAAGTTATAAAGATGCACGTTCGGGCGTTTATTCTACCGATATTGCAAAAGTTGTTGCTGCACCGGTTGTACACGTAAATGCAGATGATACCGAAGCAGCGGTTAAAGCCATGTTGTTTGCTTTGGCTTACCGTATGGAATTTAAGGAAGATGTTTTTGTTGATTTGGTTGGATACCGTAAATACGGACATAACGAAGGTGATGAACCTCGTTTTACACAGCCAATTTTATACAAATTGATCTCTAAACACCAAAATGCACGCAACATTTACAACGCTCGATTAATTGAAAATAAAGTGATCGAAGAGGGGTATGTTGGATCTTTAGAAGATAAATACAAAGCTGTTTTAGAAGAAAACCTGGCTGAAGCTAAAGAAACCGAAAAAGCAATTGTGATTCCATTCATGCAGAAAGAGTGGGAAGGATATCACATTGCAGATGTTAACCGCATGTTGCAAACGTATGATACCAAAGTATCACGCGAAATGTTAGACGATGTAGCACCGGCATTAACCGCGTTACCTACCGATAAAAAATTTATAAGCAAAGTATCAAAATTAATAAAAGACCGTTACACCATGTACTATGAAACCAATCGTTTAGATTGGGCAATGGGCGAATTATTGGCGTACGGTACATTAATTTCAGAAGGATATGATGTGCGTTTTTCAGGACAAGATGTTCAGCGCGGAACGTTTTCGCACCGCCATGCCGTTGTTAAAACAGAAGATACAGAATACGAATATGTGCCTTTAAACAACATAAAATCGCAAAACGGACAAATGCGTATTTACAACTCGCATTTATCAGAATATGCTGTTTTAGGTTTTGAATACGGATATGCAATGGCAAATCCAAAAGCATTAACCATTTGGGAAGCACAGTTCGGAGATTTCTCTAACGGCGCTCAAATTATGATCGACCAATATATCGCTGCTGGCGAAGATAAATGGGGCAACCAAAACGGAATTGTTATGTTATTGCCACATGGTTACGAACACCAAGGAGCTGAACATTCATCAGCACGTTTAGAGCGTTACTTGCAACTTTGTGCAAACCACAATATGTATGTAGCAAACTGTACAACGCCAGCAAACCATTTCCATATGTTGCGCAGACAAATGGTTACTGATTTTAGAAAACCATTGGTAATTATGTCGCCAAAATCATTGTTGCGTCACCCGGAAGCTACTTCAACTATAGAAGAATTAACAAACGGATCGTTCCAAACAATTGTAGATGATCCAAAGGTTCAAGATAAATCGGCAGTAAAAACACTGGTTTTTGTTTCAGGTAAATTCTATTACGATTTGCAGGCAGAAAAAGAAAATTTAGGCAGAAACGATGTTGCTTTTGTAAGATTAGAACAATTGTTTCCGTTAGATAACGATAAATTAAAAGAAGTAATAGCTTCGTACCCGAATGTTGATGATTACGTTTGGGCACAAGAAGAACCTAAAAACATGGGCGCTTACGGTTATATGCTAATGAATTTCGATTTGGTTAAATTCCGTTTGGCATCACCAGCACCAGCAGCTGCACCGGCAGCAGGTTCATCAGTTCGATCTAAAGCAAGATATGCAAAAGCAATTGCTAAAGTATTCGGTAAAAATTTATAATTTTAGAAACGCATTTTAAATAAAAACAAAATTAAATTAATATACTCATGAGTATTTTAGAAATGAAAGTTCCTTCGCCAGGAGAGTCAATCACAGAAGTGGAAATTGCTACTTGGTTAGTAAAAGACGGAGACTATGTAGAGAAAGACCAAGCAATTGCTGAGGTTGATTCTGACAAAGCAACTTTAGAATTACCTGCTGAAGCTAGTGGTATTATTACTTTAAAAGCAGAAGAAGGTGATGCTGTGGCTGTTGGTCAGGTAGTTTGTTTAATCGATACAGGTGCTGCAAAACCATCGGGTAGTGCACCAGCTGCTGAAGCTCCAAAAGCCGAAGAGAAAAAAGAAGAAGTTAAAGCTGCTCCGGCTGCTGCATCTGCACCAGCTGCTACGTATGCAACAGGATCTGCATCGCCGGCTGCTAAAAAAATATTAGACGAGAAAAGCATCGACGCTGCATCTGTTCAAGGTACAGGTAAAGATGGTCGTGTAACTAAAGAAGACGCGTTAAACGCAACACCTTCAATGGGAACACCAACCGGCGGACCTCGTGGAACAGAGCGTAAAAAAATGTCTATGTTACGTAGAAAAGTAGCAGAGCGTTTGGTTGAAGCTAAAAATACAACAGCGATGTTAACTACTTTTAACGAAGTTAACTTAACCGAAGTAAATAAAATACGTGCCGAATTTAAAGATGCGTTTAAAGCAAAACACAATGCATCGTTAGGTTTTATGTCGTTCTTTACAAAAGCGGTAACTCGTGCATTACAGTTGTATCCAGATGTAAACTCAATGATCGATGGTCAAGAGCAAATTAAATTTGATTTTGCCGATATTTCAATCGCAGTTTCTGGACCAAAAGGATTAATGGTTCCGGTTGTTCGCAATGCAGAATTACTATCTTTCCGTGGTGTTGAAGCAGAAATTAAGCGTTTGGCAACAAGAGCACGTGACGGACAAATTACGGTTGATGAAATGACAGGTGGAACTTTTACAATTACTAATGGTGGTGTATTTGGATCTATGTTGTCAACACCTATTATCAACCCACCGCAATCAGGTATTTTGGGAATGCACAACATCATTGAACGTCCGGTTGCAGTAGACGGACAAGTGGTTATTGCTCCAATGATGTACATTGCATTATCTTATGACCACAGAATTATCGATGGTCGTGAGTCTGTTGGTTTCTTGGTAGCTGTTAAAGAAGCTTTAGAAAACCCAATGGAGTTGTTAATGAACAACGATCCTAAAAAAGCTTTAGAACTATAATATTTTATTGTTTTTATATTGCAAAAAAGTCTTTCCAATTGGGAAGACTTTTTTTATTGAAGCAACTTTTCAATAGTTAAAACATTTTCATCTGTCATCAATCTTTTCTCATTACTAAAAGAATCGAGATAATTTAACTGCGAACATTCAAAACAAATTTTAAAGATTCCTACGGTTTTATTCTTCTTTTTTAGAATTAAAAAATCACGATAAATAGGTAAACATTAACTGTTGTCTTTTGTGTTTTGGTTAGATGTTAATACTTGGTGTAATTTTATATAATCAGATTCATTAACTTCTGATTTCACAAATCCAGATTCTGTAAATTGATCAATAATTAATGTGTCAGATATATTTTGAATGACTTCTCCAGATAAAATGTCGTTAATATCAATTTTATCAACAGCTAAAGTGTCTAATTTATAATGAATTAATTCATCAAATTCGGCAGTTTGTAATTGTTTGTCTTTGCAGGAAATCAAACAAAAAATCAAAAGTATAAAGTGTAAATTCTCATAATAAATATCAATACTTTAAAACGCTAATTTATAAAAAGTGCTTGCGTTTTCGTAGCTTTGTTTTCTAATTTTTAAAAGACATGAGTTCCAAAAAATCAGCTGCGATTGGTTTTATATTCATTACAATGTTAATCGATATTATAGGTATAGGCATCATTATTCCTGTAATTCCAAAGCTTTTGCAAGAGTTAAATCATTCCGATATTAGCGAAGCGGCACAATTAGGTGGTTGGCTGGCATTTGCATACGCATTTACGCAGTTTTTGTGTGCCCCTTTAATGGGCAGTTTGTCTGATAAATACGGCAGAAGACCTGTTTTGTTGATTTCTTTAATGGCATTTGCGGTCGATTATTTGGTTTTGGCATTAGCACCAACGGTTGCTTGGTTGTTTGTGGGCAGAATTATTGCAGGTATTACCGGTGCCAGTATTTCTACTGCAATGGCTTATATTTCTGATGTTAGTACACCCGAAAACAAGGCAAAAAACTTTGGTTTGGTTGGGGCAGCTTTTGGTATTGGTTTTATTATTGGTCCGGTAATTGGCGGTTTATTGGGGCAGTTTGGTTCTCGAGTTCCGTTTTACGCTGCAGCGGTTTTATGTTTTGTGAATTTTGTTTATGGATATTTTGTTTTACCAGAATCATTAACGCCCGAAAGACGCAGGATTTTTGAATGGAAAGCAGCAAACCCAATCGGTGCTTTGGCTCGATTAAAAAAGTTCCCGAACATTATAGGTTTGGTTGCAGCTATGTTTTTTATGTATTTTGCATCACATGCCGTTCACGGAAATTGGAGCTTTTACACCATGTACCGATACAATTGGGATGAACGCATGGTTGGTATTTCGCTTGGTGTTCTTGGTGTTTTGGTTGCAATTGTTCAAGGTGTTTTGGTTCGGTTTGTCAACCCAAAAATAGGTAACGGAAAAAGTATTTTAATAGGATATTCCATAAATTCATTAGGTTTAATGTTAATTGCATTTGCATCGCAAGAATGGATGGTTTTTGTATTCTTGATTCCTTACTGCTTGGGTGGTTTGGCAGGTCCGGCAATTCAGTCCGAAATCACTAATCATGTACCGCCAAACGAACAAGGGCAAATTCAAGGAACATTAGCCAGCTTAAATAGTGCAACCGCTACTTTTGGGCCGTTGGTAATGACAAGTATTTTTTATTTCTTTACGCACGATTCGGCTCCGTTTAAATTTCCGGGCGCACCTTTCATTTTGGCATCAATCTTAATGGTTTGCGCGTTTTTCATGGCTTACAAAGGATTAAAAAGAACACAATCTATATAAAATGAGTAGTTATTATTATATCGACAGAAGCAGCGTTTCGTTTGAAGATTTCATTGCTTCGCCCGAAATTAAAAGTCATTTAATGGCGTTTTTGCACGAACAGCAGTTTAAGCATTTGTTCGATCAGTATAAAATACCCATTTCAAACAAATTGTTGCTGTATGGAGATAGCGGTACGGGAAAAACCATGACTGCGAAGGTAATCGCGAATCATTTGAACAAAAAACTAATGATTGTAAATCTGGCAACCATCATCTCATCGAAATTGGGCGAAACCGCTAAAAATTTAGATTTGCTTTTTAAAGAATCTCAGTACGAAAGTATGGTTTTGCTTTTAGATGAATTTGATTCTTTAGGGCAGATCCGCGATTATGATAATAAAGATAATTCGGAAATGAAACGTGTGGTAAATGCTATTATTCAGTTGATGGATTATTTTCCGCAAAAATCGATCTTAATTGCAGCAACCAATCAGGTTCACATGATTGATGAAGCGTTAAAACGCCGATTTGAATGGCAGATTTCGTACGAAAAACCATCAAATGAATTATTAGATGATCTGTATGAGACCCTTAAAATTCCCATTCCAGAGAAGTATCATCCCAAAAAACGTTTATATCAGGTATCGTACGCGCAGGCGAAAGACGATTTTTATAAACAAGTAAAACAAAATATTATAAACGAACAATTGTCTTAAAAATGACAAACACCATAATGGACTGGAAACAGTTACTTTCTTTGAAAAAATTTGGCGATACAAAAGTTCGCGAACGTAAAAACGAAAATCCATCAAGAATAGGTTTTGAAGTGGATTACGATCGAATTATTTTCTCGAACGCATTTCGCAGTTTGCAAGATAAAACACAGGTAATTCCGCTATCAAAAACCGATTTTGTGCACACACGTTTAACGCACAGTTTGGAAGTTTCGGTTGTTGGTCGATCTATCGGTCGGTTGGCTGGTGCACAGATTATCGAAAAATATTCAGAATTATCAGAATTAGGTTATACGATAAATGATTTTGGAGCCATAGTTGCCGCGGCTTGTTTGTGTCACGATATTGGAAATCCGCCGTTTGGACATTCGGGTGAAAAAGCAATCGGTGACTTTTTTAAACATGGAGCAGGCGAACAGTTTCGATTAGATTTAGAACCGGCACAGTGGCAAGATTTGATTGATTTTGAAGGAAATGCCAACGGATTTCATATTTTAACCGATTCACGTCCGGGTGCCGAAGGTGGTTTGCGAATTTCGTATGCAACGTTGGGTGCTTTTACGAAATATCCAAAAGAGAGTCTTCCTAAAAAACCGACCAACGAAATTTCAGATAAAAAATACGGATTTTTTCAGGCAGATAAATCAAGCTTTTCAGATGTTGCCGAAACACTTGGATTATTGAAAAGAGAAGGGGAGACGTTGCGTTATTTGCGTCATCCGCTAACGTATTTGGTAGAAGCTGCCGATGATATTTGTTACACGATTATTGATTTTGAAGACGGAATTAATTTAGGCTGGATTCCCGAGGAGCACGCATTGGAATTTTTAATTAAGATTGTAAAAGACAACATTAATTCGGTAAAATACGCGCAACTGCAAACAAAAGCCGAACGTGTAAGTTATTTGCGTGCCTTGGCAATTGGCAGTTTAATTAACGATGTGGTGCGTGTGTTTATGGAAAACGAAGAAGAAATTTTAAAAGGAAATTTCCCGTTTGCATTAACAGATAAATGTGCGTATGTGGCACAAATGAAAGATATTATTACCATAAGTATATCAAACGTTTACGAAAGTAAAGAAGTGATAGAAAAAGAGGTGGTTGGTTATAAAGTACTGCACACGTTATTGGAAAAATTTATTGCTGCAACCAACAATAAGTTCAACGGAACAGCTACACATTACGACGAACTGATTTTAAAATTGTTGCCGGAACAATATCAAACCGAAAATGAAAGTCTGTATTTACGATTGTTGAATGTGTGCCGATTTATTTCGTTGTTAACAGACGGTAAAGCGTTAGAATTGTATCATTCAATTGTGGGACGATAAACTACAAAATTTATAAAATAAAAAAAGCATCTCATTGAGATGCTTTTAATTTTTGTTGTCTAAGAAGATTAAGCTTCAAATGGTACAATAGAAACGAAAGATTTGTTATCTCTCTTTTTCACGAATTGTACAACTCCGTCAACTTTAGCATGTAAAGTATGATCTTTCCCCATGTAAACGTTTTCACCTGGGTTATGTTTTGAACCTCTTTGTCTTACAATGATGTTACCAGCAATAGCTGCTTGTCCACCATAAATCTTAACGCCTAAACGTTTCGATTCAGATTCTCTACCATTCTTAGAACTACCGACACCTTTCTTGTGAGCCATGATGTTTGGTTTTTAAAATTGTTAATATTTTCTAGTTACAGATTAAATAGTGATTCCCTCGATTACGATTTGAGTCAATGCTTGTCTGTGACCGTTTTTCTTTTTGTATCCTTTTCTTCTTTTCTTTTTGAAAACGATAACTTTGTCACCTTGAAGGTGTTTTAAAACTTTCGCTCCTACTGAAGCTCCTGTTATAGCTGGGGCGCCTAAAGTAATAGCTCCTGCGTTGTCTACTAAGAATACTTTATCAAACGTTACATTTGATCCTTCTTCAGCAGCCAAACGGTGAACATACACTTTTTGGTCTTTGCTAACTTTGAATTGTTGCCCTGCTATCTCTACGATTGCGTACATAACAATTAAATTAAGATTAATTTTAAGAGTGCAAATATACAAAAAATATCTATAAATCAAATGTAAGTACTTCGTTTTTAAAAAATTAATCGATCAAAATAAAAATAGTAAAAAAAATACAAATATAAATGTAACAAAATCACGAAATTGCGCACTAATTAAAAAATCAAATTAATTTAAATCGAAGTTATGAGAAAATCTTTAACGGCTTTAGCGTCTGCACTTTTACTTAGTAGTGTTGCAGTTGCACAGAAAGTTGAGTTTGAAGAGTATACACTTGACAATGGTTTGCATGTAGTTTTACATCAAGACAAATCGGCGCCTGTTGTAGTTACTTCTGTAATGTACCACGTAGGTGCAAAAGATGAAAACCCAGAGCGTACTGGTTTTGCGCACTTTTTTGAACACCTTTTGTTTGAAGGTACCGAAAATATTGAAAGAGGTGAATGGTTTAAGTTGGTAACTTCTAACGGAGGGCACAACAACGCTAATACATCTGATGACCGTACGTACTATTATGAGGTATTTCCATCGAACAATTTAGAATTGGCTATTTGGATGGAATCTGATCGTTTATTACAACCAGTTATCAACCAAATTGGTGTTGATACGCAAAACGAAGTTGTAAAAGAAGAAAAACGTTTACGTGTTGATAATCAACCTTACGGAAACTGGATCACTGAGGTTAAGAAAAATCTTTTCAAAAAACACCCTTACCGTTGGGCGCCAATTGGTTCTATGGATCATTTAGATGCTGCTACTTTAGAAGAGTTTCAGGCATTCAACAAAAAATTCTATGTACCTAACAATGCTGTTTTAGTAATTGCTGGTGATATCGAGTTTGCAAAAACAAAAGATTTAGTACAAAAATATTTCGGAGTGATTAAAAAAGGAGCAGCTGTTCCTCGTGTAAACATTCAGGAAGATGCAATCACCAAAACAATTCATGCAACGGCTTACGATGCTAACATTCAAATCCCAATGTACATCACTGCTTATAG
Organism: Paenimyroides ummariense; assembly: GCF_900115115.1. Lineage (GTDB taxonomy): Bacteria > Bacteroidota > Bacteroidia > Flavobacteriales > Flavobacteriaceae > Flavobacterium > Flavobacterium ummariense. Next base: position 49,831 of record NZ_FOVI01000011.1, read on the forward strand.
AACACCATCTATGAAAACGCGTGATGCAAGAGTTTTGGATATGATTTCATCTTACCTTTCTGGCGGAAAATCATCGCCAATGCAAAAGAAAATTGTTGACGAGAAAAAAATGGCATTACAATTATTTGCATTTAACTACGCACAAGAAGATTACGGTATGTACTTAATCGCTGGTTTACCAATGGGCGATACTACGCGTGAGGCTTTACAAACAGAAATTGATGCTGAAATTACTAAATTACAAACCGAGTTAATTTCTGAAAGAGATTACCAAAAATTACAAAACGATTTTGAAAACCGTTATGTAAGCCAAAATTCAGATTTAGAAGGCTTGGCAGAGAACTTGGCTACCAACTATTTATTGTACGGCGATATCAATTTAATTAACGAAGAAATCGAAATTTACCGTTCAATTACAAGAGAAGAAATTCGCGATGTTGCTAAAAAGTATTTACAAAGCAATGCTCGTTTATTATTAGATTACGTACCAGCAAAAGAAGATTCAGCTAAATAAGAAAGTAAACAAAATGAAAAAAATATTAGTATTCGCATCAGCTTTGTTACTAACTATTAGTGCCGAAGCTCAAATAAAACGCCCGCAACCGCAACCAGGTCCAATGCCAACGGTTCATGTACAAAAACCGCAAGAGTTTACCATGAAAAACGGGTTAAAGGTAATGGTGGTAGAAGATCACAAATTACCACGTGTAAGTTATATGTTAACTATTGATACACCACCTTATGTAGAAGGAGCAAAAGCAGGTGTATCAAGCTTAACAAGTGCTGTTGTTGGTAACGGAACAGCAAAAACATCTAAAGAAAAATTTAACGATGAAATTGATTTCTTAGGAGCAAGCGTTAACTTTTGGAATACCGGAGCATCTGCAAGCGGTTTATCAAAATACAGCTCTCGTTTGTTAGAATTAATGGCAGAAGGATCTTTAAGCCCGTTATTCTCTCAAGAAGAATTCGATAAATCAAAACAACAAGCAATTGAAGGATTAAAATCAGATGAAAAATCGGTTTCTTCAGTAGCAAGTCGTGTTACCAATGCGTTATTGTTCGGAACAAACCATCCAACAGGTGAATTTATCACAGAACAATCTTTAAACAATGTTACTTTGGCAGACGTTAAACAAAACTATGCATCGTACTTTGTACCAGAAAACGCTTATTTAGTAGTTGTTGGTGACGTGAAGTTTAAAGACGTTAAAAAACAAGTAGAGAAATTATTTAAAAATTGGAAAAAAGCATCTGCACCGGTTTCTAAATATCCAGAGCCAGTAAACGTTGCAAAAACACAAATTGATTTTGTTGACATGCCAAATGCGGTTCAGTCTGAAATTGCTTTAGTTAACACCGTAAATTTAAAATTAACAGATAAAGATTATTTTGCCGCTTTAATTGCTAACCAAATTCTTGGTGGTGGTGGCGAAGGTCGTTTATTCTTAAACTTACGTGAAGCACACGGATGGACGTATGGAGCTTATTCTTCATTAGGTTCAGGTAAATACACTTCTAAATTTACATCATCTGCATCGGTTCGTAACGTAGTTACCGATTCTGCTGTGGTTGAATTTGTAAACGAATTACAAAAGATCAGAACACAACCTGTAACTCAGGCAGAATTAGATCTTGCTAAAGCAAAATACATTGGAAACTTTGTAATGGAAACGCAAAAACCTGGTACAATTGCAAGTTTTGCATTAAGAACAAAAACGCAAAGTTTACCTGCAGATTTCTATGAAAACTACATTAAAAACATTCAAGCTGTAACAATTGCCGATGTACAACGTGTAGCAAATACTTACTTTAAGAAAGATAACCAGCGTATTGTAATTGTTGGTAAAGGTGCCGATGTAGCTGGTACTTTAGATCGTTTAGGATACCCGGTAAATTACTACGATCGTTATGCAAACCCGGTAGAAAAGCCAGTTTTCAAAAAAGCAGCTCCGGCGGGTGTAACTTCAAAATCGGTTATCGAAAACCATATTAAAGCAATTGGTGGTGAGAAAAAACTAAGTGAAGTTAAATCGGTTTCTACTATTGCTAAAGGATCTATGCAGGGAATGGAAATTACTATGACTCAAAAACAAACTGCGAAAGGGCAAATGATGGCTTCTTTAAACGGAATGGGTATGGAGTTAATGAAACAAGTAATTACTCCTACAATGGGTTACATGTCTGGTCAAGGACAAAAACAAGAATTAAAAGGTGAAGAGTTAAAAGAAGCACAAGCATCTGCTAAATTGTTCGATGAATTAGAAGATCTTAAAAATGCTGCTACTTTTGAATTATCAGGAATTGAAACTTTTAATGGTGAAGAAGCTTATGTTTTAAAGAAAGATAAAGAAACTGTTTATTACAGTGTAGCATCTGGATTAAAAATTGCTGCTTCAGAAACAATGGAAGCTCAAGGACAAACAGTTGAAATGACAACATCTTACAAAGATTACAAAGAAGTAAAAGGAATTAAACTTCCACATACTTTTACTATGCCAATGTTAGGTGGTGCAGAATTTAAAGTATCAGAAATTAAAATAAATGAAGGCGTAACAGACGCTGATTTTAAATAATATTTCTAAAAGGATATAAAAAAACCAGTAGTGAAAACTACTGGTTTTTTGTTTTTAATTTGTAACCTCTTAAGAAAATACCTCTAACCAAATAAAAAAAGCTCCACATTTCTGTGAAGCTTATAAAAGTGGTCCCACCTGGGCTCGAACCAGGGACCACCTGATTATGAGTCAGGTGCTCTAACCAACTGAGCTATAGGACCGGCATTTTTACAACTTTGGTTTGTTGTGGTCCCACCTGGGCTCGAACCAGGGACCACCTGATTATGAGTCAGGTGCTCTAACCAACTGAGCTATAGGACCGGCTACTTATCGTTAGCGAGTGCAATATTAAGCCAAATTCTTATTTTTTACAAATAGTTTAAGCTTTTTATTTTATCTCTTGGCACAATTCAATTAAAACTCCGTTTGTGGTTTTCGGGTGCAAAAACGCAACTAATTTATTATCAGCCCCTTTCTTAGGTGTTTCGTTTAAAACCGTAAAACCTTCAGTTTTTAGTCGATCAATTTCAACCAAAATATCTTCCACATCAAAAGCTATGTGGTGAATTCCTTCCCCTTTTTTTTCTAAAAATTTTGCAATTGGCGAATCAGGATTTGTAGCTTCCAAAAGTTCAATTTTGTTGGGTCCGTTCATAAAAAAAGATGTTTTTACACCTTCGCTTTCAACTTCTTCTTCTTTATAAGCCGGCTGTCCCAATAATTTTTCAAACAGAAGGTTCGATTCTTCCAAACTCTTTACAGCAATACCAATATGTTCAATTTTGCGCATCATAAACTAAAAATTTTGTTTCTGTAAAGATAAATATATATCTGTATGAATTTCGTATTTTTGCACAATGGAAACAAACAGACAAAAAAAAATGGGGGCTTTATTACAAGCCGACCTAGTTGATATATTACAAGGTGAAGTTCGTAAAAACGGAGTGTCGAACTTAATCATCACGGTTTCAAAAGTGAATATTACTACCGATTTATCAATCGCCAAAGTATATTTAAGTATTTTTCCAACCGAAAAAGCCGGCGAATTGTTAAAGGCAATACAATCTAACGCTCCGTTAATTAAGCATGATTTGGCGCAGCGTGTTAAAAATCAATTGCGAAAAGTTCCGAACCTTATTTTTTATGTTGATGATAGTTTGGATTATATAGAGAAGATCGATAATGCTTTAAAAGGCGACGAAAACCCAATTGAAAACCGTGAGTTGTTGGCTCGCAGAAAGAAAAAATAAGTTTGAATACCGTTTTTTACATAGCCAAACGATACGCTTTCAGTAAAAGTAAAACGAAAGCCATAAATATTATTACGCGAATTTCGGCTATCGGAATCATTGTAAGCAGTATGGCTTTGTTTGTGGTACTGTCGGTTTTTAGCGGCTTGGAAAACTCGTTGGTTTCGTTCACCAATGTAATTGATCCCGATTTGGTGGTGCTTCCATCGAAAGGAAAGAGTATCAATTTAACTATAGATCAACAGGAAAAACTGAAGTCATTAGGTAAAATTGCAAATTATTCAAACATTATTGAGGATCGCGTTATTTTTACTTATGGCGATAAACAGATCGTTGCCATTTTAAAAGCCGTTGACAGTAATTATCCTAAAACGGTTGCTATTACAGAGAATATTCCACACGGAAAATGGATTCAGCCTAATACGAATGATGCCGTTATGGGGAATGTTTTAGCCGATGAACTTTCGGCTGGAATGTATTCTAACGACAAACTTTTAGAGGTTTTAGCCATGAAACCGGGTAAAGGAATGATTACGATGCCCGAAGATGCTTATATTAAACTGCCTTTGTACCCTTCAGGAATTTACAGTTTAAATAATATCGATACAGATAACAAATACATTTATGCCGATATTAATGTTGGAAAAGATCTGTTAGGTTTTAAAGCAAACGAATTTTCTAAAATTGAATTTAAGCTTACAAACGGAACTTCAGAAAGAGAATTGACTTCTGCTTTAAAAGATATTTTTCCGAATGAAACAATCAAAAACCGATCGCAGTTAAACGAAGGTTTATATAAAATGTTGAAAACCGAAAGTTTGGCAATTTACCTTATTTTCACGTTAATTATTATTGTTACGTTGTTTTGTTTAACAGGTGCCTTAATAATGATTATTCTTGAAAAGAAAGCCCATATTAAAACGCTGTATGATATTGGTTTTTCGCAAAAAAAACTAAAACATATTTTTCTTTATCAAGGTTTGATTCTTTCTGTTGGCGGCGTTATTATTGGATTGATTTTAGGAATTACCATTACTTTACTGCAGCAACATTTTGGTTTTGTTAAGGCTAACGGTGATTTTCCTTATCCTGTTGTCTTCCGTTGGAAAAATGGAGCAGTAGTTACTATAATTATCTTAATTTTAAGCATAATTGCATCTTATATCGCTGCAAGTAGAATAAAAATTTTGATGAATGAATAATTTTTGTATTTTTATAACTTTATTTTAATAATTAACCCACTAATGTAATAAAATGAAAAAGATCTTATTCTTTATCGCGATAGCATTATTCTCAACAACTGGATTTACTTCATGTTCAGAAGACGATGCAGTTATGGAAATACCAACGCCTAACCCAAATCCTAATGTGAACCAGCAGTTAAAAATAGCAACTGACGCAATGTATATAAAAGATAAAAATATGTACTTTAAGGAATTGGGCAAAGGACCAGTAAAGTTTACTACAACAAGTGGTTCTACTACAATTGCTGATGTTGTCTATTATGTAGACGGTGTTAAAATTAATGGAAATACTTATACACATACAACAATTGCAACTTTAAAAGTACAAGCCAGACGCGCAGGTTTTGTTGATAGTGAAATAATTACTTTACAATTTGCACAAAAACCATATTAATAGTAATATTAAAAGATAAACTAAAAACCATCTCATTTGCGAGATGGTTTTTTTGTGCGTAATTTTAGTCGATTTTAAAACCAAAATATGTACGCTACTATAAGCCAAAAACAGACAGAGATTCTTAAAAAATTATCAAATAAAAATAACATATTAAGTTACAGTAGAATTATGCTGCTTTTGGTAGCAATTTATTTTCTGTATTTAATGATGTATGAAAAAAATCATTTGTACGGATTTGTTGCGTTAGCGCTCATTATTGTCTTTATAATTGTTGTAAATATTTATTTAAAAGTACAGTCAAAAATTGCGTATCATAAAACGTTGAAGCAGATAAATACCGATGAAATTTCTTTTTTAGAAGGCAATCATCAGTTTAATAATGGTGTTGAATATCAAAATCCGCAACATGCTTTTTCGTACGATTTAGATTTGTTTGGATCTAATTCAATCTTTCAGTTTACCAATCGTACCGGAACTTTTTTAGGAAAAGATGCCTTAGCAAAAAGTTTACAGGAAATCCCTACAGAAGCATCAATACTAAAAAAGCAAGAAGCTGTAAAAGAACTATCACAAAAATTGAATTTTCGTCAGCATTTTCAAACCTTATCATTGTTGGCAGGAACTACCGAAAAAGAAGATCTTGCAATAAAAAATTGGACGGAAACTATTTCTGAGAAACCAAAAGCTTTTATGCAGTTTTTCACTGTTTTAATTCCTATACTTTTATTGATCTCAATCGCTGGATCGGTGTTCAACTGGCATCCTGTGTTTTCAAAATTAACGGTGTTTTTCTTCACGTTGAATTTATTGTTGATAGGATATTTTAGTCAACATATTTTAAAAGAAATCGGTAAAAGTGATCGAATTGCCAACAGTTTACAGCAATATTCAAAAATGCTTCACGCGTTTGAAACCGAAAAATTTCAATCGGTTTATTTAAACGATCTTCAGTCCAAAATGCAATCAAACCAAAAAACGGCTTATCAAATCGTTACCAATCTGGCAAATTGCTTTGAAAAACTAAATACCATTGCCAATTTATTCGTCTTTATCGCTTTAAACGGAACTTTTCAATATCATTTTTGGGTCTATAAAAAATTGTTGAAGTGGAAAGATAATCATCAGCTAGAATTATGGCATTTCATGCAAATTATTGGTGAAGTAGAGGCATTGAATAGTTTGGCGAATTTTGCATACAATAATCCGGAATATCAGTATCCAACCATTGCATCGAACCAAATTATGATGGAAGATTTAGGACATCCGCTGATTTCAAAGGATAAACGGGTACGAAATACGATTGATTTCAGCCAGAAACGATTTGTGATTTTAACGGGAAGCAACATGAGTGGTAAAAGTACTTTTCTGCGAACCGTTGGAATTAATTTGGTGTTGAGTTACGCTGGCGCACCGATCGATACCAAACAAGCAGTCGTTTATCCACTGCCGTTGTGGGTTTCTATGAGATTGACAGATTCATTATCCGACAGTGAATCATTCTTTTTTGCCGAAGTTAAACGCCTAAAGCAAATTGTTACCGAAGCTGAAAAACAACCAATTTTTGTATTGTTAGATGAGATTTTAAAAGGAACAAATTCCGATGATAAGAAAACAGGAACGGTTGGTGTGATTGAAAAACTGCACAATTTGAATGTCACAGGAATGATTGCTACACACGATTTAGAAGTTTGTAAAACTACCGATAATCACTTGGAAACTATGGAAAATAAGTGTTTTGAAGTTGAGATTATCAATAACGAACTCCATTTTGATTACAAGTTAAAAGAAGGCATTTGTCAAAATAAAAACGCTACGTTTATTATGAAAAAAATGGAAATTATTTAATGCTTTGAAGAAATGAAAATTACTAAAATTTCAAAAGATACGCTAATTCCAACAATTTGGGATGGTGGCGAAACATTTGAATATTACATTTATCCGGAAAAGACATTGTATGCAAACCGCGATTTTTTGTTTAGGATAAGTGTAGCAACCATTAAAAAAGTTCCATCTACCTTTACAAAGTTCAACAATTATCAACGATTTTTAGTGATGTTAGATAATGATCTGAATATAAACAATAACGGAAAAAAAGAAAGTTATACTCCAAATGATGTTTTTAAATTTGATTCGAACAGTGATATTATTTCTTACACAAAAGGAAACGATTTTAATTTAATGGTAAGTAAAAATTTAGAGGAAGCAGATGTATTCTTTTTAAAAGATACGGTTCAATTAAACGAATCATTTATTTTCCTTTTCGCATTAAATGATACTTCTATTGAGGTAAATAATGAAAAAATCGATTTAAAAAAGACTGATTTATTACTGATTGAAAATAAAGATAAAGCGGATGTTCTAATTAAAACAGAACATTCCGTTTTGGTTGGAAGTTTGATTGTTTAAGAACAGATAGTTTATCAATTATAAAAAACTCCTCTTTATTATTTTAAAGAGGAGTTTTTATTTAATAACATTCTACAAATTCACTATTTGATCAATATTTATCTGCTCTAAAAAAGTTTCATCGTGTGATATTACTACTAATGTTCCCTGATAATCGTTAATTGCGTTGGTAAGAATTTCTATATTTTGAATGTCCAGATTGTTGGTTGGTTCATCTAAAATAATAATATCCGGCGATTGACTACCGATGCTCAAGCAGCATAACATTAAACGCATACGTTCGCCACCGCTTAAAGCGCTACAAGGTTTATCCCAAGTATTTTGTGGAAATAAAAAACGATTCAGTCTGATTTTTATTTCATGTTCTTCCAAATTAAAAGTATTAAACTGTTGAGCTTGTTCATACACTTTTAAGTTGTTATTGATTAAAGAATAATCCTGATCAATATAAACTGATTTACTTTCTTTTCGAAAAGCGGTTCCGTGTTGCGGTTTCAAACTTCCTAAAAGTATTTTTATAAAAGTTGTTTTACCAGATCCATTACTGCCTTTTACTGCAATGCGCGATCCACTTAAAATCTGCACATTTAAATTAGTCTTCCATATAAAAACGCTGGTTTCGTACTTGAAATTTATATTTTCTGCCGTAAAAAGTACTTTTCCTCTATGAAGCGCTGAACTGTTAAAACCGAATTTCATTTGCTCAGTTGATACTACAGCTGATCGTAAGTCTTGAAGCTCGTCTCTAATGTTTCCAATTTTTTCTGTGTGAACACTTTTTAGCCTCGCCGTACTGTTTTCGGCGTTATTTCGTAGCGTATTCATCATTATTTTGGCAACACCCGATTTTTCTTGTTTGCCTTTTCCTCTGCTGTCTAATTTTTGCTGACGTTCAATGGTTTCGCGTTCTTTTTCACGGGCTTTCTTCAATGCTTTTTCTTTGCTGTGAATATCTTGAGCCAATGCATTTTTTTCGATCTGTTTCTGTTCGGTATAAAAATCGAAATTTCCACCGTAAGCAGTAATTCCGTTCTTTGTTAATTCGCAAACCTTATTCAGAATATTCAGTAGTTTTCTATCGTGACTTACGACAATCAGCGTGCTTTTGGTAAATCTGATAAAATCGTACAAAAGTTCGCGACTTTCAAAATCGAGATGATTGCTGGGTTCATCCAGTAAAATCAGTTCGGGTTTATGAATCGAAATCCCTGCTAAAAAAACCTTTGTTTTTTGTCCGCCACTTAACGTTTCCATTTTTTGCGATAAATCCAGATCATTTAACTTCCAATGCTTCAAAACTTCATTACAACGATCTTCGATAGTCCAGTCGTCGTTTAATATTTCATAGTTTTCTTCTGAAATATTTCCCTTTAAAATTTCATGTAAGGCAGTCAGTTTTTTATCGATTCCTAAAGCTTCAGCAATAGTAAAGTCATTATATTGACCGAAAATCTGTGGAATATAATAGGGTTTTGAATTAATATTAAGCGAGCCGCTTAAAGGCTTTAGCAAACCTGATATTATTTTTAGCAAAGTTGATTTTCCGGAACCATTGTTGCCGATTAGTGCGATTTTTTCGCTTGAATTTACTGTAAGATTTATGTTGCCGAAAAGTAAATCCTTGTTTGGATGTGTATAGGATAAGTTTTGAATAATAAGCATGATTTCTTTCGTTGAAGATGTAACAATACAGCGAACCATTTTGTGGTTTACCGCTTTTGAAAGTCTGAAAGAAATTGTTTTTTACATTTTATTGCTTATTTTTTGTGGTACAAAGTTAGTGTTTTTTATGATTTGTTCAGCAAATTATTTAGCTTCTCACTTATTATATGGTTGTTTTGGCTACAATTGATAAAATAATTGGTTTGCCATGCTTTGGTTTTTGTTGCCTGATTGTTTTCAGTTTCTGTCCAATCGGGATAAACTCTAAAGCCTCTTTTTCCTTCTTTTTTACTGTTTATTAGTATGTTTTTCTCACTTAAAATATCTTTCGAAAAAATAAAAAAACCGAAATGATCTTCTTGTTGTGCAGCGATAATATAAAAATCAAACGGATCATTTACACTCAAAGGTTCGGTTTTGTTTTCGTTATTTCGTTGCCAAAGGGTTACGAACAAACCAACTTTTTTCGGAGTCACCTTTGCTTGGCGAAATTTTACTTTTAGATCATCCAATTTAAAACTACAGCCAGAATATTCCAAACATTCAGCGTCTGTAGCAAAATTGGTAATATTTTTATCGGTTAATTGTGAAAGTTCTAGTTGTATCTGTTGGAAATCGTTTGTCATTTTTCTTGTAAATGTATAGTTAAGTTTTTTAACGGAAAATTCCGAATTTATATTATTAATTTCATGTTCAAAAGTTTATTTTTGATGATGTTTTATTTTTAACAGTTATGAAAAAAATCTGGTTAGCGTTTTTATATATTCCCTTAACAATATTTGCACAACCCAAACAAAAATTTCAGCCTGCACAAAAGTGGGTAGATAGTGTTTACAACCAAATGTCGTTCGATGAAAAAGTGGGGCAGCTTTTCATGGTGGCAGCTTATTCTAATCGTGATGAAAAGCATGTTCAAGAACTTTTAGATTTAGTGAAAACTAAAAATATTGGTGGTGTCATTTTCTTTCAAGGTGGTCCTGGGCGTCAGGCACACATGATCAATAAATTACAGCAAGCATCAAAATTACCTTTGTTTGTTGGGATTGATGCCGAATGGGGATTGGGAATGAGGTTAGATTCTACTTATGTTTATCCATGGAATATGACGTTGGGTGCCGTTCAGAAAAATGATTTGATCGAACAAATGGGAACGCAGATGGCAGCACAATCTAAGCGTATGGGCATTCATTTTATGTTTGCACCGGTTGTAGATGTCAACATCAATCCGCTAAATCCTATCATCGGAAACAGATCTTTTGGTGAATCTAAAGAAAATGTTGCTGATAAAGCAGTAGCATTAATGCGCGGAATGCAAGAAAATCAAGTGTTTGCAACAGCAAAACATTTTCCTGGGCATGGCGATACCGCAACCGATTCGCATCACGCACTTCCGAACATCGATTTCGATAAAAGAAGATTAGATAATATCGAACTATACCCTTACAAAAAACTGATAAAAGAAGGCTTAGCATCCGTAATGGTGGCACATTTGTCGGTTCCTGCGTTAGAACCTAAAAAGGATGTTCCAACATCATTGTCATACAATACCATAACCAATCTTTTAAAAGACGATTTAAATTTTAAAGGGCTGATTTTTACCGATGCCTTAAATATGAAAGGCGTTGCGAATTTCAAATCTCCAGGAGAAGTTGATCTGGCAGCATTTTTGGCAGGAAACGATGTGTTGCTTTTTGCAGAGAACGTTCCATTGGCAATTCAGAAATTTAATGATTCGTTTGCAAAAGGCGAGTTTACCGAAGATCGTTTGGCACATTCGGTTAAAAAGATTTTACTTTACAAATACAAAGCTGGTTTAAACAACTACAAACCAATTGAAACTAAAAATTTATATCAAGATTTAAACAAACCGGAATATACCGATTTAAGCTATAAACTGTACGAAAATATTGTTACCGTTGTAAAAAACAATAAGAACACGTTGCCTTTTAACAGCAGCAAACAGCAGAATATTGCCTATGTAAAATTGGGGGACGATGTAAATGATACTTTTATTGATGCGTTGCAAGCAAACCAGCCGGTTACGGTTTTTAATCATTATCAGATCGAAGATCATTTGGAAGATTTAAAAGCGTTCGATTTGGTTATTGTAGGTTATCACAAAGCAGACGGAGTTTGGAAAAAACACGATATGACTCCGGACGAAATTACGTTGCTTGATAATATCGCCAACACCAATAAATCTATTTTTGTATCGTTTGTAAAACCGTATGCGTTAAGTGCGGTTAAGGATTTTTCGAAGTTTGAAGCGGTTGTTTTAGGATATCAGAATAACGTAATCGCACACAGAAAAGTGACCGACGTTCTTTTTGGAATGCAGCCTGCAACAGGAAAATTGCCGGTTTCTATCGGCAAATTCTTCAAAGAAGGCGATGGAATTGATGTAAAAGCAAATAAAAATATTCGTTACGGTCGTGCTAGCGAAGAAGGTTTTAACGAAGCGAAGTTGAAAGAAATTGATGCTTTGGTTAATACTGCAATTAAGAATAAATATACACCGGGAGCGCAGGTTTTAGTGGCACGTAACGGTAAAATTGTCTATAATAAATCGTTTGGAAAAATGACGTATAATGACAATGTTTCGGTTACCAATCAAACGATTTACGATTTAGCATCGCTTTCTAAAATGTTGGGAACACTGCCAATGGTCATGAAAATGTACGATGACGGAAAGCTGCGTTTCGAGCAGAAATTAGGCGATTTATTACCTGAATTTAAAAGAACCGACAAAGCTAACATAAGTGTTAAAGAATTATTGACACATAATTCGGGTTTGGTAGCGTGGATTCCGTTTTACAAAGAAACGTTAGACAGTAACGGAAAACCGAAGGCCGATTTGTATCAACCAACATTTTCAAAAGAATTTAATTTGCAGATAAACGATAATCTGTTTTTAAAATCAGATTACAAAAAAAACATCATTGAAACCATTGCAGAATCAAAATTAGGGAAGAAAGAATACAAGTACAGCGATTTAAATTTCATTTTATTATCAGAGATTGTTGAAAGATCGTACAAAAAGCCTTTGAACGAACTGGTTAATGAATATTTTTACGAGAAAATCGGAGCGAAGACCTTAACGTATCTTCCGCAGACAAAATTCGATTTATCGCAGATCGCTCCAACCGAAATCGATAATTATTATCGTTACACAACCGTTCAAGGTTATGTGCATGATATGGGAGCTGCCATGTTTGGTGGTGTTGCAGGTCATGCAGGATTGTTCGGCAATGCGTTGGACGTATCTAAAATGATGCAACTTTTTTTAGACGGAGGCAAGTTTAACGGCGAAGAAATCATATCGCAAAAAACCATAAACGATTTTAATACTTGTTATTATTGCAAGGAAGGAAATAGGAGAGGAGCGGGTTTTGATAAACCACAATTAGGTAAAAGCGGACCAACATGCGGTTGCGCTTCAAAACAAAGTTTTGGTCACACAGGATTTACAGGTACAATGGCTTGGGCAGACCCGGAAAACGATTTAATTTACGTTTTTCTATCGAACAGAACCTTTCCAAGTGCCGATGACAACAAGCTTTCAAAAGCAAATACAAGAGAAGATATACAGCAGGTAATTTACGATGCTTTAAAATAATTAATTTTCCACATTTAAATATGAAAATAGCCATAGTTTGCTATCCAACCTTCGGAGGAAGTGGAGTAGTAGCAACAGAATTAGGTATTGAATTAACAAAACGCAATCACGAAGTACATTTTATAACCTACAGTCAGCCGGTTCGTCTGGCGCTTTTAAATAAAAATATTCATTACCACGAAGTTGTGGTACCCGAATATCCTTTGTTTCACTATCAGCCTTATGAGTTGGCTTTGTCAAGCAAAATTGTTGATACGGTAAAAGAATACGGTATCGATCTTTTGCACGTACATTACGCCATTCCACACGCTTTTGCAGGTTATATGGCAAAACAAATGTTGGCAGAACAAGGCATTTCGCTGCCTATGGTAACCACTTTGCACGGTACCGATATTACGTTGGTAGGAAACCATCCGTTTTACAAAACCGCAGTAAGTTTCAGTATCAACCAGTCTGATTATGTGACTTCGGTTTCGGCAGATTTGAAAAAATCGACTTATGAATTGTTCGATACTACCAAAGATATACACGTTATACCGAATTTTATCGAGGATAAAAATGTTACGCATGTACAATGTAAACGGAATTTGTTTGCAGAAGATGGCGAGCGAATCGTTACACACGTTAGTAACTTTAGAAAAGTGAAACGAATTTTAGATATTGTGAAGGTTTTTAACGGTATTCAGAAAGAAATGCCTGCAAAACTAATGATGGTGGGCGATGGTCCGGAACGATTGGGAGCTGAAGAATTAGTAAAAGAATTAGGCATTGAGAATAAAGTGATTTTCTTTGGAAATTCATCAGAGATCGACAGTATTCTGAAATATTCCGATTTGTTTTTACTTCCGTCCGAAACCGAAAGTTTTGGTTTGGCAGCATTAGAAGCCATGGCAAATAAAGTTCCCGTGATTTCATCGAACACCGGCGGATTACCCGAAGTAAATGTTCAAGGTGTTTCCGGTTTTATGGACAACATTGGTGATATAGACGGAATGGTTCAACACGCTATAGAAATTTTAAAAGATGATGTTACGCTGCAACAATTTAAAGAACAAGCGTATGCGCATTCAAAAAACTTCAGTGTAGATAAAATTGTTCCACTATACGAAGCCATTTACAATAAAGCATTAAAAAACACGCTTGTTTAAGCGTGTTTTTTTTTTTAATAATCTTTAGAATTTCGTTTTGGCTCTTTTATTGTTGGCCATTCGGTAGTTGCTGGTAAAACTCTTTTTTCGTTTGATATTTCGTTGGGATCGTTTGCGGCTTCTAAAGTTAAAATTGTAGTTGTAATTACGTTTCGCTCTAATTCTTCAAAAACAATTTTATCATAGGTATCTCGGTTGGTATGCCAAGTGTATTGACCGTAATCCCAATTTTGAGTTCCTAAGTTAAAAGCCGGAACACCTGCAGCTACAAACGATGCGTTATCTGTTCCGCCACCTTGCGGCATTCCCGGATAATCGGTTTTAATGTGTTTTCTGTTGTTTTCAGGAACATTCTGTAACCAGGTTCCTAAATAATTATAAGCCTGTGTAAAACCTTGTCCGCCAATGTAATTGATACGACCGGTTCCGCTGTCTTGATTAAAAAGGACTTTTATTTTTTGAACTTCGGTTGGGTTATCCATAATATATGCACGTGAACCATTCAACCCTTGTTCTTCGCTTCCCCAATGTCCAATTACAATGGTTCGGTCGTTATTCGGAGCATATTTCTGAATTAAACGGGCAACTTCCATCATTAAAATAGTTCCCGTTCCGTTATCGGTAGCACCTTGCGCGCCATCCCAAGAATCTAAATGTGCCGAAAGCATTACATATTCGTTTGGTTTAGTTTTTCCGGGAATCGTCGCAATTGTATTAAAGGTTTTAGCTGTTCCTAAATTTTTAGATTGCGTATTAATCTTTAATTTCGGAGCTTTTCCATGAACCTCTAAACGATGAAGCAAACCATAATCTTCTAAACTAACATCAACCATTGGTGTGTTTTTAGCAAAACTATAAAAAATACGGTTGCTGCCCATTGTACCAGTGTAAAACGATTGTACAAAGCCAACAGCGCCCTTCTTTTCTAAATATTCAACGATTTCGCGTGTAGTTTTTCCGGTCATTTTTATACTGTTGTTCCAAGCGGTTAAATCATCGCTTTTTTCTTTTTTGAACGATGTAAAATCTTCTTCGGTTGCGTGTTCTTTCCACTGATTTTCTGGTCTGCCTGATTTTTGATATGGAGAAATTAAGACGATTTTTCCTTTAACCGAATTAGCCCATGTTTCAAATTCTGCTTTAGATTGAAAAAGTGGCATCGCAACAACTTCTGCTTCAATTGCTTTTTTAGTATTGGCATTCCAAGCAAGCTGCATTCCGTCTATGGATTTAATTCTCGGATGTGTCATTTCGATCTGTGTTGTGCCCCGCTGCCATGATTTCCATTCGCCATAAGCAACATTTTCAGCAGAAATATTCCATTTTTTGTACGTGTCAACAACCCAATTGTGAGCCTGTTGCATTTCGGGAGATCCTACCAAACGCGGACCAATTTCATCTAAAAGTTCAAATGCCAAATTTTCAAGCTGACTGTTATTTTCAACTTCATTGATGATTTCGCTATAGATAGATTGCTTGTTTTGCTGAAATTTATTCTGTGCTGAAACAGATAGACTTAATACAGAAAACGAAAGTAAAAAGGCAGATTTTAAATAGTTTTTGTTCATTGTTGATTTTTAAGGATAGATTAGGAATTTAAAAGCAAAAGAGGCAAAAGCCTCTTTTATATTATTTTGAAATATGCAATTCAAAAATTAAATTTGTGTTTGGTGGAATGGCACCAGGATAACCTTGTTCGCCATAACCCAAATGCGATGGAATAAAGATGTACGCTTTGTCACCAATGCCCAATTGTTCGATACCTTCGATAAAACCTGGTATCATTCCTGTTTTCTGACCATATTCAAAAGGAATTGGAATGTATTGGTTTGCTGCTTTGCGCTGTGCATTTAATACATTGTACTTTGTTGCAACATCTTCTAAACTGGTATCAAACAAACGTCCGTCTTCAAAATATCCTGCATACGCCACATTAATTTTGTCGCCTTGCTTTGGTTTTTCGCCGTTTCCTTTTTCAAAAATATAATAAGATAAACCGCTGTTAGTAGTAGTAGCTTTTGTTTTTGCATCTTCTAAAACCGCTTTTGTTTCGTTTGGAACTTTGTTAGCTTGTTCTTGTTTTTCTTTGAAAACTTTAGCCGCATCAAAAGCTTTTGCTTTATCGCCCGAACGAATAATTTTTATGGTTTCTATTTTATCGCCTTGTGCAATGGTGTTAACAATTTCTTGCCCTTCAATAACATGACCAAAAACACTATGCATACCATCTAAATGTGGCGTAGCAACGTGCGTAATGAAAAATTGCGAACCGTTTGTTGTTGGTCCGGCATTTGCCATAGATAAAATACCCGGTTTGTCGTGTTTTAAATCTGCATGGAATTCATCAGCAAATTTATAACCTGGTCCGCCTTCGCCTGTTCCTGATGGATCACCACCTTGAATCATAAAGTTTGCAATAACGCGGTGAAAAGTCAATCCGTCGTAAAAAGGTTTGTCTTTGAATTTTGCTTCAACAAACGGGTTTTTACCTTCTGCCAAACTTACAAAGTTAGCTACCGTTAACGGAGCTTTTTCATACTCTAATTGAGCTGTGATTGTTCCTTTGTTCGTTGTTATTTCGGCATATAAGCCTTCTGGTAAATTGGTTTCTTCTTCTTTTTTACACGCTGTAAATAAGGTTGCCGTTAATACAGCTAATGCTAAAATTTTCTTCATTTTATAGTAATTAAGGTTTGATGTCTACGTAAAAAACTAGGTTTGAATTTGCTGGAATTGGTCCCATAGCGCGTTCGCCATATCCTAAATTCGATGGAATAAAGATGTATGCTTTATCTCCTTTGTTCAATTGTAATAAGCCTTCGGTCATTCCTTCAATAAATCCACCTTTATTTCCAAAAGTATAATCTAAAGGCTGGTAAGCGTTTGCGTTTTTTCTTTGCGGATTTAAAATTCCGTGTTTTTCTGCCAAAGCTTCAATACCTGTATCAAACAAAGTTCCGTCTGCTAAATATCCTGCATAATCAAAATGAATGTTTTCACCTTCGGTTGGTTTGATACCTGCACCTTTTTCTACAACATACATTTTAATTCCCGATGGATATGCCGTTGCTTTTGCAAGATAATCATCGAACATTTTTTTTGATTCGATTTTTAAAGCTTCTGCTTGTTTCTTTTTAAGCTCATCTGCTTTTTTTGCTTTTTCTAAAGTCTCTGTAAATGTTTTAGCAGCATTGAATTTTTTAGCATCTTTTCCTACACGAACGATTTCTACTTTTTCAATAACATCGTTTTGTTCAATAGCATCCACAATTTTTTGTCCATCAACAACTTTTCCAAAAACGGTATGACGACCATCTAAATGAGGCGTAGCAACATGTGTAATAAAAAATTGCGATCCGTTTGTTGCTGGTCCGCGATTTGCCATAGATAAAACTCCAGGACCATCATGTTTCAAAGTTGGAACAATTTCATCTGCAAATAAATATCCCGGTTCTCCAGATCCATCGCCTTTAGGATCGCCTCCCTGAATCATAAAATTAGCAATAACGCGGTGAAATTTCAATCCGTTATAAAAAGGTTTTCCTTTGTATTCTGATTTAACCTGCGGATGTGTTCCTTCTGCCAAAGCAACAAAATTTGCTACGGTTAACGGCGTTTCATTGTAATATAGTTGGGTGGTAATGGTACCTTTTTTGGTAACAAAATTTGCGTACATACCATCGGCTAACTTGGTTTGTGCAAAAGCTTGCGTGCTAATTAACGCAAAAGCAAATAATAGTTTTTTCATTTTTTATTCTGGTTTAATATCGTTAAGGGTTACTTTACAGATTAGCGGAACGTTGGTTCCAATTTTTTCTTTATCGCCCAAATAGCCATATGCCATGTGCGATGGAAATATAAACGAAACCGTTTCGCCTTTGTGCATTAATTTTACGGCGTGGCGCAAACCAACCATAATTTCCTGCTTATCTACTGCGTAAACTTTTGGGGTTGTTTCGGCTTTTGTATAAATTAAATTGCTATTGATGTCGTAAATTTCAAAATCTAATTTAACAATATCTCCTTTTTTAGGAAGTAAGCTGTCTGTCGTAACAGCAACATCGTATTTATACCAAAATCCTAAAGTTGATTGGTAATAATGATGAGCCGAATCTTTTTTAATGACGTTTTGAATCAGTTTTTCTTCGTCTTGAACAATATTCTTGTTTCGCTGAACAGATTCCTTTATAAAAGTTCCCGAACTGTAACTCACCGGTTTGCGAGGCTCGGGCTGTTTACAGGCAAACAATAAGCCGGTTAAGGCAAAACATGCAATTATTTTTTTCATATTACTGTTTGTTGATATTGTTTAAAATGGTTTCAAAGTTTAGAACGGTTTGTTCCAAGGTATCGAACGATTTTCCGCCGGCTGCATTAATATGTCCGCCACCGTTAAAATAACTGCGGGCAAATTCGTTTACATCAAACTCACCTTCAGATCTAAAAGAAATCTTAATCATTCCTTCTTCTTTATTTTCGATGAATATTGCCGCCAGATTAATTCCTTTTAAAGATAATCCGTAATTTACAATTCCTTCGGTATCGCCTTTCTGATAATCGAATTCGTTTAAATCGTCTTGAGAAAGAAATGTGTACGCCGTACTTTTTTCGGGCATTACCTTTAAATGCTGTAGCGCTCTGCCCAATAATTGCAACTGATTGAACGATGCCGTGCTGAAAAGTGAATTGTGTACTTTTGGGTTATCTACACCTAAATCAATCAAATCTGCAACTACGCGGTGCGTATCGCCGGTTGTTTTTACGAATTTAAACGAACCAGAATCTGTTACAATTCCCGTATAAATACATGTTGCTGCATCTCTATTAATATATTGTTGAAGATTTAATTCTTCTAAAAAACGATATAATAATTCGCAGGTTGATCCAAAAGAAGTATCAGAAACCGTGATTTTTGCATACGCATCGGGCATTTGATGATGATCAATCATTACAAACGGTTTGCGCAGTTTCTCTAAATACGATCCCATTTGATCGCCTGCACGGTGCAACGCATTAAAATCTAACGTAAAAACCAAATCACTTCCTTGTAAAAAAGTTTTGCAGGCATCGAAGTTTTTTTCGAAAACTAAAACTTCTTCCGAAGCCGGAAGCCAAGAAATAAATTCAGGAAATTCGTTCGGTGAAATTACTTTTACGTTGTGGTTAAGCTGTATTAAAACGTGGTAAAGACCTAAACACGAACCTAAAGCATCACCATCGGGGTTGCGGTGCGGAACAATTGTTATTTGTTTGGGCGTTTTTAAAAAATCGGTTAAAAATGCTGTATCGTTTGTATTCATCATAATGCGAAAATACACAAATTAGCATTTACTTTAAAAGGCTTTATAAAATTATTGTGCTAAACTTTTTAATTCGTTCAGCTTTAAAATTTTTATTCTTTTTGCTTTTAAATCTATAATTCCCAGTTTTTTTAATTCGGCAAGCAGTCTTATGCAGCTTTCGGTAGCAGTTCCAACCATACTTGCAATTTCATCGCGACTTAATTGCAGGTTTAAAAATCCTTCTGCATCAGTTCCGGCAGAATCTAAAACATCGAGCAAAGCTTGTGCTAAACGTTCTTTTACGGTTTTGTGTGTATGGTTTATGGCAAAATCGGTTGCGTAGTTAAGGTTTTGGCAAACGTCTTTTGTAACTTCAAACGAAAAATTTTTGTTGTTGCCAATAAAGCCTAATACTTCATTTTTCGGAATAAAACAAACCTGCATGTCTTCAACAGCAACGGCACTTAAAGTAGCTTTTCCTTCGGTTAAGATCGATGTTTGTCCTAACAAATCGCCTTTGGTAATCAGTTTTAGAATAGTGTCTTTTCCGCTGGAATTCATTTTAACCAATTTGCATGTGCCTTGTTTAATGCAGTAAACGCCGTTCATTACATCGCCTTCGCTAAAAATAACGTCGCCTTTTTTTATAAGAAAACTGTCTTTACACTTCGCTAAATGAATCAATTCGTCTTTAGACAAAGCCTTTAACGAACTTAATTCTCTAACGATGCACTGCTCACACTTGCTCATTAAATTAGTTTTTACAAATATACGGTTATTATGACAATTATCATTTTTTTTGACAATAGACCTTCGGAATTTTGTACAAGGTATAAAGCAAAAAGAAATGTTGAATTGTTATCATTGTGGAAATGATATCGTTAAAAATGAGGTAATTGTTTTTAATGATAAGGATTTCTGCTGTAAAGGCTGCCAAACAGTTTACGATTTATTTTCGGAAAACGGTTTAGGCACTTATTACGATTTTGAAAAAAATCCGGGAGCCGCACCAAAAGATTTTGGTTCTAAATATAATTATCTGGATAATACAGATATTGCCGACAAACTGCTTGATTTTAAGGAAGGATCCACGCAGATTATCCGTTTGTACATTCCGTATATTCATTGCAGTTCGTGTATCTGGATTTTAGAAAACCTGAATACTTTAAACCCTGCCGTAACTCATTCACAGGTAGTTTTTTCGCAAAAAAAAGTAAGTATTACCTATAATAGCGAAAATATATCATTGAAAAATCTGGTGTTGCTTTTGGCGTCAATCGGTTACGAGCCTTACATAAGTCTAGAACAATACGATGCAAAACCAAAGTTGATAGATCGCGGTTTACTTTACAAAATTGGCGTGGCTTTTTTTGGTTTCGGAAACGTTATGCTGCTTTCATTTCCCGAATATTTTAATGTAGAAGATGTTTGGATGCACCAATACCGCGATTTTTTCAGATATTTCAACATACTTTTGGCATTGCCCGTTTTTCTTTATTCGGCAACCCCTTATTATAAATCGGCTTATCACAGCATAAAAACCAAGGCATATAATATTGATATTCCTATGGCATTGGGAATAATCGTCATGTTTGTACGCAGTTTGGTTGATATCTTTTTTCAAGACGGCGCCGGATTTTTAGACAGTATGTGTGGTTTGGTTTTCTTTATGCTTTCGGGCAAATTAATCCAGCAAACAACTTATAATTTTTTATCGTTTGAACGAGATTACAAGTCGTATTTCCCAATTGCAGTAACAAAAATAGATCAGCAAAAGGAAATTCCCATTCAGGTTTATGAAATCGAAAGAGGAAATCAATTGTTGATTCGCAATGAAGAATTAATTCCTGTTGATGCTATTCTGCTATCTGATACCGCTTTTATTGATTATAGTTTCGTAACGGGTGAGGCCGTTCCGGTTGAGAAAAAATCGGGTGATAAAATTTATGCGGGCGGGAAGCAGGTAG
Organism: Paenimyroides ummariense; assembly: GCF_900115115.1. Taxonomy (GTDB): domain Bacteria; phylum Bacteroidota; class Bacteroidia; order Flavobacteriales; family Flavobacteriaceae; genus Flavobacterium; species Flavobacterium ummariense. The sequence goes on from NZ_FOVI01000011.1 coordinate 71,361, forward strand.
GTAACGCCGTGACTGTTGAAGCCATAAATACGGTTTCGCAAAGTTACCTGACGCAGTTGTGGAGTAATGAGGTTTTTCAGAAAAAAGTTTCTCAAAAAATACAGACTATTACCGATAAAGCCAGCCATATTTTTACGCCGGCTTTGTTAACCATTGCTATTATTGGTTTTATTGGGTGGAGTTTTACAAGTTTTAACAATGCGTTTAATGTTTTAACCGCCGTTTTAATTGTTGCATGTCCGTGTGCTTTGGCATTAACTGCGCCTTATACCTGGGGAAATGTGATTCGATTAATGGGAAAACGAAAGTTTTATTTGAAGAATACCGCCGTAATTGAACAGCTTTCTAAAGTTGATACAGTTGTTTTTGATAAAACGGGTACGCTGACATCAAACACAAACCAGCAGATTAAATACGTGGGCGATCCGCTTTCAAAAGATGATTTAACAGCTGTGAAAAACATTGTGCGAGGTTCAAACCATCCTTTAAGCCGACGGTTGTATTTGATTCTTCCGGAAACGTCTATCGAAAAACCTGTGCATTATCAGGAAGTTGCAGGAAAAGGTATCGAAGGATCTTTTAAGGATCAAACGTTGAAAATTGGTTCGGCAAATTGGGTAGGAGCGACAGATGCTTCTGAAATCAATCAAACTAAAGTTTATATCAGCATAAATAATAAAATCAAAGGTTTTTATGTGTTCGAAAACAAATACCGCGAAGGAATTAAGGAATTATTTGATACACTGAAAAACAGAAATTACAAATTATATGTGCTTTCGGGCGATAATAACGGCGAACAACGTATGTTGGAACGATTGGTTCCTGAAAATACCCGTTTGATTTTTAATCAGAAACCTGATGATAAACTGAATTTTATTAAAAATTTACAGCTTGCAAACCATAACGTATTAATGATTGGCGACGGTTTAAACGATGCCGGTGCATTAGCCCAAAGTGATATAGGAATATCGATTTCAGAAAACGTAAATGTTTTCACTCCAGCCAGCGATGCTATTATTGATGCATCGGTTTTTACTAAACTGCCTTACTTTTTAAATTTTGCAAAAAATGCCATGAAAACCATTAAAATGAGTTATTGCTTTGCAATTACTTATAATATTGTCGGGTTAAGCTTTGCATTGTCTAACAATTTATCGCCATTAGTTGCTGCGATTATTATGCCGGTAAGTACTGCAACTATTATAAGTTTTGTAACGGTTATGAGTAATTATTTTGAGAGGAAAAGTAAGTAGTGCTTTGTGACACCTTTAAAAAGATACAATCACAAAACACTCACATTTACTTTATAGCCTTCATAGCTTCTAACATTAAAAACTGTTCCGTCTTCAAACAATAAATATTGTCCTTTAATACCGATTAATTTGCCGGAATAATTCGGAGTTTTATCTAAATTTAAACTATTACAGCTTGTAAGGTATTTTTCAACCGGATAATTCAATTCATAAATTTCGTGATTGGTTTCTTTATAATACGGAATAATTTCGACAGGTAAAAACTGTTCAATATTCTTAACAGCCTCATTCAAATCAACATTAAAAATTTGATTCAGCAACATTTTTCGCCAGTTGGTTTTATCGGTATAATGATTTTTTAAAGCAACTTCTGTAATTCCTGCTAAATATCGGTTAGGAACTTCGGTAACTGCAATCGCAAACGATGCACCTTGATCAATCCATCTTGTAGGAACCTGAGTTTTTCTAGTCACACCAATCTTTAAATCGCTAGCAACAGCTAAATAAACAATATGTGGTTGCAATTGCACTTTTTCTTCATACGCTAAATCTCGGTCGGCAATACCTAAATGTGCAGTGCTTAATTCCGGACGCATGATCCAATCGCCGGCAGCAGCACTTTTCATAAAACAATCGTAACAAAAACCTTGTCTAAAAATTTTTTTCTCTTTTTTGCAATTTAAACATTGGTAACCAATATGCTGAATTTCAATCTGTTTGTTAATAACTTGATTCATATTAATAAACGCTTGTTCAAAAACCAGATAATATTGTATAGGATTTAAAAATTCGGTGTGCATTTTATTTAAAACTCCTTCGTATTGCATTAGATTTTTTTTATTTTTGAATGAATTGTAAAAGTACAAAGTAATAAGCATATTTTGCATTTTAGCACAATTAAAAGCACATGGCATTATCTATTATTAACTCTATTGTTTCGTGGATTTTAAAAAAACGTATTCATCAGATTGAATTGTTTATGAAATATCCGCACGAAGTACAAAACGAATTGCTGTTGAATTTAATTCAGCGGGCAAAGCATACCGAAATAGGGAAGAAGTACGATTTTTCATCTGTTTTAACCTACGAACAGTTTGCAGACCGCGTTCCGGTTGCAGCCTACGAAGATGTAGAGCCTTTAATTGAACGTAGCCGCAAAGGCGAAGCAAACATTTACTGGCCAGAACCAATTAGGTTTTTTGCAAAATCGAGCGGTACAACCAATGCTAAAAGTAAGTTTATTCCGGTAAGTTCCGATGCTTTAGAGAATTGTCATTACAAAGCCGGTAAAGATATGCTGTGTTTGTATTTGAATAATAACGAGGAATCTCAACTTTTCACAGGAAAAAGTTTACGTTTAGGCGGAAGCAAGCAGTTGTACGAGGATAACAACACGGTTTTTGGCGACTTGTCTGCCATATTGATTGATAATTTACCGTTGTGGGCAGAATTGGGATCAACACCAAGCCATAAAACATCTTTAATGAATGAGTGGACAGAGAAAATGAAAGCCATTGTTAAAGAAACCAAAAACGAAAATGTTACCAGTTTGCTTGGTGTGCCTTCGTGGTTAATGGTTTTGCTGAATAATGTTTTGCAAGATACCGGAAAGAACAATTTACTGGAACTTTGGCCAAATGCCGAAGTTTATTTTCACGGCGGAATTAGTTTTGAACCGTATCGCGATCAGTACAAAAAAATGTTTCCTAAAGATTCGTTCCGTTTTTACGAAAATTACAACGCTTCCGAGGGATTTTTTGCCATTCAGGATCGAAATAATGCCGACGATATGTTGCTAATGTTAGATTATGGAATTTTTTATGAATTTATTCCAATGGATACCTTTGGTACATCTAACCAAAAAACAGTATCTTTAGCGGGTGTTGAAATCAATAAAAGTTACGCCGTAGTAATAACCACCAATTCCGGGTTATGGCGTTATTTAATTGGCGATACCGTTCGTTTTACATCGTTAAGTCCGTATCGAATTAAAATTACGGGCAGAACCAAGCATTACATTAATGTTTTTGGCGAAGAATTAATGATCGAAAATACCGATACAGCCATAGCAAAAACAGCGAAAGAATTTAACGTAGATATTGTTGAATATACGGTAGCGCCTGTTTTTATGAAGGATAAAGAAAAAGGCGCACATGAATGGATGATTGAATTTAAAAAAAATCCTGATGATTTAAAGGCTTTTACAAAAAGACTCGATGAAAATATACAGGGAATAAATTCAGATTACGAAGCCAAACGTTACAACAGCATGACCTTGAATGAATTGGTTTTAAATGTAGCACAACCGGATCTTTTTCATTTATGGTTAAGCAAAAAAGATAAATTGGGCGGACAAAATAAAATTCCACGATTATCAAACGATCGATGTTATCTGGAACAATTAAAAGAATTGAATAATTAAATATCAAATAAATATTATGAGTGAACAACCGGTAAATATTAATTTCAGATTAATTAATATTACAACAGAAGAATTTAAAGTAAATGAAGTTGACACAGAAAACGGAACTTTAGATTTAAATTTTGATTTTCAGTTTGGCGTTAACAATGACAAAAAGTTTGTAAAAACTATTGCTAAATTCAAGTTTTTATTAGACAAAGTTGAAGTTATTGATGTAGCTGTTTCTTGTGAATTTGAATTTGAACCTGCAGGATGGGAATTCTTCGTTAAAGGCGAGCAATTAATTTTACCTAAAGGCTTGTTACAAGAGTTGGCAATGTTTACAATGAATACAACACGTGGTGTATTACATACTAAAACAGAAGGTCACAAATACAACCGCTTGTTTATTCCAATGATTGGTGGCGAGTTTATTAAGCAAGATTTGGCAATACCGTTAAACCCAACAACGGTTAACTAATAAAAAAGGATGTTTCAATTGAAGCATCCTTTTTTATTTGATTTTATTTTATTTAATGATTGATTTTAAAACCTTAATTTCTATAATCTTTATAAGTTGATTTTTTCAGTCATTCTGAACGAAATGAAATGAAGTGAAGAATCTTTAAAAAGATAAATTTCCGACAGGTTTTTATAATCAGAATTTAATCCAACAAAAAAGCCTTGCAATGCAAGGCTTAATTAGTTTTCTATCTTAACTAGAAATTACTTAGCTGGAGCAGCCTCTGTAGCTGGAGCAGCTTCTGTAGCTGGAGCAGCTTCAGTAGTAGTTTCTGTTGTAGTAGTAGTTTCTTCAACAACTGGAGCCTCTTCAACAACTGGAGCTTCTGTAGTTGTAGTTTCAACTGTAGTTTCTTCAGTTGTAGTTTCTTTAGCTGTATCTTTACAAGATACGAATGCAACTGAAGCTACTAATACTAATGATAATGCTAATTTTTTCATTTTTTTAATTATAAAAGTTAATTATTAATTCTCTACAAAGATATGAATTTTTTAATACCACAATATTTTTTTGTATTTTTTTTTATAAAATATTTATGGTGCGTAAAAAGCTGTTTTTTAGCGCTTTGCTTTCTTTGTTTCTTTAGGTTTTACTATTTTCATCTCCTCAATAAGGTGTTTTGCACCCGCATATTTATCAATAACGAACAAAATATAGCGAGCATCAACCATAATGTTTCTGCAAATAGCCGGATCGTAATGAATATCGCTCATAGTTCCTTCCCAAACACGGTCAAAATTTAAACCTATTAAATTACCGTGCGCATCAATTGCTGGTGAACCAGAATTTCCGCCTGTTGTGTGGTTGGTAGCAATAAAGTTTAGAGGTAATTTCCCGTTTTTATCTGCATACGGACCAAAATCTTTGGTGTTATACAAATCAATCAGTTTTTGCGGAACATCAAATTCATAATCACCCGGAACATATTTTTCCATCACCCCATCTAAATAAGTAACATGGCTGTAAGTAACAGCATCACTCGGTTGGTAGCCGTTTACTTTTCCGTAAGTAACGCGTAAAGTTGAGTTGGCGTCTGGGAAAATACGGGCATCAGGAAACAATTCCAATTGCGCTTTCATATACGTACGTTGCAAACTTTCTAGTTCTAAAGCCATTTTATCGTAGTTTGGTGCAATGTTGCTAAAATAATTGTCTGCTAAACTTTTAGCTAATGCATAACCAGGATCTTTCTGCATGTTTTTCACCACATCGGCAGCTTTTCCGTTCATTAATTTTTTTAAACCGTCGTAAGATGTTAATGCAGATTTGCTGTAAATATCGTTACCTAAAGCAACATAATCTTTATCTTTAATAGATGAAGGCGTAAGGTTTGCAGGCGCTTTAGTTCCGTACAATTTCACTGTTTCATTGAAAATTCCGTGGTCAACATCTTTATTATAATCTTTATATAAAGATTCTAATCCTTTAACTAAATTGTCTTTACGGTCGTTAAAAGCTTGCTCACCACCTTTTGTAAAAGCGTTTTCTAACTGATACAAACGGAAACCAACCGATAATAATTCGTTATTTCTTAAAACAACTTCTTGGAAATAATCGCGTGCTAATGTATAAGGAGTGATTTCTTTGTAGATTTTTTCGAACTGTGGCAGTAAATTACCGTATTCGTTCATTTTATTTTTTTCGTTTGCACGTTTAATGAACTCTTGCTCAAACGATTTTTTAATCGCAACGGCATTCGATTTTTTTAAACCTTGACTTTCGCCAATCCATTTTTTCCAGTAGTTTGCGATGCTAGCGTATTTTGAAGCATACTGAATTTTGATTGCCTGATCCTGACGCATAAATCCATCGGCAACTTTCAACGCTTTGTCACGGATTTCAATTTTTGCCGGATTTAAATCGTTCACAATTTGTTCCACTGCAAAAGAAGGAAGGTATTCTTGCGTTCTGCCCGGATAACCGTAAACCATTGTAAAATCGTTTTGTTCTACACCGTTAATCGAAACTGGTAAGAAATGTTTCGGTGTGTAAGGCACGTTATCTTTAGAATATTTTGCAGGTCGGTTGTTTTTATCGGCATAAATTCTAAACAAAGAGAAATCTCCGGTATGACGTGGCCAAACCCAGTTATCAGTATCCGATCCAAATTTTCCGATGGATGATGGTGGTGCACCAACCAAACGAACATCTTCAAAAGATTCAGTTACAAACAGCATGTATTGGTTTCCTTCAAAAAAGGTACGAATCATAACACTTTGCCAAGCTTCGCGTTTGTATGATTTCTGTAAATCGTTAATGTTTTTCTGAACCGCAGCTTTCTTTTCAGCTTCACCGTTTATAGCATCAACACCGTTCATTATTTCTTTGGTAACATCGTGAATGCTTACAATAAAAGTAACTTCAAGATCTGGATTTGGTAATTCTTCTTCGTAAGATTTAGCCCAAAAACCGTCTTGTAAATAATCGTGTTCTACCGTTGAATGCGATTGGATTTCGCCGTAACCACAGTGGTGGTTTGTAAGCAATAATCCTTTAGATGAGATAACTTCTGCGGTACAGCCGCCGTTAAATTGCGGAACCGCGTCTTTTAAGCTAGAATTGTTAACATCATAAATATCGGTAACCGACATTTTCATTCCAAGGCTTTTCATTTCCTTTTCGTTCATTCCTTTTAATAAAGAAGGAACCCACATGCCACCTTGTTGGGCAAAAATTGGAAACGAAACTAATAATACGATAGCTCGTAGTAATTTTTTCATTTTTTAGATTTGTTAAAAGAGTGAAAAATTTGAATGCCCAAGGTACGAATTTTAAAACGATTTTTTTATGTTTGATGTTTATTAGCCTGCATTTATGAAGTTTTTAAGATTTAATTTGCGCTATTTTGTACTAATGCTGGTCATTTTTGCGGTAGAAGTTTGCATTGCGCTTTTTGTACACGATAATTTTATTCGTCCGTTTGTGGGCGATATTATTGTAATTTGGTTTGTGTATTATTTTATAAGGGCTTTTGTAAACTGCAAGCCTATTTATATTGCGTGGTTTACCTTGACATTTGCCTTTGCTGTAGAAATTGGCCAGTATTTTAAATTGGTAACTGTTTTAGGATTAGAAGATAACAAGCTGGCGCGAATTGTTATAGGAACATCGTTTTCGTGGTGGGATTTACTTTGCTATGTAATTGGTTTTGGATTTTTGTTTTTACTGGATAAAGATTTAAGGAAAAATCATTAAATCGCGTTTGTGTTTTTTAAACTGTTCTTTTTCGTATAGTTGGATAGCACGTTGATTGTGTGGCTCCACCTCTAAAACAATTTTCTTGTAGTTGTTTTCTTGTGCGAATTGTTTAATGAATTCCATTGCTTTTTTACCGATTCCTTTTCCCTGATAATTATTGTCGATATACAGTTCATCTAACAAAAGCACATTTCCGCTCATTTCAAAACTAAAAAACTGAACCAAAATTGTATAACCACAAATTTCGTTGTTGTATTTAATTACAAAACATTTACCGGCTTCAGGTTTATTTATAAATTCTAAAAAAAGGTTTGTAGTGTTTTCTTTATTGATAGGATATCCGTCAATTGCATAAAAATCAATCATTAGGTTTACAACTGCAGGAATGGTTTCGGTTTTTAAGAGTTCGAATTTTATCATGAATTGAATTTTTTATAAGTTTTGAGTTCGTTCAACAAAATCCATAATAACTTTAGTAGCGTTTTTATTTTTCAGAACAAACTCTCGATTTTTTTGTCCTAATTCCTTTCTGTAATTAAGATCAGAAATTAAACGGTTAAAAGTCAAAACTAATTCTTCTGTATTGTTCACAACCAAACAACTTCCTAAAGCAACCAAATCTTTTGCTTCTTGAAATTTTGAAAACTTCGGACCAATAACCACAGGTGTTCCATAAGTTGCAGGTTCTAAAATATTATGTAATCCGGTTTTAAAAGCACCGCCAACATACGCAATATCTGCATAAGCGTAAATCTGCGTTAAAATTCCAATAGTATCAATAATAAAAACATCGGCATCTTTCAAATCTTCGGTTTTGTAATTAGTATATCGAACCGTTTTTTTATCAATTTTAGAAATCAGTCGAGTAATTTCTTCTTCTTTAATATTATGCGGTGCAATAATAAATTTAATGTTTTTACTATTGTAAAGGTACGGCAGATAAATTGTTTCATCATCGATCCACGAACTGCCAATAACAATTGTTGTGGTATTGTTTTTAAATTCCGCAATAAAATTTAGCGGTTGTGCACGTTCTACAATCTGTGCCACACGGTCAAAACGTGTATCGCCATTTACGATTGAATTATTAAAATTGATCGATTTAAGCAGTTGAGCAGACGCATCGTTCTGAACAAAAAAATGATTGAAACTTTGCAACGCTTTTCTGTAAAAACCACCATACCATTTAAAAAATAATTGATTTTTACGGAAAATCCCTGAAATTAAATAAGTAGGAATATTTCTGTTTTTAAGTTCGTACAAATAATTCGGCCAAAATTCATACTTAATAAAGAACACCATTTTAGGCTGCACAATATCTAAAAATCGTTTTACATTTTGCGTTGTATCTAACGGAAGATAAATAGTGTAATCGGCAACTTTGTTGTTCTTTCTGATTTCAAATCCCGACGGAGAAAAAAATGTCAGTAATAATTTATATTCGGGATATTTTGTTTTGATTTCTTCCATCACCGGCAAACCTTGTTCATATTCGCCTAACGAAGCTACATGAAACCAAATGAATTCTTGATTTTTATCGATCTTATTTTCTAAAACAGCAAAGGATTGCTTTCTGCCATCGACAAACAATTTCATTTTCGGGCTGAAAAATCGTGAAAAAGGCAGTAAAAATGCCGCTAAATTGATGCCTAACTGATAAAGAAATTTCATGTAAATTTATTATTGCTGTAAAAATACAAATTACCTAATAAATTGTCTTATGAAAAGATTTTAAAGATGATAATTTATTAAATTTGAGTTACAATGAACATTTAAAGTATCACAAAAATTATTATAATGGAAAAATTACAGTTTACAATTGATATTCCGGCACCAGCACAGAAAGTTTATGAAGCAATGCTTGGTTTGAATGATAAAAGCACCTACGAAAGCTGGGCATCGGTTTTTAACCCAACATCAACTTATGAAGGCAGCTGGAACAAAGGCGCCAAAATTTATTTTGTTGGAACCGATGAAAAAGGGGAGAAAGCTGGGATGATTTCGCAGGTTGAAGAAAATAATCCTGCAGTTTTCGTATCAGTTCGTCATTACGGTTTTGTTCAGGGTAATGAAGAAGTTACTGAAGGCGAAATGGTTGAGAAATGGGCGGGAGGTCACGAAAATTATACGTTTACAGAAAATAACGGTAACACAAAAGTTACTGTTGATATTGATGTAATCGATGAATATTTAGACTATTTTAAGAACATCTATCCAAAAGCGTTAGAAGCTTTAAAAAATGTTGTTTTAAACGGCTAACTATAAAATAATTCGAGCGGTTTTTTTACCTTTGCGTATCAAATTTTCAATAATGAAAAAACTACAAATGGTTGACTTGAAAAGTCAATACGATGATATAAAAGAAATTGTAAACGCCGGTATTCAAGAAGTGTTGGACACAACAACCTACATTAACGGACCAAAAGTTCATGAGTTTCAAAAGAATTTAGAACAGTATTTGGGCGTTAAACACGTAATTCCATGTGCTAATGGAACTGATGCTTTGCAAATTGCCATGATGGGCTTGGGTTTAAAACCGGGAGATGAGGTTATTACTGCCGATTTTACTTTTGCTGCAACGGTTGAAGTTGTTGCTTTGTTAGGATTGGTTCCCGTTTTGGTTGATGTGGAAGAAGATTCTATGAACATTTCGGTAGATGCCATTAAAAAAGCCATTACACCAAAAACCAAAGCTATTGTTCCGGTTCATTTATTTGGTCGCGCTGCAAATATGGACGCGATTATGGATTTAGCAAAAGAACATAATTTATTTGTGATAGAAGACAATGCGCAGGCAATAGGGGCGAATTATACGGCAGCAAACGGTACTAAAACAAAAGTTGGCGCTATTGGTCATATAGGAGCAACATCGTTTTTTCCTTCTAAAAATTTAGGATGTTATGGCGATGGCGGTGCGATCTTTACAAACGATGACGAGTTGGCGCATACTATTCGCGGAATTGTAAACCACGGAATGTACGAACGTTATCATCATGATGTTGTAGGTGTGAATTCACGTTTAGACAGTATTCAAGCAGTAGTTTTAAATGCTAAATTACCACTTTTAGATAAATACAATACAGCTCGAAAAAATGCTGCAAAGGCTTATAACGATGCTTTTTCTGTAAATGAAAACATTATTACACCGGTATTTGATATCGATGGAGACGATCACGTTTTTCACCAATATGTTATGAGAATTACCAACGGAAAACGCGATGCCCTTTTAACGCATTTACAAGAGAAAGGAATTCCGTGTGCTATTTATTACCCAATTCCGTTACACAAGCAAAAAGCGTATGCCGATGCTCGCTATAATGATGTTGATTTTCCGGTAACCAATATGTTTGCAGATCAGGTTATTGCCTTACCAATGCATACCGAATTAGGAAAAGATCAGATTGATTTTATAACTTCAACGGTTTTAGAATTTGTTAAATAGTAAAAAGTCCTCAATTGAGGACTTTTTTTTATGAGTTCTTGTCATGCTGAACTTGTTTCAGCATCTCACAAGTAACTAAAATAATTTTAGGGTTTCTAAATTAGGATTGGTGGATTTTATCAAATTCAGTTTCCACTCTTTTTTCCAATTTTTAAGTTGTTTTTCTCTAATAATAGCTTGATTAATTTCATTAAAAACTTCAAAGTAAATCAAATCTGTTAGATTATATTTTGATGTGAATATTGAACCGTCATGATTATTATGCTGTGAAATTCTATTATTTAAATCATTACTTACACCAACATAAAATGTTGTTCTGAATTTATTAGTAATGATAAAACATAGTATTCTTTCATAGTTTATTATTGTGGTGAGACCCTGAAATGAATTCCGGGTGACAAGATTGTGCTTTATATAAAAGTATTTCGACTAATATTACAAAACCAATTCTTTATACAATTTATCAAACGTAGCATTTAAATCTGCTGATAAACCGGGATGTGGGCGTGATGATTGAATGCTTGAACTTTTTACAGCAGTAATCCATCGGAATTTTTCATCGGCTTCTAAAGTAGCAATTGGTCCGCCATCTTTTGCACCCGAGCAAATTTTAGCAAACGATTCTAAATTTTCTTTTAATTGAATTAAATCGAATTCGTTGCAGAAACTTCTTATTTTTTCTTCATGAATATGATATTCAAACCGAATGTATCGTTTTCTTTTACTGAATAAAATCAAACCGATATTTATAAATTCTTCGCGTTCAACCTTAGGAACAACTCGAATCACAGCGTATTCGTAAACAACTTTATCTTGCATCTTGAGCAGCTTTTAGAAAGATATCGGCATGCGCCAATCGGTTCGACAAAAATTGATAATACACTTCGCGAATTTCTTCGTTGCTAGGACCTTCTTCCCAGTTTAAAAATTCATCGGGAATAATATTTACCAATTCACGTAACACATTGTTGTTCAATTTCGCAGTGAATTCATTATGTGCTTCCTGAAGTTTAGTTGCCTTTTTAATTAGCGCATGATCTTTTATCAATGTAAACGGAGTTACCGATGTTTTCTCCCAATTATCCCACGAATGATGAAAATAAAACGATGCACCATGATCTATCAGCCATAATTCTTTATGCCAAATTAACAGATTGGTGTTGCGAAAGGTACGATCCACATTGGTAATAAAACTGTCTAACCACACAATTTTTGACGCCAGCAATTCGTCGCAATCATTAGTCGCAACATCGTAAGTAACAGCACCAGAAAGATAATGCAGACCTAAATTCAATCCTTTGCTGAATTTTAATAAATCTTGAATTTCTTCGTCGCCTTCGGTTTGTCCAAAAGCTTCGTCTAATTCAATAAAAACCAATTCGGGTACAGGTAGTCCTAAATATTGTGCAATAACTCCACCCAATAATTCTGATATTAAGGCTTTAACACCGTGACCTGCACCACGAAATTTTATCACGTATTTAAAATCGTCACAAGCTTCTGCCAAAGCGGGTAACGAGCCGCCTTCACGCAAAGGCGTAATATATCTGGTAACTGTTACCGTTCGTAAGTTTGGAATCATAGTTTTTTCTATTCAACTGCTTAATGAAAGTACTCTATATACTTTTTATTATTGGTTGATTTTGTATGTTTTTTTAATATTCTCATAATTTCATATATCTTAAGCTCGTTATCAGAGTCTAAAATTAAAAAATCATCAGTAGCAAATTTAGTTGAATCTTTTGCAAAGTTTACTCTATATCTCTTACCTTCATCAAATATATAATCATCAGAATTTATATTTTTAAGATATTCTGTATTAAATTTTTGGATGTCAGATACAAATTGTTTACCAAACAATACTTTGATATCTTTAAATTCATTTTCGTTTAATTTGACATATTCAAAATCAACAGATGGTTTTAAGATTTCAAAAGCACAAGCGCAATCTTCTGGGATTACGGTCATTTGAGATAAATCACTAAAAGTGATGGATTTGCTTTTAAAATCGACTGTGATTGATGAGGGAATATGAAGTTGCCCAGAAAAAATATCAATCTTCACGAAATCTAATTCTGGTTTGGTTTCTTTGGGTTCGCAACCAATTAATAACATCAGAAATATCAAACTAAAAAACTTCATAATTATTTTTCTTTAAAGATATAAAAAAACGACTTCTGTTTTTGAAGTCGTTTTTAAGTTTAAGCTTTTATCGTTTCTACGTCTTTATTGATTTTGTTAATCAAGCCCATTAAAACTTTACCTGGACCAACTTCGGTAAACGATGTAGCTCCATCGGCAATCATTTGCTGTACAGATTGTGTCCAACGAACCGGAGCTGTTAATTGCGTAATTAAGTTTTTCTTGATTTCGGCAGGATCTGAAACTGCATTTGCCGTTACATTTTGATACACCGGACAAATTGGCGTATTAAAAGTTGTAGCTTCAATAGCAGCAGCCAATTCTTCGCGTGCAGGTTCCATCATTGGCGAGTGAAATGCACCACCAACAGGTAAAATCAACGCGCGTTTTGCTCCGGCTTCTTTCATCTTTTCGCAAGCCAATTCAACCGCTTTTGTTTCGCCTGAAATTACTAATTGTCCAGGACAGTTGTAATTTGCTGCTACCACAACACCATCAATCGATGCACAAATATCTTCCACTATTTTATCATCTAAATTTAAAACTGCCGCCATTGTAGAAGGAGTAATTTCACAGGCCTTCTGCATTGCCATGGCACGTTTTGATACCAATTGCAAAGCATCTTCAAAAGAAAGTGTTCCGTTTGCAACCAAAGCAGAAAATTCTCCTAACGAATGCCCTGCAACCATTTCCGGTTTAAAATCGGTTAAGGTTTTTGCTAAAATTACCGAATGTAAAAATACCGCAGGCTGTGTTACTTTGGTTTGTTTTAATTCTTCATCGGTACCGTTAAACATGATTTCGGTAATATTAAAACCTAAAATTTCATTGGCTTTATCGAACAATTCTTTTGCAACTGCCGATGTTTCATATAAATCTTTACCCATTCCAACGAATTGGGCACCCTGTCCAGGAAATACGTATGCTTTCATTTGTTATTAGTTTGTTGCTACAAAAATAGCAAATTAATAGATAAAAAAAGTCCGTTTTAAAACGGACTTTTATATGTTGTACTCACTTACATTTTATTGTAAAACTTTTGCACGGTTGTCTTCGATCTTCGCGTTTTGATACATTGCGCTGTAAACCATGTTCTGTGCCATTTGGCGGTTGTTTGTTCCTACTTTTTGTTTGTACGTTAAATAGTTAGGTAAATCAACTGCTTTTGTAACATTTTTGGTTTTAACCATGTAAACTCCGTTGCTGCCATCGATTAATTTCGATGTTTCGTTTGGCTTTTTACCTAATGCTACACCAACAACCAAAGGCTCTTGAAAACCGTTAACCATTGGGTTTGCACCTGTAACTTCAATAGCATTTACAATTCCTGCTTTGGCATTTTTAGAAACTTCTTCTAAAGTATTTCCTGCCATTTGTTTGCGGATAATGGCTGCTTTTTTCTCTTTAATTAAAATTGGTTCAACCGTTTGGCGTGCATCATCAGCATCCATAACTTCAGAATCGTTAATGCTTACTAATTTAACTACTAAATATCCATCAGCAGAATCAAATTTCTTAACATCGCCAACGCTTGTTTTTTTGTTAGATGCCCAACGGATAGCTTCAGCTTGTGTTCCTTCAACACCTGTTAACTGATCATCGAAAGGATCAATTTTTGTTGCAGGGAACGAGATTAAACCTTGCGCAGTTGCTTCTTTGGCAAAATCTTTATCGCCAGCTTCAACGCTTTCTAAAAACTTGTTAGCTTGGCTGTAAAGAATATCTTCTGTTTTCTTAGATGATTCAATTTTTTTAGCGATAGTTGCTAATTGAACACCTTCTTTTTCATTGATTTTATCAACTTTTAAAACGTGGAAACCAAAATCAGATTCTACCATTCCTAATTTTCCTACAGGATTATTAAAGATGTATTGATCAAAAGTTGGAACCATTTGTCCTTTGTTAATGTTTGGATATTTACCCCCATTAGCTTTAGAACCCGCATCGTTTGTATTTTCTGTTGCCAATTTAGCAAAATCAGCACCACCTTGTGCTTGTTTCAATAATGCTTCAGCTTTAGCTTTAGCTTCTTCTTTTGTTAAACTAACAGTAGCATCTGCTCTGTCTGCACCTTTGTAAGCAATTAAAATATGTGAAGCATCAACTGTTTCTGCTGTGTTTTTCTTAGCAACTATTTTTGATACCGCATAATAATCGTTAAATAAATACGGTCCGTAAATAGATCCTGTTGGTGCAGCAAATAATTTTTCTGCATGTTCTACCGGTAACTGCTCTTTTGCATAGTAAGTAGAATCAAAAGGAACATCAGAATTTTGGTTCACGAATGCTTTGATATCTGTAGCTTTTGCAAAACCAGAAATAGTATCGTTTTTACCAGTTGTTTTGTTGAAAACAACAGATGGTTTCAATAAATCGTCGATGATTTGTTTTGATGCCGCTTCATCTTCTTTAGAAGGTTTGTTAGCAACAAAAACATATTCTACTTTACGCGATGGCGTTGTTTTAAACTGTTTTGCGTGTTTTTTAACGTATGCGTTGATCTCATCGTTAGTAACTTTTGCCTGATCGTCGTTGATTGAAGAAAAAGGAATAGTAACATAATCAAAAGATACTTTTGTAGCTTCGTTTTTGTAAACCATTTTAGCTTCGGCAGTTGTAGTAACAATTGCTCCTTTTATCATGTTAAGATACATTTGCTCTTTTGCAACTGTTTCCAACTGTTTTTCGTAAGCCAACCAAGCATTCCACTGTTGTGGACCTTGAGCTTTCATTTGAGCTAAAAACGTGTTGAATTTGTTGATATCGAACTTACCTGCGTCATTTAAGAATTGAGGATTTTGAGCGAAACTTGGATCTGTTTTTAAAACATTTATTAATTGGTCTTTTCCTAAACGTAATCCGGCTTTATCTAACTGTTCGTTAAATAAAATGGTACGAACTTCGTTGGTCCACACCTGATTGTGCAGCTGTGCGCCTTTGCCGCGACCGCTTTGTTCTAAATTTTGAATTTTATTGGTATAATCAGCCGAAGAAATCGAAACTCCGTTTACTTCTCCAACATTACGTGAGCTGATGTTCATCCCACCGTTTAATAAATCTCCAGCAACAAATGCCAAAATACAAAACCCGATTACGCCAATAAGTAAACCTGATCTCTCTCTAATTTTCTGTAAAACTGCCATTTTATATAATGTGTAATTTTTTCAATGAGCGAAAATACAATTATCTGTTAAATAAAAAAAGGGAATAAAAAAAAATGCACCTTATTTAGGTACATTATTTTATTATTGATAGCGCAACCGTTTTAATTCGGGTATTTGTGGCTGCCAGAATTTTTATTTTGAACGATTTAATAGTAATTGTTTCTTTTGCTTTTGGATGACGTTTTAAATGATGAAAGATAAATCCGCCTAATGTGTGATAATGTTCTGATTCGGGGATTATTACATCAAACTTTTCTTTTAAATCGTCGATATCCAAACTTGCCGAGAAAATAAAATCGGTGTCTGAAATCTGTTTGGCAATCAGCGTATCATCATGCTCATCGACAATTTCGCCAAAAAGTTCTTCAATAATATCTTCTAAAGTAACCAAACCAATAATATCGTTATCGGAATTTTTTATCAGCGCGATCGATTTTTTACGAATTGTTAAAGTGTTCAACAAATCTTTAATTAAAACATCGTCATAAACATACACAAACGGACGAATAAAATTTTCGATAGGTTGTTGCAGTTGAAGTAAATCATAAGTGTGCAGATAACCAATAAAGTGTTCGTTGGTATCGTTTATAACCAAGATTTTAGAAAAACCGGTATCTACAAACTTTTTACGAATGGTTTCAATAGCATCGTTTTCATTAATGTATTCAAACTCGTTTCGCGGCGTCATGATTTCTTTTACCTTGACTTTAGGAAACGATAAGGCGTTTTTCAAGATTTCGAATTCGTTTTCCAACTGTTCCTGCTGGCTGCTGGCTTGTATCTGCTGTGAAATATAAGTTCCTAAATCACCTGTGCTTAAAAGGTTGAATTCGGTGTCTTTTGCGTAAGGATATTTCCGTTCTAACGATTTTTCGCTTATCGAAATAAAAAACTGGGCAATGGTTCCGAAAAGTTTTAAGATAACCTGAATAAACGGTTTTGCTGTTAGAATGATTTCATTTGCAAACGGTTTTACAAAGGTTTGCGGAAGAAATTTAGAGATAATGTATAGCAGAAATAGAAAAAGAAGTACTTTCCATAAATCATCAAACTCGTACGAATTTAGAAAAGTAGTAAAAAACAGCAGACTTAAAATCGTAATAAAAATACTGTTGCCTACTTTTAAAGCGCCGATAAATAATCGAGGCTGTTCGGTAACGGTTTTTAAATAATGATTGTCGGCGTCTGTTTTTTTAGACTCTAAATTAAGGTAGATTTTATTTGCGTTAGAATAGGCAACCATTAACCCCGAGCAGATTAATACGGCAATACTAAGAAATATAAATCCAAAAGTAATCATTCAGTTATTGTTTGTTTTGCGGCAAACGGTTAATGCTTCGTAACCTAAATATAAACATAAAAATAGCAACACCAGCTAATAAAAGTCTAATTAAATAATCTTCGCCATTAGTGTATGCACGATACGCTTCGTAAATAAAAAATAAGGCAAATACTAAATAAATATAAGCTATAATTTTATAAATTTTCATCTTTAACGTCTTTTAATTCCGCACGATTTTGCTGTGCATTAACAATTTTAAAATTTTGATCGAAATCAACGCCGGTTCCATCAAAAAAACTTTTATTCTTATCGGTTACCTTAAAATAGTATTCGGTAAAAAACCAGTTGTTCTTTTGGTCGTAATACAACTGCTGTGTCTGCATTACTTTGCCATCGTGCGAGGTAATTTTTACATCGCCCATCAAATTAATGATTCCCGTTTTATTATAAACAGTTGCTTGTTTTGCAACTATGAAATTTTTATTTCTTTTACTATCGTAAACCG
This sequence comes from Paenimyroides ummariense, assembly GCF_900115115.1. Classification (GTDB taxonomy): domain Bacteria; phylum Bacteroidota; class Bacteroidia; order Flavobacteriales; family Flavobacteriaceae; genus Flavobacterium; species Flavobacterium ummariense. Next base: position 89,271 of record NZ_FOVI01000011.1, read on the forward strand.
TAACTTTAATACCGTTTGGAAAATGATTGAACGAATACTTTGCCTTTCCGTAATCTAACATTTTTACAGCATACAATTCGGCTTTTATTTTGGCAGAATCGGTATATTTAACATTGATAGAATCTGCTTCGCCGGTAGGATACAGTTGCTTTTTGTTTAAATTCTGAATGTCTTTCAAATCGTTATTACAAGCAGAAAAAACGAAAGCAAATACGATAATATGTGCAAAATATTTTTTCAATTAATTAAATTTTCTGCGTTTAAACCAAACATCGCTAAAAGAAAATCCAACGTGAACACCGTAATAATTTTCTTTTATCAAGCCCATATTCGTGTTTCCTTTTTGTCCGTATTCAAAACCAATATTAATATTAGAATTGCTCATCATAGTTTTACTGAAAGGAACAGGTAAGCCAATACCTATGTTTGCGTTGTAACCTTTAATTTCTTCATTGTTTATTACCAAACCGGTATTTTCGTAATTTATACCGGCACGGTACGAAATTTTTTGAAAATAATTTTCAAATGAATTGTATTTCGGAGTGTAAAAACCTCCTAATCCAATTTTCATGTAATCGTTATAACGTGCGTTTGAGTAATTGTAGAAATTATTATATTTTGATGTTTGTGTTGCCGTATATTCTGCCCCAACAAACCATTTTAAATGATTACCAATACCTAAACCAATAGAATAATTCATTGGTAAAAGTATTTTTTCATCATAATCTGTAGTTATTCTGGAATCAATTTCAACAAAACCTAAATTGCTGTCTGCTTTAACGGTAGCCAATATGCTTTCTTGATCGTTTTTCAACTTCATTTCTGGACTAAAGGTAGCCGTTGCAAACAAAGACATTTTTTTGTTTAAAGGCTGTTCATAATTTACCGCTGCGTTAATAGCAAGTCCGCTGTAATTGTTCTTGTTACGTAAACGACTTCCGCGATCTAACGGAACACCGTCACCATTATCGGTTATAAATGTTGTAGCGCTGGTTTCGGTATCACCAAAAATATAAGCTCCATCAACACCAATGCTTAAGTTTTTACTGATCTTATAACTCAAACCTAAAAAGGTTCTGTTTAAACCACCTTCGCCAATAAACTGATTTGCTTGGGTAAAATTACCTGATTTGCTTGTGTTCTGAATATTATATCCAACAAAAGAATACGGCATAATACCTACCGCTACTCTAAAATCACCTGCAGGGAAAGCCAATGCCAGATAATCAAAAGATCCACTTGTGGTTTTTTCTTTGCTGTTTGCGTTTGATAAGTTGGTTGATTTGTACGATGCACCTAATGAAAAAGTTGTGGCTTGTAGCTTAGCGTACGATGCGGGATTTAATGTGTTCATGTGTAAACTATCACTGAAAACAGCTAAAGAACCCATAGATTTTATTTCATTTGATCCTCTAAATTGTTTCTCGCCAAAACCATAATAAGAATAAGGAGAAGCAGTACCTTGTTGCGCATAAGTATTTGATATACCTGCCAAAGCTACTCCTAATATAATTTTTTTAATCATTTGATACAATGTGTTGATGTAATAAAAATAAACTTTCTAATAAGAAGTTTGGATTGGCAAAGATGCTATTTTTTAAACGGTTTACCAAAAATTCAGAATTTCCGCCCGTTAAAATTACTGTTAAATTTTCATCTAGGTGTTTAAAATGATCTATAAACGCTTCTATTTCTGCAATAACACCGTTTAAAACACCCGATTGAATAGAGGTAGAAGTAGAATTTCCGACGAACGGATGCAGCTCCGAAATCTTTTCTAAAGGCAGATTTGCCGTATAATCGTTCAAACTTTTGTACCGAAGACCGATGCCCGGCGAAATAGCACCACCATGATATTGATCAGAATTATTAATGAAATCGTAGGTAATGCAAGTTCCGGCATCAATAACCAATCTGTTTTGGTTGGGATATTTCAAAGTAGCACCTGCAGCCAGCACAATTCTATCAATTCCTAAAGTAGTAGGCGTACTATATAAATTTTTAAAAGGAAGATGCGTTTCGTGCGTAACCGTTATTAAATTGCCCAATTTTTTAAGATCTTCAATAGTTTCCACAGATAAATCACCAACCGAAGAAAGAATAATATCTACACAATTCTCTATTCCTTGAATTTGTTTCGATATATTTTTTATCAATTTTTCGTTATTGGTAATAATTAGCTCTTTCAGCGTACTGTTTTCATACACAGCAACTTTAGTGCGTGTGTTACCAACATCAATACAAATAATCATAATTTATCAGGCATATTTGAACAAAGGTAGGTAAATTTTTTTTGGAAAAGATTAGGATATTATTAAAAAAAGCCTCTATATTTGCAATCGCTTTTGAGAGGTAGTTTACCTAGCAAAACGGTACCTTAGCTCAGTTGGTAGAGCAACGGACTGAAAATCCGTGTGTCCCTGGTTCGATTCCTGGAGGTACCACAAAAATACAGAGTGTAATTACTCGGTACCTTAGCTCAGTTGGTAGAGCAACGGACTGAAAATCCGTGTGTCCCTGGTTCGATTCCTGGAGGTACCACAGAAATACAGAGTTTAATTACTCGGTACCTTAGCTCAGTTGGTAGAGCAACGGACTGAAAATCCGTGTGTCCCTGGTTCGATTCCTGGAGGTACCACAAAAGAAAAGCTGAAGATAAATCTTTGGCTTTTTTATTTTATATCAATTTAAGCAACAAAAAAATCGGTCTTTAAACCGATTTTTTTGTTTTATTCAGTACAACTGAAAGTATAATATAAAAGATTATAATCAGCGGAATCGCTTCAAATCTAAAGAATAATAGCAGTAATGCACAAATTCCCAAAAACAAAAGCGTTAGCTTGTTATCGCTTAAATTTTTGTTCTTCGTTTTTAGTGAAAAAAGTGGTAATTCGGCATTCATAATAAACGCACTAAACAAACTTATTACTACCAAAACGTACGGATTGCTAAAAAAGTTAAAAACAAAATCACTTTCTGTAGTGTTCATTATTAAAGGAATACTCAATATAAACAAGGCGTTTGCAGGTGTTGGTAATCCAATGAAACTGTCGGTTTGGCGGGTATCAATATTAAATTTTGCCAAACGCATACAGGCACCCAACGTAATTACAAAACCAGTAAAAGGTACCAGTTTCATGAAAAAAGTATCTTCGGTAATGGTGTATTGTTCATAATTTTCCTGAATATGTGCCAACATTTGATACATTACAACACCAGGAACCACACCCGATGTTACCATATCTGCCAAAGAATCTAACTGAACGCCTAACGGACTTGATACTTTTAAAACGCGTGCTGCAAATCCGTCCCAAAAATCAAAGAAAATTCCCAAACAAACCCAGAAAAAAGCCATTTGCAGGTTATCGTCAAAAGCATAAACTAACGCAACTAAACCAGATAATAAATTTAAAAGTGTAATTACATTAGGAATGTGTTTTTTTATTGTCATCAATTGTATAATTTTATTATAAAAACAAAAGTAAACAATAAGTTGTAAGTATTTTGAGTTTATATATTGTAAATTTTTGTAATATTTGTAAAAATTATCTACGTGAAAAAACGTTTTTTACTATTGCCTTTACTTTTTAGTACGGCTTTAATGCAGGCGCAAACTGCAAGAAAATATTCTAACGAGTTTTTAAATATTGGGGTAGATGCCGCATCATTTGGTATGGCTAATAGCGTTATTGCACAAACTGGAGATGTTAATTCGGGGTATTGGAATCCGGCAGGATTGATTCATTTGCAAGATAAACAGATCAGTTTAATGCACGCAAGCTACTTTGCAAATATTGCACAGTACGATTATGCTGCTTTTGCAATGCCTATTGACGATAAAAGTGCGCTGGCAATTTCTGCAATTCGTTTTGGGGTAGATGATATCATGAATACCACCGAATTGATCGATCAAAACGGAAACATTGATTATAACAGAATTTCATTATTCTCTGCTGCCGATTATGCTTTTAATATATCGTATGCCCGAAAATTATCTGTAGAAGGTTTATCGTTAGGTGCAAATGCAAAAGTTGTTCGCAGGGTAATTGGCGATTTTGCAAAATCGTGGGGCTTTGGGTTGGATGTTGGTTTGCAGTATCATACCGAAAACTGGAAATTCGGATTAATGGCGCGAGATATTACTACAACGTATAATGTTTGGAATATTAACGAAGCAGAATTTGAAAAAATACGAGGTGCAGTTGAAGGTCAAAATCAAACGTTGCCTGAAACTACCGAACTTACGTTACCTAAACTACAATTGGGTGTTGCAAGAGATTTTGCTTTAACCGAAAAATTTAATTTAACCACTGCGGCGGTTCTTCATACCGAATTTTATCAGACAAATGCCGTAATTTCAACATCATCTTTCAGTATTCAGCCATCGGTTGGTTTTGAGTTTGGATACGATAGAATGGTTTTTGTACGTGCTGGTGTGGGGAATTTTCAGAACGAATTACAGATCGATAATTCCGAAAAAGTTACCTTTCAACCCAACGTTGGTTTAGGATTTAAATACAAAGGAATTCAGGTAGATTATGCCTTAACCGATATTGGCGATCAAAGTGCATCGCTTTACTCAAACATCTTTTCACTGAAATTAGATTTAGGAATTTTTACAAAATCAAATGAATAATTTAGTATCAGAATTTAAACAGCAAATCGTATTATTGGTTTGTTGTTTTTCTTTTATAACTGCAGCAGCACAACCCGAAACCTTATCAGAAAATGCCGAGATTAGCGTATTAACCTGCGGAACTGCTAACGAAATGCATACGCTTTTTGGTCATACAGCTTTACGAATTAAAGATGTTGATCAAAATTTAGATGTGGTTTACAATTGGGGAATGTTCGATTTTAGAACGCCTAATTTTTTAGCAAAGTTTGTTAAAGGAAATTTACTTTATTATTTAGATGTTGATTCGTTTAACGATTTTTTATACAATTACACGGTTGATAATAGGGAAGTGGTTGAACAAGTTTTGAATTTGTCTTCTGCTGAAAAATCAAAAATTTGGACAGAAATTAATCGACAATTAAAAGGAAATGATCGATATTACACCTACGGATTTATCAGAAATAACTGTACTACGAAGGTTGTTGATGTGATTAATAAATCGATTGAAAAACCATTAAGTGCCGATTTTTCATCAAATAATCATTCATACCGATACATTTTGAATGAAGGATTAGATCAGCATTATTTCGAAAAATTAGGAATTAATCTTCTTTTTGGATATTCAACCAACAAGCAGGCAGATCTAATGTTTTTACCCGTTAAACTAAAAGATGGAATTGCTTTTAATAAAAGTATTTTAAAATCAGAACAAACCATACATAAGGTAAATAATATCAATGCTAAAAGTTCTTTGAATTCCATTTACACTTTATGGCTTATTGTCGCGATTGCATTATTAGGTGTATTCAACAGAAAAAGCAGATTGATTTACTTTTTATTAACTGCCGTTTTTAGCTTGTTTTTAGTTGCAGTTAGTGTATATAGTAATCATTCCGAACTACAGTTTAACGCTTTAATTTTATTTTACAATCCTTTATTCTTTGTTGGATTAATATTAAAAAATAAAAAAATAATATTTTTAGCGACTTTTTTAACGGCTATAAGTTTGGTATTTATGGGGTTAGAATTAATTTTGGTTGCCGCACCATTAATTGTGTTAAATTTGGGTTATATAATGGTATTGTTTTTGCGAAATAATGCGTGTAAATTTGCAAAACCTTAAAAAATAACACATGTTTAGTTTTTTTAAAAAGAAGAAAACTCTTAGAGAAATTATACCACAGAACTTTGTTGATATGCATTCGCATCTTTTGTACGGATTAGATGACGGAGCAAAATCATTAAATGAAACCCAAGATTTAATCTCCGATTTAAAATCGTTTGGCTTTGCGCAGTTTATTACAACTCCTCACACAACTCCTTTAGTTTGGGAAAACACAAAAGAGCAGATTTTAGATCAATACAGAAAAGTTGGAAAAGAATTAAATATGTCTGAAGTTGAACTTCGTGTGGCATCAGAATATTTAATTGATGATTCATTTTTAAAGCGATTAGAAAATGAAAAGCTATTAACTGTAAAAGATAATTATGTGTTGATAGAAATGTCGTATATAAATCCTCCAATTCAGTTGTACGAAATCATTATGGAATTAAATTCGCAGGGATATCAACCTATATTGGCTCATCCGGAGCGGTACAATTTCTACAAAAATGATTACGATAGTTTCAAAAAATTAAAAAGTGCCGGCTGCTTGTTTCAAATAAATATGTTAAGCAGTACAGGTTATTACGGAGCTGGCATTACAGCAGTTGCCGATTATCTTTTAAAAGAAAATATGTACGATTTTGCAGGAAGCGATGTGCATCATCAAAAACACATTAGCGCATTTAACGCCGAAATAAACCTTAAAAATGTTGATGCGTTTGAAAGTGTTCTGAATAAAAATGAATTCTTTAGACAATAATTATAAGCTTACATTATGCTGTAAAATATTACAAGGCTCGCACATTGTGCGAGCCTTTGTTTTTTGGAGTTAATTGTTAATGAAATCTTATAAAAATACTGAAAATCAACGTTTTGTATTTTTATTTGTATCTTTGGAAAGGAAATTCAAATAGTGACAGGGTTTGAGAAATGATATTGAATGATAAAAAAATGTTCTTATTTTATTGTAACTGCCAGTGCAATTGCTTTAATAACTATGGCTTTTAAAGGTGTTGAAACAACTTTAATAACTAACGATTATTATAAGGTTAGTGAACCTTTAGCGTACAATGTTTCAACAAACGATAGAGTTTTGAGTGAAATTAATGAAGAACTAGGCGAAACTAATTTTTCTATTGAAACTACTAATACTTTTATAGATTTTAAAGAAGCATTAGCAGTTAAGGAATCGGATGGAGATTATAAAGCGGTGAATTCATACGGATATATGGGTAAATACCAGTTTGGGAAAGGCACATTGAAATTTATCGGTTTAAAAAGCACACAAGATTTTCTGAACAATCCGGCATTACAAGAAAAGGCGTTTGTTGCTTATGTACAAAAAAACAAATGGATTTTACGAAGAGAAATTCAAAAGTATGCAGGTAAAACAATACGCGGAATTTTAATTACAGAATCTGGTATTTTAGCAGCAGCACATTTAGGTGGAGCAGGTTCGGTTCAAGATTTTTTAAGATCGAATGGAAATGTTTCGTTTGTAGATGGCTACGGAACAGATATTAAAACCTATTTAAAAGCATTTGCTAATTACGATTTAACAACAATTAAAGCAGAAAAGAATCCGAAAGTAATATGAAGTTAAATTTTTATTCTGTACAATAAAAAAGTCCTAATCAATAAAGATTAGGACTTTTTTATTTATTAAGGTTACTTTTATAATGAAGATTTAATTAACCTCTTGCTTTTTTCTTGCTGTTAGATTTAGTGTTACCTACTTTAGTCATTGCATTTCTAAATCCAACGAAATCAGATGCAGAGTACTGATCAATAAATCTGCGTGTTGCAGGATCTAACCAATAAGCTCTGTCTTTCCAAGATCCACCTTTAATAACACGTGAATTGTTGTTAATTAAACTTGTTCTTGCAGCATCATCTAATGTATATGTTAAGTTACCATCGGCATCGTAAGCAGCTTGATCTTGTGGCGAATTGTACATTCTTGATTGAGCTGATCCAACTTTTTCAAATGCGTCGCCGTCATTGTAAGCAATACTATTTGTTCCTTGGAAATTTCTTCTCTGGAAAGTATCTTCAGCTCCAACCGCTTCTTTTTGAACTTCACCAGGTAAAGCTCGTGGACGTAATCTTCCGTTTGGCAAGGTATCGTATTCAACATTAGTACTTACCACTTGTACAGTTCCGTCTGGACCAATAACGCTTTTATTGTAAACATTTCCACGGAAATAGTTCATATCGTTAACTTCAGAAGAAATTGCCGGACGGTAAACGTCTGCAACCCATTCTGCAACGTTTCCTGCCATATCGTACAATCCCCAATCATTTGCAGGGAAAGATTTTACAGCAGTAGTAATTTCACCAGCATCGGTAGACCATCCTGCGATACCGCCATAATCTCCACGACCTTGTTTAAAGTTCGCTAAATAATCTCCTTTTGATTTACGTGAGTTTGTACGAACATCGTCAGATCCCCAAGGATATTTGTTTCTACCTTGTTGGTTGTTATACACACGGTCTGATTTTCTTACACTTGCTGCATATTCCCATTCAGCTTCTGTAGGTAAACGGAATTCAGCAGAAATAATACCATATTCCATTTTTGCGTATACTCCATTCTGACCAGGTTTAGCACGGTTTTTAACACCTTTAAAAACAATACTGTCATTTCCAGCATAAGCTTTGCTTGGAGCATTTAAGTAAGTATCGGTAGAAAAAGATTGTTCACCATATACTTTATCTGTTTTAGCACCTTTGGCAATGTAGCCGGCGCGCTCTAAATTTAATTCATTAACACGGTCGGTTCTCCATTTAGAGAAGTCGTTTGCCTGTACCCACGAAACACCAACTACAGGGTAGCTTTGGTACGCAGGGTGGCGTAAATAGGTGTTTGTTAAAGTTTCTGTGAAACCTAATTGATTGCGCCATACTAAAGTGTCTGGTAACGCAGAAGAATATATCTGACGGTATCTTGCTTCAGTTGGTGGGTAAACCGCTTTGGTCCATGAAAGATATTCTGTGTACATAAGGTTGGTTACCTCAGTTTCGTCCATAAAAAACGATTGTACATATTGTTGTGTAGCGCTGTTGTTCCACTCGCCCATAACGTCATCTTGTACGCGTCCCATTGTAAATGTACCCCCTTCAATAGCAACCATTCCGTAAGGAACTTCGGTGCCATCGTATGACGTGTTATATTGGAAACCACCTTTTTTATCGTTTATCTTCCAGCCGGTTGCCGAAGACGAAGTAGCGTTACTGTTTCCACAACTTGTTAGTCCAATTGACGCTGCCATTACAGCTATCAATTGTAGTGTCATAATTTTATTAATCTTCATTGTTAAAGTAGGTAATAAATTTCGTTGCAATATAATAATTAGCTTTTGATTAACAATATTAAAATCAAAAATATTTAAAAAAAACTTAAAAAATGAAAAATATTAAAGTCTTCCTATACGTTGTACTCATAAATGTAATTATTTTAATTATTTTTATCAAATTATTAATAGATGTTTATTTTCTAAATAAATGAAAAGACTGTTACCTGTTTTTGCTTTCTTGGGGTTTTATACCGTAAATGCCCAAACTAAAGATGTTCAATTACAATGGACCGAGCAAACGATTAAAATAAGTAGTGAAGAAAGCTTTTTTGTTCCGAGTTTTCAAAAGGAACATTTTACCTATAATTCCAGCAATAAAGTTTTGACTGCGAGTGTCATTATTAATAATGCACAAGGCAATAAAGTGCGAATTGTTTCTCAAAACCTACAAGCTATCGATATTTCTAAATATAAAGATATCAATCCTAAAAATATCCCAACTGAAATTAATCCGAGTGTAAGGATTTTTATTACAAAAGGTGTACAGTCTGCGATTGTAGATTTTAACCCGATTATTAAGACTGCGGGAGGATACAGTAAAGTAACTAATATTGTTTTTGAAGTTTTAGGAGGAAGAAATAATCAGGCAAAGGATACAAATTTTACTATTCAGAATTCTGTTTTGGCTCAAGGTAACTGGTTTAAATTTAAAGTTAACGAAACGGGTGTTTATCGATTAGATCGTAACTTCTTTACGAAATTAGGAATTCCGAACGATGTTGATCCACGAACAATTAAGGTTTACGGCTACGGGGGAGATATGTTACCGCTTGCGAATAGTGAAAACTTACATTTTGATTTGCCCGAAGTTGCGATTCAGTTTCAAGGTGAACAAGATGGCACTTTAAACGATAGCGATTATGCGCTTTTTTACGGTGTGGGAACAAAAGGTTGGAGTTCCGAAAACGCAACACATTTAAATCTTTACAGTAACGATGCTTACTATTATGTTACGTATGGTGGAACGGTAGGTAAACGTATGCAAACATATATCGAGCCTGCTGGTGCTGCAACGGTTAACTATACCGATTATATTGCACGATCGTACGATGAAAAAAACATTGAAAACATTGTGCAGTTAAGTAGAAAAACCTTTGGAGAAAATTTCGGGCAGAGTTTTAGTAAGCAAATTGTTTTGCAAACACCCATGTTAAACTCTTCAAAGCCGGCAACAATTGGTGTGAATGTAGCAGCTATCTCGCAAAATCAATCCTTTTTTAATATTGCTTTGAACAACCAGCAAATCGGCACCCAATCGGTTAACGGAAGATCAAGCAGTGTTTTAGGTGGCGAAGGTTATTTTTCGCATCAAATGAATTTAAACAGCGAAACCAATAACTTTACTGTTACTTTTAATAATAACGGAGTTCCTTCTGCACGCGGATTTATGGATTTTGTAGCGATTGATTACTACAAACATTTGGCTGGATACAACAAACAGTTTAAGTTTAATTTTGTCGATGCTGTTTCGCAAGTTGGGGTAGGATCTTTCCAAATTAACAGTGCGCAAAGTATTACACAGGTTTGGGATGTTACCGATCGTTACAATGCTACTTTTAAACCAAATGCTGCGGCAACTATAAACTTTAAAATGCCTTTGGGCGAATTACGAGAGTATGTGGCGGTAGATCAGAACGATTTTTATGTTCCTGCCGATGCTCCGAATCCTAAGGTAGTAAATCAAAATTTAAAAGGAACCATTTTATCGGGCGGAAACGTAGATTATATCATTATTACTACTAATGAACTGGTTTCTGCTGCAAATCGTTTGGCAAATCTTCATAAAGCACAAAGTAATTTAAATGTAAAAGTTGTGCCGTTAGATGTTATTTATAACGAATTTTCATCGGGTCAGCAAGATATTGTTGCTATACGTAACTTTATTCGCTATGTATATTTTGCAGGAAATCAAACACTGAAGTATGTCAATTTAATGGGCGATGCTTCCACAAATTATTTTGAAACATCATCTAACTTTGTGCCGATTTTCCATTATCTGCAAAATGATTTTAATAATCTAACTTCACAGAATTTTAATGATTGGAATACGTTTGCAACTGATGATTTTTATGCGTTGTTAGATGAGCCTGAAAATATTTTAGCTGGTAGGTATGAAAATAATAACTATATACCTGGTTGGAACTACGGGGGAATCGATATAGCTATTGGTAGAATGCCCGTTACAACTTTGCAGGAAGCTAATGCAATGATTGGTAAAATAGAACAATATTTAAGTAAAGATAATGCCGGTAGATGGAAAAATGTTTATACTTTGCTTGCAGATGACGTTGATAGTGACAGCGATAAATTTTTACAGGTTGCATTGAATGAAATGGCTGATGAATTGGTTGCAAGTAAACCTTATTTTAATGTTAAAAAAGTTATTGCCGATTCGTACCAACAACAAGTAGTGGCAGGCGGTCCAAGATATCCTAAAGCAAAAGAAGATTTTTTAAACGGAATAAATAACGGAAGTTTGGTTGCAAGTTATCTGGGACATGGATCTGCAACCGGTTTGGGTGGAGAACGTTATTTTGAAATTCCTGATATTGAAAAATTAAATAATATTGATAAATATCCGTTGTTTGTAATTATGACGTGCGATTTTACACGTTTCGATGATCCTTCACAAAAATCAGGTGGTGAATATCTGTATTTACGCGAAAAATCAGGTGCTATCGGTATTTATGCAACTACCAGAAAAATTGGAATTTCTAATGCAGAAGAGGTTACAAAAGTAGGTGCAAAGTGGTTGTTTGATTACGATAATAATTTACCGGACACCACCATGGCAGAAGCTTTGATGAACACGAAAAATGAGAATTTTTCAGAATCTGGGATGATTGCTTTTATTGGCGATCCGGCTTTAAAACTTGCAATGCCTAAACCAAATATTGTTATTACGCATGTTAACGAAGAGCCAATTGAGAATTTTACAGGAAGTTTGCGTGCTTTAGATCGAGTGAAGTTAAAAGGTCAGGTTACAACAGAAAGTGGTCAGGTAATTTCAAACTTTAATGGAAATCTGGCGGTGCAAATGTTCGATAAAAACCAAGAAAAAACTACTTTGGTTAACGATGGTGTTGGTTCTCCTATGACTTTTACTACATTGGGCGAAACGGTATTCCGTGGAAATGCATCGGTAACAAACGGCGGTTTCGAAATTGAATTTGTTGTTCCAAAAGATATTAAAATTGCAGTGGGCGAGGGTAAAGCAAGTTTTTATGCTGTGAAAGAATCAAATGTTTTAGATGATTATACGGGCGCCAATACAACCATTAAAATTGGTGGTGTAAATGAAAATGCAGCCGAAGATAACAAGCCACCGCAGATCAAATTGTTTATGAACGATGAAACGTTTATTTCGGGTGGAATTACTAATAATTCGCCATTGTTCTTGGCACATTTAGAAGATGAAAACGGAATGAATACAGCCAGCGGAATTGGTCATGATATGGTGGCAATTTTAGACGGCGATGAGAACAATCCTATTGTAATGAATGAGTTTTACGAAACCGAACCTAATAATTTTATGAAAGGTTTTATTAACTATCCCTTCAGTAATTTAAAAGAAGGCTTACATACTATTACATTTAAAGGTTGGGATGTGTACAATAATTTGGCAACTGCAACGTTAGACTTTGTAGTGGCTGCCGATACAGGTTTGGTTTTAGACAGAGTTTTGAATTACCCTAACCCGTTTGTAGATTATACCGAGTTTTGGTTTCAACACAACCGCCCTAACGAAACATTACAAGCACAAGTTCAAATATTAACTGTTACTGGTAAAATTGTAAAAACAATTAATCAAACCATTGTTTCCGACGGAATTTTATCAAAAGATATTAAATGGGATGGGCGCGATGATTTCGGTGACAAAATCGGTAAAGGTGTGTATATCTATCGTTTAAAGGTAAAATCAACCGTTTCGGGTCAACAGGCAGAAAAAATTGAAAAATTAGTTATCTTGTAGTTTGATAAATCTATTTAAAAACTAATTTTTATATTTGTTCAATATAATAAAATATACATGAGAAAAATTTCAATAGCAGTTGTTAGTTTGTTTGCAGTAAATTCAACATTTGCACAACAACGAGTTTCTGTCCCTTTAGAGAGTGACTATTACAACCCGGCAATCACAACAGGGGTGTCTTTTTTAACGATATCTCCAGATGCGCGTTCGGGTGGATTGGGTGATATGGGGGTTGCAACTTCGGCTGATGCTTTTTCCCAGTTTTACAATCCCGCAAAATATGCCTTTGCAGAAAAGCAGCAAGGTTTCGCGGTGTCTTATACGCCATACATGTCCAAAATTGCAAGTGATATATCTCTAATGGGTGTAAGTTATTACAATCGTGTGAACGAACGTAGTGCTATTGGTGCTAGTTTGCGTTATTTTACGTTAGGAGAAATTAACTTAACTGATAATCAAGGTCAGTTTCAAGGGGTTGAAAAACCAAATGAATTTTCTGTTGATGTTTCTTATACCATTAAGTTTTCAGAAAATTTTGGTATGGCAGTTGCAGGTAGATACATTAGTTCAAATTTAAAGTTGCGCGGAGATGCTGAAACAAGTGCAAGTACATTTGCTGTTGATGTAGCTGGTTTTTATGAAAGTGATCGTATCCAAATGAGTAATTCTGAAGGAAGAATTCGTGCGGGTTTCAATTTCCAAAACATGGGGCCAAAAATTAACTATACAGGTGATCCACAACGTTCAAGCAACATTCCAACAACCCTGCGTTTAGGTTTAGGTTACGATTTTATTTTGGATAATTACAATACGGTAACCGTATATGGAGAGGCTACTAAACTAATGGTTCCGTCTAACTTATTACCAACATTTGTTGATTATGATAATAATGGTGAAGTTAATGGAACAGATGAAATTAATAGCGTAGATTTAAGAAGACAAGAATACCGAGATATAGGTTGGTTTTCAGGAATGTTTAAATCGTTTGGCGATGCTCCGGGTGGTTTTGGCGAAGAAATGCGTGAATTTACTTGGGCATTGGGAGCAGAATATTGGTATCAAAACTCGTTTGCTTTCCGTTTAGGATATTTTAACGAAGCAGAAGATAAAGGTGCACGAAAATTTGCAACTTTAGGTGCCGGCTTTAAATACAACATTGTAAATATCGATGTTTCGTACTTGGTAGCAACCGGTAAAGTTCAAAACCCGTTAGAAAACACACTGCGTTTTTCTTTAACCTTTAATTTTGGTAGAGATTACTTTAAAAACTAGTTTATAATTAATTTTTTTATAAGTCCAAGCGTTTACGTTTGGGCTTTTTTTATCTGTTTATGAAAGCAATCAACATACAAACTACATTATATTCTTTTAATTCTATTGATGATTTGCCTAATGATGTTCATGATTTAATGAATCAGGCAATCGAAATCAGATTAAAAGCCTATGCGCCCTATTCAAAATTTCAGGTGGGTGCAGCTTTATTGTTAAAAAGTGGAACGGTTGTTTTAGGATCAAATCAAGAAAATGCAGCTTATCCATCGGGTCTCTGTGCCGAACGAACCGCGGTTTTTGCAGCTGGAGCTAATTATCCTAACGATGAAATTATCTGTATTTGTATTTCGGCATCATCAACTTTAAAAGATACATTAGAGCCAATTCCGCCATGTGGAGCCTGCAGACAATCGTTGTTGGAATATGAAAACAAACAAAAAAGCAATATCCCAATTTATTTTATGGGTAAATCGGGCGAGGTAATTCAATCACCATCAATCCAAAATTTATTGCCTTTTATTTTTAAAGAAGATAGTTTGTAAACCTAAATTAAAAATCATTTCTTACTTTTGATTTTTAAAGCGGCATTTTTGTTGCGATAGTAAAAATTTTATGATAAAATCAATTTGTTGTATTGGTGCCGGATACGTTGGTGGTCCAACAATGGCAGTCATTGCATTAAAAAATCCACATATAAAAGTTACGGTTGTCGATGTAAATCAAGATCGAATCAACGCTTGGAATTCCCAAGATTTAGATCTTTTACCTATTTACGAACCAGGTTTGGCAGATATTGTTGCTAAAACGCGAAACGTAAATTTATTTTTCAGCACAAATGTTGACGAAGCGATTGATCAGTCTGATATGATTTTTATCTCGGTTAACACACCAACCAAAACTTACGGAATAGGTAAAGGAATGGCTGCCGATTTAAAGTATATCGAACTTTGTGCGCGCCAAATTGCACGTGTTGCTACGACCGATAAAATTGTGGTTGAAAAATCTACTTTGCCGGTTCGTACTGCATCAACCATAAAAAGTATTTTAAAACAATCGCACAATAATGTAAAATTCGAGATACTTTCAAACCCCGAATTTCTTGCCGAAGGTACCGCAATTACAGATCTTTTAAATCCAGATCGAGTTTTAATTGGCGGCGATTATCATACCGAAGACGGTAAAAACGCCATTGCAGCTTTAAGCGGTATTTATCTAAATTGGGTTACGGGCGATAAAATTATCACCACAAATATTTGGTCAAGCGAGCTGTCTAAGCTTACAGCGAATGCATTTTTAGCACAGCGAATTGCCTCTGTTAATGCCATGTCGGCAATTTGCGAAGTTACCGAAGCAAATGTTGATGAAGTTGCGTATGCCATTGGGAAAGATACCCGTATCGGCGAAAAATTCCTGAAAGCATCGGTAGGTTTTGGTGGGTCTTGCTTTCAAAAAGATATTTTAAACTTGGTTTACATAGCAAAATCTTTCGGTTTAAACGAAGTTGCCGATTATTGGGAACAGGTAATTTTAATGAATAATTACCAAAAAAAGCGTTTTGCGCAAAAGGTAGTTCAAAAAATGTTCAATACCGTTTCTGGAAAAAAAATCGTGCTATTGGGTTGGGCGTTTAAAAAAGATACAAACGATTCCCGTGAATCTGCAGCAATCGATATCGCAAATTATTTAATCGAAGAACAAGCCGAACTGCATATTTACGACCCAAAAGTTACCGCACAACAAATTTTTTCCGATTTAGAACGAATCACGGGCGATAATTTACAGCAGTTACAAGAAAAAATACACGTATATAATAGTGCCGAAGCGATTTTTAACAACGCGCATGCCATAGTAATTCTAACCGAATGGGATGAGTTTAAAACATACAATTATATAGACATCAAAAACCAAATGTTAGAACCTGCCTTTATTTTTGATGGTCGAAACATTTTAAATCCAGCCGAAATGCACCAGATTGGTTTTCAATATTACGGTATAGGTAAGTAAATAAATTAAATCCCGTTAGTTCACTAGCGGGATTTTTTTTGTTTTTGGGCGTTCCCCTTACATCAAGTTTCAAAACAAAATTTAAGAAAACTCACCATTCATACAAACAGACAATTGAAGTAAACATTCGGGTCGGGTGAACTTCGTTCGCAAGTTTCGTTAAAGCAACATTTAGTTGCTTCTTCTCACTTGTGCTTCAAGTCCTCGCTCGTCGTACCTCCTCGCTGCGGGCTATCCGCTGCTATCCCTAACGCAGTTTTTGTTTAAAGTTTAAAAGTTGTAGGTTTTAAGTTGTAGGTTTAAGTTGTAAGTTGTAGGTTGTAGGTTTTTTAAATCATAAAAATAAAATTTGTGAAAATCCGTGCAATCAGTGGTTAAATGATTTGAAGTTTAAGGTTTAAAGTTTTACGTTTCAAGTTATTTTGCTAAATCAATTGCCTCGAACTTTAGTTCGAGGGTTGTTGTTAATTTTGAGTAGGCTTTAGCCAAATTTTATGTATTACAGTAAAGCTGTAAAATAAATCTGCGATAATCTGTGTCATCTGTGGTAAAAAAATTAGAGCTTCACCCAAACACTCATGCGGTCAGTGAGCCTGTCGAACTGCCAAACATCCCTCACTAAACACATATTCAGCTTCTTACAAAAAAGAATAAAAAACTTTGCAAAACCATTTGCAAAGTTCCAAAAAACAGTACTATATTTGCAACCGCTTTCAAGGTAACGAAAGCCACGTTCATAGAAAAAAAGTAAAAAATAAATTTGGATAGTATTGCAAAAGGTTTGTATCTTTGCAGTCCGTTCAAAAAAGAAAGGGCGATTAGCTCAGCTGGTTCAGAGCACCTCGTTTACACCGAGGGGGTCGGGGGTTCGAACCCCTCATCGCCCACAGAAAAAAAA
>NZ_FOVI01000039.1 GCF_900115115.1 Paenimyroides ummariense
CTTATTTGTTTGTTCCAACGTAAAATTATTAAATTATTCGTAAAAAAAACAGTGAGAATTTTAACATTTTTTATTTTGAAAAACCATAGTTATCGAAAGTGCAGCATGACAGCGCGCATTGAACTAATGAATTTTGATTGCGAGCGGGCTTTTGTATTCTCGAGAATCTAAAAACAGACATTATAAAAAAGCCGTAAAGCGATGAATATTTTTACACGTTAAGAACAAAATGCCTGTTTGAGCGAAGCGAAATCGAAGATTCATGAATACATTATTATAAAATATTAAAGAATGAATAATATTATTTTGTTTAGTGTAAAAATTAGAAGAGTAGGCTTTTTTATGGAGTCTTGAAATCAAGAGCACTTGTATTTGTTGGTAGAATTATAATTTTTTAGCTCGAAGATTCACGAACACAAAAATAAAATAAAATCGGTGAGTAATTTTTGGTTCGTTTTTGTGTCAAGACAAATCGAAGATTCACAGCTTCCAAGCCGTAAAATAATTCTTGGATGTAAAAATGAACAGTAGAAATTGAAAAACGAAATGTTTAAGGGTTAAACCAGAATGATGATTTTAAACTCAAATTAAAAACATAAATCTACAAGGTTTTTAAAACGTAAACCACAAATCAATATTTTCTTTTCATAATTCATAAAAAATGTTAATTTTATTGAATATCTTTTAAAATGAAAAAATACATAACCTTTTTTCTAATAGCCGGATTATTATCATGTGATGACAGCGATAATATATACCTTAATGGTATCACCTTAACAGAAGTATTTTCCGATTATCCGGATATACCGAATGAGCATGGCAAATATGTAAACTACTTCGGCGCCCATGTAAAAAATTCGTCACCTAAACAGATAAAAGGATATATAAGGTTTACAGTCAATGAGTATGGTACTGTAAATTCTTATCAGCATATAGTGAAACCAAATAATGAATCGCAAACGTATTTTGAAGCATCATTGGAAACCGATAAAGCTATAAACGGATCCTATCTGGTAGGAGTTGAATTTGTAGGCGTCAAAAATTAATACAAAGAACTGCAGCTGCTGCTAACTAAAAAAAAGAGGTCGTTCCAAAACAACCTCCTTTTAATCAACTAAACAACTTTTATTTAAAATAAAACAACTCTTTTTAATTTTGAAGGTTTCCTTCAGCCTCCGAAATATATTTTATAGTTATATTGTCGTGCATTAACAATTAAATTTTTACGGATCTTGCATGCGTTGCATTTAATAAGTTTCATAACTTTTATGTTTAGCTTGGCAATTCCTATAAAAATCTGTGCATCTGCGGGAATGCTCTAATGCATTACGGCTATATTTACCTTATACAAGCAAACTGTTCATTTGCTTTTTAACGTACTCCTCATTGTCATAACTCAAAAAACCAAGTGGCGAATAATTGTGGTAACGCTTGCAGTACGATCCAAATGTTGATGAAATTTTCAGATGTCCTACTTCATTTTTACGGTTAGAAATATATCGGTCTATATACTCTTTGCTGTGGTTTGCTTTAGAGTTTGCAAGTGCCAGTAATTCTTTAATACCGTCACAAAACCACCAGGCTAAAAGGTCGTCGGCATCCATTGGTTCAAACTCGCCGGTGTTGGAACTGTAGTGTAGGACGATTTCGCTGCCAAATCGGAAATTAAAATCGGCAAGGTTGGCCGATACAATATTTATGTTGAACTGTTCTGCAGCTGTAATGCTGTTGCCTATTTCCAGATCCAGACAAAGTATATTTTTATTGCTAAACATCTTATTGTTGTTAAATAAGTTTTATAAAACGCCCGACAAGTTAATATCGGGCGTTTTCACCAAAACAGTGGTGTAAATTCTATTTCAAAGCATAATGTTAAGTGCAACCATAATGCCGTTTTGAATTATATTTAAAATTTAATGCTTAAGTCACTGTTATGTTTGGCTTTAGCGCAATTATTTGTTTTAAAACTGTTTTTATTGAAATAAATTATGAAAATTTTATGGTAATTTTTTCCCCAGTTTGTCCTAAAAAGTAATGTATAAATATTTTTATTACTGGTTTTAAAACAAGTTTGTAGAATACAAATAAACTATTTAATCCACCAGTTATAATAATTGTGCAGCTCGTCTTGCTCAAATCCGCAACGGAGATAAAGCTGGTTTCCTATAACGTTGGTTTTCTCGGTTTCCAGTAACAGTCCGCACGCATCGGTTTCTTCACACCACTGTTTGCTGCGATTGATTAATGCTACCGAGAATCCTTTACCTCTGTAGTCGGGATGTACGAACAGGTCGCTAAGCAGCCACTGTTTTTGTAGTTTGGTGTAGTGATAAAGTTTGTACAGCTGTACAAAACCTACGGCTTTTCCCTCTGCTATCACAAGAAAGATGTCCGATTCGTTGTTAAGGAAACGTGCTCTTAAAAATGCTGTTGCTTTAACCAGATCGGGTTCCTGTCTGTAAAATACGCGGTAAAGGTTGAATAGTGCGGCGGCTTCGTCCAGATCTTCCAATTGTGCTTTCTTAATGCTGTAATTCATGGTGTAAATGTTTTTAGTTTGTAATTGTAAGGCAAAGCCCGAAACTGATGCGTCGGGCTTTTTAATGTTACTTAAGGTCTTCTATCGAAGCCCCGAAATTAATGTGCAGTACGTTGCCGTTTGCAAGTACCAGTGCGGGTACCGATTGTACGCCTGCCTGTTCTGCATCTTTTACTTTTTGTGGTTCGCTGCCTAAATGAACTACTTCAACTTCGTTTGAAGGTATAAGGTTTAAAAGATCGGTTTCTGCGCTTACGCATACCGGACAGCCTGCGTGATAAAAAATGGCTTTTTTCATGATTGTGGGTTTAGGTTGTTTATGCATTGTTGCATGGTCAAAATTAAGGGTTGTATGAATTTTCTGGATGGTACAGAATCGAGATAAAGCGATGGTCCAGTTCTTATTTATTTTAAAACGTTATTGCCTTTTCAGTTTGATGAGGATCGATTCCAACGTAGCGGTTTCTTCAGCAGTCAGAGGTTTTAGCGGACTTCTTAAATGTCCTCCGTTTTGGCCCAATAGGTTCAAGCCGGCTTTTATGGCTCTGGGTAGCCCTTTGGCTACGATAAACTGCAAAAGTTCGGTCTGTTGGTAGAAAAGATCCCGTGCCTTGTTCAGATCATTCTGCTGTACGGCATTGTATAGTGCAATGTTCAGTTCGGGGATCAGGTTGGCAGCCGCCGTACACCAGCCGGTGGCTCCGGCAGCAAACGCAGCAAGTGCCAAAGGGTTGGATCCGTTGTAGAAAGCAACATCTTCTCCCAGCTCATTTCGCAAATAATGCATGCGCTGTACATCGCCGGTGCTTTCCTTGATCATGGTTACGTTGGGTATTTCCAGAAGTCGTTTCAATAGGGCTGGCGACATATCTACGCCTCCGGTTGCGGGATTGTTGTAGGCCATGATAGGGATGGAAATGCTCGATGCTACTTTGTCGTAATGCTGTACAATTTCATCGTCGGTCAGCTTCCAGTAGCTCATCGGAATGATCATTACCGCGTTGGCACCTGCTTTCTCTGCAAATTGGGCATGGTATACGGTTTTGTCGGTAGTAAGGTTTGATACACCTACCAAAGTAGGAATCCTGCCTGCTGTTTGTTGTATGGAGGCTTCGGTCACTGCTTCTTTTTCTTCGTCGGTAAGGTAGGGCAGCACCCCCGTGCTTCCCAGTGGTGCGATGCCGTGTACGCCCGATGATACCAGTCGCTCTACTTGTTGTTTGAACAGCGGCAGGTCTACTTTTTCCTGTGGATCGAATGGAGTAATGGGATAGGCGATGATGCCTTTAAATGGTACGTTCTTCATAGTTTCTGTGTATTGAAGTGAATAATTAAATGCGGATTAAAGGTCTCTTCCTTCTTCTTCGCGCAATGCTACGCCAAGGTTTTGAAGTTGTGGTGCGTTCTCGCAGGCAAGATATTTGGCTGGTAAGCTGTCACTTAAATTCTGATGTCTGTGCCATGCCCATGATGGTATGTAAACGGCGTCTCCGGCTTCCCAGTAAACGCGTTCGTCTTCAACTTCGGTCCAACCGCTGCCTTCAATCACATACAGTACGGTTTCATACGTATGTCGGTGTCGGTTGGTTAGCTGGTTGGGTAACAGACCGCCAATGGTCATACTTACGTTTTTGCTGGGCAGGTCTACAAAGAAAACAGGATGTTTTCGTTCTGTTGAAAACTGGTTGTGTACACCGGCATTTTCCACATTTTTATGGATAAGGTGCGATGGTTTTACGTAAACAGGTCTGGCAAATGTTTGGTGAAAGTCTTTGGAACTGAAAGATTTGCTTTCTTCTGAAACCTGATGTTCTGTAGCTCCTGTTTGTTTGTCTGATGATAACATAAAAAAATATTTTAAGGGTTGATGCATAATTGCAATACAAAAGTACCGTACCTTTGGATGGTTATAATGATGCAGTTTTAATAAAAATACCTAGTCCAGATGTTGAGAGCTTGGAAATTGGAAATAGTGTTGGATCCTCAATCCGATAAGTCATTGTACCTGCAGATTGCCGATGCGATAATAGGTGACATCCGCTCGGGCAGGTTGAAACCAGGCGAAGCATTGCCTGGCAGCAGAAGCATGGCACAGCTGCTGAAGGTGAACCGCAATACGGTGGTCGAAGCCTTGGGTGTGCTGGTTATTGAAGGCTGGCTGGTGTCTAAGGAACGGCAGGGGACTTTCGTGGCTGATACTTCTCCTGTGCTTGCAGAGCGAAGTTTAAACGGAAAACCGGATGTTGTAAAAGATAAAGCCAGTGCTGCTGTTCGATTGCGGTTTGATGACGGCCATCCCGACAGTAAGATTGCACCTATTAATGAGCTGGCAAGGGCGTACCGACAGTTGTTCGGACAGAAGGGCAGGTGGCAGTTGATGGGTTACGGAAATGAATTGGGCGATCCCGAATTCCGAAAAATCATCGTGCAGATGCTGAATTACCAGCGCGGTATGCAGGTCAACGAAGAACATATCTGTATTACACGGGGCAGCCAGATGGCGATGTACCTCATGGCACAGTGTCTTTTCACGGCCGGTGATTGTGTTATGGTCGAAAATCCGGGTTATAAACCTGCGTGGAAAGCTTTTGAAAAAGCAGGGGCTACACTGCTGCCTGTGAATGTGGATGCCGAAGGTCTGGTTGTTGACGAGGTGGCGGCATATCTGGAATCGGGCAAAAAGATAAAGGCGCTCTATGTGACCCCGCACCGCCAGTATCCAACCACGGTTACACTGAGTCTTCAACGACGCCTGCAGTTGATCAGGCTGTCCAACCAATATGGTTTTACAATTATTGAAGATGATTACGATAACGAGTTTCATTTCGGATACCGCCCTATATTACCGTTGTCCAGCTTTTGCGAATTACAGAATTATGTGTACATAGGTACCATGAGTAAGGTGGTGGCTCCGGCATTGCGCATCGGCTATCTGGCATGTACCTGCGATTCGCTCATAGCTAAAGTGGGCGAACTGCGCAAGATGATCGATGTGCAGGGCGACAGTATTATGGAACAGGCGGTACTGCAGCTGATAAAGGATGGTACCATAAAACGACATATTAAAAAAGCAACGGCACATTATAAAAACAAAAGGGATAACACGGCTGCTTTACTGCAAAAGTATATGCAGGGTAAAGCATCGTTCACAGTACCCGATGGCGGACTCGCATTCTGGATTGTTCCCAATAAGAAAACCGACTGGTCTAAACTTCGCATGAAAATGCAGGAAAAAGGAATTGAAATTACAACACCCGAAAATTACAGTTTTAAAGAAACGGTAAACGGTATCCGCCTTGGATATGGTTCCCTTTCTGAAAAGGATCTGGAAGAAGGTATTGCCGCTTTGGCAGATTTGCTTTAGCATACTCGTTAGTAAGTGGTCACTAATCTACGTAATAGTACGAAATAATGTCAATAACCTTATCATTCTGTAAACGGATCGTCCGTGCACGGTAATGCGTATCGTTTTGTGATTTGGAATACTGCATTGATATGGCGTTGCCGGTTCTATTAAACTCAGCAAATGGTCTGCCAAGCAACCATATAACTTGTTGTTTTGTCATTCCTCTCTTTAATGCCAGAAAGTTTTTATCGGTATAATCTCTGGCGTAAACGGTATCATCAGTGTATAACAGTATGCGGAACAACAGACCGGTATAGCCGTCTAATTGTAGTTTTGTTACGGTAAATCTGCACATAACTGCTAGAAGAAGGAATACAGCAGCAAAAATACCTGTAATCTTTATTGTTTTCATAGATACTGATTTTTTACGATGAGATGTACAATTTAATCTTGAATAAAGATATAACGTAATCGGCTTGATTCTATTTTAATGAAAGCAAAACCATTGCGTTAAGTAAGAATTACTGAATACGCAATAACTGCTTAGTAATTACTGAAATTTGAAATATGGGAACGAAAAAGTATAAATTAATAAGTACTTGGTACGATGCAATTATTTGGTTTGTTAAACGTTATGATTAATCTTTTTCATCTTCGCTCTGTAGCTTTTGAATATAAAAAGAAGGAGATATTCCTGTAGCTTTTAAAAAAGCATTGGAAAAACTCCGGCTGCTTGAAAAACCTAGTAGCTCTGCCAAATAGGCTATCTTATACTTTTTCCAGTTGGGATCTTCTTCCAAATTTTTAAGTAGATATTCAATTCGTAACTGGTTTACATAGTCCGTAAAACCTTTCCCTTTATATTTGTTGATAAGGGTAGAAAGGTAACTTCGGTTGGTGTTCCAAAGTGTGGCAAGCTGGTTTAAACTGATATCTGAATTTAAAAAATCCAGATTATTTTCAAAATGATCTAAATGTGTTAAGATTTCATCTAAAGTTTTAATACTCGCCGCGTTAAAGCCTTTTTCTGTCTTTTTACTAACTGCTTTATCTTCATCAGGAGAGACAGTTACTGTTTCTTCTAGTTCGTCTTCTTCTGTAGTGTTAGCAATAGAAAGAGATATGGTGTTTGCTGATATTACTGCGGCTGCTTTTTCTTCAATAGTGGTGTTCTTTCTTAAAGCGGCAAGCTCGTTATACCGTTTCAAATATTCCTTCTTTTTTCGGTAGTTTTGTACTAAAAGTACTGTAAAAACAATAACTATAATACCGCCTCCGGCAAAAGCCATTTCTAACCAAAGATCTTTCAGTCGTAAAGAATTTTCCAACCGTTTTCTTTCTGCCTCCAAATGTTTTATGTCCAGTTGTTTGTGTAGGACAGTACTTAAGTGCTTGTATTCGTTTTGTAGAAATATAGTTGCATTTAAAAATTGATTGGTATAGTATAATTCTTTTTCTTCGTTTTTTAGTTCTTTATAATAGGTTATCAGATAATTGTAAGCGTTCTTAATTTCAAGGTTAATGTATTTCTTAGTTTTAAAAACACGGTCAATTCGGTTAAAATAATCAATCGCTTCTTCTTTTTGATCTAATACATGGTAATTAAGCCCTAAATAGTAATATACGTTGTGCTCGTTGGCGTAATCTTCATTTTTAGTTATTTCTTCTAAGGTGCCTTTAAGAACTTTTATACTTTCTTTGTTGTTTTTTAAATGGTACAGGTTAAGACCGTAAACATAATCTAAATAGGCCTTTTCCAAGGCGCGACCGTCTGCTTTAATTTTTGAAAGCCTTTCATTGGCTGTTTTAAGCAGTTGGTTACTGTAATCATAGTTGCCAAGGTAACTTGCGGTTAATCCTTCATAAAGTATAGAATTCATGTATCCACGCAAATGGTTGTAATCGTCTATACTTTCAAAATAAATCCGAGCCATACCAAAATAATCAGACGCCTCATGATACTGCTGAAGATAAAAGTGGGTAAGGCCTATGCTGTAGAGTGTTTTATGATATTCGTATGCTTGATTGTCTCTGTCAATCAACTGTAGGGCTGCAAGCTCGTATTCTAATGTTTTTTTGTAGTTTTTTTCTATATAGTAAACGGTAGAACGTGCTTGGTAGGCCTTTATAATGTTTAATGTTTTTTTTGTCTTTTGTGCATACTGGGTAAGGCTGTCAGTGTAAAGGTGCATGACTTTTGGGTCACTTTCATAGAGGGCATAAAAGCGGTACGCATTAAAAATATGAGTTACCTGGTGTGACTTCTTTGCATTTTCTAGGTAATTGTTTAGAGTACTTTTATATAAAATGGTGTCTGTCTTAGATACGGAATTCACATTTTCTAACAGATTGTTTAAAAAAGAATCTGCAGATCTATCTTGTTTTTGTGATTGTCCTAAGGCAGTTGCAACACAGGTAAAAAGGTAAAAAAGCAAGTAAATTTTGCGCATCAATTTTCAGATAAATGTATTTTTTTTAAAGGTACTGTTTTTTTTATAATTATAATATGCTGTAAAATAATCGTTTGTGAATTTAGACTGTCGCAGTTTGATCAAACTACACAACAACTTTTTGCTAAGACCAAATCAACTGTATAAATTTGGTTTACTTCCATTGCAGAAATTACTTATCTCAATATATTCTTTTTAAAATCAAAACTATTATGAAAAAAACTACATTCATTTGCTCTTTGGTATTTCTGTTTATTTTAATGGCATGTGATGCCGGAGATTATGAGCAAGCCCCAAATACTTTCATACATTCATCTGAAACGTCAGGTACTTCGGTTCAGGGTAAACCTGCACGAACCGATTTGGCATTTATAACGCAGCAGCTTACTACTGGTTATGCAACCTATTTTGATGATCGTGACACAACACTTTCGCAAAAAATAGTATTATTGGATTCTGCTTCTCTGTATGTTCCCTTATTCACTTCCTTAAAGCCTGTGGGCTTTTCTTTACCAACAGCAACCGAAGCCGCTTTCTTTTTAACTGATTATGAAGACTCCTACACAGCTTTGAACGTGTCACTGCAA
The DNA here is from genome assembly GCF_900115115.1 of Paenimyroides ummariense. Lineage (GTDB taxonomy): Bacteria > Bacteroidota > Bacteroidia > Flavobacteriales > Flavobacteriaceae > Flavobacterium > Flavobacterium ummariense. The sequence goes on from NZ_FOVI01000039.1 coordinate 8,923, forward strand.
ATGAGATCATATTTGGATACTCTTATCGGGTCGCAAAGTATAGATTATATAGTTCTTGCCAATACAATACAGGCAGATTTAAACCTAACATCTACTGAAAAATTACAACTGCAGTTTATTGTTATTTATATTAGTGATACTTACAATGATCCGATTGAAGATGATAGTTGGACAAAGAAAAGAATTGTCGCTGCTGTAAGAGGTTTTACAAAGAGCAGCGCGAATGCAGTGTTTAATGTGGCTTTGGTCCAAATCACGCAGCAATAACTTATATGAAAAGAAGAAGATAATCACCTAATTTGCCCATCCCACGCATATGGAAATCCTGTGTGTGGGTATTTTAAAACAATGATATCTGTCTTAGTACATAATTCTAAGTAATTAATATTGTCCGTCTACTGAATTTGAATTTTATCTGAGTAATATGCCGGTTAATAGTCTGTTTGTCGTTAAAGAAAAATACAGGGTTATAAATAACGCTGTAATAAGTGAGTTACGAGATTCCTGTACTAAAACTCCCCCAACAAACGGGGATGTTTTCAGCAGAGCAATATTCTATGATGAGATCGTTATAAAAAAAATGATTGCTGTATTGGAAGATACCGTTAAAGTTCTGGAAGAAAGATTACAGGATATTAAAAAAACAAAAGATATAAAGAATGCTATCCATAAATAGGATAGTATTTTTAAACACCTATGTTGATTATCCCTGCCGCACGTGCGTTGTTAGTTTAACACGTGTGGCTTTTTTATACTAACACTCAGTTTTATCTCTTAGCGGCTGCTACTTGAAACGTAGGTAATTAAAACGTAAGGTATACATACATTGATAATAATTCTTTCTTATACAAAAAGAAAGTAGCGTATCTGCAAAAAAACATAAAAAGTAATTAATAACCTTTAAACTATCGGTTTAGGTATCGGTAGCACCCAGACAACCATTTTTTTAATTAAAAACATTCAAAAAATGACAAAAACTACAAATCCGCCCATTCGGGCGTTGGGCATCATTCTGATGTTCCTGTTGTCTTTAGGGATAAAGGCACAAACCGCAAACAACCCCGTACTTACCTGGGATCAGGAAGTAGGTTGTATTGAGTATGACGACAAAGGCGAGCGTGGTAACCAGACTACTTATGTAGATTTACTCGAAAACATTCAAGAAGGTAAGTGCATTCGCTTTTGCGAAGAAAGCGTAGTACATTATACTTTTACGGCTAACAATATACAGCACGTAAACTGGCAGGCAACCGGTGGTACGGTACAACCAGGAAGTACCAATAACAACGCAGCTGTTCAATGGGGCAGCAGCGGTAATGGTAACTTAACCTTAACTGTTACTTATATAAATAATTCAGTAGAAGTATTAAGCGTTTGTGTAGAGAAAATAGCTAAGCCGATAGCACGTTTCTTAATAGATGGGGTAGATCCAAAACAAAGAGAGTTTTGTGTAGATACTGTTATTTCTTTTGATAACCTATCTACCGAAAACAATGGATCTGCTATTGTTAGCTATCTATGGGATTTTGGAGACGGAACATATTCCAACACCTTCGAACCTTCTCATGCCTATACTAATCCAGGTGTGTATACTGTTTTTCTAACTGTCACAAACAGCTGTAATTGCAGTGATGTCTTTAAGATGCAAATACGTATAACTAAAGAAAAAGTGGTACCGATTGAATGCGCCAGCGTAGTATGTGAAAACAGTCGCCAGAGGTACAGTGTAAACGATGGTTGTGGTGGTGATTGGAAAGTAATTGGAGGTGATATTGTCGCTAATAACGGTACATCGATTGAAGTAGTTTGGAATCAGGTAGATCCTGCTGACGGTTTTGGCTATGTAAGTTACCTTTCAAGGTGTTCATGCCCGTTTTGGAACACGGTTAAAATACCGGTAATATTAAAACAGGCTAAAATCAAAGGTCCTGATGTATTTTGTGAAGGCAAACAAGGACGTTTTACCTTACCTCAATGGCCAACAACTGATTTTATATGGGCGATTGATGGTAACGAATACCACCCGATGCTGGTACTTACCGATCAACGTAACGAAATTGTAATCGATGGTATGACTCCTGGTACTTATACTTTAAGTGTACGTTACCGTAACACCCTTATAGATGGAGGAAAATGTGGTGGAGAAGCTAAAATGCAGTTTAAAGTAGTAGAGAATGTAGAAATAGTTACCGATGAACCATTAACGGTTTGTACGGGCGAAACTAGAAATTTCTCATCGCATAACGGAATGCCGGTAAGCTGGGAAATAAGCTTAGGTGGTACCGGGGTACACACTGCTTTTGGACCAGGTACTTCGTATACTTTTAATACCGGCGGTGTTTACGTGGTAACGGCAAACAACAACGGCTGTATTAGCGATCCTGTGGTGGTAGATGTTATTGCAAAACCGGTACTTACAGGCACCATTAGCGGTCCGCCAAACGTATGTTTAAACGTACCTTATACTTATGAGATAAGCGAAAACGAACCGGGCGCTATTTACGTGTGGAGTGTCTCTTCGGGAACAGGTGCTGTGGTAGGCAGCAATGCAGGTACGCAGGCCGATTTTACCTTTGCAAGCCCTACGGCAACTATTCAGGTAGTAAAACAGATCGTGAAAAACGGCGTAACCTGCGAATCGGATCCGGTTTATTTTGATGTAAGCCAAATTGTGGTAACCCCAACTATTATAAACAATAGTGGTTTAAGTATGTTTTGCCCAAGCAGTATTTATACTTTTACGGCAAATACGGGCGGCGTTGATGTGGATCTTATACAATGGGAGCTACAGCCGTCTAACTTTGGTAACATCATCAGTGGTGCTAATGATGGTGTGGTAACCATTGGTCTTAACGAGGCAAGCACTACGTTAAGCGGTACTTTAATACTAAAAGTTATTAAATGTAATACGGGGTTTTCGTATCCGTTTACCATTAATTTGTTAGATAACCTTACAATAGATATTGGCACTATAGGTACTATTTGCCCTACAGAACCATTTAATGTACCGCTTACATTTACCCCTGCGGGTATTAGCGGCGGAACGTTAGAGTTTTATTACAACGATACAAACATGTATTCTACTGCCTTTGCAGGTAATGGTTCATACACGGTTCCGCAAAATTTTGTACCAAGCAGCTCGGGTTCTGTTACGGGTAATTTAACGGTTAAGTGGGTAAACCCTAATGGTTGTACCACTACTATTGTAGCCCACCAACAAGTAACTGTTTTACCATTAAATACAGTTGAATTATTTAACAATGGCAGTAATGTTATATGTCCTGCTAATACCTACACCAGAATGTTAGAAGCTACCTTTTCAACAGGTATCACTTCATCATCTAATTTTATATGGTATTATAATGGCAGTCCAATTCCTGTAGCGGGAATACCTAACACACCGGAATTAACCTTAACAAATATAAATGGTTATTTCCAAGGAACAGGTGAATATTATGTTATGGTTAAAGATGTAAATGATTGTTGGATTACCTCAAACAAAATTTATTTGTATCAGGATTGTAGCACGGTAGATCCGGGCGGTCCGGGTAGCGGTTGCTCGTTAGGATTTAACCCTACACCAACTTTAACTTATAATTGGTTAGATTGCGACAACGTTAAAATTGATGCAGCATACAACACAGCATTAACTAATATAGCTTATTTTGGATGGGAATCAGCAACTCCCGGCGCAGTTGTTGATCCAGGCAATACAATTTCAACAGCTAATGTTAATATTACCAAAGTAGGTATATACAAAATACGTCTTAAAGTACGTTATAACGGCTGCCCCGATACGTTTACGCAAATTGTTGAGGTGCGCAAACACTACGAGCCAATACTGCGTTACAGCGTTACCTGCGATGGCAACAACCTTTACACCATTAAGTTAATGAACAACAGTAAAATGTTTAACATAAACCCAGACCTGGTAACGTTACAGTATTTATACGGTGGCAGCGTAATAGGTACAAACGTGCAACAGGTAACCTTAACGGGTATGGCACCGGGTACTTATACGTACAAGCTGCGTTTGTCTACGGGGCAAACCACTACTAACGGCACGCCGATACCTGATTGCGAAATAGAAGAAACCATCGTGATTGACGGTCCACCGGCACTTAACTTTACCATACCAAATGGTAACACCTATTGTGCCAACGACCCTGTTACCTTAAGGCTGCCAGTCAGCACCATGTTGCCGGGGTACAGCTACAGATGGAGATTTAATTTTACTTCTTATGTGGCAAGCAGTGTAGATACTGAAATAAGCTTTGCTGAAAATGCTTCAGGATCTCAAGATATTTTCCTGGAAGTAACCAACCAGTACGGTTGTACGTTTACTTCGCCAGCAAAAACGGTAACTATTAACGTAGCCAACTTTACGGTAGGTGATATTTTACCAGACCCTGCCGATTTCTGCGAGGGCAGTGCAGTGCCGTTAACCTATTCAGGACCGCAAACACCGGGTGACATTATCTGGATGCGCGACAACGTACAGGTAGGCACGGGCTTAAGCTATTTACCAACACAAAGCGGCAGCTACTGGCCGGTGTTGATTGATGCAAATACTAACTGTAAAAGTTATATTATGGCAGCACATGCACGTAGCTACAAACTGCGCAAGCCGCCGTTTGCAAGTATTAGCGGCAGTACCAGCGTATGCTACGGCGAAAACACCACCCTTACCGGTATATTTACCGATACCGGCATAGAACACCGCTGGGCATTGAACGGCACACCAATAGCCGGTACCATGGGCAGCTGGGTTGCGGGCAACACCAACCTTACCTTAGACCTGAACGGTTTAACACCGGGCAGTTACGATTTCAGCTTTGAAACACGTTATGTAACTGATACGGGCTGTACCAACAGCTTTACGGTAACCGTAGTGGCACACCCACAGGTGGCAGCTCCTGTAATAAGCTACAATATACATGATTGCCAGCCTTACACTCTGCGCCTTACGGCAAGTGGCCCGGCAGCAGGTACCTATAACTGGAGCAACGGTATGATAGGGCAAACCATTTACGTAACCCAGGGCGGGGCGTACAGTGTAACCTATACCGCACCAACCGGCTGTACGGCAACGGGCTACATACAGGCACCGCACAACCCTGAACGCGCGTTGTGGGTGGTACCAAGTGGTTGTTACACTATGTGTTTAAATAACGGCGAATACCTGTTAGGGCCGTTGGGTATTTATGAAGGGTATGAGTGGACGATAAACGGTGCAACCTCGCAAAGCGGCAGCAACACCTATATACCTAACCAGACTATTACCATGGCAGGTTATTACCAGCTAAACGTTTCCCAAATGGGTTGTACCTTTAGCAGTAAAACCCCACACATTACTGCTGGTAAAGATTGCGGAGTAAAACCTTGCAAATTCAGCGGTGGTATACGCAGTATAAAGGCTATACCGGGAGGTATTTATGAATTGTCGGTTTTCATAACTAACCCGTATACAACCCCTATCACTGTAAATATAAGTAGTCTTAACGGGTACGGTACTTATTCGCCAGCTACTGTAACACTAAATCCAGGCGGAAATCTAGTTAATCCTTTGTATTTTTATCCTAACAGCAGCTTTACACCGGGCGTGCCAGACGGTTTGATATTACAAACAGCAGATTGTATGGATGTTTGGGATTTCCGTTTCCCAAATCAATACTATCCTAAAGCTGCAGCAGTTGTGGTAGAACCGCAATTGGTACTGTCGCCTAACCCGGCGTACGAAACCACAGCAGTAAACTATAAGCTTGGTACCGAGTACCAAAACGCACAAAGCATTACTTTGTATGATGTTACCGGCGTGCAGCGCGTAAAACGCACAGTAAGCGGCAAGCAGGGCGAAGTAACGTTAAATGTTAGTAACCTGGCACCTGGCACCTATATGGTAAACCTGGCAGCCGATGGCAAACGTATAGCACAACAAAAATTAATTAAAAAATAGTCATTTTACCTTAACGGCGTTAAAAGTGTTATGTTTTTAACGCCGTTTTTATTATTTTTATAACATTCTTGTCATCCCGATGTAATGAGGGATCTCAACAAACAAACCAAAACCAAATAAAATACATCTTTTTGTCACTCCGTAGTAGTTTAAAAGATGCTTAAAACAATTCAACGATTCAAAACCAAATAACGAACTCAAAAATTAACGGTCACTGAGCCTGTCGAAGTGCAACAAAATATATAGCTATGCAAAATAAATTACATAAAACAATTTGTCATCCCCAATCGTCACTTCGAGTAACGCAGTGTATCGAGAAGTCGACATCCAATTTTCTAATCCTTCTATTCTCTATTCTCTATTCTCTATTCTCAATACCAGCCGCAGGACAACAATACGACTGGGACTGGGCAATAAGCGGGGGCAGCCCTAACGGTAATGAATCGTCATCTATAGGTATGAACGATTTATCAGAGCAGATCTATGATGTTAAAATAGGCAGCGACGGCAACTACTACTTTATAGCCACAATGAAAGGGTTGAATCTTACCCAGTTAAACGGGCAGCCGGTTACGGCTTATAACAGTTCATTGGGCGGTAACGATGTTTTTATATTTTCCACTGACTGCGACGGTCAAATAAGATGGAGCCAGGCTATCGGAGGGCATAGTAATGACAGAGCTTTTAATTTAGCATTAGACAACAATAATAATGTATATGTAGGCGCTAATGTAAGAGGTGGTAGTACGTACTCTCTTCATTTTAGTCAAAATAGTGCAGACGATGTTACACCATACCCTGCTAACCCAGAAGCTTATAAACGCACTTATATCCTAAAATATGACAATAATGGTAATTTTGAATGGAAAAAAGCATTACAAGGTAGTGTTACCCAGGCTAATTGGGAGGCATATATACACGATATTGTAATGGACAGCCAAAATAAACTACATTTTATTGTTGGATTTGCTAACGGTACACACCTAGACGGCTTGGTAACTGTACCTTCTACGTTTACCAACTATACTTACCAATATTATTTGGTAAAGTTTAATACGGCGACCCAACAATTTGATGATGTTTTACTTTTACCTATGACCGGGCAACTGGAACAAGAAGGTAAAATGCGTTTTGCTTATGACGAAAATTCAAACATTTATTATCTGGCAGGAATGCAAGCCGGAAATATTTCAGCCCTACCTACACCTCTTAGCTATGGTGGTGATGCATTTGTAGAACGTTCGTTTATACTGGCATTTAACGGTTTTAACAGTACTGCGGGTATTGAAGGCAGCGAAGCATGGCGCCGCGAGATATATACTGATCAAAATCCAATATTTACGCATACTTCGGAAAATAGAATTACTTCTTTGCATATAGGTGCTAATTCTGACGTGTATGTGGCAGGTACTTTTCGTACCTATGCTCAAAATCCGTTACCTGTAAAAGTTTACGACCCTTCTGATACACAGGTTACTCCTTATATCTTTATCCCGGGTATTTATTGGAATATACCTACGTTAATAAAGTTTAGCTATAACACTAATAACGAAGTTTCGGTACAATGGGCAAAAACGCCAACAGCTTATGCGGCAAACTTTACTACACCAGGTTCACGGCACGATAAAGGGCTTGCTGTAAGGGGTAACGAAATAGCCTTTGGTGCCAATACAGGGTATTTTATATGGGATAATTTTATACAAAATCCTTCCCAATTTCATGCACCGAACCCTTCCTTAATGCGTTTTGATACACAAACCGGTAACGCGGTGGGTATGCACACCATAGAGTCGCCTTCAGATTATACTGGTTTTACAACCGCCGTAGCTGTTGATAACGATGGTAATTATGTAACCGGTGGTGCCTTTCAGGCTGTTTTGTTTACAAACAATGCGAATGTGAACCAGTTGGTTTCCAGTGGCGGCAACGATTTCTTTGTAGCCAAACTGGCGGCAAGTGTATGTGGTACACCAGTAAGCACCGACAAGTTTAACAAGCTAAACGTAAACGTGTATCCTAACCCAACAACGGGTATTATAAACATAGAAACACAGGAAACCTTGTTTAACTATGTGGTTTACGATATAAACGGGCGTGAAATACAAAAAGGTATGTTTGGCAGCAGTAACCAGTTAAACCTGCAAAACGCAAACAATGGTGTGTATTTTGTTAAAGTTACCACTACCCAAGGCAGCACAGCTACGGTAAAAGTTATTAAAAAGTAAATTTTTAGCTTTAAGCTATAAGCCTAAAGCAAACTCCAACAGTGTTTAAAACACTGTTGGAGTTATTCTGCTTTTTGTCATGTCGAGCGTAGTCGAGACATCTCAACAAACCTAACCAAACCCAAATAAAATATACAGTATGTTATGCTGAACCGTCACTTCGATTTCTATGACACTACCAAACAATTTTCATACACAGATTTATTTTTAACAACTGCATATATTCTGTGTATGATTTTGTTTCTTACAGCATT
>NZ_FOVI01000069.1 GCF_900115115.1 Paenimyroides ummariense
TCAATTGCCCGTAAGATCCTATGGAGGTTATGTTCGTTTTTTCCTGAAACGGTCACCGGACTCCAAATGACCATTTTGGGAAGGTATTCCTGCCATTCTTTCTGAATGAGAAAATTCAGCTGTTTGAGCCTGACCCCGATAAACTCATTATGCCTGAGTGTTTTCGGGCGGTTTGAAAAAGGATAAATAACATATACATTTTCAAATTCCGGTGCTTTTTGCGGTAGTTGAGCCCCATCGCAGTTGTGTGCGGTAAGCAGCCTGCACATCTCGCCGATGCCGGCATTGTTTTTTGCCAGCCCTATATAGAGCAAACGATTGTGTGATCGGAATTCCATTCCTACAATGGGTTTTATATGTGCCTGTTTACATGCTTTTGCAAAATGGTAAATTCCCGTTACCGTATTGATATCGGTAAGTGCAAGTACCCTTACATTACAGGCTTGTGCCTGTGAAACGAGGTCGTTTACCGAAAGAGTCCCGTACCTGAGGCTGTGGTAAGAATGACAGTTTATATACATGATTACCTGTTTTCTTTAGCATTAAAATTAAACCCGGCAGCACGACCTACCTTATCATATCCGAACCTGTTCTTGATGTGGTCCATTGCCTGATAAAGAGCTGCCATTTCCTGCGTATCTTCAAACAGGTTGATCTGCAGGTTTCCGCGTACCAATCCCGTAAAACGGATACCGATAAGACGTATACGCATACGGCGGCTGTACAGCCTGTTAAACAGTTCGCGAACCGTTTTTGTTAGGATGTTGTCTGCAGAAGTATATGCTATCTTCGCCTGCTTTGTTTCGGTATCAAAATTGGCATAACGAATTTTTACAACTACGGTAGAAACAAGCCATTGTTCGCAACGCAGCTGATAAGCCAGTTTTTCTACCATACCGCTGATGAGCGCGTGGAGCATGTTCAGGTCGATGGTATCCTGATCAAAGGTATGTTCTGTTGAGACCGACTTGCGTTCGGTATAAGGTTCTACCTGTGAGAAATCGATCCCGTTTGCCTTTTTCCACAAATCGATGCCGTTTTTACCGATCATTTGCTGTAACACTTCCACGGGCATTTCTGCCAGTGTGTGTATCTGGCGTACACCTATTCTTGAAAGCAGCTGGAAGGTGGCATCGCCCAACATGGGAATTTTTTTTATGGACAGTGGGTTGAGAAACGGACGGACGCCGTTAGAAGCTATTTCTCTTTTGCCAGCAGGTTTGGATTCGCCCGTACCTATTTTCGCCACCGTTTTATTTACTGATAAGGCAAAAGAAACGGGAAGCCCCGTGTGGCGGGTTACCGACTGCATGAGTTCCTGCGTCCACTGATAAGCACCGAAAAACCTGTCGATCCCTGTAATATCCAGGTAATGCTCGTCTATGCT
>NZ_FOVI01000052.1 GCF_900115115.1 Paenimyroides ummariense
AGCCGATGCACAAAAAAGTAAAGACAGCCATGAGCAATGCCTTCGGGTTTGGAGGACATAACTCCACCATTATTTTTCGTGAAATTTAAATTAATGAAAAAAGAAAGAAGTATTTATAGAGCCGCCAAACGTAAAACAACGGGCGGCTTTCTACACCGCGTTGAAGAAGTTTCGGCAACAGAACTTGCAAATGCTGCAATTAATGCAACAATTTGATCAAATTGGACTATTAAAGATAATTAAAAAGGAAATGAATCTGCCTTGCTTTTTATAATCAGTTTGTACATCTTGTAAAAGCATTTTCAATCTGCGTGAATACTTTTTTATGATGTTTATGCTCTTTATTTTCTTCTCGTCGGATATTTATTTAGCATTTAGCTTATCCCTGCCAATAAATTTATTTTTTCCAAGCAGAAAACCAATGGCTTTTTCTATATTTTCAGCACGTTTTTCAGGTGTTTTAAGCGAATTAATATACCGGATGATTTCCTTCCTTAGAAATGGTGGAATTTGCAAAAAAACTTTCTCAGCAGTTTTATTTTTTTGAAGGGCTAAAGCAAAATCCGGATGTGGTTCCACACTACGGTCAAGTGGATCAAATTTTATTGTTACATCTAAATATTCCCCTATTCTTCTTGGAGAATCACTTAACATAATTGTGTTTATATACAATCGCCATGCACCTTTAAAACGTACCAAAGTCTGTGTATACGCCTTTTCATTTATAGTTCCATTGATTGGTATCGGGCCTTTATTTCGTCCCGCCTCCTTAAAAACAGCATCTAACACCTCATCGGGTATATAAACAAATGGGTTGATTCCTATAATTTCCAATTGTGCTTTAAACTTGAACATCTACGCTATAAAAAATTCTTTAATTCAACCTCATACATGATTTATTTATTGATAAGAGGTATATCTGCTACTTCAATAAAAATTACGACAAGTAATTTACAAAAATAAACGATACCTATAAACAGTTTAAAAGATCCATCTTCACCACTTAAAATACTACAGCTTATGCCAGACTTTCAGTTCATAAATGAAATCGCCTAAACCAATATTAAACATCTGCTCAACTACCATGACCGCTTTTAAGTAGGTATTTACATTGGTCAAGCGAGAACAAACCTAATATGGTAGTTTTTGATGTTGAACAGAGCTACATTGCCTACTATATTACATTTTTCCGTAGAGCAGCAAACGTTTGAAAGCATAAATTGCCGGAAATTTCCCGAATGATTTTTCAATTCTTTTTTTGTACTCATTAGTGAAAACTTCAGAATGTTCGTTCGACAGTCTTTCAATATAAGGAATAAGCGCTGAACCCGAAATGAAATCAAACAATTTTCCTGCATCATCCGCAATGATCGGATATACCTTCTGAATAATCTGCAAGTCTTTCAAACCGGCTTTAAACATAATTTGCGCATATTGATCGATACTCAGCATAACAGGTTTTCTTTTTCACCCTTTCAGGAAATCGCTGTAGGGTTTTTCCTGAGCTAGTTCCAGCAAAATCCTATTCAGAACATTATCGGCCTGCATGGGCATTTGCACGGCAAACTGACCATTATTGGTGAGATGTGAAATTAACTTCGGAAATAATTCCTCATGATGGTCTGCCCATTGAAGTGCTGCATTGCTAAAAATGAGATCAAATTTTTTATCAGAATGAATGAATTCTTCTACGGAAGCTAACTGGAATTCCAGCTTTTCGGTTTGAAAGACTTTGCTTTTGGCAAGCATTTCAGCAGAAGAATCAATACCGATAAAATTTGCCTTATCAAACTTTTGCGAAAGAATATGGGTTTGCTCGCCCGTTCCGCAGCCTATATCAACTGCAGTTTTAAGATTTTCAGGAGAAATAAATTCCATTAAATCAAAAAACGGTTGGTAGCGGATGTTTTTAAACTGGTTGTATATTTCAGGGTTCCAAGGAATGGCTTAAGTTTTATTCTGTATAATTATTTAGCAATTTGGTTGGCGCAAAGCCATACTGTTTTTTAAAGGCAAATGAAAAATGCGAAAGGTTTTCGAAGCCTATCTCATAATAAAATTCAACAGGTTTTTTATTCTTTTCAGCCAATTCATAATGTGCCTGTTCCAAACGTTTTTTGGTCAGCCATCGTTGTGGTGTGGTATGAAATGTTTTTTGAAAATCACGCTTAAAGGTGGTCAGGCTGCGTCCCGTAAGGTATCCGAATTTTTGCAATGGCATATTGAACATGAAGTTTTTTTCCATAAAAGTTTTCAGATCTATTTTTCCCGGTTCTTCAAAATTATTCAAAACAGCATCGATATTTGTTTCAATGGTTCGCAAAATAGTGATTGCTTCGTTAATTTTTAAAGAGGCTATATTTTCTGGAAAATCATTTTGAATTTCGAAGTAGGGAATCAGCGAATTAAGACAGCTTTCCAATAAGGGATGTCTATGAAAACGGATGATCTTCTCTGTTTTAATTTCTGATCTTACCGGTTGATTTTCATAAAATTCTTTCAACCTTTTTGTTGAAAGATGCATTGCAACCGCTTTATGCGGCAACCCGTCTTTAGGATAATTAACAATGGTTGCCAATTGGTTTCTCGGAATCAGAAAAGTTGTGCCCGCGCCGAAAACAAAACTTTCATCGGCCTGAATGATTTTGGTTTCACCTGAAATCAACCAGACCAGTAAATGATCTTGAAATGCCGCTTCCGTTCTGAACAGCTTTCCTTCGTAACAAGAAAGTTTAAGCTCGGGGTTGATATAGTTGACCTGATATTCCATGTATTACAAATATACAAATATCAGTTTAGTTTAAATGTAATGCCCGTCATTTCTTCACTTAATTCCCACAAACGCTGTGCATTATCCCTATCTAAAGAATACCCTTTTACACCACCTATCAGTTTATCGTCCTGACTAAAAAGTGCTACGTCTGCATTTTCGCAATAAACACCTCCCAAATTATTTAACAAAGGACTTGTGGCACACCAAACCGATGTTGCCGCACCTTGAGGAATGGTTTTTAAAGAAGCCTTCACTTCTGGCAATAAATTTCCTTTGGAATCTACATATCCTAATTTTTGAAACAGGTCTAACGGTGCTTCTCTTGACAATTCCGTTTCTCCAACAGCTCCGGGGCATAAAGCATAGCTTCTAACATTGTGCTGTTTTGCACGATTATCTAACTCAAGCGAAAAAAGATTTACAGCAGTTTTAGATTGTCCATAGCCAAGCAATGTTTCATATTCACGATTAAAAAAATTAGGATCGTCAAAATTAAAATCTGAAAATTGGTGACCGCCTGAAGAAACATTTACAACCCTTGCACCGTTTGCTTTTTTCAAAGCAGGCCACAATCTTGCAGTTAGCTGAAAATGTGCTAAATAGTTAACTGCCAATTGCGATTCAAATCCTCTATCATCTCTACGCAGCGGAACCCACATAATACCTGCATTGTTGATAAGCAAATGAAGCGGGCTTCCTGAAGTCAGAAATTTTGCGGCAAAAGCATCTATTGAATCAGGATTGCCCAAATCAAGTTCCTCTAATTCTACATTCGCAATTGCCGCAAGATTTCTTTTTGCTTTTTCAATGTCTCGAGCCGCAACTAACACCTTTGCACCTGCTTTGGATAAGGTTTTTACCGTTTCTAAACCAATTCCCGTATTTCCTCCGGTAACAATTGCTGTTTTTCCCGACAGATTAATTCCCTTGATTACTTCTGCTGTTGTTGATTTTGAATTAAAACCCGAATTAACCGGATGTTGTAATTTACCCTGATAATTGTTTTGTTCCATCTTTTTTAATTTTTATTAGTTGATAAAACAAAATTAGTGCGACATAAGACAAACCACTTTGCTGAAAAGTCCTAATTTGCTTTGTTTAGGAGCTCATAAAAAAGGAGATAAACCATGAACCATTGCGATATTACCAATGGCGCTTTTATTTCTTGTAATTAAGCCCTAAAGTTTTCAAAGTCTGTTAAGTAGACTTGCAATAATGGGGTACAAAAGTAATAGAGTGATGTGGTTAAAAGAACTATTGATTCAATAAAACTCTATAAATAACAAATCTGTCAGATAATTTCAATTTAAAGTTATAAGAAGACTTTCATCCTTATAATTAAGTCAACTTTATACAACTTTATACAAAAACATCCGCTTATAAAACGGATGTAAAAGTGAGAATTTAATTTGCGGTTAGCAAACTTTCTAAAAAATAGCAGACACCTGCCAAATTAATTAAAGATGCCTTAACTAATTAATATCTCAACTTAATTAATTTTTAAATGTAATTTTAATAAGTAAACAAAACTTATATAAATGTAATTAAATATTTAAATAATCAAAAATAAAATTGATATTAACACAAATTATTGCTTATTTCAGTAGTTTAATCTATAATAGCGTGAACTGTTTTAAGCTATTTAACCTTTGGATGTTTAATCATTCCGCCCACATATACAAACAAATCGGGGAACTGCTGTTTAAAAACAGTTTCTTTTTCAAAAAACAATTCAATTAGTACCGAAACCAGCTCTAAGGGGTTGGTAAATGCATACGGACGTATAAAACACGTTTCTGTAATTTTTGCCAAATTATGTGGTACTTCTATCCATTCATTAATTAAACGAAAACCTTTTTTAAAACGGTCGGCATCAGGGTGCTTTGCATAGGTCTGCAACATTTCAAAACACAATGCATGGGTAAACTCATGCAACGCTACATCTTTACCATCATTGCTGTAATAAATATCGTGTTCAAATTCATCTAATGCCAGCATAACCGCATTCATTTTTGGATTAAAATGTCCGGTATGGGTTTGATCCAAGTGCGGAAAGTATTGCGCGGTGGGATATACAATAATTTTATCAAAGGTGTTTATTAAGTAGCTCTTATAGCCCAATGTAAGTTTTACATAACTTGCCGCGACTGCAACTTTGTGCGCATTGGTTAACTGCGCGTTTTCTTTGATTACAAATTCGTACTGGTTTAAAAAGTTTAATACACGTTTGCTAAAATTTAGTTTAAACTTATAGGGTATATGGTTAAATACGGGAAATACCTTTATTATATCAGCCGAAAACTGATATATCAATTGTTCGGCTGTGAGCTTCAGGTTAAAATTTCCTTTGGGCGTATTTAAATGATAGCGGTCGTAAAAAAGTCGTGATCCAGTGAAAAACATTTTTTTGTTTAAGATACTAAAATATGCAAGGAAATCAAAATTAATCTACAACCAAAAAAAACGCTACCCTTCGGTAGCGCTTTTAAAATATATAAGCTTTTGTGGTTCCTTACATCTCCAAAATAATAAACTCGGATCTGCGGTTTGCCTGGTGTGCTTCTTCGCTACACTTAACGCCATCTGCACATTCGTTGATTAACTGGCGTTCTCCGTAACCTTTCGCCGTTAAGCGTGATGCTTCGATGCCTTGGGAGATCAACCATTCTCTTGTCGATTTCGCACGGCCCTCTGATAACTTGTCGTTGTATTTGTGTGATGCTCGACTGTCGGTATGCGAACGGATATCGATCTTCATTGTCGGGTATTCTTCCAACACCGCCAATACTTTTGCCAGCTCTGCTGCTGCATCAGGACGGATGTTGTATTTGTCCAGATCAAAGTAAATTGGGTTCAGTTTTAATACTTTAAACAAGTCGTCGCCTTTCTTCACTTCCGTTTTCTTGCGCTCCAATACAATGGTATGCTCGGTTACACCGCTTTCTTTATTCATCTGCACAAAATCTTCTTTGGTGGTGTACTCGTTCTTTTCTACTTTCAAGCGGTAGCCTTCTCCACATTTGAATTCGTTGTTGAAAGTGTATGTGTTGTTTTCATAACGGTTGCTGGTTTCCAATTCGGTGTACAGTCTGTCGTACAAAGTCACATTTGCATCGGGTATGATGTTTCTTGTTTTAGAATCTACTACCGTTAACAGTAATTTTTGGATACATTCCAATTGCAACGGTTTGGTTTCATAAAAGCTGTAGATATCGTCGTTTCCTTTACCTCCGTCGCGGTTGCTTGAAAAGAATCCTTGTTTGGTGTTTGGGTCGATATAATACGCAAAATCGTCTGCATTGCTGTTAATTGGTGCGCCTACGTTGTGGATCTCACCCGGATTGCTGTTTCTGTCTAACTTGGTTGCATAAACATCTAATCCCCCTAAACCTACTCGACCATCGCTTGAAAAATACAATTCACCGTTTTCGGTTACAAACGGAAAGGTATCGCGCATTTCGGTGTTGATTGCCGATCCCATGTTCACCGGACCGCCAAAGGCACCTGATGGATGGATTGCTACCTGCCATAGATCCGATCCTCCGAATCCGCCCGGACGGTCGCTTGAAAAATACATCGTTGCTTCGTCCTGGCTTAAGGTTGGGTGTGCCGTATTGTAGCCATCCATATTGAACGACAATTCGGTTACGTTTTCCCACTTGCCGTTAACGTTTTCTGCGCGGTAGATTTTAAGGTTCGTGTTTTTGTTTGAATCGTACTTACGCTCGTTATTGATGTAATTGTTTCTGGTAAAATACATCGTATTACCGTCTTTGGTAATAACCGCGGTTGATTCGTTTAATGGCGATTTTACCTTGCCTTTCAAACGTGTTACTTTGTCGTCTTTGGTAGCTGTGCTTGCTACGCTGTACAGGCTGGTAAAGGCATCGCCTGTCCAGGTGTGTTCGCGTTTGCTTAAGCTGCCCGTGTCGCGGGCGCTGGTAAAGTACAATTGGTTGTTGTGCACATAGCTGCCGTAATCGGCAAACTGCGTGTTGGTTTCCAGGTTGTTTACCTGATCGTATCGTCCTGAATTTGCCTGAATCTGTTTTTTAAGTTCGGCTTCGTTCTTGCGTATCTGTGCAACCTGCGTGTTGCTGCCTGCTTTGCTTACAAACTGCTCGTAATAGCTTTTGGCTTCGGTATCTTTGCCCACGTGCTGCAAGGTTTGTGCATAGCGGTAGTAATACTCGCTTGCAGGTGCTTCGCTTGCGTATTCGGTAAATAAGCGTTCGTAGTGCTTTTCGGCTTCGCTATAGCGTGCGTTAAAGTAGTAGGCATCGCCTAACTTCTCTAACAGGTCTTTGCTTACGTAACCGCGTTTGGCTACTTTTTCGTAGATGTTAATCGCATCTATATATGCCCACTGGTCGTGTTCTTTATCGGCTTTCTTTAAGCCTGCCTGTGCCTGTGCATCCGTGTTCCCCATTAAAAAGGCGGTGAACAAGGCTAATGTGTATATCCCTTTTTTCATATCCTTTGCTTTTAGAAGAAACGCGGCGAGTTCACGCGGCGGTATTTGTTAAACAATTCAAAGCGGACAAAGATCTCGTGCGAGCCGTTGTTGTAGTTTCTAAGTGCTTTTACATCGCTGTCGTAGCTGTAACCTATGAACATGCCGTCGGTTACCTGGAA
>NZ_FOVI01000044.1 GCF_900115115.1 Paenimyroides ummariense
GCATGGAAAGCTATTGCTAAAGAAGGAATGGCGGAATACATCAAATACCTGTTTAAAACAGTTCGTAAGTTCTTCGGAGAAGCCATCGTGGTAACCCAGGAAGTGGACGACATCATCCAGTCCCCGATTGTCAAGGAAAGCATCATCAACAATTCCGACTGTAAGATTCTGCTTGACCAACGAAAGTACATGAACAAGTTTGACGACATACAGGCAATGTTGGGACTTACAGACAAGGAAAAAGCGCAGGTATTGTCCATCAACATGAACAATGATCCGTCAAGACTTTACAAAGAAGTATGGATCGGTCTGGGTGGTACCCATTCCGCAGTTTATGCTACAGAAGTAAGTCTGGAAGAATACCTCGCCTACACCACCGAAGAAAGCGAAAAAATGGAAGTAATGCAGCTGGCATCCGAACTCGGAGGCAATGTAGAACTCGCCATCAAACAGATCGCACTCCTACGCCGCGAGAAAACCGATTAATATCTAACAATCTAAAATTAAGCAAATGAAAAAATTAGTAAACCTACTGTTTGGGATTATAGCAATCCTAGCAGCAACTTCAGCAAATGCGCAGTTTATCGTTGCCGATCCCGCAAACCTGGCATCAGGAATCTTAAACAGTGCCAACGAAATCGTGCAGACTTCCACTACGGTGAGCAACGTGATTAAAAACTTCAAGGAAGTAGAGAAAGTCTATAATCAGGGAAAGGAGTACTACGACAAACTAAAAGCCATCAACGATCTGGTAAAGGATGCCCGAAAGGTACAGCAGACCGTACTGCTTGTAGGCGACGTATCGGAGATGTACGTACAGAACTTCGGCAAGATGATGAACGATCCCCATTTTACCTCGCAGGAACTCGCTGCTATCGGCAACGGTTACTCAGCGTTACTCAACGAGAGTACCGAGCTTTTAAAGGAACTGAAACAGATCGTAACCTCTTCCACCCTTTCCTTAAACGACAAAGAGCGCATGGACGTAATCGACCGCGTGTACAATCAGGTGAAGGACTACCACAGCTTGGTTCGCTACTACACCAACAAGAACATTTCGGTAAGCTACCTACGTGCAAAGAAGAAGAACGATTCCAAAAGGGTTTTGGAACTCTACGGCAGATCAAACCAAAAATACTGGTAGTTATGGTATGGAACAACCTTCATGAAGTCCTGCGTTCGCTCTATGACGACATGATGCCCCTTGCTGCCGATATGGCGGCAGTGGCAAAAGGATTAGCCGGTCTGGGCGCCTTGTTCTATGTGGCATTAAAAGTATGGCAGGCATTAAGCCGTGCAGAACCCATAGATGTGTTTCCGTTACTGCGACCGTTTGCTCTTGGCTTGTGTATCATGTTTTTCCCAACCATTGTACTGGGAACAATCAACGCGGTATTAAGCCCTGTCGTTACCGGAACACATGCTATCCTTGAAGATCAGGTACTTGATTTAAACCAATTGCAGCAACAGAAAGACCAGCTGGAATACGAAGCAATGGTTCGAAACCCAGAAACCGCCTATATGGTTTCAGATGAAGAATTCGATAAGAAGCTGGAAGAACTGGGTTGGTCACCCTCAGATATCGGTACGATGGCAGGAATGTATATGGATCGGACTGCTTATCAGGTAGAAAAAGCATTAAAAGATTGGTTCCGCAACCTTTTGGAAATCCTTTTTCAGGCAGCAGCATTGGTTATTGATACCATCCGAACCTTTTTCCTGATCGTACTTTCCATACTCGGACCGATTGCATTTGCTATTTCAGTGTGGGATGGTTTTCAATCCACCCTCACCCAGTGGCTCACCAGATACGTCAGCGTGTATCTCTGGCTTCCCGTAGCGGATCTCTTCAGTTCCATGCTTGCCAGAATTCAGTCGCTGATATTGGAAAGGGACATACAGATGTTGGCTGATCCAACCTATATACCCGACACCTCCAACACCGTGTACATCATCTTTATGATCATCGGTATCATCGGATACTTTACCATTCCAACTGTTACAGGATGGATCATTCAGGCAGGAGGTGCAGGAAACTTTACCAGAAACGTCAATCAAACCGCTATGAAAGCAGGAAACATCGCAGGTGCGGGTGCAGGCTCGGCAACCGGTAACATCAGCGGACAGCTATTAAAATAAATAACAATCCAAATCATCTAAAAAATGGAATTTAAAACCTTGAGAAATATAGAGAACAGCTTTCAGCAGATAAGGCTGTATGCTGTTGTTTTCGCCATTCTCTGCATTGCAGTGGTTGGATACGCTGTTTGGCAATCCTACCGCTTTGCAGAGGATCAGCGCCAGAAAATTTACGTCTTGGACAACGGAAAATCATTAATGCTTGCCTTATCGCAAGATGCAAGCATCAACCGTCCCGTAGAAGCAAGAGAACACGTAAGGAGGTTCCATGAACTGTTCTTCACATTGGCACCGGACAAACATGCTATAGAAAGCAACATGAAACGTGCCTTTAACCTAGCGGATAAAAGTGCGTTTGACTATTACAAAGACCTCTCGGAAAAAGGCTACTACAGCCGCATCATTTCCGGAAACGTACAGCAGCGGACCGAAGTAGACAGTGTGGTATGTAACTTCGATAGATATCCCTACGAAGTTAAAACCTACAGCAAGCAGTTTATCATCCGCTCAAGCAATGTGACCAAACGAAACCTTGTCACTTCCTGTTATCTGGTAAACTCCGTACGTTCAGACAACAATCCTCAAGGCTTCAATATAGAGAAGTTCGCAGTGTTGGAGAATACGGATCTTGAAATTATTGAGCGCTAATCCAGATGGTATGAAAAAATTGAAAGAAAGTACTCAAATGTATTTTGATAAAATAGATAACCGCTGGAAAAGATTATCGCTCAAGAAACAGCATCAATATCTGATCACTCTTTTTATCGGATACCTGCTGCTTACCATTTCCGTGATTTTTAAAATATGGTACGACACAGAATCCAATGAAACAGAGATGCAGATCAACCATATTGAAAATCCTGTTATGAAAAACAGTCCGTACAAAGACTCCTTAAACCACAAAATCAAAAATTTATTAATAAACGATGATTTATGAAAGAAAATGAAAATAAAAAAACAGTCGTTAAGGTAACCGAAGGAACTTTAAAAGACACAGACAATCAAACAGAAAGCACACAAAATAAATTGGAACGCTTCAAGAAGCCGTTAATATTCGGTTTGATGGGTATTGTGTTTTTTGGTTGTATGTATTTGATATTTAAACCGTCTGAAGATCAAAAGACATTAGAAACTATAGGCTTAAACGATGTCGTTCCGCAAGCCAGTGGTTCAGGCTTGCCCGATGACAAAGGAAAAGCCTACGAACAGGAACTGCTTCAGCAGAAAGACCAGGAAAAACGCAGCGCATTAACCACCCTTGCAGACTATTGGAATACAGAAGAAAAATTAAGTCCTAATATCAGTCTATCAGAAAAGGAAAGCAACGTTTTTGGAAATAGCAAAAAAATTGAAAATACATCAAATTCGCATTTAAACAGCTACCAATCTGCACAGGGAACTCTGAACTCTTTTTATGAAAAAGACAACAGCGAAACGCAGGAACTGCGCAGACAGTTGGAGGAATTGAAAAAGGAATTGGCAGAAAAGGATATTCCAAAACCTCCGACCGTTGACGACCAACTGGCACTGATGGAAAAATCTTATCAGATGGCTGCAAAATATTTACCCGGTAGTAATTTAAATAACAATGATCTACCACAAGTTACTTCTACCAATACTACAGATAAATCTGCGATTAAAACAAGTTCAAAAGAATCATTTGTTCCACTGATTTCCAAGTCAAAGAACACTGTTTCTTCTCTGTATCGTGAGCCAACCGACGGCGAGTTTTTAAATAATTGGTCAGAGGATAGAAACAGGGAATTCTACTCGCCAATAGTTCAAAAAGAGACTGCCCAACCCAAAAACAGTATTAAGGCGATGGTATTAGAAACACAGACCATTATTTCAGATACAGGAGTCAGATTGCGCTTGCTCGAATCAGCTCAAAGCTCAGGAAGAATAATCCCACAAGGTACTCTGGTAAGCGCTGTTGCCAAATTACAGGCAGGACGTTTACAACTAAAGGTCAGCTCCATAGAAATGGAAGGTACCATAATACCTGTTGACCTGACGATTTATGATCTGGATGGTCAACCAGGTTTATACATACCCTACTCGCCCGAAATGAATGCAGCTTCTGAAATGGCAGCCAATATGAGCCAGACCTCCGGAAGCAGCCTGATGCTTACTCAGTCTGCCGGACAACAGGTTGCTGCAGACTTGAGCCGTGGTGTCATTCAGGGTATTTCAGGTTACTTCTCCAAAAAAGCGAGAACTCCAAAAGTAACCTTAAAAGCCGGTCATCAGGTGTTCCTCGTTTCAAAAAATTAATACTAATAAAAATACATTCAATATGAAAAAATATTTAAAAATCATCTATTTAACTATTCTCATATATAGTTTCCCTTTAAACTGTATTGCGCAAGACAGCAACCAATATCCCCTTACACTAGGTAAAATAGAATCCTATTTATTGGATGTAACTTACGATAAAACATCACATCTGATTTTTCCCTCAGCGATACGTTACGTAGATTTAGGAAGTGAATACCTCATAGCAGGGAAAGCGGATGAAGCGGATAATGTGCTACGCATCAAAGCTACAGTACGAGATTTTGAAGACGAAACAAATTTTTCGGTTATCACAAATGACGGTCGTTTTTACAGTTTTAATGCTTATTACAGCTCTTATCCCGATATATTGAGTTACGATCTGCTGACCATGCAAAAGCAGTTGGAAAAAGAAAATTTGAATGATGTGCTCTTTGAAGAGTTGGGAGAAACTCCTCCCTATCTCACCGATTTACTTCTTGAAGCCATTCACAACGACAACAAACGAATTGTAAAACATCTGGGATCTAAAAGTTTCGGTATCAGCTTTACCCTAAAGGGAATATATATACACAATGGCAAATACTATTTCCATACGGAAGTAAAGAACAGTTCCAATGTTCCATTTGAAATTGATTACGTCAATTTCAAAATAATAGATAAAAAAGTAGCCAAGCGTACAGTTGTGCAACAACAGTCAATCATACCGTTACGAACGTATAAACCACTGATTGAAATCAAAGGAAATTCAACAGAACAAAACGTTTACCTTTTAGATCGGTTTACAACAAGTAGTGACAAGATGCTTTTAATTGAGATTTTTGAAAAGAACGGAGCAAGAAATCAAACCATTCAAATTCAAAACAGTGATCTGATAAAAGCACGTGTTGTAAGTGATATGCATCTTAAGATTTAACCAACTAAACTACATATATGAAACAATTTATATATACCGTCCTAATCGTTTTATTAAATATTACGTCAACGACGGCACAGCGAATGCTACCCAAACAAAAAGGTTTGGAAATAACTGCAGGTCTTTTATCAAATGTTCAAAAAACTACTGACTATTACATTAGTGCTGCAATGACTGTAAACAGCAAAAAAGGCAATTACCAATTATGGAGTTTTGAATATAGCCAAAAGCAACACGTTTACAAATCCACAACAATACCACAAGAAACCTATACCATGGAAGGTGGTTACAGTTTCTTTTTGTTAGGTGATGCACAAAAGAACATCGTACTGAATTTCGGATTAACAGGAATTATGGGATATGAGAGTCTAAACCGTGGTGAAACGATGTTGTATGACGGAGCTGAAATGATAAGTAAAAACAACTTCATATACGGTGCCGGCGGACGCCTCACCTTAGAAACCTACTTATCAGATCGGATGGTTTTACTTATTCAAGCTAGAACAAAAGTTTATTGGAATACAGATCTGGAACAATTCAGACCATCTCTAGGTTTAGGATTACGGTTTAACTTTTAAAATAAAAACAATGAAAGAACTATTTTATAAATTAAAAATGAGATTACTACCGATATTTGGATTGCTGGCAATCTTAATAACTTCATTTTCTATATTTTCATGTAACACAGCAGATGAACTAGAAATACAACAAAATTTTCCGTTTGAGTTAAAGGTCATGCCGGTGCCAAAAGAAATAGCTGACGGAGATACAGTCGAAATCAGGATATCGATCGAGTCAACCGGAAGTTACAAAGAAAATAAATATTACCTGCTCTATTTCCAGTTTGATGGGCAGGGTACTTTACAGTACTATGATGAACAACCTTACCTTCCTAACGATATTTATTTTTTACCCAAGAAACAATTCAGACTGTACTACACATCAACATCCAAAATAACACAATCTTTTATAGTATGGATATCTGATGACTTTGGTAATGAAAAGAATTTGAAGTTTCAGTTTAACAGTATTGACTAAATATTTCTATATTAAAACGGCTTATTACTTAATAAGCCGTTTTCTCCTTAAAAAGTCGTTCGTTAAAGTAGATTATTAACCATAACTAGTTAATTTTATATGACTTATGATTAAAATATAGATTGGTTTGATACTAGTATATAAAAAACTTTAAAAAGAAATTAAACCATTGATATATCCGAAATTACTCTTATTTATGCTAAAGTAGTGTGATAAAGTAGATAACGCAGTAGATGAGTACATAAACTAACAATAGGGAAAATCATATTATAGCAATCCTTTTATAATATCCACACTCTTGATTACATCATCTATAGAAGAAGATGCAAACCCCAAACGTACGCCATTCGTATTGTAGTTTGAATATTGGTGTATTTTTCCATTGGATATATATAATCCTTTCTGATAAGCTTTTTGTGCTAGTAGTTGCAGGTTTATAGCTTTATCAAATTCGGTCCAAACAGTCATACCACCTTCAGGAATATCAAAGTTTACTTTACCACTCAGCTCAGAATTAAGTAAGTCGCAAAAAATATCACGTCTTTCTTCATATACGGTCAAAGCTTTTCTAAGATAACGCTGTATGGTGTTTTCGTTCAATAAATCAGCCATAGCGTTGTCCAGGATGTGATCACCTTGTCTGTCCAGTAAAATACGAACATTGGAGAGGTGTTCCGCTACATTTTCTGCAACAACCAAATAGCCCATACGGAAAGCAGGAGAAAAACTTTTGCTGAATGAACCGCAATAAATAACCATACCATTTTCATCTGCACTTGCAAGTGGCAGCAGTGGACGATGTTTATAATGAAAATCAAAATCATAATCATCCTCAAAAATGATAAAGCCGTATTCATTCGCCAACCGTAACAATTCCAATCTTCGGTCTATACGAAGCGATACTGTTGTAGGATAATGATGATGAGGCGTTACATAAACCATTCTTACTTTTTGTTGTTGGCAAATCTTTTTCAATTCATCTACAACCAAACCGTTTTCGTCTACAGGTATCGTAATGTGTTTGGCTTTAGCGTGAATAAAATTCATTTCTGCTCTGTTCCAACCAGGTACTCCTGAAACAATAACATCTCCTGCATCAATCAAACCATTGCAGACAAGATTGATGCCCATGAGTGTTCCCCTTACCGAAAGAATATTTTTTTCGCTAGTCTTCAATCCTCTTGTTTCATTCAAGTAGTTGGAAATTGCTTCTCTATATGGTTCAGAACCATTCGGATAGCTATAACTCCCGAATTTAGTATAGAGTCCGCCTCTCGATAATTGATTTCGATAGGCTCGATACAATTCCTTTATGGGAGCCAATTTAGGATCAGGAAATCCATCGTCTAAATGAAGTTTAGTATTAGTTACCGTGAGAGGAATATTTAAATGAGGCTTGGAATGAATAGTAAAACCAGCTTTTTTTAGTGGTGCATTTGCAATAGCGTTTTGTAATGTTTTGGGGTCAGATAATGGGATATGAGAAGAAACAAATGTCCCTCGTCCTACAAAACTTTCTAACCAACCTTGTGTTTGCAGTTCTTCAAAAGCCTTTGAAACAGTAATTCTGTTAATCTGTAACAATGATGAAATGTCCCTTGAACTGGGTAACTTTTGTCCGGAAAGCAGTTTGTTACTTTTAATCAAAGTCAAAATTCCATCTGCTAATTGTAGATAAACAGCTCTTTCAGAAGTATGATCAATAAGCAGTTCGCTAAAATGACGTACTAAAATTGGACTATCCATTTTATATAAATTGGACTACAAATATAATCCAATATAGTTTTACTTTTGAAGTATTCCAATGAAAAATGATATAATATGAAAAGTAGTACAATAACAGTTAGGAAAGCTGCAGTTGCTGATAGTGAACGACTTTGGGAGTTGATGCGAGAATTAGCAATATTTGAAAAGTATATTGATGTATTTGCTATTACTCCAGAAATTGTAAAAGAAAGTGGATTTATAAAAAGTCCACCAGATTTTCATTGCCTTGTAGCAGAAGAAAATAGGCTCATAGTGGGTATTTTGGTCTATTATTTTATTCCTTACACAGCACAGAATAAACCAGCTATTTATATGAAAGAGCTATATGTTGATAAAAACTATAGAGGTAAGCGGATTGGAGAGCAACTCATGTGTGTATTAAAAAAGCAGGCGGAAATACATAATTGCATACAGGTAAAATGGACAGTAGCACCGTGGAATGAAGGAGGTAAAAGATTTTATGAACGTCTGGGAGCAATTGAAAATACAGAATGGTTAAACTACGAATGGACAATTTAAATTGAAAAAATGGAAGATATAGTAATTAGAAAAGTAATGCTTAAGGATATTGGTTTACTGCAAGAAATCGGCAGAAAAACGTTTTTTGAAACTTTTGCAGAAAACAATACCCAAGAAAATATGTCAAAATATTTAGAGGAAGGTTTTTCTATCGAAAAGCTAACTGAAGAATTGAACGATGAATATTCGGAGTTTTATTTTGCTGTTTTAGCGGAAAAAGTCATTGGCTATCTAAAATTAAATTTTGAAAACTCCCAAACAGAATTGCAAGATAGCAGTAGCCTTGAAATAGAGAGAATTTATGTTTTACAGGAGTATCATGGTAAAAAAGTGGGGCAGCTATTATATGACAAAGCCATAGAGATAGCATACAATAAAGAGGTTAAGTATGTTTGGTTGGGTGTTTGGGAAGAAAATTCAAGAGCTATTCGCTTTTATCAAAAAAATGGATTTGTGGCATTCGATAAACACATTTTCAAATTAGGAGATGATGAGCAAACCGATATCATGATGAAAAAGAAATTGTAAAATATATTCAGCATATGTATATACCAAATCATTTTCAGTTTCAGGATAATGGCGAAAAAATTGCTTTTATGAAGCGATATAGCTTTGCTACTATTGTTACCACTAAAGACAATCTTCCCATTGCAACTCAGCTGCCGTTTTTTATAGACGACCGCTCAGACAAACTAGTATTGATTTCCCATTTTGCCAAAGCTAATGAACAGCATAAATACATTGAAGACAATATATCTTTGGTGATTTTTTCAGAGCCACATGCCTACATCTCACCAGCAAATTATAACAAGCGGGAAAGCGTGCCAACTTGGGATTATATTGCAGTTCATGCCTATGGTAAAGCAAAAATATTAGAAGACGAAGTAGCCAAAGAAGCTGTTTTGGAGCAGATGATCCTTTTCTATGAAGAAGACTATTTACAACAATGGGTAAGTCTTAATGATAGATTCAAAAAAGGAATGATGAAAGGCATCGTAGCCTTTGAAATAGAAATAACCGATTTGCAAGGACAAAAAAAATTGAGCCAAAACAAAACGGAAACAGAAAAACATCGTATTGCAGAAAATTTGTCCAAAAGCAAAAATATGGCGGAAAGGGACATTGCAGATTACATTAAAAAATTATAGAAATATGAAGTTTAATATTCAGCCTACATTAGAAAATGAAATTGCAATCCTTTGCCCTTTGCAGGAAAAGGATTTTGAAGATTTATATGCAGCAGCATCCGACACTAAAATATGGGAACAACACCCGAATAAAGACCGTTGGAAAAAAGAGGTATTCAAAACATTTTTTGATGGAGCCATGCAAAGTAAAGGTGCTTTTAAAATTGTAGATAAAGCTACTGGAACCATTATTGGAAGCACACGCTTTTATGATTTTAATGAACAGGAAAACAGCATATTCATCGGCTACACGTTTTATGCAGTAGAGTATTGGGGAAAAGGTGTCAATAAATCGGTAAAAGAGCTGATGTTAGATTATATTTTTCAGTTTGTCCCCAAAGTGAATTTTCATATTGGAGCTGACAATATTCGCTCGCAGATTGCCATAGGACGTATTGGTGCTGAGAAAATTGGAGAGCAGGAAGTGACTTATTTTGGAGAAGCTCCTAAGCTAAACTTTGTTTATGAAATAGTTAGATTTTGACATACCACTGCATTAACAAAGTTATTAAAATAAAATTTCGTAATTAATTCACTTTATATTAAAAACCTTACCAGAATTTTTGGTTGCAAAAGAACTAATAAGCTGCGTAATATAGGTATTACTTTTATGGCGGGTTAAAAAATCTTTCATTTTTTCTGGATCTTTAACAGATACTTCATTAGCAATATAGCCCATGCCGTAAAAATGTCCGTCCTGAACCCATATACAGCTTTGCTCGTCTTTAGTCCTTCCCTTATCCAAAATATAGTAGCTCGGCTTCATTTCCGTTACAAAATCTACCGCCTGCTGTACCTGTTGATTATGCTTTTCTACCAATGGTAAATCAGATAGATCATTAACAACCACACCTTCACTTTCGGTGCTTACAGCATATTTACAAAAACGATAATCTAAAGCAAATTGTTCCTGTAGATTCCGCAGCAGGCTTATGCCTTCGTTAATAGTACTAAAAACTTCTATACACGGCTTCAGTTTGCTCACCTTACCAACTGCAAGGTACCTATAACCGTTGCGTGCGGTATATTCGTAAAGTCCGTATTTAGGTTCGAACCTTTTTAATGCAGTATTGTAAATTGGCCATAACTTTTTGATTTCCGAACACTCTAAAAGTAATGCCATGAGTTCGGTGGCACATACTTCAAAAGAAATACCGTATATGTCCCTTAAAAAATGCTGTCTTTGAGGTGTAACCTTGTGACCGCTGAAGTGTGAAGCTACTCTTTTTTTTAAGGTTTACCGCCTTACCTACATATACAACTTTTTTCTGAGCATTGTAAAAATAGTAAACACCCGGTTTTTCAGGAAGATTTTGAAAATCTTCTGGAGGTAAGTTTGGAGGCAGCCGTTGATCCGGTGCCGTTTTTTTTATCATTTTCTGAATTTCTAAAGCACCGTCGTTGATAAGTAACGACAAAAGCACAGCTGTGGCATCGGCATCACCGCCGGCACGGTGGCGGTTTTCCAATGAAATATCCAAAGATCGACAAAGGTTTCCAAGGCTGTAAGAAGGAAGACCGGGTTTGATTTTGCGTGCTGCACGAACCGTACACAATTTAGGTGCTGTCCATTTATAACCTGCGTCTTCCAACTGGTGACGAACAAACGAATAATCGAAATTAACGTTATGAGCCACAAAAATGCGGTTAGAGAGTAGTTCTAACAGTTCTTTAGCGATGTCTTGAAACAATGGTGCCTCATAAACCATTTCGTTACTGATCCCCGTAAGAGCAGTAATGTATAATGGTATGTGCTGTTGCGGATTTACAAGGGTTTCCCAACGTTCGATCACTTCCTTTCCATTATGTATAAGCACAGCAATTTCTGTTATTCTGCTTCCGCCTGCATTTCCGCCCGTAGTTTCTATATCTACCACCGCATATTCCATCTTCTTCATTTGCTATGATCCCTGTAATCTATTTTAATGTATCTGTTTCAAATTTACGATTTTAATCAGCAATTGGCTGACACCTGATGACATTTGAATTTACTAAAAAATTTTTCACCTCATCTTATGACTCTTCTAAATGTAAGGTTTATTCTGGGTAATACCTCTTTAGTGGTTTTAGGAACAGCATGTTCCCAGAAACTGTTGGTTTTGCCTGCCATTATCAGGAACGAGCCGTGATACAACGGTATATCAACCTGAGGCACCTCTTTCCTAAATTTATGCCTTAAGTGGAACATGCGTGTTTCGCCGAAAGTTACCGATGCGATGATTGGATTGCTACCCGACCTTTCGATCTTATCACTGTGCCATGAGACACTGTCGCTGCCATTGCGGTACAGGTTTAAAAGCACGGCATTGAACTTTAGATTAGTTTCTGTTTCTACCCGCTCGCGGATTTTATTTAGGTCGGCAGTAAATTCGGGTGCATTACCCGAGGGTATATTCTCTTCTTTATCCTGATGCCAGGAAATCATTCGGGGTGCCGTAACAATTTTATCGTACATTGGCATTTCATATTCACGCCATGGGGTTGCGGTTAATAACTTATCATAAAAAATGTCGGATTCTTCCTTGCTGAAAAAATTATCAATCAGCATTACATCGGCATCGGGCAGATTAAACTCTTTGGTTCCTCTGCTGCCTGTTGTGAATAGTTCGGTATCGTTAAAAAGTTTCATATACTATAGCTCTGAATTATTGTTTCATTTCATCTTTAATGTTGTACTGTTCATTGATCTTACGTCTAGGCAATCCTATCTCATGTTCCTGCGGGTAAGGTTTGCGCTGGGTCATGGAAACATCTTCCTTTATCTGACGATGCACATCGAATTCGCGCTGTTTGTCGTGCGAATAACGCGGATCGGGGATGAACGGCATTTTTGCCATTTTAAGTATTGTTATTGTAGGAAAATGATAATCCACCTCTACCCTGCCCAGCAACAGGTAACACCCACCTCCCTGAAACGGATATTGTTCCAGACAATCTGGAAAATGTGCCGTATCGAAATAATTTCCCTCCACATCGATCCAGGTACCGAAAAACATAGCCCCTTTTTTTGTGGGTACATGTTTGCGGGAAATAAGGTACGCCAGCATCTTTACTTCGCCTTTGTGATGGTGTATCAGATCTTTAGCCATCACTTCACCCCTATGCTTTGTCTGCAGCAGATCGAAAGGTGTGCACGATACCGTAAAACCAATTAACTCAATTTCATCAAAAGCATCTTCAAAACATGACCGGGATAACTCAGGAAGTTTAAACTCTTTAGCCGGCTCCTGTAACAGGGTAAGGTTGCGGTTTTCCGGTTTAAAGTTCACTAACAGCAAACGTGCCTGTACCAGCAGCTCGTTTTTATTTTTCCCTGTGAAACGGAACGCACCTATAAAGATAAGTATCTGTACTGCTTCGATACCTATAGGGATGCGCCTAACAAAATCTTCAAGTGAAGTGAACGCTCCATTTTTTCTACGCTCACCAGGTATATTTTCTGCCAGCTTTGCTTCCAATCCCTGAAGGTGCATAAATCCCAGATACACATTGTTACCGTAAAGCGTGGTGTGGTATTCGCTGTTATTGACACAGGGGTTTAAAATTACGGCACCCGACATTCGTGCTTCGTGCACATAGACCTCGGTACGGTAAAAGCCCCCCATATTGTTGATGACGGCCACCATGAATTCCAAAGGGTAATATACCTTGAGGTAAAGGCTTTGGTAACTTTCTACAGCATATGAAGCCGAATGCGCCTTGCAGAACGAATAGCCTGCAAAGGATTCTATCTGACGGTACACTTCGCGGCTTAACGCTTCGCTATGCCCTTTAGCCGTACATGAAGCAAAGAAATTATCTTTTACCTTCTGTAATGCAGCCAGCGAACGCCCCTTGCCGCTCATTGCCCTGCGCAGGATGTCTCCGTCTGCAGCTGTGAGTCCGCCAAAATGCATGGCGATTTTGATGACGTCTTCCTGATACACAATAATGCCGTAGGTATCGCCCAGATGTTCCTGAAATACCTCATGAAAATATTCGAACTGATCGGGGTAGTTGTGCCGGAAGATGTATTCTTTCATCATACCCGACTGTGCCACTCCCGGACGGATGATGGACGATGCCGCCACCAGCGTTTTATAGTTGTCGCACTTAAGCCTTCTGAGCAACCCGCGCATGGCGGGAGATTCTATATAAAAACAGCCGATGGTTTGTCCGCGGCTCAGGAATTCATTACACTGCTTCTCATTTTTAGAAATGGACGTATCCCGGATATCTACCGTAATGCCCCGATTTTGTTCGATCAGCTTTACCGCATCGTTGATGCTGCCGATGCCCCTTTGGCTTAAAATATCGAATTTTTCGAAACCGATGTCTTCGGCAATGTGCATATCGAACTGAACGATGGGAAAACCTTTGGGCGGCATTTCGAGTGCGGTGTAATTGGTAATAGGTTCTTCGGAAATAATGATGCCGCAAGAATGCATGCTGCGCTGGTTGGGATATTTTTCCAACATTTTCCCATATTTATGTACCAGTTTTACCACCGAATTATCGTCGTGCCGTTCCATTGGATTCTTTGCTAGTGCATCAAGTTCCTCTTTTGGGAGTCCGAACACTTTACCTACTTCACGGAAAATAGAACGGTATTTGAATTCTACATTGGTACCACAAAAGGCTACATGGTCTTTGCCGTAGCGATTGAAAATATATTCCAAAATGGTATTTCGGTCCTGCCAGCTCCAATCGATATCAAAATCTGGTGGGGTTTTACGGTTTAGGTTCAGGAAGCGTTCAAAATAAAGATCCAGCTCTATAGGACATATATCGGTAATACCCAGACAATAGGCAATGATGCTGTTGGCACCGCTACCACGTCCAATGTGCATCAATCCCAAACTGGTACTATACCGTACAATATCCCAGGTAATCAGAAAATAACCACTGAATTCCAGTTCATGGATTAC
>NZ_FOVI01000005.1 GCF_900115115.1 Paenimyroides ummariense
ACCTCAAGTTAACAAAATTTGAGGACAATAAAAAAAATCCCCGACAAAAAACATGTCGGGGATTATACCAAAGACCTTTTTAGACAGCCTCTTTTGTTTATGGTTGCTTAACGTAACGTAAATAAGGTTTAACAATATTTACTTCACCAAAAAGTTCTTGTGCTTTTACCGTATCAACAGCTGGTGTAACAATACAATCATCACCATTTTTCCAATTAGCCGGCGTTGCCAATTTATGTTGATCTGTTAATTGCAAACTATCAATAACGCGAATAATTTCATTAAAATTTCTACCTGTACTTGCCGGGTATGTTAAGGTTAAACGTACTTTTTTATTTGGATCGATCACAAAAACACTTCTAACTGTTACGGTTTCACTTGAATTAGGATGAATCATATCATACAAACCCGCCACATTTTTATCTTCGTCTGCAATAATAGGAAACTGCACAGAAACTTCTTGTGTTTCGTTAATATCTTCAATCCATTTATTATGACTTTCAACTCCGTCAACACTAATAGCAATTGCTTTTACATTGCGTTTAGCAAATTCTTCTTTTAATGCAGCTGTTTTACCTAATTCGGTAGTACAAACGGGTGTAAAATCTGCAGGATGGCTAAATAAAACGCCCCAGCTATCATCTAAATAATCATATAAATTTAATCTTCCTAAACTGGTATCAGCTGTAAAATCGGGTGCGATATCTCCTAATCTTAATGACATATTATATATTTTTTAAAATTAATCTTCACAAAAATAGTAAACTTTTGTTTAATCACTACTAAATCAATGAAGTTTAATTTTAATAAAATATTGTTAATTTTGTAAACAGATAATTTAGTATATGCTATCACAAAAATCGAAATATGCTTTAAAAGCTTTAGGTTACCTTGCAAAGAATCAGGCAGGCGGCCCCGTACTTATAAGCACCATTTCTAAAGAGAAAAAAATTCCGCAGGCTTTTTTAGAAAATATTTTTCATGAACTGAAAAAAGCAGGTTTTTTAACGAGTCACCGAGGCAGATTTGGTGGTTACACATTGTCTGACGATCCAAGTAAAACAAAACTTTCATCAATTATACGAGTTGTAAACGGACCGTTAGCTATGTTGCCATGTGTAAGTTTAAATTTTTATGCAACATGTGATGATTGCTGCGAAGAGACCTGTGGTTTGCGTGGTATTTTCCAAGATGCACGGGATGCATTGTTACAAGTTTTAGAAAACAGATATCTTTCTGATATTATGGATAAGGATGTAGAATAAAAAAAGCAATCTTCACAGATTGCTTTTTATGTTAATTTTTACTGATTCTGTAGATTTTACCGCTATCAGTAACCGCATATAATGATTGATTCTGATGCGATGCCAATACATCTCGGAAACGTTCTCCTTTGTCTGCCAACAAACGTTCTTCGCCTGCTATTCTGTTGTTTTTAATTACCAAACGAATAATATGCTGACCACTTAAAGCACCTAAAAATAAATTATGCTGCCATTCGGGAATGGTATTTCCTGTGTAAAAATCCATTCCGCTTGGTGATACCGACGGATCCCAGTAATAAACTGGTTGCTCCATGCCTTCTTTTTGGGTTATTCCCTCGCCTATTTTGTTTCCGTTATATTCCAAACCGTACGAAATAACAGGCCAACCATAATTTTTACCGGGTTCTATAAAATTGATTTCATCACCTCCTTTAGCACCAAATTCAGATTCCCACAATTGTTTTGTAACGGGATGAAACGCCAAACCTTGCGGATTTCTGTGTCCGTATGAATATATTTCGGGTTTAGCATTAGCCGTGGACATAAACGGATTACCCGAAACCGGTTGCCCATTTTTAGTAATTCGGACAATTTTACCCAAAGCTTTGTCTAATTGTTGTGCTTGCGGACGTGTAGCCAAATCAGACCGTTCGCCTGTGGTTGCGTACAAATTTCCTGCATCGTCAAAAGCTAAACGGCTACCATAATGCAAACTTCCGTTGTACGAAGGTTCGGCTCTGTAAATTACGGTTGGGTTTTCAATCAATTTTTCATCGGTAGATAATTTTCCTTTAGCAATTGATGTTAAATTTCCGTTGCCAAATGGTTCAGAAAACGACCAATAAATCATTCTGTTCGAAGCAAAATCGGGATCCAACGCAACATCTAACATTCCGCCTTGTCCACCGGCATCAACCGCAGGAAATCCTAAAACTTCGGTCATCATTGTTCCGGTTTCAGAAAAAATCTTCATGGAGCCACCTTTTTGGGTTACTAACAAATTGTTATTTGGCATTGCAACAATTGCCCACGGACTCACTAAATCTGTAGCGATAACATCAATTTTAAGATTGGTTGTTGTTTTTACACTTCCAATACGGGTTTGCCCTTCAAACGCTGGTTTGTAATTGGTGTTTGGCTGCTGTGTTTCAACCGGATCACCCAACGGAACAGTGTCTTCTGGCGAAGTAGAATTGTCATCGTTGCAAGAGAAAATTCCCAGCAACATAAAAACGGGAATAAAACTAAAATTTCTTTTCATAGCGCAAATATTTATAATTATTCAAACCTAAAGTTACAAAAAATGCAATAAAATATTTATTTACAAAGAAATTATGATGTTAAAAATGATTTATCTTACCAAAAATGTAATAAAATCGAATCATAAAATCAATCAACAACGTCAGAAAATATAATTTTAAAATAAGATATAAATAGTTAAATTTGATGTTTAAAACAAGATTCAAAATAAATTAAAATATAGCAAAATGATTATTAAACCAAGAACAAGAGGTTTTATTTGTTTAACATCGCACCCAGACGGAACGGCGGTTAACATTAAAAATCAAATTGATTATGTTAAATCACAAGGCGAAATTAAAAACGGACCAAAGAAAGTTTTGGTAATTGGTGCTTCTACCGGATTTGGAATTTCTTCACGTATAGCAGCGGCTTTTGGTTCGGGTGCTGCAACAATTGGTGTTTTCTTTGAAAAACCAGCTGCCGAAGGCAAACCAGGAACTGCAGGTTGGTACAATTCTGCTGCTTTTGAAAAAGAAGCGCAAAATGCAGGTTTGTATGCAAAATCTATCAACGGAGATGCTTTTTCTGATGAAATTAAACAACAAACCATAGATTTGATTAAGAAAGATTTAGGAACGGTTGATTTAGTTGTGTACAGTTTGGCATCGCCACGCAGAACGCATCCAAAAACGGGTGTTGCGTACGCGTCGGTTTTAAAACCAATCGGACAAACATTTTCTAACAAAACGGTTGATTTTCATACAGGTGTTGTTTCTGATATTACAATAAATCCTATTGAAAGTCAAGAAGATATTGATAATACCATTGCTGTAATGGGTGGTGAAGATTGGAGATTCTGGATGGAAGATCTACAAAAAGCGGGTGTTTTAGCTAATGGAGTTAAAACGGTTGCTTATTCGTACATTGGACCAGAATTAACCTTCCCAATTTACCGCAACGGAACTATTGGTCAGGCGAAGAACGATTTAGAAGCTACTGCATCAACTATAAATACTATTT
Source organism: Paenimyroides ummariense (assembly GCF_900115115.1). Taxonomy (GTDB): domain Bacteria; phylum Bacteroidota; class Bacteroidia; order Flavobacteriales; family Flavobacteriaceae; genus Flavobacterium; species Flavobacterium ummariense. Next base: position 3,528 of record NZ_FOVI01000005.1, read on the forward strand.
TAAAAGATTTAAACGGAGAAGCTTACGTTTCTGTTAACAAAGCTTTGGTAACGCAGTCAAGTTCTGCAATTCCTGTGGTGCCACTTTACATTTCGCTTTTGTATAAAGTTATGAAAGAAAAAGGTATTCATGAAGGAACGATCGAACAAATGTACCGTTTATTTAATGACCGATTATATACTGCTGATGGAACTATTCCTTTAGATGCTGAAGGTAGAATTAGAATTGATGATTGGGAAATGCGTGAAGATGTTCAGCAGGAAGTTGACAAATTATGGAAACAAGCTACTACTGAAAATTTAGAACAGATTTCTGATATTGAAGGATACAGAAATGACTTCTTTAATTTATTTGGATTTAACTTTGACTCTATAGATTACGATGCTGAAGCTAACGAACAAGTTAACGTTCCAAGTATCTAAAATAATTTAAAACTATACTTAAAATCGCACTAACTATTTAGTGCGATTTTTTTATTTTATAAAAAAATCAATTTCATTTTTTTAAATAATGTATTATCCATCTTACAAAAAATATCAAAATTTAACATATAAACAAAATCTATTTTAAAATATAATTATTTGATTATCAAAAATTAAAATAAATTTATTTAAATAATAAGTTAAATATATTAAATTAAAATTGTTTACAAATAAATACAACCATTGATACATTATTTTAAAATACTTAAACAATTAAAACAGACAATATTATAATCTAGATACAGTATAATTTAAAAAAATGAATAGCGAATTCTATATTTAACTAAAGAATTTACAAAAAATTTAATTTGAAAATTCACTCAAAAAATCGTAGCTTCATTAAAAGATAAATCATGAACGATCAGTTAAAGAAAAGTCAACTAAAAAAACATAAAATGTTAGCCACAGGTTTGTTTCTACTTATGGCTTTTGTATATATTTTAATGATGTATCTTTTAAAAAACAATCCGCAAAAGTGGATGGAATATGTTCGTGCGTTTTCAGAAGCCGGAATGGTTGGTGCATTGGCAGACTGGTTTGCAGTTACAGCCTTGTTTAAATATCCGTTAGGTATAAAAATTCCACATACAAATCTTATCACAAACAATAAAGATTCGTTAGGTGAAAATTTAGGAAACTTTGTCAGCACAAATTTCCTGACTGCCGATACTATTCGTCCGTATATTGATAAACTATCAATCAGTGAATATTTAAACGATTGGCTTTCCAAAGAGAAAAACCAACAGCTTATACACAATGAATGCAGTAAAATTATTCAGCGTATCATTAGTAATTTGGATGATGAATCTATCGCCGAATTTTTAGCGACCAAAGGTTTTGAGCTTACAAGCGAAATCCGATTAGAAAAATTGGCAGCTACTTCCCTACTTTATCTTTTAGAGCAAAATGAACACGATCGTTTGTTGAATATTATTTTGCCACAGGCTCAACATTACGTTGAAAATAACCGGGAATTGATTTATAAGAAAGTCGTTGAAAAACAACCAATACTAGGTTTAATCGGCGGAAAATCGGTTACCAATCAGTTGATTTCGGGTATTACTACTTTTTTAGAAGAAATTGAAAAGAATCCAAATCATGATATTAGAAAGTCGGTTACTTTAAAGCTATATCAGGTGGTTGAAGATTTGAACGAAAAAGACGACTGGCATGATAAGTTCGATCAAATAAAAGAAGAATTCATTACAAAAGAAAAATTGTACGAATACACGAAAGATATCTGGCTGCGACTGAAAGAAGATATGCTAGAAAAGTTAAGTGACCAAAATGCTACTTTTAATCAATATATAAAACAAAATATCCAGCAAATGATTGTGAGTTTTAGAGAAGATCAAACAATGCAGGAAAATATCGACAAATATGCTAGACAATATGTTTACAAAATGGTATTGAAAAACAGTAATGAAGTCGGAAAGATTATTACAAATACGGTTCAAAAATGGGACGGAACTGAATTAAGCGAGAAAATGGAATTAGAAGTTGGTAAAGATTTACAATACATTCGCATAAACGGGACGTTGGTTGGCGGACTTGTTGGGTTGATTATTTACACGCTCACTCATTTATTTTTATAAATGCTACAATTCAAATGAGATTCCTCCTTCGTCGGAATGACAAAATACATTAACAATTATCATAAAAAAACGGAAACTTTAAGTTTCCGTTTTTTAGTATTTAGATATTTTTATCATGCTTATATTTAAATAGAATAGCAAATAAAATGGTTACAACCAAAGCATAACCTGCAAAAATGTACCACGAAGTTTGCCAACCTGCTATTTGCGCTTCAGCACTTTCACTTGAAAATACAAAATGATTTACAACCGCTTGGGCACCTAACATTCCAATAGTAGCTCCAAATCCGTTGGTCATCATCATAAAAACTCCTTGAGCCGATGAACGAATGTTCTTATTAGTTTCTTTATCAACAAACAATGAACCTGACACGTTAAAGAAATCAAACGCAATTCCGTAAACAATCATTGATAAAACAAACATCCAAACGCCATCGCCAGGATTTCCCGTAGCAAAAAGTCCGAAACGTAAAACCCATGCAACCATTGCCATAAGCATTACTTTTTTTATACCGAATTTCTTTAAAAAGAAAGGAATTAGCAAAATACAAAGTGTTTCGGATACTTGCGAAAGAGAGATTAAGGCATTAGCATTCTGTGCTCCCCATGTTTGAGCAAACTCAGGAATTTTCTGAAAGCTTTCGATAAACGGATTGGCGTATCCGTTGGTAATTTGAAGAGAAACCCCTAATAGCATCGAAAAAATAAAGAAAATTGCCATTTTTCGTTCTTTGAATAAAGCAAAAGCTTTTAAACCTAACGTATCTGCAAGCGTTTTTTTCTCTTCATCTTTACAAATTGGGCAATTAGGAAGCGTAAAACTGTACAAAAACAAGATAATTCCTAAAATTCCCGATACAAAAAACTGACTATAGGTGTTTTGAAAACTTAAGAAATTAGCACTTTTACCTAAAAAACTAAAGGTAATAGTACCGTTTTCTGTCCCCATAAAATTTACTAACAACATAGCAAAAATAAACCCAACAGTTCCTAATGTTCGAATGGGCGGAAACGCTTTAATAGTATCAAAATTATTATTTGTAAGAATAGTGTACGAAGTAGAGTTTGAAAGTGCTATTGTTGGCATGTAAAAAGCGACACTGCACGAATATAGTAAGAATAATGTTGAAAATTCAGCCTCTGTACCGGTTGTCATTCCGTAGTATCCGGCTAAAATGATAAATGCAGCAGCCAACGCATGACAATATCCCAATAATCTTTGAACGGGAATCCATCTATCGGCAACTATCCCCATAATGGCAGGCATTATAATAGAAACAATTCCTTGCATTGCATAAAAAAAGCCGATTTGTTCCCGCATTCCAATAGAAAACAGATAACTTCCCATTGATGTTAAATAAGCTCCCCAAACAGCAAACTGTAAAAAGCTCATTATTGTTAATCGTAATTTTATGCCCATTTGTATCGATTTAAAAAAAGTGTGTAAAAGTATAAATTTTTAGCGGTAAGAAAAAGCCTAAACAGCATTTATGGCTTTGTGTGCCAAATCTAAAATTAAATTAAACTGTTCTTCTTTTGTTAGGTTTGAATTATCTATCATTACTGCATTTTCTGCTACGATTAAAGGGGAATCTTCGCGGGTAGAATCAATTTTGTCGCGTTCCACAACATTTTTCAGAACTTCATCAAAAGTAATATTTGGAGATTTTTCCTGCAATTCTAAATATCTGCGTTCTGCTCTGATCTCAGCCGAAGCCGTCATAAAGATTTTTAATTCGGCATCAGGAAAAACAACGGTTCCAATATCACGACCATCCATCACCACACCTTTATCAATGCCATATTTTTTTTGCTGCTGAACCAATTTCGTTCTAATGGCTGAAACTTCGGCGATTTTACTTACAAAATTCGATACTTCGATTGATCTTATTTTATCTTCCACATTTTCATCGTTCAGATAAATTTCGGCAAAACCCAAATCTTCATTAAACTTAAACGACAAAAAAACATGATTTAAATTGGCAACCAATTGGTCGGCATCAAAGGTATCAGAAGTAATAAAACCTTGCTGCATGGCAAACAAGGTTACGGCACGGTACATGGCACCGGTATCGATATAAATATAATTTAAGGTTTTTGCCAGCTGTTTTGCCAGCGTGCTTTTCCCGGTTGATGAATGACCATCAATAGCTATGGTTATTTTTTTCAAAAGAATTTATTTTATCTGCAAAAATATTACAGTTTAACCGATAAGCCAAACAAATTGGTGTTTCCAGCCAATGTAAAGCGGTTGTAAGCGTATTCTATTCTAAAACGTTTTACCTGTAAGCCAAAACCTGCGGTAAAACCTGCAAAACTGCGTTGTTCTACCAACTTCATTTCTTCGCCGTTTTTAAAGTTATATCCTAAACGAATGTTGAAGTTTTTTTCTGGAAATAGTTCGATACCAACCACTACGTGTCGCATAAGATTGTTACCAAAACCAACTTTTTCTTCGGTAACATTATTTTCTAAATCAACTTGTGAGCGGTTTGGGTTTGAAAACGAAATATCCCATTTCTGAAGATTATCTAACGTTAAATGCCAGCGAATCGGTACATTTTCTAATAATTTACTGAAACCTAAAACAACTTCGAACGGTAAACTTTCGCGCGTATCTTCGTAGCTAGACAATTGTCCTCCCAAATTTTTTGCCGTTAAACCTACAGCCCAACCTGTTTCAGGATCATTATACAAACCTCCGATATCTGCTGCAACAGCAAACGAATTATAGCTTTCTAAGGTTGATGAAATAGCTTTAATGTTTGCCCCCACAGAAAAATTGGTATCTTGAAAAGGATGCGCATAACCAACTGAAACCGCGATATCGTTACCCGAAAAAGATCCGGTTGCCGTACCGTTTTCATCGTAACCATCCATAGATCCGTAATTTAAAAAGGTAACACCCACATGAAAATTACGTCCGTTTTTAAATTTGTGTGCATAAGCTGCAGATCCCAAACTTGTATCGCCGTAATATCTACCAAAATTTACCGCCAGCATGTTGTTCATTTCGTCGTTTAACGATGCCGGATTGTATAGTACCTGATTTACTTCGTTGCCCGTTATGGTTGCATTGCTGCCACCTAACGCCGCTTGTTTGGGCGATGTGGGCATTTGTAAAAACTGATAAGCATCTTTGCCACCTACCTGAGCAGTTGCAGTTGTTAATGTTATTAAAGAAACTAAGGTTAATAGTTTACGCATGTTTAGTTGAATTACATGAAAACGAATATATAACTTTATAACGACAGAATAAAAAAATTGGTATGTTTTCGTGTGGAAATTTTGAAACAAACATCTTAATTTTGTCTTACTAAAGTTACTTTATAATCTTTATCTTCTAAAAACTCAATGTTCAATAGTAGATAAACTGTTTCTAATCTATTATCGTAGAAAATTTTAAGATAAGTATTTTCTTTTTCATTAATGATTTTTAGTTTATGTGGGAGATTTTTCGGTCGTGTAAAAGAATTCATAAAAAAACTTCCGTTTCTATAGCCTCCCGTACCTTGATAAAAATATCTAGCTGAAGAAAAACTCCATCTAATTATTTTTTGATCTTCGGGAATTTTATGTCTAAAGAAAACTAAAGTGTCATTTTCAAAATATACATCTTCTTTATTCTCAGCTATCCATTTAATATCACTAGGTCTTTCTAATTTAAAAAGTGACTTAAATTTTTTCTTTAAATCTTTTTCTTGTTGACCTAAACATATTATTGGTAGTAAAAAGAATATAATTATAAGTTGCTTTTTCATTACAGTGTTTCATTTTAAAAAATAAAAATAACAAAAAAAGCTAATACATTTCTGCATTAGCTTTTTAATCAATTTATAGTTCCATTAAACTTCTTTAACAGTAAGCTCTTTTGCGTTTTTAACCTTCTGGTTTGTCAATGCTAAATCAATAACTTCGGTCATTTTATCAACGTAATGAAACGTTAATCCCGTTAAATATTCCGGTTTTATTTGATCGATATCGCGTTTGTTTTCTTTACAAAGAATAATTTCTTTAATATTCGCGCGTTTTGCAGCCAATATTTTTTCTTTAATACCACCAACCGGAAGTACTTTTCCACGTAAGGTAATTTCACCGGTCATTGCTACATTTTTCTTGATTTTACGTTGGGTAAAACTCGAAACCATTGAGGTTAACATAGCAATACCTGCCGACGGACCATCTTTCGGTGTTGCACCTTCTGGAACGTGAACGTGAATTTTGTATTTATCGAACACTTTTGCATCAATTCCAAACAAATTACTGTTTGATTTAATGTATTCCAACGCAATCGTTGCCGATTCTTTCATTACATTCCCTAGATTTCCGGTCATTGTAAGCGTTCCTTTTCCTTCAGAAAGTATCGATTCTATAAACAAAATATCTCCACCTACGCGTGTCCAAGCCAAGCCTGTAACAACTCCGGCAACATCGTTTGTTTCGTATTTATCGTAATCGTATTTAGGTGCACCTAAAATTTTAATGATATCTTCTTCGGTCAGTTTTTCGTTGAATTCTTCTTCTAAAACAATCGATTTTGCAATATTTCGAACAATAGTTGCAACTTCTTTATCTAACCTACGCACACCCGATTCACGTGTGTATTTGGTAACAATAAACTCCATTACTTTTTTAGGAATACTGATTGTCTTAACATCTAAACCATGTTCTTTTAGCTGTTTTGGAAGTAAATGTTGTCTTAAAATCTCGGTTTTTTCTTCAATAGTGTAACCGTTCATTTCAATTACTTCCATACGATCCAACAACGCAGGCTGAATGGTATTTAAGCTGTTTGATGTAGCAATGAACATTACTTTTGAAAGATCGAAACCTAATTCCACGAAATTATCATAGAATTCTTTGTTTTGTTCCGGATCTAAAACTTCTAACATGGCACTTGACGGATCGCCCTGATTACTGCTTGAAAGTTTATCAATTTCATCTAAAACAAACACCGGATTTGATGTTTTTGCTTTTTTGATAGATTGAATAATACGCCCCGGCATCGCACCGATATAGGTTTTACGATGTCCGCGAATTTCGGCTTCGTCACGCAAACCACCTAACGAAATACGAACATATTCGCGGCCCAATGCTGTTGCAACCGATTTTCCGATTGATGTTTTACCAACACCTGGTGGTCCGTATAAACACAAAATTGGCGATTTCATATCGTTTCGAAGTTTTAAAACCGCCATGTGTTCAATTACACGGCGTTTAACATCTTCCAACCCGTAATGGTCCTTATCTAAAATCTTTTTTGCGTTTTTAAGATCGAATTTATCAACTGTGTATTCATTCCAAGGCAATTCCAACAAAAGTTCCAAGTAATTTCTTTGGATAGAAAATTCTGCAACCTGCGGATTCATACGCTGCATTTTGCTTAATTCCTTATCAAAATGCTCTTGAACTTTAGCATCCCATTTTTTAGATTTCGCTTTCTTACGCATTTCTTCGAATTCTTGCTCGTGCGAAACGCCACCCAATTCTTCTTGAATCGTTTTTATTTGCTGATGTAAGAAATATTCTTTTTGCTGCTGATCTAAATCAATACGGACTTTGGTTTGAATATCGTTTTTTAAATTCAATTTCTGAAGTTCGGTATTCATTCTGCGCAGCGTTTCCAACGCGCGTTCTTTTAAATCGTTTTTCTCTAAAAGAGCTTGTTTATCTGCAACATCAAGATTTAGGTTTGATGAAACAAAGTTTACTAAAAACGAATCGCTTTCGATATTTTTAAGTGCAAAAGCAGCTTCTGATGGAATATTCGGGTTTTCGCGAACAATTTCCTGCGCCGTTTCTTTAATGGTTTCAATAATCGTTTTAAACTCTAAATCGTTTGCATCTGGCTTCGCATCTTCAGCTTCAACAACTTTTGCCTTTAAATACGGATCTTCCTGAATAATTTCATCAATTGCAAAGCGCTTTTTGCCTTGTAAGATTACGGTAATATTACCATCGGGTAATTTTAGCGTCTTTAAAATCTTCGCAACGGTACCAAATCGGTACACATCATTTCCTCCAGGAACTTCAACTTCCTCGTTAAGCTGCGCAACAACCCCGATTGTTTTATTTCCTTCTAAGGCTTCGTTGATTAATTTGATAGATTTATCGCGCCCTGCCGTAATAGGAATTACAACACCTGGAAACAAAACCATGTTACGTAAAGGTAATATACTAAGTTCTGTAGGGATTTCTTCTTTGTTCATTGCCTCTTCGTCTTCTTGAGAAAACAACGGAATAAATTCTGCATTTGAATCTAAATCTTGAAGTGACAAATTGTCTAATGATATAATTTTTTCGTGTGACATAAATATTTTATAAGTCAAAATGTCATTATAAAAGATAAATAACATTTTAAAACATTAAGTTCGTATGTATTTCTAACTAAGTACTAAATGTTTCAATATTTATGCCAATAAAAAAAACCTTACAATTGTAAGGCTTTATGATATTAATAATTTATATAATTGAAATTTCCTTTTGTTATTCTTTGTGGTTCTAATGTCAAATCAATATCTTCATCTTCAATTTCAGTAGGAATAAGTAGATAATCAAAATTTCCGCTCATATATCTTGCTACATCGTTTATACGTGTAACGTTTCCATAACCTGCATTTTGATTTTCTTCAGCATTTAATGTGGAATAAGTTACCCAAAACCTATTAAATTTACCTTCTTCTTCTTCATCTGGCACCATTTCCTGTACGTTTAAAGTAGCGCTACTTAAAAGATTGCTAGGATTCTCGATACTTAATCTGCTAGGAAAATTACCTACTGTGAAAGTACTAAACTGAATAATTAAGTTAGCCGCTTTGTAACGCAATTCAGGATTTGAAGTATTTTCGTGATGAACTAATGATAAGCGTGCGTTAATGGAAATGGAATTTCCATTAAAATCTACTGTTACTTTATCAGTCACAACTGTTTCTTTAGCATTTAAATCGAAACTTAATATAGGTGTTCCTGGTAAACTATCATCCTTTACTTTTTCATCAATAGGCTCTGTTTCACATGATGCAAATCCAGCCGATAAAACTACTGATGCCAAAATATATTTTAATTTTCTCATAAGATTTAGTAAGAATGTTAAATTTATCCAAATATAAAATTATTTTTTTTACATACGAAAGTATTTGTAAAAATATTATTTATTTTAACTAATTGCTTCTTTTTTTCGAGTTTTAATTAATAAAATAATTCCTATTGCAAAAAACACCACTAAAAATAAAATAGCATTTTGCATTTTGCCTGTAATTTGAGCTATTCCTCCGTAAATAAGCATTCCTATTACAATTCCAATCTTTTCGGTTACATCATAAAAACTAAAAAACGATGTTGTATCAGTTGTTTCAGGTAATAATTTTGAATAAGTTGATCTTGAAAGCGATTGAATTCCGCCCATTACCAAACCAACCATTGCTGCAACTATATAAAATTCTACTGGTTTTACAACAAAATAGGCACATATACAGATAAAAATCCAAGCGGCATTTATTACAATTAAGGCATTAATGTTTCCTATTCTTTTTGATAATTTCGATGTAAGAATCGCTCCAACAACTGCAATTAGTTGAATAAGAAGAATACTGACGATTAATCCCATTTGTCTTTGATCGTCGTCTTCCCATTGAACTTCTTTCTCCCCAAAATAAGCAGCGATAATCATTACGGTTTGTACTGCCATACTGTAAACAAAGAAAGCACCTAAGTATCCTTTTAAAACGGGATATTGCTTTAATTCTTTAAAAATTCGTTTTAATTCTCTGAAACCTGAAAAGAACGCTTGAGCGCTGATCCTTTTTGAATTTCTAAAATTTGGTAACAATCTGTAAGAAATCTGACTGAAGCCTAACCACCAAATTCCGACCAAAATAAACGAAAACTTCATTGCCTGCATAGGTCCGTCGAAACCAAAAAGTTCACTTTTCATAACCATTGTCAAATTGATAATCAACAAAATTACCGATCCAATGTATCCTAACGAATATCCTTTGGCAGAAACTGCATCTTGTTGCTCCGGAAAAGCAATATCGGGCAGATAAGAATTATAGAAAACCAAACTTCCCCAGAAACCAATCAATGCCATCATATAAAAGAACAGACTTGTATAAAGATTGCCTAAATCGAAAAAATAAAGCATCATACAAGAGATAGATCCTACGAAACAAAACAATTTCAAGAAAAACTTTTTATTACCCAAGTAATCAGCGACACCCGATAAAAGCGGAGAGATAAAAGCTATGATTAAAAAACCAATGGCAGTTACGTAGCTTATAATAGATTCGCTTGGTGTGTCGATACCAAAAAACGAAGCAGATTTTTTATCTTCTAACCTAAACAAGGCTCCGTAAAACAGCGGAAAAATAGAAGATGAGATCACCAAGGCATATACAGAATTTGCCCAATCGTAAAAAGCCCATGCGTTAAGAACTTTTTTTTCGCCTTTTATATATGTTTTCATAAAGAAGAAATAAAAAGGCAGTTTTACAACCGCCTTTTAAATGAAGTTAATATTTTTTACCAAATTTAGCAGCTTCTGCCTTTGCTTCCGGAATTAATTTTTGAATGTTTGCAATACGCGTTTTATCGCTTGGGTGAGTGCTTAACAATTCCGGAGTTTTACTGCCGCCTTGAGCCGACATTCTTTGCCAGAACGAAATAGCATTATCGGGGTTATATCCAGCAATTGCCATTAACATTAATCCTAAACGGTCTGCTTCAGATTCATCGCTTCTGCCGTATGCTAACATTGCCAAGTTTGATCCTGTTCCATACAACAAGCCTAATCCTTGCTGAACTGCTGCCGAACTACCAGATGTTGCTGCACCTAAACCTTGCGCTACACCTGCTTGGATCAGAGCCTTATCCATACGCTTGCGGCTGTGGCTTAACAAAGCATGTGCAACTTCGTGACCCATAACGGTTGCTAAACCTGCTTCGTCTTTCGTTACTGGCATAATTCCGGTAAATACGGCGATTTTTCCTCCAGGCATACACCATGCGTTGATTTCTTTGCCTTGAATCAATTTATATTCCCATTTATAGCTGGAAATTTGATCTTGAAATCCTTTCGATGTCATCCATTTTACTGCTGCATCTTTAATTTTTGTTCCAACATTCTGCACTTTTGTAGCATCGGCTGTACCCGTAACCACTTTATTCTCCTTTAAAAAGGTGGTATATTGCTGATAAGCTGCCGGAATTAACTGTTCGTTTTCATTTGTTAATGCCAATCCTTTCTTTCCCGTTAGCGGGTTTGTAGCACACGCCAGCATTAAAGCTGCCACGCTGCACAATACTAATACTTTTTTCATAGCTAAATAATTTAATCATTAAATTTTTCTAAAATTATAAAATATTCCAAACAATACCTTTTAACTTTGTTTACAAAAGTAAAAAATATGGCACAAAAACAAGAAAAAGTTTTAGAAGTTCCACGTTATATTAAAAATACATCGAAGGTTTTACAAACATTAAATAAAAATATGGCAGCTGCGTTTGCCCTGAAATTGTTTGAAACACCAATTAAATACAAAATGCCAAAACGCGAACAAAAAATGTACGAAGTTTCGCATAAATCGAAATTAATCTTACCGGAAAGCGGCAAAGAGATCGTGGTTTACGAGAATAAATTCGGACCTAAAAAAGTATTACTTGTTCACGGATGGAATGGTCGCGGCACGCAATTGGTATCTATTGCAAAAGCTTTTAAGGAATTAAATTATACCATTATTAGTTTTGATGCTCCCGGTCATGGAAAAAGTGCGAAAACGACTGCTAATATGAAACATTTTATTGAAGCTGTTTTTGAATTGGATAAGAAATATAATGGTTTTGATGTAATGATTGGTCATTCGTTAGGCGGCATGAGTGTTATAAATTCTTTAGGTAGAGGATTGCAAACAGACAAAGCTATCATTATTGGCAGCGGAAATACCACAAAAGCCATTACCGAAGATTTTTTAGGAACTATTGGAATGAAACAAAAATTAACGCCAACATTAATCAATATGTTCGAAAGAAAATACAACGACAAAATGACCAATTACGATGTTGCCGATCAGGCGTCAAAAGTAAATGTTCCGGTTTTAATCATTCACGATAAAAATGATAAAGACGTGCCTTTTACGGCTGCCGAAGCAATTTCAAAAAACCTGCAAAACAACGAATTATTAATAACAACAGGATTAGGACACAGAAAAATTTTAGGAGATGAGAACGTTATTGAAAAAATCGTACAGTTCGTTACCAATTAAACTATTTTGGATATTTTTATCTTTACAATTGGTAAGCTGTAAAGAACACAACGCCAATGCACAAACCCAAACAACAAAAACTATGACAGAGAAAGATTGGAAAGAAAAACTAACGCCCGAAGAATATTATATTTTACGCGAAAAAGGCACAGAACGACCTTTTAGTGGCAAATACAACGATTTTTTTGAAAAAGGATCTTACGTTTGTGCTGCCTGCGGTAACAAATTGTTTAATTCCGATGCAAAATTTGATTCATCATGTGGTTGGCCATCGTTTGATCAAGCTATTGAAGGATCGGTAACTTATACAAAAGATACATCGCACGGAATGATTAGAACCGAAGTTACTTGTGCAAAATGCGACGGACATTTAGGTCATGTTTTTGATGACGGACCAAAAGATACCACCGGAAACCGTTACTGCATGAATTCAGTTTCTATAAAATTTGTTCCTGCTGATTAATACATCAACTTAATATCTTTCAAATTATAACACTGTAAATCGTCATTTTCTAACTGCAAAACCAGCTGACCATGGCGATTTACTTCTTTTGTAATTCCGTTAAATAATTGTCCATCTTTACTTTCAAAAGTACTTACGCTATCTTTTCTAAATAAATGATTGTGGTAAAAATTCCATTCTTCATCTGTTTTATTTTCTAAATCATTCAAAATTTCCTTAATATTATCAACAATTGCGGTTAATAATTGCAAACGATCTGGTGCGATATCATACTGTTTTAAAATAGACGAAGCTTGCGGAAATCCGTCGAAATTTGTTTGTTCGCAATTAATTCCAATACCAATTATCGAACTTACACTGCCATTGACATGAATGTTATTTTCAATTAAAATGCCCGATATCTTCTTGTTGTATGACAAAATGTCGTTAGGCCATTTTACATAAATATTCGTTAAATTTAAAGAAATCAAAGCCTTTAATACAGCATTTGCAACCACTACATTCAGGGTAAACAGATTATCTGCTGTGGTCTTTTTTTCTTTTAAATAGATACTAAACGTTAGGTTTTTAGCATCTTCGGTAACCCAAACACTTCCCATTTGACCTTTTCCTTGCAACTGCATATCAGCCCAAACAACCGTAAAGTCGTTTAAATTAGAAGTAACAGACAGATTTTTTAAAAAATCATTTGTAGAAGATGTGGCATTGAGTTTGATTAAATACATTATAAATACTATCTTTAGGACAAAATTAATTTTTAAGACAATACAATTTAATAAATTTGCAATAATTAAAGTACAAAATAGTTACATGAGCGAAAACAAAAAGAACAATGAGGCTTTATTAGCCTTAATTATTGAAGGAATAGAAAACGTTAAAGGAGAAAATATTACCATTTTAGACTTAAGAGCCATAGAAAATACTGCCTGTGATTATTTTGTGATATGCGACGGAAATTCTAACACACAGGTTAATGCCATTTCCGGAGCAGTTCAACGTACTGTATCAAAAGAACTTAAAGACAAGCCTTGGCATGTTGAAGGAACTGAACAGGCAAACTGGGTTTTAATGGACTACATTAATATTGTTGTTCATATCTTTCAAAAAGAAACCCGCGAATATTATAATATTGAAGACCTTTGGGGCGATGCTAAAATTACCCAGGTAACTTCAAACCAACCAACACAGTAACCATTTTTATGAAGAATCCCGTAAATAATAAGCCCAAGTACAACCCTTGGATGCTTTATGGTGGCATTATATTTATACTTTTTGCTATTTCGCTTACAACTGGCGGAGGTAGTTTCGGAGGTAATAAAACCATAGGTCTTTCTACATTTTATAAGTATTTAGACGGTAATCAGGTAGAAAAAGTAGTTTTTAACAACTCGTCTGCGCAAGTTTTCTTAAACGAAACCGCAAAGAACACTGCCGAACATCAAAAAGATAACAAGCCTACACTGTTAAGCTCCATGTCAAAAGGTCCTGATTATGTTGTAGAAATTGCCAATAAAGATCTGTTTGAAGAGAAATTGATTCAAGCATCTAACGAAGGAAAAATTAAAGAGTTTTCTAACGAAAAAGAAAGCAACTGGGGTAGTATTTTATTATCATTATTGCCAATCATCTTAATTCCGGTAGTTTGGATTTTTATGATGAGAAGAATGGGCGGCGGCGCTAGCGGTGGCGGTGGCGGACAAATTTTTTCGATAGGAAAATCAAGAGCTCGTTTGTTCGATGAAAAGAATGATAGCCGTGTTACTTTTAACGATGTTGCCGGTTTAGAAGGTGCAAAAGAAGAAATTCAGGAAATTGTTGAATTTTTAAAGAATCCTGAAAAATATACTTCGATTGGTGGTAAAATTCCAAAAGGAGCTTTATTGGTAGGTCCTCCGGGAACAGGTAAAACCTTATTGGCGAAAGCTGTTGCTGGTGAAGCACAAGTACCTTTTTTCTCTTTATCAGGGTCTGATTTTGTGGAAATGTTCGTTGGTGTTGGTGCATCTCGTGTACGTGATTTATTCAAACAAGCAAAAGAAAAATCGCCTGCCATTATTTTTATCGATGAGATTGATGCTATTGGTAGAGCGCGTGGAAAATCGAATTTTTCAGGATCAAACGATGAACGCGAAAACACATTGAACCAATTACTTACCGAAATGGATGGTTTTGGTACAAACACAAACGTTATTGTTTTGGCAGCAACAAACCGCGCCGAAATTCTAGATAAAGCTTTAATGCGTGCCGGTCGTTTTGACAGACAAATTTATGTAGATCTTCCGGATGTTAACGAACGTAAGCAAATTTTTGAAGTTCACTTAAAGAAAATTAAAAAAGTTGAAAACCTTGATGTTGATTTTCTTGCAAAACAAACTCCAGGATTTTCGGGTGCAGATATTGCCAACGTTTGTAACGAAGCTGCTTTAACCGCTGCACGTAAAGGAAAAACCGAGGTTGATAAACAAGACTTTTTAGATGCTGTTGACCGTATTGTTGGCGGTTTAGAAAAGAAAAACAAAATTATTACACCAGAAGAAAAATATGCTATCGCGATACACGAAGCTGGTCACGCGACCGTTTCTTGGTTAACAGAGCACGCTGCACCATTGGTTAAAGTAACTATTGTTCCTCGTGGTATGAGTTTGGGTGCTGCATGGTATCTGCCAGAAGAACGTCAAATTGTGCGTACAGAACAAATGTTAGACGAGATGTGTGCAACAATGGGCGGTAGAGCTGCAGAGAAAGTTATTTTCGATAAAATTTCTACAGGTGCTTTAAGCGATCTTGAAAAAGTAAACAAACAAGCACGTGCAATGGTTACTATTTATGGTTTGAACGATTCGTTAGGAAACATTACGTATTACGATTCATCGGGTCAAAGCGAATACAACTTTTCTAAACCTTATTCAGAAGAAACGGCGAAATTGATCGATAAAGAAATTTCAGGTTTAATTGAAGGTCAGTACCAAAGAGCAATTGATTTATTAACAGAAAATAAAGATAAATTAATTCAATTAGCTGACTTACTTTGTGAAAAAGAAGTGATTTTTAGAGAAGATTTAGAAGATATTTTTGGAAAACGTGCTTTCGGTACTAAAGAAGTTATCGATATAACTACCGAAAATGGATCGGAAGTTATTTAAAATTAACACTTTAACCTAACATACAAAAACTTGGTTTAACAGTAAGTTGAACCAAGTTTTTTTTTATCTTTGAATATGTATAATGCCAAGATATACTTAAAAATTGCCAATGAACATATTTAAAAAATTTTTAAGCAGTTTTTCGTCTCCTCGTCAAGATAAGAATGAGGAGGAAGGTAAATATCTGCCTGAAAAAGAAACACCTGTCGACGAACAGTTTACGCATAACTTTAAGACGAACGGCGGGAAGTTTTTATATTGTGAAAATGAAGAAGAATTAGACGAAAACTTTATAAGTATTTTACAGGAAAACGATTGGTTTGAAATTGAAGCTTTAACGTTTGAAAAAGGACTTCAACACTTTTTGTCTGATAATAAACTGAATTATAAAAATCCTGCAAATCCTATATTCTTACTAACAAGCTGCGAAAGTTTAATTGCACAAGACGGATCTATTTTGTTCTCGTCAAAACAGTTATTTCATTACAAACCAAATGAGTTGCCTAAAAACATCATTGTTGTAGCAAAAGCCAGCCAAATTACGCGTTCTAAAAGCGATGGTTTACGCAATATAAAAATTAGGTATGCCAATGAAATACCTACAAATATTACCACAATGCAACATTTTAAAGAAAGTAAAAACGACGATTTTTTACAATACGGCATTCAGGCTAAAAACTTTTACCTGCTGTTATTAGAAGATTTTTAAACTATGAATGAAGTTGTAAAGCGCACCCTGTCGGGAATTTTATACATTGCACTATTAGTTGGTGCAATTTTATTTTCAAAAGATACATTCCTTGCACTTTTTGCGTTCTTTTTTATTGTGGCAGTTTACGAATTTTGTCAGCTGTACCACATCAATAAAATATCGGGTTTTATTTGGTCGATCCTTTTAGCATCTTCCTTTATTTTTGTAGATAATCTGCCAACTAACAGTATTTATCTCTCTTTTCTCCCATTTAGTATTTTTCTAATTATTGATCTTTTACAGAACAAAACATCTTCAAAACCATCAATATTTCAAAAATATCTGCACTTAACAGGCTATGTGGTGCTTCCGTTTTTAATCATCACCCAACTACCCTATTCAAACCAAAGTTACACGCCCCTATTGTTATTAAGTATTTTTATAATGATATGGTGTAACGACACTTTTGCTTATATTTGTGGCAAGCTTTTGGGAAAACACAAGCTTTACGAAAAAATATCGCCCAAAAAAACGATCGAAGGTTTTATAGGCGGATTAATTTTCACACAGGTTGCCGCTTTTATCATCTTTAAATACACCGATATTCAGGCATCGCTGCCATTTTGGATGTTAATTGGTTTAGGTATAAGTGTTATTGGGACCATTGGTGATTTGGTTGAATCCAAGTACAAACGCCAAGCTGGTATTAAAGACAGCGGATCGATCATGCCCGGACACGGCGGTATTTTAGACAGGTTAGACAGTATTTTATTTGCTGCACCCTTTTTATTTTTAATTTATAAAATTGTTATGTAATGTTTCATAAAGAAGGCGCTAAAATAATTTTAGTTACACTTTTAATTGCTGTTGCAATTATTCTTGGAGTTGAATATTTAATTTCGATACCTTGGTTAGTTAAAGCCATACAAATTGCTACTTTGTTGTTTTTGGTAATTGTTCTTCAGTTTTTTAGAAATCCAAAAAGAACATTAGACGATATTGCCGATCATTTAATCTTGGCTCCGGTTGATGGAAAAGTTGTGGTAATTGAAGAAGTTTACGAACCTGAATATTTTAAAGACAAACGTTTAATGGTATCCATTTTCATGTCGCCAATAAATGTTCACGTAACTCGATATGCACTTAACGGAATGGTAAAATACAGTAAATATCATCCGGGAAAATATTTGGTAGCTTGGCATCCAAAAGCCAGCGAAGAAAACGAACGTACTACGGTAGTTATAGACAATCCTGTTTATGGCGAAGTAATGTACAGACAAATTGCAGGTGCATTAGCTAAACGAATTGTAAACTACGCAAAAGTGGGGCACAGAGTTAATCAGGGCGATGATGCCGGATTTATTAAATTTGGTTCGCGTGTAGATTTGTATCTGCCATTAGGAACCAACGTAAATGTGGTGCTTAACCAAAAGGCTCGCGGAAACAAAACGGTAATCGCTAATAAATAAATGAACCAAACCGATCAGTTATTTAAAGAAGCTTTTGAAAAAGCGTCTGCAACACACATAAAATTACCGGACGATGTTCGTTTGCGTTTGTACGCCTATTACAAACAGGCAACTTTAGATTATACGCATAATTTTGTTTATCATGAAGTGGATCTAATTCGCGGATTTAAATTCAATGCCTGGAAACAAGTAGCACATTTAACACAAGAAGAAGCTAAAATTTTGTATATTGAACTTGTAAAATCATTAAAGCTATAAATTGTATGAAAAGAAACATTTTATTACTTACAGCAGTTACTTCTTTTTTACTTTTCAGTTGTAAAAATAAAGAAGAAATGACCGAAGTGCAAGTGCCAAGCGCAACTGCAAAAGATTCGATACCAGCAAAAGGAGACCCTAAATCTGTTGTTGCAAACCAAGGAGCTTTTCAAATGAAAGGTTTAAACTACGGTTACAACGATTTAGAACCATATATGGACGGACAAACCGTGGAAACACACTATGGCAAACACCATTTAGGTTATTGCAATAAATTGAACGATGCTGTGAAAGGCACACCTTTAGAAACAATGTCTATTGAAGAGATTTTGAAAGGGATGGATCTTAAAAACAGTGCCTTAAGAAACAATGCCGGCGGATACTACAACCACAACATTTTCTGGGAAATTTTAGGACCAAAAGCAGGCGGACGTCCAACAGGAAAAGTAGCCGAATTGATCAATAAAGATTTTGGAAGTTTCGATCAGTTTAAAACACAGTTCAGCGATGCAGCTAAAGGAGTATTTGGTTCGGGCTGGGTTTGGTTGGTTTATCAGAACGATGGTACATTGAAAATTACAACATCAATCAATCAAGATAATCCGTTGATGCCAAATTCTGAAGTTAAGGGATATCCGTTAATGAATATTGATGTTTGGGAACATGCTTATTACTTAAAGTATAAAAACGAACGACCAAAATATATTGAAAACTTCTGGCAGTTAGTTGACTGGAGTAAAGTTGAATACAGATTGTCATTAATCAAATAAAACAAAAAAGAGATTCTAAAATTAGAATCTCTTTTTTTATTAAAAACACTGTGGATTTCCAGAGATAAAAAATTTACATATTTCCTTTACCACAGATTGCTGCGCTTTATTCGCATTTTACTCTTACATTATACAGCAATATAATTTACAAAATATTACTTTTTAACTAGTTTTTTAACGGCTAAACCTTCGTTAGTTTGTAAATGTAACATGTAGGTTCCGATTGCTAAATTTTCTACGCTCAATTGAATATTAGTTTCGTTAGTAAATGTTTGTCTTTTTATTTCTTTGCCTGCTATATCGTAAACTGTTATTTGTTGTATCTGCATATTTTCATTGTTGGTAATATTTACAACATTGGTTGCCGGATTGGGGTACAAATTAAATTTATCTGCTAAAAAATTCTCTGCGCTTAAAATATAAGGTGGCACACTTTTTAAAGCCGTTATTTTAATGTTATCGTACTTGTTATTATCAACTGTAGTAGTGCTGTTCGTTGTAAATATGAAAGCCAATGTTTTTGGTTTAAAATCTTCTATTAAATTGGTAGAGGTGCTTGTTTTTAAAAAATCACCAACGGCTATGGTGTTAAAATAAGGCGTTTCAAAATATGCTTTTTTATTGTTATAATCTAAATATACAATTAAGGTGATCCAGGTATTAAAGGGTATTTTAGCAACATTAGTACTATTTTTATCTAATTTAATATTTTTACCAAGATCTTTACCAACAACAGCCATCTGATCAGCATGTGTATGAAATAAATAACTTATCAGTCTTTTATTTGCCAACCTAATATCACCGGTAGAATCATCACCTATTATTATATGCTGCCCATAACCATTAAATTGCTGCTGAACACCGCCTGTATAATAATCAATTTCAAACTTTAGCACGTTATTACCGGGCGTGCGTTGATCAATCAACGATCCTAAACCATTTTTTTTTGCAATAAGTCCAGTATCCAATGGGATTGTTGTGTCGTTTGACAAAGTAAGTACGTTGCCTTTATTTGCTTCGGTGGTAATAGTAAACAGATTGTTACTCTGTGCACCAGGAAGTAAACATTCTGTTAGCCAGCCGCCTTTGCCGGGTGTTGTGCCTGTAAAATCGGTACCTACATTGCCCTGTGAATAGCTGTTAAAAGTTTCGTTGTATAATACCTGGCTGTATAAGTTATTTAAACAAAATAATGCTGTTATAATATATATGCTCTTTTTCATAATCAATTAAAATTATTAAAGGCTGTTTTTAGGCAGCCTTTTTATTAAAATATTATTCTACTTTTAACGACAATGCAGAATTTTGCCAAAAGGTTATATGGTGTAAAAGAAAATCCATTACCAATGTTTTACTTACACTGCCACCTAAAATAGGTTCTGTGTGGTTTATGTTTTGGCGATCCACTATAACTTCAAAAGAATTACATGTTCCAGACCCTCCACTTCCAGAAGAATAAGACGTTTGATTACTAGAACCATCAGTATAATAGTATAAATCAAAACTTCCAAATGGTACATTTGCTTGTTGTTGTGTTCCACCAGGTGTGTCTTCTACTTTTTGCCAAGGTGTACTACCATCGTTCAATGTGTGAATTTCGGGATGCAAGTAATATTTACCTACAAAAGCACCGGCTTCAAAAACATCAACTTCATAGAAAAATACTTTGCCGTATTCTTTTAATAATGCTTCCTCTTGTGGAAGAACAGCACCTACAATATCAAACCCTGAAGCTCCTTGAGTATGTGTCCAAGCTTGCGGAGCTGGATATTTAGGATTTGATGGATTCATTGTAGGTAAATGGTCATTAATATCTTCAATTCTGGTTGCTTCAGCAGGAAGAAATCTTAACGGACTTGCTGTTCTTATAAGATTACCAACTTCTTGATGAATGCCTGCGTTAAAAGTATATAAATTTGGATATTGACCTGGATTTGCAGCCATGCTGACTATTGGTGTAGGGGGTGTTGTTAAGGGATTAGTTAAAACGCCATCATTAACACCATCAAAATACGCCAAACCTATCCATGCATAAACTTCTAAAGTATACGGAGAATAGTTTCCGTCAACACCACCATCACCATTCTCAAAAATATACGATGGCTGCTTATTAACATATGCTGCCCCTCTATTAAACCCTATATCCCAGGGTGAAAAATAGTTATCTGAAATATTTGTAAAACCATCTGGCCATAATCCTCCTGGATTAGTGTCATTGAAACTGTTAGTTTGATACTGTGAACCTGTTTCTGCATTTTGTTGATTAATGTCTTCAAACACACTGTCGGTTGTACATGCTGTAAGGCTTAAGGCAATTACCCCCCCCCCACAAAATTTTTGTAAATTTTGTCATAAATAAATATTTTTACTAAGTTAGATAGTAAATATAACAAAAATTTTAACACATTGTTAAATAAAATAACAAAAAAAATTAAACAATTTGCTGGTTTATTAAAAACATTGTGGATTTCCTGAAATAAACAATTGTAAACTCGATGGCGATAAATATGGAATATCTAAATTTAAACCTCGTACAATCAATAAACATCCTGTAAAAAATAAAAATACCGGAACGGCTTTTTGTAATTTGTTTTTAAATGTTCTGTTTACCCAATTTCCCATCCAAACTAAAAGCGTGAGTAAAGGAATGGTTCCTAAACCATACCAAAGCATAAACAAACCACCGTATAAACTGCCTTGAGTTGCAGTCGCTCCAAACAATGCCATATAAATCATGGCACAAGGCAGCAAACCGTTCAACATGCCCATAACAACGAATGATATAAGTGTTTTTTTGCGGATGTATGTGCCAAAGCTATTTTTAAACTTTAAATACCATTTTGAATTGGAGCTTAAAACAACGTTTTGAAGTCTTTTTTCGTTAAAAAACAAAACTCCGATTATTAAAAGAACTCCAAATATAATAGAAACATTTTGTTGTAAACCTGCAATAAACAAGCCTTTGCCTAATGTTCCAAAAATGATTCCCAATAAAACGTAAATGCTTATTCTGCCTAAATGATACAGTAAAATAGCTGCTGTTTTCTTTGTTGTGTTAAATTGATGCACGGGTAACGCCAAAGCAATTGGTCCGCACATTGCTACACAGTGCATGCTTCCAAATAACCCCAACAACAACGGTATAATCATTATAAAACCAAGGTTTGCTGTTTTAAATATGCAGTGTTATTATGTGTAAAATCAAGGGTAATATCCCAACGACCATCTACCAAGCGAGATTTAGGTATAAGCATGTGATTTGAAGACAATTCCAAAGGAATTGTTTGATCAAAAGCCTGGTTAGACGGTCTGTAAAGGGATACTGTTCCTTTTATATCGGCAGCATTAAAATCTTCAGGAAAATAAATATCAATTCCTTTTTCCGAAATTTCAAAACGTAATTTGTTTTCTAAAGCATTTGCGTTTTCCTGCTTAATTCTGTTACCGTTAATTTCTGTTTCTTTCTGATAATATTGTTCTGTTACCAGTTCGTTATCATAGCGTGCATCTAATTGCACACGAATCACGTATTGCAGTATAAATACCATAAATGCTATGATACCTATTACTATTCCTGTTCCCCAATTAAATTTCATTTGTTCTAGTTTTAGTTTTTTTTCTTTTCTTTTTCCTTCTAATTAAAACTCCGTGGTCCTAAAAAGTTGGTTTTTGTGTGATCTATCAATTCATCGTTATTATAAATTTCTAACTGAACTTCGGTTTTATCACTCTTTAATAATGCCTGCGGAATTTCTATAAACAACGTTCCTTGCACTACTTCTTCTTTTGGGATTTTGATCGATTTTTTGCCAACCAATTCTAATTTACCTTTCGGATGTATCAGTTTAATAGATACGCTTTCGTAATCTCTAGCTGTTTTGTTGACAATTTTATAGGTGTAAACGTTACTTATGTTTTCCCCTTTATGTTCAAACAACTGTCCTGGTAAACGCAATACTTTTGCTTCAACTTCGCTTCGTAAGAACAACAAACCGGTTAAAATGCCCACCAATATCAGCAATACGGCAGAATAGCCTTTCATACGGGCTGTGAATACGAATTTTTCTTTCTTGGCGATTTCATCTTCCGATGCGTATCTAATCAAACCTTTCGGAAGATTTACCGATTCCATCATAAAGTCACAGGCATCGATACAAGCAGTACAGTTTACACATTCTAACTGCGTACCGTTACGGATATCGATTCCTGTTGGACAAACCTGCACGCATTGCGAACAATCGATACAATCACCAATGCCTTTTTCTTTACGATCTTCGTTTTTTCTGAATTTGGCTCTGCCTTTTTCTGCTTCGCCACGCTTATAATCATACGCTACAACCAGTGATTTTTCATCAAGTAAAACACCTTGTAATCTACCATATGGACAAGCGATGATACAAACCTGTTCGCGAAACCATGCAAAGACAAAATAGAAAACGGCTGTAAAAATGATTAGCGAAATTAGGGTAGATACATTGGTAAAGGGTCCGTTTTTGATCATTCCCAAAACCTGATCAGAGCCTATTAAATATGCCAGAAAAACGTTTGCTATTATAAATGATACAATAAAAAAGAGGAACCATTTTAAGCCCTTTTTCCTTATTTTTTCGGCATTCCACTTTTGTTTGTCTAATCGTATCTGTGCACCTCTATCGCCTTCAATCCAATATTCGATCCTTCTGAAAACCATTTCCAGAAAAATCGTCTGCGGACAGATCCATCCACAAAAAATCCTGCCAAAAACAACCGTAAAAAGTGCCACAAAAACCACAACGATAATAATTGCAATTACCACGATATAAAAATCTTGCGGCCAGAACGTAAAACTGAATATGGAGAATTTGCGCTCTAAGACATTAAATAAAAACAGCTGGTTTCCGTTTATTTTTATAAATGGCGATGCCAAAAGTATAACCAGCAGTAAATAACTTATTATTTTGCGTAGATCATAAAATTTACCTGACGGCTTTTTAGGATATACCCAAATTCTTTTTCCTGCTTCGTCAACAGTACCTAATCTGTCTCTAAAGCTATTATTTTCATCATTAATCATTACTACATAAATTTTAAACTAGCTTTAAAATAACCACAGCCCTTGTTTGTGAAGAGCTGTGGAAGAAAAATAAAACTAAAACTCTCCAAATGATTATGGAAATTACTATGCGTCTGGTGCACTTGCTTGCGGTGCTGCCAAACTATCGTTTTTAACGGGTGCCACACCTGCCGATGCCGCAACCTTATCGCCTTCTGGTGCTTTGCCATCTGCCGGATTTGTACCTTGAAGCGATAAAATATAACTTGCTACTTTTTGAATATCGCTTGGTTTAATTTGCTGTTTCCAAGCAACCATTCCTTTACCGTCGCGACCACCTTCCATAATGGTATTAAAGATTTCTTTAACATCGCCACCTAAAATCCAGTATTCGTCTGCCAAGTTAGGACCGATACCACCACCACCATCGGCACGGTGACACGCCACACAATTACTATCGAAAATAGCTTTACCTGCAGCAATATCGCCCGCATCGGTCAATAAAACCACTTTGTCTGCTGTAAGTAAATCGGGAGCAGTTTTCTTGTACTCTTCGATTTCTTTTTGAGCGATCATCATATCCTTTTCTAACTCTTGAATCTGATTATCGCCACCAAACAAATGGTATTTACCAATGTAGATTACTCCAAAAATAATTGTGGCATAGAAAAGATACACCCACCATGGCGGTAAATCGTTGTCAAGCTCTTTAATACCATCGTAATCATGCTCTAACTCAATTTCTTTTTCATCTTCTAAACCACGAGTTTTGGTTAGTTTTTGCAGAAGATTTTTAACCAACGGCAATTGCGAAATTGGTGTATTATCTAATGCTTCTTTCTGTGCGCGTTCTTCGGGCGACATAAGTTGGTTAATGATATTGTTAGATGCACTTGCTACAATTTCCAGCGCAATAATCACCAACAAAATCAATCCTAAAAGAGCTAACACAGACGGATATTCAATAATCATTGGTTTATCGCCCGAGTCTATGAAATAATCTAAAATTCCGTAACAAGCAAAAAATATTAGCGGAACACGGACATATACAGGGAAAAATCTTTTCATAACTATAAATTCATATTGGTTTGACCTTCGTTTTCGTCGGCATTTTGCAACGGCAACTTACTTAATTCGTTCAAGGCACTTTTTTTATAGGTAAATACCCAAATAATTAAGCCCGTGAAGAACAAAAAGAAGATAAGCAAGGCGATAATTGGATAAATTTCTATACCAGAAATGGTATCCATATTGTGTTTTATAAACTTCAACATAACCTATTCGTTTTTATCTTTAACCTTAATATCAGTTCCTAAACGTTGTAAATACGCAATTAAAGCAGTGATTTCTCTTTCGCTCATAGGAACAAATTTTTCTCCGTTTGCTTCGGCAGCTTTTTTACTGGCTTCGTACGATTTTACAAAATCAGGATCACTCTTTAAATTTTCTTCGATTTTTTGCGCTTGAATTTGGATCGATTTTTTAGCGTTTGCAATTTCTTCATCGGTATAAGGAACACCCAATTTCTGCATTACGCGCATTTTGGTTTCTACTTCGGTAAGATCCATTGCTTCGTTATCAAACAACCATTTGTAACCCGGCATGATTGATCCCGGCGAGGTACTTTGCGGATCGTACATGTGGTTGAAATGCCAGTTGTCTGAATATTTGGCTCCTAAACGGTGTAAATCGGGCCCGGTACGTTTTGATCCCCATAAGAACGGATAATCGTAAACATATTCTCCTGATTTTGAGTATTCGCCGTAACGTTCTACTTCACTTCTGAATGGTCGAACCATTTGCGAGTGACAGTTCACACAACCTTCACGAATGTAAAGATCACGACCTTCTAACTCTAACGGCGTGTATGGTTTTACACTTGATATGGTTTGTATGTTAGAATCTACCACCAATGTTGGTACAATCTGAATAATTCCACCAATTAAAATAGCTATTGTTGCTAAAATTGTTAATTGAATTGGTTTACGTTCTAACCATGCGTGGAATCTTTCACCGCGAACACGCTTTGGAGAAATTTGTGACAATGCCGGAGCTTCAGCCAATTCGTCTTCTACTTTTGGTGCAGCAGTCATTGTTTTGTAAATATTGTAAACAAGAACTAAAATACCAATTAAATAAAGCGATCCACCTACCGCACGCATGGCGTACATTGGCATAATAGCCGTTACAGTTTCAAGGAAGTTACCGTATTTTAATGTTCCATCTGGGTTGAACTGTTTCCACATCATGTGCTGACTAAAACCTGCGACATATAAAGGAATGGTGTATAAAATAATTCCTAAAGTACCGATCCAGAAATGGAAGTTTGCTAGTTTTTTAGAATATAATTCTGTTTTTGCAATTCTTGGCAGTAACCAATACATAATGGCGAATGCCATAAATCCGTTCCAAGCCAAAGCACCAACGTGTACGTGAGCTACAATCCAATCGGTATAATGGGCAATTGCGTTAACGTTTTTCAAAGAAAGCATTGGTCCTTCAAAAGTAGCCATACCATAACCGGTAATTGCAACTACGAAGAATTTTAAAACTGGTTCTGTTCTAACTTTATCCCAAGCACCACGAAGTGTTAACAATCCGTTGATCATACCACCCCAAGACGGTGCAATAAGCATTACAGAAAATACTACTCCCAAGTTTTGTGCCCATTCTGGAAGTGCCGTGTACAACAAGTGGTGTGGACCTGCCCAGATGTATAAAAAGATTAACGACCAAAAGTGAATGATTGACAAGCGATACGAATAAACCGGACGATTGGCAATTTTAGGCAAAAAGTAATACATTAAACCTAAAAACGGTGTTGTTAAGAAAAATGCTACCGCGTTATGACCATACCACCATTGCACCAAAGCATCTTGCACCCCTGCGTAAACCGAATACGATTTCCACATGTTCACAGGTAGTTCGATATTATTAAAAATATGTAGAACAGCTACTGTAACAAACGTTGCCAGGTAAAACCATATAGCAACATACAGGTGGCGCTCTCTACGTTTAATAATGGTCATAATCATATTAATACCAAAAACAACCCAAACAACTGCAATAGTAATATCAATTGGCCATTCTAATTCGGCATATTCTTTAGACGATGTATAACCCAAAGGCAACGTAATAGCTGCTGCCACAATAATAAGCTGCCATCCCCAGAAGTTAATATTACTTAAAAGATCGCTATACATTCTGGTTTTTAGCAAGCGTTGTAATGAGTAATAAACGCCCGCAAAAATGGTATTACCCACAAAGGCAAAAATAACTGCATTGGTGTGTAAAGGACGAAGCCTACCGAAACTTAACCACGGAATATTGTCTGTGATGTTCGGAAATATAAACATAATTGCTAAAAGCAATCCTACCAGCATACCTACAACTCCGAAAAGTATTGCGGCATACAGGAACTTCTTAACAATTTTGTTATCGTAATAAAATTGTTGCACTTCCATAAATAATAATTAATTTGATTGTTTTTGTTTTTTTCCTTTTTTTTCTTTGATCTCATCGTCGAACAGCATTCTCACCGACGGTGTATACTGATCATCGAATTGTCCGCTTTTTACTGATTTTATGAAGAGGGTCAGAAAAACGGCTGCTACAAATATGCTAATGCATATTAAAATGTAAATTACGCCCATACCTTAAATCTTTGTACAAAGCTATAATTGGCAGATTTAATAAAATATGATAAATGTCAGTTTGCAATTTTAATTTTAAGATTTTATTTATTAATCTAGATTAAGTTCTTAATAGAAACATCTTACTAAATTTGAAACTTATTAGGTCTTTATTTTTAATATTTTCGAAAGACACCGGCTTTTCAGTTGGTGTCTTTTTTGTTTGGATATTTTTTTCGACTACTTCTCTCCTACTCAAACATTTTTTTTTCATTCTAATTTTTAAATCAAAAATAAAACAGTTTTCATCGTTTTAAATCCATATCCTAAAATTATTCTATTACAAATCAACTTAAAAGAAAAATAATCATACAAACATCTTTTAATAATCAATTAAACAGATTTATTTTCTTAAATAACACTTGTTTTTAGAAAATATATAACTACATTTGCTTCGTTAAAAAATAACAATGACAACAACTAACCTTTATAAAATGTACATGTTTATGATGATGCGTAAAGCGTCGGAATAAACTATACCTTAAACCCAAATTTGTTTAATCCTTTAGGTATAGCCCTGAAGGATTTTTTTATGGAATTTATCATGATCAAAAAAATAATACCAAAACAGTTTACCAGTCATTTTGCAGATAAAGATTGCGAAATCAGTTATCAGTGGATTTGTACTTACAATGAATCCAAACCAACGCTTGTTATTCTACATGCGCTAACAGGGAACAGTACGGTTACGGGCGAAAATGGTTGGTGGAACGAATTGGTTGGAGTTTCAAAAGTGATTGACACTGCTAAATATAACATTCTGTCAATTGATACTTTAGGTAACGGATACGCAACAAATACCCACGAAAATATTCATTCAGTAGAAAAAATGAGCGTTAACGATATTGCAAAAATTAATCTTTGGTTGTTGAATGAATTAGAATTGAGAAAAGATATTTCAATTATCGGTGGAAGTTTGGGCGGAGCAATTGCTTGGGAAATGTGGAAAGAGAATCCGGAATTGTTTGATAAGTTGATAAGTATTGGCGCGAATCCGTTTGAAGATCATTGGATTAAAGCAATTACTTTTTTACAGAACGATCTTTTACAAAACGATAATGGTTACGAAAAAGCGCGAATGTGGTCGATGCTTTTTTACAGAAATGCTTTAGGAATCAACAATAAATTTAAAAGCAGTAATCAGACAATAGAAGATTGGTTGGTGTATCACGGAAATTCACTAAAAAAACGATTTTCGAAAAAATCATATCAAATCATGAATCATTTGTTAGGATCGATAGGAAAAGGAATCAATAAAGATCAATACCTAAAAGCATCTCAAAAAAGCAACACGAAAATTGTGATTGTAAGCATTTCATCAGACTGGTTGTTTCATCCGCAACATCAAATAGAATGGACAAATGAACTAGCAAAAACATACAAAAACGTAACGCATCACTCTTTAGAATCAACACACGGACACGATGCTTTTTTAATAGAATTTAAAAAATTAGAAGAAATATTAGCACCTTATTTATGAGCAAAGTATTAAAATTCGGAGGAAAATCACTGGCAAGTTTACACACAAACAACAACTTGCTGAACATTATAGCCAATTATTTAGAAACATCAACGTTAATTATCGTTGTATCGGCAATTGGCAACACAACCGATTTGCTGTTGGAATTGCTTGAAAAAGCAAAAGAAAACAAACCTTACACAGATCAATTACAAGAACTTAATGCATTAAATTTTTATCCACAGATAAATACCGAAGAGCATTTTAAGTTGATCGAAAACATTTTGCAAGGCGTTTCGTTAATTCAGGATTACAGCGCAAAAGTTCAGGATTTATTGTTGGCTCAAGGCGAATTAATCAGTTCAAAAGTAGTAACGCAACTGTTATTAAATCAAGGTTTACAGGCAACTTTTGTAAACAGTTCGCAATTAATTAAAACCGATGCTTATTTTACCGCAGCAAATGTAAATGAAACTTTAACCGAATTAGCTGTTAAAACCGAATTTGAAAAATTATCTGATAAAAAACTGATTGTTTTAGGTGGATTTATTGGCAGTACTGCAGAAAATGAAATTACAACTTTAGGCAGAAACGGCAGTAATTTAACCGCAGCGCTAATTGCAAATTATACTCAGGCTGAAGAATTTTTAAATTTTACGCATGTTGATGGTATTTACACCGCAAATCCGGAATGGGTTGCATCTGCCAAACGAATTGAACATTTAAACTACAGCGAAGCGAATGAATTGGCTACTTTCGGGGCTTCGATTCTACATGCAAAAACCATTGTTCCGTTGATTGATAAGAAAATTCCGTTACGAATTTTAAACACCTTGAATCCTGACAGCACGGGAACATTAATTTCTGCAGAACCAACACCAAATGGAGTAAAATCGTTAACGGTTCTTCAAAACGTAGCATTGATTAATTTTCATGGTAAAGGTTTGTTTGGAAAAGTGGGAGTCGATGCTCGAATTTTTAATGCACTGGCAAAAAACAACATCAGCGTAAGTGTTATTTCTCAAGGTTCGTCTGAGCGTGGATTAGGATTTGTCGTAAATGATTCAGAAGCAACTTCAGCAAAAGAAATTTTAGAACACGAATTTCAGCACGATTTTTATACAAAAGATGTCGAAAACATCAGTATTAACAACAATATTGCCGTAGTTTCAATTATTGGGCAAGATCTAAAATCGTTTCACAAACCTTACAGCGCGTTGGTAAAAAACGGCATTGTTCCTATTCTTTTCAACAACTCGGTTTCGGGAAAAAACATCAGTTTGGTGATCGAAAAAGAACAATTTAAAAAAGCATTGCACGTAATTCACGGACAAATTTTCGGCGTGAATAAAACCGTTAATATTGCCGTTGTTGGCAAAGGAACTGTAGGCAGTGTGTTGATTGACCAAATTGTTGCATCGAAAAATCAGATTTCCGAACGTAAAAATATCGATTTAAACATTTTTGCAATTGCCAATTCGCATTCGGTTTACTTCAGTACAAACGGTTTCAACACCAATTGGCAAGATCAGTTCAATATTCCGCAACCAAATTCGCTTTCATCAATCATAGAATATGCAAAAGAGAATCATTTAGAGAATTTAATTTTAATTGATAATACGGCGGCAGAATCACTTCCAAACCGCTATAATGATTTTATTGATAATGGATTTGATATCGTTTCATCGAACAAAATTGCGAATACGCTTTCGTTTGAATTTTATAAAAATTTGCGTGAAAATCTAAAGAAAAATCAGAAACAATATTTATACGAAACCAATGTTGGTGCGGGTTTACCTTTGATCGATAATATAAAATTACTGCATTTATCGGGCGAAAATATAACCAAAATAAAAGGTGTTTTTTCGGGAACTTTGAGTTACATTTTTAATCTGTTTTCGGTAGAAAATAAACCGTTTTCTGAAGTTTTAAGAGCAGCGATTGAAAAAGGATTTACCGAACCCGATCCTCGTGATGATTTATCGGGAACCGATGTTGCCCGTAAATTATTGATTCTTGCCCGCGAATTAGATTTAGAAAATGAACTGCAAGATATTTCCATTCAAAATTTAATTCCTACTGAATTTCAATCATTAACCGTTCAAGAATTTTTAGCACAATTAAGCGGATTAAACAATCATTACGATGATTTAAAGCAGCAGTTAAAAGCAAACGAAGTTTTACGTTACGTTGGCGAATTATCGGGTGATTTACAACAACAAAAAGGCGTTTTAGAAACCAAATTAGTAAAAGTAGATAAAAATTCTGCTTTGGGACAATTATCGGGATCTGACAGTATTTTCGAGATTTATACCGAATCTTATGGCGACAGACCAATTATTATTCAAGGAGCCGGAGCCGGAGCACATGTTACTGCACGCGGCGTTTTTGGAGATATTTTACGTTTAGCAGAAAAAAAATAGTCATGAAAAAAGAAACATTAGCAATAAGAAATCAAACCGAACGCACGCAATATTTAGAACACAGCACGCCGTTATTTTTAACATCAAGCTTTGTTTTTGAAGACACAGAAGACATGCGCGCATCGTTCGCAGAAGAAAAAGATCGAAACATTTATTCACGCTTTAGCAACCCAAATGTATCCGAATTTATAGAGAAAATGGTGTTGCTTGAAAATGCCGAAGACGGTGTTGGCTTTGCAACCGGAATGGCTGCGGTTTACAATACGTTGGTGACGTTTCTAAACAGTGGCGATCACATTGTTTCTGCAAGCAGCGTTTTTGGTTCAACTCACACGTTGTTCACAAAATATCTGCCAAAATGGAACATTGAAACTACGTATTTCAACATCAGCGAACCTGAATCAATCGAAGCTAAAATACAATCGAACACTAAAATATTGTTTGTTGAAACACCTACAAACCCTGGAGTTGAAATAATTGATCTGGATTTTTTGGGCGATTTAGCGAAAAAACACAACCTATTATTAATTGTTGATAATACGTTAGCAACGCCAATTATTCAAAACCCGATTGATTTCGGTGCTCATTTGGTTATTCATTCGGCTACAAAATTAATCGATGGTCAAGGCAGAGCATTAGGAGGTGTAACTGTTGGATCAAAAGAACTGATACGCGAAATTTATCTATTTTCTCGCAACACAGGCCCTTCATTAGCGCCTTTTAACGCTTGGATTTTTTCTAAAAGCTTGGAAACTTTATCAATCAGAGTAGAAAAACATAGTGAAAATGCTTTGAAAGTTGCTCAATTTTTAGAAAGTCATCCGGCGGTTTCCAATGTAAAATATCCATTTTTACCGTCGCATCCACAGTATCAAATCGCAAAAAAACAAATGAAATTGGGCGGAAACATTATTGCTTTTGAATTAAACGGAGGAAAAGATGCAGGTAAAAAGTTTATCGATTCTATAAAACTGTTTTCAATTTCAGCAAACTTGGGCGATACACGAACCATTGTCACGCATCCGGCAACCTCAACACACAGCAAATTAAACACAACCGAACTTGCCGAAGCCAATTTAACTGAAGGTTTAATACGAATTTCGGTTGGTTTAGAACATATCGACGATATTATTACCGAACTAAATACCTCTTTTTTATAATGGAAACGCTCTGTAAAAAATCATCAATTTCAGAAATCATAAAGCACCGAACGTTGGTGCTCGATGGCGCTATGGGAACCATGTTGCAGGCGTATCAATTTACCGAAGAAGATTTTCGCGGCACGCAGTTTCAAGATTTTCAGCATCCGTTAAAAGGTAACAACGATTTACTTTCGATCACGCAACCCGAAGCGGTTAAAGAAGTCCATAGAAAATATTTGCAAGCAGGTGCCGATATTCTGGAAACCAACACGTTTTCTTCAACAACCATTGGTATGGCAGATTATTACCTGGAAGATTATGTGTATCAGTTGAACTATCAGTCGGCAAAAATAGCCCGAGAAGTTTGTGACGAGTTTGATATCATTACACCCGATAAACCGCGGTTTGTTGCAGGATCGATCGGCCCTACGAATCGTACGGCATCTATGAGTCCTGATGTGAATAATCCGGGTTATCGTGCCATTACTTTTGAGGATTTACGAAAAGCTTATAAACAGCAAGTTGAAGCGTTGATTGATGGTGGTTGTGATTTACTTTTGGTGGAAACTATTTTTGACACGTTGAATGCAAAAGCGGCATTATTTGCGATTGAAGAAGTTAAAATTGAACGAAATATTGATATTCCAATCATGGTTTCGGGCACGATTACCGATGCTTCCGGCAGAACACTATCCGGGCAAACAGTCGATGCTTTTTTAATTTCGATTTCGCACATTCCGTTGTTAAGTATCGGGTTCAACTGTGCTTTGGGAGCCGAACAATTAAAACCTTATTTAAAGCAGTTGGCGCAACATACATCGGTAAATATTTCGGCGCATCCAAATGCCGGTTTGCCGAATGCTTTTGGCGAATACGATCAGTCGCCCGAAGAAATGCAGCAATTGATTGCCGATTTTTTAAAGGAAGATTTAGTGCAGATTATAGGTGGTTGTTGTGGAACAAATCCAGATCACATCCGCTTAATTGCAGATGCTGTTACGCAGTACAACACTTTAAGAAATAATGTGGAGGTTGATGAAGTAAAACCGCACCCAATTTTAACGCTTTCAGGTTTAGAACCGCTTTTTGTTACAAAAGAATCGAATTTTATCAATATTGGCGAGCGTACAAACGTAACCGGTTCACGAAAATTCCTTCGATTAATAAAAGAAGAAAAGTTTGATGAAGCCTTGGATATTGCCCGATTACAAGTTGAAAACGGGGCACAAATCATCGATATAAATATGGATGAAGGCATGTTGGATGGCAAAGAAGCAATGGTGAATTTTTTAAACCTGATTGCTTCGGAACCTGATATTGCTCGCGTTCCAATAATGATCGACAGTTCTAAATGGGAAATTATCGAAGCCGGTTTGCAAACCATTCAAGGTAAAGGTGTTGTAAATTCCATCAGTTTAAAAGAAGGCGAAGAACTTTTTATTCGTCATGCAAATTTAATTAAACGTTACGGTGCTGCGGTGGTGGTAATGGGGTTTGATGAAGCCGGTCAGGCAGATACCTATCAAAGACGAATTGATATCTGTAAAAGATCGTACGAAATTCTGGTTCATCAAGTTGGTTTTCCTCCGCAAGACATTATTTTCGATCCAAACATATTTCCCGTTGCTACAGGAATGGAAGAGCATAACAACAATGCGCTCGATTTCTTTTTGGCAACAAAATGGATTCGTGAAAACCTGCCGTATGCAAATGTTTCGGGTGGTGTAAGTAATGTTTCGTTTTCTTTCCGTGGGAATGATCGCGTAAGAGAAGCCATGAATGCAGCATTTCTGTATCACGCCGTTCAGCATGGTATGAACATGGGAATTGTAAATCCTGAATTATTGGAAATTTACGATGAAGTTAATCCTGAATTATTGGTTTTTGTTGAAGATGTACTTTTAAATCGAAGAAGTGATGCCACCGAACGATTGCTTGATTTTGCCGAACATTTAAAAGGTGAAACCAAATTTAAAGAGGAAAAAGTTTTAGAATGGAGATCGCACGCTTTGCAAGAGCGTATTACACATGCGCTGGTGAAAGGTATTGAAGAGTTTATTAATACTGATGTAGAAGAAGCCCGCCAAACGGTTGACCGACCAATTCAGGTAATTGAACAACATTTAATGAACGGAATGAACATTGTGGGCGATTTGTTTGGTTCGGGAAAAATGTTTTTGCCACAGGTTGTAAAATCGGCTCGGGTAATGAAAAAAGCGGTGGCTTACTTGTTGCCTTTTATCGAAGAAGAGAAGTTGAAAAACGGAGTAACAAATAATTCATCGGCTGGTAAAGTTTTAATGGCAACCGTTCGCGGCGATGTACACGATATCGGTAAAAACATTGTTGCTGTGGTTTTGGCTTGTAACAATTTCGAAATTATAGATTTAGGAGTGATGGTTCCGCCCGAAAAAATTATTGAAACCGCCATAAGAGAACAGGTTGATGTAATCGGGTTAAGCGGATTAATTACTCCTTCGTTAGACGAAATGGTTTATTTGGCTAAAGAATTAGAAAAAATCGGAGTTAAAATTCCGGTAATGATTGGTGGTGCAACAACATCTCGTGCACACACCGCCGTAAAAATTGCACCTGAATATACACAAACGGTTGTTCATGTGAACGATGCATCGCGTGCGGTAACAGTCATTAACAATTTATTGCAGCCCGATAAAAACAAAATTTATAAAGAAGACATTCGTGCCGAATATGAAAAATTACGTTACGATTTTTTACATAGAGCGCGAGATAAAAAATATTTGTCGATTGCCGATGCCCGTAAAAATAAATACAAAATAGATTGGGATTCACAACAAATTGTAAAACCAAATTTTCTTGGTAAAAAGCAGGTTAGCGTAGAATTATCAGAATTGGTTCCATATATAGATTGGACTCCGTTTTTTAGATCTTGGCAGTTGTTTGGTAAATATCCCGAGATTTTAACTGATGATATTGTAGGTGAACAAGCAACTATTTTGTTTGCAGAAGCACAGGAAATGTTGAAGAAAATAGTTTCAGAAAAATGGTTTGAAGCTAAAGGAATCATTGGGATTTACAAAGCGAATCAGGTAAATGATGATGATATTGAGTTGATTGATGAAAATAATGAAACTATCGCAACTTTGCTAACTCTTCGTCAGCAGGCACATAAATCGGGCAGTGTACCAAATATTGCCTTGGCAGATTTTATCGCTCCAAAATCAACAGGAATCAACGATTATGTAGGTTTGTTTTGCGTGAGTACCGGTTTTGGAGTGGAAGAAAAAGCCAAAGATTATGAAAACGCTCAAGACGATTACAACTCTATTATGGTTAAAGCGTTGGGCGATCGTTTGGCTGAAGCTTTTGCGGAGTATCTGCATGAAAAAGTCCGTAAAGAAATTTGGGGTTATTCGGTTTCGGAACAATTAACCAATGACGATTTAATTAAAGAATCGTATGAAGGTATTCGTCCGGCGCCTGGTTATCCGGCGTGTCCCGATCATTTGGAGAAAAACACCATTTGGGATGTTTTAAATGTAGCCGATGAAATTGGTGTAACACTAACCGAAAGTTTGGCAATGTGGCCGGCATCGTCGGTTTCGGGATATTATTTTGGAAACAAGGAAGCTAAATATTTTGGCGTGGGGAAAATTAAAAACGATCAGGTTGAAGATTATGCCCGCAGACGAAACATCAGTTTTGAGGAAGCTACCAAATGGCTTGGTCCAAATATAAATGAATAACTTTTGAAAAATACCACAGATTCACAGATTTCGTCAGTTCGAGCTTGTCGAGAACTTTATTTCAAACCTCACAGGTTTTAAAAACCTGTGAGGTCTTGATAGAGATTTTAAATTTTATGGTGTATCAATAAAAAATAGAGTATCAACAACCAGTTGCGTTAGGGATTAAAGTGAAAAGCCTTTTGTGAAGAATGAACAAAAGCTTGTAGCGAAAAGCCCGACCCGTCCTGATAAGGCGGGTAACACCCAAATAATGATAAAATGAAAGTTACCGAACATATACAGAATGCCGACGGAAAAGCATTGTTTTCGTTTGAGATTTTACCGCCTTTGAAAGGGCAAAATATTCAATGTATTTTTGACACGATTGATCCGTTAATGGAGTTTAATCCGCCATTTATTGATGTTACTTACCATCGAGAAGAATATACGTACAAAGATGTTGGCAACGGTTTGCTGGAGAAAAAAGTGGTAAAAAAACGTCCGGGAACGGTTGGAATTTGTGCCGCTATTCAGAACAAATATAAGGTTGATGCTGTGCCGCATATTTTGTGTGGCGGCTTTACGAAAGAAGATACCGAGAATTTTTTGATTGATTTAGATTTTTTAGGAATTGATAACGTGGTTGCATTGCGTGGCGATGCGGTTAAAAGCGAGATTTATTTTAAGGCTGAAAAAAACGGACACAGATATGCATCGGAATTGGTAACGCAGATTTCGGAATTGAACAACGGTATTTATCTGGATGATGAATTGGAAAATTCGCATACAACCAATTTTTGTATAGGTGTTGGTGCGTATCCTGAAAAGCACATGGAAGCGCCGAATTTTGATACCGATTTGCAGTTTTTAAAGCAGAAAATTGATAAAGGTGCCGATTATATTGTTACGCAGATGTTTTTTGATAATGCCAAGTTTTTTGATTTTGTGGATAAATGTAGAAAATCGGGTATTGAAGTTCCGATTATTCCGGGATTGAAACCATTAACAACTAAAGGTCAGTTAAATATGATCCCGCATCGTTTTAAAGTAGATTTGCCAGATGCTTTGGTTATTGAAATTTTAAAAGCGAAAGACAACGAAGCCGTGAAACAAATTGGTATTGAATGGTGTATTCAGCAAAGCAAAGAGATCATTGCAGCGGAAATTCCTATTGTGCATTATTATTCTATGGGAAAATCGGATACTGTTAAAAGGGTAGCGAAAGAGGTTTTTTAAAATTGAAATAACAAAATAGTTACTGCATCATTCAAAAAACCATATATTTATAAAACATAAAACACAGATTTTAATCAATGGATATTGATCTAATTTTAAACAAAGTACATTCGCTCCCACAGGATTCTTTAAAAGTACTAAAAAGCTATATCACCGAAGTTTCGTACCCAAAAGGTCATATTTTGCTTGATACAAAAGCGGTAGAAAAGAATATTTACTTTATAAAAAAAGGAATTGTCAGAGCTTTTGCACGCACTCCCGACAATGACATTACTTTTTGGATTGGTCGCGAAGGCGAA
Organism: Paenimyroides ummariense; assembly: GCF_900115115.1. Lineage (GTDB taxonomy): Bacteria > Bacteroidota > Bacteroidia > Flavobacteriales > Flavobacteriaceae > Flavobacterium > Flavobacterium ummariense. Next base: position 41,648 of record NZ_FOVI01000005.1, read on the forward strand.
ACTGTTATATCTATGAGAAGTTATGTGGCGCATGAAAAAGGCTACGAAACTATTGAACTTTTAGAAGACGGGGATCTTTATCAGCTTAACACCACTGATTTAAATTCGCTTTACGAAAAAGACATTCATATTGCCAATTGGGGAAGAAAATTCGCCGAACAAGAATTACTTAAAACAGAAGAACGATTGATATCGCGACAGTTTAAAACGGCATCAGAACGTTACAAAACACTTTTGGCAGAAAATCCCGATTTAATTCAACGTGTACAATTGGGTTATATTTCATCGTATTTAGGAATTACTCAAGTAAGTTTAAGTAGAATTCGAGCTGATATTAAATAATTTTTATAAGTTTCCATGAACAATAACAGCAATTTTGCATAAATAGTGCTAAATTTATGTAACATCGTTTAACCAAATAGTACACATGGAAACAATTATAGGAACAATTGCAGGCATATTAACATCGGTATCAATGATACCCCAACTAATTAAGGTGTTAAAAGAAAAAGACGTAGAAAATCTTTCATGGGGAATGATCGCCGTTTTACTTACGGGAGTTTCGCTATGGGTGGTTTACGGAATTATGAAAGATGAACTACCTATTGTTCTTTCGAATGGATTTTCTGTTTTGGTCAACACAACTTTGTTGATTTACTATTTCAGATACAAAAATAAGTAGCATGAAAATGTTAGCAATCATGCTGCTTTTTCGTTTTTTTTGGCTAACTTTAATACAGATTATAAAAAATTAAGACTATGAAAAAGTATTTTTTATTCAGCTGTACCATTCTAACTTCATTACTATTAACAAGTTGTAGTGCGGTAGAAACTATTTTTAAAGCCGGCATGTGGTGGGCTTTTATCTTAATATTTCTTGGAATTGGATTAGTCCTTTGGATTTTTTCTAAAATGAGAAATAAAAACTAAATTCTTACATTACCAAGATGCGGATTTTTTATAAAAAACCGCATCTTTTCTTCCCTTATAAAAACATTCAAAACGCCATTTTTTTAGTTTTAATTTGATAGTAAGCAATTCAAAAAATGCAAATATTAAATTTTACAGACAAAGGCATTTACTGTATTCCGGGTAAGTTTTATATCGATCCTTGGAAACCCGTAGACTATGCGTTGATAACGCATGGTCATGCCGATCATGCGCGTTGGGGAATGAAAAAATACTTGTGTCATCACCTCACAGTTCCCATTCTTCACATTCGCATTGGTGCAGATATTCAGGTTCAGGGCATTGGCTACAACGAACCTATCAACATAAACGGCGTAAAAGTGTCGTTTCATCCGGCGGGTCATATTATTGGTTCGGCACAGATTAGAATGGAATACAAAGGAAAAGTTGTGGTTGTTTCAGGCGATTATAAGTTACAGAACGATGGACTTTCGACTGTTTTTGAACCTGTTAAATGCCACGAATTTGTTACCGAAAGTACTTTTGGACTGCCAATTTACAAATGGGCATCAACCGAAAAATTGAATGAATCCATGCAAAACTGGGTACTTCACAATCAGGAAATAGGAAAAACATCGGTTTTTGTGGGATATTCTTTAGGCAAGGCACAACGTATTTTGAATGCTGTTAATGGTATCGCTCCAATTTATACACATTATTCCATTACCAAACTCAATCAGGCGTATGAAAATGCAGGAATTCAACTGCCACATTATGAATCGCTCGATTTTAGAGAAACTGTTCAACATGTAAATAAAGGCATTGTAATTGTTCCGCCATCGCTGGTTGACACCAATGTTTTAAAGAAAATTCCGAATATGGTTTACGCTATTTGTTCAGGATGGATGCAGGTTCGCGGTGCAAGGAGGTGGCGCAGTGCCGATGCCGGTTTTGCCGTGAGCGATCATGCCGATTGGGACGATCTTTTAAAGGCTGTTAAAGAAACAAATGCCGAAAAAGTGTATGTTACCCACGGGCAAACTGCGGTATTTGCCAAATATTTGAACGAAAACGGAATTGAAGCCGTTGAACTGCATACTGCTTTTGGAAATGAAGAAGACGAATCTACACCCGAAAGCCTATGAAAGCATTTGCACAATTGATCAATTCGTTAGATAGCACCAATAAAAATCTGCAGAAAATAGCGGCAATAGAACTGTTTATTGATACCGCAAGTAATGACGATAAATTATGGTTTCTATCACTTTTCACAGGTAAACGCCCAAAACGAAGTGTAACCACGAAACTTTTAAAACAGTGGGTTTTAGAGGAAACGCAGCTACCCGATTGGTTGTTTGCAGAAAGTTATGCGGCTGTTGGCGATTTAGGAGAAACCATTGCGTTGTTGTTACCCGATAACGAACATCCTTCTGAAAAACCACTTTCTGAATGGATGAACGAAATTATTGCCTTAAAAGATAAATCGGAAGATGAAAAACGAACCTACGTTGTTAACAGTTGGAAAGCCTTAAACACTAGCGAACGCTTTATTTTCAATAAATTGTTAGGTGGAAGTTTCCGTTTGGGTGTGTCGGCAAAAACGGTTATTAATGCTTTTGCAAAACATTTTGACTTGGAAGCTGCCGCCGTAACGCACAGTATTATGGGCGATTGGGATCGAACCAAAGTCGATTTTGAGGGTTTAATTAAAGGAAATTATACCGAAATCAACAAAAGTAAACCTTATCCTTTTTGTTTGGCGTATGCTTTGGATAAAGATTTGATTGAATTAGGATCGATCGATGATTGGCAGATCGAATATAAATGGGATGGAATTCGGGCACAAATAATCAAACGAGAAGGTGAATTTTTTATTTGGTCGCGTGGCGAAGAACTGATTACTGCCCAATTTCCCGAAATAGAAAAAGCGTTGATTGATTTTCCTGATGATTTTGTGATCGATGGTGAATTGTTAGTGGTTAAAAATGGCGAAGTATATAATTTCAGCGAACTTCAAAAACGGTTAAACAGAAAAAATCTGCCTAAAAAAATGCTCGAAGAGCTTCCCGTATCGCTTTATATTTACGATGTTTTAGAATGGAAAGGTGAAGATATTCGCACAAAACCACTTTCGTACCGAAGATCAATTTTAGAAAGTTATTTTAATATCGATACAAATTCATCGTTGCATTTATCACCCGTTATCAAAGAAATCGACTGGAATAAACTACCCGAAATTAGGACAAATGCACGTGTAATAAACAGCGAAGGTTTAATGTTAAAAAATGTTGATTCTCCTTACCACACCGGGCGAAAACGAGGCGATTGGTGGAAATGGAAAACCGATCCGTTAACCATTGATGCCGTACTTATTTACGCTCAAAAAGGCAGCGGTCGCCGTAGTGGTTATTATACCGATTATACGTTTGCCGTTAAAAGTGGCGATGCGCTGGTTACCATTGCCAAGGCTTATTCGGGCTTAACTGATAAAGAAATTCAAGAGGTTAGCAAATTTGTAAACAAAAACGCAATCGAGAAATTTGGTCCGGTACGAACGGTAAAACCCGAGCTGGTTTTCGAAATTGCTTTTGAAGGAATTGGTTACAGCAGTCGGCATAAATCGGGCGTGGCATTGCGTTTCCCAAGAATTTTACGTTGGCGAAAAGACAAAACTGTTGCCGATATTGATACGATTGATGAAGTTAAAAAACTGATTACCTAATTATGGAAAACTTAAAAACATCCGAAGGTTATCAGATCATAAATAATTGGATGACCACCGACCAAAAAGTTCCTTTTGAATTTCAAGAGCGAACCTGGAACTATTATCACAAAGGTTACAGCGGCATGGTGGTTGCACCAACAGGTTTTGGTAAAACATTTTCGGTTTTTCTGGGCGTTGTCATCAATTACATCAATCAATACCAAAAAATGCAGTCGGGCTTAAAATTGTTGTGGGTTACCCCTATCCGATCGCTTGCTAAAGATCTGGCACGCGCCATGCAGGAAGGCGTTGACAGCATAGGAATTGACTGGGTTGTTGAAGTACGTAACGGCGATACCGATCCTAAACAAAAAGCCAAGCAAACCAAACAAATGCCCGATGTACTAATTGTAACGCCCGAAAGTCTGCATTTGCTGCTGGCACAAAAAAGTCGTGATAAATTCTTTAAAAACCTACAATGTATTGCTGTTGACGAGTGGCACGAATTAATGGGAAACAAGCGCGGTGTATTGGTTGAACTGGCTTTGGCGTATCTTCAAAACAACGTATCGAACCTAAAAATTTGGGGAATTACAGCGACAATTGGCAATATTGATGAGGCGATGGAAGTTTTGCTTCCGAATGTATCAAAAAAGATCAAAATTGTATCAAAAGAAAAAAAGCAGATCGAAATTATTCCGGTTTATCCCGATAAGGTTGATGTATTGCCTTGGGCAGGTCATTTGGGTGGAACGTTGGCTGATAAAGTTGCTGAAATTATTTCACAAAGTCGATCTACTTTGGTTTTTACAAATACCCGAAGCCAGAGCGAGCTATGGTATCAGTTGCTTTTAAATGCCGATCCCGATTTGGCTGGTCAGTTGGCACTGCATCACGGTTCTATAGATCACGCATTGCGACAATGGATTGAAAATGCCTTGAGCACTGGTCAGTTAAAAGCGGTTGTTTGTACCTCGTCTTTAGACTTGGGTGTCGATTTTAAACCCGTTGATACAGTTGTTCAAATAGGATCAAGCAAAGGAATTGCCCGTTTTTTGCAACGCGCTGGTAGAAGTGGTCATTCGCCTTATGAAACATCGAAAATTTATTTTGTACCAACCCATACTTTAGAATTGTTAGAAGTTGCAGCACTTAAAGATGCCTACAAAAATAAAGTCGTGGAAAAACGAGAACCAATGGTTCTTTGTTATGATGTTTTGGTTCAGTTTATGGTTACCATTGCATTGGGCGGCGGTTTTAAATCGAACGAACTTTTTCCGATTATTCAGCAAACACATGCTTTCCAATATCTGCAAGAAGAAGATTGGAACTGGTGTTTGGCATTTATTACAAAAGGTGGAAAATTGGGCGAAAATTATGAAGAATTTCATCGGGTTGCTGTGAATGATGATGGCGTTTACGAAGTTAAAAAACGACGCATTGGTATGCTTCACCGGTTAAATATCGGCGTAATTGTAAGCGATGCCATGTTGCGGGTTAAATATACATCGGGCGGATACATTGGCATGGTTGAAGAATATTTTGTGACAAAACTTAAAGTGGGCGATAAATTTATTTTGGCTGGAAGAGTGTTAGAATATGTGCGAATGAAAGAGCTAACCGTTTACGTTCGCAACAGTTCGGGCAAGGCAATTACACCCAGTTGGTTGGGCGGCAGATTACCTTTAAGTGCCAATTTAAGTATGTTTTTGCGTGAAAAATTATCAGAAGCTGCCGAAAATCAATCCAAAAGTAAAGAAATTCAATTTTTAAATCCGCTTTTAAATTATCAGCAAACTCATTCTGCATTACCGCTACACAACGAACTTTTAGTGGAACAGATTCACACGCGCGAAGGTTATCATTTGTTTATGTATCCGTTAGAAGGACGCTTGGTCCACGAAGTTATGGCAACCGTTATTGCATACAGAATCAGTAAGCGATTTCCGATCAGTTTTTCGATCGCTATGAACGATTACGGTTTTGAATTGTTTTCGGATCAGCCAATACCTGTCGATCTGGAATTTCTTACCGAATTATTTCAGTTAGATCATTTACTGGACGATGTGGTTGCAAGTATCAACGCAGCCGAAATGGCTCTGCATAAATTCAGGGATATTGCCGTAATTGCGGGCATGGTAATACAAACGTTTCCAGGGAAACAGCGAAACAATAAATCGCTTCAGGCATCATCAAGCATCATTTTTAAGGTGTTGGAAGAATTTGAACCATCGCATCTTTTGGTTCGTCAGGCGTATAACGAAGTTTTTAATCAGCAGTTGCAGGAAGTCCGTTTGGTTGATGCCTTCAAACGCATTGCATCCAACAAAATTGTCCTTAAATTTACTGACCGATACACGCCAATGAGTTTCCCGATAAAAGTAGACAGCTTACGACAGTCGCTTTCAAGTGAAGATCTTACAACGCGCATTAACCGAATGATTGAACGAAATTTAAAGAAACGTAAAAAATGAATCTGATTGAACAACCTGTTTGTTTTTGTGGTAACGATTTGCTGTTGAACAATCAGCGAAGTATTTATTGGCAGGCACAAAACGCCTTGATTTTTTCGGATCTGCATTCGGGTAAAAGTGCCCATTTTAGAAAGCACGGCATGGCGATACCATCATATCTGCATTACAGTGATTTAGAGCGATTGCAATTTTTAATTCAACATTATCAACCAAAACAAATCATTATTGTAGGCGATTTAATACATGCTGCCAGCAACAAAGAAGTGACTGATTTAAAACGAATAACCTCTACTTTTTCTACTATTGATTTTCATTTGATAAAAGGAAACCATGACCGTATTTCAGAAAAATTAATCAAAGATTTAGGAATTGCTTCTGTAACCGAAAATTTAATGATTGATACTATTCAGTTTGTTCATGAACCAAGTTCACACAGTAATTTACCAACCATTTCAGGACATATCCACCCAGGAATTCAAATTCCTTTGTTAAAAAACAGTCGAAAAAAATTGCCTTCTTTTGTAGTACAACCTACACAAATAATATTACCCGCCTTTAGCAAATTGACAGGTTTAGACATTAAAACAACTTTTGATGAAGCAACTTTTTATGGTTTTCATGAAGAGGGATTTATCACTATAGTCCCAAATCAGTTGTAAAAATTAAAAAACAATATTGTTTTAAAGTTTTAAAGAAATGATTTCAGAAAATAAATAAAAGTGATTAAGTTAATACACATATCTTAAAAATGAAGATTCAAAAAATAAGATGATTATGTGATACAAAGAAAAAAGTGACCCAATCAGGATTCGAACCTGAGACCTACTGCTTAGAAGGCAGTTGCTCTATCCAGCTGAGCTATTGGGCCGAACCTAAACACAAGGTTTAATTTGTCGGGGTGGCAGGATTCGAACCTGCGGCCTCCTGCTCCCAAAGCAGGCGCGATAACCGGGCTACGCTACACCCCGAAATTGCGGAGAGACAGGGACTCGAACCCTGGCGACAGTCACCCGTCGACAGATTAGCAATCTGCTCCGTTACCACTCCGGCACCTCTCCTAAATTATAATTTGTGACCCGACTGGGGCTCGAACCCAGGACCCCAACATTAAAAGTGTTGTGCTCTACCAACTGAGCTATCGAGTCTAAAATTATTTAAATCCTTACATATTAAGAACGTAAATACTTTTGTTATTAAAGTGGTGCAAATGTAAAATTACTTTTAATAAAAACAAAGCTTTTTCTGTGTTTTTAATCATTAAGTTTCCTAAAAATTAATTAACCGTTTAGAAATTAATAACTTCAAAAAACATTTATTTTGTATCTTCATCTAAAATTCAGCAAAAAATATATGTCAGATATTTTTCAATCGGTTTACCAGCATCTTCAGTTTTCAGCAGAAGATATCAAAGTCATCGCCAAGGCACATCAAAAAATAGAAATAACGAAAGGTAGTTTTCTTCTGAAAGAAGGCGAAACTGCTAATGAATATTATCTTTTAGAAAAAGGTCTTGTGCGGGCTTTTGTTCACGATTACAACAACAACGAAATAACAACCGAGTTTTTTGTGGAAAATGAAATTGTAATTGTTCCTGCTTCGTTATTTCAGAGAAATCCTTCACAGGAAACTTTGCAAACCGTTACCGACTGTGTTTTATGGAAAATATCATTCGAAGATTTTCAGCATTTGTTTCATTCCGTTCCCGGATTTTCAGAATGGGGTCGCTTATGGTTCACAACCCAAGTATTTTCATTAAAGCAAAAATCGCTCGATATTGTTACAGAAACGGCGACAAATCGATACCTAAAACTACTTAAAGAAAAACCGCAGATTATTCAAAATGCGCCGTTGAAACAAATTGCTTCCTTTTTAGGAATTACAGATACATCGTTAAGCAGAATTCGCAAAGATCTTTCAAAAATCTAACCTAAAACATCTATCAATTTCTTGCCAAAAGACAAGTCGCAGATCTTAAATAATAATTTACATTTGGTTTAAACAAACTCTAAAGAAAATGGAAAATAAAAAATTTAATCCTGTTGCTTGGTTCGAAATTTATGTTGATGACATGGAAAGAGCCACAAAATTCTATGAAACAGTTTTTAATGTACAATTGACAGAAATGCCTGTTCCTGGTGATGCACCAATGCTTATGAAATCTTTTCCCGGATTTGAAGACGGTATAGGAGCATCGGGTACTTTAGTGAAAATGGACGGTTTGAAAGCCGGCGGAAACAGCACCATTGTTTATTTTGGTTGTATGGATTGCGCTGTGGAAGAAAGCAGAGTTGTTAATGCAGGCGGATCAGTTCATCAGCCAAAAATGTCGATCGGCGAATATGGTTTTTGCTCGATTATTATGGATTCTGAAGGAAATACCGTTGGTTTATACTCAATGAATTAAATTACAAGCTATGAAAATTGTAAAGACAATCCTTTTTGTACTGTTCGCATTAATGTTTATCAACGCAGGGATGGATAAATTTTTCCACTACATGCCTATGCCCGAATTTCCTGCAGAAATGATGAAAATTAACGAAGCTATGATGACGTTGAAATGGATATTGCCATTGGTTGCAACTATAGAAATTCTTGCGGGCATTTTAGTACTTATGCCAAAAACAAGAGCGTTAGGCGCTGTAATGATCTTCCCTGTAATGATTGGTATTTTGTGTCATAATGCAACTTTTATGCCTGAAGGATTACTTATTGCGGGCGTATTTTTTGCGATTAATATTTGGATACTGATTGACAACAAAGAAAAAATCAAACATTTAATAAGTTAATTATGGATAAACCAAAATCAGAAAAATTAGACATCATTATTCCTGCATTTCGCGGACACAGTCAAAGTTTTCTAATGGTTCTTGAAGGAATTTCAGAAGAAGATGCTTTAAAAAGAATCGAAGGAAGAACGAATCATATCATCTGGATGGTCGGAAATTTTCTGGATATGCGTTATGCAATGGGAAATGTTCTGGGGTTAAGCGAAGAATTTAAATACAAGGATTTTTTCTTTCAAGGAAAAGCCTTAGATGAAAGTTTTTCATATCCTTCACTACAAGATCTTATTGCAGATTTCCACAGCATATCACCACTTGTTTATCAAAGATTATTACAGGTAACCGACGATGAATTAAGCAAAGCTTTCCCAATGGGAATGAATATTGATTTTTTTCCGGAAGATGTATTAAACTTTGTAGGCATGTGTATTGGACGAGAAGATTATCTGTGCGGACAAATGGGTTTAATGCGCAGAATTCTAGGTTACGATGCCATGAAATACGATTTTGATCTGAATATGAAATATTAAAAAACATCATTCTTAAACTTACTTATTGATGCATAAAAGTGTTTGATCTTTAGGAAAAAAAATAGCAAAAACATGCTACTTACAAATTTAGGACAATTTTAAATTATGTCAATTAAATAATTAATTTAGCCACTTAAATATCTGCTTAATAACACACTTTTATGCATCATAATCTACTACTAATACTTGGGCTATTATTTGTAGTTTTTTTATTGGTAATGTTAGCACAACGCATACGAATTGCGTATCCTATCTTTTTGGTAATTGCAGGTTTGGGCATCAGTTTTATTCCCGGTGTACCTCAACTGCATCTTAAACCCGATTTAATTTTCCTTATCTTTTTACCTCCCTTGCTGTATGAAGCAGCCTGGTATACTTCATGGAACGATTTCTGGAAATGGAAACGTCCCATTGCTTTACTGGCATTCGGTTTGGTGTTTCTAACATCAGGTGTTATTGCCTATACTTCAACGCTGTTCATTCCGGGAATGACATTGGCATTAGGTTTTCTGTTAGGTGGAATTGTATCACCACCCGATGCCGTTGCAGCCGCTACCGTTTTAAAAGGAATGAAAGTTCCTAAAAGAATCATGACCATTCTAGAAGGCGAAAGTCTGGTTAACGATGCTTCATCGCTTATCGTTTTTAAATTTGCTTTACTTGCCGTAATTAGCGGAACTTTTTCTATGCAAGAAGCCACCGGTCAGTTTTTTATTGTATCGATCATGGGAATTGTAATAGGTTTAACAGGTGCACATATTATGTACGCTATTCACAGATTTTTACCAACAACTCCAGCTATTGATGCTGCTTTGACATTAATGACTCCGTACATTTTGTTTCTTGCGGCAGAACAATTTCATTTTTCAGGTGTAATGGCAGTTGTAAGTGGTGGTTTGTTCATGTCGTACCGTTCGCACGAAATCTTTAAAACAGGCAGCACCCGTTTAAATATGCTGGGCGTTTGGACAACCGTTATTTTTGTAATGAATGCCTTGGTTTTTATTTTGATAGGATTAGAATTACCGGAAATTATTCACGGTTTAGGAAATTATTCTATTGCCGATGGAATTAAATACGGAATAATAATAAGCATTATTACTATTATTCTTCGTTTTTTATGGGTTTACCCTATAGCACATATTCCGCGTTGGTTAAGTGCAAAAGTTCGGAAAGATCCTTCTCCAGGTTGGAAAGGACCATTAGTTATAGGCTGGGCAGGAATGCGGGGCGTGGTTTCACTGGCAACCGCTTTATCTATTCCAATCATGCTTACAGATACTGTGGCTTTTCCACAACGAAACCTCATCATTTTCATCACGTTTGTAGTAATTTTCATTACACTTGTTTTGCAGGGTTTAACCTTACCTTTTGTTATTAAATTGATCAAGATAGAAGAGATTGATACTATTAGTTCCGAAGAAGAACAACAGGCTGGTATAAAATTGAGACTGCACACTATTGCGTTGAATGTACTTAATAACAAACATGATAACAACAACAAAAATGATCTTATTGGTATTTTTAAAGCGAATCTTGAAAAAGAAATAAACAATACACAGATGACGCTAACATCGTTAGAACTTTGTGTAAATACTACCGAAGATCTTAAAGTTTACCACCACACATTATTAGAGATTTACAGTTTGCAACGAAAAGAGCTTTTTAAATTAAGAAAAGAAAAATTCTTTACTGATGAAGAAATTAGAAAAGCCGAACTGCAACTGGATCTTGACGAACTAAAAATAAGCGGATCTAACCATTAATTCAACCTTATGAATATATCAAGCCATTACAAACTACTACATTTTATTCCATGGACGCGGACTAAAATATACAAAATGCTTTTATTAAGCATTGTACCAACACTACTGTTCTACTTTTTAGATTTTAAATGGTTGGCTATTCCGTGGGTTCCGGTTGCTTTACTTGGAACTGCCACTGCTTTTATTTCGGGGTTTAAAAATACCCAAACGTACAACAGAATGTGGGAGGCAAGGCAAATTTACGGATCAATTATCAACAGCAGCCGAGCTTTCGGAATAATGGTAAAAGATTTTGTACGAACAGATAACGAAACCGAAACTGCAATAATACATCAAACCATTATTTACCGTCATTTTGCATGGCTTACCGCTTTGCGCTTTCAATTACGTGAAGTTAAAAGCTGGGAAAACGTAAAAACAAAAAGCTATAACAAAGAATATTTGCAGTATTACAAAGTTCCTGAATGGGAAAGTAACTTGAATGATGAATTGAAAAATTTTTTGAACGACAAAGAACTTAACTACATTTTATCAACCAAAAACCGAGCTACACAATTGATCGCAAAACAATCGGAAACTATCAAAAAACTAAACCAGCAAGGCACAATTTCCGATTACAATTATGTAGCACTTTCCAATCAATTGAAAGATTTGTACGATCAACAAGGTAAATGTGAACGCATTAAAAATTTTCCTTATCCTCGACAGTTCTCAAGTATTAACATCTATTTTACCAACTTATTCTGTATCCTTCTGCCACTTGGTTTTATTGGTGAATTTTCTAAAATTATCGAAAAATCGGGCGAGCATATTATTTGGCTTACCATTCCGTTCAGCGTTATTTTAGGTTGGGTTTTTCTGGTATTAGAACAAATTGGTGAAAGTACAGAAAATCCGTTTGAAGGAAATGCAAACGATATTCCCATAACACAAATCAGTCGAAGTATAGAAATTGATTTAAGGGAAATGTTAGGCGAAACAGATTTACCTACGCCAATTCAACCACAAAATAATATTGTTTTGTAATAAAAGTTTTTTATTTTTAGTTTTATTGTTTGCTTGAACTAAAGGTGTATAAGAAAATAATGCTTTTTACTATCTATTTTTTAAAAAAAAATGTATATTTGCCCATCAAAAAATAAAAAATGATATTATCTAACTTAAGAAAGGGAAAGAAGCAGAACTTACGTAGCAACTCGTGAGTCATTTTCCTTTGGTTAGAACCCAGCATATCAGGAGCCTGTCATCACGACAGGCTCTTTTTTTTGCTCATAATTTAACAATAGTACACAAACCTAATCTATGAAAGTATTAAAATTTGGAGGAACTTCAGTAGGAAGTCCAGAACTTATCGAACAACTATTGCCCATAATTAAATCGCAGACTGCCAATAAACATTTCGTGGTATTGTCTGCCGTTTCGGGAACTACAAATGACCTTGTAATTTTATCCGAGCTTTATGCAAAGAAAGAAAACGATGCTGCCCGAAAACACATCGATTCCCTTTATGATAAATACAAAAAATTTGTAGGAGAATTATTTAAAACCGCAGAAGGAAAATCTGAAGCAGATGCTTTTATCAACCAAATATTCCAACTGCTTTACAGTTTTGAAAACACCGCTTTTTCAACAAAAGAAGAACGCATTATTTTGGCGCAAGGCGAGATTATTTCTACTACCCTATTCCACCTGCGTTTAAAAGAAAAAGGTATTTCATCTGTATTGTTATCAGCACTTGATTTTATGCTTATTGATTCCGAAAACGAACCTAATATAGATTTTATTAAAGAAAATGCAGGTTTACAACTAAAAAAATATCCTAACGAAAACCTATTTATAACTCAAGGTTTTATCTGTAGAAATGCACAAGGAGAAATAGACAATTTACGCAGAGGAGGATCTGATTACACCGCTTCGCTTTTAGGTGCTGCCTTGCAAGTTGAGGAAGTTCAGATTTGGACGGATATTGATGGTTTCCATAACAACGATCCGCGTTATGTTCCCAACACCAAGCCAATTCCACATCTAAGTTTCGATGAAGCTGCCGAATTATCGTATTTCGGAGCGAAAATTCTGCACCCGCAAAGTGTATTTCCGGCACGCAAATTTAATGTTCCGGTGCGTTTGCTTGACACTATGAACCTTAGTGCGCAGGGAACTTTAATTTCGGGCGACACCAAAAACCAAAACCAAATTGTGGCCATAGCTGCGAAAGACGGTATCACGGCAATTCGTATAAAATCATCGCGCATGCTTATGGCGTATGGTTTTTTAAGACAAATTTTTGAGGTTTTTGAACGATACAAAACTCCGATCGACATGATTACCACTTCAGAAGTAGCTGTTTCACTGACAATAGATCAAACCGAATATCTTACCGAAATAATAAAAGAATTAGAATCTTTTGGTATTGTTGAAATAGACAGCGACCAATCTATTGTTTGTATTGTGGGCGATTTCAGAAAGAACAAACATGGTCATGCCACCATTGTTTCCGAAGCTGTAAAACATATTCCTATTAGAATGATTTCGTACGGCGGAAGTGAAAACAATATTTCGCTTCTATTACCTTCTGCCAATAAAATTGAAGCTTTAAGGTCGCTGCACAACAGATTATTTTAGTTTTATTTTAAGCAAAAAGACTGTCTTAGTGTTAGACAGTCTTTATTTATTTAGTATCGAATTGAATCTGCAAATTATCAGTTTATAACTAATTTGCATCGATTTCTAAAGTGGCTACCGTTGTATTTTGATTGTTGTTTAGGTACAATGTGTTGTCTGAAACAATATAGTTTGTAGTATTTTGTAGTGCTTCGTTGAATTTAGTTTCGATCTCTAAATTTCCACATGCCATTTCTGTAGATGTAATTTCAGAAATTTTTATGCTGTTACTACCCGTAAATTCTACTTTTGCACCAAAACCGTTGCATCCCAAATTACCGGAAGCGCTATTTATATCGTTAAATTTTATGTAAGGATATTTTTCAAAAGTACTGTCTAAAACTATTGGTGTACCATTCAGCTCTTTTAAACGCCATTTTTTTCCAAGCATTTCATTTGGATCGGCAGTTACTTCTGTGGTTTGAACTTCGGTTTTATCTAAAGTTTCTGTTTCCTTTTTGTTAGAACATGCTGTTGTAATCGCCGAAAGTACCGCAATAAATAAAATCTTTTTCATCTTCTTTAATTTATGGTTACAAACAAAGTTAATTATATTCTTGCTTTATTAAAAGAATTAAGTACTTAATGAAGTTTTTAATTACACTCTACATCTGTGGTGCTTTTATATGTTGCCAGCTTTTGATATTTATCGATGAGTTTTAGAATGTTTTTGCAATCTGAAACAGTATTTTCAATTTCATCGGGGTTTGGATTAGTTTTGGAATGTGAATATACCGTGTACTTTTTCTGTAAACATTCTGCCGGCTCGTTATTAATGATGTAGCCTCTATACTCGGTTATATTGTCTTTGGTTTTACCTTCGGCTTCAAAAGACCAAGCTGCTTCCTTACTAAAAATAAAAAAGGGATTACCGCTTATAATATAATATCGATCGGTGGCAGAAAAGTGGTCGTATTCACTGTAGCTGTGCTCTATAATTCTTAAATTGCCATCTTCGAAAAAATAGGTGAGCTTACCGCTTTTTTCATTGTCACAGTTGTAATTAAATGCTATTTTTTTATAAAATCCGGTTTGTAGTTTTTGTTCCCACGCCGCATAGAATTCCTTTATTTCACTTATGTTTTTTGGCGTTTGGTAAGTTGGCAGTTGGTTTGGACTCTTTACAATACTGTCGCTTTTTACGGTAGGTTCTACATTATTTTTTTCTGTTTTTTTAGTACAAGCCACCATAAGTGTAGTTGCAATAAAACACAATAACCAACTATATTTATTACTCTTCATATCTGACATATAAATTATTTTTAACTATAAATTGAACAATAAAACTACACACAAATTTTATGAAAGATTGTTCTTAAACCTCATCGATAAATTTTAAATCTACTTTTAAAGGAATATCTAATTCTCTTAATTTTTGATTCCATGTATCGATCTGCTTAAGCAATTCTTCTGTAAAAACCTTTTTAATTTCTATTTGTTTGTCTAATTCTTCATTATTATCCATTATTCAAGTGTATTATGTTTCACAAGTGCTTTTTAAATGATTAAAAAATGGTATTAACCCTGCAGTCTTTCTCTAAATTGTTTGGGCGTAATACCGGTTTGTCCTTTAAAAAATTTGGTAAAATTGGTTACTTCACTAAAACCGAATTTAAAAGCAATTTCTCCAATCGAACTGTCCATGCGGTTTAATTCAATCTGTATTTCGGAAACCAAACGCTTATTAGCCCATTTTTTAGGAGTGGTATTTTCATTTTTTTTAAAAGCTCGTTCTAAGGTATTCAAGTTTAAATCCATTTTATCGCAAAAGAATTTTAAACTTTGTCTTTTGTTTAATTCCTTATTATACAGTAATTTAAAATCTCTTACAATTTTAATGTCTTTATCAGTTCTAAACGTAACGCGTTCGTGCTTATGCAACTCTTCGCTAATTAGCAACATGCTAAAAACGTAATTAAGCAGTATTTGTTCCTGAATTTCGCTGTAAGGTCTTCTTAGTTCGTTAATAATCAATTGAAACAAGTTCAAAACATCATCAAAACGATCTTCAATTTTAAAAAAAACAATTTTATCAAGGCTGTTAAACAATTGGGTGTGATGTAAAAAAAAGCTTTTCATACTGGTTTTACTGAAAAACACTTCAGAAAAAATAAGAACAAATCCTTCACAATCGTTTGATGTGGTAAAATGTTTAATTCTATCTAACGGGCTAAACAACAAAGCCGGCGATTCAACCACCGTTTCCTGATTACCCAATTTGTACATACCTTGCCCGCGTGTATAAAAATGAACCGTATATGCACCAACGTTTTTAGAGGTAAAAAACGCGCGTTCTGTATCACTAATTTTTTTTAAAGAATGTAAACTTAAAAATTGTTTGTTCTTTAAATCTAAAAATGGCTTGGTTAAAAATTCTTTCATCTGCGCAAATTCTTTTACATTACTAATTTTTATTCCTTCCATCTGCTTAAAATAGTACGCGAATCTACAAGTTACACCGCGAATAATCTACAGCGCTCTACAGCCTGAAAATTCTATACAAATTGAAATTACACTACGTTACAACAAACTAAATACCAATATCATTTTACCGTGTGAACAATTTAAGCATTAACAACAACAACTTTTTAATCTTATTTTTAGATTTAGCGTTTTAACGCTTGATCTTTAAATCGTTAGAAACCCAAATCATTTCTAATGAATTTAGTCAAATTTAATATTCTTTAACAGTATATTTTTAATACATTTTCTACAATAAATGGTTAAAATAAGTGAACAACGTAAAAGTAATTTTAAGAGATATGCTTTTATAAAATGGGATTATAACATTTTATTATTTGATAGGACACTAAATATTTATACACCAAAAATGATAAAAACTAATATACAACTACACAATAAAAGTGTTTTTTTTAGACATATTGGGGAAAATTTTACCATAAAATTTTCATAATTTATTTAATTAAAAGCAGTTTTTAAATTAAATACTCTTTTAAACACACTATTTTCAACGATTTAAGTATCAATTTTTACAATATTTCAAAAACGGTATTATCATTGTACTTAACCTTATGCTTTGAAATAGAATTTAAACCTTTGGTTTAGGTGAAAACGCCCGATATTGATTTGTCGGGCGTTTTATTAACGTATTTAACAACAATAAAATGTTTAGCAGTAAAAATATTATTTGTCTTGACTTAGAATTAGGTAACAGCATTACATCTGCAGAGCAATTTAACATAAGCATTGTATCGGCAAATCTTGCAGATTTTAATTTTAGGTTTGAAACCGACATTACTTTGCATTACAGTTGCAATACCGGCGAATTTGAGCCAATTGATAAGGAAAACGTGTTAGCACAATGGTTTTGCGACGGAATTAAAGAGCTACTCGCGTTTGCAAACTCACAGGCAAATCACAGTAAAGAGCATATTGAAAAATACCTTAACAGCCGTAAAAGTGAGGTAGAACACCTTAAAATTTCATCAACTTTTGGAAACTATTGCAAACGTTACCACAATTATTCGCCACTTGGTTTTTTAAGCTATGATAATGAGCAATATGTAAAGAAAGAAATGAACAGTTTGCTTGTTTAGCAGCTGTAATTACAGTAGATATTATATTAATGATGTATGTGTTTGTTTTTTATTTTTTTATAAAAAAGATTAGTAAAAAGCAAAAATAAGCAAAACGGTTAAAACCTTTGCTATACAAGGCTTTATAAAAAGAGTAGTCTTAGTTCGGAAGTCGGTGTCTGGTAGGTTTTGGGCTTAAATTGACAAGGTTAGGTTACTAATTCGTTACCGATTGACAAAGGCAACAGCATAGCTTAACTGATTATATTTCAGTTTTTTGCACCCTTTTCTACATTCCCTTGTAACTCAATGTAATTTAATTTTAAACGTTAAACATTTGAGTTATGGAGCAGACAAAAAAATCGACGTTCAAACTGCTTTTCTATTTGAAAAAGAACGAACTGAAAAAGAACGGTAATGCGCCAATTATGGCCCGTATTACCATTGACGGAACCCCTAAAACTTTCGGAACAAAGTTAGAAATTGACCCCAATAATTGGGATTTGAAACACGGAAGAGTTCAGGGCAAAAGTGTGCAGGCATTAAGCATCAATAAAAGACTGGATAACATACGTGGGCGTATCGACAAGATTTATGAAGATATGTTGAAGCACGAGGGCTTTGCAACCGCCCAAAAAGTAAAGCTATCGTTCTTGGGTGTTGGTGTAATGGATGATGCTATCCTAAAAGTTTTCAACGACCAAAATGAGGATTTTAAAAAATTGGTCGAAAAGGAAGAACGCTCACAAAGCACCTACAACAAGTATTTCACGGTTTACAATCATCTTACCACCTTTATAAAAGAACGCTATCATCGTGATGATATGGCTTTCCGGGAATTGACTGGCGATTTTATCCGGGAGTTTGATTTTTACCTCCGGTACAACTTACAGTCTTCGCATAATACGGTTTGGGTGTACACGATGCCCGTATTAAGTCTGGTGGAACTGGCTATTAAAAAAGGCTTGATACGTGATAATCCGTTTCAGGATTACGAAATCAGTATGGAGGAAACCGACCGGGGTTATATCCTTAAAGAAGATGTAGAAAAGCTGATGATGTGCGTACCGTCCCATCCACGGTATGAACTGGTAAAAGACCTGTTTATTTTCAGTTGCTTTACCGGACTTGCTTATGCGGATATTAAGAAACTGACAAGGAACAATATTCAATCATTCTTTGACGGTCATCAATGGATTATCAGCAGGAGAAAGAAATCAGATATTGCTTCAAATGTTCGGTTAATGGAAATCCCTAAACGTATCATTGAGAAATATCAGGGTACGACAAGGAATGAATTTATCTTTCCGGTTCCGACCAATGCAACCTGCAATACTCACATAGGCAAACTGGTTGAAAAGGCAGAAATCATTACGGAGCAAAAAGTAACTTTTCACACGGCAAGGCATACTTTCGGAACAATGTTTTTGACCGAGGGCGTACCGCTTGAAAGTCTTAGCAAAATGATGGGGCATAAAAATATTTCCACCACACAGATTTACGCTAAAATCACAAGCCAAAAAATCAGTAAGGATATGGATTTAGTTACCCCTAAATTCAAGGCAATGGAAGAAGCGTTTATGATGGCAATCTAATCAGCTTTTATCTAATCTCAATGAGCAGAACTTAACGGTTCTGCTTTTTTTATGCCTATCTTTTTGTGTAGGTAAAGCACATTTATTTTCCTCTACGCAATCCAACGCTGTAAAAGAGCTTATTACCTACTTCAGAAATAGAAAATTGAAAAACGAAACCCTTATCTAACGCTCCCTGCTATTCCATTTTTCAAATCCCTATTACAGGCTATCATAGCCTGGTCATTAATGCCATAAAAATTTAGAACAGAAAATTTCCACAATCAACCGGTAAAAAGGCAGCTAAGTTATAGCGGGCAGCCACCTCACACGCCCAACCAAAAGACTACGGCATAATGGCAAGGCAAAATGCTGGCTTCGCCGAATTGCTGTGTGTTGCCTTGCCACCCTCCGGGACTTATTCCGTTTCCTTTCGGTTTTACGCTGTTGCCCGCTTGGATTATCTGCTTTCTTTTTTCCGGTTTTTCTTTTGGAAAAATTTATGCGAAGCGAAGCGGAGCAAACCACAACGGGAAGCGGGAAACGAGAAAAGCGAGTGAGTAAATAACATTTTTTCAAACATCAAAATTTTAGCATTATGGCACACAACATCAATTTCAACGAGCAAACAGGACGTCATTCATTCTTTAGCGTTCAGCAAAAAGCGTGGCACGGTTTGGGGCAAATCGTAGAGCAGTACCCAACAAGCGAGGAAGCAATCGTACACGCAGGTTTAGATTACGAGGTTATCAAATCTCCACTGTTTACACAGGGCAGAACAATGAGCATAGGCGAAAACGGAGAACTGATTGAAGCCAATGACATCTTAGTACCTAACAGTTTCGCCACCCTCCGCACCGACACCAATACACCGTTGGGTGTAGTAGGCAAAGACTACCATATTGTACAAAACCGTGAGGCGTTCAATTTCTTTGATGCTATTGTAGGCGGAGGCGAGGGAATATTGTACGAAACCGCAGGAGCATTGGGTAACGGGGAGCGTATTTTTATCACTGCCAAGCTGCCCGACTATATCCGTGTAGGTAACGGCGACGATGTTACAGAAAAGTACATCTTCTTAACCACAAGCCACGACGGTAGTGGAAGTATTACCGCAGCGTTTACACCTATCCGTATCGTATGTCAAAACACCCTGAACGCATCATTGCGGAGTATGACCAATGTAGTGCGTATCAAACACACGTCAGGAGCAAAACAACGCCTCGAAAATGCTCACAAGGTTATGGGGCTTGCCAACACACTAAGCACGCAGTTAGAGAACATCTTTAACGATTGGGCTAAAGTAAGGGTAACAGACCGAGAAGTAAGAAAGCTAATCCAGTTGGCACTTTGCCCGAACAAAGAAACGCTTAACCTGCTCAAAAAAGGTGCGGAAGATGAAGTTTCCACCGTGTTTAAAAACACCGTAGATGATGCCTTTGAATACGCTATGATAAGCGACACCCAACAAATGGCAACTACCAAAGGCACATTATTCGGGGCTTACAATGCTGTTACAGGTTACTTTCAGAATGTACGCAATTACAGGGATGGCGAAGCCAAACTACAATCTATTGTAATGGGCGGTACAGCACAGCTAAAGACACAAAAAGCCTTTGAACTGTGTACAGACTTTGCCTATTCAGGAGCAGAGATTTTCAACTTCAATTAATCATCAAAGGCGACTGCCTGCAAAGGTGGTCGCCTACTAAAAATAAAAGATATGAAAGCATTAGATAAAATGGACAACCTCGATAAAGCGGGCTTGTTGTGCAAATTGTTTCCCGCAGAACTGGAGAACCTGCAAAACGCTATAAAAACGCAATGCGACTACTTCCTGCAAAATGAAACCGCCTTTCGTGAGGGTTGGTATCAAAAGGGATTTTTTACCGCTGAATTTTGGTACAGGCTTGTGCAGAATGCACAAAAAGGCATAGACAAGAATGAACCACTTTGGAAACGCCCGAACTGGTTTACAGACCATTTTTTTGACGGACACAATTCAATTTTCGCTATCCACTGCCTGATTGAATATACAGAGGATGCACAATGCGACCCGCAATTAAAACAGGCGATACACCTGCTTTTCGGGAACGACAAATTTTTACAGATAACCTTAAACGATAAATAATTATGGCTAATTGGTGCAACAACTGGGTTGTTTTTGAGGGAACAGCCGAAGCAATAGAGCAGATAACACAGCTATTCAAATCAATGGCTGAACAGGAACAGAAAGACAACTGCGGGCATTTACCCCATTTCGTACAGGACACGCACGGAGATTATTTCTACAATATCAGTCAGGACAATGAAAGTGCGGGTGTATTCCAGTATGAAACAAAATGGTCGCCAAATACGGATGCCGTTAAGCAGATAGCCGAACATTTCAAAGTGAATTTCACACAGGACTATGAGGAATTAGGATGCTTAGTATATGGTCAGGCAATATTTGAAAACGGCATACTAAACGACACCTGCTTAGATAGCCAGGACTTTGACAGTTACGAATTAGACGAGGAAACAGATACCTACCATTTTGAGGGCAAGGAGTACGACAGCGAATGGGAAATACTCGACACTTTGTTAGAGCGTAAAAGCGAAAATCAATTAAACACCATTAAAATTTAGAACGATGAAACTATCAGATAAAGCGACAGCACATATTTTGGTTAAAGCCAACAGCGAATGGGATAATTGCGAGTTTGCAATTATCCACCTATCCGAAGAATGGAAAACAGAACAGGCAAAACGGCTTGCATTAGTTAAGCCGTTAGAGGGCAATCACTATTTCTGCTCAATGAATTACTATGATACAGCAGTAGATTTTTATAGGACAGGCGAAAACGACAACCCGAATATTGAAGAATTGCTAAACGGTAATGAATGGATATTTGTGGAGCTTGACGAGCAAGAGCAGGAAACGTTTACCGTACCTGAAAACCGACTGGACTGTTACAGGCTTGTATTAAGGGCAAACGGTACAGGCTACTATACAGCATACGGGAAGCATACGAGCGAAGAATTTTGGACGGAAGAATTTTTATTAACCCAATTAATTGCTTAATCAGAAAAATCAAATTTCAAATTATGACACGTTCAAATCTTCACATCAAATTGAGTAACGGTAAATCCCTTGTATGCGTTGCCGACAGCAGCAGCGCACCCGAACAGGGCTATATCGTTGAAAGGCTTTTTTTGCCCTTGTTATCCCTTGATAACAGCGAGCAAGAACTCTTAATGCTTAAAGAGTATTGCACGATGGATGAAAGGCGGATAAACGCATATTACCGCTATTTAATAGACCTTACCACTAAAGAAGTTAAGTTTTTTGAAGAGCATTACAGTTATACCAATGACACTTTCAGGAAAGGAAAGGATATAACGGAAAGATACTACGAGTATTTAAAAACGATTAACTAATACAAGCCGCCTGACCCGAAAAGTCGGGCGGCAAAAAGACAGATCCTCCCGATGGTCGGGCAGTCTTTTTGCTTTAAATTGGTGCAATCCCCTTTAGCAAAATGCACCCTTACAAATCCTTTTCATTTTACCAAACAGGTTGCAGCGTTATTGCGTGGGATATTCGTTATCCCATAATTAGATTAGAGTGATTACTTTCTTTCGTGAGTTCAGCGGAAAAGAAAGTAACAAAGAAACCTGCTATTGCGGAAACTGTTTGTAATATTCTTTTGCTACTTCAGCTACACCTGCACTGAAATAACGCCCTCCGTCGTTTAGTACCGTGATGGCTTTTTTGAGTTCTTCGGGGTCTGCGCCTTTCAGGATATACCCTTTTGCCCCGCTATTAAGCATTTTAACCACATCCTGCACATCATCGTTAATACTAAAAGCCAAGATTTTGGTTTGCGGATATTTTTCAAGCAATGCTTTAGCAGTTTCAAAACCATTCATTACAGGCATATTTATATCAACAACCATTATATCGGGAATAACTTCAATTTGCTCCATTTTTTTCAGTGCTAATTTGCCGTTTTCCGCTTCAAATACGATTTCAAAATTATCGTCGTCCCGTATAAAATCGCAGATACCTTTCCTAAGTAAGTCGTGGTCGTCTATCATTCCTATCTTAATTATTTTTTCTTTACCCATTTTCTTCTTTTGATAAAATTGAAAAATCCGTATTTAGACTTAGATAAATCAGATGTTCTGTCAACGTGAGGTAAGCCATTATTAACCGTAATGTCCCTGACCTTAAAATGATTAAGCCATTCTTTAAAGTGTGCTATTTCGTGAGGCTTGAAACGAACAATTTCCCCGTTTTTAAGAGATACGATAAAAACATCAATGCAGAGAGTGAATGCAGATAGATGGGATGCAGGATAGTCAAATTCGGGGTAAAAAATATGCTCATTCTCCATAGCCTTAATGTTTTAGGTTGTGGATGCCTGGCACAAAAAAAGAGCGCAGGCAACTACACTTACCGCACATTGAGGCACTGGTATGCCCGACAACGAATAAGCGAGCGCCCACGCCTTTTGACGTGAGCGTTCTTACTTATCTGTCCCGTTGTCTAAAAATTACCAGTTTTCAATGTGGGACTTAAAGCAAAAACACTTTAAGTATTTTCTATATTTTCGACAACAAAGATACTAAACTCGTGCCTTTTTGACTGCATATAGTACAAAAAAGATTACAGTCAAACTGTTTTTTGTGAAATATAATTCTGTTCAAGTATTGTCAGAATATCGCTTTCCTTATAAATAATCTTACCGCCTATCTGTATATACGGCAGGATATTGTCATCACGGTATTGCTGTAAAGTTCGTTTGCTGATATGGAGCAGCTTACACACATCTTCGCCCGACAAATAAATTTCCCCGTTCATTACAGGACGATAGTTTTTTAATATTTCTTCGATACGGTTTCGCAACTGCATTATCATTTCCTGATGGGCAATGATTTCTTCGGTGTCATTCGTTAATAAGTCCATTGTCGTTTGTGTTGTAGGGCTGCCCGGCTTTGAGCAAAGCCTGTATGTCCGAGAGTTTATAATAATTTTTACGGTTCAGTTTGGAATAAGGCAATAAGCCTTTGTCCTTATAGGTCTGCAAAGTCCGTTTGGTAATGTTCATCATCAAACACACTTCCTGGTTATCGAGCCATTTCTCCTTTTTGAAAATCGGCGTGTATTTCCTCGTGGCATTTTCGGTCATTTCCAAAAGTTCCCTTAGCTCATTCTTCATTCCGTCCAATGCGGATTTTTGTATAGCGATAACTTCCATAGTCTGCTCAATTTTTCTGTGGAAGTCGAATTTATAAAGGCTTATTGCAGCGTTGGAGAATGTTGCAGGATTTGGCTTTGAAAGGCAGCGTTTGGCGTTAGTAGTAAGATTTGGTACAAAAAAAGCCCCGAATTTCGGGGCTATGATTTGCTGCTATTTTATTTTGCCAACTTCAGTATTCTATATGCACCTCTTGCCACAATCACGAATACAATTGCCCCAATAATCAAATCCGGATAACTCGAATTGAGCCAATTGACCAATAATCCCGCAATGATAACACCCGAATTGATTATAACATCGTTGGAAGTGAAAATCATCGAAGCCTGCATATGTGCTTCTTTGCTTTTGTTCTTTTGCAACAGGTAAAGACAAAGTACGTTGGCTATCAATGCCAAAACAGAAACAATAATCATTGTTTTGAAATCGGGCATCGCTTCTATTCCGATAAAACGTCTGATAACTTCAACAAAACCGATAACGGCTAACAGAATTTGAAAGTAACCTGCAAATTTGGCGATATTGTTTTTTCTTGCAATCGTACCCCCAACAGCAAACAATGCCAAAGCGTAAACAATACTGTCTGCAAGCATATCCAAGCTATCCGCTACCAATCCCATTGAATTGGAAAAAATACCGAACAACATTTCCAATCCAAAGAAAACGAAATTGATAATCAATACCGTCCATAGTAGTTTCCGTTGGCTATTGCTTGTATCTGTTTCAACAACTGCGTTAGTTTCTTCGGTTGAAATCAGCGTTGTATTTAGGTTCAAGGTTTCCAAAGCTGAAAAAATCGGCTCTGGGTTTCCACTATGGTAAACATTTAGTTTTCTACTGGGAATATCAAATTCCAATGACTTTACCATATCGAAATCCTGCAATTTCATACGGATTAATTGCTCCTCACTTGGGCAATCCATTTTAGTTATATTGAATATGGTTTTATTCATCTTCTTAAAGTCTAAATTTTATTCCGCCATTAATGACAAATCCGTCCAATGGTGCATAAATGTCTTTAAAAACAGGGTTGGTTATTGTACCTGTATAAATGTTGTCGAAACGTGTCTGCCTTGTATCAAGGAAATTTTCAAAATTGACATATAACGAAAACCTTTCCCAAATCTTTTCAGCCATAAATCCACATATAACATAGTCTTTTCCTGTTGTTCCGTCATTGAGCTTTTGCGGACTAAAATAATAGGCTTCCAAACCGATTTTCCATTTATCCTCTATTTCATACATAAGTACAGAGTTAATGCGGTGTTTTGGTGTTAGTGGATTTTCGGTATTTGTTCCGTTTTCAATCAATCGGGTATCGGTAAAAGTGTAGCCCAAAAACAATTTAAAATCATCATAACCGATTTTGATATTTGTTTCTGTTCCTTTGGTATGAATGTAGCCCGATGAATTGATGAACTGATAAGTATTTGCAGTTATATTTTGAAGCAACAAAGGGTTATCCAAATAGGTGTAAAAGAATAAATGATTTATGCTAAATGTCCAATCATCGCCAATATTAGTACGGTAATTTATGTCAGCATTTGCTCCGTAGCTCTTTTCTAATTTATTGGTATTATCATCAATAGGCATTACGTTTTGATATTGTATGCGTTCGCTTTCTTCGGTAAAAATGTTTGGTGTTTTGTAGCCAAATCCGCCCCCGATACGTGAAGTCAATCCGTTTGCAATATGGAATAGCGCCGATACTCTTGGCAAGAATACAGCCCCATAATCTATAACATAATCCGTTCTTAAACCTGCTTCCAATTGAAGCCAATCCGTAGCTTTAAAATTATTTTGGACGAAAGCCCCAAATGTGGTTTGGCTATAATCTCTTAACGGAAATACTGTAATCTGCTTTTCTTTAAAATTGTCCGTCCAAATATTAACGCCTGTTACCCATTCTGACTTTTCTTTGCTGTAAGTATAATTAGCTTCCGTAAAAGTGGCTGTTTGCGTTCCCTCAAACTCGTAAGTGGGAATAGCCGTATTGCGGTTAAAATAACTTACACTGTTTTTGATTTGAAAAGAACTGTTTTCATTAATTAAATGGTCAAAAACAAATTGTGTGGAATAGCGTTGTGTTTTGTTTTCTTCAAAATATTGATGCGTATTATCCCCTTTGCCCTTGATGTAAAGTATATCGCCGCCCAAACGGTTCTCTATGGTTGTATTGATGCCAAAATTCAGTTTCGTTTTATCATTGAAGTAAACAAATAATTTAGGGTTCAATACGAAGCGTTCAAACTTTGGAATGGCGGAAAAACCAATTTTTGCAGGGTCATAAGCTCCGTTTCTGTTGTGCGAAGCGAAAATAGTTGTTCCAATTTTATTGAATTTTTGCCCATAAAAACCATTAATGTCTAAACCTCTCCCTGATGTTCCGTTGATATGAAAGCGTAAATCTCTTTCATCAGTTGGCGTTTTGGAAATCAAGTTGACTAATCCTGCTATTGCTCCACCTCCGTAAAGTGTAGAAGTTGAGCCTTTGATAACTTCAACCTGCTTTAAATCAAGTGGCGGAATTTGTAATAAGCCCAAACCACTTGAAGCTCCCGAATAAATCGGAAAACCGTCTTTAAGGATTTGTGTATATCGTCCGTCAAGTCCCTGAATACGGATACTCGCATTGGCACTTGTGGGCGACGTAGTTTGTACGTGAATACCTGTACTCTCACTCAAAAGCATACGAATATCCCCTGCTTTCATATTGCCTTTTTCGTCTAACTCCTCACTTCCTATAAACTCAATGCGTGTAGGGATATTTTGTATAGTTCTTGTACTTCTTGTTGATGAAATAACAATACCGTCTAACTCCGTTGAACTTTCATAAAGTAAAATCTCAATCGGGGTTGTATCTGCTAACGGAAAATTAAAGCTGTCGGTACGTTGGGCAAAACCAATATAACTAAATTGAATTTCCTGTAAACCGTTTGGAATACCTGTTAATATGATTTGTCCGTTTTCATCGGAAGTTGTTCCGATTGTTGTGCCTGTAATCTGTGCAGTTACACCCATTAAAGGCTCTTTTTTCTCGCTGTCTTTTATTACAGCTTTGAATGTATTTTGTGCATATACACAAAGGTTGAGTGCCATAAAAAATGACACAATGAGTATTTTTTTCATTGTAAAAATGATACTTAATGTGAATAAATAAATGATAGTGGTGCGATACACCACTTGCAATTAGTTTGTGCCGAAAGCACTATACATTAAGCAAGTTGTGGGGGATGCCAAACGGAAAAGGGAAAATCAGAAATAGGTGGTGTTGGCATTGTGCCTAATTTTCTTTGCGGTTCTTTTACTGAATGGACAATAGAGAAATGAAAAGTAGTTAAAACAAATCCTGTACAGGTGTTGCAACTAAAAAAAGGCGAGCAACATCCCTTATTACAATCTTGGTCATCCTGTCCGTTTTGTCCTTGTTCGGTAGTATGCTTCTGCATACATTTATCCTCAATAAAAGTCGGTACTGCTGATAAAAGCAATACATAGGCGGCTAATATTAAAGATATAAATTTCATTCTGCAAAGTTAGATAAAAATTGATTGTGCTGCCTCGCAAACTTTATTTTGGTTTTTAAAGCTAATAGGCTTAGTTATCGTTGTTGTTCCGTTTTTACTTCCTGTTGTTTTTTCTCTCTATCTTTTTTCATTTGCGAATACGACCAAATGAAAAGAATACCGATAATAATCAAAGCGTAGGCAATCCACTTGCCAACACGTTCTATAAAACGGATAAATACAGATGCTTCAAAGCTCGAAAAACCCTCCGCACCTACAGCATTACGTCTGTAAAATTTCCTGCGGCTTATCCAATAGATAAGCCCTATCCCGATAACAAGCGGAATAATACCAAGCACTAATTGAGCAGTAACCGCATCCATATTGATTATAATTATATCAAGTAAAATTAAACAAAAACATCCTATGCCGAAAGTCGAAAAGCAAAAAACCGACCTGTAAAGTCGGTTTTTATCTTCGCTTATGTTGCACTTAATCGCTACTATTAAACTGAAAGCTCAATTGCTTTTCGTTCCCTAAGCTATCCGAAATCCAAACATCAAAGGACTGCGATACGGCAGACGTTGAAGTGTAGTACAGCCTGAACTGCTCCGTTGGTAATTGGTACAGGTCATTGGGCTGATACGGCGGTTCGTTGTAGTATTGCAATGTTCCCTGCCCGTCAAATTGAAAGTAACGGAGGAAATACTGCGTATTGCTGTAATTGCCTGTACGCTGTATGGTAATGCGTATTTCTACGGTCTGCCCGTTTGCAACATCTTTAGGCACTGGCATTACATTGACCTCGAAAGGAAAATTGTTCTGTATTTCGAGGTCATCATCTTTGCTGCAAGATACCAACGTAACCGAAGCTGTGAGGATTGTCAGGAATACATATAGTGGCAGTAGCCCCGTTCTGAATTTATTGAATATTGCTATCATCGTTTTTACGTTTTAAAAGTTAAACCTTAATCCCACACCTGCTGACGGTCGGAACTGTTGTAAATCCGTACCCCAAAGGATTTTTGTACGCCCTTGCAGGACTAATACAAAACGGTCGGACAGGTACGTTTCAAAAGTGAGGCGACCGCCTGCACCGTAGATAAAATTATCTTCGCTCAATATCTTCGCACCGTCGTACAACATTGTTTCGCCCCGGTTGATGGTTTCGTAACCGACCACACCTGTTACGGCGAAATTCAGCGTGATGTTCTTACGGGCATCGCCCAACAAAAAGAAGCTGTAACCGCCCTCTGCGGAATAGGTTTCCTGCGGTATGCGGAGGTCTTTATACCCGTGGTACTGGTGGGTATATTCCAACGCCCAAAGCTGATAGTTACCATTCTTACCGTTTACCGTCATTGCTGCGCTGATGTAGTAATCATTGCCAATCTTATCATCGGACAATACACCTGCACTTATTTCCAATCCTTTCTGCTTCGGCAGCATTCTTTGCGCCTGTGCAGCCGTGATGCCTATCAGGACAAACAGCACGGTATAGATATACTTTTTCATATTCTTGCTTTAAAGGGTTATTAAAATTTCAGGTGCATATCGTCAATCAAACGGGCTTTGATTAAATCGGAATTTTCGACGTGCAATGTTTGATGCCTGCCACCGTTTTTCTCGAAAATCTCAATCAGCAGTACCTTATCATCGGCAATGGTAAACTGGTCTAACAGGAACACATTTTGTTCGGTCGATTTTCCGGAAATACCGTCCAATGGCTTGTAAGTTCTCAAAGGAGTTAAAGGGCGTTCCTGGACTACGGTGCGTTTAGCTACCTTTTTATCCACTACTTTGAAATTGATGAAATCAATCTCGAAAGGAACATTGGCACGGTTTCTCAATTCAGTATGGAAATAGTATTTGCCGTTATGTATGTAAATCCCTTTTAGGATAAACTGAATGCCGAAACTCTTAGCACCGATATGCTTTACAATGCGTTTGTCTTTCTTGTAAATGGTTTCCAAAAGCAAGCCTGCCAGTGACGGCGAATTGTTGCCCAGTTCTTCAAAAAGCACATCGTTACCTTTGGCTTTATCCACCGCTTTTTGCATCGTGAGCAGGTCATAGCTCATTGCCTCCGGGTAGGAACTGTAATACACGTTGAAACTATAAAAACGTCCGTCATTCGTAATAACGGAAAAATTCGTTTCCGGCTCAAAGTCCCTTACAGATGCTTTTACACGCAACACGTTTTCCGCATCTTCGGCTTTCCCTGCAATAAGGTATTCGCTGCCCAAATCCACGTAACGAATGGCAGTCGGGAAAATCAGGTGCGAGGTTTTATCGTAGGTAACTTCCATACGGTACGGCTCTATCTTGCCCAATGCAAGTGGTGTTCTGATGCTGTCCTGTGCATTAGATTGTGCAGCAAAGCCGAGTATAAGGGCAATAGCCCAAAAGGTTTTTAAATGATTTTTCATTGTTTTATTTATTTGAGTTCAACATTATTTTTTAGATACAAGAAAGACCTGATAGCCTGCTTTGAGTGCAACCTTTGGCGTTCTTACTTTCTTAGCGAAATAGCCCGAAATACCTTGCACTGCACTTTTACTTAGGTCAGAAGTAATTTGCTGTCCAGGAGTAGAACTCATACTGAAGCTCGAACCTGTGGCATTGCCCATATTGGCTACAATGTCCGTAACCGCATTTCTTTCAGGCGAATACGGAACATATAAACCTTGCTGTCCGTCCAAATCATAAATAGTAATATCTACCGGGATGATATTGCCCTCCAGTTCTACCGAAGTAACTTTTAATTGTAACCTGCCATTCTGAAATTTGGCATTAGCCGTTACAATTGTTCCTTTGGGGATGGTACGTTGCGGGGTTTTGGCAGGCTCTAACAGGCGTAAACGCACACCCGTTTCGCCAACTACCGTTTGGGCTTCGTGTACACAGGCTTTGATACTGTTTTTAGGCTGTACCACCTCTTCAGTAGAACCTGCGGTATAGAACCCCCTGTTTTTTGTTTGGCTCCAATCGGCTGCAAAGGCACTGTCCGACGGTTCACGGTACAAGGCTGATACAATGTTCTTTCTTGTTGGTGTGAACGATACAAATTGCTCTTTTTGGTTAGCACCCGCAGCAGCAGGAGTTGCACCGATGGCAGGAGCAGCGTTTCCGGTATTGGCATTTTGGGGAAGATACTTTGCTGCCATTTCATAGGATTTCTCCATTAATTTGAGTTGGTCGTCAACGGTGGCCACAGGTGGCACATCTTTTTCCGACAACTTTGCTTTTAGTTCGTCCACTTGCTTACGCAATTCCATTGTTTCCGAATTGTTGTCCTGATAGAATGAACCCAGTGTGCTTTGTGCATTACGGTAACTATTCAATGCAGAATTTCCGTTTCGTCCCGATTTTCTGCCACCACCCCCAAAGCCGTTGCTTTCTTCGTCTTCTTCAGGTAAACTTTCTTCATTGTCAGCAGATGCAGTATCTTCAGTATTCCAATAATCAGAAAGCGTGGTCAGTGCATTGCGCTTTTCCTGCTCTTTGCGTTCGAGCATTTCCTGCTCATACGCCTTGCTTTTATCATCGGGCATCCCTGCTCCGGTAGCCTGCGGTACGGCATCGTTCAGCCCGATATTTTCGACCGCCTTTTTATCTTTCGACGGTTTAAATATGAGGTACATACAGCCGAGAAATACCACGCCCATCAAAAGGAATATGATTGGCTTTTTGAGCTTATCCTTATTGCTCTTTTTATTATCCGGCAGATTTGATGCTCCGTTTTGGTCTTCTCCCTCAACGAGAAAGCTGACCCTTTTTTCATTTTCTTTCATAAATCTGATTTTTTAAAATTGTTGATACACTATCCTGCAACCTTGCAGGATTTTTACTTTTAAGGACAGGGTTTTCGATATGCTCTATGACCATACCGTTACCGGACTTTGAGGTATCGTACATTACTTTGCCAATGACCGCTACGGTAAGCAGCAGGTAACCCACAAAGAAGTACAGCGTATATTGGTGCTGTTTGCGCAAGGGCAACGCCCGCCAACGTTCGTCCAACTTGTCAAAGTACCTGTCCATATTT
Source organism: Paenimyroides ummariense (assembly GCF_900115115.1). Taxonomy (GTDB): domain Bacteria; phylum Bacteroidota; class Bacteroidia; order Flavobacteriales; family Flavobacteriaceae; genus Flavobacterium; species Flavobacterium ummariense. Next base: position 73,382 of record NZ_FOVI01000005.1, read on the forward strand.
GCTCTTAATTTTTTCATAGCCTTACTATTTCTGTGTTATAGCTTGAAACGCTTAGGACTTTTACCCGCCTGTTGTTTCGGCGCATCGTTGACCAGTGCGACCGCCTCCGTTAATTTGGGTGCGGACATTACGGACAGGTTTGCCAGTTCCGATTTTTTGAGTAATTGCCCAAAGCCGTCTTTCTTGGCTACCTCCATACGGCTCAATGAGAATTTGCCATTCAGGTACTTTACCCACATACTGCATTCTACACGGGGCTTGTCATCGCCCGACCATTGCAGGTAGCCTGTCAGCAGTAAGTCCTGCTTAGGCAAAGTATCTGCACCTTTTTGGCAGCTTTCGAGGTATTCGCTGATGCTGTCTTTCAGCTTTCCGGCATACGCACCCTGCGTATGGAAATACCCGTTATATCCTTTGTCGGTAAGGATTTTTGCGAACGTGCTTAAATCTGATAATGCTTCCATAAGATTGTTTTTTAGCGTTCGATGACCTCTATATCCTTATTTTCCACGACTGCAAATTTTTCAATATTGAAGCCCTGCGGATTATTGTCGGAACGAACGGAGTTGACGAGATAGCAGGAAGTAATCAGGTTTCGCCTGGTTACATTGCTTGACCGGATAATGAACTGTTTGGCATAGGTGCGCACTGCATACGGGTAGTTGTCGAAATTGCACACGACACTATCCACCTCGATGCGTTGCTGCACGTTCCCCGAAATGATACGGCTGTAATAGCCCTTTTCCGACAAGTCTTTGTAGTAATCAAAAGCACTTTTATCGGCAAGGTTAAATGCCCTGCTCATATTGCTTTCAATAGCGTTCTTGTCGGGAGCAAGCGTAAAGAACAGTTCGTGAAATCTCCTAACGTGTTCCCTTGCTTCAACCGGGCGGTTGATGCTCGCATCCTGCGATAAGGCAAGCATCAGGGATTTGCCGTTATCCAGTACATAGATTTTTTGGCGTTGTTCTTCTGCAAAGCGGTAGGAACGCCATACGGCGTAACCTACCACGCTAATGCAGAGAACCGCAAACACAATGGCATATAATCTTATCTGCCTAAAGCTGTTTTCGATATTTCTTAGCGTTTTAAATTCCATTTTTTAGAATGATTAATGATTATTTATTCATCAGTTTACCGCCGATGTTTCCAACTGTTGAGCCTGCGCCTGCTCCGGCGATGTTTCCGGCTTTCATTGCTGTGGAGTTTACATTGCGGGTAAAGTTTCCTGCGCCTCCGGCTTGGATTACCCAACCTGTTACGGTCGGGATAGTGAAGTAACCGATGATGCCGATTATCATAAAGATGATGTACACGGTATTGCTCGTATCAGGTATATAGGTGGGGTCGGCAAGCATTGCTATATCCCTTTCCAAAATGAGGGATTGTATTCTTGCCAACATTGAGCTGAACAAATCCGAAACAGGAAGCCACAGGTAAACGCTGACGTACCTCGTGAGCCATTGCGTGAGCGTGGACTGAAAGCCGTCCCATACGGAAATAGCAAAGGCTATTGGTCCGAGTATGGAGAGGACTATCAGGAAAAACGTTCGTATGGTATCAATGACCAAAGCCGCTGCCTGAAAGAGTATTTCCAGTAGATTGCGAAACCAATCCTTTATGGCTTTCTCAATCTTGTAGGCTTGCCTGTCCATATACATACCCGCCATTGTTCCAATGTCGGAGGGCGACCATCCCAGTTCATCCAGTTTTTTATCAAACTCTTCGTCTGATACCATATAGGCAGTTTCGGGGTTCCTTACCATTGCCTCGTATTCCAACTGGTCTTTCTGCTGTTGCAGCTTGTTCAGGTCAAGCACCTGGTCTTCGAGTATTTGGTGGGTTCCTACTACCACGGGGCTTAATACCGCATTGATGGTTCCCAAAACAATGGTTGGAAAGAACATTATGCAAAGCCCCAAAGCGAACGGGCGCAGCAAAGGGAACATATCAATAGGTTCGGCACGGCTTAAAGCCTGCCAAACCTTTAATGCCACATAGAACAATGCTCCCAATCCCGCCAAACCCTTAGCGACTGCCGCCATATCGCCTGCAAGTGGCATCATATCATCATAAAGCGACCGCAGGAGTTCGTGAAGATTATCCCATTCCATAGTTTACCAGTATTTTTGGTTAGCAGTTCCGTAGAGTTCAAGCACTCTTTGGGCATCGTTTTTCTTTTTCGCTCTTAGGTAGCTTACAGAAATGTTCTTGTTGGTGTAGTAGCGTACAAGGCTGTGGTAATCCTTTACCTCTTTGTACACACGGTCAATCACATCCATACGCTCTTTGTCATTGAGCGAAAGGCTTGATGAGGTTATAATCTGCTTCAGTTCTTTCAGCAGTTCGGTACTTTCATTGAGCAGTGCCGAATAACCGTTGCCGATAGCGGTCAGTTCCTGCGGTGTGAAATTTGGGTCGTTCATCATCTTGCCGAAGTTGTTCACGTACATTTCGGAAACATCGCCTACCAACAATACCGTTTGTTGCACTTTACGGGCATCTTTCACAAGGTTGTTGATAGCTTTCAGCTTGTCGTAATATTCCTTGCCCTGGTCGTAAACTTTTTTCACTTCGTTGAAGTTCTTTATCACGTTGCTTACGGTGGAAGAAGTCTGCACGATTTCGTTTGCAGAGTTGATAATGCCCGAAGCCAAATTAGCCGGGTCGGTTACAACCCACTGGGCTTTTGCTGACGGTGCTACGGCGAGCATCAGTGCCGTACACACCAGATACAATACTTTTTTCATTGTTTCTGAATTTTTAAATTGTTAATGACTATTGATTTGAATTGTCCCGCCTTTGCATTGCGATATGCTTAATGGCGAGTTCTACATTACCATCCAGTTCGGAAGCAAGCTGCATTACTTCCATTTTTTCGGTTTCTTCTGTCGTGTAGGCGAGGTATTCCTCCAAACTAACTTCGGTGGCATAGACTGCCGAGTGCGTACCACCTAAGCCAATCCAAACCTCTTTGTAAAGTCGGCTTGCATCGTTGTTCATATTGATGGAAAGTACCTGCCCTTTCTCTTTGTCCGTAAGCCCCAACATCGCCTGTATATCATCAAACTTGTTCATATACTTGCGTTGGTCAAGCAGGATTTTACAGTCGGAGTTATTGATGATACTTTCCTTGACAATGGGCGACTGGATAATATCATCGACCTCTTGCGTTACGACAATCGCTTCTCCGAAAAATTTGCGGACGGTCTTAAGTAGGCTAAGCATCCAGCGCCTTTTCGTATTGCTACGGTAGGTTTCCAAACACTCGCCCCCGAACCGGACTTACACGTCTCCGCGTATCCGGCTCTCCACTAATCTTGTCAGTCTAATGTTCCATTATGGATTTTCTGATGACAGCTGTGGCATACAGCAACAGTCTTTCTTCTTCTCGCAATCATGTGTCTTTCCCAACTCTTTTTACCTTCAAGGTTTTTGAGTTTTCGCACATGGTGCATCACAAGCTTTTCCGTAGCTCCACATATTTCGCATTTTTCAGCTTTTAGCCTGTCTATAAGGCTTGTCTTACCTGCATCAAAGATGGAATAGGGTAAAATATCAAAGCCAGCGTCTGTCATCGGATTCTTTCTTTTGAACCCCAAGTCGTAGAAGTATCTCTCTTTTACAACACCAGATTTAGTGGTAAACCTTACTGTAAATTTTCCATTTCTACGATACTTGGCGTTTATCTTTCTCGTTGAACTTTTGTATTTTCCAGCAAAGGTTTTGTACATACTGTACTCCATTATAAACCTGAAGTTGTGCAGTTCAGAACAGTTGTTAGCAATAGAGAAGTAATTGTAGAACCCTCGAATTTCCCGATTATATCGGTCAAGAATTTCAAGGTCGTCATTGAATATAAGTCCAGACCTGCATTTTGGTTTCCAAATTTCCTTTCCATTTGGGTATTGGAATTCCAATACGCCATAGTCAAGTAATTTATTCCTAATTGTTTCTGTACTCAATTTGAGATATACCCTTTTTCCATAGGTTCTTCTCAAACGACCTGCAATATCTCTTCGTTGTGCGTTGGATTTTCTCACAAAGATTTCGTAACCAAGAAAATGTGCTGAATCTTCCGTGTGGGTAATGAGAGTTTTCTCGTCTGACAGTTCCAATTTGAGCTTTTCATTAAGGAAATTTTTAATATCTTCCTTAACTTCTTTAGCATCTTGTTTACTGCCTATTATCCCAATTAGGAAATCATCTGCATATCTGACATATTTCAATCTCTTGTAATCTGTGTCCATCTCCTCAGAGCTTGGGTACATTGCACGTTCCTTATCTTCTGCCTTGATCTGTTGGATCAAAACCGCTCTCTCATTTTCGTCTTCTACATACCTTAGTTTTCTAACAGTTCTTCTCCTAGCATTTTCAAAATCCATACGGACTCTACTTGGTCTGCGTTTTTCTCCCTTATCGAATTTTGTGATGTACTCTTTTATGTATTTGTCTAATCTGTCGAGATAAATATTTGCCAGTAATGGACTAACAATACCTCCCTGCGGCGTTCCGCTATACGTTTTATTAAATTTCCAATCTTCGATGTAACCTGCATTCAGAAACTTTCTGATTAGTCTTATAAATCTATCGTCGGAGATATGTTCTTTAAGTATGCCTATCAGCACATCATGACTGATGTTATCAAAGAATCCTTTTATATCTCCTTCAATGAACCATTTGGCTCCACTGAATGACTTCTGAATCTGAGCCAGCGCAGTGTGACAACTACGATTTGGACGGAAACCGTGTGAGGTATATTCAAAACGTCCCTCATAAATAGCTTCCAAAATCATTCTTATCACTTCCTGCACTAATTTGTCATCAAAAGCAGGTATGCCAAGGGGGCGCATCTTACCGTTTTTTTTCGGTATATAAATTCTCCTCGATGGCTGGGGCTGATAGCTTTCATCTTTTAATGAGGCTATCAGCTTTTCAATCCGAGATAAACTCATATTGTCAATACTTTGACCGTCTGAACCTTCCGTCATATTACCTTCTTTTGCATAAATGCGTTGATAGGCAACATAGAACATCTCTTCATTGAACAGAATCCTGTAAAGCCTTTCAAACCTGTAGCTTGAAGTTTTACTGTGTTCCATTAGACTGTTTAATACTCTTTCTGGATTTCTCATAATGTCTCTCACATTTTCCTTTAATAGTATTAATAAAAATTAGCTGCTTCCCTTCGCCATGTACAAGGCTTTCCCTTGCTCGGACTACTACGGAAGCTCCGTTACCATGTCGGATATTCAGAGAGCTTTACTCTCATAGCCTTTTGGCATTCCGATTTAGGTAATCCCCGTTTGCGACTTAATAACTATTGGCACGATGGATTGTCGGATACGACTTCCGTCCTTTGTACGCTTACTGCGACTGCGCTGTAATAAGTTCCTGCTCCAACCATACCAATTCACTGGTGGAGTATTACAGTATGACGATTGATAGCTATCTTACGCCATAATTTCAAGTGGAATCGCTTGGACTATCGTTTAATCAATTCGGATTTTATCCTCATATCCATCTTTTCATCTTGCCATTCAGTAGCAGTCTGATAGCTAACTGACTTATGACTTTACCGACATGCTTCACTCCCTGTCCAGTTTCCCTTTCAGATAAGTCGGTTGATGATAGGTTTTTAAAGAACACTAACCTAATCTCTTGCCAAAGAGATATTTACTAAGCCGCCTGTACGGGCGCACACAAATACTTGATGTATTCTGCCATTCCTTCTTTGGCTATCGCTTTCCAAGCCTCTTCAATCAGGATGAGCTTACGAATACCTTTCAATCGGCGCATCTTGTTGATGAACACCTCCATAATGATGATGGTCACAATGGGAAAGAGGATTTTGTGGTCTTTAATCGCATCAATCTCAAACACGATAAAGCGTTTGGAAAGCAGGTCTAACTGCTTGTTGGAGTTCAGCAGGTAATCATATTCGCCACCCTTGTAATAGGGTTCGAGTACGTTCAGGAAGTTGGCAATGTCAAAGTCCTTTTCCCTGACCTGCTTTTCTTCCAGTACCTTGCGGTAGTCGCCTTTTACATACTCATAGAAACCGTTGAATGACGGGTAAACGTCTTCCGTTTTGATACGTTCGATATAACCGCTTACCGCATTGGAAAGGGCAACTTCTTCAGAACGGGTTGGCGGCTCATCGTCACGTTTCCATAAGGTCAGTATCAAAGTCTTGATACTTTCCCGCTTCTCAATGTCGAACACGCCATCATCGGTATAGAAAGGGTTAAAGGCAATGGGGTTATCTTCGGTATAAGTGAAGTAAACACCGTCTTCGCCTTTGGTCTTTCCTTTGATGAGTTCGCACAAGCCCTGATAAGAGTTACCCGTATCTACCAACAGTACGTGTGCGCCCTGTTCATAATACTGCCGTACCATATGGTTAGTGAAGAACGATTTACCACTTCCCGATGGACCAAGTATAAACTTGTTCCGGTTCGTAATGATACCACGCTTCATAGGCAGGTCGGAAATATCCAAATGGATAGGTTTTCCTGTAAGCCTGTCAGCCATCTTGATACCGAACGGCGAGGGCGAATTGTGGTAGTTGGTTTCTTCCGTGAAGAAGCACAATGCAGGCTCAATAAAAGTGTAAAAACTTTCCTCACTGGGGAAGTCGCCCGCATTGCCGGGCATACCTGCCCAATACAAAGTGGCTACGTCCGTAGTGTTGTGCCGAGGCTTACACTCCATCAATGCCAATGCACTACCGCAATCATTCTTTAGCTGTTTCAGTTCCGCAGGGTCTTCCGACCACGCTATAATGTTGAAGTGCGCACGGATTGAAGAAAGCCCGAAGCTGTGGGCTTCGTTCAGGTACTTTTCTATCCACTCTTTGTTGATTTGGTTGGCACGGCTGTAACGAGCCAGTGAGTGCATATTCCTTGCGGACTTCTCAAACTTTTGCAGGTTGTCTTCGCTGTTATCCAAAAAAATGTACTGGTTGTAAATGTGGTTGCAGCTTAACAGCAAGCCCACGGGTGCGGCGAATGAAAGGCGGCAGTCGCTACGGTCGGTAGATAGCTTTTCAAAACGGGTATCTGCCGATACCGTTCCGGGCAGGTCGTCCGTATCTGAAAGTGTATGCAGGCTTAACCTTTTGTTACCGATGCGTACTTCTTCGTTTCCGAGTGCGATGTCCTGCATTGGTGTTCCGGCTCCCCTCGATAACGTGAGGTACTGTTCCAGTAATCCCTGTGTATCTTCCGTTCCGATAATGTCCTCTTCGGTCAAACGCCGCAGGCTAACAAAACCGCTATCGTTCACGATACGCTCAAACTGGGCGACCGCCTCCATAAAGCGGTGTATCGTTTCCTTGTTCCTGATTTCCTTTGGTATCAACGTACCTTTGCAAAGCGAACTGAAGTTGCTTTGCATCCGCATTCTTTCCTTTGTGGTCTTCGTCAGGAACAGGTAGCAATAATGGTTCAGGAACGGTCGCTCGTTGAAATGGCGTTGATAGGACTTTGATAAAAAGCTCTGGTCTTCGATTGCCAAATCGGGCGCATAGCTTTCCTTAATGTACCAATCCTGTTTGTGAATGACCGTAAAATCAGGCAGGGTTTTGATAGCCTTGTGCCAGGCGGAGTGTATGGCTTCGTATTCCGCAGAAGCTACCGTGAACAGTTCCGGCAGGCGCACTTCAAAGCAGGCGGTAATGTCCGCATCTTTGGATAAGATGCAGTTGTTCTCTACTGCCAACAAAGGAAATTTATTTTCCAGTGTGGTGGTCTTTGCTACATTTCTCATACGGCATTCTGTTTAGGTGTGAATTTTAAATAGCGGTGTACAGGCTTGCGGCAGATGATGTAGCGGGGATGCCTTTTATTGGCTGCAATTTTCATCAGCCCGTGTTCGCCGTACTTCCTGTTGAGCGAAAAGGTCTGCCATATAATGAGCGAAGCACCGCCTGCTCCGAGGAACAGGCAGATGTAGGAGTTTACGCCTGCCATATACAGTATCATCACGAGGATAAGCGTACCGAGCAGCCCACCTGCGAAAATGAACAGGTATTGCGCTTTCAGCCCTTTAAATTCCACCGTCCTGCCGATGCCTTTGTTGATATTGTAATTCATAAGGCAAAGGATTAAAGGAAGAATGAACGCAGGATGGTAGCGGCAACAATCAAGAAGATACACGCACCGAACCACGAAGCTGCGGTCTTGCTCGTGTCGGGGTCGCCGGAACTGAATTTGTTGTAAACCTTAACGCCCCCGATTAACCCGACTACCGCACCGATGGCGTAGATTAACTGCGTTGCGGGGTCGAAATAACTTGTTACCATTTGGGTAGCCTCGTTGATACCTGCCGAGCCGTTTCCCTGTGCGAACGCACCAATTCCTGACAGCATTGCCACGGCTGCCAGCAAAACTTTTTTTCTCTGTTTTTCCATAATTGAAACACATTAATTTGTTACTGTTTATCCCGCACCTTGCGAGCTTTCGGGACAAATGTCTTGTGGAAAAAGAGGCGTTATAAGAAAGTGGCAGTCAAAGGAAGTGTTTGGCTGTGAGTGGCTTTGTTGGTGGGGACTTCCAGAACGGAAGTACAAATGATGGGAGGCTTTTATTGCAATTTACAGTTGGTTCAATGCAACTTTTAAATTACATTTGTACATTCATAATAAAGTCAATTTTAATCCTTTTTGAGATGAAAATATCAGGCAGACATATTGGAGAAATGCTGAAGGAAGCCAGAGAACAAAGACAGCTAACTCAAGAACAATTAGCCCAAAAAGTGGGTAAGAAAAGGAGTTACATTTCTAAGGTCGAAACTGATTATGGCAATAATATCAAACTTCAAACCCTTAAAGAGATAGTAGAAAAGGGATTTGACGGTACGGTTAAAATTAATTTGGAACTCTGATTTGTATATGGATAAATTATTGAAGAACGCTTTTAAAATGCAAATTCAATCCAAAGAAGGATTTGAGTTCGAAGAATTTATTGATGAACTGTTTCTTTTGAAATATGGCGTTGATAACTATACGCCCATCAGGAGGAATAAGGATAAAGGCAATGACGGTACTATTTTGCCCGAACAAATGATATTGGCTTGTTATGCGCCAAGAAAATATAGCAAAACTGATTTTGAAACAAAAGTTTTAGGTGCAGCAAATAAAGAAGGAGATTTTGAAAAATACCAAAAAAACTGGAAAGACAAATTTCCAAATTGGGAAATGTATGTTAACCACGAAGTGTCACCGGAACAATTTACACTAATTCAGGGTTTAGATGGCGATACTTCGATTAAGGGGATAGACCAAATTCTTTCTATTGTTGATGAACTTGTATCAAGTAAAAAAAGGAAACTTGCAGCCTACTTAGGCATTGAAAACTTTTTTATACAGGACTATATTCAGGAAATCATTAATGACCTACTGAATGCCTCAAACGAAGAAGATAAAGCTCTGCATTTCGACAGGAAAACATTAGTCCCTCCCCAAAAGAAAATCGAACTCAACTTTGAACAGGAAGATTGGGATGGGATGAACTCGGAAATGGTATTGGTTATGGCGGAGTTTAATACGATTACCAATATACTTTCGGGATATAATGATGATGAGATTAATACCCTGAAAAGAAGGGTTATAAATGATTACAATAAACTTTCAGGAAATTTCAAGGAGAGATTATATAATCTGACCGACCAATATACAACGACATATGGAAACATTAAAGATGATGAATATGTAAAATGCGTAAAATCTATATTGCTGTATATGTTTGAACAGTGTTTAATAGGCAGAAAAACAGAAAATGAACTATGATATTACCGCAGCCTGAAAGCAATCTTAAAACCAACCTTATGGTATTGGGAGCAGATATTATAAGTATTATGGGTAATTCCCCTTTCAAAAACAAATACGTTATCGTGGATGATATAATGAATAAGTTTTTAAACAGGGATAAAGATAGGACACCCGACCTTTTTCTGTATGCCTTGACCTTCTTGCATACGATTGGCAGCATTGAGAAAAAAGGATATAAAATTAAATTGGTAAAGAAAGAAAACCAAGAAGAAAATCAAACAAGTTTATTCGACAATGTTAATTAGAATATATTCAGAAACCAACCTTATAGATGCTGTTCCATTTCACAATGGAATAAACATCATATTGGGCAAATACTCTGGGGATAAAGAAGCACGAGGGATTAATGGTATTGGCAAATCTACGTTGGTCAGGCTTGTTGATTTTACCTTATTAAGCGGTAAAGCAGAAAAAAGATTTGCTCAAAAAAAGTATGACTTTTTACGTGATGATGAACACACGATTACTTTAGAAATTGAAGTACAGGAACAAAAATATTTTATCAAGAGGGGCTTTGCCGATACAAAAAAAATATTTTTCGGGAAGCGACCGGATGCTCTTGATGAATATGAAAAATCTGAAATGCCGAAATTGCTGGAAGGGATATTTTTTCCGACAGAGAACAACGAAGTATTCTTTGAAGGAAAAAGATATGGAACGTTGATGGAATTTTTTGTTAAGGACGACTTGCAAAGTCAGCAAAGAGTTGACCCTTTAAATTTTGTTTCTTACAATGCCAATGCAAGAGAAAAGGCATTGTATAATTTTTATTTGCTAAATCTCCCGACAAAAACACTTTTAAAATATAACGAAGTATCTTCTGAATACGAAAGGTATAATAATACGGTAAAATCCCTTTCAGAAAAGGTTAAAGCAGATACAGGTAAAGATATTCAGGAATTTAGAACAGAGCGGTTAAAGATTGAAAAAGACATTGCTGCACTCGAAGGCAGCCTGAAGGAATACAATTTTCTTGCTAATCACAAAGAAATAGAACAAAAATTAAATCAGGTTATATCTGAAATTAACGAGCAATCTGTCATCTATCATAATACAAACCGGAAATTAGAAAAACTAAAATCCTCTTACAATGATGTGTCTTCTATCGACCTGGACAAAATTCGTAAGCTCTACAATGAAACCGTAGCAACATTCGGCAACTTTGTAAAAAGGAGTTTGGATGAAGTTATAGACTTTAAAAAACAACTACTGACGAATAGGAATAAATATTTGTTGGAAGAAGAAAAGAAATTACAATCATCAATCGACCAGAGTTTAACGCAGCTTGAAAAATTAGAAAAGAACAGGAGCCAATTATTTTCATTGCTAAAAGAGAGAGGTGCATTGGATAGGATTGAAAGCACTTATGAAAGATTAGTCAATGAAAAAACACTTTTAGAACGGAATACCTCAATTGTACGAGAAATTGACGAAATAGAAGAGATATTGGGAAACTCCAATATTGTTATCGCAGAATTAAAAAGAGATATTGTCAGCGAGCTAAATAAGCAGCAATCATACCTTGATGAGTTGAGATTGTTATTTCAGCAAATTCTTGAAAATGCAATTTATTTAGATGAAGAATTTGACAACTCTTATTTTAATATCACATTAAACTCTACTTCGCCGAGAAACCAATTGCCTTTTAAAATAAGTTTGGAAATCCCTAAAGCTGATGCGTTAGGACAAGAGCGTTTGAAAATCGTAGCGTATGATTTAATGGTCTTTTTAAAGAGCAGGATTGACAAGCGTAATATTCCGGATTTTCTTGTACACGATGGTGTATTTCACGCCATATCATACAAAACAATATCCAATGTCCTGAACTATATGTACCACAAATCAAACGAGCTGCATAACTTTCAGTATATCCTTACTTTCAATGAAGACGAAATTGATTTAAACGGGGATGAAAATAAGTTTGGCAAGTTCGATTTTGATTGGTCTAAACAAGTGATTGCTGAATTCTCAGATACCGAACAGGAAACAATTTTTAAACGATTTTTTTAAATGGCAAACTATCAATTACCTCCTTTAAAAGATGAAAGGTTATTTGAGGAACTCACTTGTGATTTATTCAATTTTGTAGAGAATACCTCGTCATATGAGAATACAGATTTTCAGACGTTTGGTGTGAAAGGACAAAATCAGAAAGGTATTGATGTCTTTTCTTCTAAAACAAAAACGGTTATACAGTGCAAATTGAAAAGTATTGGAAGAAAAGATGAAACTATAAGGAAAATTCTAATTCAGGATATAAATACTGATTTAGAAAAAGCAAGGGATTTAGCGATTGATTTCGACAAATTTGTTTTTGTTTCTACATTTCGTGACGATGCTCAAATACAGGAATACCTAAATCAAATTAAAAAAGAACAGGAACTACCATTTCATTTATATTATTGGGGATGGGATACCATAACAAAACATATTGAACAATCAGAGGCTTTATTACATAAGTATTTTCCAAAGTTTGTAAAAAAATCCAAGCCTATAAAGCCAAAAATTGAATTACCAGACGGAGCGTTAGGCAAAGAGCTTTCCAAGAAGAACTATATTGATTATTTAAAAAAGCGATATGGCGATTGGAAACAAGTTGAATTAAACAAAAAAGGGGAAAAATTTAATTGGGCTGCATTCACTATTTCATTGTCTAAAAGATATAAAGCATCAGGGATTAATTATATTGATGTTCGACACTTTGATGATTTAGCATCGTATCTAAAAAGCCGAATTGATGGTACAATAATGGGAAAAGTGAACAAGTCTAAAGGAATAAAAAACTATTCTGTGTTTGAAGAGTTCTCGGAAACTGAAATCTAAAAATATTGGTAGATTTCAAACTTAAAAACCTTATTTTCTAATGTATATCTCTAAAGTCAGCCTGGTCAATTATAGGAATTTTGCAAATGCAAGTTTTCAATTCAACAAGGGAATAAATACCATAATCGGAGAAAACGGTTCTGGAAAAACAAATGTTTTTAGGGCAATAAGGCTGTTATTAGAAGATGCCTCCTTGCAATATGCTTATAAACTGACGGAAGGAGATTTTAACAGGTCTTTGGATAAGGGAAAATGGAAAGGTCATTGGATTATTATCAGTGTTGAATTTGATGAGCTTAACGATGAAGAGGCAATACAATCCTTGTTCATTCACGGTGTTGGAGTTGCCGCAGAAGATTATGTAAAAAAAGCTACTTACAACCTTTTCTTTCGTCCTAAAGCTGACATCAGACAAAAACTTTCCGAATTAGCTGAAGGAGATGCAGTTGGATTACAAACGATACTCAATAGCATCACAATTCAGGATAATTACGAAACTTTCTTTACTGGAAAAAGCACTGCTGATTTTAATGACCCTAATGTATATAAGGAACTTGTAGGCGATTTTGAAAATGTGGTTTTCCCATCTACGATTGATGCTTCTAAATTTGGCTCTAAAATTCCGCATCAATTATCTGTTTCCAAAGAAATCTCTTTTACATTCATCCAAGCCTTGAGAGATGTAGTAAGTGACTTTCATAACAATAGAACTAATCCTTTACTTACTCTATTGAAAAACAAAAGTGGAGAAATCAAAGAGGAAGATTACCAACCTATCAGCGATTTGGTTGAGCAATTAAATGAAAGCATTGAAGATTTGCCCGATGTACAAAATATAAGGTCAGATATAAAATCAACCATTCAGGATGCCGTCGGTCTTACCTATTCGCCATCTTCATTATCCATTAAATCAAGTGTTCCCAATGAAGCCGAAAAATTGTTACAATCATTGAAACTTTTTATCGGAGAACCAGGCGAGGAATATGAGGGCGGTATTCACGAATTAAGTTTGGGAGGTGCTAATCTAATATTTTTAACCCTGAAATTACTTGAGTTTAAGTATAGAAAATCAAAAGATACATTTGCCAACTTCCTTATTATTGAGGAACCGGAAGCCCATATACATAACCATATTCAAAAGACCTTATTTGACAAATTGGATTATGGAGATACTCAAATTATCTATTCTACTCATTCTACACAAATTTCCGAAGTAAGTAATGTTGAGAATATAAACATCCTTGCAAAGAAATTAAATTTTGCGGAAGTATATCAACCATCAACTGGTTTAACACCTGAAAGCATCAATCAAATACAGCGTTATTTGGATGCTGTAAGAACCAACCTGTTATTTGCAAGAGGAATAATATTAGTTGAGGGCGATGCAGAAGAGATTTTAATACCAATAATGGTCAAAAAAGTATTTGGTGTAAGTCTTGACGAACTTGGAATTAGCCTCATCAATATACGAAGTACAGGCTTTGAGAATGTAGCCCAACTTTTCCACGATAGCCGTATAAGAAGAAAATGTGCAATTCTAACAGATTTAGATGATGCGATTTGTGATACAACTATTAATGACGATGATAGCGACCGATTAAAAAAATACAAGAGAAAAGTTGAGGCATCTAAACAAAAGGGATTAGAACGTAAAGCTAAATTAGATGTCTTTGAAGCAGAGAATGATTGGATAAAGGCATTTTATGCTGACTATACTTTTGAAGTTGATTTTATAACCGAAGGCAACGAGGAGGAAGTAATAGCTATAATTGACCAAGTATATACAGACCAACCAACAAGAGTACAAGCTAAAACTGATATTGAAGATGATGGTGTTGCGGTTTATGGAAAGCGAGTGCTTACAATGGCTAAACAGGAAGGTAAAGGTTGGTTTGCTATAATGTTAGGCAAGCATATTTCTTTTAAGACGGAAATTCCAAACTATATAGTTGATGCCATTCTTTTCGCCAAAGAAACATACTCCAACAATATTATTGCCGACATCATTGAATATAGGATGAACAAACATTTTTATGATGATGATGCTTTGGATTTTTCATCTTGTAGGGAGAGCCTAACGAAGTATAGAGCCGAAGAAGCAACTTTAGATGACCTTGCTTTTGACTTGGACTTGGTAATACCAGATGACCAGCTATTAACATTCATAGATAAATTGAAATAGGCTATGTTCATTTGGGAAAAAGGAAGTTTGAATGATGAGCAAGAAGTTGCAATCTTGGAGAAAGATAGTGTACTCTTGATTGCCTGTCCTGGTAGTGGAAAAACGAGAACGCTTACATACAAAATCGCTTACGAATTAAGCAGGCTAAATTCCAATAAAGAGTTCGTTATTGCAATTACATACACGAATAACGCTGCTGATGAAATTAAAGAACGGGTTGAATTATTGGGGGTTGATACTACACAATTATGGATTGGTACAATTCACTCATTCTGTATGGAATGGATATTAAAGCCTTACCATCTGTATTCTGAAAGGTTGAAAAACGGGTTTAAAGTTTGTAATTCCTTTGATACTGAAAAGCTCCTAACCGAATTATGCAAAAAATATAGCAATCCAAAAGTTACTTTTTATGATTTTCAATATTATGCTACCATAAATGGTACATATAAGTTTACATCAAAAAATAGTAATCAGAATAAGCATATCAAAGCTATTCTTCAAGAATATTTCGGAATATTAAAAGAGAATAATCAATTGGATTTTGAGCAGATACTTTTTTATGCTTATGAATTATTGAAATCAAAGCCAATCATTTGTACCGTCTTATGCAAATTATTTCCATTTATTTTGATTGATGAATATCAAGATACTAAAGAGATACAATACCATATAATATCAAAAATATTAAGTGCAAACAAAGGGTGTTCAAAAACATTAATTGTTGGCGACCCTAACCAATCTATTTATCATTCTTTAGGTGGTTATCCGATGCCAAAGGATGATTTGGAAAAACTTTTGGGGTTTAACTTGATACAGTTGAGTTTAGACAAAAATTACAGGTCATCTGAAACCATAATAAATTACTTCGATTATTATAAAACATTTGCTACCCCTATTATAGCATTCGGAAACGAAAAAGATTATAATAGTTTAATCACATATAACTTATCGGTTTCGTTAGATAATTTGATAGAAGAAATTGCAAAATTGATTTTGTTTAATGTCCGTGAAGCCGGAATTAGCCCTAATGAAATTTGTATTGCAGCACCTCAATGGGTTCAGATTGCAAGTATTACAAGGAAGCTAATGATTAGACTTCCGGATTTTAGTTTTGACGGACCCGGTATGGCTCCGTTTTCACGGGACATTGAGAATTTTTGGTTTAAAGTTGCAAGAATTGTTTTGACAGAACCATCGCCCTATATGTACGTTCGTCGTTTACGTTGGAGTAAAGAAGTTTTGAACGAACTTGATGCTGCGGGAGTAGATGTATCAAACTTATCAAACAAAGAGTTTTTGAAAATCTGCAATTCAATTGAAGTGAATGAAAATGATGGTTTAACCTACTTACGTTCTTTCTTTGAAAGAATTTGTGAAAGCCTGAAAATACAAATTCAGAATTTCCCGTTACTTGAAGAACATCACACATCATTTTTTGCAAGTTCTGAAAATAGAATACAAAGGCTTATTGACGAGGGAAATCCATTTATTGGAGAGATTGAAAATTTTAGAAAAGTTTTCAGGCAAAGAGATGGTATAACCGTTTCAACTATTCACGGCGTAAAGGGAGAGGAATATGATACAGTAATAGGTTTTGCTCTTCTTAATGATTATGTCCCACACTTCAATGATACAAACGGTTACGAAAATTCTAAAAAATTACTTTACGTTTTAGCTTCAAGAGCAAGAAAAAATTTACACTTAATCTCTGAAACGTCAAGAGGGATAAATTATTACAATCCTGAAGGGAAAAGCCCTACACCTCATTTGCTCGAATATAATTATGAATATTCGATTGTTGCTCTTGACAATTCCGATTGAATAAATAACAAAAGGAAGCCGTCTTTTCAGACAAACTCCCCAATGTCAAAATCACCCAAATTACTTTTCCGCAAGGTGGAAGAACTGTCGTCGCTTTCAGATGAAAGTGTGCTATCCAAAAGCTCGGCAATTTTTCGGGAAGCACCCTCAATGGAATTTTCCAGTAAGCTGAATAATTCGGTTCCCTGTAATTTCTGAACTATGGCTACCGCTGTTTCCTTTTGAGCCTGTTCCAAATTCTCTTTTTGGAGCAATGCCCCTACGGAGCTTAGTTCGTCATAGGTAACCCCTTGGGCAAAACCGTTATCGCCACCGGATATTCCGTACCTGTTCCATTCTTCTTCCTCTTCTTCCAAATCAGGCATATTGCTGAAAACTTCGTCCAGTTCTTCCTGCGGAATTTGAATGCTGACGTTTTCGTTTTCGTCGTATTCGATGTCTAAATTATCAGGGTTTATCTCCGGTTCCGTTATTTGGCTGTCATTGGCAGTGTTTGGCACTGAAAGGCTTCTTACTGGCTTGGGTTGCCCCATAATATCGGGCAGGTTCGGGTTAACTTTTTCCTGTTTGGACTTTTGCTCCGACCTTTTATGAATTACAATCTTATCCTGCAAAAGCAGGACAATGACTATCAGCAGGCAAATCACAATTACTATTTCCATAATCAGATGCTTTAAAAAATGGGTTTAAACTTTTCGTTGAAATCATCGGTAATGGCTTTTTCAAACATTTCAAAATGATGTTCCAGTATGTTATCGAGATAGGCATACAGGGGTATAGCATCTTTACCGATTACCTGTACAATACGGGATAGCCGTTCGTGGTATTCCTGCCGGATATAGATACTTTTATCGCCCCGCTTTGTCATCGAATGGGTTTTCAAAAAGTGTTCGCCGTAGCTTCCGTCAAGGCTCTTCTTGGTACGGTTTCTTTCCCTTTGTACAGGTTTGCTTTGTGGTAATTCATCCTGCCTTACCTCGTTTTGTATTTCTTCCTTTTCCTGCTCTTCGGCAGGTTCAGGCGGTAGCTGCAAACCGTCCTTTTTAACGCCGTCTACCATCAGGTTCATCATCAGCTCTTCGTTAATGTCCGGCGTAACTTTACGTTTATTATCTTTTTCCATAGCACTACGATTGAATGATGTTTAAAAATTCGCTGATGAACAGGTCTAACTGGCAGGCTTTCATCAAACGCTCATCAGGTGGCATTACGGTAGAACGGAAAACCGTTTTGCTGTCCGCTTCGCTTTCCTTGCGAAAACGGGTGCTGTTCTTGATTTGGCTTTGCATCAGGCTTAACCCCAGTTGCCCGATAAGCTGATTGTACACGTCATATAAGGGTGTGCTTTCCCTGCCGTCCACCTGGTTCCAAAACAGGTTAATGCTTTGTATGGAAGTTTCGCCTTTTTTCATAATCACGTCCTGTAAAAGCTGCGTGAAGATGAGCGTACTTTCCATTACCACACGGTCTGCCGTGATAGGCGTAAAAATGTGGTGCATACCTGCCAACGCTTTCAGGATGCCGGGCGTGTTCACGGTTCCGGGCAGGTCGAAGAACAGCACATCAAGCGGAACGGGAGAAGTGTTTACAAATTCGTGCGCCGCATCGAGTACGCTATCCGCTTTGTGCTGCATAATGGGATAGGCTTTTTTGTTGATGGTGGTAAACTGCTTATACGCCAGTTTTTTCAACGCCTCATTTTCCATTACCATTGCCAAATCACGGGTTTTCATTTTCATCAGGCTGTGCTGGGGAAAATCCGCATCAAATACGGCTACGTTGTAGCCCAACCGATAGTGCATCGTACTGGCGACAAGCGTAGTAAATGTGCTTTTGCCAACACCGCCTTTTTGAGAAGAAAAGGCGACAAACAGAGGTTTCTTTTTTGTGTCCATATTTTTAAAATTTAAAGTTTACATCTTACTGGTTTCAGTCTTGCAGGCTTTCAGCCGTGCAGTCCTGATTTCGTGCTGTCTTTCTTACAGGATAGCTATCAGGCTTGCCTGCGGGAATTGCTGATTGCCTGCTTTCCTGCCGTACAGCAGCAATGCTTTCATTCAGGCATCCTATCAGACGGGATTGCGTTCTTGCATTCGTTCCGTTCGTCATTCCATCTATCACGCAGGCGTGATGGTCTGATAGCAGGCTGTTACGCTTTCCGTCATTCCTGCGCTCTTGCTTTCTTGCATTCCTGCAATCTTGCAGGCAGGATAACCTGCCATCTTGAATGTGTGCCGTCTGCTCGTCCTGAAGCACGGGCTGTCTGCCTGCCTGCCAACATTCAGGGACAAAGAACTCATCAAATTCATTCGGTTGTATAGCGGTGGCAGTGTTTGGCGTTCAGAGGCAGCATTTGGCACTGTGGTACAGTGCAACGCTATCGTAAACAGGTCTTTACTTTGTATTGTGATTTTTATTAACGGATTTATGCAAAAGTCTTTCGACATATCAGGGGGTAACGGGAACGGCATCGAGCCGTTTTTCCCTGTTACATTCAATCCGTCCCGCAGGGCGGATTTTTGTGTTCACCGGAACACGGCAAGTTGTGTTTTGAGCATCTCGGAATGATTTCCGATGCTCAAAACAACTTGCCCTTTGCAGGGGGCAGAAAACACCTTCCGAAGTCAGGGTTTTGTATGGATTTTAAAATGGATTAGTGATGAACGATAACAACAGAAAGCAATTGAAAAAGACCGGACGCCGCCCTAAAGAAGACCCGGCGACAATCCGCTATACAATTTCCTTTAATGCGCAGGAACACGCCCGCTTTCTTGCTCTTTTTGATAAATCAAGTATGCAGGTAAAAGCGCATTTTATAACGTCCTGCATCTTTGACAAGACCATAAAGACCATTAAGATTGACAAGGGAACGGTTGATTTCTATATGCGGCTGACCTCTTTTCACAGCCAGTTCCGTTCCATTGGCGTGAACTATAACCAAATTGTAAAGCTGCTCTACAAGAATTTTTCCGAGAAAAAAGCCGCAGCATTTCTGTACAAACTGGAAAAACAGACGGCAGAAATGGTGGTGCTATGTCAAAAAATTATCCAAATAAGCGAGGAATTTGAAGCCAAACACCTGAAAAAATAGCGGTAGAAATGATAGCAAAAATTGGAAGAAGTGCAAATTTATACGGGGCATTGGCGTACAATCAGCTTAAAGTAGAGAATGAAAACGGACAGATTTTATTCGCCAATAAGATGATTGAAAACGCAAGCGGTCATTATTCTGTTGCACAATTAGCCCAATCTTTTGCGTCTTACCTAATAGCCAACCGTAATACCGAGAAACATACGTTGCATATTTCGCTCAATCCTGACCCAAACGACAAGGTAAGTGATGATAAGTTTCGGGAAATGGCAGAACAGTATATGCGGGAAATGGGTTACGGCGAACAGCCTTTTGTCGTATTCAAACATACCGATATTGACCGCAGCCATATACACATTGTATCGGTTTGCGTGGACGAGCAGGGCAAAAAGATTTCGGACAAATTCGAGAGAATGCGGTCTATGAATGTATGCCGTGAATTGGAAAGAAAGTACGGATTGATACCCGCAACGGATAAGGAGCGCAGCCAAACAGATAAGGTTTTCCGTCCGGTAGATTATCGGGCAGGCGATGTAAAAAGTCAAATCGCTTCAGTTGTTCGCCACCTGCCGAACTATTACCAATACCAAACGTTGGGCGAATACAATGCCCTGCTTTCCTTGTTCAATATTACCACCGAGAAAATCGAGGGCGAATTGCAAGGAAAAATGCAGCAGGGCTTATTATATATTCCATTGAATGAAAAAGGCGAAAGAGCCGGGCATCCGTTCAAGGCTTCGCTGTTTGGAAAGAGCGCAGGGCTTCTGGCTTTGGAATTGCATTTTGCGAAATGCAAAACCGCTTTGAAAGATAACCCTACCAAACAAAGCCTAAAATCTGCTGTTACCATTGCCCTGAAAACCACGGGCAATGAGCAGGCTTTTAAGAAGCAATTAGTAGAACAGGGCATTAACGTAGTGGTACGCAGGAATGATACAGGGCGCATTTATGGTATCACATTTATTGACCACAATTCCAAAGTGGTTTGGAACGGTTCACGTTTGGCAACAGAACTTTCTGCCAACACCTTTAATGATTATTGGAACAATAACATCAAACCCGATATTAAGGAACCTGTCGTTTCACAACCCAAACTATCCACATCAAATGATGCGGATCTTCCTACGGAAGAACCACACCATTTGTTCGACTTCTTAACTACGGACAAACACGAAGACGGTTTGATTGAAGCACTGGGCGGCTTATTGCCCGAAGCCCAGGGCGAAGATTACGAAGAACAGGACTTTGCCAATAAGATGAAGAAGAAGCGCAAACGCCAAAGAGGTCAGCAATAATATTTAGCCAAACACTGCCACAGAACGCCACTGGCTGCCACATTCTTAGAGCCACTCCATAGAGCCTTTAAATTCACGCCCGAACATTAAAACTTAAAATAATGCAGGGAGAAGACGATTTAAGAGGGCTTGCCAAGATAATGGCTTTTATGCGGGCAGTCAGTATTCTTTTGGTGCTGATGCACCTTTATTGGTTCTGCTACGGTTTCTTTTTAGAACGTGGTTGGACGTTGGAAGTAATTAACAAGATATTAGGCAATTTCGACCGGACGGCGGGCTTGTTTTCACATACCCTTTATACTAAAGCATTTGCTTTGGTTTTACTGGCTTTAAGCTGTTTAGGAACAAAGGGCGTAAAGAACGAGAAGATAACCTGGTCTAAAATTTACGTGGTTTTGGGCGTTGGTTTTGTGCTGTTTTTCCTGAACACACCGTTGCTAAAGCTATCTCCGGCAACAGGCACATTTCTGTATATGCTTACTAACTCATTAGGTTACATCGCCTTGCTGATGGCAGGCGTATGGATGAGCAGATTACTGAAAAACAATTTAATGGACGATGTTTTCAATAACGAAAACGAGAGCTTTCAACAGGAAACTAAGTTGATGGAAAACGAGTATTCCGTCAACCTGCCCACCAAATTTTACTACAAAGGCAAATGGAACAACGGCTGGATAAACATTGTAAATCCATTCAGGGCATCAATCGTGTTGGGTACTCCGGGTTCAGGTAAATCTTATGCTATTGTAAACAACTACATCAAGCAGCAAATTGAAAAAGGCTTTAGTATGTACATCTACGACTTCAAGTTTGACGACCTTTCGACTATCGCCTACAATCACTTACTGAAGCATCGGGATAAGTACAAAGTACAGCCGAAATTTTATGTGATAAATTTTGACGACCCACGCAAGAGCCACCGATGTAATCCACTAAATCCTGATTTTATGACGGACATTTCAGATGCTTACGAAGCGGCATATACGATAATGCTAAACCTCAACAGGTCGTGGATACAGAAGCAAGGCGATTTCTTCGTGGAAAGCCCAATTATTCTTTTAGCTGCCATTATTTGGTATCTGAAAATCTACGATAACGGTAAGTATTGTACGTTCCCACACGCCATTGAATTATTGAATAAAAAGTATTCGGATGTGTTCACAATTTTAACCTCATACCCCGATTTGGAAAATTATTTGTCGCCCTTTATGGATGCGTGGCAAGGTGGCGCACAAGACCAGTTACAAGGTCAGATAGCATCGGCAAAAATCCCGTTATCA
Organism: Paenimyroides ummariense; assembly: GCF_900115115.1. Taxonomy (GTDB): domain Bacteria; phylum Bacteroidota; class Bacteroidia; order Flavobacteriales; family Flavobacteriaceae; genus Flavobacterium; species Flavobacterium ummariense. Next base: position 95,709 of record NZ_FOVI01000005.1, read on the forward strand.
AGAATGATAAGCCCGCAATTGTATTGGGTAATGACGGGCGATGATTTTACACTTGACATCAACAACCCGAAAGAACCCAAAATTTTATGTGTAGGCAACAACCCCGACCGTCAAAATATTTATTCCGCAGCTTTGGGTTTATACAATTCAAGGATTGTAAAATTGATTAATAAAAAAGGACAGCTAAAGAGTTCCGTTATCATAGATGAGTTGCCCACAATTTATTTCAGAGGACTGGACAATCTTATCGCAACAGCGAGAAGTAATAAGGTAGCAGTATGCTTGGGCTTTCAGGATTTTTCGCAATTAACGAGGGATTACGGCGACAAAGAAAGCAAGGTTATTCAAAATACGGTAGGTAATATTTTTAGTGGTCAGGTGGTCGGCGAAACGGCAAAAAGCCTTTCGGAACGCTTCGGTAAAGTATTGCAGAAACGTCAGAGTATGACCATTAACCGCAACGATAAATCTACCTCTATCTCCACACAGTTAGACAGTCTAATCCCTGCATCAAAAATCTCAACCTTAACACAGGGTATGTTTGTGGGTTCTGTATCAGATAACTTTGATGAACGTATTGAGCAGAAGATATTTCACGCCGAAATCGTAGTAGATAATGAAAAGGTAGCCGCAGAAAGCAAAGCCTATCAGCCAATACCACAAATCCTTTATTTTGTAAATGAGCAGGGCGAGGATAAGATGAAGCAGGAAATTGAAAGTAATTACAAGCAGATAAAATCAGACATACTGAATATTGTTGTCAGTGAAATGGAGCGCATCAAGAATGACCCGAACTTACAGCATTTGGTACAGCAAGATTAAAAACAAAGGGCTTTTTTAAGAAGCCCTTTGTTTTACAATTTAAGGAACAGTGTAACAGTTCAGCAACATAAAAGACAAGCAGTATTATATTGTATTTTTATAGAGCCGAATTTTTATTTTTTACATTATGCTTGATTTTAGACTAAAAGTTTTTTACGTCGTTGCAAAGCGGCTGAATTTTACCAAAGCCGCAGAAGAACTGTTTATTTCGCAACCTGCGGTCAGTAAGCATATACACGAAATTGAAACCCATTATAAAAGCAAATTCTTTGAAAGAAACGGCTCACGAATAAAATTAACGCCAGCAGGAAGCATACTTCTAAAGTGTGCTGAAGAAATATTTAATATACACAGAAATATAGAATTTGAACTTGCAGCACTAAAAAAGGATGTAAAAGGAACGCTGCACATAGGCGCAAGTACAACCGTAGCACAATATTTTATCCCTGCGTATTTGGCTTCTTTTAAACAAAAATTCCCCAATCTGAAAATTTCATTATGCGTAAATAATACGGAACACGTTGAAAATCTGCTGATAGAAAACAAAATCAATTTAGCCATTGTTGAGGGGCATACCAAGCGAAAGAATTTAAAATACTTGCCTTTAGTTAAGGATGAAATTGTTCTGTGTACGAGAAGTTCCAACCACGCTTCAAATAAGGCAATGATTACATTAAAGGATTTACAGCAATTACCCATAGTTATCAGGGAGGGTGGTTCGGGTTCCCGTGAGGTTATAGTGGCAGCATTGAAAAAAGCCGGAATAGCTGTTTCATCACTAAAAATTGATATGGAATTTGAGAGTACAGAAAGTATAAAATCATATTTGCTAAGTTCCAATTCTTATGCTTTCTTATCTATAAACGCAATATTTAACGAATTAAAGAACGGGGTGTTAAAAATAGTTGACGTGAAAGATTTGGAAATACAGCGTTATTTCTACTTTGTTACCCAACAAGGCGATACCCATTTTTTGAATGATGTATTTTTAAAGCACCTAACTTTAAATAACCTGAAGCTATAATACATTCGAAATAGTCATTTCCCTATTTTTTCAATCTTGCAGAATTTTGCACTAAATATTAAACAATTTAGTGCGATGAAAAACAACCCGCTTAATAATAAGAAAAGGATTTTAGACCGAAGCATCACAACCAGAGAATTAATTTTTCTCCTATCGCTCGTATGCTGCCTATCGCCCTTTATATCTCCACCATTAGCATTGCTTTTTGGAATAGTAATAGCACAATTTATAGGACATCCCTATCTACATCTTAATCATAAGGCCACGCATCTGTTATTGCAGATTTCGGTAGTAGGTTTAGGCTTCGGGATGAATTTAGGTACAGCATTGAAAGCAGGTAAAGACGGTGTTTTGTTTACAGTTGTCTCGATATTTAGCATCCTTATATTAGGTTATATTTTAGGAAAAGTTCTAAAGATAAATAAGGAAACCTCGTTTCTTATTTCAGTCGGTACGGCAATTTGTGGTGGCAGTGCCATTGCCGCTGTTTCGCCTGTTATAAATGCCAAAGAGAAGCAGGTAAGCGTTGCATTAGGTACTATATTCATTCTCAATTCCATTGCGCTTATTCTTTTCCCCATTGTGGGGCATATGCTGCATCTGTCACAAACACAGTTCGGATTGTGGTGTGCAATAGCAATACAGGATACAAGCTCCGTTGTCGGAGCGGCCAGTAAGTATGGGAACGAAGCACTGCAAATCGCTACGACAGTGAAGCTCACGAGAGCATTATGGATAATTCCGATTGCCTTTTTCAGTTCGGTTATTTTCAAGTCAAAAAACTCTAAAATAAAAATACCTTACTTCATTGGATTGTTTGTTGTTGCCATTATACTCAACACCTATGTCCCGTTCTTTCAGAAGATAGGAAGCTATATTGTGTACATTTCAAAAACGGGAATGACACTCACACTTTTTTTAATCGGCGCAGGATTATCGATAAAGGTTTTAGCTTCCGTTGGATTTAAGCCAATATTACAAGGTGTTATCCTGTGGGTACTTTTAGCAGTACCTGCCGTTTTAGTATTGCTATTTTTATAGTTGTATTTTTTTCAACTATTAAGACTTACTAAAAATACAAGAACACGTCTCATAGTAAAACAAAAATTAAAATCTACGAATAAAGGGAACGCTGTTTGTCCGAACAATACTTTCCGAAACCTGCGCAGCTTCTTTCAATTTTTCCACCTGCTCCCTACTTTCTCCTTTAGTTTCAGGTGTAATGGATAACTGTATCTTTCTTTCTACGGCTGCCAGTTCCGTTTTAAGCTCGCTTAATCGGTTTTCTTTAGACCAGATTCCGTTAACTACGTCCTGAAGTACAGGCAGGTCTTTTTGCATTTCCGTAATTTTCTCCTGTTCCTGCTTCACAAAGCCCGGTAGCTTTTCCAAAGCCCTTAAAAAATTCATTGCGGCAGTTTCGGGGTCTTTTGCCATTAATCCGTTGTTGTAGGTGTATTTGATATTGCCTTCGCCCTGCACCAAAAAGCGATTAACCCGAATATCCACGCCCTCTTTTTCCGACATTTCAGTTTTGACCAACAGCGTAAAACCGTACAAGCTGCCTATTTCTTCATACTGCCCTCCGGTATGGGCTTTGTCCGCAATCTCGTTCAGCTTTGCACCGATTTGTTTCGGATTTGCATTGGGTGGCAAGCCATTCAACAGCACAGGGTTTTCGATTGTACCGTCCGAACGCTTTTGCAGGCGTTGCTGTAAGTTTTCCCAGTCGGTACTCATACGGCTCAAACGGGATTGAGTGCTTTGCAACATTTCCGTATAATCCTGTACCTTAAATTTGGCACTGGATTTAGAACGGTTGAACGCCTGCTTTTCGCTTTCCAGTCCGGCAATCTGTTTTTCCAGTTTGGCTTTATCCAACAGGTCTGTATTTCCTGACAGGATTGCCACATATTCCGAAAAGTTCATTCCCGATTTTTCGTCCATACTTCCCTCGTCAATCGTTCTTTTGGTCAGGTTGTTGGTCTTTAACTGGTCGATGAAAAGCTGCTTATTATACAGCAGGTTGAACTTGTAACTATCCAAAGATTTTTCAACGGCATAGATAATCACAGCCACTTTATTATCGGCAAAGAATTTGGCAATCTCGTTGCCTTTTCTGATTGCCCGCCCGTCCCTTTGGGCAAGGTCTGACGGTCGCCACGGCGTATCTAAATGATGAACGACAACAGCTCTTTTCTGTGCGTTTACGCCAGTTCCGAGCATACTCGTAGAACCGAACAGTACACGGATTTTACCCTCGTTCATCCCGTTGATAAGGTCTTTACGTTGCTTATCATTTTTCGCTTCCTGAATAAACCTTATTTCGTGCGCAGGGATGCCGTGGTCTTCCACGAGCTTGCGTTTGATTTCAGAGTACACATTCCATTCGTTCGGCTTATAGGTTCCCAAATCAGAGAAAACGAACTGCGTTCCTTTTTGTGCGTTGAACCGGTTGTAATACTTGGCGATATTTGCCGCACAATGCGAAGCCTTGTTGTCGGGATGGTCGTCGTAGATACCGCTTACCATACGCATATCGAGCGACATCTTGCGGGCGTAGTCCGTAGCAATGAGCATCTTTGCTTTTTCTTCCCTTTGCGACAAAGGTTCTCTGCCGAGCAAAGTAGCATCGCCCGTTTTGGCAAACTGCATCAGGCTTTGTATAAAGGCTTCTTGGTCGGGCGTTGGCGGTATATTGTACAATATCTCGTTTTTGGTCGGGCGGTCAATACCAATATCCTTTGCCGTTCTGTAATCCGTTATCTCAGAATAGAACTGCGCCAGTTCTGGCACTTTGATAAAGTAGCGAAAACGCTCTTTGGCGACAATATTGTTAGCTACCGAAAATTCATAATCGGTCGTTTTCCTTGCATAGATAGCAGCCCACGCATCAAAGGAATGAATACCCTGCTTTTCCAATGCACGGGGACGCAGGTATTTGAACAGCAGGTACAGCTCCGTTAATGAATTGCTGATAGTTGTACCCGAAAGAAAGGTTGCCCCCATATCCGCATTGGTACGCTCCTGAATGGTGCGGATAGCAAACAGCAGGTTCAATGCCTTTTGGCTGCCGTCCACGTTACCCAGTCCGGCAACCCGTGTATGACGGGTGTTGAACATCAGGTTTTTGAACTGGTGGCTTTCGTCCACAAACAAATGGTCTATACCCATCATCTTAAAGTCCACAATATCATCTTTGCGGTTTTCAATATCGTGTTGCAGCGTTTTCAGCTTTACTTCAAGATTTTCTTTTCGCTTAATTACTCCGGCGAGCATTCCCCTTGTCACTTCCTTGCCTTGCGATTTCAGGGCATCGAGGTTGCGCTCTACGCTGTCTAATTCTATTTCGAGGATTTCCTTTTGTATTTCGGGCGACTGCGGTATCATTCCGAACTGGTCGTGCGTAAGTATCACACAGTCCCAATCATTATTTTTAATATCCCCGAAAATGCGCAGGCGTTTCTGCGGCGTAAAATCATCAATACCTGGATAAAGTATTTTAGCGTGGGGATAGGCTTTGCGGTAGTCTTCGGCAATGGCAGGTATATTCGCTTTCAGCCCGATAATCATCGGCTTATGGGCTAATCCCAAACGCTTCATTTCCTGCGCTGCGGTACACATTATCAGCGTTTTTCCTGCGCCTACTTCGTGGTCGCAGATAGCACCGTTGTTCAGTTTTATCATCCAAACGGTGTCCTTTTGGCTTGAATACAGGTCTTCAATGCCTGCTCCCTTGCGGTCTAATCCCGGAAATTCCTGATGGCTGCCGTCATAGTTCGGGCGAACAAAACAGTTAAACGTATCGTTGTACTGGTCGGTCAGCCTGTTTTTAAATTCATCATTCTGTGCGTGTAGCCAGTCGGTAAAAGCGTTACGGATTTCGTCAATCTTGGTGTTCGCCATTTGTATGGCTTCCATATCCCGTACTTTGACCTCTTGGTCGCCAACCATTACTTTTTTGGTAATATCAGGCGTGGTATTGACAAGGGCGTGTTTGAGCAGGGCAATACCGTCAAACGTTCGGCTTTCCGCTTTGACGGCATATTTTTCCCAAATGTGCATATTGCCCTGATGACACTTCACGGAAAAGTCGTCGGAGCTTTCGGAGTAATGAACCAGTACATCCGCATCGAACAGGTGCGAAGCGAAACGGGCATAAATTCGGGCAGGTATCCACCGTTCGCCGAGGTTAAAATCCAGTTCCTCAAATTCGATACGTTTTGGTCGGGCTTCCTCTAAAGCGGTAAGACTTTCTTTGGCTTCGGTATCATCAGGATTGTTTTCGAGATAGTTTCTTACTTCATCGGCTTTCTCAACTACGTTGCCTGCAATCCACCGTTCGGCTATCTCGTATTCTTGTTGTAGCGGATTGTAGAACAATCGTCCGTGAAAGGCTTCTTTCAGAGTATCGGCAGGCAGGCTGCTGATTTCCGACATAAAGTCCAAATCCACGTTGCCGTATTTGTTCAGCGAGGCGGCTAAAGCCTCTTCGGGATTATCGGTTGCTAATGTGGTGGTAGAAAAACTAACGGGACGGCTGAATATATCCGCTTTGTGAATTACGCCGCCAATGATACGCTCCAGATAGGGAATTTCTTTACCTGCACTGTCCGTCTTTATCAGCTTGGCATTTTCGGCAACATTGAGATTACCGTATTTTTTGACAAAGCCATCGTACAGGAGGTTCAGCGTTTCCCGTTCTACCTTGTGTTCGGTCTGCGTCTCAGCTTCCTTTTGGTACAGGTTGATATAACTGTCCCTTACGGCAATATAGGCATCGGCTCTTGCTTTCTGTGAAGACGGCAATTGCAATGGATGAAAGATTGCTTTTTTGTCTTCCTTTTCTACCTCTTGCAGATAACCCACCCAACCGTTTTCCACCACAAGGCAATCGTTACGGTGGAACGATTGCAGTTCACCAGTGTACGGGGCAGGTTCAGGAATAGCGGTAATATTGGTAGCGGTAATGGCTGTCTTATTAGACTGGCCATTACCGTTTATTTGTGAAAACAGGTCGCCGATAGGTTCCTGTTTTTTACCGTTTACTTGGGTTGTTCCATTGGCAGCACCATTAGATTTTAGCGGCGTGTAAGGTTGCCTTGCACTACTGAACAGGTCGGGCTGACGATTTATCGTGCCTCTTCTTTTATTAGTGCTTTGCCTTTTGGTTTGGGTAGTTTTTTTTGGTGGAGCAAGAACCATTACAGGTTCGCCCGCACTTTCAAACAGGTCGAAAATGCTTAGTTGCTTTAATTCCTGCGGGCTTTCCTGATAGACTACTGGAGTAGGTACAGGTTGCGGTTTTTGCGGAATGATTACAGGGTCAATGACTGGAGGTGTAACCTTTGGTTCGATAGGAATTTGTATAACAGGCTCATCATTGCGTTCGCCTCTGTATAAATTCAAATTCAGATGCTTTCCAAAATCTTCGGAAAGAATTTGCTTCAAATCTTTGGCAATACCCTCAACACCGCCTTTATGCGTGTAGATTAAGGCAGGTTGCCCGTATGGGTCGGTATCTAATTTTTGGTCGGTATGGATAATTCTTGTGCTATCCTGAAAGAGCGCATTGCCGGGAGTATTATATTCGGTTGGCTTGCTTTGGCAAAACAGATCTTCCCTGTCGGTCAGATTTTGTTTTGCCGTATTTTTTTGCAGGATAATAAGGTCGCTGCCGACTTCCGTACCTGCATATTCGGTAAACAGGTTGTTAGGTAATCTTACAGCCGAAACCAAATTATTATCCTGCATCAACGCCCTGCGTATGGGTTCGTTCTTGGGACTATTCAAAATGCCCTGCGAAGTGATGTAAGCCAACAGACCGCCCTCACGAAGCATATCAGCACCTTTCAGAAAAAAGTAATTGTGTATGCTTCGGGCAGCTTGTTCCTTTGCGCTGTTTCTACTACGGGAAAAAGAAAGGTCAAATACGGAAGTATCGCCAAAAGGGATATTACTGGCAACTACATCATAGCTCTTTTGTTCCCTTTCGGGGATTTCTTCAAAGCCGTTTATACGGATATTGCTTTCGGGGTAAAGCTGCTTTAAAATCTTGCCTGTAAGCAAGTCCTTTTCATAAGCGGTTACACTGGCTTTCTGATTTTCTATAAATGATTGGATAAATGAACCGATACCTGCGGAGGGTTCGAGGAATTTATCAATGTGCAGACCATTATCCCGTAAGGCAAATGAAATGGCATCTATAACCTTTGGTGGGGTATAAAAAGCCGTCAGTACGGAACTTTTCATACTATCCACATACCTGCGGTATTGCTTATCATCTTGGGAATTTTCTTTAAGTAGTTGGTGGAGTTCCTGCGTTAGTGGAAAAAGGTCGTGTTCTGTTTTTCTCCAATGATTGATGTCTATTTCGTTCTCTACGGGGTTCAGAACGAATTTAAGACCGCCAAATCCGCTGTATTGCATCATTAGCAGTCTTTCGCCTACGGTGGCTTGTCGTTTCTCCTTTTCCAGTTCAAAAACAATTCGCAGGGCATCAATATTCAGTTGGAGATGTTGCTTTTTACTGAAGCCCATTTTCCTCAATCCATATTGAGATGGTTCCGGTCAGTTCGGTATAGAGTACATCAAACTCATTTCCGTTGGCGAAATCATCAGTTAATTCATATTCTGCGAAAACAGGCTCACAAACGGGAAACATTTTAAAGGCGAACGGTCGCAGTTCCTCGTCTGCCATTATGGTATCAAATTCATTGCATACCACTTTGAAAACCGTGTCGAACTTGGAGAAGTGTAAGCCCTCAAAAAGTATATAGTTGGCTATTTCGTCGCATTGCTCAACGGCATTTCCCGAACGGAAAGCACCCTCATAAGCATTGGCAGCCCACGAAGACCGTTGGTCAATGAATTTTTGGTCGTGTGCCTTTTCGGGAAAGCTGCTGTTTAATAATTCTTGCAGTCGTAATCTGAAATACGATAGGTCTTTTTGCTGTACATCCATACTTTATTTTGTTTAGAATTTTACTTAAATCCTAAAATTAGAAGCAGAAGCAAACAGCTTTGATAATGTTGTAGGGTTTGGCTTTGAAAGGCAGGATTTGGCGTAAAGAAGTTAAATAGCGAGGAATTTAATTTGTATTTTTGAAAGTAAAAACGACGATAATCGACAGACAATAGATAATGAATGAATTAGAACCGCTAAAGAGTATTTTTAAAGACAGAATATTTAAAATACCAGACTACCAACGTGGCTACGCTTGGACTACACGACAACTAAAAGATTTTTGGGAGGATTTAGTTAATCTTCCCGCTGATAGATTTCATTACACGGGATTACTGTCCTTAAAAAAAGTAGACAAAAATACTTGGAGTAAATGGAATGATGAGCGTTGGCTGATTGAAGATAGAGGCTTCAAGCCTTTTCATATTGTTGATGGGCAACAACGATTGACAACATTTGTAGTTTTTATACAAGCTATCTCGGAACAACTCAAAGCCATACCTGAAAACAAGGATAAAAAGGATGAAGATATTTATCTTGGTTCGTTTAGTTTAAAAGCCATTAAGGAAGAATATTTAGTAATTGAAAAACCTCCGCAATTTATTATCAAAACATACAAATTTGGCTACGAGGTTGATAATCCAAGTTTCAAATTTTTACGACATAGAATTTTTTTAGAACCCAATAGCGGAACAATTCAAGAAACTTTTTATACCCTAAATCTTGAAAATGCCAAAAGGTTTTTCAAAGAAAATCTACAAAATTATTTCGACCAATATGGCTTAAACGAAATTGAAGCGTTGTTCAAAAAGGTCACGCAAAACCTAATGTTTAACGTTTATGAGATAAGCGATGATTTTGATGTTTTTGTTGCATTTGAAACAATGAATAATCGTGGAAAAAAACTATCAAATTTAGAACTTCTTAAAAATCGCTTAATATATTTAACCACTTTGTACGATGAGAATGAGCTCAAAAATGATGAGCGAAATTCCTTGCGAGAGAAAATCAATGATGCTTGGAAAGAAGTCTATTATCAGCTTGGACGAAATAAACAAAATCCACTCAACGATGATGATTTTTTAGTAGCCCATTGGATAATGTATTTTCAATACACAAGAGAAAAAGGCGATGATTACATCAGGTTTTTGTTGGAGCAAAAATTTACACCACAAAATATATATGCGAAAACAGAAGTGAGAGTTAGTTCTTTACAGGATTTTGAAGAAGTTAGAGAGGATGAAGACACCGACCAGGAAGAGGTTGAGATTAATGGAGAAGACGAAATAATAGTAATGCGTTCTCGACTTTCTCCTAAAGAAATCGAAGACTATGTAAACAGTTTAAAAGCTGCTGCTGTTCATTGGTATAATACACATAATCCGGTAAACAATCCAGACTTGACTACACAAGAAAGCCTATGGATAGACCGATTGAACAGAATTGGTATAATTTATTTCCGTCCGCTTGTAACCGTATCTTTTTTAAACAAGGATATTAATTCGAGTAAACGAATTAACTTATTCAAAGCAATTGAGCGTTTCATATTTATCACATTCCGGCTAAGCCGAGCTTTTTCTACTTATAGAAACAGTGAATTTTATCGGGCTGCAAGACAGTTGCGAAATAGCGAATTAACTATTGAAACTATTATCCAACGCTTGAATGACAGAATGAATTACTGTTTTTACACCCCTGAAAATTCTGAAGAAACCTATTTCGATTATACATACTTTCAAAAATTTATTGACAAGAAGTTTAAAAGCGGGGGTGGCTTTTATTATTGGAATGGACTTCGCTATTTCCTATATGAGTATGAAATGGAAAAAGTACGGCAAAGAGGAAGTCAAAAGATTGATTGGAGGTTATTTGTAAAGAGTGAAAAAGACAAAGTTTCCATTGAACATATTTATCCCCAAACTCCAACACATTCAAGCTGGAAATCCAGTTTTAAAGGTCATAAAAAGTCACAGTTACCTTTTTTTCAAGGAACATTAGGAAATCTTTTGCCACTTTCACAAAGCATTAATTCCAGTTTGCAAAACGATTGCTTTGATGATAAGAAAAAGGCAAAGTACAACGAAAAGAAAGAGAAAATAAGGCAAGGTTATTCCGACGGTTCACATTCAGAAATTGAAGTATCGGGATACGAGGAATGGAACTCTGAAACCATACTTGATAGAGGTAACAAGTTACTGGAATTTATGGAACAGCGTTGGGATTTAAAATTTGAAGATGAAACCGCAAAAGCTGAATTGCTGTTCCTTGACTTTATGCTCGAAGAAGAAGAACTACATACCACCACGGAAGAGTAATATATAGAAATAATAGTGCAAATGAATTATACAGAAAATATTGAACGCTTAAAAATACTCCTTACAGGAGCATCCACTGATGTTAATATAACAACTGAAAATGAAGCAGAATATAAGAGATTAAAAAGCGAACTGAACAAATCTGCTAAGTTTAAAGCCAATGAGCCGAAAGAGTTTAAAATCTGCTTTACGCTTCAGGAATTTAGAAGAGAAATGCAGACTAAAGGCGGGTATGCAGAACGGAGAAAATATATTAATGAAATCTTCTATCCTCTGATTTCAGATGAAAATTCGCTGTTAGATAGTATCGAAGAAATACAGCAAAATGTAAACTTTGGTCATTTAAACCTTTTACCACAGGATATACAACAAAAAGGGAGAGAAATGTCGGAAGTATATTTGTACCTGTACTGTATTGAAAATTCATTAAGAATATTTATTGAAGAGATAATGAAGTCACAAACTGTAAATATTCCTAAAAGAGTGCAAGACACAATAGATAAATTAAAGAAAAGTGAGCAAGAGAGCAAATATTTACCAATACGAGGTAATAGCGATTTGTTTTATTGCGACTTTATAGAGTTAGGAAAAATAATAGTCGGAAATTGGACAGTGTTCGGAAAGCATTTCCCAAAACAGAATGAACATTGGTTGAATGTAATGGTTGACGAATTATACAAGATACGATGTTTAGTTGCCCACAATAGTTACGTTGGTAAGGATGAACGTGATGCACTAAAAGTTTACTATAAAAGCATTACCGCCCAATTACAATTATAGTATTCTATCAAATGTTAAACCCTCTTAATTAGAGGGTTTTATTGTTATTGTTTGTTCAAGATTTGAAGCATCCTGCCGACTTCAATATCCATTCTTGAAAAGGCAAACCATTTTTTGCCCAGGTCTTTGAGTGATGCCCCTATGTGATAGAGTTCTGTATGGTCAATAATCAAAAAACGGTCGTGGGCATCAGAAAAAACCTCAATATCAACCGGAGGATATTGGCTATTATAGCGTTGTAAATCTAACCGTAGCTGATTGCTGATGCTTTTGGTAAGGATTGCAGCGGTTACGTTATTCTTACGCTTACCCAATAAAGTAAGCACCGTATCATCCACATAATTATCAAGTAGGATAATGGAATTTTTGGCACTTCGGATAATATCGGAAACAAAAGCGTAGGCATCAAATACCTGCCCGTTGTAGAAAATACCTTTTTCGCTGTGCAGCTTATCGCTTTCCAAAGCCTTAAATAGCTCTTCAAATTTTTGGTCGGCTTCCAATTGCTTTAATTCGATATTATCCAAACGATGAAACAAAGAAGCATTGCTGATAAGCATACGCCGCATTTCTACAAAGGCTTCCATTATTTCCACACTCATTTTAACGGCTATATCGGAACGGAGTATGGCAGATGCCATAGCAACGCCCTGTTCAGTAAAAACATAGGGCAAATAACGCCTGCCGCCGTAGCTTAAACTTGAGGTTCCAAATTGGAACCTCAAGTTTTCAACTTCCTCTTCGGTCAGTTGAAAGCAGAATGATACAGGAAAACGCTTAATATTTCTTTTAACAGCTTTGTTCAGGTTCTTTGTTTCTACCTGATATAAGGCAGCGAGGTCGCTATCCAACATTACCTGTTTGCCCCAGATAGTATAAATCAGGTTCCTGATTTCTTTGGGTACGATTGACGGTTTATTTTCCATTGCGTTTACTGCTTTTGTTTTTTTCAAACTCAAAGGAACTTTCAGCGTTTTCTTTCAGAATGATGTAAGCATCGAATTTCTTTCCGGCTTTGCTTGTCATTCCTTTGATAAGAGAGGTTTTGCCCTTATTAACAAGGCTTGTTACATTTTCGATACTGACTTGTACACCGCAGACGGTGCGGAACTGTACCCAGTTACACGCCTCATCAGGGCATTTCACAATCTTATCACGAATAATAAGTTGCTGATTTTTACATCTTGGGCAGTTCAATTTCGGCTGATTGGTATTTGCAATAGAGGTTTGCAGCAATTCATCGGTAATGGATTTGGCGTAGGTTTCCATTTCCTTTTGGAATGTTCCGGCATCTGCTTCATTGTTTTCAATTTTCTGCAATGCCAATTCCCATTCGGCGGTCATTGCCACATCTGCAATCTTGCGTTCTTTGACCAACTCATAAACCTGCAATCCTTTTTCCGTAGGAATTAAGGAACGTTTATCCCGAACGATATAATTACGGGTAAACAAAGTTTCGATAATGGCGGCTCTTGTCGCAGGCGTACCGATACCGATATTTTTGAGAGCTTTGCGCTCTTCCTCGTTTTCGATTTCCTTTCCTGCGGTTTCCATAGCCGACAAAAGCCCGGCTTCGCTGTAAAGCACTGGCGGTTTGGTCTGCTTTTCCAAAACGGCGGCTTCCTTTATGGCAAGTTCGTCGCCTTTATGCAGTTCGGGTAATTCCTGCACTGGCTCTTCTCCGTCATCGGTAAAACTTCCTTTTATGGAACGCCAACCCGCTTCCTGAATTTTACAGCCTTTTGCCGTAAAGTCGTAATGCAATACCTGTAATGATACATCAGTTATTTCTTTGCCACAGGCTTGCGATATGGCTTCGAGCAATCGAAGCGCAATCATATTGTATATCTTGTTTTCGTCTGCATTGAGTACAGACGGCACTTTGTCCGTAATCAACAAACCGTGATGGTCCGTTACACGGAGGTCATTCACGATACGTTTGTTGAACCGTCCCCATTTGATTTTGGTAAGGGCTTGCTTGCAATCTTCACGGTTCTGCAAAGCCCGCACAAGGTTTGGAATTTCTGCCCACATATCTTCAGGGATGTATTTGCTTCCGGTACGTGGGTACGTGATAAACTTCTTTTCGTACAGGCTTTGTGCGATATTAAGTGTCGCTTCAGCAGATAATTTCAGCCTTTTGTTAGCTTCCTTTTGTAAGCCTGTCAAATCAAAAAGCAAGGGCGGTTGTTCTGTAACGCTTTTGATTTCTACCGATGTAACGGTTGCCGTTGCGCCACGCTGAATAGCTTTAAGCGTATCATCGGCAAGCTGCTTTTCATCCCATTTAATTGCGGAAATACTTTTGAAATCAACCTGGGCTTTATTGTGCATTAGTTGTATCTGCCAGTATTTCTTTACCGTGAAATTCTTATTGTCGAGGTAGCGTTTGCATATCAAAGCCAGTGTTGGCGTTTGTACCCTGCCGAGCGAATAGATACCATTGCCTGCGGCAATGCTCAATGCCTGTGTAGCATTGATGCCCACAAGCCAATCGGCACGGCTTCTGCCTTGCGCTGCCTGATACAGTCCGTCAAATTCATTTCCGTTTTTCAGGTTGTCAAAGCCCTGCTTTATCGCCTTTTCGGTCAGGGAACTTATCCAAAGGCGTTCAAATGGCTTGTTGCATTTCAGGTATTCATAAATGTACCTGAAAATGAGTTCGCCCTCACGACCCGCATCGGTAGCAACGATGATGCTGTTGCTTTTATTAAAAAGCTGCTCAATGACTTTCAGTTGCTTTATTGCGCCAGTATCGGCGGTGTACCCTTTGTCCTTTTTGACCTTACGAACGGTCAATAAAAACGGGTTGGGCAATATCGGTAGGGATGCCTTGTCAAATCCCGAAATCCCGTAATCTTCTGGCATTCCCAGTCCTATTAGATGACCGAATGCCCACGTAACAAAATAGCCGTTACCTGTCAGGTAGCCGTCCTTTTTATCGGATGCTCCCACAAGTCCGGCTATTTCCCTTGCTACGCTTGGTTTTTCTGCAATAATTGTTTTCATACTGTATTACATTTTTCTGCCTTTGGATTTTGCAGGCTTGTTGTCCTGTTGCTCCTGCTGCTTTTCGTTTTTCGGTCTTTGCTGCCCGGACTTCAAAGGCTCTTGGACATTCTTGGTCGCTTCGTTGGTTTTGCCCTCGGAATTAACGGCAGTCTGCGTTTTATGGGTTTCGGCAGGTTCTACCCGTGCTTTATACTGACCGGGGAACTCAAAATTGGTCTTTCCGGTATCTTTGTCGAAAGTGATATAACCCTTATACGGTTGGTCTTTTTTGTCTTTCAGTTCAACGTAAATTGTTTGTCCGGCTTTGAACTTGTTATATTGCTCATCATCCAGTTCTTTGCCTCTGAAAGTTCTTGGAGCGTCCTGCGGTTGGCTTTGCTGATTGCTTTGTTGGGTGTTCTGTTGGTTCGTTTGCGCTTGCTGATTGTGGTTGCTTCTGTCAAACAGGAACTCAACATATCGCTTGTCCGCATTGAATTGTACCGTTGCCGAAAACTCCGTTCCTTTCGAGGAAATCATACCCTCTAAATAGAGTGGTTTGCCCTCCATCAGCGTTTGCTTTTGTTCGTCATTCAGCTTTACGCCCTTAATTTCATCGGGAATTTTTATAAACTCCGTGCGCAGTGCAATTACATCATTGGTCAGCCTGTCAATGCTGATAATGGACGGCATCAGTTCGCCTGTTTTGGAATTTACCAAATTGACGACACGCCCCATATTGCCCGTTTCAATTAGGTTTTTCTTGTCTTCATCCGTAAACTTGTGACCGAAAAACTCAAAGTGCAGGTTAGGTTCTTTTTTGATACCGTGTATTGCCACGATAACATTGCCGTCTTCACCTTGCTGTAAAGACAGGCGGGCATCTGTGCGGAGGATAGAGCCACCGAGGTTAATACCTATCGGTAAAAGCTCATTGGTTTTGTAACCTCGTAACAAAGGGTCGAGCAGGTTTCTTTTTTCAAGATACTCTTTGCTTAATCCGAGGTTTTTCATTGTGTCCCAATCAATCTGCTCCGGCTTGTAACGATATTCCGTTGCTTCCGTTGTGGTTTGTGCTGTTTCCATATTATTTTGATTTTCTTGTTTTTTATCAGGTTGTGTTTGCGCTTTCACTTCGTGCTCTTTCATCACTTTTTCACCCTCCGGTGTGGGCTTATCTACCTGCTTCTGCAATTCCTGCGCTTTTTCTATGGCGATGGGTGCAGGTACTTTGAAAAATGAAAAATTGGTGGGGTTCTTTAATTGGCTGAAAAAATTGGAGAAAAAGTTGGAAAAGAAATCTCCGCTTTTATCCACACGCATAAACTGGTTTTGATTTTTCTTCGTGGGGTCAACGGTTTCCATTTTCCCGTTTTCGTCGATACTCTTTACTGCCTGGATTTTCATTTTCTCTTTATCCAGTACGAGTAATATGTCCGAAAGCTGTTCGGGCATATCTTGTTTATTAGTTGTTTCTTCGCTCATAATCTGAAAATTTTAAAAATTCACTGTCGAATGTAAAGGAAGCCCGCACCGCATTGCACTATATGGCAGTCAGAGGCAGTGTTTGTCACTTATTGGCATCCAGTTTGGGCAAAGGCGGGTTAAAACTTTCCCTGATGAACTGGTGCACATCGGACAGCTTGTAATACAGTTTTCCACTGATAGTATAGTAAGGGAGCTTGCCGATGGAGCGATACCGTTGCAGGGAGCGGTTGCTGATTTTCAGCATTTGCAATAAGTCCTGATTGTCCAGTAATTCTTCTCCGTCTATGCTGTTGCGTTTCTTTTGTAAATCGTCTATGTGGTTGCCAAGAATGTCGAGCCTGTCCATTATGCGTTCCATCCACGCCACAAATTCCATTTTGTCGATGTTCATACGGTACGCTTTTAATGATTACCTGATTTCAGCTTTCTGCCTTTTTCGATGTAGCTTTTTCCTTGCGCCATAAGCTGCTCCACGTATTCATCGGTGGTCTGCACGGCATTGGCGTTCAACATTTCCTTGATTGCGCCAATCGTATAGTAATACTGCCCGTACATTTTTGAAAAGGCTATCTGACCGTTGGTGCGCATACGCCACAATGTTTTTTCGCTGATGTGGAGGTACTGGCAGACTTCGTGATTGTTAAGCCACAAACTATCGTAGCTTGTATCTTCCAGTTTGAGGATGTATTCGCTGATGGCTTTCAACCGTTCGTTGAGGTGCTTCCACACTTCTTCGTCAACTGTTATAATATTCATAGCAATGATGTTAAATATTCACAGGACAAAATTCAGAAGTGTGGCAGTGTTTGTCTGCCAATGCTTACCAATTGAAAAAGCGGTTTTTTGAAAATTTTACAATTTGCCGGAAAACCTTATTAAATAAGGGTTTGAGCAGATTTGCCGATTTTCGGGGCAGGAAAATATGCCCGTTTGCCCATTGGCATATATGGGTAAGCGCAGGTACAAAAAAAGCAATACGGGAGGCGTATTGCTTTCAAATTCTTTATTGACGGGTTGTTTATAAGTCCTTATCCATATATTCTTCCAATGACTGCTTCAACTGGTCTAAAAATAAGGTGCGGGAGCCTGCCCGGGTTTTCATCCGGTGGAATGCGTGGTGCACATCGGTCAGTGGCATGCGGAATAAGACCTGCGAAATGGCTGTGAGCTTTCTGATGCCGACTTTACCGCCTGAAATTGCACCCGAAGCATACAGGGCATACATCAACTCAATCAGGGCGTTTTTACTGTCCGTCCAGGATAGCTCTTTGATATCGTCTGTGTTACTGAAAAAAATATCGGGATTTTCTTCAGGGGTGATTTTAGTTAAAAGATAGGCATATAAAAGGTCATTAGCGATAATACGGGCTACTTTGTAATCATAATAGGTAGAGAATTGCGGGTCAATCTCAAAGACATAGCTACTAAGTCCATCAAGGTAATTTATCTGCCCACGCTTAAAGTATTCATTGTCCTTATCTACCCTGCCCGAACGGTAATATCTGTAAAAATGGGAATTGCAGATATGTTCACTAAATTCAATCTTTAATTCCGTGAGATGGGTAGAGAAATAGTTGTGATACATTTTCCCGTTGTTGACCGGACAGGCAGTTTCTATCCGGTAGAGCTTATTATAATAGATGAGTTTGCCCAGGATTTGCGGCTTGATCATTTTGAAGAACTCAATCTCTTTTTCTTCGTTGACAAATCCTGAACTTAAAACACATTCTTTTGATGAAATCAGTAGCTCCTGAAGAAAGACCGTCATTTGAAAAGCCTCTTCAATTAGCCCCGAGCACGTTACTGAAAATTTCCGTTCCTGCTCCTGAATTTCGGTAACAATAGTTCCTAATGACTTTCTC
Source organism: Paenimyroides ummariense (assembly GCF_900115115.1). Classification (GTDB taxonomy): domain Bacteria; phylum Bacteroidota; class Bacteroidia; order Flavobacteriales; family Flavobacteriaceae; genus Flavobacterium; species Flavobacterium ummariense. The sequence goes on from NZ_FOVI01000005.1 coordinate 113,955, forward strand.
ATAGTAGGGAGGATTATGTTATCAATATCAGTGTACCTTAGCAAATGTTATTAATAAACAGGGAATTAACAGCCAATATGACCCTACAATGGGAAAGATTTTGGTTATTTGTCCTTGTTTTTGCACCATAAAAATCCTTGACTGATCTACTTAGTCGCTCGTAATCAATAAATACTTAAATTTTAATCTTAAATTTGTCTTTGCGTATTTATGCAATAATATGAATTGTGATTTATTGAAATATGAGTACATTATTTATCAAAAATATGGTCTGCAACCGTTGCATTCTCGTAGTTCAGAATGAACTCGACAAGCTCGGCTTAAAAGCTAACAATATAAAACTGGGAGAAATTACCCTTGCGAAAGAATTAACCACTAAAGAGCGTGAAGCATTGGAACATGTTTTAGACCCTTTGGGCTTTGAGGTCATCGACGACAAAAAGAGCCGGATAATTGAAAAGATAAAAAACGTCATTATTGACCTGGTACACCATCAGGACAACGATGCGAAAACCAATCTTTCGGACGTATTGAGCGACCAATTGCACCACGATTACAATTACCTTTCTAACCTGTTTTCCGATATTGAGGGTACGACCATTGAGAAGTATTTTATCGCTCAGAAAGTCGAAAAGGTAAAAGAATTATTGGTTTATGATGAGCTGTCGTTAAGCGAGATTGCCGACCGTATGAATTATTCGAGCGTGGCGTATTTAAGCAACCAGTTCAAGAAAGTAACTGGGCTTACACCAAGCCATTTCAAGCAGATACGTGAGGACAAGCGCAAGCCACTGGATAAGGTTTAAGTAAATCTTACAAATCAAACCCAGAATTTCACAATAGAAGTCCCCTTTATTGTTGCCAACTTTGCATTATGAAAATAAAGCAATCGAGATATGGCAACCAATAAAGAAACAATTTACATCCCATTAGAGGATGTGGAAAGCGAGCACTGTGCATTAATCGTCGAAAAAGGACTGGCACAGGTAAAAGGCGTAGAAACCCACAAAGTAGAGCTAAATAACCGCAGGGCGGCTATTACCGTTAATGATAACGAGGTCGTAGGCGAAGCTGTAAAAGCAATCAAAGATTTAGGCTATGGCGTTCCTACCGTTAAAAAGACTTATCCTGTACTGGGTATGACCTGTGCATCTTGTGCAGGAAGTGCCGAAAGTATGGCAAAATATACTCCGGGCGTAGTTAGTGCCGAAGTGAATTACGGTACAGGAAACCTTAACGTTGAGTTCCTGCCGAATATAACCAGTTCCGAGCAAATCAGGAAAGCGGTACAGGACGGCGGTTACGACCTGTTGCTTGAAGACGAGAACAAGCAGCAGGAAACCTTAGAAGCCATCCACGCCGAAAAATTCAGAAAACTAAAAAACAAAACCATTTGGGCGGTAATCCTATCGCTCCCGGTAGTCATTATTGGTATGTTCTTTATGGATATGCCTTACGGTAATGAAATAATGTGGGCATTTTCCACTCCAGTAGTTTTATGGTTAGGTAAAGACTTTTTCATCAATGCGTGGAAGCAGGCGAAACACCGTTCTGCCAATATGGACACGTTGGTAGCATTGAGTACAGGTATCGCCTATATATTCAGTGTATTCAATATGCTGTTTATGGACTTTTGGCATCAAAGAGGTTTACACGCACACGTGTACTTTGAAGCGGCTGCCGTTATTATCGCATTCATCCTGTTAGGCAAGCTGTTGGAAGAAAAAGCCAAAGGCAATACCTCATCAGCCATTAAAAAGCTGATGGGCTTGCAGCCAAAAACGGTTATCGTGATTGAAGCGGACGGAACGGAAAGACAGAAAGCTATCGAAGATGTAAACGCAGGCGACATTATTTTGGTTAAGCCGGGCGAAAAAATTGCAGTAGATGGCATGGTCGTATCGGGTAACTCGTATGTAGATGAAAGTATGCTAAGCGGCGAACCTGTTCCGGTACTGAAAAAGGAAAACGAAAAGGTATTTGCAGGAACCATCAACCAAAAAGGTAGCTTCCAGTTCAAGGCGGTAAAAGTGGGCAAAGAAACAATGCTTGCCCAAATCATCAAAATGGTGCAGGATGCACAGGGAAGTAAAGCACCCGTACAAAAACTGGTGGATAAAATCGCAGGTATCTTCGTTCCGGTAGTAATGGGTATTGCTGTATTGACCTTTATCCTTTGGTTCTTCTTAGGAGGCGAAAACGGAGTGGTTCAGGGATTGTTAGCCGCAGTTACCGTATTGGTTATTGCTTGTCCTTGTGCTTTAGGTTTGGCAACACCGACCGCTATTATGGTGGGCGTTGGTAAAGGTGCTGAAAACGGCATTCTGATTAAAGATGCGGAAAGTCTGGAACTGGCGAAAAAAGTAAACGCTATCGTGCTGGATAAAACAGGTACGATTACCGAGGGAAGACCCCAGGTTACAGGCATACAATGGCTGAACAATGACGATGCGACCAAAGACGTTTTATTGAGCATCGAAAAGCAATCGGAGCACCCATTGGCGGAAGCCGTTGTAAAACATTTGGAGGGCGTTTCCACCACTGCATTATCAAACTTCGACAGTATTACGGGTAAAGGCGCAAAAGCCGATTACAACAACGATACTTACTATGTTGGTAATAAAAAGCTGTTAGCTGAAAACAACATTACCATTGCCGACCAACTGCAACAGCAGGCGGACGAATGGGGTACACAGTCTAAAACCGTTATATGGTTTGCAAACAGCAAACAGGCTCTTTCGGTAATCGCTATTTCCGATAAAATTAAAGAAACATCGGTAGCAGCTATCAAGGAAATGCAGGATATGGGCATCGACCTGTATATGCTTACCGGAGATAACGAAGCGACTGCCAAAGCCATTGCACAGCAGACAGGCATCGGGCACTACAAAGCCGAAGTATTGCCACAGCACAAAGCCGACTTTGTAAAAGAACTTCAAGCACAGGGCAAAGTGGTAGCGATGGTTGGGGATGGCATTAACGACAGTACCGCACTGGCAACAGCTGATGTAAGTATCGCAATGGGCAAAGGTTCGGATATCGCTATGGATGTGGCGAAAATGACCATCATTTCATCCGACCTTACCAAAATACCGCAGGCGATTAGATTGTCAAAACAGACCGTTGCGACTATCAAGCAAAACCTGTTTTGGGCGTTCATCTACAACCTTATCGGTATTCCAATTGCCGCAGGTATTCTTTATCCGATTAACGGTTTCTTATTGAACCCGATGATTGCAGGAGCAGCAATGGCGTTAAGTAGTGTAAGTGTTGTAAGCAACAGTTTACGCTTAAAATGGAAAAAATAAATTATGGAAAAAGAGCAAGGAAACGACCATTCTCATAGTACGAATAAGAAGACCTTAACGGTTAGTTTGGTCATTATTACGGTCTATATGGCAGTAGAGGTTATAGGTGGGTTAGTAACTAACAGCCTTGCCCTATTAGCCGATGCTGGACATATGTTGAGTGATGCAGTATCACTCTTCATCGCATTGATGGCATTTAAGTTCAGTAGTAAGGTAGCTGACTACGGAAAGACTTATGGTTACAAAAGATTTGAAATACTGGCAGCAGTCATTAACGGCGCAACGCTGATACTGATTTCAGGTTATATCATTTACGAGGCAATAGAACGCTTCCAGAACCCACCGGAAATTCAATCAAGCGGTATGCTGATTGTTGCATTCATTGGACTACTGGTCAATGTGCTTGTAGCTTGGATAATGATGCGGGGGTCTGATGTAAAAGAAAACCTCAATATGCGTGGAGCATACCTGCACGTCCTCAGTGATATGTTAGGGTCGGTTGGTGCTATCATCGCAGCCTTGCTGATTATGTTCTTTGGTTGGGGGTGGGCAGACCCGTTGGCAAGTATCATCGTTTCCATACTGGTTTTACGGAGCGGTTATTTAGTAACTAAATCATCGGTACACGTACTGATGGAGGGTACGCCGGAGAATGTAGAGGTGGAAAAGATGACAGAAAAAATTCTGAAAACAGAGGGTGTCAAAGGGATGCACGACCTTCATATATGGACAATAACAAGTGGTTTGAACGCCCTTACCTGCCATTTGGTCGTAGATGAAAAAATGAAGATTGAAGAAAGTGAAAAATTGCTCCGCAACATCGAGTATACTTTGGAAGATCTGAACATTCACCATGTCACTATCCAGTTGGAAACACCTGCTCACATGCACGATAATTCAATATTATGTAGTGTAAAAGCTGACCCATCAAGTCACGACAACCATAATCATTAATCAAATTCAATAAAATCAAGTTTTAATCTCTAAAAATAAATAAAAATGAAAGTGAACAAATTACTGATAGGTACATTCACCTCTTTAGCCATCTTTCTTACATCTTGTGGTGGCGATACCAAAACAGCAAAGGACGCTCATGTACACACCGATGGTGACGGACATAACCATGCTACAGAACAGGTTGATAAACCCGTTGAAAAAGTAGCACTCAAAGACAGAAATGAAAAAGGCGAACTAATTGATGCAGCAGGACACCTAATTACCGGCTGTCCTGGACATAAAGAAATGGTAGGTTCTCAGGGTGATATGTGTCCTAAGTGTGATTACATGACAATGATACCGATTACTTGGGATATTACTGGGGTTGATACCGTAAGAGTAACGACTTTAGCTGATTATAACCCACCTGCTGACAAGCTAAAAAAATAATGTAGAACTTAGCTTTATTGCGTTTGCTAAGCGGTAGTTTCTGAAAAAGGAGCTGCCGTTTTTTTATGACTTATCCGTAAAAATTACAAATCTTACAAGAAAAATCACACTTTCAAGCTCTTATCCTATAAGTAGATTTGTATATGGTCTAACTTTTATGGAGGGAATTTCCTAATGACAAACAACGATACACAGAATGCGAACCTTGTCCGCAGATCCATTGAAAACATAAGGGCGGTTTTAACGGAGAAGAACATACAGGACGTGAAAATATCCGACATTACATCGGTTGCTAAAATCTCCAGAAGCAAATTTTTCAGCTTCTTTGGTGGAATGAATACGCTGTTGGAACTGGTGTTGACCGAGGAACTGGTCAGGAGCTACGAACAGATTGCTTTGAGCATCAAAAATCAGGAGGAGAAAAAGAACTTAGAGGTAGAATTGAGCCTGCTCCGGATTATCTACATCAGGAAGAACCACATACTCTATAATTACTACAAAGTTTCGGAACTTTTACCGAGCCGATACGACGAATTGAAAGAAGCCCTAACCATTAAGGAACAAAATTTGCAGTCAGATATACTAAAAGAGCACGGCGTGGAACCCAACGGATTAAAATGGAAAAATGCTTTTAGCGTTTACTAAAGTTAACTTAAAAAGAACTAAACCGGGCTTCAAATGTTATAATTTAGTAATCACAAAAATTAAGAGATATGATACAGACAAAATTCCAATCGTGTATAGAAGCCTGCCTTAAATGTGTGGCTATCTGTAACCAATGTGCCATCGCTTGTTTAAACGAAGATGATGTTGCACACGTAAAAAAATGTATCCAGTTAGACCTGGAATGTGCAGCTATTTGCCAGGCGTCAGCAAACGTATTAAGTCTTGACGGTAAATTTAGCAAAGACATTTGCAAACTTTGTGCTGACATTTGCAACGCTTGTGCTGAAGAATGTGAAAAACACGCTGCAATGGGTATGGAGCATTGTAAAGAATGTGCAGAAGCGTGCAGAGCTTGTGCAAAGGCGTGTGAGGAAATGGCAGCGTAATACTGGCATTTTTTTTTGTTTAAAATTCAGAGGGTTCTTGCAACCCTCTTTTTTTGTGCCCTGTCCAATCAGTAAATATCACAAATCAAACACGGAAAAGCGTAATAAGGAAGTGGCCTTATGTGCTGAAATTTGCGCTATCAGATAACATATAAAATCTCAAATAGAAATGAAAAAGTTAGTGTTAGCATTGTCGGTAATCGCATTTACCGCCTGTAACAACAATCAGCAAAAAGAACAGACCACACAGGAGAGCAATCAGCCAGTAACAGAAGAAGCGGTTGCCCCAGCAGAAACAGGGAACGAAAATATAATTACCATTAGCGGTGGCGATGATATGAAGTTCGACAAAACCGAACTGAAAGCCAAAGCAGGCGAAACAGTAAGGCTTATCCTGAAGCATATCGGTAAAGCACCAATTGAGGCAATGGGACACAATGTTGTCATTCTTGCACAGGGTACGGATTTCAACGCCTTTGCCAATGCTGCGATAGATGCTAAGGACAACGGCTACATACCTAAAGGAATGGAAAAAGCCGTTATTGCTAAAACGGATATGATTGGCGGTGGGCAAACCACGGAAATTACCTTTACGGCTCCGGCTAAGGGTTCATATGATTTTCTGTGTTCGTTTCCCGGCCATTACATCTATATGAAAGGCAAATTAATCGTAGAGTAATCCGGCGATTTCAAAATCAGTAAAAATCACAAATCTTACAAGGAATAGCGTAATAGTAACCATCCGTTTAATACGGAAATTTGTATAACAATAAAAATAAGTTCAAAATGAAAAATGTAGAATTAAGCATACCAGATATGCAAAGCGCACACTGCCAGTCAAGAGTAAACGGAGCAATCAAAGATATTGACGGCATTAAAGTTGAAAAATTGGAAGCAGGAAAATTATCTGTTTCGGTTGAAAACGACGAAGTAAAAGAAGAGTTGGTTGAGGCGATTGAAAAAGCAGGCTACAAAGTTGGCGGCGACGACAGCGAAAAGGCTTCAAGTTGTTCAACAGGATGCTGCGGATAAGTTTTGGGCAGTCCCGGAGCAAGTACGCCAGTGCTTCTCCGGGATTTTTTACCAAAGCCACTCCAGCGTATGAAACAGTTAATAACCTCGTTCCATAAATAAAAAGCAATGTTACAGAAACAAAATTCAAGCGACTGTTCGGAGATAATGACGAAAGTTTGCAATGTAGCAGACCGGATTATACAGAACCGATTGGACACAGGTACATCTGCACCGTTTGCCGTGCAGCTTACAAAAGAACTGAAAACGGATTATCAGCAGTTGAATAATCTGTTTCTCGTTGAATGCGATATGAGCCTTGAAATTATCTATATCAAGCGCATTATCGAAAAGGTAAAAGAGTTATTGGTGTACACCGAGCAATCGCTATCACAAATCGCAAAATCGTTAGGCTATCAGAAGCCTGCGGAACTATCAGAGCAATTAGCAACTTACACGGGATTAACGTCTGCCCATTTTAAGCAGATACGAAAAAACAAGCTCGAAATCATCAGAAGACAGCAGGAAAAGCAAAACGAACTATAATTGTCAGAACAGCAAACTTTTAAATAGAAGTCTTGATGAAACCTCGCTTTGTGTACAGAAGCAGAGGTTTTCTTTTTATCAGCAATGCAAGACAAGAAACTACCGAGGGATGAAGAAATACACGTGGCGAACACATAAAATTATACAGGAAACCGAAGATACCATTAGTATATACTTTGACACGGAGCAGCAGGCATTTAGCTACCTGCCCGGTCAATACCTTAACATCAGGCTTGCCATAAACGGCGAACAGCTCATACGTTCGTATTCGTTCAGTTCTGTGCCATCTGACGAATTTCCCGCCATTACCATTAAAAGGGTTACGGGCGGAAAGATGAGCAATTACATTTTAGATAATGCCGGACTAATAGAAGCCTGGGAAATAGAAGCCCCCTTTGGCAGCTTTGTTTTGGAAAAGCCCATAGCCGAGCATTCCCAAATTGTTTTGTTGGCGGGTGGTAGCGGCATTTCGCCTTTGTTCTCAATGCTGAAAAGTATTGAAAGCAGCAGCCAAATTCCCTTACTGGTGTACAGTAACAAAACACCGGAAGATACCATATTTTGGAATGAATTGGAAGCGATGCAGGCAGCGCAAGAACTGAATATTTGTTATTCCTTTACCGCACCCGATTTTATTTCCACCAAAATCAACCACGTTGCAGGCAGGTTCAATTTGCTTGTATTGCGTTCGGTCATTAAAAGACTGGTTGGCGAGGTTGCGGCAGCCCATTATTACATCTGCGGACCCAATGGGCTGATGGATTTATACCGGGATGCCTTAACGGGTTTGAACATTCCCGAAGACCATATCCATTTGGAATACTTCGACCCGGTTCCGGTGGATGCGGGCGATTTGGAAACGGACGGTACTGTTAAAGATGTGATTGTAAACTATTACGAGGACAATTACGAGAACGACGAAAAGCAAACGTATGAATGTACATCGCTCATTGAGGTACAGCCGAAGCAATCGCTTTTGGATGCGATGAAAGCGCATCATATCAAAGTGGCGAGTTCCTGTAAGAACGGAACCTGCGGGGCTTGTTGGGCGGTGAAAACAGATGGGGAAGTTCGGATGCTCCATAACGGCGCACTAACAGAACAGGATATTGCCGAGGGAATAATTTTGTTGTGCCAAAGCTACCCGATGAATGCGGATGTTTGTGTTACGGTACAGTAATATCCATATAGAAAAAGGGCAAAATTACAGCTTTATAGCTGCTGTTTTGCCCTTGTTGTTTTGTTAGTCTTTTTTAAGTGCCAGTTTGCGGAGCATTGCTGTACTCATACTATCCGTATAAGCCCCGTAAGCTGTAACCAAAATTCCTTTTAAACCGTCTTTCGAGGCAATTCCGTACACCGTTGCCTCATCGCTTGGGTTGCTTTCTCCCTCGTAGCGATAGACCTGTTCGATTTCAAATTCATCAACTGTATATTTGTTGCTGCCGCAGATTAAACAGTTCTCTTCGAGGTTGAAATCCACGTTATAGCCCTCGTTCCGTAGGTTCTGTATCGCTACCAAAACCGTAGCGTATTTGTACGTTACATTTGTCATAGTAATAGTCTTTTAAATTGCTGTTTATCACTCCCGGCTGTCCTGTCAGAAGTCCTCTTTTAGCAGGTCTTTGAGCTTCCGGTGCTGTATGCACAATTCGGCGTACATATTTTTTAGCCTGCTGTTTTCTGCGTTTAAATTTACTAATTCTGCAAGAATATCCATTCCTAAATCCTTGTATTTCTGTTTGAGTTCAAAAATGTTCGTGCCGTAAACGCCGTATTTCTCAAAAAGCTCCAGTCCGCTTTTGCCTGCGTTATAGTCTTTCAGCACCTTTAAAACTTGATGTTCGTTGCTTTTTTTATTCTTCATTTTTATACGGATGTTGTCTGTTACAAAATTCCGTAAGATGAACGGGTGTAGCTATGTACTTTTCCCTGTTTAGTTTATGATATTTAATGTTGCTGCACCGATTTTCATAAAATTTCACAAAACAAACCCGGAATATCATAATAGTATGTCGGTGGCAAATGCAGAATTTTGACCATTGAATAAAGGAACTTATACACTTTAGAACTATGACACTATTAATAAAAGGAATGGTGTGCAATAGATGTACGTATGTTCTTGAACAGGAATTGACAGCTTTGGGTTTTGAGGTTTTGGATGTAAAACTGGGTCAAGCCATCATAAAAGATACGGCAGACTTTTCGCACAAGTTGGGAGCAATCAAAACAATGCTGAAAAGCATCGGCTTGGAGCTGATGTACGACAAGAACCAAAAGATGATTAACAAGATAAAAGAGTTGGTGGAGAAAGGTATTACATTGCAACTGCAAAGCGGCACACCTACCAAATTCACAACCTTAATCAGTGGAAAGCTGCACAAGAACTACGATACATTGAGTGCCTTATTTTCTTCGGTAGAGGGAATAACACTCGAAAAGTACATCATTCATCGGAAGATTGAAAAGGTAAAACAGCTTTTGGTTGATACCGAAATGTCCCTGACCGAGATTGCCCACGTACTGGGGTACAGCAGTCAGGCATACCTTTCCAACCAGTTGAAAAAACACACCGGCTTTACATCAAGCTATTTCAAGCAGGTAAAGCAGCAACAAGGGCAAAACGTTACTATGCAGATGGACGAATAGCATACTCCGCATTGAGGCTTTTTCAATCCATTCGCAGGCATTTTGCTATTTTTTAATGCGAGCATCAGAGCTACTGAAACATCAGTAGCTCTGTTTGTTTCAGGCAGATACCCACCAATCAAAGAAGTAAATTTCACAACTTTTACGCGTCATTTCGTATAGCTGCGCCTTAGCTGTAACCCGACCTTTGCCCTGTATTTAAAAGTTTAATTAAACAAAGAAGCGTAACAAAATAAATGTAAGATGAGAACAAGTAAAATTGGTTTGTTATCCCTCTTCATAATCGGAGCAGGATTGATACAGAGTTGCAAACAAAAAGAAGAAAAACAGTTAAAAGATGAGCCTCCGGTAGTCACCGTAGCCACTATCAACAGTTCGGAAACCGAGCAATCCGTTTCCTATTCGGGTTCCATTGTACCCGACAATATGACCACCGTAAGTTTTGCCGTTCCCGGCACGATTAACAGCGTGGGTGTGAATGAGGGGCAGCGTGTGAGCAAAGGACAGTTCCTTGCAAGCATTGATGCCACCGAGTATGAAGCTGCATTGCAGATTGCCAATGCGAGTTTAGACCAGAGCCAGGATGCATTCAGGAGATTTGATGAACTGTACAAAAAAGGAAGTTTCCCCGAAAAGGATTACATCGACATCAAAACAAAAGTAGCGCAGGCAGAAGCCAACAAAAAAATCAACCGCAAGCGCATTGCAGACAGTCGCTTACATTCACCTACCAACGGCATTATAACTGTGAAAACTGCCGAGGTTGGCGGTATGGCAGCACCTGGCGTTCCTGCCTTTACCATCGTAAAAACGGACATGGTATATGCACAGTTTTCAGTACCGGAAAGCGAAATCGGAAGCTTTAAACAAGGGATGCAGGTAGATGTGAACATTCCTACACTGCAACGTGATTTCAAGGGTAAAATAACCATTATTAATCCCGTAGCGGACGAAATATCCAAAGCATTTACTCTTAAAGTTCGCTTGGACAATCCGGGCGGTGTCCTGATGCCGGGAATGATTACCGAAGTGCTTGCAGGAGTACCGGTAAAGGTTAAGCAGGTGCGTGTACCGCTTACTGCCATTGTGAACAATGTTGATAAAATCCCTCACGTTTACGTGGTAGATAAAAATAACATTGCCAAGTTAACAAGGGTCAGCGTTGGTAAAATTGCAGGCGACGACATCATCATAACAGATGGGCTAAATGAAAGCCAAACTATTATCCTTACCGGACAGAACAACGTGAAAGATGGTAAGAAAGTTAAAGCGCAAACTACATCGGTAACAGCATCAGCCCCAAAATCTGAATAATTTATGAAAAGAAAGATAAACCTCATTGAAGCGGCAATGAAATTTCCGCAAGTACCGATAGCGATTACTGTTATTATGGTGCTTGCCGGGCTGATTTCATTGATGACGATGCCGAGAAGTGAAGACCCCCGTGTAACAGTTAGACAGGGGCTTGTTGTGGCTTTCTATCCCGGAGCCGACGAAGAGCAGATAGAGAAAGAAGTAACCGACAAACTGGAACAATACCTGTTCGGTTTCGAGGAAATCAAAAAAGAAAAAACCCATTCGGAAAGTAAGCCCGGACAGGTGGTTGTAACGGTAGAATTGCAGGACTATGTAAAGGACACCAAAAAATTCTGGAATACCTTGCAGCACGGCTTGGATGCCAATATGCCTTTAGCATTGCCACGGGGTGTACAGGGACCGTATGTGAACAGCGATTTCGGCGATGTGGTCGTTCAGATGATTGCCGTATCAGCCCCCGGTCGTTCTTACGCCCAGTTGGAAAACTATTTGGATGAATTGGAAGACGGCATTAAGACGATACCGTCCGTTTCCAAAATCAAGCGTTACGGCGGTCAGAAGCAGCAGGTATTTATTACCCTGCGTGAAGATGTATTGAAGCAGTACGGTTTCGGTATCAACGAAATCACGAACACATTAAGCCAACAGAATGTTACTATTCCCAGTGGCGATATTGAAATTGACAAAAACCGTTTCCTGATTTTCACGGATGCACAGTATCAGAATGAAAATGAAATCGGGAACCTGATTGTATATAGCTCCCCGCAGGGCGGCAATATCCGTTTGCGTGATATAGCCAACATCGAGAGAAGATACGAAGACCTGAAAAGCAAAATTACCGTTTCAGGAAACGATGTAATGATGCTGACGGTAGAAATGCAGCCCGGACAGAACATTGTCGATTTGGGTAATGCGCTGACACAGAAAGTTGCTGAAGTAAAAGAAATCCTGCCATCAGATGTGCAGGTCAACACCATTGTTGACCAACCCAAAGTAGTTGATATGAACTTGGGGCATTTCTTTATCGAGTTCGGTATTGCCATTGCTGCCGTTATCTTGGTAGTAATGCTACTGCTGCCGTTCAGGGTTGCCACCATTTCAGCCATTGCAGCACCCGTTACCATTGCCGTAACATTCGCTATCCTCAACTTGTTGGGTATCGAAATGCACCAGGTTAGTTTGGCGGCAATGATTATCGTACTGGGGATGGTGGTCGATGATGCCATTATCGTAGTGGATAACTACATCGAGAAAGTGGACGAAAAAATACCGTCGTGGACTGCCGCTTGGCAGAGTGCCACACAGTTAATGGTTCCTATTTTCACGGCTACGCTTACCATTGTCCTATCGTTCCTGCCTTTGGCATTTACGCTTACCGGGCTTACAAGGGAGTTTGTGCAATGGATACCGATTACCGTAAGCATCGCTTTGGCGGTTTCGTTCTTGGTAGCCTTGTTCCTTACACCGTATATGTGTTACCACTTCCTGAAAAAAGGATTGAAGAAGCACGATGATAAGCCGAAAAAACGCAATTTCTTAGACTGGATGCAGGACGGTTTCGACCGTGCAATCGAGTTCTGTATGAAATGGCAGAAAACTACATTGGTAGCAGGTTTGGTTATCTTTTTCCTTTCTTTCGTGGTTGGCAGTCAGGTTAAAACCGAGTTTTTCCCTATCGTGGAAAGAAACCAGTTCAACCTTGAATTGTGGATGGATAACGGTACGAACATCCACGAAACCGAAGCAGCCGTTAAGAAGATAGAAAAGGAAATTGCAGGCGATAAACGAATTGTAACCACAGCGAGTTTTATAGGTACAAGCTCGCCACGTTTCTACTCCACCTACGCACCGGAGCACCCACGTGAGAACTTTGCGCAGATATTCATCAATACCACAAGCAAGGATGCCACTTCTGAAATGATTGATGAGTATGTGCAGAAATTCAACAACTACTTGCCGAACGGTTATGTACGGGTAAGGCAGTTAAGCAAGAAGCAGCAGCCCGCACCGATTGAGATACGTGTGATTGGCAAGGATATGACCGAGCAGAAAAAAGTAGCCAAACAGGTTGCGGCATTACTGGAAAATACCAAAGGCTCTAACTGGGTGCGCACCGATTATCAGAATGATTATGTAGGGCTGAAAGCCGTTGTTAAAGAAGATGTAGCCCTGCGTTTAGGCGTTAGCAAAGCGCAGATTGCGCAGGCATTGGGTGCAAAGATAAAAGGCTACCCAGTATCGCAGATGTGGGAGGGCAATAAAGCCATTGATATTGTAATGAGAACAGACGAAACCGACCGGGAAAGTCTGGATGCTTTGGGTAATATGTACATCAATTCAACATTCGGTGCTAAAGTACCTTTAAAGCAGGTGGTAGATTTACAACCGTCTTGGCATACTGGGGCTATTGTACACCGTAACGGGTTAAGAACGTTAACCGTTTCTTCCGAAGCACAGTTAGGCAGAAAACCCGCAGAAGTATTTGCAGAGGTACAGCCGAAAATTGACAGCCTGAAATTACCAAAAGGCATTAAGATTGCCTACGGTGGCGAATATGAAGACGGACTGGAAAGCGGTCCCAAAATGGGAAAAGCTTTTATGATAAGTTTCGTCCTCATCTTCCTTGTTCTGTTATTCCAGTTCAAGCGTGTTGGTAAAGTATTCATTGTACTGGCTTCGTTCCCGTTGAGCTTGCTTGGTGCAATGTTAGGCTTGTTCCTTACAGGTTACGAGTTCGGGTTTATGGCAATCATCGGTATTACCGCCTTATTGGGTATTGTGGTTCGTAACGGGATTATCCTCGTTGACTATGCGGATGAACTGGTAAGCGAGCACGGTCATACAATTAGAGAAGCAGCTTTATTAGCAGCCAAAAGAAGAATGCGTCCCATCTTCCTTACCTCAATGGCGGCGGCTATCGGTTTGATACCGTTAATGGCGAGTGGCTCTCCGGAATGGGGACCGATTTCCAGTACCATTTCAATCGGTATTCTGGTATCAATGATTACTACTTTGTTTATCGTTCCAGTATTGTATTACAGGTTCGTAAAACCACCAAAAAACAAACAGTTGGATGAGCAGCAAGAATTGAATGCCGATGCTCACAACCAAAAATACTTATCATAAAAAGGGATTATGTTACAGAAAAGATATAAAACAGTCATAAAGGTTTTTATATGCGGTTTCGCTCTTTTGCAGGGAACAAACAACCTCTTTGCACAACAGCAGTTAACCCTTGCGGAAAGCAAAGAACTGGCATTAAAAAACAATAACAGGATAGGCAAAGCCAAAGAAGACGTAATTGCCACCCAATCCGATAAGCTGATTGCAGATGTGGCAGGCAGACCGAAACTGGATGCTTCAGCTACCGCCTTTTACTTTGGGGAGCCATTGAATACGATGCTGCCCGAATATGGGTTTGCGCCAATGGTCAGCGTTACACAGCCGATTTACACTGGCGGTAAGATTAAGTACGGCAAGCAGATGGCAGAAACCAATATACAGATGAGCAACGCTCAACAACGATTGGTAGAAGATGAAGTATTACTGGCTACCGAAACCGCTTACTGGCTTGTGGTACAGGCTAAGGAAGAAATCAAACTGGAACAGCAGGTTAAAAAGCAACTGGCTTCACATTACACATTCCTGAATAACCAGTTTGAGGCAGGATTGATTTACAAAAATGATGTGTTGCGGGCAAAGGTACTTCAGAACGAAAATGAAGCCCGTTTGCAGGCTGCGGAGAATAAACTCGTCTTGTCAAAGAGAAGATTGAGCCAGTTAATCGGGACGGAAGACCCCACAGGTATAGACGTAGCCGATACGTTGAGTACAAGCGATTTTTTAAAACAGGGTGTTTTGAAAGCTGCCGATGCTAACCGTCCGGAAATTGAGTTGGCAACCAATGGCATAAAAATGAGCGAGCTTACCAAAAGTATGCTTAAAGCAGACCTGAAACCATCGGTAGGTTTATCACTGAACGGAATGGCAGCCTTTGGAAAAGAGGGCATCAACTTCGGCGACCCTACCAAAAACCATATGCTGACTTACTTTGGTATGCTAAGCGTTAAAATTCCGGTTTTCGACTGGGGTAGCAGAAAAGAAAAAGTAAAGCAGCAGGAAGCCAATATACGTTCGGCTGAATACGGTCTGAAAGAACTGAAAAGCCAAATCACTGTGGAGATTGAGCAAGCTACGCTTAACCTGCAATTGCAGGCGAACAACATTGATTTAATGCAGGCATCGTTAATTGAAGCAGACGAGAACCTGAAACTAAGTAATGACCGCTTTAAAGCCGGAACCATTACCGGGGAAGATGTACTGATAGCAGAAACGCTTTGGCAAAGAGCATACAGCAATATGTTAGATGCAAAAGTACGGTACAAGATTGCCGAAGCTGTTTATCATAAAACCATTGGTCAGATGAAATAGCTTTTTTTTAAATTAGTTAATGCTATGGGAATTGATAATACTCAAAATGTAGGGGCATTAAAAAAGCCCCTGCTTTTTTAATTAATATTAAGATGTAATAATGAAAGAACTTTACTCCAGTGAAGAAAAGGGTTTGTTAATGATACCTGACATATCGGGCTTTACAGATTTCGTTATCAAATCAAATATGTTTGTTGGCAAATACATAACAGAAAGTTTACTTAAAACAATAATGGACAGCAATATTCTTTGTATGGAAATTTCGGAAATAGAGGGTGATGCCATACTGTTTTATAAGTACAAAAACCTACCCACATTTGAGGAAACTTTGGTACAAATAGAACACACATACAAAGATTTTCAAAAAGAGCTACAACGCTTATCTAAACAATTAGCAATTGAAATCCCGCTTTCTCTGAAGACAATCGTCCACTACGGCAATTTTGCTAAATATCAAATTGGCACTTTTGAAAAGCTTTATGGTGCACCTGTTGTGGAAGCACATAAAATGCTAAAAAATCATATTGCTGAATATCCTCCTTACGCTTTGTTTTCTGACGCATTTTTGAAAGCAAATTTCAAAGAGCCTGAACAATCAACTGTTGAATACGACAATTGTGAAGACTGTAAATATTTGCCTGAAATTGGTTACATACATTACCTATAAAGTACAAACAGTAAATATCACAAATCTATCAAAGGAAATTACAATACTTATACAAAAGAACATTTCTAATTTTACAATAGACTTAAATTCAGTAACAAATACTGATAGAAGTAAAATGAAAAGTTTAGAAGAAAAATTATTGAAAAGGGGCATAAAACCCACTTCGGTTAGGCTGTTAATCTTTACAACAATGTCTGGCTTACAAAAGGCTTTCAGCCTGACTGATTTGGAAACCGAGTTAGAAACCGTCAATAAATCTACTATTTTCAGGACATTGAGCCTATTCCATGAAAATTTGCTTATCCATAGTATTGATGACGGCTCAGGATCTATAAAGTATTCTATTTGCAGTGACACCTGTATGTGTACGGTTGGCGAGCTACACGTCCATTTCAATTGTAACCGCTGTAAGAATACGTATTGTCTTGAAAGTATTTCAATACCAGCAATTCAGCTCCCAGAAAAATTTCTTTTGGACAGTGTGAATTTCGTAATGAAAGGTATTTGTAAAGATTGCTCAAGGTTCGTTAAAACAAAATAATCATTTTCATTTTTAATTAAATTTTGAAGCAGCCCTTACCAAATAGGGTTGCTTTAAATTTGCAACCATGTTCCAAAAATTTACTAATAAATTTAGAGAATAAATTATCGAATTAACACTTTCGATATTATAGAAATACTAATATAAAATTAAAAATAAAACCTATGGAAAGTCAATTTGATGTAATTATCATTGGTTCAGGACCGGGAGGTTACGTCACAGCAATACGTTGTGCACAATTGGGATTAAAAACCGCAATAATAGAAAAGTATTCCGTACTTGGAGGTACTTGTCTGAATGTTGGATGTATTCCATCAAAGGCTATGCTGGATAGCTCTGAACGATACCATGAAATAAAGTATAGCAGTGTAAATCACGGTATTGATGTGGACAATACGAGGGTTGATTTAAAAAGAATGATTGCCCGAAAAGCAGACGTGGTTTCCAAAATCAACGGAGGAGTAAGCTACTTGATGAAAAAAAATAAAGTAGAGGTTTTCCAGGGCGTAGGTTCTTTTAAAAATAAGAATACCATCTTGATAAAGTCTGAAACCGCAGAAGAAACCATTACCGGGGCAAACGTAATTATTGCAACAGGCTCAAAACCGGCCTCGCTTCCCGGAATTGATATTGACAAAAAACGGATTATCAGTTCAACAGAAGCTTTGAACTTAAAGGAAATTCCCAAACACCTTGTTGTAGTTGGAGGCGGCGTTATCGGTATGGAATTAGGGTCAGTTTATGGAAGATTGGGAAGCAAAATTACCGTAATAGAGTATGCAGGGAGCATTCTCGCTAATATGGATAAAAAAATGGGGGCAGAACTTCAAAAATCACTAAAGAAAAATTTAGATTTTGAATTTTTACTTGGTTATAAGGTAACGGGAGCAACCAATACCGGTGATAGTATTGCTGTAACTGCTGAAGACAAAAATGGTGATATTGTCACATTGGAAAGCGATTATTGTTTAGTGGCAATTGGAAGAAAACCCTATACTACAGGATTAGGATTAGATAAAGTAGGAATTGAACTCAATTCGAGAGGACAGATTTCTACAGATAAAAATATGGAAACAAATGTAAAAGGAATTTATGCCATCGGCGATGTGGTAGAGGGACCAATGTTAGCACACAAAGCATCGGAAGAGGGTATCTTTGTAGCTGAAATTATTGCAGGACAAAAACCACATATTAATTACAATACTATTCCAAGCATTGTTTACACCAGTCCAGAGGTCGCCAGTGTTGGTAAGACCGAAGAAGAATTGAAAACTTCAGGAATAAAATATAAAGTTGGTCAGTTCCCTTTTTCTGCATCTGGAAGAGCCATTACCAGTGGTAAAACTGAGGGCGTGGCAAAAGTGTTAGCAGATGCAAAGACAGATGAAATTTTAGGTTTCCATATAATTGGAGAGCGAGCTTCTGATTTGATTGGAGAAGCTACGGTTTCAATGGCATATAGGGCAGCTGCTGAAGATATAGCCCGCATTTCTCACGGGCATCCGACTTACTATGAAAACCTGCGTGAAGCTTGTCTTGACGTCGAGAAAATTGCAATCCATATATGATTAAGCTTGAAAATATAACTTTTTAAAAACAGCCATATAACAATATGGCTGTTTTACATTTGCAACCAGGTTCCTAAAATCTACTGATAAATTTGCTGTGTAAATAAAACTTATTACAATGGCAAATAGAAATATTCATACCAGAAGTACCGACACGGCTTACAGAAGCGACCATCCGTTTGAAGTGATTGCATTTGAATGTGCCGTACCCGAAAAAGAAACAGTGGTTACTTACACGGCGGCATTACAATCTCATTCTGTACATCCAATAGCAGGCAGCATTATTAAATTTTTACCACGGATTAATTTGTCTGATTTCAAAATCGAAAAGTTTGAAGCAATACCTGGTTACGGTATCAAAGGTTTCGTAGACGGACACGAAATTATCATAGGCAATTTGGCTCTTATGAAATTGTACGATTTCTATTATGATGAAAGTTTGGACGAATTGCAAGAACCGGTAATAATCGTTATGATTGACGATAGATATTCCGGTTGTTTTATAATGATGGATAATTCAGCCGGATTGATATAGAAGACGAAAGAATTGTAGAGAACAATAAACATAATCAGCAAAGACATATATTTCAAACAGAACAAGTTTATCAGTATAGCAAATCTCATCATAATTGTATTTAGTAAATTCCCTAATTAATCTAATAGTTATTAACGGTATTGAAGTTTAAAATTTAACTGTGAAATTCTTAACATTCATATTTAGTGTCTATATGCTCGGAATGGCAATACTTCCTTGCAGTGATGCTTATTACCGATGTGCCACCAATAATGTATCAGACAGTGTAAATGTTTTGGAACATAACCACAAAACTGAACACAAAGATTTTTGCAGCCCTTTTTGTAGCTGCCAATGTTGCGGTACAATTAATGGAGTTACACTGGATTTTAGGCTACCTGAAATCAATGAACTTGAGTTTCAGTCCACTGATAAAAGAAAAGTCCCTTTAAGAAATATATATATCTTATCCCAATATAACGGGAACATATGGCAACCGCCTAAGATTAATGTTTAAGTAATAACTGCTTAATTCTTTCACAGCGTTTCGATGAAACCGTCTGTATCGTATTTATATGCTGTCATTTTTAGAAAATGGCATCATGCAAGTTTGTATAAACATTAATCATAAATTCAAATGTTAGATAGTATAATTAAATTCAGCATCAAGAACAAAATCGTCATTGGTATAATGACATTGGTTCTTATCATTTGGGGCGTATGGAGTGCCACCAAATTGCCGATAGATGCCGTACCGGATATTACCAATAATCAGGTACAGATTATTACTGCCTGTCCTACACTGGCGGGTCAGGAAGTGGAACAGTTGGTTACGTTTCCGATTGAACAGAGCATCGCCAACATTCCCGATTTAGAAGAAACAAGAAGTATATCCCGTTTCGGGCTTTCGGTGGTTACGGTAGTGTTCAAAGAAAATGTGGACATCTACTTTGCAAGGCAGTTGGTCAATGAAAAACTGAAAGAAGCCGAAGAAAAAATCCCGAAAGGTATCGGCACGCCTGAACTGGCTCCGGTTAGTACAGGGCTTGGAGAAGTCTATCAGTACATCATCCACCCCAAAAAAGGCAGCGAGCATAAATACAATGCCAAAGATCTGCGTACAATGCAGGATTGGATTGTTGCCCGTCAGTTGTACGGCACACCGGGCATTGCCGAAGTAAACAGCTTTGGCGGGGAATTAAAACAATACGAGGTTGCGGTAAACCCCGACCGATTAAGAGCAATGGGCGTAAGCATTCCCGATATATTTAACGCACTCGAACAAAACAATCAGAATACGGGCGGTGCGTATATCGACAAAAAACCGAACGCTTATTTTATCCGTGGTGTGGGCTTAGCTACAACTTTGGAAGACATTAAAAACATTCCCGTAAAAATCACGGGCCATACCCCTATTTTTATTAAAGACGTAGCAGATGTGCGCTACGGTAGTGCGGTGCGTTATGGCGCACTGACCTACAACGGCGAAGTAGATGCCGTGGGTGGTGTGGTTATGATGCTAAAAGGCGAAAACAGTAACGAGGTCGTAAAACGGATAAAAGAGAAATTACCGACCATTCAGAAATCTTTACCGGAAGATGTAACCATCGAGCCGTATTTAGACCGTACTGAATTAGTAGGCAGGGCAATGGGCACAGTGGAAAAGAACTTGATTGAGGGGGCTTTGATTGTAATTTTTGTGCTTGTTCTGTTCTTGGGCAACCTAAGAGCCGGACTAATCGTAGCATCTGCCATTCCATTAGCGATGCTGTTCGCATTGGGAATGATGAACGTATTTGGCGTTAGTGCCAACCTGATGAGCTTGGGAGCTATTGACTTCGGTTTGATTGTGGACGGAGCCGTTATTGTGGTGGAAGCAACCCTGCACCATTTGGGCTTGCGGAAATCCACCAATAAACTGACCCAAAGCGAAATGGACGAAGAAGTATTTTTGTCCGCTTCCAAAATCAGGACAAGTGCCGCATTCGGCGAAATCATTATCCTTATAGTATATATTCCAATCCTGACTTTAGTAGGTGTTGAGGGCAAAATGTTCACACCGATGGCGCAAACCGTAGGCTTTGCCATTTTCGGCGCATTGATTTTATCCCTGACCTATATCCCGATGATGTGTGCATTATTCCTGCCGAAAAAAGGACACGACAAGCCCAATTTCAGCGACAAGTTTATGGCAAAGCTGCAAGGCTTCTACCAACCTTTGTTGCAGAAAGCAATCAGGGTAAAATATTGGTTGGTGGGCATTACCACTGCTGTATTTGTAGTTACCGTTATCCTGTTCAGCAGAATGGGCGGCGAGTTCATCCCGCAGTTGCAGGAGGGAGATTTTGCCTTTCACTGTATTTTACCGCAGGGAAGTTCGCTCAACCAAAGTATAGAAACGTCGATGCAAGCATCCCGTATCCTTAAAGAATTTGACGAGGTTAAAATGGTGGTCGGAAAGACTGGAGCCGCCGAAGTACCTACCGACCCGATGCCGCCTGAAGCTACGGATATGATGATTATTCTTAAACCACAGGACGAATGGAAAAACAAGAAAAGCTACAACGAGTTAGGCGATGAAATGATGGAAAAGCTGTCCGTTATTCCGGGCGTTTTCTTCGAGAAGAACCAACCGATACAGATGCGTTTCAACGAGCTGATGACAGGTATTCGTCAGGATGTCGCCGTAAAGATTTTCGGGGAAAATATGGATACGTTGAGCGTGTACGCCAATAAGGTTAGCGAAGTGGTACAGCAGGTACAAGGCGCCACACCGCCACAGGTGGAAAAAGTAAATGGTCTGCCACAGATCAACATCGACTACGACCGTACCCGAATGGCTAATTACGGGTTGACGATACAACAGGTAAACGATATTGTAAGCACTGCATTTGCAGGTAAAGCCGCAGGTGTTATTTATGAGAACGAAAGACAGTTTGACCTGGTCGTTCGTTTAGATAGTGTACACCGAAGTAGCATCGAAGACGTAAGGAATTTGATGATACCAACTAATACAGGCTATCAAATACCATTATCACAGGTTGCTGAGATCAACTACAAATTAGATGCTGCGCAAATCAGCCGGGAAGCTGGGAAACGACGCATTGTTATTGGATTTAACGTAGCCGGACGTGATGTACAAAGTGTCGTTTCTGACATTCAGCAGCAACTTTCCGAAAAAGTGAAATTACCCACAGGTTACTATTTTACCTACGGTGGTCAGTTTGAAAACCTAAAAAAAGCCAGTAACCGCCTTATGATTGCCGTACCTGTATCACTGTTATTGATTTTCGCATTGCTTTATTTCACATTCCGTTCATTTAAGCAGGCAAGTCTGATTTTTACTGCTATCCCGATGAGTGCCATCGGTGGCGTCTTTGCTTTAATGCTTCGGGGAATGCCTTTCAGTATCAGTGCAGGTATCGGCTTTATCGCTTTGTTCGGCGTAGCCGTATTGAACGGTATCGTATTGATAGGCACATTCAACCAACTGAAAAAAGACGGTTGGGATGATGTCATTAAACGAACAATCGAGGGTACGAAAATCAGGTTACGTCCAGTATTGATGACGGCAACAGTGGCATCACTGGGGTTCCTACCTATGGCAATCAGCACCAGCGCTGGGGCAGAGGTACAAAAACCATTGGCTACGGTAGTAATTGGAGGATTAGTAACCGCTACATTCCTTACACTATTTGTACTGCCATTGCTCTATATCATATTCAATTCTAAATTTAATTTAAAAAGTAGTAAAAGTGTGAAAACAACCGTAATCGTTCTCTTACTGGGCATCGGTGGTATGACCACTGCAAATGCTCAGGAAAGGATAAACATAGATAATGCTATCAATACCGCATTGCAAAGCAATGGACAGGTTAACGTCAATAAGTCGGAGATTGATGCGGCTAAATACAATGTAAAGACCGCTAACGATATACCAATGACACAGGTATTTGTAGAAAATGAAGATTTAAGACCATCGGACAAAACGGGTATATGGAAAATCGGACTTACGCAAAGTATTGCGTGGCCCGGCTTATATGCTGCCCGCAAGGACTATTTAAAAGCACAGCTTAAATATTCCGAATTGAATACAGAGGTTATGAATGCAAATATTAGGAAAGACGTTAGAACGGCTTATTACCAGTTGTGGTTTTTGCAGGATAAAAACCTATTGCTGAAAAGCCTTGACAGCATTTATACAAACCTCTTCAATACAACGCAGGTTCGGGTTAGAACGGGCGACGTGGCAAAGCTCGACCAGATTGCTGCAGATGCCCAACTCAAACAGCTAAAAGCCTACGTGGAGCAGAACAATAAGGAAATCGTAATACAGCAGCAACAGTTAATGGTATTACTCAACCGTAATGAATGGATGCTCCCGGTAGATGAGCCGTTGCAGAAATTGGAAACAGGCTTGTATGATGAAAATAATGTGCACCCAATATTGCAGTTGCAGCAACAAAATGTAAGCGTTGCAGCGGCAAATATCAAAGTACAGAAGAACAGCAACCTGCCCGAATTTTCAGCAAGGGTATTCAGCCAGAGATTGTACGGCGTTTCAGATCCTTTTACGGGCTTTTCGGTTTCAATAGGTTTCCCGTTATTTGGCGCAGGGGCATATAAAAACAAAGTGAATGTAGCCAACAAGGAAAAGGAAGTACAGGAAAACCTATTGTCTTACCAAACGCAGGTAATGGCAACGGACAAGAAATCTGCCATCGCCGAAATGGAAAAGAATATGGCTTTGTTGAGCTTCTATGAAACATCGGGACTGCAACAGGCAAGGGATATTACCGAAGCGGCATCACAAAGCTACCGTTCGGGAGAAATCAGCTTTGCGGAGCTAAGCCAGTTCTTAACGCAGGCAATCAATATCCGCCAGAATTATCTGGACGTTCTGAACAGCTACAATCAATCATCAATTCAATACAATTACCTTAATAACAAATAAGATGAAAAATATATCGAAAATGTTTTTGGCAGCACTCTTTGCAGTTTCCCTGACCGCCTGCGGAGATAGTCAGAAAAAGGAAAGCGAAGACGGTCATAACCACGATCCCAAAACGGAAGAAAAAGCCGATACAGGGCACGGGGACGAGCACGGAGCCGAAGAGGGTTCCGCAACCGTTGCGGCACTTACGCCCGAGCAGATTGAAGCCGTAGGCATCAAATACGGTGTCGTGGAAATGAAAGAACTAACCGCCACCATTAAGGCGAATGGTATTTTAAGTTTACCCAACAGTAGCAAGGCAAACGCTACCTCTTTATACGGTGGCGTAATAAAGTCTATTAATGTGCAGATTGGGGATTATGTGCGCAAAGGACAGGTTATTGCCACCATTGCCAACCCGCAGTTTATCCAGTTGCAGGAAGAATACCTGACCATCAACAGCAAAATAACTTTTGCCGAACAGGAAATGCAAAGACAAAAGGAATTGAACACGGGCAATGCCGGAGCATTGAAAAACCTGCAAAACGCCACCGCCGAACTCAATGCGTTGAGAACACGGAAATCCTCTTTGCATCAGCAGATACAGCTAATGGGCATCAATCCAAATTCGGTCAGCAACAGCTCCCTTAAATCCTCGTTGGTGGTTACAAGCCCCATTAGCGGAGCTATCAGCAATGTGTACGGCAAAATCGGTAGCTATGTAGATGTTTCTTCGCCCGTGGCTGAAATAGTAGATAATAGTTCCCTGCATTTGCATTTGAACGTATTTGAAAAAGATTTGCCTATGATGAAAGCCGGGCAAACCATACATTTTACGTTGACCAATAACCCGGTAAACGAGTATGATGCGGTTATTTACGGTATCGGTTCCGCATTTGAAAACGATAGCAAGACCATTCCGGTACACGCCCGTGTAAAAGGCAATGTAAAAGGGCTGATTGACGGTATGAACATCACGGCAATCGTTAGCTTGGACAATGTGCTCTCCCCGTCAGTGCCGAATGATGCCATTGTAGATGCGGATGGCAAAAAATACATCTTTGTCATTACCGACAAAAAGCCGCAGGAAGCTGAAGAAGAAGAGGGACATGGCGGGCACGACCACGGCGATGAAAAAACAGCACATAAAGAGGAAGCGGCGAACACGGTAAATTTTGAAAAAATTGAAGTAGTAGCAGGCGTTTCCGAAATGGGATATACTGTTATAACTCCTGTAAATGAAGTTACCAAAGAAGCAAGAATAGTCATAAAAGGTGCATTTTTTATTAATGCTAAATTATCAGGTGGTGGCGGGCATGCCCATGCACATTAATAGATTTTCACTTTACTGATAGGTTGTCCTTCCTAACAACCTATCAGTTAAAATATTGCTTTAAATCAGATGATTACTTAATCTTTTTCATTCATTAAAGTTATTTGCATTTGCAACCAGGTTCCCAAAAGCTAAGGGTAATTTTGTTTTGTAAATAACACTAAACAATTAAAAAATATGTCAAAAATATGTTGTAGTACAGATAATAATCTGAACCTTGTAAAGAAAAAAGAGCACAAGCACAAATACGACAGTCATGGAAATCAGTTGTGTTGCGTCACAGAAGAAAAAGTTCATGAAAAAGCGGGAACAAAAGACCTGTTAAAAGACACAAACCATCAACAAAATGATGGGCATGGACATGGCGGAGCAAATTGTGGTGAGGATGACACTGGTGATTGTAAGGATGACGAAGACCATCACGGACACGACCATAGCGAACACGGTCATAAACACGACCATAAGAAAAAGGATAATCATGATCACGGGCACGACCACGGACACGATCACGGGCATGGACACGACCACGGTGACCACGACCACAGCCACGATATAGAGGGTAAAACGGCTTTTCAGCTATTTACACCCTCCGGTATTTCTTTGATTTTATTGCTGATTGCCATCGGGTTTGACAATTATTTTCCACAAGACTGGTTTACGGGTTGGGTAAGAATTGCCTGGTATGTTATTGCTTATGTACCCGTAGGTTTACCAGTAATCAAGGAAGCAATTGAAAGTATTCGTTTTAAGGATTTTTACTCGGAGTTCTTTTTAATGAGTATTGCTACCGTAGGTGCATTTGCTATAGGGGAATATCCTGAAGCGGTCGCAGTAATGTTATTCTACTCCGTAGGTGAGGTATTCCAGACGCTTGCGGTATCAAGAGCTAAAGGTAATATTAAAGCTCTTTTAGACCAACGCCCTGATGAGGTTACGATTTTGAAAGATGGCAAACCTGTTATCATTAAAGCTGAAGACGCAAACATTGGTGATATTATCCAGTTAAAGCCAGGGGAAAAATTAGGTTTAGATGGTGAACTTGTTTCGGAAAGTGCTTCATTCAACACAGCAGCACTAACAGGTGAAAGTAAACCAGACACAAAGGGCAAAGGTGAAACTGTATTGGCAGGTATGATTAATTTGAATACGGTAAGCCAGATAAGAGTAACAACAGACTATTCGGATAGTAAGTTGAGTAAGATTTTAGAACTTGTGCAGGATGCTACATCACAAAAAGCACCAACGGAATTATTTATCCGTAAATTTTCTAAGGTATATACACCAATAGTGGTATATCTATCTATCGCCATTACATTGCTGCCAATACTTTTTGTAGAAAATTATATCTTCAGCGAATGGCTGTATAGAGCTTTAGTATTCTTGGTTATCTCTTGTCCTTGCGCATTAGTTATTTCTATTCCCTTAGGTTACTTTGGAGGTATCGGGGCAGCGAGCCGTAACGGTATCTTATTCAAAGGTTCTAATTTCCTGGATATCCTTGCAAAAGTTCAGAATGTGGTAATGGATAAAACGGGAACATTAACCGAGGGAGTTTTTAAAGTACAGGAAGTGTTTATCAAACCTGAATATAACAAAGACGAAATACTAAACCTTGTTAACGTACTGGAAAGCCAAAGCACCCACCCTGT
The DNA here is from genome assembly GCF_900115115.1 of Paenimyroides ummariense. Taxonomy (GTDB): domain Bacteria; phylum Bacteroidota; class Bacteroidia; order Flavobacteriales; family Flavobacteriaceae; genus Flavobacterium; species Flavobacterium ummariense. The sequence goes on from NZ_FOVI01000005.1 coordinate 140,860, forward strand.
AGCAACAGCAATCCACAACTATTGGGGTGAAGTTGATACAAAAGTTAGCTTGGAAAATGTAGAAGAAATTGCGGGTCACGGTCTTAAAGCCACGGTCAATGGCAAAGAGCTATTAGCAGGGAATTTTAAATTGCTTGATAAATTCAATATAAGTCACGATGCTGATACAGCAAACATTGTATATACTGTTATTGCAATCGGCTATGGAGGTAAGTTTGTAGGTTATCTGACGATTTCTGACAGCATTAAAGTAGATGCTAAAATAGCGGTAGACAAACTGCATAAAATGGGCGTCAGAGCCACTATGCTAAGTGGCGATAAAAGTACGGTAGTACAACACGTTGCAGAGCAATTAGGAATTGACAGTGCTTATGGTGACTTATTGCCCGAAGACAAAGTGAACAAAGTAAAGGATATTAAATCCCGTAACGGTAGTGTAGCCTTTGTGGGCGACGGCGTGAACGATGCTCCTGTGATCGCATTGAGTGATGCAGGTATTGCAATGGGCGGTTTGGGAAGTGATGCAGCTATTGAAACTGCTGATGTAGTTATACAAGACGATATGCCGTCAAAAATACCAATGGCTATCAATATAGGCAAGCAAACAAAGAAAATCGTTTATCAAAATATTGTCCTTGCATTCGGAGTTAAGGCAATTGTATTAATTCTTGGTGCAGGAGGACTGGCAACAATGTGGGAAGCAGTATTTGCTGATGTGGGTGTAGCCTTATTAGCTATTCTGAATGCCGTGCGAATACAAAGAATGAAATTTTAATTGTTAGGTTGTTGAACTGCCGCCGGATTAATCTTGCGGCAGTTTTTATAAATACGTTTTTTCTAATGGCTAAAAATCAATCACAGGCTTCGTTAAGTGAAGTACACAGTTCCGTAGATACTACAGTTCCGGGCAAATCACGTTGGCGGAGGGTACTGGCGTTTTTCGGACCCGCTTATCTTGTTAGTGTCGGATATATGGACCCCGGCAACTGGGCAACGGGTTTAGCAGGTGGTAGCCAGTTCGGATATTCCCTACTATGGGTTTTGGTAATGAGCAGCATTATGGGTTTATTACTCCAGAGCTTATCCGCGAGGCTGGGCATTGTCCGAAATCGAGATTTGGCACAGGCAAACAGGGAAACTTACCCAAAGAAAATTAATTTTGTACTTTACATTCTTGCAGAGATTGCCATTGTAGCAACAGATCTTGCAGAAATTTTGGGAATGGCAATCGGTTTGCAACTACTCACCGGAATGCCTTTGATATGGGGCGTTGCCATCACAGCATTAGATACATTTCTACTGATGACCCTGCAAAAATGGGGAATGCGCAAGCTCGAAGCCTTCATTATTGGGTTGATATTCGTAATCGGTATGTCATTTCTGGTGCAGATATTAGTTGCAGATCCCAATACTGGGGAAATCGCTTCAGGGCTCATACCGCACATTCAGAACGACACGGCGCTGTATATTGCTATCGGTATCATAGGAGCAACGGTAATGCCCCACAATTTGTACCTGCATTCTGCATTAGTGCAAACACGAAAATTTAACCGGGACGATGCGAGCATCAAAAAAGCAATTAAACTGAATTTTTGGGATAGTGCCATTGCCTTAAATATGGCATTGCTTGTCAATGCCGCAATATTAATCCTTGCTGCAACAGTGTTTTATAAAACAGGGCGTTCTGATGTAGCGGAGCTAAAGCAGGCTTATGAATTGTTGCCACAGCATTTGGGCAGCGATTTTACCGCCAAACTCTTTGCTGTGGCTCTTATAGCCGCAGGACAAAGTAGCACCATTACGGGAACGCTTGCAGGTCAAATTGTAATGGAGGGTTATTTGCGGTTCCGAATGAACCCCTTATTACGCAGGCTCATCACAAGGTTGCTTGCTATAGTTCCGGCAGCTTTGGTAATCCTCATTAACGGGGAGGGAAAGGTAGATAGCTTGCTTATCTTTAGCCAGGTGGTATTGAGTATGCAGTTGGGTTTTGCGGTTATCCCGCTCATCCATTTTGTAAGTGATAAAAAGACTATGGGCAAGTTTGCCATTAAGCCACTGATAAAAATTTCCGCTTGGTTTATTACTATATTACTGGTTTACCTCAATTCAAAACTGTTGGTAGAGGAAGCGATAAATTTCTTTGACACTTCGGGCAATATCATCTGGAAAGGGTTGATAATTTTAGGAGGGATTGGTTTTGTAATCCTGATGGCTTATACCACGTTATACCCCTTGTTCAGCAGAAAGGCGTTTTGTGAAATTACGCCACACGACAAGCCGGAGCCTTTACAGCTACAACCATTCGTGCCGTACCGGAATATTGCGCTTACGGTGGATTTTAAAACCCTTGACCATAAGGTTATCAACCACGCCATTACGCAGGGCGGTAAAGACAGTAGGTACACGCTCATTCATATCGTGGAGAGTGTGGCATCCGCATCGCACTTTCACGACAGTACCGACGAGGAAACGCTAAAGGACAGGGAATTTTTGGACGAATATGCAAAGCAGTTACAGGACAACGGGTATTTTGCTGAAGCAAAACTGGGCTTTGGAAAAACCGCCGATGCCATTGCCGAAATTGTCAATCAGTCCGATGCTGAACTGGTGGTTATGGGTGCACACGGTCATAAGGGATTGAAAGATTTATTGTACGGCGCAACCATAAATCAGGTACGGCATTTGGTAAAAATTCCGGTACTGATTGTCAAAAACGAGGGAGAACAAAAACATTAACTCAATTAAATAATAGGTATTATGAATTATGATGTAATTTTTTTAGGCAGCGGTCCCGGAGGGTATGTTGCTGCCATTAGAGCCGCACAACTGGGGTTGAAAACAGCCATCGTAGAACGGGAAAGCCTGGGCGGTATTTGCCTTAATTGGGGCTGCATTCCCGCCAAAGCACTGATGAAATCGGCAGAAGTTTTTGAATACCTGATGCACGCACAAAACTACGGCGCAAAAGTTTCAGGTGTAGAAGCCGACTTTGAGGCAATTATAAAGCGAAGCCGTGGTGTGGCAGATAAAATGAGCAAAGGCGTTCAATTCCTCATGAAAAAAAATAAGATTGACGTAATTAAAGGCGTTGGTAGACTGAATGCCAGTAAAGCACTGGAGGTTACGGATGCGGATGGCAAAACCACTACCTACCAATCAAAGAACATCGTACTGGCAACAGGTGCTCGGAGCCGTGAACTGCCGAGCCTGCCCATTGACGGAAAGAAGATTATCGGCTACCGGGAAGCAATGGTATTGCCGGAGCAGCCCAAATCCATTATCATTGTGGGGAGCGGCGCAATCGGCGTTGAGTTTGCTTACTTTTTCAACAGCATTGGAACAAAGGTAACTATCGTTGAGTATCTTCCCCGTATAGTTCCGGTTGAAGATGAAGACATATCTAAAGAACTCGAAAAATCATTTAAGAAAAAAGGGATTGAAGTATTGACGGGTACTTCGGTTGAAAGCGCAGATATTAGTGGTAATGGTGTAAAAGCGATGATAAAAAAAGCCGATGGTAGCGGCGACCAGGTGTTGGAAGCTGACATTTTGTTGAGTGCAGTCGGCATAGTAGCGAACATTGAAAACATCGGGCTTGAAGCGTTGGGCATTAAAACAGAAAAAGGAAAAATCCTTGTTAACTCGTATTACGAAACCAATGTATCGGGTATTTATGCAATTGGAGATGCAGTTCCTGGTCCCGCATTGGCTCACGTTGCAATGAAAGAAGCTGTAATTTGTAGTGAAGTAATTGCCTATAAAGCCGGAAAATTCGACCGTCAACCCAATCCGTTGGATTATGGTAATATACCAAGTTGTACCTATTGCTCACCCGAAATCGCTTCAGCAGGTATGACCGAAAAACAGGCTAAAGAGGCGGGTTATGAAATTAAAGTGGGCAAGTTTCCTTTTTCCGCAAGTGGAAAAGCAAGTGCCGCCGGAGCGACAGACGGCTTTATAAAAGTGATTTTTGATAACCAGTACGGCGAATGGTTAGGTACGCATATGATTGGCTACAATGTTACCGAACTCATAGCCCAGACAACTACAGCCCGAAAACTGGAAACCACCTACCATGAACAGCTTGACACTATATTTCCACACCCGACAATGAGCGAGGCTGTAAAAGATGCTATTGAAGCGGCATTAGGTGAAGCGATACATCTATGATGAATTTTTAAATTAGACATAATGCTAAAAAGGGTGTTTCTCAATTGAAACACCCTCGTTAGTAAATATGGAAACTTAAAATGGATATTGTTTATCCCTTTCTTTACAAGCATTTATTGTTTTAGTTCAGCATTTAAAGAAATTTCTAAATTATATGCTTTTCCAACCGGACACATTTCTTTAGCCTGTTCAGCATATTTTTTGAAATCTACTTCGCTTATATTAGGGATTACTGCAATTACATCTAAATCAGAATTGGTAATGTCAAAACTTGTAGCCGTTATTGTGCAAGAAGTTTGTAAAGTTTCAACTTCTATACCATTACTTGTGAGAATGTAATTTAGTGTCATAGTGTAGCAAGCTGCATGTGCTGCTGCCATAAGCTCTTCAGGATTTGTAGCCGTATTTTCTTCTTCCTTTTTATTGTGTTTAAAGACACTTTTACCAATTGTGGAATGTACAGCATCAAAACTTCCACTTCCGCTTTTAAAATTACCCTGCCATTTAGCTGTGATTTTTGCTTTCATTTTTATTAAACTTTTAAATTACTTTGCAAAATTGCAATTCTAATTAAAAGCAGTCAATGCAGATAATTCGCTGTTTATAGCACATTTTTCCCATTTGCAGAGATTTGAGTTGCATTTCTGAAAGAAAGCGGAGAAACCCCAGTTTGCAATTTGAAAAACCGAACAAAATACGAGTAATCTTCATAACCGAGATACGCAGCAATCTCTTTGATACTGAATTGTGTATTAGCTAACATTCTTTTGGCTTGTAGAATAATCCTATTTTTTATAATTACATTCGGTGCGATTTGTCTTTCAGTTACTATTTTCCGGTTAAGGCTTTTCGGAGTAATATTAAGCATCAAAGCATAGTCTGATACATTATGCGCCGTACGGTAATGTAATTCTATCAATTGGCTAAACCTCCTTGTCAGATCCTTATCGTAAGATATTGCTTGATGAGTATCGTCATTTTTTTTTCCAAGTGTGCGTGTCGCTGAAATCACGATTTGCTTTATATATGTTTTAATCATCTCTTCAGCCCAAAAATCTTTCATTTTGATTTCCTTCTGAATAGAAATCAGAAGTTTTTGAAAATATTTTTCCTGACTTAAAGTAAGATCTATATAAGGAAGTTCGAAAACATTGTCAAAGAGAAGTCCATCGCACGCAAGTTCCTTATCATGGAAAGCAATGCAATAAAAATCTGGGCTAAAGTACACAAGACTTCCTTTAGAATTATCGCAGACTTTGAAATATTGCCCAATACTGAAAAAAAGCAAAGTGCTTTCCTCAAAATCATAATCTATAAAATCGACATTAATACGCCCACCCTTATTTATAAATACAATTTTATAGTACTTGTTAAACCAGCTTATGTCACTCTTGATTTCATTGGGCATTCCAAGAAGATCAAAATATCCAATCATTTTATCTCTATTAATATCGACCATTTTTTTGTACAACGATTAAAATAAAAAAAGTCCTAAACTAATTTTAGGACTTTGATAAAAATAAAAAAAATCTACAAGGTTCCTCTTCTTTCCTGCTCTCTTTCAATAGACTGGAACAATGCTTTAAAGTTTCCTGCTCCGAAACCTCTTGCACCCATTCTTTGGATGACCTCAAAGAAGAATGTTGGGCGGTCTTCAACCGGGCGGGTAAAGATTTGTAATAAATAGCCCTCTTCGTCCGCATCAATCAGAATACCCAACTCCTGCAATTCCTTAATATCTTCTTTAAAGCGGTGCATATGTGCTTTTAAACGTTCAGGAATGGCATCATAATATGCCTGTGGCGGTCTTGACAAAAATTCAACTCCTCTTGATTTAAGGTCGTTTACCGTCTTTACAATATCGTCCGTAGTTACGGCAATATGCTGAACTCCCTCGCCCTCGTAAAACTCAAGGTACTCTTCAATCTGTGATTTCTTTTTGCCCTCAGCGGGTTCGTTTATAGGGAATTTAATTCTACCATTGCCGTTTGCCATTACCTTAGACATCAGGGCTGAATATTCGGTAGAAACCTGCTTATCGTCGAACGATAAGAAATTTTCAAATCCCATTATATCCTCAAACCATTTTACCCAGGTATCCATTTGGTTCCAGTCCACGTTGCCCACCATATGGTCAATATATTTCAGCCCCGTAGGTGCAGGGTTGTATTCGGTTTCCCAATGCTCATAGCCCGGCATAAATACGCCATTGTAATTTTTGCGTTCGGTAAACATAAAAATCGTTTCGCCATACGCATAAATGCCAGATTGTACCATTTCTCCGTTTTCGTCAGTGGTTACGGTTGGTTCCATATAGGCTTTAGCACCTCTTTTCGTAGTTTCTTCAAAGGCTTTACGGGCATCTTCTACCCAAAGCCCAACCACTTTGATACCATCGCCGTGTTTCTTTACGTGTTCGTTGATTTCGGAATTAGAGCGCATCCCGGTAGTTAAGACTAATCGTACTTTGTCCTGCTTTACCACGTAGGAAGCCCTGTCCTGCAAGCCTGTTTCCAGTCCGGCATAAGCCAACGACTGGAACCCGAAAGCGGATTTGTAATAGTGGGCGGCCTGCTTCGCATTGCCAACATAAAATTCCACATAGTCGGTTCCTAAAATTGGTAAAAAGTCTTGTGCACCCTCGAATATCTTATCCAATCCGTATTCGACGTTTTTTAAATCGTTTGTCATTATAAATGATTTTAAAATTATATCAGTGTGATTTTGCAATAAAGATTGTTGCACAAATGGGATTAGTGCAATCGTGTATGGGTTGGGGAACCAGAGCTACAACATAGCCCGATGCAAAACCGAGAGAAAGGTTTTGATAGCCATTTTATAAACAGTTAGCGTTATTCGGTAGTAAATGTATTCCGCTTATTCTGAATGGGCACTATAATCAGTAAAAGTCACAAAACAAAACCGAAATATTACAAGTCGAAGCTGTTTTGAAGTACAATCAGTAAATATCATAAATCAAACAAGGAATTTCACAAACATTATAGCGCATTCTGTCCCGAAATTTGTACTAACAAAAACAATATAAAAGTTCAAAACAATGGAAAGCAAAAATCTTCAATTCAAGACAAACCTTAATTGCAGCAACTGTGTATCAAAAGTGCAGGCAGATTTAGATAACGCAGGCGGTATCTGCGAATGGAACGTTGATACTACTAACGCCGATAAAATACTTACTGTAAAAGCAGAGGGTATTACCGAAGACGAAATTGTCGCCATCATCAAGAAAAAAGGGTTTAAAGCTGAACCCATTTCAGAATAATATAATCAGCCATTCACTAATCATTAAAAAGGATAAAAATGAAAAATCTAATAGTAGCAATGACCGTAATGTTGTTTGGAGTTTCTGCTTATGCACAGAATACAGGCAACCTGTTGAACAACTACATCAGCGTAAAAAATGCTTTAGTAAGCAGCGATAGCAAAGCGGCAAGCACCGCCATTACCGCACTGAATGAAGCCGTAAAAAGTGAGGGCAATTTTGCACAGAAAGCAGAATTGCAGAAAGCCACAGACAAGTTAAGCAAAGCAGGTAATAACCTTGAAAAGCAAAGAGCCGCTTTCAACGATGTATCTACCGTACTGTGGAAATTGGTAAAAGGTTCTGACAAAGTCACCCAACCTGTTTACTACCAATATTGCCCGATGAAAAAAGCATATTGGTTGAGCAAAGAAAAGGAAATTAAAAATCCTTACTACGGTTCCTCTATGCTTACCTGTGGTAAAGTTGCCGAAACTAAATAATAACCCAGTAAGGCATTGCTCATTGGGCAATGCCTTTTAACTTTTATAACCAATGCGATTTTTAAAATGGATAATCAAAAAAATTTTTACAAAAAGCTGTTGCCGCTAACCCTGTTGGCACTCTTTATATCACAAGTCAGCATTGCCCAAAAGGTAGTTCATTACGACCTGTATGTAAAAGATACGGTGGTAAACTTTGCAGGCAAGGAGAAGAGGGCAATCGCTGTAAACGGGCAAATCCCGATGCCCACACTTGAATTTACAGAGGGCGACACGGCGGAAATCGTAGTGCATAACCAGTTAAAAGAAAGTACATCCCTGCACTGGCACGGCTTGTTCCTGCCCAACAAAGAAGACGGCGTACCCTTCTTAACACAAATGCCGATTGAGCCGGGCACAACCTATACTTACCGTTTCCCGATTATCCAGACAGGAACGCATTGGTATCATTCCCATTCAGGTTTACAGGAGCAAATTGGTATGTACGGCAGCTTTATAATGCACAAAAGGGCTAATGATAAAACATTCAGAAAAGGAATTGACGATTTGCCGGAAATCCCCATTATGCTAAGCGAATGGACGAACCTCAATCCCAACAATGTACACCGTATGTTGCACGCTGCAAGTGATTGGTTTGCGATAAGGAAAGGCGCAACACAAAGCTACGCCGAAGCCATTAGAAGCGGTAAATTCAAAACCAAGCTGACCAACGAATGGAAGCGTATGTTGGCAATGGACGTGAGCGATGTGTATTACGACCGTGTAATGATGAATGGTAATCATCATACCGATTTAAAAAGCATTGACGGCAAGCCCTTAAAAGCAGGTGATAAAGTACGCTTGCGCATTTCCAATGGCGGTGCATCGTCTTACTTTTGGCTACGCTACGCAGGCGGTAAAATTACCGTAGTGGCAAGTGATGGTAACGATGTGGAGCCTGTTGAGGTGGACAGACTGATAATTGCTGTATCTGAAACTTACGATGTGGTCGTTACCATTCCCGAAGACGGTAAAGCGTTTGAGTTTATGGCAACCACTGAAGACCGCACCCAATCCACAAGTTATTTTATTGGAAACGGTAAAAAACAGTTAGTAGGGAAAATGCCACGCCTGAAATATTTTGAGGGTATGCAGATGATGAACGATATGATGAAGATGAACGGCGACCTTGACGATATGGGAATGAATATGAGCCTGAACCAAATGGATATGAACGTAGTAATGTACCCGGAGATTACAGGCGAAGAAAAAAGTAAGAAAAGTAAGGATAAAGAGCCAGCTATGGAGCATCACGGCGACCATAATATGAGCAAGGACGAAGACCCCAACCGCTATAATGCCAATGCGTTGAGCGATATTAAAACACTGAATTACTCAATGTTGAAATCGCCGCATAATACCACGCTTCCGGCAGATGCCCCGGTCAAGGAACTGAAATTTACTTTAACGGGAAATATGAACCGTTACGTTTGGAGTATGGATAATAAGGTTTTGACAGAAACGGATAAGATACCTGTTAAAAAAGGCGAAGTATTAAGGATTACGATTTACAATAACTCAATGATGCGCCACCCGATACACCTGCACGGTTTTGATTTCAGGGTACTGAATGAGCACGGCGAAAATGCACCGATGAAAAACATCATCGACATTATGCCGATGGAAACCGATACCATAGAGTTCCTTGCCAATACCGAGGGCGATTGGTTTTTTCATTGTCATATCCTGTATCATATGATGGCGGGAATGAACAGGGTGTTTGCAGTGGACGATTATAAAAATCCTGAATTGCCCAACAAGGCTAAAGCCTACAAGATGTTACAGCGTGAAAGCAATATGCCGCACCTGATGGCGCAGAGCGATTTTGCTACCAACGGTATAGACGGGGAAGCAATGCTGATGAATGCCCGTTACAGCTTAGGCACGGAGTGGCGTTTGGGTTACAACGATATGCACGGTTACGAAGTTGAAACCCATTTAGGGCGTTACATCGGTAAAATGCAATGGCTGATGCCTTTTGTCGGCTTCGACTGGCGATACCGCAGAATGGGAATGGACGAGCACGAGAAAAACCTCTTCGGACAGGTTAATAAAAAGGACAACAGGGCTGCTGTGAGCTTAGGGGTAATGTACACCTTACCGATGTTGGTTAATGTACAGGCAGAAGTTTACCACGATGGTATTTTCAGGGTTTCATTGATGCGGGAGGATATACCTATCTCCAGACGGTTAAGAGCCGGGTTTATGGTCAATACCGATTTGGAGTATATGGCAGACCTGCGGTACATCCTGACAAGGCATATCGGTATCAGGGCGCACTATGATAGTGATATGGGCTTTGGTGCAGGGCTTTCGCTCAATTACTAAAAGAACTATTCAAAGAACAAGTAAAGGTTGTAGCGATTATGCTATGACCTTTTTGCATTTACAATACCGGGCTAAATCAGTAAACCTCACAAATCAAACAAGAAATATCACAATAGACAGCCCGAAGCAAATTGTCAATTTTGTATCATAAATTTTAAGATTATGACAGCAAAAATAAAATGGAACAACGTGTATCTTCTGTTTACCTAGCAGGCGCTGTTTCAGACTGCATCCATATTGGTAATTACGCTTTCGGGTGTGGTAGGCTTACAAATGGCTCCCGATAAAAACCTGGCGACCTTGCCATTGGCAATGATTACCGTAGGTACGGCAGGTATGATGATACCCGCATCCCTCATCATTAGAAAATTAGGTCAGCGCAATGCCTTTATGATAGGTACGCTGATAGGCGTTTTGTCGGGTTTGGTTTCGTGGTACGCCATTATCCAAAATTCCTTTTGGCTGTTTTCAGTAGGTAATATGCTCATTGGTGCTTATCAGGGCTTTTCGCAATACTACCGTTTTGCGGCGGCAGATGTTGTTCCCGACAATGCGAAAAGCAAGGCAATTTCTTTCGTTATTGCGGGTGGCGTTGTTGCGGCTTTCGCCGGACCCAACTTAGCGAGGTTTACACAACATTTAGGGGCGGTTCCTTACGCTTATTCCTACTTTTCCATTATCCTGTTAAGTGTGGTCGCTTTGGGCGTTGTTTCCTTTCTAAAGCTGCAAAGAACATCTGCGGTACAAACCAAGGAAGCAGTTAAGAAAGGTCGCCCGTTAAAAGAAATCATTAAGAATAAAGATACCATCCTTGCAATACTGGCATCATCTACCGCATTTGCCGTAATGGGAATGTCAATGACCGTTACACCGATAGCGATGCATAGTGTAGGACATTCGTCAGATAGTTCAGCAACGGTTATCCAATGGCACGTATTAGGTATGTTCCTGCCTTCGTTCTTTACAGGTATGCTCATTCAGAAATTCGGTGTTTACCGTATCATTATTTCAGGCTTGGCGATTTTGTCCCTGTACATCGTTATTGCCCTGATGGGAACAGGCTTTGCACATTTCGTTTCTGCATTGTTTATTGTGGGCTTAGGTTGGAACTTCCTGTTTATCGGTGGTTCATCCTTGCTAACCAAAGTGTACAGACCTGAAGAGAAAGAAAAAACGCAGGCTTTCCACGATTTCACGGTTTTTGCAGTAATCAGTATAGCGAGCTTCTTCGCAGGCAGCTTGTTTAATTACTGGGGTTGGAACGGCGTAAACATTGCATTGATACCGATGCTTATCATCACATTGATAGTCGTTACCAGGATTGTTATGAGCCAAAAGAACAGCGTTAGCAATCAGTAAAAATCGTAAATCAAACAAAGAATATCACAATAGATACAACCCATTTAATGCGGAAATTTGTATTGTAGTAAGAGAGATAGATAAGTGAATAATTTAAAAACCATATTGCTAAGCACGTTTGTTTCACTGGCAGCCTTATCTGCCTGTAACAATTCGGAAAGTAATAATAAAAAATCAGAGGATATGAATACACATCAGCACGCAAATCACGACAGCGCATACGTTTGTCCGATGCACCCGGAAGTAACAGGAAACAAAGGCGATAAATGCCCTAAATGTGGTATGGCTTTGACACCTGTTAACAATCAGAAAAGCCAGTTTGACGTAAAAGTGGCTGCCGACCCGCAAAATGTCGAAACAGGCAAACCGACAAACTTATCCATTGCCGTTACAGAACACGGTAAAAATGTACCGTTGGAAGTTGTGCACGAAATGAAAATGCACCTTTTAGTAGTAAATGAGGAATTAACCTGGTTTGACCATATCCACCCCGAAGAACAGGCAGACGGTTCTTACAAGGTTTCAGAAACATTCCCGGCAGCAGGCAAATATCTTTTGTTTATTGATTACAAACCGACGGGAGGTGAAGCCGATGTTAATATGCAGAAGATTGAGGTAAAAGGTACGGAAGCAATTCAAACAACCGATTTAAAAGCAAAATTTGTTTCAACCGTAGATGGTTTTACAGTAACACTGCTTAACGGCGAAGACTTCAAAACAAACAGAAATCAGGGTTTACAATTTTCGGTAGAAAAGAACAGCAAGAAATTAGCGGAAAAGGATATGCAAAATTATCTTGGAGCGACTGCCCATATCGTAATGATAAGCAAAGCCGATAAGGATTTTCTACATATACATCCGGTATCTAAAGAGAATTTCCCAATCTACGCCGAAACGCTCATCAAAAAAGCAGGGCTTTATAGAGTGTGGGTACAGTTCAAAATAGACAACGTGCTGCATACGGCAGATTTCACGATTACCGTATCAGAGGGAGAAAAATCGGCAGAAGACCACAGCCTCCACGCCCACAAACATTAACAATCTGCAAAACAGTAAATGTCACAAATTAAACACGGAATATCACAATAGCAGGCTTTGCGAATATGTTGAATTTTGTGGCAGTTCAAAAAATATTAAATAAAGTTTAAAAAATATGGAAAATACAGAATTTCAGTTCAAAACCAATCTTAATTGTGGCGGTTGTGTATCAAAGGTAAAAGCGGATTTGGATAGTGCGGACGGTATCTGCGAATGGAATGTAGATACAGCTAACAATGACAAAATTCTAACCGTAAAATCAGAGGGTATAACACAAGATGAAATAGTTGCCATCGTTAAGAAAAAAGGCTTTAAAGCAGAACCATTAGCGGTTTAATCTCTTAGCCCTATCCAGTTTCTAATAAAGGATAGGGCTTTCTCATACCGTTTCAATACATATAAAATGAGGCAATTTATTGTGGGCTACCTGCAATTACTGCCTCATTTTATACTTTTTAATTGGTTTCAAACTTTAAATTCCGGTTTCGATGATAAATTATTGCCAAACTATAATAAGCGAATTAGACGATAGAATAAATGAATTGACCTATGAGCCGAGTAATTCACTGGTATCGTATGAAAATGCTATTGGACTGGTCTTACAGAAACTTGAAGAGATAAAGAAATACATTAAGAAAAATGGCTTTAAAGATGATGAAGAGGAAATACTATTTTTCAAGCAGTTAAAACCGCAGTTGGTTTCTAAGCTCATCTACTTCAATTCGATTTACAAGATTGAAACCAAAAGACCACGTGGAGGGGATAAAACCATCAAGAAATATCTTAATGTAGAGCTTTCCAAAATCAAACGATATTTCGATGCCAATCTGGAATTTTACAAGTATTATAGAACCAACAGCACCCACCTCGACAATAAATTCTTTTTGCGTGGCAAGCACGATATAAAGTTAAGTTTAGACACGTATTATTTTGAAGCCGACCATAATTTCACAACATCCCACGATTACAAGGTTGCCAAGATTATTGCCAACGATTTGATACAGGTTTATCTTGAAGACCAGTTGAGTAATAACAATCAGAGAAAGCTATTTGAAACCACACCTTTGAACTGGACGGGCAGCAAAACTTCACTCATTGAATTGATTTATTCACTGCATTCGCAGGGTTCCATTGACAACGGGAATGCCGACATTAAAATCATTGCCAAGACCTTTGAGAATATGTTTAATATTGACTTAGGGGATTTCTACCATTCCTATTTGGAACTGAAAGGCAGGAAGATAAACCGAACGAAGTTCCTTGATAGTCTTCGGGATGCACTTATCAAAAGAATGGACGAGCAAGACGAAAAATAAAGGTAAAGTTTCAATGCTTTACCTTTATTTTTTATAAATTTGCAATAATGATTTACAAGGTAATTGAATGAAAGCAAGTGCAGTAAGCACCATTACTAAATCGTTACCGATAACTCTTTCGGTTCTTGTAAACTACTCTTTATTAGTCAGTTTTGACTAAATTAATCTTTTTAAATAAAAGTTGTTTAGTTGATTTTAAAAGGAGGTTGTTTTGTAACGGCCTCTTTTTTTGATTTCAATTCTTAAGTAATTATGAGCCAAATTTTTTAATTTTTACTTGTTTTTGTTGTACTTCGATAATAAAATCGGCAGCATAGGTTATTTTTCCCGACTCAACCACTAATTGCTGTTTTGGATTGGAACAAAAAGTATTTTCAGAAAGAGAGTTACGGTCTAACGTAAGTTCGTAAGTTCCTGTTGGAAGAAAGGCTGTAAAATTACCGTCGTCATCTGTACCGATACGCTGCACAAAACTTCCGTTTTTTGTAACAGTAAATACAATTCCGCCCGCTTTTGCATCGAAACTTTTTACTGTTTTTTCATCGTAACGATACTGTATTTTCCCTTTTAAAGATCCATTCTGGTGCAGTGCTACAACTATCTGTTGGTTGTAATCACTCATGACCAACTCGGTGCCTTCCGTGAACCATCCATTCTGTAAAACAGGCTGTATTCTGTAAGTACCAAAAGGCAAACTTTTGTATTTTATTTGTCCGTTTGCATCCGATTTAAATGTTGTTTTATCAATTGTGATGAAAAAATCCGGAGCAGGTTCATCGTTTTCATCAAATATACTGTTTCCGTTTTTATCATAATAAACAAATGTAGATAATGTTCCTTTTCTGCCTGCTGATGCTGCCCTGCTTCCTAAATTCACAGTCATTCCGGCTTCAACAACAAACATTCCGGCATTTTGAAAAACGGTTGCTTTGCTGTAATGAAACCATGACGAATTCAAATAAAAACGGTATTTATCTGTTGGCAGATATTGTAAATTAAGGAAAGCAGAAGGCGTTTCGCCCGAGATGAAATCATTTAAATAAGCAGCCCCGCTTCTTACAAAAAGTTTATTATCTATAAATTTATGATCTGTTGATAGTGAAAGCGTGAACCTGTTGAAATCGTTCTGATTTTGATCCATTACCAACAACGAAGAATATTCAGACAAAAAATAACTTCCGTGCTGATAAGTCGCACTTGCGTTAAACCCTTTATAACTGTAAATAGAATTTATTTTTAACTGCGGATATACCTTGTTTTTGTTTGACATTTGTACCAAACCTTCTTCAATCCCCAAAACTACCGAATGCTTTTGATTTTTGCTTAACCAGTTGAAATTTTCGGTTACGCGACAAGCTTCCATTGACAAAAAACCATTGGGAACAATCCATGAAAAAGCATTACCTGTTTCCTTATAATACTGTAAACCTAAAGAGCTGCCAATATTTTTAAGGCGGGGAATGGTTATACCTGTATCTAACCGAAACGTGGTGGTTTTCATATTAAAACTGTAAGTGTAGGATTGGGGTGCAAAATCGGAATAAAAAATATTTGCATACACCATACGTTCCCTTTTAAGATTTTTTATGAAATTTTGCTGTAACTGAACCACTCCTCTGCGGTTTCCGGGGAAATAGCTGCTGCTTACAAAATAATTTCCACTTAAGCGTATATCTTTAACCAAACCGTTATACTGCGTTTCCAAAGCGTACGATGGCTGGTTTTTATTAAAACGTTCGTAGTGGCTAATTGCCCCGTGTGCCTTCAAACGTAAGTTCCAATCTTTCGTAATTTGTTTAACATTCTCAAGACCTACCATGTTATGCCCCACCTGTTCCATATTATCCTTTTTAAAAACATAATTGAAACTTTTCTGATCAGACGGGTTGTTGGCACCGAAAGTACCCAAAGCATAAAAGCCGTATCCTCTTTTTAAAAAAGCATCTTTTTGGGTTAAGTTAAAGTTATCGTCAATAAAACCTGCCTGCAGCCTGTTGTTCTGTGTTTTATCTGAAGTATCGAACTGAATACCGCGACCGAACATGGGAAGTTCAAGCTGCTGACTAATATTTCCTACCTTTAGCTGGTGGTTATCTAAACGATATGCAAGATAGGTGTTGCTTATAAGCGGTTCGTTCTGACTATCTGCCTTATAAATATTTCCGCTAACCGATAAATATCCCGCAGGCAGGTCAATATCGCCCGATCCTATCAACTGATACACACCGGTATCGTTTCCGCTGGTACGGTAACTTGCAGTTAGGCTGTTTTTTTGATAGTATCGTGCATACGCCAAACTATTAATGTCTTCGTAACGTTTTACCGACGATACATTCTGAACATTAACCGAAAGACTGCCGAAGACTATTTTCTCGGTACCCCGCATAGCCGCTACGTTTACAGCAAACTGCGATTTGTCTAATAACGATTTCGGCACCCAAAATTTAAAGTCGAAAATAGAATCTTTACGAACATCAATAACAGCGGTTTGCTCAAAAAAACTTTCTTCGCCCGTAAGTTCCGGAATATTAAAAACTACAAAAACTTGCTGCGATTGGTTGCCAAGATTTGTTACATTTACTTTCACCGAAAGCGAATCGTTTGTATTGGTAAGAAAAATTGTAGGTGTTACAGCCTGCAAACTCATAGCATTATTCACTTCTACCTGTTGCGTAATGCTTTTTTTAACGATTGATTCTTTTTTATCGTTAACAAGATCTACCACTATATCTGTTGCTCCAGCAGCGGCAGTTTTACCCTTAATAATTTTTAAAGGAATAAAGATATGTTGTTCGGGTTTTAATTGTACCAAAATTTCAGAACCCGAAATACTTTTAAACCCATCAGGAGTTTTAATATGCAAAGTTCCGTTGAAACTGCTTGCCGATGTATTGGTTAACGCTACTACTAAATCTAAAATATTCTGCCTTCCGGCTGCCTCGGTTGTTTCTACCTTCATTTCTACAGCAGATTGTGCCTGTACCTTACAGCAGGCAACAGTGCAGCAAAAAACAAGCAGCAGTCTTAAAAGAAAGGAAGGAAACATTTTAATTGATACTAATTACTGTGGAACAATCTCGTATTGTAACGTAGTGGTGTATTGTTCCGGTTTTGCGTTTATAAGATTTGCATCGTTTACTTTTGTGGCATACATTATATCAAAAAACACCTGCGCACTTTGGGTTGATGAACCCGATGCTATTTTCTGCGAAGTTGCAGACAGGCCAACAGGAAACACCGCTGCCTGATTATTAGATACCGGTATAAGTGACAAATTCACCGTATTCAGTGGTAACATATTACCTGTGGTTGATGTAAAATTGGGCTGCAATGCCGTTACCTGTACCTGATAATTTGTATTGGCAGATATCATTAATCCGTTAGAATATTTTACGCTTACCCCTTGCAGATAATCTTGTTTGGTTTTTAATTCCAACAGACCATTTACGGCATTTGAAGCTACTTTTATTGCCAACTGATTTACCGGTGTTTGCGGACTTCCGCTTAATGTTGCAATTTGCAAGGTATAATAACGTTCCTGCAATCCGCGTACCTGATTTTTATTATCGTAAAACCTAAATTCTACAACCATTGTAAATTGTGACCAGGTAGTGAATTGCGAAAGATAAGCACCGCCTTCTACTTTTAAATCGAACGGAATATGAAAGTTGTAATAGGGATTTCCACCGCCGGCACTATTAAATAATCCTGCTTGTGATTGTGGAACCAGAAAAACTTCCTGTCCCTGCTGCAAAAAAGTTTGCAACGGCATGCCAATTTGGTTTATAGTGGGTATTGCAGATCCGTTTAACTGACCATAAGTAGTGGTGGGTAACAGACTTATTTTATCGGCAGGAAAAACCTGATTTCCATTTGAAATAGGCTGTTTTACACGAGCTGATACCCGCCAGGTAGGCAGATTCAGATTTCCGTTACCATCGATCCATACCTTGTAGGCATTACTTTTTACGATACCATTGTAAGAATCAATACTCGCATAGTTGTTACTGTCTACATTCAAATTCTGAGCTTTTGCAGTATATACCAACAATAACAGGAAGATAAAAAGAACACATTTATTCATTGGTAAAAGATAATTCGCCCATTTCTATGGTATTTTCATCGCCGTAATCAATAAGAATGTTTGCCGTATATTTTCCTTTTTCTAAATTGTCAGGTAAAGCAATCAGCATTTTACGTTTATCTGCAGGCATGGTGTAGAATACAATATGGTCTAATACTGTTTTTTTACCTGTAGCTGCATTGAACAATTCGGGATACACAATACCGTCTGCCCAGATATTGCCGTTATTGGAAAAGTACAATTCCATTCGATTGTTTTTCTTATCAAACAGTATATTTTCAATTTCCAGCTTACGTTTTTTTATTTCGTTGGTACGGTGAAATAATTTTATGCCAGAACGTACGCTTACCTTAATATTTGCACCTTTACTGTCAACATCATCTACCGGATTCATCTGTGTAACGTACAGCATGGCAGTATGTGCAGCAGGATCGCCAGAAAAAGTATTGGGAACCGTAATATTTACTTCAACCTCTTTATTTTCGCCAGGTTTCAAAGAAAAATAACTATCCGCCTTGCTGATACTAACCCAACCTGCACAGGAAGTTTCCAGACTGTCTGCAGGGAACATCATGTTTTCGCCCATTTCGTTATACCGCCAGTCGCCGGTACTTACTGCCAAATTCATAACATGCGTAGCACTCACATTTGTCACTGTAACTTTTTGTCGGCTGCTTTTACCGGCATCCGATTCAAAATACAATCGCGGAGGCGATACCGAAACACCGGTTTGTGCACATACGTTAGAACACCAGCATAAGGCAATTAAAAAAAACGCAGTTGCTTTCATAACCACAAAATTTATATTTAAAAAAAGTGCTGCAGAACATTGCAGCACTTTAATAAATAATTATTTTAATGCTACTATTTAGCGTAGATTGTATAAGTTACTACTGTAGAAAATGTAGTAGGTGTTTGGTTTGCTACATATTTGTCAAGGTACGCATCATTACCGGCTGCTTTATACTCAATATCGATATTTTTATCTCTTGCTCCTTTTGTAGAAGAAACAATAATACCTTCATTATTAGATAAAGCTACATTTTGCCCATATTGAGCATCTGCTAAAGAGTTTTGAGCAGCTTGCGTAGCAACAATATTGATTGTAGCAACATCAATGTTTCCATTAGGTCCGGCAGTCCCCTGATTGGTCAATTCAGAGCCACTTGATTTTACTTTTACTTCAAACCCCCCGGTACTGAAGATATTTAGGTGGTTTGCTTGTTTTGATGATACACCATCTTTGTAATGATCTTTTGTAGTATAGTCGATATTAACCGTTTTTTGCTGAGCATTTACTACTAAAGTTTGGATAGGGTTTAACTTTACGTTTAATGTAACATTATCTGTATTTGTTTGTGCCACTGCTGCGATGCCGCACACCATCATTAAAGATGTAATGAATAATTTTTTCATTTTTTGTTAGTTTTACTTTGTTGCTTATGTAAGTTTTGCTATATTTGAATTTACAACGTTTTCCCCCTGTTGTAAATCGGTTACAAAAGTACCCAATAGCATGTTTATGCTACTTATTAAAATATGCTTAAAACTTGTAGTTTTTTACAAAAGCATCCTTACACAAAAATTTTATTATAATTTTCATGTATCCAAATACTAACGTTAAGGTTATATGTAAATGTTTTATTGTGAAACTATGGTATATACCACCGTGTACGTATGGTTTACAGCTGTGCTGCTTTTAGCAAATTCAATTAGGGCATCATTACCCGCACCTTTATAACTAATGTTTACATTTTTATTAATAGCACCTTTAGTTGCAGAAATTATCGGCTGTTCATCCTGATTAATTTTTTTATTGGTATAAACCACGTGTGATTGATTTAACGGATTAGATCCAGAGGTAGGTATTACGGTAATATTGTCTAACAATCCATTATCGGCAGCAGCAGTTTCGGTACTTACCTTAACCTGAAATCCGCCGGTACTGTAAATGGTTAAATGGTCTTGTTGTTCGGATACTATGCCGTTGCTGTAATCTTCACGGGTATTGTATTCTAAGTTTACCACTTTTTGCGAAGGATTTACCACTAATGTTTGTATAGGGTACAAATTCACATTCAGCGTAACACTATTTTGTGCGTACAGCTCGCAGTTTAAAGATCCAAGTAATAAAGCAGTTGTTATTATTCTTAAAAACATACACCCGTAATTTAGCAGGTTTTACATTCACTGATCTAAATTTACGGATTTGTTTTTAAATAAAACATGACTATTATCACAACTTTACAGCAAAATAACCTTTAAGCATATGTTCTTAATATTGGCAGTGTATAACTAACAGAAAGTTAACCTGCATGCCTAATCATACGCGGATTTTTGGTAGTGTGCTTTTTTATAAAGGTGCTAAAATTAGCTTCGTCGTTAAAGCCCAACTGATAGGCAACTTCAGACACGGTAAAATTAGAATGCTTCAGCATACGTATCCCTTCACTAACCACTTTATCTATGATGACCTGCTTTGCACTTCGCCCTAAAACAGACTCTGTCATTTCGCTCAATCTTCTAGGTGTAACGAACAGTTGTTCTGCATAAAAGCTTACATGTTTTTCTATCTGGTAATGCTTTTGCAAAAGTACCCTGAATCTGTTTACTATATCAATAAAAGTAAATTTACGAACATCGTTCTGCTCTTCGTAGGCTTTCTCGTCAACATAGAAAAGTCCGTCTAATAAAAGGGCTTCTACACAATTGTGTGCTACAGAAATGTATAAGCCGTTATTCTGCTTTGTTTTGTACAGATCTAATCTGGTAATGATCAGTTTCAGCACTTCATCGATAGGAATTGAAGCCTGTGTAACCACTACTTTAGAAGATTTATCGAAGAAAAGATCAGAATTAAGCATTAACGAATCTT
Source organism: Paenimyroides ummariense (assembly GCF_900115115.1). Lineage (GTDB taxonomy): Bacteria > Bacteroidota > Bacteroidia > Flavobacteriales > Flavobacteriaceae > Flavobacterium > Flavobacterium ummariense. The sequence continues at coordinate 161,834 of NZ_FOVI01000005.1, forward strand.
TTGCCGACCTTTCAAAAAACGATGCCGAAAACACCAATGCGTAGACACTGCCTTTTTTTTCGCTTTCTTCGCAGAAAACTACTTTTTTTAAAGGTCCCACAAAAACAAGACTGCCCCGTTTAAGTTCGTATAAAATTCCATCAATCGTAACAGCAGAATTGTTTATTACAATTAATATACAGAAATAATCCAACCCTTCAAAAGATCGGTTGCCCCCATTTCTCTCAATATAATAATCTATAGAATTTACACTGAACCCATTAATATTAAGTTCATCGGTTATCTTATACATTCAAGTTAAAATTTGAATAAAACGTTAATTTTTAAATATCTTCACAACAATTATGGCATTAAATATAGCATATTTATGTTACTGTCACAACATATTATTCATTATTACCAAAACTTAACAATAAAATAATTCTTTAAGAACCGTACTCTTAGGTATTAAAGAATTTTAGCTGTTTGATTTTAAATTTTATTTAGCGAATGTGTAAGATCTAACTTAAATAGGTTTTGTGTTTGATTTGCTTAAGTATAAACAAAAAAGCCTGCAATTGCTTGCAGACTTAGAGCTAAAGAAAATGTCTTATTTAAAACATTTATGATTTCCAAAAATAGCTATAAAAAAACAACCGAAAAATTAGAATTCAATTAGAAAATTCAAGTGCTTATCTTTTGTAATTAAAATGCCAATTTTTATCACTTTTAAAATACAATTAACAATAAAAAGCAGTGAATCTTTGAAATAGAGCCATATAATTTTTTTATTTTTACATCGATTTAAATAGTTCAAATAACTATTCAATTAATCAACAACCGTAAGGAAAAGCTTTATATGGCAAAAAATACACAGACAGAATTTAACAGCAGAAAACTGTTTACCTATATAACAAAAGAAAAAAAAGACGTAGCCAGCATTTATATCTATGCCATTTTAAGTGGTTTGGTGCAGTTAAGCATACCGTTGGGCATACAGGCAATTGTTAGTTACGTTATGGGTGCTACTATGGTTACCTCTTTATATATTCTTATTGGTTTTGTGGTTTTCGGAACCTTCTTGGCAGGTTTTTTCCGTATACGCGTTATGCAGATCATTGAAAAAATCCAACAGAAATTGTTTGTAGAATATTCGCTGGCGTTTGCAGAAAAGCTGCCAAAAACCAATTTGGCAACAACAAAAAAATACTATCTTCCCGAACTGGTGAACCGCTTTTTTGATGTTCCCAACCTGCAAAAAGGTATTTCTAAAATATTGCTCGAAATTCCTACTGCCTTAATTCAAATCGTATTCGGAATTATATTATTATCTTTCTATCACCCGTGGTTTCTGGTTTTTGGTGCATTGGTATTTATCCTTGTCATTGTTATTTTTCGATTCACATCAAGCTCGGGGATCGAATCAAGCTTGAAAGAAAGCGATAAAAAATACGAAGTGGCATCTTGGTTAGAAGACATCGCCGGATCGGTAAAAACGTTTAAAATCAACTCTAAAAGCGATACCCATTTAAAGGGAACAGACAACCGAGTGTTATCATACCTTACACACCGTACCAGCCATTTTAAAGTATTGTTGCTGCAATATTGGACTATTGTTCTTTTTAAGGTTCTTATTACGTTGCTGATGCTTTCCATTGGTACCTACCTGCTTATCAATCAAGAGTTGAACATCGGAGCTTTCGTTGCAGCAGAAATTGTTGTTTTAACGATACTTACCGCTGTTGAAAAGCTGATTAAAAGTCTGGAAAGTTATTATGATGTGATTACATCGCTCACCAAATTGAGTAAAGTAACCGAATTGCCTGAAGAAAGCGATTCTAACATTGAAATTCCTGACAGTAAAAATGGTATGGAAATAATTTTTAAAGATGTAAGCATTCATTTTAACGATCAAAAACCGATCATCAACAACATTAATTTTGAAATACCCGAAAACAGCCTAACCGTTATTAAAGGTTATTTAGGATCGGGTAAATCGTTACTATTGAACATGATGGCAGGTTTTTACGAGCCTACCAACGGAACCATTTTGTTTGATAAAGTGCCGTTAAGCAACATAAACAAAGCTACTTTTAGGGAACAAACCGGAATTTATCTGGAAGATATGCACATTATTAAAGGTACACTTTTAGATAATATTACGCTTGACAAAGAAAATTATCAAACACAAGATGTACTAAATTTAGCCGAAGAATGGGGTATTGAAGATTTTTCGAGTCAGTTTACACAAGGTTTATTAACGCCTTTAAGTGATACCGACACCGAACTTTCTTTCAGTTCCCGCAAAAAAATATTGTTGTTGCGTGCCATGTTAGGTAACAAACGATTGTTGTTGTTAGAAGATCCTGTGGACGGAATGGATCAGGATTTTGCAGGGAAAATGACTGATTACTTGAAAAAGATCAAATTAAAAACAACCATAGTAATTGTTTCAGAAAACGAGGAATTAGTCAATGCAGCAGACAATATCTTATCGGTACAAAACGGCAATGTCATCCACATTAAATAAACAAGTCTCCTAAAAATTAAAGAAACAGCATCGATGAAACCAAAATCTTTTGAAAACATATATCATGTTCACAGAAATTCACGAGTAAAGAGGTGGTTCTACATTTTTATGGCACTGGCTATTATTACTCTTTTTTTACCGTGGACACAAAATATAAAAACTACGGGAACAGTAACCACACTTTATCAGGAACAACGCCCGCAAATGCTTAATTCACCTATTCCCGGACGAATTACCAAATGGCACGTAAAAAACGGTGATTACGTTAAAAAAGGTGATACTATTTTGCAACTTTCTGAAATTAAGGAAGATTATATGGATCCGTTGCTACTTTCGCGTACCGAAGATCAGGTGGAAGCAAAAAAAGGCGTGCGTGATTTTTACGAAGCCAAAATTGGAACTACCGATGCACAACTTGAAGCATTGAACAGTGCGCGCGAACTGAAACTACAACAGTTAAAAGTAAAGATTCAACAACTGAACAACAAACTTGCTGCAGAAGAAGCCGAACTAAAAGCAGCAAACAACGAGCTGAACCTTTCGGGAGACCAATACGAACGTCAGCAAAAAATGTACGATGAAGGATTGGTATCGCTTACACAGTTTCAACAACGCAGTGTATCGTACCAAAACGCGTTAGCCAAGAAAACCGCAGCCGAAAACAAACTGGCACAAACCCGACAAGAAATCATTACCGTAAACATTGAACAGAATGCCACGGTGCAAGATTATACCGAAAAATTAAGTAAAATTCAAGGCGAGCGTTTTACAAGTATGGGACAAATTGAAAGCAGTACTGGTGAAATTGCCAAATTGGAAAGTCAAATGTCTAACTATAAAATTCGTCAGGGATTGTATTATGTTCTGGCATCGCAAGACGGGCAAATTGTTCAATTGAGCAAATCGGGTATCGGTGAAATATTAAAAGACGGAGAAAGCATCGGCTCTATCGTGCCGTTAAATGTTGATTACGCCGTTGAAATATACATAAAACCGGTAGATCTTCCTTTAGTAAAACCCGGACAACGTGTTATGTGTATTTTCGATGGTTTTCCTGCAATTGTTTTTTCGGGATGGCCCAACACCAGTTACGGAGTCTTTGCCGGTAAAGTAATTGCTGTTGAAAGCAACATAACCACCAACGGACTTTTCAAGGCGCTGGTTGTTGAAGAAAAAGGTAAAAAACCATGGCCGCCCCAAATAAAAATGGGTGCCGGCGTTCAGGGAATCGCTATTTTGAACGACGTACCGATCTGGTACGAACTGTGGCGAAACATCAACGGTTTCCCTGCCGATTACTATACCGTGAAAACCGATAAATCTACCCAGAAAAAATGATAAAGTTTAACAATATCGTTTTTACGCTAATGCTGCTTATAAGCATAGCCGGTTTTGGGCAGGATACGCTGCGCATGAGCCACAATGAATTTATTTCTATTGTGAAAAGTTATCATCCGCTGGCTTACAACTATCGTTTACAAAATCAGATTGCCGAAGCTGAAATTCAAAAGGCACGCGGAAATTTCGATCCCTTGGTTGATGCCAAAAACGGTTCTAAAACCATAGACGGTACCGAATATTACAAGCAAACCAATGTGGGTTTAGAAATTCCAACCTGGTACGGTATAGAACTAAACGGAAGTTACAACTATATTAACGGTCAAAAACTAAACAACAGCGATACCCGTGGTGGCTTGTATCAGTTTGGAGTAACGGTTCCATTGGCGAAAAATCTTTTGTACGATACACGTCGGGCGTTGTTGGATCAGGCAAAATCTGCTTTACAAATGACTCAGGCAGAACAAAAACTGCTTACAAACGAACTGCTGCTTAACGCCGATAATGCCTATTGGAACTGGGTTCGTATGTACGAAGAGTACCTGCTGCAAAGTCGTACCGTTGCTATAAACGAAGATCGACTGATCCTTACCAAAAAAACTTACGAATACGGCGAACGTGCAGCCATTGATACTACCGAAGTGGTTTCGCAACTGCAGAGTTATGAAGTAGAGAAACAAGATGCGTACCTTAAATTTATAAAAGCCACGCAAGAGCTTTCGGTTTTTTTATGGACCGAAAACCAGCAACCTTATGATGTGGAGCAACTAATAATTCCATCGCAAAAAATAACGCAGGCAGAATCGTATGAAAATTATGGCGTTTTACTGGCATTGATCGATCAACGGGATATTAACCGACATGCGGCATTGCAATATTATCAGCAGAAATTCAATATTTTAGAAAGTCAGCGTAGGCTGAAACGACAAAGTTTGCTGCCAAAACTGGATTTTACCTATAATTTTTTCAATAAAGAAAGTTACGAAACCGAACTACTGCCCCTTTTTGAAAACAATTACCAATACGGTTTAAAGCTGGAAATCCCGATTTTCTTGAGACAAGCGCGCGCCGATTACCAGATTGCCAAATATAAAATTGAGCAAAACCAGTTTGATGCCGATTACAAACAACAAGAATTAAATGCAAAAATCACTGCATATAAAAATGAAGTTATAAGTTATCAGTCGCAAATAAACCTGATGCAGAGCAATATTGAAAACTACAAACGTTTATTAAATGCCGAAGAGATCCGGTTCAGCAACGGTGAAAGTTCGCTTTTTTTAATCAACACACGTGAAAACAAGCTCTTGGAGGCCGAACAAAAGTTGTTAGATCTGCGGTTGAAATTCATCAACAGCTACAACCAGCTAAAATGGTTTAACGAGAATTTTGAGGTGAATTGATAATATTCTTTTACAAATAAAAAAAACAGGCATTGCAGCCTGTTTTTAAATTATGATTTTTTGATTTCCTGATAAAATACGGTTTTTGAACTGTTTATTGTAGGAATTTCAATTGCAGACAATTCGCCCTTAAGCTGCCAACCGTCTTGTAGTGCTTTTTTGGTCTGTCTTTCAAGGTCTTTTACCCTTGACGCTGTTAATACGTGACATTCCATGGAACTATTTTGTTTGTTAAGTTGTATCAAAACTATAAAAAAATACTTATAACTCATGAAGTTTCAATATTAATTAACAATTGCAGATCTTTATAAAACAGAAAAAAACACACAGATTTCAGGCTATTTAGTTCTTACGTCGGCTAAACTAACTAAAACAAAATTTCTGTTAATATCAAAAAACATACTTTAACTGAAACGATCCGAAATAATTCACCGGCTGTCCCGGATAGTAATATCTAGGTGCGCTGTTGCCAAAACCTGTGGCATTTACCAGAACCATTGAGGCGTACTGTTCGTTAAAAAGATTATTTACTCCAACATTTATCAATAAAGACAAAGAATCTATAACCTTACCCTGCCAATTCACAGCGGCATTGCAAAGGCTGTACGCATCAGAAAAAAGAGCATTGGCATCGTTTAACGGAATTTTATCAACAAAGAAATAATCGGCTTTTAAACCAAAACCATAAGGTAAATTGAACATAAAACCACCTGTAAACTGGTTTTTAGGCACTCCGGTAAGATCGTTTTCTGAAAAATCCTGATCGTTCTGTTTAAAATCATCGAACCTAAAATTACCCAATGCAGCAGACACATAAGGTATCACCAGCGTTTTTCTGCCCAACTGCCACTTGTACTGTGCCATGAATTCTAACCCCATGTGAACCGTACTGCCGGCATTTACACCAACATATTGGTCTTCCAACACCCGGTGTGCCACCAACAAATCGTTCACTTTCATTCGGTAAAGAGCTGCTTCTGCATAAAATCGTTTATCGACAGAAAATAATTTTGTACCTAATTCAACATTGTAGCCGTTTTCCGGTTTGATCGACGTATTTACCTGTCCGTTATCATCCATTGTTTCTTCGATTGATGGCAGTGAATATCCTCTTCCCACAGATACATATATCGTTTGATGTTTTGATGGCAGATAAGACAATGCGATTTGCGGAGCCCAGATTCCGTTGTATTCATAAGGCGTATCATAAACGTTGTCAAGCGGATACTTTTGCTGCAGCACAAATGATGTTTTATTGTAGTTAAGTCCGGCATTCAGCTCCCATTTTTCAGAGAAAACATACCGCAGCTGGCTGTAAACATTTACAAAATTCCGTCTTTGAAACAGTTGGTTTTTATCAGCACCTGCCAAACTTCCGCTTCCGTTATTTTCAAGATACAAATTCTCTAAAGTTGCCGCATCATATCCATCCTGAAAAAACTCAACCCCAACCGTTGCCTTTAAAAGTTTTCCATCCAACTGCCAACTGCCTACAAACTGCGAACGTGCACCAAAGGTTTCGGTTTTTTCCCTTAAAATATCAAATGGGCGCGGTTCATCACTATCCTTCAACGAATAAAAAACAGATGTCGCCGAAGTAATGTTCTCATGCAAGGCAAAATCGTAATTTAAACCCACCATAAAATTTTTATATGCCTCGTATCCTTTTGCCTCTTTCCAGTTTGCAGCCGCTGCTTTAGGATTGTTTAAAAACGTTTCCCTATCAATAGAACTGGCAATGTACGCCTGCAATGAAGTGAACTGCGACAGATAAGTCAATTTTGAATTTTTCTTACAGAAGGCATCGCCTGTTATGGTTACCCCTTCCCGATAATATTGACTGTTTTCACGGAATCCGTCACTTTGAACCTTATGGTATCCCACATTAAAACTATAAGTATGGGCACCATACGATGCAAAAATTCGGTTTTTTATCAATCCGAACGATCCAACCGTTGCAGAAACGCCCGCCTGCACCTGATCAGGATCGGCTGTTTTTGGTTGAAGCAGAACGGCACCACCCAAACCGGCACCGTACACACTTGAAAGCGGTCCTTTAATGATGTGTATATTCTGAAGAAATTCCAGATCTATATCTTCAATGGTTGTTTCACTGTTCCCGCCCGTAAGCGGAATATTGCCAAAAAACGCCCGTACCTTGTTGGTTCCGTAAGGCGTTCGCGCGCCAATTCCCCGAATGGATAACCGGTTGGTGTTAAACGTAGCCGACTGCATAAGCACCCCCGGTACGGTATTGAGTATCGGTGCCAGTTCTACCCTGTTGTTGCTCTGTAAAAGTTTTGTATCTAATTTCGCGACCGAAGCCGGCAATTGAAAAATACTGTCAGACACCTGCAACGGATACATTTGCGGACCGGAAGTACTAATCACCAAATCCTGCAACAAGGTGGAATGCAGCGAATCTTGTGCCCGAACTTTAAGAACTGTAATCAGGAAAAAAAGCACTGCTAAAAATTTCCTCATAACTAATAAAAATTAGTTACCTGTATAAGAAATTCGCCATAGAACATTTCCGCTATCGTCGTTAACAAGCAGCGAACCATCAGGAAGATTTTTAACAGCAGACGGTCTTCCGTACACTTTCGCTTTTTCATGATCTGCAATAAAACCCGTCATAAAATCTTCGGGATTGCCACTTGGTTTTCCATCTTTAAAAGGAATGAACACCACTTTGTATCCAGAGAACGACGATTTGTTCCATGAACCGTGCTGGGCAACAAAAATACCGTTTCTGTATTTTTCAGGAAATTTAGATCCTGCATAAAAAGTCAGACCCAAAGAAGCGGTATGGTTTCCCACCGCAACATCGGGTACAAGCGCCTGCTTAACCAGATCGGGACGGATACCTTTTAATCGCGGATCTTCTATGTTGCCAAAGTACGAATACGGCCAGCCGTAAAACCCTGATTTCTGTACTTTTGTTACATAATCGGGCACCAAACCGTCGCCCAGATTATCGCGTTCGTTTACAGCCGTCCACAACGAACCATCTACCGGATTCCAGTCCATTCCCACCGGATTTCTTAAGCCCGAACCATAAATAATTTCGCCAGATCCGTCTAAATTTACCTCTAAAATGGCAGCCCTGCGCACTTCTTTTTCCAATCCGTACTCGCCCACATTACTTGCAGATCCAACCGATATATAAATTTTTGTCTGATCTTTATTGGTGATGATGTTTCGCGTCCAGTGGTTGTTGTATCCACCCGACGGAAGCTCCACAATTTTACGACCCTTACCCTGTAATTTCAGATCGCCTTTTTTGTAAGGATATACATACAACCCGTCGCTTAATGCCACATAAAACTGGTCTTTAACGATTAAGGTCCCAAACGGAAGTTTCAAATTTTCGGCAAACACTTCCCGTACTTCGTAGCTGCCGTTTTTATCGGCATCTCGTAAAATTGTGATTCTGTCTGCGCTGTTAAAGGTATTTGACTCGGTTACAAATATATCACCGTTGGGTGCAATGTAAGAAGTACGCGGGTTTTTAAGATCAGATGCCAGGCGTTCCACTTTAAATCCGGCAGGCATTTTTGGCAACTGATTTTCGGGCCAATCTGCCATTACATGTCTGAAGGTTACCGATTCTGTTGCGTAAGGTGGCGGCAGTTTCATCGGCCCTACAGTAGTCATCACCGTTACACTGTCTTGTTTGCTGTACTGCTGTTTTTCTTTATCGGAAAGTTCCTTGATTTTTTGCGCATGCGTGGCAGTTACGCACAGGCACGCCAATGCAATAGTTGTAATTCTTTTCATAGCAATAGTTTTATTTAAATAGCAATTTGTATAAAGTTATTAAAAACCCATCATAAAAAAAACAGTTTTCTGTAAAAGCAACCCTGCCAGTAAAGAATAAAAAACTGCAGCATCAGATTTTTGTTACATATTCCTGATGCTGCAGTCTCATTAAAAGATTATAAAATTACGGATTTCATTCCGTATCAATTCAGATTACTTATCCGCTTGGTTAAGAAATTTAATATCTTCTGTATCCAGCTGTAATTGTGGTGCTTTAAAAATAGTTTGCAACTGATTTTCGCCTGTTGCACTAACGATGGGTGCCGTAATTAAAGGATTAGCCAACAGCCAAGCCAACGCAACTGTTGCAGGTTGGGAATTGTGTTTTGCTGAAACATGATCCAATGCTGCCAATACTGCTTTTCCTTCTTTATTATAATATTTTTTAATTCCACCGCCCCTTGCCGTTTGTTCAAAATCAGCCTCTGTTCTGTACTTTCCCGTTAAAAATCCGGCTGCCAATGAAAAATACGGAAACACACTCAAGCCATATTTTTCAACCAAAGGGGCATACTGTGTTTCAAACTTTTCTCTTTCCACCAAATTATAATGAGGCTGTAGTGCAACATATTTCGGCAGATCATTCTTTTCTGCCACGTTAAAAGATTCTATCAGCCTTTCCGGAGAAACGTTGGAAGCCGCTATGTATCGTACCTTACCTGCCTTAATAATTTCATCATAAGCTGCCAGCGTTTCTTCAACCGGAGTTACATTATCATCAAAATGCGTGTAATACAGATCAATATGATCGGTTTTAAGGCGTTTTAGGGATTCGTCAACAGATTTAAGAATGTGTTTTTTACTGATGTCAAAACCGTGTTCTTTGGTTTCGGATCCCACTTTTGTAGCCAGCACTATGTTATTCCTGTTCTTTCTTTCGCGCATCCATTTACCAATGATTTCTTCGGACTGACCGCCTGTTCCGTTTACCCACCATGAGTAGGTATCGGCGGTATCGATAAAATTAAATCCAGCCTCGTAAAACCTGTCCAATATATGGAACGATTCTTTTTCATTCAATGTCCAGCCAAAAACGTTGCCTCCAAAATTTATAGGCGCAATTTCAAGGTCGGTATTATTTATTATTCGTTTTTTCATCTGTACTTTTCTCTTTATAATTAGTTACATATTTTACAAATATAAACCCAAGGGTGCCTTTCGAAAACTTTCCATAAAAAACTTCTCGATACAATTTTTCTCAACGTCAGTTCGAGCTTATCGAGAACTCATTACTAAAAATCTACCCGAATTTACGGCTATCTGTATATCAAGTATATTTGGGTGTATTGTTCGTGATAGTTAATTGTTATTTTTATTTATCCGATTCTAACACGGCAACCGTAGTGTTTTCTGCATTATTCAGATAAAGCGTAGTTCCTGAGTTGATATAATTTGTTGCGTTTCGTAAAGCTTCGCCAAACTGCACTTCGGTTTCCATAGAGCCGCATGCCATTTTAGTTGATACAATTTGGGAAATTTTAATGCTGTTGCTGCCCGCAAATTCCACTTTTGCACCAAAGCCGTTACAGCCCAGATTACCTGAAGCTTTTACAAGATCGTTAAAGTTTATGTGCGGTTGCTTTGCAGCTGTAGTGTCCGTAACAACTTTATTTCCGTACAGTTCTTTCAGTTTCCATTCTTTACCTAAAAGTTCCGTAGGATTGGCAGTAACTTCGGTAGTTTCAACAGTTAACTTTTCGGTGTTTTCCTGCTCTTTCTTATCGGTGCATGCTACGAACGCAAGCGACATCATTGCTATTAAAAGATTTCTTTTCATCATAGAGTATTTATTTACATGATTTATAAAGATACGTTTTTTATAAAAAAGAACCTTCGTTTTGAGGCATGGTATTATAGCAAATTTACTTTAAGGGTATAATTATGTGCAGATCTTATGCCTCAGCACAATCATTACAAGTTCCTGTAAGCACACAGTTTACACTGCTCACGCTGTAACCTTTCGGAGTTGAAAAACGAACCGTTTCCGGCAGGCATTCAATTGTTTGGCAAACCGTACAACGAAAATGAAAATGATGATCACTTTGTTTCTTATCCTCACACTTGTTGCAAATGGCAAAATACTGCTTACCGTCTTCGGCTACAATCCTATGTACCAGTCCGTCTGTGCAAAAACTGTTCAGCACCCTATAGATAGTGGCACGGTCTATATCTACCGTAATTTGCTTTTCAATGGCATCGTGACTCATTGCCTTGCCTACATCTGTGAGCAGATTAAGCACGGCTTCTTTTGAAGGCGTATTCCTGCGTTTCATGTTTTCTTTATTTCTTTTACAAATTTACGGCAAAACAATTTAATTTTATTAACGCAACAATATCGCATTAATTAAAAACATATTATATTTGCATGAGATTCATCTATTAAAGAAATAAAAATGAATACAGCAAACAATTTTGACGTAATCATCATCGGCGGAAGCTACGCCGGACTTTCGGCAGCAATGGCATTAGGACGTTCATTACGCAACGTACTTATTATAGACAGCGGATTACCATGTAACCGACAAACGCCGCATTCGCACAACTTTATTACCCAAGATGGAGAAACACCTGCAGCAATAGCCAATAAAGCACTAACGCAAGTATTAAACTATTCTACCGTAAAATTACAAAGGGGGTTTGCAGCAAATGGAAAGAAAACAGAAACAGGCTTTATTATCGAAACTTTAGAAGGATTGGAATTTACAGCCAAAAAACTGATATTTGCTACCGGAATCACCGACATGATGCCTGATATTAAGGGGTTTGACCAATGTTGGGGAATTTCCGTAATCCACTGTCCGTATTGTCACGGTTATGAATTTCGTAACCAGAAAACAGCCATCATGGCAAACGGAGAAAGAGCCATTCATCTGGCATCGCTGGTACACAACCTCAGCAATCAGTTAACCGTAATAACTGCCGGTAAAGCTGAATTCACCACTGAACAACGCTACAAACTGCAATTTCACAACATACCCGTTATAGAGAAAAAGATTCAGGAAGTGATGCATGAGAACGGACGTTTAACAAGTATTGTTTTTGAAGACATGGAAACAATAAAACTTGATGCACTGTATGCAGCTGTTCCCTTTAAACAACATTCGGAAATACCTGCAATGCTAGGTTGTGAACTGACCGAAATGGGTCATATTAAAACAGATCCCTTTCAAAAAACCAACATTGCAGGAGTTTTTGCGTGTGGCGATAATTCAAGTATGATGCGGTCGGTTTCATATGCTGTGGCAACCGGCAGTATTGCAGGTGCCATGGTAAATAAGGAGCTTGTTGATGAATTGTTTTAGAATCTGATACAGATTTATTATCTTTTCTGCTACATGTCTACTAAAGTTCACGTTTTATTAAATTTACAAAGCTTCCAGATTTAAATTAAAGTACGTAGCGTACTATTAAAACAAAAAAAGGCGGAAATAAATTCCGCCCTTAGTGATTTTTGCTTACTAAAGCTTATTAAAAGTATCTTTAAAAGTACCCGTAATGGTTACATTACTGCCTTTAGTTACATTGCCATGAATCGTAATAGAAGAATTATTTCCTACAAACTCTAATTTAGCTCCGCTGTTTAAAATTAGGTGACCATATATAACCACATCCCCTTCTACACGCATCACTGCGTTGTTGTTTATAATTAAAGACAACCAAGGATTGCTTTGCTGCCCTTGAGCAAGAGATCCTTTCATATAAAACACACCGCCACTATTAATATTTAACCCTTGCGATACCGAAAGCGACCCGCAAAAAGTAAGGTTTGCATTAACGTTTACACCCATTAAAGAAGCAGATCCCTGGTATTCCTTAGTCTCGTTAGAATTAACATTTAACCAAACAGAACCGTTATATGTTGGAAACTGAGAACAGTTAAGAGTTTGCGTACTGGTTACCATTTTTGCAATCTTAAGTCCGCCGTTACCCATTGCTGCAAAAATATAATCGCCCTTACTCATGGTATAATTACAAGAACCGTTCATTGCAACTGACCCAACAAGGTTTAAAGCCTGATTTTCGTTCTTGTAGATATAAAGTCCTGCACCCCCATTGGCTAAAAATACATTCTGATTATTAACAGACACCGCATTTGTTGTTATGTCTGCATTATCAACACCTGCTATATTAGTAGGTACAGCAATTGTTTGTAATTTACTACCTGTAGAGAAATTATAGACTCCTAACCCATTATATCCTTCAGAAACCAATAAATTATTTCCAAGAAAATCTATGGTTCTTTTTGCACCCGGTACATCAACAGATGTAGCAAAAGAACCTTGGGGTGCCATAGAATTCGCGTCATATACCTTAACTCCGCTTGTTCCGCTAAGAACCACAATCTTGTTATTGTTTTGACCTACCGCACGTAAATCGGCTACCGGAATGGTTGCCTGAACCTGATTGGTATTTTTATCTAATGCTACCAGATCGCCCGCACCTCCAGATACTGCGTAATATCTGTTTCCTACTGACGTGACAGAAGTTGCAACATTACCCGATAACTGTGTTTGTACATAATTTGTGGTAAGCAGACCGTTATTAAGCGTCATTGCAGAAACAAATCCCGGTGAAGATAAATTTGGAAACGCATCCACACTTGCAGCACCAGCAATATATAATTTACCATTTTCATAACTTACGGCACTTACATCGGTATTGGGAAAAATGGCCTGAACCACCAATTGGGGAACATTGGGATTGGATATATTAATCACATCAACTGCACCGCCGTACGCCTCACCTTCCGTATTATATGAAACATAAGCATAATTGCCGTTTATTGCCACATGTGTTGCCTTCAAGGTTTTTCCTGCATAAACCGGCGGATTAACCTCGGCAACCAAAACAACCGGCAGACTGCCTGCCTGTACAGGCGTATTTTTTCCGGCTGAAGGCGTTATGATGTCTAAAACACCTGAATTTTCAAATTTAATTCTTTTGTTTAATGACTGCACGTCGCTATTAATAATAATTTTTTCATTTTCAGTACCTGCCGCAACATTATCATCATTATTACAAGAAATTAGTGTAAGTGCGGCCAATAAAGTACAGCCCAATAATGATTTGATTTTCATAAAATTAACAATTTAAATATTACGCAAATGTATAGCAAATTTGGTTTCTATACCAACTTGTGCATACATAATTTTTATTTGACAATAAAATTTATTGATGATGTAATGTGTATGTACATAATTGTTTTATAAAATATACCGTTTTAGTTCTTAAACATCATATTCATGATAATAATTATTTCATATAAACTATAATTTTTATATCTTCGGTTATAGTTACAAGAAGATTAATATAACAAACTGTAATGAGGTATTTTACTTTATTTCTCACATTTTTAATTCCGGTAATACTTTACAGTCAGGAAACCTTAACTGCAGACGAACTATTTTCGAAGGCCAGAACTATTGCTTTTGAAGAGAAAGATTATACGAAATCTATAGCACTGGCTAAAGAAGCTTTGGAGAAGTCGCCAGATTATACTGACATCTCTATTTTTTTGGGAAGATTATACACATGGAATGATGATGTAACTTCTGCAAGGGCACTTTTTGAAGATTTAGAAAAGCAGATGATTGCAGACGAAGATTTTTTTATTGCCTATGGTTCTTTAGAATTTTGGAATGATAATGAACAAGAGGCATTACGCATTGTTGAAAAAGGACTTCAGCATCATCCAAAATCAGAGGATTTATGGTTATTAAAAGCAAAAATTTATTCTTCAAACGATCCTGCCAAAGCGGAAGAAGCGCTACTGTATGTTCTAGAGCTGAACCCTAAGAATACAGAAGCAAGAGCCATGTACAGTAGAATAAGGGAACTTAACTCTAAAAATGCGTTAAGTGTGATTTATAATCTGACGCATTTTGACAAACAATTCGACGAAGACTGGCATATTGTAGGATTAAGTTATAAACGGGTAACTAAATATGGTTCGGTAATTTTAAGAGGTAATTACGCCAACAAATTTGGAGCAGACGGGAAACAGATTGAGTTGGAAGCTTATCCACGTATCTCAAAAACCTTTTATCTTTACGTTGGTGCAGGCTATTCTGAAGATGTCGGCATCTTTCCAAAATACAGAACAGGTATTTCCTTATTTGCAAATCTTCCAAAAAGTTTTGAAGGAGAGTTAGGATACCGTCAGCTTTATTTCAGTGATAACATTTGGATGTACACTGCATCGGTTGGAAAATACTATAAAAATTACTGGTTTAATGTAAGAACCTATCTTACACCAGACCATAAAAACATTTCACACTCTTACACCGGTACCGTACGCTATTATACCAAAGGTGCAAATGATTATTTCGGTATACAGGTAGGTTCTGGTATAAGTCCTGAAGAAAGTACAAACAACCTGCTTGCAAACGAAAATTTTAAACTTAAAACCTTTAAAGCCGGCTGTGAATATACATTCTCCGTACAAAAATTAAACATCTTTACGCTAACATTTCTTTACTCTAATCAAGAGTACCGCATTAATCAAAAAGGCAACCAGTTTGATTTTAGTATAGGATACACCCGAAACTTTTAAAGATTATTTATATACAAGATGGATCATAATTTTTATGATCCATTTTTTACGCCAAATGGTAACTTCCGTAACAAGCTGCTATTTATTATTACTAAAGAATTCCACGATTAAAGAATCAGGTATTAATTTTTGAGATGAATAGAATGTATTGTTCTTCTGTTTAAAATTATTAAACTGTTTTGTTATTTTATTTTTAGTAACCTCATTTTCAATCAATTCCTCATTATTTGTTTTAAGAGCGTACAAATTGTTTTGATTTAAATGATAACTACCGGATATGAAATCGGCAATCTGATCCTTACTCTGCATTAAAGGGAACCTTTTACCGGTCATTTCAACAGTACCCTTTAGACCGTTGCCAAACCATGCTACTTTTGCAGGGGTTTTTAAATTATAATTAGTTCTATAATAAGCCAACAGAGAAGGTGCGATATCAAAATGACTTACTATATTAGTAAAACGCTGGGACTGTTTTAACAAAGGTGAATAAATGATCAGGGGTACGCGGTATCTGTCTATTTTTTCCTGTAGCGGTATTTCAGGCATACTGTGGTCACCGGTAATTATAAATATGGTATTAGCAAAATCAGACCGCTTTTTATAGGTGTTAAAGAACTTTTCAAGCGCATGATCTAAATTCATAACCGTAACCAATTGTTTCTTATACTGTAATGCCCAATTTTTCTGACTATTGGTAATACGGTTCGATTTTACCTGCTCATCGAATCTATTCTCGTAATATGCAGTATTGTTAATTAAAAACGGATTATGGGTTGACAAGGTAAGAATCATGTTAAAGTAAGGTTCGTTCCCTTCTTTTTGTACATCGAGCATTTTTGTAAATACCGCCTGATCTTCATAACCCCAGCTTTCTCCATTACTTTGCGGAAGTTTCTGATACTTATCTCCGAAAGAAGCCTGATCTGTAATATGATCTACCTTACTGTACTCCAGAAATTTGTCCATTCTGTCAAAAGAAATATTTCCACCATAAAAAAAGCCTGTTTCAAAACCGTTATATTTTAAAACGTTAAACAAGTTATAGTGTTGCGGAGTTTCTTCAATTTCCAAGAAACCGCTCTTTCCAAACGGAAGCGATCCTGCAATGGTTGGCAATGCCCCAAAAGTTCTACCTGACGAACTTAAATTAAAGTCCCAATACAAACTTTTACCACTTAAAGAATCTATAAATGGCGTAAAACTACCTACATAACCATTGGGCGAACTGTATGCATGCCCAAGTCCTTCAACAATAACAACAACAATGTTAGGTATTTCATCAGATTTATTAAAATAACTGCCTAAAAAGTCTGCCGTATCCTCCTCTTTCAAAAACGGATATTTATCGTCAAAATTATTACTATCAATAGCGGCTTCAACATTCGGGTAAAGCCACTGGAACAGTTCAGGATGCCCACTTATATAATTTTCAGAATAAGAACCAATAAAATAAGATAGTTTGCTTTTAGCCGCATTTTGCTGGAATTCGTTACTTATAAAGCCTACTTGAAATTTATGAACCGGGATCACCATCAAAATAAAACCAATTATAATAAATACTGCACCTGCATACCATGATTTAAAGGAATATTTTGTGACCATAAATAATGGAATCGCGGTAGCAGCAGCCAGTAATAAAAGCAACGCCACATTCTTTACATTCAGCATTCCGCTTGATCTTAAAATCTGATGTATTTCTGCCGAACTATAATAGAACAGATCTGCACCTAAAATATTCTTTGTCTCTGCAAAATACAAAAACAAACCATACTGACTTACAATTATCAATGCAGCTGCTACAATTATAAAAAAATTTGCAATTTTTTCTTTTAATAAGCGAAGAATAAAGTATAAAACGCCTAAAACAGACAGTAATTTAAATAAAAATATAGTATTGGATATAAAAAGGTATTTTATGACAAAAACGGTATCCATATCATTAAAACTGTTCTTATACCAAATCCATTCTACAAAAACACTTATAAGGTACATTACCGAAAAAGCAGCTGCAATAAGTCCCCATTTTTTTAAGCCCGCTGTAAAAAACATAGTAATTTTTTGTTTAGGTGACAATTGTTTTGCAGACTGGCTAAAGCCCTGCCTGGTCATTTCTCCCCAGCTGTGCGATTTTTTAAAGTAATCTATAAAACCACTTACCCCAGCCTTCACCGTTAAAGGGTGGAAATAAAAAGGCTCTGCTACGGCAGTTGCAATTAATGTAAGAAAATCTTTTCTTTTGGTATAAACCTGCCTACCGACCAAATCGACCAAAACTGCGTAAACAGAATACAAAATACCGGTAGAAATTACCAGGGCAAACAACACAAAAAAGAACGGCCAGTTAACGATACCCAACAGTAAGAATATCAAGAAAACAACATATCCTGAAAACTCTACCAGAGGACCCAAAAATTCAAACAGAAACCAGTAAGGCAAACTAACCATACCCAGCTTGCCGTATTTCGGATTGAACATTAATTTACGGTGTTTCCAAAGCGTTTCCATAGTTCCGCGCATCCAACGGTTCCTTTGTCGGGACAATATATCTTTGCTTTCAGGAACTTCGGTCCAGCAAAGAGGTTCCGGAATATTAACTACCTCATAAGGTTCCTTAGCTTCCTCCATAAAACGGCGCATACGCACAACCAGCTCCATGTCTTCCCCTACGGTAGCTGTATCATACCCCCCACACTTCAAAACTATTTCCCTGTCAAAAGCCCCAAAAGCTCCCGATATAAGAATAAGTCCCGACGCGCGTGACCATGCCATACGGCCCAAAACAAAAGCCCTGATATATTCTAACGCCTGTGCCCTGCCCAATCGTGATTTTGGAAGGTTAACACTTACTACTTTACCGTTTTCTATCTTACAGTTGTTAGCCAGCCGTATTACACCACCGCAGGCAATTAATCTTTTATCGGTTTGCTCCAAGAAAGGTTTTGCAAGTTTTAAGATAGCATCCTGTTCCAAAATACAGTCCACATCAATACAGACCATGTATTCTCCGGAAGACACATTGATACCAACATTTAAAGCATCTGCCTTTCCGCCATTTTCCTTATCAACCACCAACAGTTTTTTAAACGCCGGGTTTTTACTTTTATAAATCCCCTTTACCGGTTTTGTTTCAATTGTTCCCTGTACAAAAAACGATACACGTTCCAAATCGTATGCGGCAATCAGTTTGGTGATCGAATCGTCTTTACTTCCGTCGTTAACGATAATGATTTCCAAATTGTGATAATAGAGTGACAATAATGAACGAACATTGTCAACAATGGTCAGCCCTTCGTTATAAGCAGGAGCTATAAGACTGAATGTAGGCGCGTTGGGATTTGATGCTATAATACCATAATCGGTAAACGTATTTTCATTTTTATAGCGTCTTACCGCTCCAAATGCATAAATACCTATCCACGAATAAACCAGAAAAACTGCTGCAGAATATATTAAGAACAGCCAAATAACAATTATATATACAGTGTGGGCAAAGTCAATCATATCTTCTGCTGTAATACGTGTTTTACAATTTCCCTTATTTGTTCCGATACAGCTTTACTGTGAGCGGTTTCTTTTAAACTTTCAGAAAATCCTAATGCCAGTAGTGCTTGTGCCGCTTCTATCTTTAAAGCAACAATAGGCTGATTGTTTAATTGCGTCATAAAAAAATCATAATAGCGCTTGTCGTTAGAATACTTCATCGCGCGCAGTATTGCAAGTTGAACCTTTACAGGCTGCAATGGATACGCTTCCATAAAGTCATCCTTTGTACGATCGTTTTCAAGAACCTGCAGTGTTAAGACTGCATTTAGTCGAACTTTTTCAGATGCATGGTACAGCAAACCTTTAACCTGATCATAGAGTGCCAGCATCTGAAATTTTTGAATCAGTTTCAATGTAAAAATCACAACTGATAAATTACTGCTTTTAAGCCATAGTTCAACAGATAAATCCGTATCATTTGGAATCATTTGCAGAGATCCCAACAGTCGCAATTGCTGCCAATCTGAGAGTACAGTATCCAGCGTATTTAGAAAAGCCAAACCGCTAAAACCTTTGAATACAACCATTGCATATTGCGCTTCATTATATACTTGTGCGGCCGGATGCTTCAAATATTTTTCTACTTGCGGCAGACTGTCGGTCATTTTCATCGCGGTAACTTCCTGAATACCGCCCGCAATTATGTAAGGTTTGGTACTATTTAAATTTTGAACAGCCTCTTTATTCAGTTCATAATTAACAAAAAGCCGTTGAATTTCATCCTGAGCCACTCCCGAGAATTTTTTCTTTGACGATACCAGTTTTTCCAACAGCAGATTCCTGAATGAACCTTCTTGAGAATGACTGTGAAAGAATTCACTTTCTTGAACTTCTTTTTCTTCTGAAAATACGATGGCGTTGCTTACCCTTGAATCAATCACAGATTCCCAATCGCGTTTGTTTTTCAGCGACTTGTATTGGTAGAAACCGTAAAACAATACCGCACCCATCATTATCAAAATAAGTACAAGTACCGTTAAGAAAATCAGTACCAGGTCATGGATCAAAATACTTAAATGTACTGTTCCCATACGTTATTTATTTTTGAGCCATAAGACGTTTGATACGCAATATCAGTTCGGTTGGGCTAAAAGGTTTCACCATAAAATCTGCCGCTCCCAGATTAAATGCATCTAAGACAACTTCTTCCTGACCAAGCCCTGACAGCATTATAACCGGAATATCTTTACCAAATGCTTTAATTGCCGACAATATTTCGGTACCTGAAGCAAAAGGCATCATAATATCTGATATAACCAGATCAATATCGGTCACCTTAATCAAATCGATCGCTTCTTTACCGTTGCGTGCGATCAGCACTTCGTATCCCTCCTTTTTAAGTTTATGTTCTACAGTTTTCAATATCAGTTCGTCGTCTTCAGCTATTAAAATCACCATATCTTTACTTTTTTAACATTTGTTGGAAAATTTCTATTCCCTTATTAATTTCACTTGTTATTTCCTGTTCCATGGTAAACAAGTCAGGATTCGATTCTATTTCCTGTTCCCAGAAGGCAGTTCTTTCTGTTAATTTCACCAGTCCCGATGTGCCCGCAGTTCCCTTAAGTTTATGAAGAAAACCTTTTGCTGTGGTACTTTCATAATCGGAAATAATTTTTTGCAGCTCTTCTTTTGTGTTGGCAAGCTCTTGTATGACTAAGTTTATAAAGAATCCTTTAAACTCTTCGTCATCGCCTAACTGCTCTTCGATCATTTTTTGATCCAAATGATCTGTATCATCAATATTCGAATCCCAAGTTGTGCTTTCGTCGGCAGCAATATTTTTTTTAATTACAGCGAACAATTCAGGCTGCCTGATAGGTTTTGGAAGAAAATCGGACATACCTGCCAACAAGCAGCGCTCTTTCTCGCCTACTGAATTACCGGCACTAATTCCTATAACTGGCACATCCTTATAATCAGGAAGCATTCGGATCGATCTTGTAGCTTCAATACCGTCCATCACCGGCATTTGCACGTCCATTAAAATTAAATCGAAAACGGTTTCTGTACATTTCAATAATGCCTGCTGTCCGTCGCTAACTTCTGTTAAGGCTGCGTTTGGAGTAATAAGCTGCATCATTTTATTGTTAAGCGCCCGGTTTACTGGGTTATCGTCTGCCAAAAGTACAGTCATAGGTTGTGTTATGACCATTTCTTCTACAGAAACTGCCTTATCTTTTATAACAGTATTCTTTTTAGAATCTTTAAGGGCATATTCCAACGTTCTGTAAAGTTCATCGGATTTAATAGGTTTTAAAAGACAGTACGACTTATCGTCTTTTCTAAACGCCGATATATATTCATTCTCTTCAGATGAAGTATGCAATACAATGAGCGGAATCATTTCTTCCTGAATTTTAAACAATTCCTTTATTTTTTCAATTGTTTCCAGCCCCGATAATACCGGCATGTGATAATCCATCAGAATCATATCGAACCGTTCACCGTTCATTAAAAGCTGAATAGCTTCCAATCCGTTTGCCGCTGCCTCAGATTTAATATTTTTATATGCCAGCATGTGCTGTATAATGGTTCTGTTGTTCTGGTTGTCATCTACAACTAAAACCCTGCCTATTTCTGACATATCAACGTCATTCTCCTGAAGATCTTCCTTATCATACGGAACTTCGATATCAAAATAAAATACCGATCCTTTTTCCATTTCGCTCTCAAGCATAAGGTTTGTTCCCATATACTTAAGCAAGTTGTTAGAAATAGTTAATCCAAGACCGGTTCCGCCATATTTTTTACTTACTGAACTGTCTTCCTGCGTAAAAGCATCAAAAATGCGCTTTTGCTTTTCCTGCGGAATACCGATTCCCGTATCCCTTACAGAAAAACGCAATGTTATATTTTTATCGTCTTGTTTTAACCTGCTTACAGCAAACTCTATTTCTCCCACTTCGGTAAACTTTACCGCATTACCCAACAGGTTTATCAGCACCTGCTTAATGCGGGCTTCATCAATCCAAATGGTTTTGGGAAGCCCCTGTTCTATGTTGAGAAGTAATTCCAAATCTTTACTCTGTGCCTGATACAAGATAATGTTTACTACATGGTTTGCCAAATCGTATACATTGTAACTGTCTATAAATAGTTCAAGTTTGCCGGATTCTATTTTAGAAAAATCTAAAATATCGTTTATAATGCTTAGCAGGCTGTTACCCGAATCGCTGATGTAGTTAAGATACTGTTTCTGCATCTCTGTTAAAGGTGTTTTAAGCAACAGATCAGAAAAACCGATGACACCGTTAAGCGGTGTGCGTATCTCATGGCTCATATTGGCAAGAAATTCAGACTTAGCCTTGCTTGCAAGATCTGCCAGCCGTTTTGCATCTTTTAATTCCTGGTTTGTTTTTACAGAATTTGTGATATTCTGGGTTGATATCACCACTCCGCCAATGGTTCCGTTTGTAAAATGCCATGGAATCACCTCCCAGTTAAAATGCTGTGGTGAAGTTACGCCCGGTATTTCGAACAGCTGGTTCTCATTTTTATACGCCTGGCCTTGAAGAGCTTTAGCATAAATAGCCCTTCTTTCATCGGGAATATTCGGGTTTACATCATATAAATTCTGCCCGATGATATCGGATCTGTTGTCATGAAATTCCTGCAGCCACCTCTTACTTACCGATATATAATTTAAGTTATTGTCTAACATTGCTACTGCAGCCGGAACGTAATTTACGAATGACCGCAACATAGCTTCCTTCTTTTCCAGTTCTAAAAATGTTTTCTTGGTTTGATCGATATCCTGAATAATACCAAATACCTTTACGCATACTCCTTCTTCGAATTCGGGAACACCTTTTACACGAACCCATATCAATGAACCATCGAATCTTTGCAGCCTTAACTCTTCGTCGTAAGGAAGCCCTTTTTCTACAGCTTGTGCAAACAGCTGCTCTATTTTTGGTTTGCTTTTTTCTTCAAAGAATGCTATCGCACTATCGAGATCGGGAACATAATTTTCGGGAACCCTGTGAATTTTTTTTGTAGAATCGGACCAGAATATCTTATTGGTTTTCAGGTTTACTTCCCAACCGCCTACACTGGCTACTTTGTTCGTTTGCTCCAGAATTTTCTGGGTATAGATCAGGTCCCTCTCCAGCTGTATCCGCTCGGTCATGTTCAATGCCGTACTTACCACATACTGTTTACCGTTCTCGTCGGTTTCTAGCATATTGTTATACATCCAGTAAATATCTTTTCCTGTTTTGGTACGCAGTATCATGGTTCCGGTATCTTCACCTTTTTCAATGATACGCTGCAAATAGTCGTTCAAATTATCAAGATGTTGTGGTGGTACTAATTGCTGTAGCGATAAATTATTTACATCCTCTTTTGAAAAATCAAGTATTTCTCGCCCTTTTTCATTCACGGCAAGAATCTTTCCATTTAAATCGTGCATACTCATAAGCCCGATCGCATTTTCAAAGAAATTTCTAAAACGGCGTTCTGAACTTTCCAATTTGCTGCGTTCTTCCATCTCTTGGGTAATGTTGCGGCCAAAACCTATTATTTCGGTCTTTTGCTGGTTGGGCTTAAAAAACCACTCTACAACCACTTCCTGACTATTAATAGTCGTTACAGTTGTAGCTGTAAATCCTTCGGAATCAAACTCCAGACCGTTCAATTTCTGCTGTAGGAAAGCAGGGCTGTCAACAACATCTGTAAATCTTAAATGAATCAGTGCTGCTTTTTCTTTATGAAACAAAGCTTCTAATGCAGGGTTCACATCTTTAAACACCAAATCATTGGTTAATACACAAATAAGGTTGTTGGTAACATTAAAAACTTCCGAAAAATACTCGGCCTGCGCGTGCTCCCTTCTGCGAAGCAAGGTTTTTGTAACTGCCTTTCCAAGGTTTTTTAAAGATTCAACCTGCTTGTCTGAAAGTGATTTAGGGGCAAAATCTACCACACAGATGGTTGCCAGCACCAGTCCGTTTTCGTCAAATATCGGAACTCCCGCGTAGAACCTTATATTGCCCTCAATGATCATACTTTTAGCTGATGTTCTTTCATCTGCAAACGTATCTTCAATAATAAGCACGTCCTGGCTCATAATGGTGTACTGGCACACCGTTTCACTACGCGGAACAATATCCACATCCATCCCCACACAGCTTTGAATACGCTGGTGATCGGCCTCCATTACCCCTATGATCGCTACAGGGCAACCGGTTATCAAACATGCTGCTTCGGCAAAAATATCCAGTTCGGGATCTTTTTGCAGGTTTAATAAATCATGAAGCCTTAAACTTTCAAGCCTTTGTTCTTCATTGGGCGGCACAGGGTGTATAGTCATATCGCTTACAATTAACGTATCCCATAAAAGTGGGATATCTATTGTAAAGTTATATTATTTTACCGAATGTAAAAATAAATATTACGATGCAGTTATCGGAAACTCACGCATAGAAATACTACATATTGTTCCTCTTTTCAGATACTGCATTCATAGCATTACAAAAATGTGTCATAAAGTTCTGGTTTTCAGCGAACCTATCCTTAGAATGTTAAGTACGTTTACTATTATGTTAAAAACAAAGAAAAGCGACCTTATCAGTCGCTTCTCATAATCTGTATGTGAACTTCTATTTTTAATTCGTCCAGCCGCCACCAAGTGCTCTGTAAACTGCAACCGTTGTTTTTAGCTGCTGCATTTTGGTTTCAACCAGTTCAAATTTTGCTTCTAAGGCTTCACGTTGGGTTAATAAAACCTCCATATAGTCAGCACGAGCCGATTTAAACAAATCGTTAGAAATTGTGATTGATTGTGTTAAAGCATCAACCTCTTGCGTTTTTAAATTGTAGGTATTCTGCAGATTATCAATTTTAGACAGCTGATTTGCTACTTCTATATAAGCCTTTAAAATAGTTTGTTCGTAATTATAAACTGCTTGTATTTGCTTGGCATTTGCGTTGTAATAATCGGCTTTTATTGCGTTTCTGTTTACTAACGGTGCTACTAAATCGCCTGCCAAAGAATAAAGCAATGATTGCGGATTAAACAAATATTTTGGATTGAAGGCTTGGTAACCAACACCTGCCGATATACCTAACGATGGATAAAAACGTGCTTTTGCCGATTTTATATCTAATTTAGAGGCAGCCAATTCCATTTCGGCTTGTTTAATGTCTGGACGGTTTGCCAAAAGATCTGCCGGAAGTCCTGCGTAAATAGTTTGTGGAACTAAATTATCAAACGCTGACGAACTGCGTTCTACGTGTTGCGGAAAACGTCCAACCAGAAAATTAATATGGTTTTCGGTTTCTGTTATTTTCTGCTGAATTTCGTATTGTAGCACTGTTGTTTTCAATACCTGAGCCTGAAATCGCTTTACAGCCAATTCATTTGCGCGAGCAGATTGCTTTAACAATTTTACGATTTGAAACGCACTGTTTTGAATTTCGATATTCTGCTGTACAATTTCCAGTTCGTTATCTAATGCCAGCAACTCATAATACGATTCTGCAATTTCTGCCACCAAATTTGTTTTCATAAAATTTTGACCTTCAATGGTTGCTAAATATCTGTTCACCGCTGCTTTTCGGGCATTGTGCAGTTTCCCCCAGATATCGGCTTCCCAATTGGCATAAACACCAATTCCTAAATCGGTTAACGGTTCGGGCATTTCTTTACCGGGCTTAATATCGGTAGTAGCTTCCATGGCACCAATATTGGTATAACGGGCAACTTTATCAACACCACCACCAACTTTTACGCCTACAAACGGTAAATATTCACCTTTACGTACACGAATTTCGTTTTTAGAAATTTCAATTTCTTGAAGCATGATGTTTAATTCCTGATTGTTGGTCAATGCTTCAGAAATCAATGTATGCAAATGCGGATCGCTAAAATATTGTTCCCAATTCATCTTCCCTGAATTAATGGTATCGTTTTGTATCGATGAAAAATGTTCTGGAACCGATTTGTTTTCTGCTTTTTCCTGAATATTTATCGATTTACAGGCAGCTAAGCTTAAAAGTACGCAGCCTATCACCGCGTACTTATAGATTATTTTTTTGTTCATTTACTAGTAAATATCTTTTGTTAAAGGCGTTTCATCTTCATTTTTAATCATCTTTCTACCGTCTGCCAGTTTTGCAAAAATCACGTACAAGCCCGGAATAACCAGCACACCGAACACCGTTCCAAAGAACATACCGCCCAATGCCGATGCCCCAATGGTATGGTTACCTATTGCCCCAGCTCCGTGTGCGAAAATCAAAGGAATCAATCCGGCGATAAATGCAAAAGACGTCATAAGGATCGGGCGGAAACGAACAGTAGCAGCTTCAATAGCAGCAGCTAAAATAGTTGCCCCGCCCTGCCTTTTTTGTACGGCATATTCTACAATAAGCACGGCATTTTTCCCCAGCAGACCTATGAGCATGATGAGCCCCACCTGTGCATAAATATCATTTGCAAGTCCCATTGCCTTTAACATAAAGAACGATCCGAAAACACCAACGGGTAACGATAAAATTACGGCAAGGGGCAATATAAAACTTTCGTACTGTGCTGCAAGAACCAGATAAACAAAGATCAAAACCACTCCGAAAACATACAAAGCTTCATTTCCACGCTGTGCTTCATCAAACGAAAGACCTTCCCACGCAATCTTGTAACCGTGCGGAAGTGTTTTTACAGCTGTTTCGTTAATAGCCGCAATAGCATCAGCCGTTGTGTAACCCGCAGCCGGAAGTCCCCGAATAGAGGCCGAGTTGTACATATTGTAACGGGTAATCTCGTTAGGTCCCTGCGTTTTTTTCAACTTCATAAAAGATGAATAAGGCACCATTTCACCGGTATCATTTTTCACATATAAGTTTAAGATATCTGAAGGAAGACTTCTAAATTCTGGCGATGATTGCACATAAACTTTAAAGAACTGACCGAAACGAATAAAACCTTGTTCGTACGTACTACCAACCAAGATATTTAAATTCTCCATTGCCTTCCCTATTGATACGCCTTTCTGCATAGCTGCACTGTTGTCAAACTCCAACTCGTATTGCGGATAATTAGCAGCAAAGAATGTAAATACACCCGTAAGTTCTTTTCTTTTAGCAAGATTTTCCATGAATTGTTTGTTTATTTTATCGAACTCATGATAATCGGTAGAGGCATTCTGATCTAGCAAACGCATCGAAAATCCACCAGAAGAACCAAATCCGGGAATTGCAGGTGGCTCGAAAAATTCGATCACCGCTCCCAGGTTTCTGGTTTTACTTTCCAGTTCTTCCATAACTTCAGTAACATTATGCTCACGATCGCCCCAGCTTTTTAAATTGATCAGACAAGTTCCAGCATTCGATCCACGACCTTCGGTCATAATTTCGTAACCTGCCAAAGAAGAAACCGATTCCACACCTTCAACCTGCTTACAGATTTTTTGAAGGTTACGCGCTACCTGATTGGTCTGTTCTAAAGTTGATCCCGGTGGCGTTTGAATTACCGCATATATTGTTCCCTGGTCTTCACTCGGAATAAAACCTCCGGGTAAGAACTGATTCTGAACATAAATTCCTGCACAAAAAACAATTAAAATAGTCCATGTAACGGATTTTCTATTAACAATTCTTTTTAAAATCCCAACATATTTGCCTGTGAGCTTATCGAATCCTCGGTTGAAGGCATCAATAAAACGTGTAAGTATGTTTACTTTTTTAGGTTTACCATGATTGTTTTTAAGCAGTATGGCACACAGAACCGGCGTAAGCGTTAAGGCAATTACTGCAGATATCACAATAGCACTTGCCATTGTTATAGAAAACTGACGATAAAAAGTACCCACAGGTCCGGTCATAAACGAAATAGGCAAAAACACCGATACCATTACCATTGTAATTGCTATAATGGCACCACTGATTTCACCCATAACTTCCTTAACCGCTTTATAAGGAGATACATGTTTTTCTTCCATTTTAGCATGAACCGCCTCGACGACCACAATGGCATCATCGACCACGATACCAATTGCCAGAACCAGTGCAAACAAAGTCACCAAGTTAATTGAAAGACCGAAAATCTGCATTACGAAGAAGGCTCCGATCAACGATACCGGCACCGCGATGATAGGAATTATGGTTGAACGCCAGTCGCCCAAGAAAATAAATACTACTACAGCTACCAGTATAAAAGCATCGCGCAAAGTGTGTAGAACTTGTTCAATAGAAGCATCTAAAAACTGCGAAACGTCGTAACTAATTTTGTAATCTACACCCGGCGGAAAGTTCTGCTTCATGTCTTCCAACTTCAGCTTTACCTGCTCGATTACTTCATTTGCGTTACTGCCGTAGTTCTGTTTCAGCATGATTGATGCCGAAGGATCTCCATCCAAATTCGAATAGATATCAAAAAACTCACTACCTAATTCAACTTTAGCAATATCTTTCAGTTTGATATTTTCCCCTTGCGAATTTGCGCGAATAATAATTCCTTCATATTCTTCAGGTTTGTTGTACTGTCCTTTATATGTTAGTACATATTCCAATGACTGTGCTGCAATACCCGAACTCTGTCCGATCCTTCCCGGACGACCAATGATACTCTGCTCACCTATTGCTTTCATAACCTCATCAACAGAAATATTATAGGCACGCATACGTTCGGGGTTCAACCAAATACGCATGGCATAGCGGCGGCTTCCCAAAATCTGCGCTTTGGCAATACCTTTTACCCTGTTAATTTCGGGAATGATGTTTACAGTAGCATAATTGTACAGAAACTTTTCGTCCATACTTTTATTTTTGCTGTACAGGTTTACGTACATCAGCATACTAGGCTGTATCGGCGTAACAATAACACCTTCTTTCTGAACCAGTTCCGGAAGTAGTGGCATAACCTGATCAACCCTGGTCTTGACGAGTACGACCGCTTCGTTGGGATCTGTGCCCGGATCAAATACTACATTAAGTGTAGCTTCTCCGGCACTGGTTGCATCGGTAGAAATGTACCGCATACCCTGCACACCGTTAATGGCATTTTCAAGGGTGATTAATGACGATTTTACCAAAACGTCTGCACTTGCACCGGGATAAGCTATAAAAACACTTACGGTTGTTGGTGCGATTTGCGGAAATTGTGAGGTTGGCAGCTGTTTTATGGCAAGTGCACCCACAAAGAGGATTACGACCGATATTACAATTGCGAATACCGGTCTGTGTATGATTTTTTTAAACATTTAGAAGCTTTTTAATTACTCTGCATACAATTCTAGACTAGACAATGCTTTTTGCGGAGTGATGAATTTAGTTGTGATTTTATCGTTTTCCTTTACCAGACGAAGACCTTCCAAGAGAATCTCATCGTTTTTTTGAAGACCCGACTGTACCACGTACACGTGAGGAATTTCGGCTGCAATTTTAATCTCGCGTGCCTTAACGGCGTGGTCTTTAGTAACCACAAATACATACTTTTTATCTAAAACTTCAAATGTTGCTTTCTGCGGGATAAGCAGTGCATTTTTATAAGGTGTAGTGATTACTACATTTCCTGTTTGCCCAAAACGCAGCAGATTTTTCGGGTTCGGAAAGGTTGCACGGTAGGCAATATTTCCCGTTTCATTGTCAAAATCGGCTTCGATTGTTTCAACAATACCTTCGTTTTCGAACATTTTTCCGTTTGCCATCTTTAAGCCCACGTGCAGTAAACCGTCTTTTGGTTTTTCGCTCATCTGCTCAAGGTATTCGGCTTCAGGAACATTGAAATACACCCACATTTTACTATTATCAGCCAGTTCGGTCAAAAGATCTCCTTCGGTAATCAAGCTACCCGCGCGTACATGGAATCGATCGATTATTCCGTCGAAAGGTGCTCTGATTTCTGTAAACTGTAAATGGGTTTTCATTGCTGCAACTTCTGCAGCAGCCTTACTGTATCTTGCCTTTGCCATAGCCAATTCGTTAGCGGCAACCACATTATTATCATAAAGCTGTTTGGTGTTTTTATATTCAATCTGTGCATAATCAGCTTCCGCTTTTGCACGATTTACATCGGCCTCGTAGAGATTTGGCATAATCTTAAACAACAGCTGACCTTTTTTTACGAACTGACCTTCATCAACATAAATTTTTTGCAGGTATCCTTTTTCCTGCGCCCGTATTTCAATGTGGTTTACCGATTTAATCTGTGCCACATAATCTTTTAATATTATGGTATCCTTTACCAGCGGAGTTGTTATGGAAAGTATTGTTTTTTCGTGTTTTTCTTCTTTATGAGACTGGCAACCAATATGCAGTAAAGCTATACAGAAGCTTACCAGCATAAGACCTTTTTTTATCATGTTTGTTAATTTTAATGATTTAAAAATTCAAATAAATACGTGCAGGTCTGCATTCTGTCAAAACATGACGAACGGCGAACCTACAAATTCAAAAAATCATTAAAAATCACAGTCGCATGACCTGCAGACGGATGTACAGATCATTGTAAAGAAAAGAATTGAAACGGAAATATTTAAAACGAACAGTTTGGTGTTCATTAAGGTCTTTACCCGACAAAAGTTGTAAAAAGCGAAGTACTTCAAATTTAAAAAGTGCTTTTGGCTTTTTAAGAGTCAGCGTATTTTCAGCCTCGAACTGTGTTTCAGGACAACTTCCTTTGGAATGACTTACAAAGGTGCGCTGAAGATTTTGTTTATGAAAAGTACTTTCCTTAACCTTTTTTAGAACAAGTTGCGAACCAACGTTTTTATCTGGATGAAGATATGCCGACTCTGCCTGTGCGTTTTCCCTACCAAACTGCAGCTTTTGCGCGTTGTTTGGAAAGCAGGTGAATGCCACAAAAAGCAATGCAGCTACAGACAGGCAGTATTTTAGAAATCCAGTTTTCATTCTGCCGGTAAAATTATCTAAAAAACCAAAACGCGTAATCGTTCCACCTATAAATAAAAGTTAAAGTTATTAACAATATTAACCTGCTGCTACTACAGCGATTATTAAAAGTGAAAACAAAATCATTTTTTTTTTAATACATTTGAATAATAAATAAAATAAATTATGAAAAAACTTATACTATTTCTATCAATATATTGTATTACGACACAATTTAGCAATTCCCAGATATTGTTTACTGAAGATTTCAACAGCTACCCAGCCGGACATTTAAATACCGACTATACCGGAAATACCTCGGGACAAGGTGGCTGGGTGACAAAACGAGGTACAGGAAGCGCTACTGTTATGGTTACACCCGAAGCAGGAAGAGGAAATGTTGCCACTTTTACAACCAACGGCAGTCAGACCAACGAAAATGTTACCGTTTTACAAAAAACAGGTGTTATAAACGGCTTGTGGAACAGCCGTACCGCAGGTCACAATATTTTAAAGTACGAGTATGAAGTGTATGTTAGCGGTACTTTCAGTGCAGCAGGAAGGCTACATAGCAGTAATACTAACTACTTTATGATGTTACGACTTATAACTACAAGCACTTACGCTATCGAGGCGCTACATCTGGCAACCAATAATCCACCAACCACATTAATAAAAAATTACACGGCTGCTACATTTCCGTACAATTTGTGGCATAAGGTAGAAGTAATCATTGATTACGACACCAATACAGCATATTACCATATACCCACACTGAACATTACGAAAAAAGATGCCTTAAACTCTTCCACTAATACCTACCTACCCCATAATATTTCAATATCCGGTGAATTTTTAAAACCAGGTTCAATTGTAAAATACGACAACATAAAACTTTCTGCATTGCAAAGTGTACCATCTTATATCTTAAGTACCGAAGAGCAATTGGCTGCAAAGTTCAATTTGTATCCAAACCCTGCAACAGATCTTTTAAATATTACCAACACCGAAAACCTATCAGTTACCAGAACGGAAATTTATGATTTAAAGGGTAAAGTGGTGAGTGCACAGAATTTTGACAATGCAACAGACATACAGTTAAGTATTTCTAATTTAGCATCTGGTACCTATATGCTGCACCTGAATACAAACCAAGGGAAAGCAGTTAAGAAAGTAGTTAAAAAATAAAATGATTATCGGACAGTTTACATCAAGTAAAATTTGTCAAAACAGTTAGTTCTAACCTGTCGCCAGTTTAAGCTGGTATAAAACACATTACAAAAAATCTGATGGAAAGCCCGTTTATCTGGTTATCAAGTAAATTTTTGTTTAGTGTTCGTGATCGTCAATAAATTTAATTATTTTAAGTACCTGAAATTTTAAGCTGATCTGAGATTCGCCTCCAGCTTCTTCACTTTTTTCTTTGCACGCAGCAACCGCATTTTAACGGCACTTTCTTTTATATTTAATATTTTGATCATTTGCTTAATGGGCAAATTATCTTGATACTTCATAATCAGCAACCTTCTGTCGTCTTCGGGAAGAACATCCATAAGCTGCTCCAATTTTTCATAGTTAGTATCAAACAGTTCGGCATCATCACTATTTTCAATTAAAGAATGATCTGTTAAATGATCATCTAATAAAGCCACTGTTTTGTGTTTGTTTTTACTAATATGGTTTATATTGGCATTAATAGTAATTGCGTATATCCAGGTAGAGAGTTTGGAATTTCCTTTAAATTTTGGAAGGTTGAGATATATTTTTATAAAGATTTCCTGAGTAAGATCCTTCGCTTCTTCTTTCTCCTTTACGAAACCAAAACATTTATTGTAAACAAAATGCGCATAACGATCGTAAATGACCTTGAAGTAACCTCCTTCACCTGATTTTACGATAAGATCTACCAAAAAAGTATCGGACGATTGGTATTGATTTTTTAGCTGCCCAAACATTAATTTTTTTTTTTAAGATATTAGTTAGAAATATCCGTTTTTAAGGGTATAGAAAGTATAGAAAATAAAAAGTTTTATTGTGGCAAACATTTTAATTTGATAAATACATAATAGTACCATTCTCATACAAAGGTATCTAATTAAAAGCTTTAAAACCAAAAAATAGTACACATATATGTTATATTGATCGCGATAGAAACAGGGGTAAGTATTGTGATGCTGGGTGCCGGATGTTGGGTGCCGGGTGTTCTTACTGTATGATGTATTTACTGACAAGTTGTTGGGTGCGGGGTGCCGGATGTCTTATTCTGTAATAGCATTATTGCTGTTTGTAATGATATTCCGACAAAATCTGATAAATAATCAAGAAACTATACATTTTTTTAACACCTCCCTGCCCTCCTCAAGGAGGGAATATTTTTAAATTATCCACATTCCCCCTTTGAAGGGGGCTTAGGGGGGATGTTAGTTGATCCCGATAAAAAGAGGGGTAAGTTGCGGGGTGCTGGTTGCCGGATGTTCTTACTCTATAATAGCATTATTGCAGTTTGGAGTAATACTCCGACAAAATCTGATAAATAATCAAGAAACTATACATTTTTTTTTGAACACCTCCCTACCCTCCTCAAGGAGGGAATTTGTTTAAACTATGCGCATTCCCCCTTTGAAGGGGGCTTAGGGGGATGTTATGTTGATCCCGATAAAAACAGGGGTAAGTTGCGGGGTGCTGGGTGTCGGATGTTGTTACTCTATAATAGCATTATTGCAGTTTGGAGTAATACTCCGACAAAATCTGATAAATAATCAAGAAACTATACATTCTTTTACACCTCCCTGCCCTCCTGAAGGAGGGAATCTTTTTAAATTATCCACATTCCCCCTTTGAAGGGGGCTCAGGGGGATGTTATGTTGAT
Source organism: Paenimyroides ummariense (assembly GCF_900115115.1). Lineage (GTDB taxonomy): Bacteria > Bacteroidota > Bacteroidia > Flavobacteriales > Flavobacteriaceae > Flavobacterium > Flavobacterium ummariense. The sequence goes on from NZ_FOVI01000005.1 coordinate 195,703, forward strand.
CCCGATAGAAACAGGGGTAAGTTGCGGGGTGTTGGGTGTCTGGTGTTGGGTGTGCCTTCGAGAACCTCAGGCACCGTTCGAGAATATTTCAGCAGGCTCAATAACCATGCTTCGATAAACTCAGCAACCGCCTCAGGCACCGTTCGAGAACATTTCGATACATCGACCACTTGTCTCGCTTCAGCGCAAGCACAATAACCGCAGGCTCAATAACCATGCTTCGATAAACTCAGCAACCGCCTCAGGCACCGTTCGAGAACATTTCGATACATCGACCACTTGTCTCGCTTCAGCCTTTAGATTTGTTCTTTGAAAAATTCATAAATTTATTAACAACCAAAACTGGCAAAGTACACCATTCGCTCTGCAAAGCTTTTAGACTTATCC
>NZ_FOVI01000076.1 GCF_900115115.1 Paenimyroides ummariense
GACAGCAACGGCAACGTATTCCGCGGTTATGCGCAAGGCAATGCTATTGTGAACCAAGGCGAAAAACTTCCAACGGGAACGTATTACTATGTAGTGGAATATCTGTACGATCGTGACGGTGAAAACCAGTGGGTTAAAAAAGTAGGCTACCTTCATTTAGAAAATAACGATTAAAGCATAAAGCAATGACAAAAACAAGAATAATAACGGCCTTGTTAGCTTTAGTAAGCTTTACATCGGCCCAGGCCCAGCAAGACCCGCAGTACACCAACTATATGTACAACACCATCAACATCAACCCGGCATATGCAGGAAGTCGTGGAGCATTAAGCATCTTCGGACTGCACCGCAGCCAGTGGGTAGGACTGGAAGGAGCACCAACAACGAACTCGTTTTCGGTAAACACTCCGATAGCCGACAGCAAGGTAGGTTTGGGAGTAAGTTTTATAAACGATGCTTTGGGAGTAATGGATGAAAACACGTTAAGCGTAGATTTCTCGTACACGTTAGATTTAAACAACCGTGGCAGCAAATTAAGCTTCGGATTGAAAGGATCGGCTAACCTATTAAACGTAGCCTATTCGGATCTTAACAAATACAACCCGAACGATCCGCAGATCTTCAACGATGTGCAGAACGAGTTCACACCGAACATCGGTGCGGGTATCTACTGGCATACCGATAAAAGCTATGTAGGATTTTCGGTACCAAGCTTTTTAGAAAGCACAAGATACGACAACAACATCCAAAGTACCATGCAGCAAAAAATGCACTACTACTTAATGGGAGGTCATGTATTTGAAATCAACCCGATGTTGAAGTTCAAACCGGCATTTTTATTAAAAGCAGTAGAAGGCGCACCGTTACAGGCAGACATCACCGGAAACTTTTTAATAAGCGAGAAGTTCACCATTGGTGGAGCTTACCGCTGGGATGCCGCATGGAGTGCCCTGGTAGGCTTCCAGGTAACCGACGGCATGTTCATAGGTTACAGCTACGACAGCGATGTAAAAGCACTTAGAAACTACAACAACGGCTCGCACGAGATCTTTGT
>NZ_FOVI01000074.1 GCF_900115115.1 Paenimyroides ummariense
CTCCAGTTTGACAATTTCCGCGGATTCCGGTCTGATTCCTTTTCGAAAGTACTTCTTGTCCAAATGTATTTGAAAGAGGTTAAGGATATAGCCGCTTTTTGAGCCTAACTTTTTAATGCTGTATAAAAACGGAACGTTTAGTACGGTAATCGACGGGGTCTCAACAGCTGCACTACCGTTGGTTTTTAGATAATTTAGGTATTCTGAAAATGATCTCTGATCGGATGGTCTGATAAAGTCGGTAATCTTATGACCGTCTGTAAGCTCATAATCAATGTTCATGAATTGAGGAAACAGTTCATCGGTATCCTTTATATACAGTTCGTTGTTTAGGATGATCTCAAAATGGTTGATGAATTTCTGTGATTCGCTGGGTTTTGTAAAGGTCATGTGAAGTACGCGCTGCCTCCACTCGTCGTTAATCCAATTCAGAAGGGCTTCCAATCCCTCAAAATCATCGTTTAGATTGTTTATTATAAGTTTTTTGCTCAGATTGCCTTTAGCAAGCTCCAGCATGCTTTCGTTATAGTTGCGCCAACGCTCAAGTGAACAGGTAAAATTTTTCATATTCAGATATATTTTTTTAAAAATATTTCAGCTTCTGTCAGGTTGTCAAAAGTATTGGTTGGTATTTTCGGTTTGTTGATAGCAACAAAGTAGTTTGAAAGCTTACGCAGCGTATGTGCTGAACTATATAGCGCTACAGCTTTCACCATCGAAGATCCGTAATCCGCAAGATATTCCCTTGCATCCGCACTGATGTCCTGGACCAGCGAAACGTCACAAAGGATAGCATATGATTTATATGACTGAAACCGCAGGCGGTCTTCAACGATTATTGTCGCGGCATCGTAATCAATGTATCTCCCTTCTTTGTAAATGATGTAAAGCAGGGAATCTTTCAACTCGTACGAGGCGAAATCATTTTCATAGTTAGTTAACATAATTTTGGGGTGTTTTGATTGTATGTTTAACAGTTAATAAAATTATAACTAAATTTTTTTTTAAAAGCTACATCTAAGCTTAAAAGTTATCAGAAAGGTATAAATAGTTATTCAAAAGGTATTATTTGTGATTCGTATAGGAGCTAACAGCTTTATTTTTAGCAATTTTAGGATTTTATAATACGGATTATGGCTAAAATTAACCACAACAATTTATTGGAAACAATTA
>NZ_FOVI01000018.1 GCF_900115115.1 Paenimyroides ummariense
GGTATCTTACATTAGATACCAAGTCGCATTTAGAACCTACTAATATGTCCTTTATAAGTTGATCTGTAGTATATGTGTCATCAACATCCACATAACTGGGTTGTTGACTAAAACCTAAAAAGTTTATCAGCAAAAAAAAGGCTGTAACCCAATGAACCTTTCCTAAATGCAATCTTGTTATCATACTAAAAATGAATTTCATAATAGTTGTTTAAAAAAAAATCATTGCAATATACACTATAACATTTAAACTTTAATATAATTTTATGATAATATTTTAGTTAATATGATTAGGGATTATTTTTTATATCACTTGTTATATAAAAATATAGTTGAGAAATGATTTTTTTGTTAGATAGAAGACTTAATTTAAGTTAATGCGCTTTTGAGATAAATGTATACTTCTTACACGGTACTTAAAAAAATGTTTAAAAAGAAAGTTTTAATTTACTTAATTTAAAAAAAGTAGACCTATAAGCCGGGTTCTGTACATCGCCAAAAGCGTGTCCTTATCATTTATCTACGTGCACGGTTACCCATACACTTTATCTGCCTACCCTCCAACTTGCGCGAGCAGCACTTAGCGTTGGTTTACATGGCATTTCACCGAATAGAGTTTACCTGGTTTCACTACAGCCTAACTGTACATACTTTCTGTTGCACTTGTCCTCACCTCACGGCGGACGGGCGTTACCCGCTATTCTGCTCTATGGTGCCCAGACTTTCCTCTGACAAAAAGCCAGCGATAAGGCGGTCTACTTGCTGCAAAAATACTACGAATATTTGTTTTATCCTTATAATTACCAACGCTTATTAAATTTTCTGTAAATTTGTTTAAAATACAAATTATGTCTTTTGATAAAATCACCGAATCTGAATCTAAATACAACCATTTAGAGCAGATGAGTGTTACAGATTTACTTACAAATATCAATAAAGAAGATCAAACAGTGCCTTTCGCCGTTCAAAAAGCCATTCCACAGATCGAAGCTGCTGTTACCAAAATTGTATCGCAACTAAAAAATGGCGGTCGATTGTTTTACATTGGCGCAGGAACATCAGGCAGATTGGGAATTGTTGATGCTTCGGAATGTCCGCCAACGTTTGGAGTTTCGTATGATAAAGTCATCGGATTAATTGCCGGTGGCGATACGGCTATTAGAAAAGCAGTTGAAAATGCCGAAGATAATACCAATCAAGCCGAAATAGATTTAAAAGAATATCAGATCAATTCGAACGATTTTGTAATTGGAATCGCAGCATCAGGAACAACTCCGTATGTTTTAGGCGGATTAGATTTTTGCAGAAAAAACAATATTCCTACAGGTGGAATTACCTGTAATGCCGAAAGTCCATTGGCGTTGGCAGCCGATTTCCCAATGGTAGTTGTTGTAGGATCAGAATTTGTAACTGGAAGTTCGCGCATGAAAGCAGGAACAGCACAAAAACTGGTTTTAAACATGATTTCTACTGCATCAATGATTCAGTTGGGGCACGTAAAAGGCAATAAAATGGTCGATATGAAACTATCGAACCATAAATTGGTAAACAGAGCCATACAAATGGTTATGAACGAACTAAATGTATCCGAAGAAAAAGCGACTGAACTGATAAACCAATACGGCAACGTAAGAAATGCCATAAATAATTACACTAAATAATGGAAACACCTAAAGCAGATAAAACAAAAATTTACAAAGGCTTACAAAAAGTTTTCATTGCCATACCGTTAATGTTTGTTGGGCCGATCATTATTTATTCGTCTTTTAAAAATCAGGAACATTTTTTATACTATCCCGTTTTAATTTTAGGATGTTTAATCTGTTTGTATTCCATGTATCTTTTTTTTAGGGGATTACGAACTTTAGTCAGCGGTTTATTTAACGATTAATTTATGAAGAAACTAATTTTACTGGCAATTCCGTTTTGTTTGATGGGTTGTTATAATCAAGAAAGAAATTGTACCGATTTTAAAACAGGTAATTTTTTGTTTGAACAAGAAATCAACGGACAAAAACATACCTCTACTTTTGTTAGAACCGATAAATACGAGATTGAAACATACAACGGTAAAACCGATACTGCAAGCATTCGTTGGGTAAACGATTGTGAGTATATTCTGCAAAAATTACATCCAAAAAATATGGCGGAGAAAAAAGCGGTACAAATGAAAATTCTATCAACAAACGAAAACGGATATACCTTTGAATACAGTATTGTGGGAGATGCTAACAAACAAAAAGGAGAAATTAAAAAGATAAAATAATTATTTCCAATTGATTTCATTATTATTACATATCATAAACATGTGATTTTTTAATGATTTTTTTTATATCTTTAATAAAAAGAATTGAATCATGAAAAAATTTGTAGTAATAGCACTTTTATTAACAGCGTCAACTGCTGTTCGTGCACAAGAAGTTAAAACAGACATTGAAATTGTTGATAAGGTTAAAACAGTTTTTATGACGGTTAATGCAGACCGCTTTCAAGATTTAAAAGGTTTTGATTGGCGTACGCATTTAACCAATGTTTTTAAAGATGTTCCGGAAGATGCAACCGTGGGTATCAGGGTAAATATCATGGCAAAACAACTTACCAATGACAGCACCACATTACCAAACAAAATGTCGTTACAGGAAATTGGAACAGCAAACAAACGCGAAGAAATTCTGCGAAGCATTGTAAGTAAAGTCCAACTGTTCATAGAAGACGAACAACAAGGAAATAATATTGATTAAAAAAGGAATCTTAAACGATTCCTTTTTCTTTTTCTAAAGCTGTTTTACAGTAAATACTGTCATTAAACAACAGCTTAATATTTTGGTACGAATTTTTAAGCAGTTCCGGAATATCCTTTTTATCAACCCAGACAACTTTTTCTATGCCTTCTTCAATTTGTCCGTATAAATCGCCAGAGTAAACAGTATTCATTAAAAACCAGTAGGTTATTTTTAAACGATATTCGCCGTTGCGCTTAAAAATATGAAAGGTTTTTTCTAATCGTTTAGTAATTTTTAAATCTCGGCAACCGGTTTCTTCTTCCACCTCACGGATCGATGTTTCTTCAATGGTTTCATTCTTTTCAATACCGCCTTTTGGCAAATCCCATTTTCCGTTTCGGTAAATAAACAAAACTTGTCCTTTATCATTTTCAACCAAACCGCCGCCCGCTTTATTTATGGTAATTTTCTCCTTAAATAACTTAAGCAACAACTCTTCATCGGCGTGATACAAGTACGCATTTGTAAGCTGATCTGCGAAATATTGTGCAATTAGTTTCTGCATATCAACGGTATCCAACAAAAAATATTTAAAATCGCGTTCTTTTTCTAACGTACTTGTTAAAAAAAGTGGCTTATCATTAATAAAAACTTTATACATTTGTAGTATGATTTTTAATCATTATAATATTAAACACAAGTGTCTGAAATATAATCATTTGCATTGTTAATTAAAAAATACATTGGATTTTTATTGGATTTTTCATACCATTTTCTTTTAAAAAGGTAAATGCACTAACAACTTCTATACAAACAATGCAAGTTGCAAAAAAGTATTCAAACTAAAACTATATTTCGTAAAAATTATCTTATCGCTTATTTAACCGATAATTTAAAATATCGCTTTAATACAGTATATTTTTGTACTTTTAAATAAAAATAGCTGTTATGAAATTATACGAGTATATAAGCAACGTAATGGAGTTTGTATTTTCAACTTGGATCGATATTCCTTTGGAATTTGAATACATGGTTGAAATCGTGGCCACTCAATTCTTCTACCACAATATATCATTTGAAGAGTGCTGCCGATTCGCAGAATTAATCATCAATATTCACACGGAAGGAGAATTTGATTTCGTATTTGAATATGAACCTTTCAATGTTTTGGATGATGAGCTATCTGATCAATTTGTTTACGAGATTGACAATACTGTAAATCATGAAAGTTTTGTAATTATCATCGACGGAGAAAAACGCATCGACGTTAATTACAAAGAGAATCTAAGTTACCAAGATTTAGTAGAGAAAGTTAAGGAACAGGATTTGCCACCAAATTAGATTGATAAGGAAAAGCAAATGTCTTAATATTCTCACCTTGTAACCACAAATTATGATGCTCGTTGTTTAATACAACGGGCATTCTTTTTTTGTTGTTATGTATTTCTGCCATTAGTTCGTTGGCTTCTGTTGTAAGTATGGTATAAGTTAGCATTTGTTGCCCGTTTTGCGGATTGTTCCAAACAGAATATAAACCGGCAAAAGCAAACAGTTCATCATCGGCAACGCTAATTTGATACTTCTGCTTAACCTTTCCTTTTTCATCGTTCCAATGCCATTCAAAAAAATGTGATGCAGGTACTAGACACCGATTATTAATCGAATTTCTAAATGATGGCTTTTCATCCAAAGTTTCAATACGTGCGTTTAGAGTATTTTTTTGGAATGATGTATCTTTTGCCCATGTAGGTAACAATCCCCAGTTTGCACCGGTTATTAAATCCGGACGTTGATCAACAATGATCGGCATAAACGGATGCGCAAAACCGTTTACTTCCTGCATAGGTTCAAACCCCTGCTGGTCAAACTTTGCATTAAATTTTAATTCAATACCTTTTTCCTTTTTGTTAACTCCATAATAATTGCACATAGCTATATTTTTATATCAAAGTTATTAAATTTATACCATAAAGATTTAAAAATGAAGTCGCCAAAAAATATAGTTTGTTTGCAATTGGATTTCAACGTTGATATTGAATCGGAGCATATATCTAACATAAATATCATTTCGATAAATTTAGAAGATTTCAATAAAAGGTTCGATACAGATTTTATTTTAAATTATAGTGTTGATGATTATTCGTTTTCGCCATTGGAAGATGATAGCAACGAACTTTTAATTTGGTTCTTGGAAGGTATTCCCGAATTATTGTCGTTCGCCTATTCACCAACAATGACATCCTACGAAGATTTAGAACTGTATTTGAGTAATCGAAAGAAAGAATTGAAGTATGCACACAGTAAAGAAATGTTCGAAAACTTTAGAAAAAGATATATTGACTATGCGCCATTAGGTTTTTTAGAAAAACCCGATTATGACTATATTAAAGCCAAACTAACTGATTTGATTTTAGATAAGCAAAACCAAATAAACGACACAATTTAATTTTCTACTTTTACAAAAAGTTTTGAGTATGTTTATCGAAAATACAGATGCAAGGGCAGTTATACGTTATTTTAACTCGGTTAACCCAGAAATTAAAGACAAAATTGTTGATTGGAAAAAAGGCATGCCGGTTGAATTAAACGTTATATACAGTTATAACGACAGCAAAAACCGCTGCATTGCCATGTGGACCGATTTTTTCGACATGAATATAAGACCTGAAAGATTGCAGATTATTTTCGGTAGAATTAGCTTGTTAGATTGTGAGTTTTTTATGTACCACAACAATAAGCGTTTCAGGATTGGATTTAGGGTTAAGGAAATGATAAAATAAAAGTATTTTTGCAGCAAAACTACAAACCATGAACAAAGAAGAATATTTAATCAAGGCTTTCAAAGAAATAAGAGATAAGAATTTAACCGTTCCGTTTGAGTTAGTTCCCGGCACCACTGTTACCGATATAGAAAAGATGTTAACCAGTTTAGGTAAATCTTATTTAAGCACCAAAAGCCCGATCGATAAAATATTCTATGAAAAAATAGAGGAATTGAGAAAGTTTAGACAATAAAAAAGCGGACAATTGTCCGCCGGTACACTTCTGATACACTACAATTTAAACTAAATCATAAAATACTTTGCAGTATTAAAATAACTTTATAAATTGCACATATATAATTGGGATTGAGATTACTATTATTTATCTACCCAAGTTTTCCAAATGAATAATATTACATAGTATGTAATTTTGGCGAATGACGCTACTATGTTAATAAATGATTCAAATGAAAATTTCTTTTTTGGTTTTTTCTCCATTATTAAAAATTTTCTTAGACCTTTTTAACTTCTTTACATTCAGACTGTAAAGGAGTTTTTTCTGTCTAAATTATTTTATAAAGATAACACTTTTTTTTCTAAATAAACATTTATTAATGAACGACCAAATATAAAATTAGTTTTAACATAATATTTAACTTTTAAAACAAAAAAGCGACACGTTTCCGCATCGCTTAATAGATAGTTTTCTCCTTTCTTTAAATTAAACTAATCCAAATCGTTTTAAAATTAAATAACCAAATCCACCAACGAGAACCGCACCAACAACATACAACCAAAGTGGTTCTTTACCTTTTGATGATGTTTTTTGCAAATCGGTTTTTATTTGACGGCTATTTGATGCCGCAACATTATTTTGTTGGTTTTCTTCTGCTATAGCTAACTTTTCTTTTTTGATGTCCGTTTGTTCAGTTTTACCAATATCGTTTGTCTGTGATGATTTTTGGTTAACCTGCGGATTTTTAAACGTCCATTTGTTGCCGGATTTATCTTCAAAGGTTGCTTCATCAGATTTAATTTCCATCCACGCTTCAAATAAACTTTTATCTGACCATTTCGAGGATGTCCTCGAAATGGTATTTTCTTCAGCTGTTTCTGTTTTTGCAACAGTTGAATTATCAGTAACTGAAACATTTTCGGTTTCGGTCTGCTTTAATTCTGTGGCGCTTTTTTTTGATCGGCATGAACATATTCCTGACGTCAGGAAAACGATCGTTAATAATAAGATTATGTTTTTCATATTAAATAATATTTTGTACATTTATAACTCATAAGTGTTTTTTTTAAGGTTATGGAAAAGCATCTGTCTTTATTGGCAGGTGCTTTTCTTTTTTTTATAAATGCTTATATTCTTCTTTTGCATTAAAACTGGGGCAGTCTTTTGCAACGTTTGGAAAATCTCTATGACCTTGAATAATTGCGTTTGGATATTTTGCCTTCAATCCGCAAATAATTTGTAACAGCGTCCGTTTTTGTGCTTCAGTTCTATTATCTAATGCTTTGCCATTATCGTCTATACCTCCAATGTAGCTAACATGTATCGATTCTCTATTATAACCTTTTACACCATTACACACGGTTTCATCTAACGCTAATCGTTCGTGATCACCGTTCGGTTTAACTATGATGTGATAACCTGGTTGTTTCCAGCCTAAATTGCGTTTCCAATAATTTCGTATAGCTTCAACAGTTGCATTTTGTTTTGTGGCTGTGCAGTGCACAGCAATGTATTTAATTGTTCTCATAACCTATGCTTTTATCTTTTTTTCTAAATCTTTTTTGGTTTCTACATAGCTGAACTCGCTAATGTTTTTAAACTTTAAAATCCAAGCGTTATGAATGGGAATTAAAAGTTTTGCAACTTCGTTTTGATTTCCGTCTTCATCGGTATTGGCAATGATTAAATTTTCTAAAACCGATTTTACTTCTAAATGTACCAGCCAAAAACAAACTGCGTTTATTCCTAAATTCAATTCGTTTAAATGATTTTCTAAATCGTAGGTAATTTTAGCCAAATTGGATAGGATCAACGACAGCGTTATTAACGAAAGATACGTTGTAAGCTTCTGTACGCTTTTCTTCATGCCCTGGCTGGCGGTTGCGATACCTTTTCGTTTACTTTTAACGATTCCGGTTATTAAATCTAACAGAACTAAAAGCGCCAATCCAAACAATATTGCCGGATTTGGGAATACTAAATTTGATATAATTTCTTGCATGTTATTTTATTATGTTGTTAACACCTCTTTATATTTTCCAACAGCTGCGCTCCAGACAAATTCAACTTTTCTTCCATTTTCTAACGGCACGGTGCCAACCGCACTGTTTTGATAAATAAAATTACCGGTGTAATTAACTGTATTAGTGCCATGACTTTGCAAAACCAATCTTGCGCCATCTATTGAGTGATCTCCTACACCTACGGTAACAGAAGCTGATCCCGGATCGAACAAATTAAAAAACGCTTCGTTTGTTGGGAAGTTACCGCCGCCACTTACATCGGTGTCTTTAAAGTAGGTTGATAAACCCCCAAATAAGCTTTCTATTTTACTACCTGCATCTATACCTACTTGTATTTCGTCTTTTGTTTGCTGGGTTAAATCGAATTCGTAATCCGTGTCATTAGATTGATCTGCAGAAGATGTTCCGCCTCCCGTTATTGAACCAACACCGGTATATGTTATTGTACCGTTGTTAGGTGCGCTTGGAATTGTTGGTTTGTTTAATATCTGCGCATCTCCACTTGTGGCATTCCAATCGGCATTTACGTTTACTTCGGCACCTGCTGCAATACCGGCTAACTTTGTTTTTTCTGCTGATGTATAATCTTCCGTGCTTAATTGTTTACCTGCCACTTTGTCAACCTTATCGTTTAGCAATGTATTTACCTGCGCTTGTGTGTAAACTTGTGAAAGTTGGGCGTAGCTACCTAAACTTAAAAAATTACCTAAAGTATTTGCTCCTGCAGGTCTCCATAAATTTACACTACTATCATACATTAATACAAAAGTAGGTGTTTGTGCGGTTGTTGAGCCATCATATTGATTCCAAGAACCCACTCCTAAGACATTCTGCCAATTAGCAATGTTTGTTAAATTACCTCCGTCTATTTGAGCTAAATAATTACTTAACCCTATTGAAGCATATTGACTTGTAATAGGTTTCCAAGTGTTATTTACAGCGTCATATCCTAAAAAATAATAGGGTTCGGCTTGTAATTCTACGTTTGTGTAATTTTGTCCATTCCATTGTTTTGAGTCTCCCGAAATAAAACCTAAATATGTTCCTGTTGTGTTTGCTTTATTAGCTAAAAAACCATCTACCTGGGTTGTAGAATAAACTCCTAAATTAGTTCTCCAATCAGCTATATTAGTCAGGTTATTTCCGTTTACGTTTGCTTTGGCTGCAAGCGCACTACTTAAACCGGGAATATCGGTAATATTCAGAATTATCTCACCTTGGCTGTTTGGTGTTAATCCGTTGACCGATTTTACTACACCTACCAATAACGTGTTTAAAGGCACGGTAACAGTCGAACCGTCTTCAAACGTAAATACCAAATCATCACCCACTAACTGAACGCCTTTTATTAACTGCTCAATAGGTAAATCAATAACGATGTTAGGTTCGTTCTGCTGGTAAAAAGTTATCTGGTGGTTTGCGCTGTTATAGGTAACATCATAAACAAAACCGTCTAAATCATTAGCTTCCAACTTATTCGCTAAAAACCCATTAACCTGCCCTAAATTAACAGCGTGGTTGTTGGCGGTGGCATCATCTACAATTGCATTTCCGTTAATGTGTAATTCCGCTTGTGGGTCTGTAGTATGAATTCCCACAAAATTATTACTGTCTTTAGCGAAGATAACACCATCTAAAACCGTTAGTCTTACTAAATTAAAACCGCCTAAAATAGTGTCATGTTTAAAAATCCAATTATTTGTAAAAAAAGCCCCTTGATTATCTGCTAAATCAAAACGTCCCGTCATAGGCACAGATCCGTCTTTTTTTACGAAGTCGTTTAAAGCGGTTGTGTCAGCCTTATTTGCATAAAGCCAATTTAATTTGGTTGATATTACCGATATCAATTCAGCCATTTCGGCAAATAATCTTGTGATGAAATCATTCATAATGCGTTCTTATTAAAAGTTTATTAGTGATGTTATCTGACCGCTCCAATCCGGAACTGCTGTTGCTTGCATTTCTGGATTTCCTACGGAATCTATGTTGTCGCGTGCGGTTTGTTGTTGTTGGGCAGTTGGTTGTTGTACAGCATAGGTAACCACACCCATTGTTTCTAAATCGTTAAAACGATCTTCCAGATCCATCAACGCTTGTACCGATGCCGCTTTTATATTGGTACGCGCCTGATCTTCTTGCGCCGGCAAAAAAGTTTGCGCCGTTACTTTTACAACTTCGTTACCGTTAACCAGCTGTTCAACAGCATCGATCCGGTTATTTAGATATGTGAAATTACCGTCCAGTTCGGTCCAGGTAAGCTCTGTTTGTTTTACACTTCTTAATATTAATGGCATAGTTCTGTTTTTTAATAGTCCTTAACATATCCTGTTGCTACATAACCAGGCGTTACGTAGTAGCTGTTTAGATTACTAATTGTATAGGTTGGTACCTTAATCCAAATTTGATATTTATCAGATAATCCCATTGTCGTTTACGTTTCTGTAGCTGCATTCGCACAGCATTACTTTTGTTTTTCCGTTGCTAAAATCCATTGAAAGGTTGCTAATCCAAAAAGCCCGTTCTACCACCCAGTTAAACTGCACTATATCCAACGGCGATACTATTTTTTTTACGGTTGTATCAACACGTGTGTACATATCGGCTTTAACATCTAACATAGCACGCCCGTAAGCCGAACCATAACCGGTTACTACATTACTGCCGTAGCGTAACCATTTTAAAGACTGGTCGCGGTTTGGTTCTGTTGCGTTTTGCAGGTAAACAGCGTTGTATTTATACGTTTTAATAACAAAACCATCAAAAGGCTGCCACAGGTAAAACAAGTTGTTGATCATTTTTTTACTAAAAACAATACGGCTTATATTACCATCAACCGGCAGCATATAATAGCCTTCCAGCAGATTAAAGAACCCAAACACATCTTTCATAAAATAGGTAACACCGTTTTTGGTAATTTCGGCTTCTTCGTAGTTTTTTGTAAGCCAGTCCGCATCGGCAGCAGATAAATCGTACATTATAGAAATATCGGTTTCCTGCCGGTTGGTTAACGCAATGTTTGTTTTACCGCTACCAAACTGCCAGTTTTTAAACGGACCGTAATTAACCTTAAAGTTTTTATGCGTTAAATCGCTTTTACTTTCCCAAAAATCCAGATCTATTTTTTCTTTTTTTGAAAAGTTGATCGCCCGTGAATTATACGAATACTTTTGCGATCCGTGCAAATCTTTAACTTCAATAGCCCGTACAAATACTTCGTTAAAATCAATAGAAGTTCCTGCAGGAAATTGTGGCTGGTAAAATCGGATATCAATTTTTCCTTCTACATCGTACTCCAGCAGATTAATTTTCCATTTGCCGGCAATAACGTTTTCGTTACCGGTTTTAAAGTTTTCGCCCGGTCTGCTTTCAATAATATTTCCACCCGTAAACGATAGATCAATAGATCGTTCGTTATTAAAAACCGCGGTTTCTTTTCGGGTTGACGCTTTTAAAACCCCGCCTATATAGATGTCTATCCTAAAAGCGTTGTTATAGTTACCGGCATCAAACCGTTGCTTTATAACGTCGCTGTTAGCTGTTCCAACAAAAGGCATGGCGGCAAAAACTTCAATTTCAAAATCTAAAAAAACCGACCCGCCTTGCTCTTTTCTTGAAACAAATTTTTGATTTGCCGATTTTATCGATATGTAACGATTTGCATTTACCGTTGCCGTCGGTTTTAACTTGTACGAAAAAATAGTCAGCTCTTTCGGCTTTCGTAACGATACCATTCCGGACTGTGTTAATATAAACGCTGCATTCGCATCGCCCATACCCAAATCAAAATAATTCCCGGCATTCCATAACGGTCGGCAATCGTATTCCAAATTATTAAAAGCACTATATCTTACAGCGTTGTAATCTTGGTAAACATTTTGTTCAAACTGCAAATCGGCTTTTAAATCAACTCCTTTTAACGGCGCATTGCTGTAAACCCACGGCTGCGCATCAAAATAAGCCGCACCGTGAAACTCTTTAACCTGCTGCTGCGTACTTTTGTAGTTTCCGTGAAAATCATACACCTTAAAAGAATCTAACACCAAATGTTTTTTATTCCAACCAATGATATACCAGTTGCCGCCGTAGTTAAAAAGCGTAGAACCCAACGCTTTCAATATCTTATCCAGCACATCGTAACAGCTGTCGTAATCGGTTACATCCGTTAGCATATCACCCAGTTCGGGTTCACCTCTAAAGTTAGCCGAGTTTAAAAACACATTGCGCCACTCAACACTTTCTAATTTAAAAGCTTCGCTTATGTAGATATCCTGGTACAGGTTGGTTTTCTTTAAACACATGGCTATAATACGCACAACGGTTTCGTTATAATCGTACGGCAGCATGTTAAACAAATGGTCTTTTAAAATTCCCAAGCAATCGGTAGCGGTAAAGTTTACAAAGAAGTTCACGTTTTCATAAGGCTCGCTGTATTGATCAGGCAGTAAAAATCCCTGCCAAAGTAATTCAGGCGGCGTTTGTAACCCTGGATATTCATCAGAAGACCATATTTTCTCTACCTTAACCATATAACGACTTTCGTCGCCTGTAAACAAATCCAGGTAACGCCCGTCTTGTGCACCGTCGCTTAACATGTTAAAGTTAAGTTCACTGGTCATTATGGTCTGAAAGTTATCGTCTGATCCGTTCCACGACAGCACCGGAGCGCCTTGCTGTGCAAAACGCTCTAGTACCACATGGTTGTCTTGGGTATCTATAATTTTTATGGTTACCTGTTCCATTACCTTTTTCGTTGATTAATTTTTTCTACACGGTCTAAAACCGTAATTAAATCGTTACCCTGCACACGCCAGCCACCGGCTAATTGTACCGTTACGTTGGTTGCACCGCCCGAAGGCTGTATTAAATCTTTCAGTTTGTTCAAAGGCGCAATAACTTCGGGATTGTTACGCGCACCGGCATATTCGCCCATTAAACCTAAAACAGGTCCTGATACAATACCACCATCTGCAAATTTTGGTATGGCAGCAAACGCACCCATTACACCACCAACCAGCGTTGCAATCATTGTTGGTATTGCCACAATTGCGCCCGGACCGGTTGCCGCACCAGACTGCGTACCACCTTGTATAGCATTGGCGATAGACGAACTTAATGCCATAGCAATAACTTTAATTACCGTTTTAATCATTGCCTGCTTAAAGCGGTCCATTCCGTTTTCCGCATCGCCCAAACTACCAACAATACCGTCGCTCATAATAGAAAAAGCATCGGTTAAACCTTGCGAAACTCCCGAAGCAATCGTTTGCATTCCTTCCAGTTCCTTTTTGGTTTCAACAATTTTATCAATCCCTTCAACATCAACCTGCATTTTAAAAGTGGTTTCTAAAATGTTGATTTCGTTGCTTAAACGCTTGTATTCTTCAATGGTTATACCAACAGCATCGCGGGCTTCTTTTAATTTGTTAATGTGGTAATTGTACCAGTCAACCGTACCTTGTTCAGGCTCGGGCATTACAGGCGTTGGAATGGTTTGCGCCATTTCAAGCGTTTTTTTGTAGATAGCAATCTGCTGCGATAGCAACCTGTAAGCTTCGGTAGTCATATCCAATTTAGAAACCTGCTCTTCCATCAGCTGTATTTCGCGCTGGTACCATTCTTCCGAACCTTCGGTTACCGTAGGTGCTTTTGTTTGGTTTTGAATAGCTTCTAAAGTGTTTTTGTAGATATCGATCTGCGCACCCAGGTTTTTATAAGCTTCGGAAGTAACATCTAATTTCGATTTTTGTTCTTCCATAGCAGAAATTTGCGCCTGCATCCATTTTTCAGAACCCACAACACCCAAATCTTCCGCAGCTTTCTTCAATTTCCCGGTCGCTTCGGCTGCACCGGTCGCAGCAGGTGTGTAATCTTCTACCGTTTCGGTTACGGTATCCTGCACACCAATAATTTGCTGCAGCTTTTTTTCTAAAGCTGTTAATTCGGCACTAACAACTTTTGTATTTTTAGCCTGCGCTTTCCATTGCTCCAGCAAATAGGCAGAATTTGTAGCGCCCTGGTAAAACGAACTTTTAATTCGGCTGCCAATGGTTTGCCAAACACTCGGATCAGCTTCATCACTAACACCCAGCTCCAAATCAATCTTGCGTTTTTGTACTTCAACAAGTTTTTCCTGCGCTGCTTTAATACGGGCATTTTTAAGTAACGATGCCGTATAAGCATCGGTTGCTTTTTTAGCCGCATTCGTACCAATGGTTTCAAGATTTAACTTACCAAAATGTTCGCCCGATTTTGCAATAAGCTTATCCAACGCACGCGTACGCTCTTCATCGCTTAACTTTTTGTTTTGCGCAATTGCAACTAATCTACGGGTTTCGGCAACTTCACTGCTTATAGATTGTGTTGCTTTTTTGGTTACTTCGTCAAGCTCTTTTTGTGCATTGGTTAAAGATGATAAACGGGAATCTAACAAAACCGATCCGGCAACCAACGCGGTAATCGCAGCAGTAACCGCAATAATAGGGTTTGCCATAAACGCGGTATTCATTGCAATTACAGCTGTGCGTATTGTTTTAAATCCGGATATAATGTTTGGTACCGCCGCCATGAACGAACCAAAAACCACCAACACCGGACCAACTGCCGCTGCGACCGCCGCAATACCAACGATCCATTTTTTTTGCTCGCTGTCGGTTGCCGCAATCTGTTTCATAAAACCGTTTAAAACACCGATTGCTTCGGTAATAACCGGTAATAAAACCTGCCCGAATTCGGTACCCAGATTTTGCAGTTCGGTTTTAAAAGCCCGCATCGATCCGCTGGCACCATTAGCTTCACGTGCTGCCTGCCCTTGCGCCGCTGCCGATTGTTCGTAGATCAACGCCAGTGTTGCCGCCTGCTTTGTTGCCAAATCCATGGTTTGCCCTTGTTTAAGCAAACCCATTTCCATGGCTTTCGTTTTTACCATGGCATCGTTGGCAGCCATACCGTAGTTGTCTAACATGGTGTTGTTGCCTTTCAGCGCACCGGTTAAGGCACGCACGGCATCGGCAGTAGTACCGCCGTACATTGCGGTTAAATCACCTGCAAGTTCTATAAGCTTACTGCTTTGTTTGGCAGCTTCCTGCTCGGTTAGGTTTCCAATGTTTACCAACATGGAACCCATCATGTTAGAATATTCTAACGCTTCTTTTTTGGCAATACCGTAATAGGTCGGCAAACCTTCTGCCCATTTTTGCACGGCATCAGACGATTTTTTAAAGGTTTGGTCGGTTGCACCCAACGCGTCTTCAAAATCGGCAGCCATACTAAAGGCAGCAGTTCCGGCAGCCAGTAACGGCAAGGTTACATAAGTACTTAATGTTTTGCCGTACTTCTGCATCTGCTCGCCTTGTTTCTTTATTTCGCGCTGAGCATTTTGCAGCTGCGAAGAAAGTTCTTCTAAATTCGCCCGAAAGCGAATGTTAATCTGTGCTAATCCCATCGAAATCTGTTTTAGATTTCGATTTCTTAAGTTGGCGTTTTATATCTATAGCTGCCCAAAACTCTTCTTGCCTTTTTATAATGGCAGCAGCCTGTTCGGGCGTTTCAATTTTTGTTTCGTTTGCTTCAGGATCGTCGGTTTCGTTATCCCAAGGCAAAGGCATCAAACTTCGCAAAGTTGGATTACCTTTTAAATGCGGTTTTAACGATGCGTAAAATAAGTAACGGATCTGCTCCCAGCGTTCCTTACTTTCTGTGTACTGCTTATTGCGAAAACCGTTGATAATGTTGGTAAATGAACGAGGCGTTAACGCATAGAAATCGTTATAACTTATACCAATTTCACCAAGCGCCAACGCCTCTAATTCATCAAATGTTACTTCTGCTGTATCGCCGCCTTTTTTTTTAAGCTTTCTGCATCACTTGCAGAAATTTTCGGCATACTGTTTACAAACGCTTCTACCACGCTGGTAATAATCTGTGGATCGGTAAAAACCACATCACCCACATCATCAGCACTTACTTCAATACCGTTTAGTTTCGCCGCTTCAACAACCATTTCAGCAATTAAATCAATCGCCGTAAAAACATCTTTTTCGGCAGCTGCTAACGCATTCATAATTTTGTTTAAAACAACTTCTAAATCAGTCATTTTCCATTTAGCTGCCAATGCCCGAATTAACGAGTACGAAAAGCGCAACGGGATTTTTTTTTCGTTGATAACTATTTCCATTACGCTACGGTTTCAATTGAAAAATCGCCATCACCCCTAAAAGAACAATTGGCCGTTGCTACACCAGTGTTATTAGCTGATATATCACATGCTTGTATGTAATAATTACCGCTGATCACCTTTGTTCCTGCTATATCCGTTGTAAACTCTATTTCCACCAAAGTGTCAGATTTATACAGCTCTAAAAGATCGTAAATATCACTTTGCGTTGCACCTGCAGCTTTTTCTACAATCAAAGCTGCAGTTGATGCAGAAAACTCATAATCACCGGGAATAGACCGCTTCCCAACAGTATCTTTCGAAGCAAATTCTTCAAAATCCTTCGTCGTACTCCAGCTACATTCCGTAGCATGATAAACAGTTTTACCCTCAACCTTCAAACGAAGGTTCTTTCCTTTAATTGGATCACCTGCTGCCATTTTACATTATAATTTTAAAATTAATTTCACTAAATATTTTTCGGTTTTCTTCATCAGCACCAACATTAGTATTGATAAATTCCCACGGATTTTTTTCCGCTAATTCTTTTAAATCATCAGCCATTTGATAAGCTTCTGTTACATTGTTTGGTTCAAACCAAACAGCCACGTTTACATTGTAGGCACAGGCATCTTTTGTTTCAGAAGACACTTCGCCAAAACCATATACCGCAAACGGAAATCGCGTACCTTCATTCGCAAATAGCGGAAAAATCCTGCTTTGAACCGCCGCAGCTAACGCCGGGTAGTTCTTTAAAATTTCTATTAAATATTCGCTTACCTGTATCATTGTAGTTTGTTTAACCTGCGTTGCACGAATTTTACAAATTTTGCTTCGGCATCGGCTGTTACTTTCCCTTCGGTTCGTTCGTAAGCTTTCGTTAAGAAAGGATTTGCCTTTGTTCGTGAAACTGCTCCCTTACTGTTTTTAGACTGTGCCCTGGTAAGATAATTATCGCCTTTTTTCTTACTTAATCGATTTCCCGTTCTGTCACGTTTAAAACCTTTACGGTACACATTATGCCCGTCGTGAACAAAATGCCCGTACCAGCCCGACTTATCGTAACCGCTAAAAGCACCTTTCACCCTTGGTCCGACTAATATTGTAGGATTATCTTTGTTTTTAGACGTTATAAGCCCGATCGATTTTTTTAACCTGCCGGGTATTTTACTCACCATTCGCTTATCGCCTTTTTGCCGCTTGTACCTTGCCAAATTAGACGACGCACGCCCTTTACTCACCGGAGTTAGATCTTTAGCCACAACCATTGTTGGTTGCGCGATCTGTCGTAAAATAACCAACGCTTCACGGCGTTTTCCCGGATCGTCTGCAATTTGCTTTAAACGGTTTACCAGTTCTTTAAATCCGGTTACTTCTACATTAAAACTACTCATAAACGATACATTGAAGTTCCAGATATTCACGTCTGCCGATTTGCTTTACATGTGTTACGTTGTAGCGCGTGCCTTCAAAATCTACCTTTAACTGGTTTTTCTTTGCACTGATATCGTCACGATACCTTACAATAAAACTTCGTTGTGTTCTGTGCAACACTTTACCGTCAACATCTTCGCCACCGCTTACTTCATCTACTTTTGCCCACGGAATACAAACCACGGCATCGACTTCTTTTTCTTCGCCGATTGCGTTTCGTACGGTTTCCTGTTCAAAAAGCGTTATTCGCCGATCTAACTGACCAACGAAAGGTTTGTTTACACCCGCCATTTTCTGTAAGGTTGTAACAGGTTTTTAGCTTTGCTGTTAATTACAGCTGCGTTATTTTCCCTGCGTTCGTAAGCATCGGTAACCAACAGAAAAATAGCCTGTTTAATTACTTTTGGCAGCGTACCGTTATCGTAACCCTGCTTTATAAAGATTTTTACGCTAACCGTTGCGGGCTTTTCTTTAAAGGCTACCTTAAAGAATTCAGAACCTTGCTGCGTTACAGAATAAGAAGTATCAGGCAGTTCCGTCACTTCACCTTCAGCAGTTTCCTGATACGCAATTTTCTCAATTTCGTCGTTTAACGCTTTGCGTTCAAAAACAAAATCTTCAAACTTATTGGCTGTATAAACGGTGCGTTGTAAAGCTAAAGGGCGTTCGGTAAAGTTGACTACCTGATCTATTGCCGATTCTATATAAACTTTAATCAGTTCATCGTCATCGGTATAATCGGGTTCAATGCGCAGATGTTTCTTTACAAGATCCAGCGCTACTACATCGCCGGTTTCTTCTTTTATAATTTCTTCTTGCATACCCTTGTTTTTAAAAAGGTCCTTTCGCAATTGCTTACGAAAGAACCCATAACATAAAAATTAAATAATTATGAAAAACTACTTTACGTATTCGGCGTATTTAAGTTCAACCATTTCGTCTGCCTGGTTAGCAGGGTGCGATACAACCTGACCAACGTTGTACGGAAGAAACCATCTACCTGCCGGCGCAAGTAAAATTTTAATCTTAACATTACCGTCTTTATCCACTTTTCGAAATGATGATGAATCAATTTCTTCTGCAGATAAGTCTTCGATCTTTGTTTTAAGATCAGCGTTTTCGGTTTCCAATTCAGTTACACGGTCTTTTAAAACTTGGTTTTCGTTTAGCAGCGTATTTCTTTCAGCTGCAGTTTCAGTTGCCGAAAGTTCTTTTGCTTCTAATTCCGTAATACGATCTTTTAAGGCACCGTTTTCGGTTTGTAACTGTTCAACCGTAATTTCCGGCTGAACAGTTTCTTTTGCTTTTTCTTTCTTATCCATAATACTATGCTGTTAAGAATTTGTTTACCGCGAATGCTTTTGGTAAAGCAATAATTACGTTCGCGTATAAGTTTACATAAACCACAATTGCACCCGAACCAGCCTGTGTAAAAGGATCAACCGTGAATTGCGCTCCTCCCCACTGACCAACAGTCATTTGCGACCAATCGCCGTAGATTAACGGATGATTGCCTGCTAATTCCGGAACTAAAGACGAAGCAACATGCTTCATTCCTCCCAATTTTCCTTCTTCCAATAAGAAACGACCCGAACCTGCATCTTTTTTAACACCTTCTAACACCGATGCCAAAACGTTATCAGACAAGAAACCTAAAGAAATATCGGTTGAATCAGCATCTCTTACCAAACCTTTCAATTCCAAAATATCTGCATACTCCGGCGTTTTCGCAGCGGTAACAGCAGAAAGGTTGATACCAGGAACATTTAACAAACCTAAAGGCTGCTTAAGACCGTTACCGTTAATCGCCGCACGCTCAATCGCTCTTTTCGCAGCACTTCTAAACTGGTTGATAATTAACGCTTCCACATCAACCGAAGACTGCAACATTAATTGGTTAGAAATCATTACACCCGCTGCCGCTCTTTTAGGTTTTAACGTTGGTCCTGAAAACTCACTGGCTTTTAATGTAACAGCTTCGTTTTCGTCTAACCAGTCTAATTCAAAACTTTTATTAATCGGTAACGATAAGTTCCCCGTTAAACCTGTTAATAAATTAGCACCCAAATCTTCTAAAAACAACTTAGGCACAAAATCGTTAACCATTCTAATATCGGTAGGAACCAACGCCCCACCAAACGCACCTGCATCACCGGTTACCGATTGCGTTGTTGCACGCATCATATACGAAGGAATAGAGAACGAACGATCGGTTGATTTAAAATCTAAATTCAAACTTGCAGCTTCCTTCAAAGCCATATCGTTTACTTCTTTTTCAACACCTTCCAACTTACCAGCCGATGCTTCTCGAAGTGCTTTACTAAACGAGAAACGTTTTTGAATATTATTCACTTCGCGCTGTTCAGAACTTTCGCCTAAATCACCACCGTGAAATCCTTGTCCAACCGATGTTGCTGTTAACGATGCCATACGCAATTCACGCGCTTCGTTACGTTCTGCAGTTTCAATCTGCGTATCAAGGTCGGCAATTTCATCATCCTGATTATCTAATTCCTGCTGCTCTTCGGGTGTAAACTCACGCTTTTCAGCTTTTGCTTTATCGGTTGTTTCCTGCTGTTTTCTTAACAAAGCAGTTCTTAACTCTTTTAATTGTAAAGACTTTCTTTTCATTTTACAAAAACTTTTGTTTGTTAATTTTTAATTGTCGTTCAAACACTGATCGACTTACTTTTTTTTCTTCGTTTTCTTCAGTCTTTTTTAAAGAAGTTCTGATTTCTTCTAAACTTTCAACACTGCGTTTTAACGCATCGGGATTTGATCCTACCGGAACAATTGACCATTCCAACAATTCTTGACGGATAAAATAAATTACATCGGGATTTTCGCCTTTGTCAAAATCGCCCCAACGCCATTCAATCGGATTTGCCCCGATACTTGCCATTCTCAACGTACCGTTTTGTATCTTTCGCCAAACGGTATCGGCAACCGGGTTTCCTTCTTCCAGCGTAAGTAAAGCAATCAGCTGATTACCTTCTACACGAACTTCAGAAGTTCCGATAATCATGTCCGGATCATCGCTCCATGATTTGTGGTTGTAAAACACAATAGGCGATCGGTTGTAGCGTTCTAAATCCCAACCATCAATTTTAAAAACAGTGTCGTAAGTATCAACGGCTTCGGTGCTGATTACAAATTCAGCCTGCCGTTTTTCTTTTTGTTCGTCGGTTATCGCACGGATAACCGCATCGCGCACCATCATTTTACTCATCTGCTTCTTGTTCTTTTTTGTTCATTGTTAACAAGTGTGACATTAATTCCATGTTTACAGGCGTTAAAATCTCGTCTAATCCTTCACGCGGATTTCGGTCTTCTAACTCACGTATTTCGTTACGATCGTAAATTCCGGCATATACCATTTTGGTATAAAATTCTGCCTGACTTTTTAAATCGCCACGTAAAAAACCTTTTTCGTTAAACTTCACGTAATCATCTGTTGGATGATTTTTTGGAAACAATTTGCGGTTTAATTCAGCTTCAATCTTGCCGATCCAACCCATTAAACAGTCAACCACATATTGTATGTTTTGCTGCTCTAAAGTGTTGAAATTAGCATTGGTTAAAGATTTTAGCTTATGCACCGGCATGTTTAACCAGCGCGCAATATCTTCAATACTGAAGCGACCGGTTTCTAAAAACTGCGCTTCGGCAGGTGTAATGCCAATAGATTTGTATTTTAATCCAAAATCTAAAGCAGCTACACGAAAAGCTCCGGGTTCGTTCATTCGGGCTTTAAATCCTTCAATAATCAACTTCTTATTACCGTCTTTAACTTCCGAATCACTTTCAATAACACCGTAACCCATTCCGCGCTTGCTGTACATTTCGGCACCGTAATCGTGCGCATCTAACTGCACGCCCAAATTTGCCGCCGCAAAGCTTATTACCGAAATTCCGCGAATACCATTTAACGTAAAGCCTTTAAAATGCAATATGTCTGCACTGTTGATTTGTTCGCCCTTAAGGGCATAGATCAGTTTATGATCTGTTTTTTTTACATCGACTTTCTCGTTATCTAATATGTCAAAGAACTCTTCTTCGCCGGTTGTAGCATTTCGGTAGATTTTTACAAACGCTTCGCCTTTTAAAAGCATAAGCAGTACAATAACCCGCCAAAAATCAAAAGCTGTCATAATTTCGTTAGGTGCCGTTGCAATAAGGTAATTTGCCGGGTGTATGTGTAACTTTTCGCGCACACGGTCGGTTTTACGGTAGATTGCTTTGGGCATTTTAGCGATATCGGTTGATAGCTGGTCCACACCGTTAAAGAACGCAGATAAGGTTAATGAGGTTTTTGCCGTTGCAATGCTTTTTGAGTTACCGCCACCAAAGCCCCAAAACGGACTGTAAGTACTGGTATCGTCTTGAGCACCGAAACTAAAAATTTTACTTAATATGCTCATTTCCTTACTATTTATAGTGTAAAAGTAGTTTTGCTAAAATGGTTTGGTGTAACATCTGTTACAAAGTGCGTTTAGGGCATAAAAAAAACCGATACTGAAAAGCATCGGTTTATAAAAGCCTAAAAAATTACTAAATTCCAATATCGTTCACCGATACGTTTTGCTAAATTTTCATCATTATTTCATGATTTAAACAAGTTTTAAAATTCAAAAATAGGTTTACCATAAAACAATTAAGTAACATTTGTTACAAAGTGAGTTTAAGGCATAAAAAAACCGATACTGAAAAGCACCGGTTTTTTATCAAATTAAAAACACAACAACAATTAACGACCTTTAAGATTTTTAAAAAATAAGTCTGCTAACCGGTAGCAGACTTATAGCTAAAGATACCAACCTTTAAAATCGAAATAATCTTGTACAATATTACCGCTTGCTTTTTTTAATAGTGTAACATTTGTTACAAAGTGAGAATTATGTTTTATTCTTTAAAACTACCATCTCTTTTTTGTTGTATTTTAACAGCACTATCGATATCAACACCGCAATAATCTAAATTTGCACCTGCCATTATACCACTATGCACCCAGTAATGATCCGCCCAAAGCGTAAACCAACCATTATCTTTTAAGTACTTTTCTTTTTCTTCTTTACTCATTACCCTAACCACTTACTACAAGTGGGAAGTTTTGTTTTTAACCTGATTTAACAATTTTAAAGCTGTTTCGTTAGCCCGTAAAATACTAAACATATTACCAGCGAATTTTAAATTCAAAACCACATTAGCGCTATCTAAATAAGAAACATACTTTGTAATATCGGCAATAGCAGAATCGATAAAAGTTATACCAAATGCTTTAGCAATTGTAATTTCCAACATCGCACCTTTTGAATTACGACTATTTTTCATCGGGTAAATAAAATCACAATCCATTAAAGCAGCTATGCAGATTTTCATTGCGGCTTTCCATTCGGTTGCAGGATCGGTAACTATATCGATCGGGCTTACAACTTCAAATCCTTTTTGGGTAAAGTATTCTTTTAACGTATTAAAGTTGTTTTCTACAACCGTACGTTCTAAACCGGTTACTTTACCGGCTATGTATATTTTTTGTTTCATATATTAAAAGTTTTGTAGTCTATCAATTTCGGCAGCAATCAAAGCCCCGGCGATAATTAAACGTTTTTTATAATCTTTTCCAGTCAGTTTATTCCATATATCCCGATCCCAATACAAAGGTCTACCAGTTTCGCGTGGATCAAACTCTAATAATCTTTTAGCAGCTACACTTAACTGTTTTTCTGAATTATACTTAAGATCCAACTCAATTGTTCTTGCATGAACTTCAATTTGTTGTCTACGTTCATCAGCTATAAGTTCTATTCCGCTTTTCATAACCGCACTTTATTAAACAACATAAAAACTCGCATATAAACAAACGCCTGTACCAGCATTAAGGCATACACCACCATTTGGCGTGCAAAATAGGCATCAATAAAACGCCAGTCTAACAGCAACGATGTAAACAACAGCGTTACGGCACACAGCAGTATAATTGCTATGTTAAACAGAAATATTTTTAATTCGTTTTTCATTTTTTTATCTTTTAATTGATTTTCTACTGTAGTACATTCTAAAAGCCGCATAGGTTGCAAAAAGTTCGCTGCCAAAATATTCGGCATACAGCGTATTTAGGTATTCAAAAGCATCTTTGCGGGTGGTGTAGTTGTTGCATATTTTAAAAAAATAGGCATGAAACTTATCGCGGGTGCTAATGCTTTGCATAAGCTGTATTTTTTGCTGCAATTTTTCGTTTTCTGCTTTTAGGGCAATTTCTAACTGATTCATTTTTAAGCTTTTTAAGGTTGTAACTGTTTTTCGTGTATTTATTATTTCGATTTCAAAAGTCACGAAACTTTTTGTCGTTGGCACCTTTTTGCCTAAAATGTAGTATTTGCTTTTTTAAAAAGATTTTTGTAAGAATTTAACTAAAACTTTAATTAAGTTTCTATAACCGGCTCTGAAAGCCACTTTTTACACACCGCACAAATAATTAC
This sequence comes from Paenimyroides ummariense, assembly GCF_900115115.1. Lineage (GTDB taxonomy): Bacteria > Bacteroidota > Bacteroidia > Flavobacteriales > Flavobacteriaceae > Flavobacterium > Flavobacterium ummariense. The sequence continues at coordinate 23,810 of NZ_FOVI01000018.1, forward strand.
GGTTTTTTCTATGGTTACAACACTTTCCAGAACAATTTTCACTTGTTTTGGGTGTTTACAATCTGCCGCCATTACCACTGCTGTTTTTAAGGAAGTTTAAAATGTAATCGCGCTGCTGTTCGGTAGGTTTTACTTTGTAATTACCGCATTTAGAATACAGCAATATATCCATATCCTTAATATCTGCCATGTTTACAACCGCACCCATACCCTTTGTGTATTAGTTTGGTTAAATTCTTTGCGCTGTATGCGTACACAGGCTAAATTTCGGTGTAGGTTTTGCTGTGCCGGTTGCACGCTTACCGCACGCGGTGATTTTTCTTTAGGTGTTACCGCATAACGTTTAATTTCTAAAGCTGCCGATATTACTATTGCCAATACCAGCAGCACCATGATTGTTTTAAATAGATTTTTCATTTTTTACGCTTATTTAGGTTCAAAATTTGTAATTCGTGAACTCCATTCAATAGCTTGCTCAATCGTTTCAATAGCGTTTATCCAAATAAACATATCGCCAGCCGATAAACAAATACCGCTGTTAATACCGGTATTCCCAACAAGCAAACAAGGAACTTCATCTTCTTCAAGTTCGTTTTCTTTAATCACCGAATCTTCAATCAAATCGTATTTATAATGAAACATCGGATCATCTTCTATTTTCTTAAAACCCAAAGGCAAAAACTTTGCATCGTTTTTTTTAAAGAATTCTTTTTTATAATTCATTTTGTTTTATTTTAAAAGTTTTCGTGTAAGATTGGCGTGCCTTTATCGTACACTTTTTTAATTTTTGTTTCCGGATCCAGATGTTTGCATTCCGATGCAGGAAAACAGCCATCTTCGCTATTATCTACATCTATGTAATGATCTTCTTGCAACTGTTCTGCCGAAATATCTGTGATTGCTTCGTCTTCACGCCAAAGAATTACATTTTTACTTAATTCTGATTCCGGCAAACTGTTACAGAAATCTTTTAATTCTTGATAGGTCATTTTGTTTTGCCGATTGCTACAATCGGGAAGTTTTATTAATTATCAAATAAATCATATTGCACAGAAATTGTTTTACCAGCACCGTAACAAGCCATTCCTAACATTTTTAGTACAGGATTGTACATACACGGCAATTCTTGCAGCGTACACCAATGATTAGCAGATGTATCTCTGTGGATACAACCCGAACAAGATTCTTCACTACCGTAACGCCAATAATCAGCTAAATCGGGATTTTCTTTTGCCAATTCAGTCATATTCTTTTCCCACCGGAGTTTTCTTACTTCAGGTGAATAATCTTCCGGGTTTTTGCCTAAAATCTGTTCAAAAGAACTGTAAGTATTTATTTCATCTATCGAAATTGGGTACTTTTCTCTTATTTTCTGAATTTCCTTTTCTTCCATCTTATTTCAATTAAAAGGTTATACATAAATTTCGTCTTGTTCTGTAGCGTACTTATCGGTAGGTTCATCGGGTGAAAGCGATCCGCCCAACGCCATGATTGCTGCAATTATAGCATCGATACGCTTACCGTTGTAGTTAGATTTGCCTTTGTGCACCTTTACGTTGCCCGAAGCATCTTCTACAATTACGCAACCCGATAGTGCCCAGGTTAAAACCGGGTTACCGTCGTGCTTTATTTTACCGTCGTACACCAGTTTTTCAAACTGTTTGGTTGGCGATGTCATGTTACTTATTGCCTGACTGAAATACGATACATTCATTTCTTTTTTTACAAGGTTTTGCGCCATGAATTCGCAGTTCCAGCGGTCGGCTTCTATGCGCTGCACGTTTAGCGGCTTGTAATTTTCGGTAATGTAGGTTTCAATTTCGTCGTAATCGGCAGTTGCACCGGGCGTTTTTATAATGTAACCGGCTGCAGCCCACGCTTCGTAATCAACGCCATCGTTTTCAGATTTGGCACGCACGGTATCTTCGGGGCAAAATATAAAAGGCTTAATGTAACGGTCGCCGTTTTCGTCGGGTTCCGATAGTGCAACAAACGCGGTTAAATCGGTTGTAGTAGATAAATCTAATCCGGCAAAGCTGCCTAACTTTTCAAATTTATCCATTGGCAGCTCATCTACTTTGTTTTGCATCCAAATTTCGCGCGGAATCCAAATTGTTGGCGCATCAACCCACATGTTTAAATGTTTGGTTTTAAAATTGGGCATTTTACTGGGTTGGTTTACCGCCTTGGTAAATTCGGTCCGTATTCCTTCTAAATTTAGACCGCCACCCAATAACGGATTTGCCTTAAACCAGTTGCTTTCGTCCATCCAATCATCGCCATCATCTAAATCGTGAATCATGATCCAAAGGCGGTCGTCGGTTTTATCGCCTTGCAAAACTTCGTTAACAGCATCTTCGTAGTTTTTACAAACGCCTGCAAGGTTAACACCCGCCGTTGTTATGTGATAGGTAATAGGCTGCAAACGGTTTACCGATGACGATTCCAAATTTTCTTTAACAGCATCGGACGCGTGCGCGTGGTATTCGTCGATTATTGAAAGATGCGCGTTAATACCGTCTTGTGTTTTACTGTCGCCACCCAAAGCACGCATGGTGCTGCCGGTACGTTTAAACTGAATTTCGGATTGCAGGCAGCGAAATCCCATTGCTTTTAACGCCGGGTTTGCTTTAGGACTTTCGATAAACTGCCGTGCCTGGGTCCAGCACAATTTTGCCTGCGCTTCTTTTGTTGCACCTACGTAGATTTGTGCTTCCATTTCAACATCAAAACTCATGCAGTAGAGTGCAAGCCCCGCCATTTCGGCTGTTTTTCCGTTTTTCTTTGCGCGTTTGTCGTACACGGTGCGTATTCGGCGGGTTCCGGTTTCGGTGTGTATCCACCCGAAAAGGTTGTACATGGTAAACGCCTGAAACGGCTGCAGTACAAAAGGCTGCCCTGCCATTGCGCCCGTGGTGTGGTTTATAAAGGTTGAAAAAAAGTGCAGTATAAACATGCCTTTTTTGTGATCGAGATGAAAACCGCTTTCCGGTGCATCGGCAATCCATTTGTAAAAGCGTTCAACCGCCAACTTTATTTTTCGCCCTGTTTTTATTTCACCGCTTTCCACCTTTTGCGCATACTGAAACGCAGGGCTTTGTAGCATTTCGGGTGTTGGGATCATAGCGTTTCAAAGTAAAATTTAACTTCAATTTCCGTTTCATTAATCAATCCGTATTTTTTAGCAAACTTGTATTGCGTTGAATATTGATTTAATGAATTTACAAACTGCGCGATCTTTCTTCGAAGCTGCTCGATAGATTCTGAACTTTTCAAAATATTGCAGCTGGCACAACTCGGATTAAAATTTCCTAAAGTATGATTTTGAGGTTTCTCGCAAGTTGGTAAAGAAGTTACTTTACCATTTACGATTTTAAGATCCCTAACCACCGGTTCGATGTGATCAACATGCCAACCTTTTTTTAATTCACAACCACAATAAGCGCATTTACCGTTGTACTTTTCAAATACTATTTGCCGTTCTTGTTTTGAAATTTTCATAAGCCATTTTTTAAAGATTAATTATTTCATGCCCTGGGCAACCATTCCCGAAAGGATCAAAACCTTCGCAATCATCACCCGGTATTAACTTGTAACCTTTGTTTTGAAATCCGGCTAATTCTTTTCGCGCTTCAGCATCGCTTAAAACAACACCGTTTTCATCTTCTAGAAAATCTATTTTTTTGTTTTTATAGTTTCTTAATAAACCTTCAATGTTACAAGAAATATGATGTTTTACTGTTTTCATAAACTATCCATGTTTTTCAAAAAAGTTATTAAAAATATCTAACTGCTGCGGGTCTTCTTTAATCTGCGTAAGCTTTGCACGGTCTTTAAAACTAAAGCCAAAGTGTTTAGAAATTTCGTCAATGTCTTTTAAGCACTTTTCGCGTAAGGTCCAATGCGCAGAAACGTTTGCCGCACCGCTTGTATAAGTTTGCACCAAACCGCCGTTGTAACCCCGTTTAGAAATTTCTTTCTCCGCTTGTATGTAATAGTCAATACTTTGTGCCAACCGGTGCAAATGGAACAAATCGGTTTTGGTAAGTTTGTTACTGCTTACCAATTGGTCACCGTAATATTTGTACCAAAACTTTTGGTCTTTTGTTAGTTCAAACTTAGCAAGTGCCGCAGGCAGTTTTGTTATTATTTCGTAAAGGTTGTTATTACTTTTTTTCGTTTCGGCATCTTTCCAGCCATCACCCGAATTGTGAATAACTTCCATTGGTAAAAATTTAATTATTAATGTTTTATACCCCCCTCCCTAAAAAATAGCACGGAGTAAAAATCTGGTTAAACAGCGATGTACGCTAGGGTCAACCTTTCAAAAATTGACCCCATACCCCTAAATGTTAAAGAAAATTTTAACATTTTAAGAATTATATAAATCTGCTGCAACACACTTGCACGAAGCAAGATTAACCTGCGTTAACCTTACCTTTAAGCGCGAAATCTTTCGATCCTTTACAAGTTCAAAGCTTTTGTTTAAGAAACCGATCTGTTTACCATTTGGCAGCGTTAAAACAATTCTGTCAGCCTCAAGATGATAAAGACAAACACCCGAACCTTCAACTTGTTTATTAGCAACCATGATAACGAACGCTAATTCAGTGCTTTTAACTTTACATTTTACTTCGGTCTTTATTAAATGTGGTAACGTTTCACCTGTTGGCAACATTACTTTGTGATATCCATTCTCTGTAAACACAGTAGGAATATCTTTATTAAACTTTTTTCTCATTGTTTTAATTATTAAATTATTTATCTCGTGCCGACTTACTATCGTGGCACTTTTTGCATAAGCTTTGCAGGTTATCCATGCTGTAACCGTCGCCGCCTTTCTTTACCGGTGTAATGTGATCGGCAACAGTAGCAATGGTTACAAGATCTTTTTCTTCGCAGTGTTTACACAACGGAAACTTTTCTAACTGCAAGGCACGTAGCTTGCGCCACTTGCGTGCGTTGTAATCAAAGTCGTCGTGTGTGCGGGTACGCTCGAACGGTTTACGTTCTTGCACCCAAGGTCGCTTAACTGTTGGTATCTTCTTTGGCATCGCTTATTGTTTTAAAATATACTTCCATCTACATTCTCGTTAGGTTGTACAGGCGGATAAACATACGGTTGATCTACATGCACATTAGTAAACTTGTTTTCGTTCATACCCGAAAGCGGATCGTAATCCATGTACTTTGTTCGGTTAGCATCGTACCACAAACCAACGGTACCTAAACCGCCGCTTCGGTTCTTTGCAACGATAAACTCACTATTCTCACCAGGACCGATCAACTCTTCATCGATATTCAACCCGTAATATTCTGCACGGTACAAGAAAGCAACAATATCAGCATCCTGCTCAATATCGCCCGATTCCTTCAAATGGTGCAACGCAGGTCGTTTAGTAGGTGTTTTCTCAACCTCACGACTTAACTGCGCCAAACCAATCACAGCGATATCCAGTTCCTTTGCCAAAGCTTTCAAACCCTGCGTTACTTTACCGGTTTCGGTTCTAATATCTTTACCTGCACCAGCACTAAGCTGGATATAATCTACAATAAGCAGTTTAATACCGTGCTTACGGTGCAGTAACCTTGCCTTGCGTTTAATTTCGTTGATATTCAACGCCGGGCGATCGTCTATGTGAATGTTATAATCAAACATTTCGCTGGTTACACGGTGTAAGGTTTCAAAGTATTTGTTGTGTTCAAAACCGTTAAGCGTTAGCTGCTTTAGGTGCAAACTGCTGTTTAAAGCAACCGCACGGGTAGCTAACTGCACCGCACTCATTTCAAGCGAAATAAAACCAACACCATGACCCGCACGCGCTGCCGATATCATACTGCTGCCAACAAACGCTGTTTTTCCCATTCCAGGGCGTGCACCAATCACAATGAATTCGCCACCCTTCCAACCGCCAAACATTTTGTTAAGCTTTGTAAATCCGGTTTCAATACCAATTAAATCGTTTTCGCCTGCGTTTGTTAGCATTTCAACATTTCGGGCAACCTGCTGTAAGGTTTCGCGCCAGCTAACATCTGTTTTACCCGATGCAACTTCTTCGTGCAGCTTAACAAAATCGTTATCAATCAAATCCATCAGCTCTAACGAATCAACTGCATCATCGTACGCCAAGCGAATAGCTTCGGAAGACAGCCCGATGATCTTTCGTTTGATGTAGTACTGCTTTAAAATATGCGCATGATAATCGATATGCGCCGCCGATGCTATTTTTTGGGTTAGATTGATCAGATAGAAATCACCGCCCGCTTCTTCCAGCTTTTTCATCGCCCGTAATTCGTTCGAAACCGAAAGAATATCAACAGGAATGTTTTTGTTTGATAATCTGGCAATGGCTTCAAAAACCATTTGGTGCGCCGGTTTGTAAAAAACATCGGGCGTTTTAATTACATGCAGCAGATCGATAACCGATGCGTTATCTACCAACACCGCGCCCAGCACCGCTTCTTCAATATCAACAGCCTGGGGTGGTATTAAGCCTTTTTTTAAATCGCTCATAAACTTTAGTTTTTAGATTTGAAAACGTTTGTTAGCCGGATTGCTTGCAACTATTGCAACATCGGGGCGGAATTTACTCTGGTTTGTAAACCAATTGTTAAAATACAGCTGCGCACGTGCGTTGATTGTTTTGGCATCGTAATTCCGATTTTCAAGGTCGAAGGTTAGGTTAAAGCTTTCTTTTGCTTTTTCGAAATCGGAAATTTTTGACTGATATTTCATCAGCAAACTTTCATATTCCGAAGGATAATTTTTCGATAAGAAATCGAGCGCGTTTGCTTTATTATTAATTGTATTATTATATGTATTATTATGTTTGACGATTTCGTCAAGGGGTGTTGACGATTTCGTCAAGGGGTGTTTGACGATTTCGTCAAGGGCTTTGATTTTTTCGTCAAGGGATATTTTGCGTATAAATCGCCCTTGATTTTCGACCGAAATAAAAATAAATTTGTGCTTTTTTAGATCAGAAATCCATCGTGAAATTGTTTCTTCCGAAACTTCGTACAATTCTGCAAAGTAGCTGTTTTCTGCCCAGCAAAACCCGTCTTTATTACACAAAGCCGTAATTTCGCCGTACAACAGTTTTGCATTAGCCTTTAAGCCTTTACAATACCGAACATTTGCCGGTATTATTGCATAATAAGTGGGTGCGTTCATGCTTTAAGATTTATCGGTTTGCAGTTTGATATAGTCAAGTTCCAACCTACCAATATTTATCATTTCTTTTGTAATGGCAGTTACAGCCTTTGTTTTTTCAATCAACTCAGGCGTAACCTTATCAGTATTAAACTGATCTAACATATTTTGCAACACATCTGTTGCTGTATTTGACACTTTAGGCAGATAGATCTTTTTATCTGCCATAGCGATACTAATTGACTTATTATCTTCCATCTGTGTAATAATATTTTTAGTTTTTTCAATTTCATTATGCATTTTAAGCAACTGTTTTCTGTTAATTTCTTCGGGGTCTAAAAATTTTATAGTTTTTAAAAAAGCATCAGCATCAATCCCCAGCATATTAAAAACTTTTTGTTTTGTAATAATTACAAATTGGGTACCGTGCAGCACTTTGCTTTTTTCAACTTCAAAAACATTCATACCAAAAGAAAACATTACTCCTGGAGCAAATGTTTCGGTAAATGTTAAAACATTCATTTATTTTCGTGTTGTTTAATTTCACGTTTAAGCAAGTAATGTTTTTGCACAAGGTTTAATAAAGCAGGATTTTGACTTTTCATATAATCAACTTCAACCTGCGTTAAATTCAAAAACCTTTTTGCTAAAGCTTCGGGCGTGTAACCGTTTTTCTTTAACTGATCGCTTCGTGAAATAATGTATAAATTATCTATTACAACATTTTGCGTGTTACCGTCTTTAAACTGCACGTTGTAACCTTTTGGAATTGCTCCGTTGTGCTGTTCCCAAACAATACGGTGTTTTAACTTCCAGTTTTTTACCATTGGTACATTATCAACCTTTATTTCAATATAACCGTCATCGGTAATGCGTTCGGTTCCAATAGGCACTGTGTTAATAGGCACGTTTCCTTTTTTAAAAAATGTTGGTTCTAACTTTGCCCGCATTTCAGCCGATAGTTTTTTTCCTTTGTTAGGCGGAACAGATCCTTTTTTAATAAGCGAATCTGCTTTAAATTTTTCTTTTATTTCTGCAGGCACAACCAGGTTTAAAAACTTGTAGCGGTCTGTTACAAAACCACCTGTTTTACCAATGATAGAACCAATTCTTTTAGCAGGAATTTTATCGTAATTCGCCAAAATAAACGCATCAAATTGCGCTGAATTATTTTTTAACTGGTGTATTCTGCTGTTTTTAGCAGCAATTTGCTGTTTAGTTAACCGCAAATTACTTCTATCCAAATATGTTTTTACAGTCCAAAAAGGTATTTGCAGATATTCAGCTATTTCGCGCCGTGAAAGCGTGGTGTAATAACAATGGATAAACAAACGTTCATCCATTGTTAGTGGTCCTGTGTAACTCATAACAAAACCATTTTACTCCTGATAAATACGCAGCTGCGGATGCAGTTCACGGATTTTTTCAACTTCACCACCAATTAAACGTTCGCTTTCTTCGGCAATAATCTGTTTTAAATCGGGCGATACCAGCATACATTCTAAATCTTCATCCAAAACAACTTCAACCGGAACAACAACTTTTGGCTGCCCTTTAAAAATTGGCAGTTCTATATTGAAAGATTCCGGAATGTTTGACTGCACTACCTGATCAATCAACGCGCGTTTGTTTCCGCGATCGTCTTTATTGGCTTCGATAGCACGGTTAACAGTTGCTTTTATGTTTTTCAAAGTTGAAACCAATTCCATTGCAACCGATTTACTTTCGAATAAATGGCGGTTCATTTTGATAAAATCTGCTAATTGAAAAGTAGAATATCGTTTGCCTTTGTTTATTTCGAACGCTTCCAAATCGGGATTTAAAAGAATAGATCCGTTTAATTTGTACGGATGACGTTCTGTTAAACCGTAAACCAAACGCATTGCTAAATTATCGTACGAAAAAATCAATGCAGAATCTAAAATTATAGACAACAAAACATTTTCTTTCGACAAAAATTCAAATAGCGAAAAAATTGTAACGTTTGTAACATTTACATCCCTGCCGGTATGCACCGGCACTGCTTCACCGTTACGGATCACCAATTCTTTTACTCCGTTTTCTACTGAAATGTTTATTTCTTTAGCCATTTTTTACAACTTTAAAATTATCGGTTATACTGTATTGTTTTTCGTTCTGCATTAGCGGTCGGCTGTACACCAATTCGCCTAAACGATTGTAGTAACACATCATTTGTTCATCCATATCAGCTAAAAGAAAAACTTCTTCGGTAACCTCTTCGCTGCTGGTACGAACACCTTGAATAATTTGTGCCATTTCTACTTTTAACGGTTTAGCTATTGCCTTATAATTTTCGCGATGCATTTTCAATTCATCATCAGCCGCCGATAATTCTATTGCTTTTTGCGTGTAAGCATTTTGAAGCTCGATAACTTCGGCAGGATCTAGCGCACGCAAATACGTGCGGCTTTCTACCTTTGTGGCATTATCGCGAAGCAATTGTTCGCGATCTTTAGGACTTCGGTCCTGAAACATAAATTTTTCCATAAAAATTTTGTTTTATGATTATTATAAATTGTTGTTGTAAAAATTTCGATATGTCAAAGAACGTGTGAAAAGCAGCGCCCAATCCTTAAACACCCTTTTCGCGAAAACAGCCATAACAAAGCGTTGTTATGAATTTTGTGGATTGATTTGCACCGTTGTAGCATCGAAGCAAGTTTCTTTTTCAAAACCAACGGTTTTTTTAATTATATTTAAAACCTTAACTAAAAAATATAATTATCATGAATGAATTTAAAATTGGCGACGTTGTTACGTTAAAATCAGGTAGTATCGACATGACTATTTACCAGATTTACAACAATAACCAGTACGCCCATTTAACATGGTTTGACCCAACAACCAGCACTATTAAAACACATGAAGGTGTACCAACAGTCGCATTAAAGAAGTAATGCTTAAAATTAACAGGCTAGGTATCTAGTCTGTTTTTTTTATTTATTCCCATTCGCAACCAGCTGCTGCATAAACACAGCAAGTATGTTACTTACGTGTGTTGGTTCTGCGTTTGTGTTTGTATTCGTCATAAATTTCACATGCTCTTAAAAAATAAATTGGCAGCACAGCTAACGCCACCCAGATCATTGAAAGCCAAAAACCTTTTGTTCCCATTTTATAAATAGTTTAAGCGCACCAGCGCGCTGGTTAAAATCATTAAGCGTTTTGTTTTAGCACATTTGTAAGTTTCACCTTCTTTAAACTTTCCTTCGGATATCCAGTAGGCTAGGGCTGTTTTACTTTTAACAGGCAAAATTTTAGCATCTAAAACCTGTTTAAAAGTTGCTGCCTTTAACTTTTTTAAATTGGCACGTTTTACTTGCAGGTCAAACTCCATATTGCCCACAAACTCACTTGCCTTGCCAATTACCAAACCGTTGGTTTTTAAAAAATCGGTAAATTCTGTTACCGGTATTACGTTAATTGGCTGCATGGCTATAGCTTTTTAATTAAGTTTTCTAATTCGTCTAAAAATTTCAAACTGCGGAACATCCAAAACAGCCTTAAATTTTTGGTATCTTTTTCGTTGTTTAATTCCGGCAAACACAAATGCACAATATTTAAAAACTGCTTTTGCGTGTTATATCCTTTATGCCTAAATTCATTCACAACCCAAACAGCACGTATTTGGCTGTGCATTCTTTCATTTTTAGGTATTAAAACATAAGTCTTCATTACACAATTTGTTTAATAAAATGCACAATTTTGTAAAAGTTTGGTACAAATTTTGTATTTTCACACTGTAAAATTGTGCAGTAAAATTTATAATGTCAAATATATGCACAATATTTTACATTAAACAATAAAAATGCACAATATTTTACAATTTAACACGAAATAAAATACAAATTGCTATAAATGAACACTTTAGACGTAAAAGAAATTCGTAAAAAACTACAATTAACACAGGAAGAACTTGGGAATTTGATTGGAGTAAGTAGAAATACAATCATAAATTACGAAAAAGGCGGCAAAATTCCAGATTCAAAAAGCACAATATTAAACAACTTGCTTAACGAAAATGCACAAAATAAAAACATCGTAAACGAACCGGAAGCGGTTTACGAAACGGGGTTTGATAAAAAAATTGCAGAATCGAAAAAAGAAATTGAAAAAATTAAAGAAGAAATTTTAAAATTCGAAAATAAAATAGAACAGGATCCAACCAAAAAAGTAACCTACGAAAAATACATAAGCAGCTACGAAGAACAGATTTTTTTGTTGAACGAAATAATTAATATTACTTTAGAAGCAAAGAAAGATTTTTTAGAGAATAACGAAGTTTAAAAGTTACCATTATGAAACAAACACTACTATTTTTATTATTGGTTTCAGGCGTAAATATTTCATTTGCGCAGATTGCATTTTCAGGTAAAGAATTTCAGAACACAATAATTACCAGTTGTGAAAACAAAACAGCAGAAGAAATGTATCAAAAAGCCCTTAACTGGATTTCGTACACGTTTAATTCGCCGAATGATGTTTTAATGGCAAAAATAGAAAACGAATACATTCGTTTTGAAGGAGCGAAAGAACATCTTGTTTGCTGGGAAACCATAGGCACCATTTGCAACAACGGAAAATTTACAGTAGAACTATCTTTCAAAGACGGAAGGTATAAATTTGAATTAATAAAATTGCAACAATACATTCCATATACCGGTTACGGACCGCACGGCTGGGATGATGTTAATTTTGAGTACGTTACAGCTAACATGTACAAAAATAACGGAAAATTACGCCCGAAATATCAGCATTTCATTAGCGATATGCCCGAATATTTCAACAATTTAAATAAGCAACTGCAGCAATTTATTCAAAACGAAAATATTCCAAGCAAAAGAGAAGATTGGTAGACAACAAACTAAAAGAAGAACTTACACCGATAAATAACTAGATAAAAAAAAAAGCTTATGAAATTTTCAGAAAGAATGGGTTTTAAAGAACCACGCAATACAATACAGACAGAAAGTGTGGATTTGGAATTAAAAAATGAACTTTGGAATGTTTTATACTTACAGTATCTAGACGAACCAAAAAAGAACTATCAATTTTTAGACGAATGTAGATTAGAGCATTATAAACTTTTTACACTTTTATGGTTGTATTATTTTAAAAATAAAATAGACAACCAATCTATTAATATTGAACATAATATTCAAAATATAAATAGTCATCTTTATTCAAAATTTGATAGATGGTACTATATATACGACATAATCGAATTCATTTTTGCAAACTTTGAAATACCAGATGAATTTGATAATTTAGAACACAGAAAATACACGACAGAACTATTAAACGACGCGTTAGAATCCAATTTATCAGGATACCGTTTTATAAATGGATTATTTTCTCCTATAACTAACGAACAAGAAATAGAAGCTATAGAAGAAGCAGTAATTAATACTGATGAATACAACACAGTTTCTTCCCACCTTAATAAAGCATTAGAGCTTTTATCCGATAAGAAAGCACCGGACTTTAGCAATTCAATAAAAGAATCAATTTCAGCAATAGAATCGTATTTTAAAGTTTTCTTTAAAGACCCTAATATCAGCTTTGGAAACTCTTTAAACAATTTAGAACACAATCACGGCTTAGATAAGCAAATTAAAGAATCCATATTGAGAATTTACGGCTATTCAAATAACACTGGAGCAATAAGACATGGGCTAAAACCCGGCGACACAACTGATAAAATAAAATTAGCCGAAGCAAAATACATGCTAGTAACATGCAGCGCTTTTATTAATTATTTAAAAGAAACAAACGCTAATTAAAAACAAAATAACTATGGAATTAATAACACTCAGTACACCAATTTTAGAAGGTGATAGAATAATGTATAATCAAAATATCTACACGGTAACGGAATCAAACTACCAAATAGGAAACCCATATTTTAATATTGATTTAGCAGTTTACACAATTACAAACATAACCACACACGAAACATTCAACATGTTCCACAGCACATTAATACATAACAACGCTTATAAATTATAAATCCCACCAATTGGCGGGATTTTTTATATACCATCGGTATCAATAATTTTAAACAACGCTTCATCGCGCACGGTTTCGCTAAACTTATCTTTATAAAAATTATCAATATCATCGCGCACATGGCCCATAAGCTCGCGGATAATATCAGCATCGATCATCAACTGCTTTGCGCGGTTACCAAAAGTATGGCGCACTACTTTAACCCCAATATTACCACCGGTTGGCAAAATCTCTACCTTTAAATCTTTTTGCATAGCAATTAAGCTGGTGCGGTACTTATGAATAAAGGTGCTGTATTCTCTACTTGTTTTACCCCACGGAAACAACCAATCGCCATCAGCAGCTTTATACTTGCTAATAATATTTTTTGCCTTTGGGTGCACCTTTAAGTTGGTTACCTGTTCAGTTTTACTTCGCTGTATAATTACACGGTCCTTAAATAAAGCTGTTTTCTTTAAAAAGTATAAATCAGTCAAATCGCAACCGCCGAAATAAAACTGCAGCAAAAAAATATCCATATACCTACGGCGTGCAGGCAGATCTGTCTGGTAATTTTCAAAACGCGCAATATCTTTTATATCCAGGTACTTCTTTTTAGAATCAAAACTCTTTACCTTTAAGTTGTCCATAGTATTTTTAAAGGGTGTTTTATCTTCTAAATTGTATTTGCGGATTCCTTTATTATACATTGCCTTTAAATGACTAATATAATGCTGTATGGTTTTACGGGTTGCTCCGGCATTTTCATACCGTTTTCTAAACTGCATAATCTTGTTATAATCAATTTCGGCAAATTTAATATCCGGGTAAAATTTCTTAAACTGATTCAATGAGTTTTTATTCGCATCTGCATTTCCCTTAATACGGTTCCGTAAAATTAAATCACCACGCTTTTCGGCTTCGGCAACCGCTTTTAAATCTTCGGCAATAAAATCTTCACAAAACTTAATAAAAGAAATTTCATCAACCTCTTCGTCAAACAAAACCGCCATTGCTTCATTTACATTTACACAACCTTTCGCAAGCAATTTTCGGGCTTTTAGCTTTAAATCCATTAAACGCGGCAATAATTCTTCGTAATCGGGATGTTTTTCATTTATTAGTTGCATTTCTTCGTTAAAATGTTCTAATTTTGAAAACCCAATCACTTTTTGCTTTCGTTCACGAAGATGATTGCAGTAAATTATAAGTTCATAACCATTGCCACGATCTCCGTTTGATTTGTTAAGTTTTATTACGATTTTCATATTGGAGTTTTATTGTACTTTTGTTGTAAAATAGTGTAATTTAATTACAATAAAAGTATAAAAAGCAATTAGAAAGATAAAATAAATTTACTACCAACAATTGTAAGTAAAAGAATATCAGTTGTTTAAAAAGCAAAATTGACTTAGGGGTAAAAATAATATAGTATGATTTTTAACGACAATACAGCACAGAAAACGGCCGAATTGCTTTTACAAATAAACGCAATTAAATTAAATCCTAAAAATCCTTTTACATGGGCTTCAGGATGGAAATCGCCAATTTATTGCGACAATCGCATAACTCTTTCATTTCCAGAGATTAGAAAATTTTTAAAGAACGAATTTGCTGCAAACATTGTAGAGAAATTTGGTAAGCCAGATTATATCGCAGGCGTTGCTACCGGTGCCATTGGTATTGGTTTGTTGGTTGCCGAAGCGTTAGAACTGCCTTTTGTTTACGTTCGCCCGGAACCAAAAAAGCACGGTCGCCAAAATCAGATCGAAGGTCAGTTTGAAGCTGGTAAAAGCGTAGTTGTGGTTGAAGATTTAATCAGCACCGGAAAGAGCAGTTTGCAGGCAGTTGATGCGTTACGTGCTGCCGATGCCAATATTTTAGGAATGGCTGCTATTTTTACGTATGGATTTGATGTTGCTGCAGAAAATTTTAAAAATGCAGACATACAGTTGGTAACATTAAGCAATTATCCAACGTTGTTAAAAGCGGCGGTAGAAAAAAATTATATCTCGCAAGAAGAAGTTGCTACTTTGAGTGATTGGAGTAAAGATCCTTCTGTTTGGGGAGTTTAAAAAGATATAAATTATGAATTTAGAAAGTCCGATAGTAACTGTTCAAAAATCATCAGCGTATTTGTTTGATGCTTTAGGCAATATTAAAAATTTCGAAAAGTTAATGCCCGAAAACATTGCAAAGTTTGAAGTGATAGATGAAAACTGCTTTGAATTTGCTTTAAAAGGAATGCCCGAAATTAAGCTGGTTAAAAAAAGTGCTACACCAAATACCGAAGTTGTTTTAGGTGCGGCAAGCAGTAAACTGCCATTTACCTTAATTGCCAAATTAGATGAAAAATCTGCAGAAGAAACTAATGTTCAGTTGTTTTTCGAAGGCGATTTTAACCCAATGATGGCAATGATGATTAAAGGACCAATTGGTAAGTTCATTGAAACGTTGGCTCAAAATATGGTAAAGCTGTAAAAACAGTTATTTAATTATCAATCAAAATAATAAATCGTACTTTTGTACAACTTTTAATTTTACACTAAAAAATATAAAATATGAATTCATTTGACGTAGTTGTAATAGGTTCTGGTCCGGGCGGATATGTTTCGGCAATTCGTTGCGCACAATTGGGAATGAAAACTGCAATCATTGAAAAATACGCAACTTTAGGAGGTACTTGTTTAAATGTTGGATGTATTCCTTCTAAAGCTTTATTGGCATCATCGCACCATGTTGATGAAATTAAACATTTTGCAGATCACGGAATTGAATTACCGGGTGATGTAAAAATCGATCTAGAAAAAATGATTGCCCGCAAACAGGCAGTTGTTGATCAAACTTGTGGTGGCGTTAAGTTTTTAATGGATAAAAACAAGATTACCGTTTTTGAGGGTGTTGGATCTTTTGAAAATGCAACTACAATTAATGTTACAAAAAATGATGGTTCTGTAGAGCAGATTTCTGCAAAAAATACCATCATTGCAACAGGATCTAAACCATCTTCTTTACCTTTTATTACTATCGATAAAGAACGTGTTATTACTTCTACCGAAGCATTAAAGTTAAAAGAAATACCTAAACACTTAATCATTATTGGTGGTGGTGTCATTGGTTTAGAACTTGGTCAGGTTTATTTACGTTTAGGCGCACAAGTTTCTGTTGTAGAATACGCAGACCGCGTGTTACCTACTATGGACGGAGCTGTTTCTAAAGAATTGACAAAAGTGTTGAAGAAAGCAGGAATGAAATTCTACACTTCGCATAAAGTTCAAAAAGTTGAAAGAAACGGCGATGCTGTTTTGGTTGAAGCTTTAAACACTAAAAACGAAGTGATTTCTTTAGATGGAGATTATGCGTTGGTTTGCGTTGGTCGTCGTCCGTACACTGATGGATTGAATGCTGATAAAGCCGGAGTTAAAATTACAGAAAGAGGTCAGGTTGAAGTAAACGATCATTTACAAACATCAGCTTCAAATATTTATGCAATTGGCGATGTTGTTCGTGGAGCAATGTTGGCGCACAAGGCAGAAGAAGAAGGTGTTATGGTTGCTGAACAATTAGCAGGTCAAAAACCACATATCGATTATAATTTGATTCCTGGTGTTGTATATACTTGGCCAGAAGTTGCTGCTGTTGGAAAAACAGAAGAGCAATTAAAAGCCGAAAACAAAGAATACAAAGTTGGTCAGTTTCCATTTAAAGCTTTAGGTCGCGCACGTGCATCTTCTGATTTAGACGGATTTGTTAAGATCTTGGCAGATAAAACTACCGACGAAATATTAGGTTTCCACATTGTTGGTGCTCGTGCTGCAGATTTAATTGCAGAAGCAGTTGTTGCAATGGAATACCGCGCATCGGCAGAAGATATTTCTCGTATGTCACATGCACACCCAACTTTTGCAGAAGCTATTAAAGAAGCTGCTTTGGCTGCTACAGAAAATAGAGCGTTACACGTGTAGTTTACAAAATATCACAATAAAAAAAATCGAACATAATGTTCGATTTTTTTTATGCTATAAATTCAGAATCATCTTCATCATTAAAATCATTCAGAACATTTTTAGGCGAAATTCCATATTTCAACAAATGATTTGTTTGTGAAAGAATGTTTCCTCTGCCATCTTTTAACTGATTCTGTGCTTTTAAATACGAATCCTGTGCCTGTTGAATTTGCTTGCCAACCTGCTCAAAACTTTTGGTAAAAAGAACTGTTTTTTCATAGATTTTTTCGGCTTGTTTTACAATTTTTTGTGCCGATTTATCTTGTTTGTCTTTATTCCATAAATCTGAAATCAATTTTAAGCAAGCAATCAAGTTTGTGGGACTAATCAATAAAATACGCTTTTTGTACGCATCATTCCATAAATTAGTGTCGGTTTGTAATGCCAGTAAATACGCAGGTTCAATAGGAATGAATAACATCGTGAAATCCAATCCGTCAATTAAATCATTATAATTCTTCGCACTTAATTCATCAATATGCAAACGCAAAGCCTTTAAATGATTGTTCAGATAAATAGTCTGTTCTTCAGTACTTTCGCTATTGCAGTAAGCATCATAAGCATTCAGCGAAACCTTTGAATCTACAATTATAGAACGGTTATTTGGTAAATCAATAATAATATCCGGACGTACATTTTTACCTTCGTTTGTAACCAAATTACTTTGCGTACGATATTCACGATTTTTAACCAAGCCCGATTTTTGTAAGATATTCTCTAAAATAAGTTCGCCCCAATCGCCTTGTTTTTTATGGTTTGTTTTTAGTGCATTTGCCAAATTGGTAGCTTCAGTACTAATTTTATTGGTTTGCAGCATTAATTCTTTAATGCGTTCGTCTAAAGAAAACCGAATTTTCGATTCTTTATCATAAGTTTCTTCCACCTGCTTTTTAAACCGTTCGATATTTTCACTCAAAGGCTGTAAAATGGCATCAATATTTTGTTTGTTGGCAGCGGTAAACCGTTCCGATTTTTCTTCCAGTAATTTCTGCGCGATATTTTCAAACTGTAATGTTGTCTGGTTGTGTAAATGTTCGATTTCTGTTTTTTGAAATAATAATTTTTCTTTTAAAACACTATTTTCTGCTACAATATTCAGTTTTTCTTCTATCAGTACTTTTAAATCATTTGATAATATGTGTTGATTTTCTTTGAAAACGATAAGTTCATTCGATAAAATTTCATTTCGAATTTTTAAATCTTGATTCAAACTTTTTTGATTTATTAACTGTTCATTTGTTTGGTTAATAGCGTTTTCAGAAGAAATTGAATGTCGTTTTAATAGTGAATTTTTATAAAGTAAGTACAAACAAATTGCACTTAAAAGCACGCTAACGGAAATTAAAAAGCCGGTCATATTATATTTTATTGTAAAAATAAGTGAGAAAGGCGACATAATATGACGAATTTTTATTATTTTTAAAATTATAAATTGCAGATTTAGTACCAATATGCTAGTTGGTTTAAATTTTAAAAAGAAATATTATGAGAAAGATTTTATTAATGGCATCTTTAATGATTGCCGGTGGTGCTTTTGCACAAGATTACAAGAATTCAATTGGTATTCGTTTAGGATCGGGTTATTATGATGCTGTAGGGGCTTCATTTAAAACATTCATTACACAGCCGGGAGCGTTGGAATTTAATTTAGCATTTAGACCTTATTCAAATTCTTATTGGAATGGGAAACATAAATGGACCAATGTTTCACTTTCTGGAGCGTATCAACACCATTTTCCTATTGGCGATATCGATGGATTTAAATGGTATGTTGGTGGTGGTTTGGTTTTCGCAAACTCTTTTTCTGATCATGATGATTATTCAGGCTTAAGTGTAGGGATTTTTCCAACCGGTGGTGTAGATTATAAGTTGAAAAGTGCTCCATTTGCATTTTCCGTAGATCTACGTCCAACTGCTCATATTACAGAAGGAATTAATCATCATCACGGTTTTTTCTTTAACGGCGGAGTAACAGCACGTTATACATTTTAATTTTAGATAAAAAAGAGACAAAAACAAGCGTAATTTTAAACAATTACGCTTGTTTTATTTAGGCTGATTTATTTTTAACAAAAATATTTGGTAATAGCTTTATTTTTTATATATTTCGAAAAAATAAGCTATGAAAACAAAATTTGATATAGAGTATCCTATAACTGCCTCACCGCAGTTATTGTACCAGTATATTTCAACACCATCTGGACTTACAGAATGGTTTGCCGATAATGTAAATTCGCGCGGAGAATTTTTTACTTTTATTTGGGGCGATAGTGAAGAGAAAGCAAAATTAGTTACAAAGAAAACCGATGAAAAAGTAAAATTCCGTTGGTTGGAAGAAGACGAAGAAGAAACCGACTATTTTTTTGAATTAAGAATTGTTTTGGACGAACTTACAAAAGACGTAACCTTAATGGTAACCGATTTTGCCGAGGACAGCGAAATAAAAGATCAAACGCAATTGTGGGACAACCAAATTGCCGATTTAAAAAAAGTGTTAGGGTCTGCATAATTAAAGCCTTATATTTGCTCTGAAAATTTCAGAGCTTTTTTTATGATTAATTTTAATGGAAATTTAGTAGCGCAGTCAAACGAAAATATTGAACAAAATAGAGGCTTTTTATACGCCGATGCCGTTTTTGAAACATTGAAGGTTTTAGACGGAAAAGTACTTTTTTTAGAAGATCATTATTTTAGGCTGATGGCATCTATGCGTATTTTACGCATGGAGATTCCGCTTGAATTTACGTTGGAATATCTTGAAAGCGAGATTTTAAAAACCATTAATGCATTAAATCTAACCAATGCACGTGTACGTTTAACCGTATTTAGAAACGGCGAGGGCAGATACAAACCTGAACAAAGAACCGTGAGTTTTGTAATTGTTGCAGAAAGTACAGGTTCGGTTTATGTAAATACAACGGGTAAGTACGAAGTTGAACTTTTTAAAGATTTCCACATATCTAAACATTTGTTAAGCACCTTGAAAACTACAAGTTGTTTAATAAATATTACTGCCAGTATTTTTGCTCAAGAAAATGGTTACGAAAACTGTTTGCTGATTAACGATGAAAAAAATGTTATTGAAGCGATTAACGGAAACATCTTTTTAATTAAAGATAATGTTATAAGTACGCCACCAATTGCCGATGGCTGTAAAAACGGAATTATAAGAAAGAAATTAATTGAGATTATAAATAAAACGGAGAATCTTACCTTTGAAGAACGTTCAATTTCACCTTTTGAATTACAGAAGGCAGATGAAATCTTTTTAACCAATATTGCTGTCGGAATTCAATCAATTACGCAATATCGCAAGAAAATGTTCGCGAATACAATCGCAAATAGTTTATTGATGAAACTGAACGCTCAGATAAAATTTAATTCATAACGGGATCTTCAGGTGCATTTGCCCAAATAATAAATTCATCCCCAAGATCAATCATTAACTCTTTCCATAATTTGGAAGGAGTTTTTTCTAATAAATGATCACCATACTGGTTTTCAATGCAGGTCCATGCTTTCTGGTTAATTTCGTCTTGTAGCTGACTTTCTTCCCAACCGCTGTATCCCAAGAAAAAGCGAATATCTGTCTGTGCAACTTTATTGCTTTTTAAAAGATCAAACAAAGCTTCGTAATCTCCACCCCAAAAAATACCGTCTTTAATTTCGATACTGTTCGGAATGAGTGAAGGAATAGTGTGCAAAAAATACAGATTGTCTTGTTCAACCGGACCACCGTTGTAAATTCTGAAATTGGTATGTGCTTCTGGAATAATGTCTTGTAACGACAAATTTAAAGGCTTATTCAAGATAAAACCTACGCTGCCTTTCGCGTTGTGTTCAGCTAATAGTAAAACCGTTCTACTAAAAACCGCATCTAATAAAATCGAAGAATCCGATATTAATAGCTTTCCTTTAGTGGGTGTTAGCTGCTTCATAAAAATTTTTTATTTAAAAATAAATAAAAAAATAAAAAAAACCACGCTTTGCAGGTGGTTTTTCATTATTTGTAAAAGAAAATTATTTTTTCTTTTTAGCTGCAGCTTTAACTGGTGTGTTAACAGCACCATCTAAATCAGCACCCGCTTTAAATTTAACTACTTTTTTAGCAGCAATTTTAATAGATTTTCCAGTTTGTGGATTTCTTCCTTCTCTTTCTGCTCTTTCAGAAATAGACCATGATCCGAAACCAACTAAAGAAATTTTGTCTCCTTTTGTTAAAGTTTCACCTACATTTTTTAAAAATGATTCTAATGCTGATTTAGCAGCTGCTTTTGTGATTCCTGCATCTTCCGCAATTGCGTCGATTAATTGTGTTTTGTTCATAATAATTTTTTTAATTGAGTTAATCTTAACATATACAAATTTAAAAGTTAAATTGATTTACACAACTTTTTTTTGTGAAAAAGTGCGAAAAATAGCAAAAAAAAGCTACTAAAATGGCTAATTACAGCTTGCGTTGTCAGAAAATTGCATTCCGTTAAGCAATTCTGCGGTCTTCATTTTCTTTTTTCCGGGGAATTGTAACGACAAAATTTCGATAAATCCATCATTTGTTGCAATACGAATGGTCTTTTTTGATGCGATAAATTTGCCAGGTTTAAAATCGTGTTCTTCTATAATATAAGTAACATCGTGAATTTTAATATTGTATTCGTTACCGTTATCGCTTAAAATAGTATATGCCGATGGATACGGATTTAACCCGCGAATTAAATTGTAAACTTCTTTGCTTGATTTGTTGAAATCGATTTTGCAGTTTTCACGGTTTAATTTATAAGCCGTTTTTGTTTCTTCGGCAGGTTGAATAGTTGTTTTAACCTGATTGTTTTCAATTAACTTTAATGTTTCAACAACTGTTTCTGCACCTAAAAACATCAAACGGTCATGTAATTCACCAGCAGTTTCGGTTTCGACTATATCTGTTTCGTTCTTTAAAATAATGGCACCGGTATCAATTTTTTCATCAATAAAAAAGGTAGATACACCTGTTTTTTCTTCTCCGTTAATAATAGCCCAGTTAATTGGTGCAGCACCACGATAATCGGGTAATAAAGACGCATGCAGGTTAAATGTACCTAATTTTGGCATTTGCCAAACGGCTTTTGGCAACATTCTAAAAGCGACAACAATTTGCAGGTTAGCGTTTAATGCTGCTAATTCTGCCAAAAAATCTTCTGATTTTAAATTGGTTGGCTGTAAAACTTTCAGGTTGTTTTCTTCTGCATAAACTTTAACTGCAGACTGGTTTAACTTTTGTCCGCGACCAGCTGGTTTATCCGGAGCTGTTACAACTGCAGCAACTTCGTAGTTATTCTTTAAAATAGTATCTAAAATTCCCACCGCAAAATCGGGTGTTCCCATAAAAACAATTCGTAATTTTTCCATTATAATTTTATGTATGTGGCATTTTTGTACAGATATTCGCCTTCTTCGACTAATTCTTTTAATGCCTGTGCTAAATAATTTGATTTATGAATATAGATCGACTTTAAATCTGCCAATTCAAAAACATGATCTTTTGGATAATTTTTAAGTTCCGTTTTTATTTCGTCGACTAAATTGCTGCTGTTTTTTGAATTTTTATTTTGAATACAAGTTGAACATTTACCACAGTCTTCGTTATAATCTTCATCGAAATAATTTAAAAGGATTTTGTTTTTGCAAACGTTTGTGTTGGTAACATATTGCAACATCGCTTTAAATTGCTGATCTTTTATGGCATTAAACTGTGTTAGATTTTTTGCAACGCGGTTAATGGTAATATCGTCTTCGCGTACTTCGGTTAAAATAACGTTGGTGTCGTTTGGAGCCTGTGTAAACGTGCAAAATCCTTTTAAAACCCAAGATTCTATGGTTTCGATAATCTTTTGATTGGGCATTTTTGTATGTTTCGATAAAACATCGATATCAATAGCCGTATCGCCGTCTTGGATGCCGCGGTAATGATGCAAAATGCTTAAAAACAAAATTTCTTCTAACGAATGATTACTGAAATAAGCAATGGCATCGTTTGAATTTATTAAGAAATGAATATAGTTTTTGTACTTAAATGCTTGTTCAAAACTTAAAACCGACTGTCGATCTAAAAATTCAAACGCATGAAACGTTTTGCTTACCGGTAAATTGTATTTCTGACAAAAATCTTTAAAATTAAAACGAATCGTTTCATTAAAACCTTCGCCATAAGCAATTTGAAAATGATTTACGAAACGTTTATACACCATTTTTACAAAATCGATTTCCAAATTGTTCAGATCGTGAAAACCTTTTGCCTGATGAATACTGTTTGAACTCAATAATAGGGTTGCAAACGCTTTTTCGCCATCACGACCGGCACGGCCTGCTTCTTGATAATAACTTTCCAAATTGTCGGGAATATGCAAGTGAATAACATTGCGAACATTCGGTTTGTCAATTCCCATACCGAATGCGTTGGTCGCTACCATGACCAAAACGGTTTCGTTCAACCAATCATTCAGTTTTTGTTTTTTCGATTTAAAATCCAACCCACCGTGAAAAAAATCGGCAGAAATTCCGTACGATTTTAAATTCTGCGCCACTTCAATGGTAGCTTTTCTGCTTTTTACATAGATAATTGCAGGTGAAGGATTTTTTTTTAGGATTTGAAACAACAATTCTTCCGAATTTTCCTGCTGATATACGCCGTAGTACAATTCGTTTCGTAAAAAAGTCTTTTTAAAAACTTTTGGATTTTTAAGTTGAAGAATATTTATGATATCCTGCTGAACTCGGTTGTTTGCCGATGCCGTAAGTGCAATAAACGGAACATTGGGCAACCACTCTTTTAACTTACCGATATCTAAATAAGCCGGACGAAAATCGTGCCCCCATTGCGATATGCAGTGCGCTTCATCAATAGCAACTAAATTTATTGGTAACTGAATGATTCTGCTTAAAATCCATTCATTTTTTAAACGTTCGGGAGCAATGTACAGAAATTTGTAATTTCCGTAGAGCGAATTATCCAACAAATTCGAAATTTCTTCTGTTGATAAATTTCCCGATATGGATAAAGCCTTAATGTTTCGATCTTTTAGCTGGTTAATCTGATCTTCAATCAACGCAATTAAAGGCGAAATTACCAGACAAATTCCATCGGTCATTAAAGCCGGTATCTGAAAGCAAATACTTTTTCCGCCACCGGTTGGCAGCAAAGCAAGGGTATCGTTTCCCTGAAAAACAGATTCTATTACTTCTTCCTGCGGAATTCTAAAAGAATCATAACCCCAATGTTTTTTTAAAATATGTAAAGCTTCAAACAAAATGCGGTGTTTTTTCTTTAAAAATAAAGAAAAATTATAAATTATTCAATATAAAAGTAATTCTTGTATCCAAATCGGCTTTTGGCACTTCGGTTAGCTGGTAACCGTAACTTTCGTAGGTTTCTACCAAATGGTTGTGGATCAGTTTTGCCTGTTCAAAATTTTCGTAACGCTCATTATCGCTCACGTAAATATCTTCCCAAGGCGGCAGTATAAAAATTTTGGTGTAGCGGTGGTTTTTGCAGGCATCATCAAAAGCAGGTGGGTAGGCATCTCCAATGTAATGCATATACGCCAAAACATCGGGAATACCGCGATCTATAAAAACACAGGTTGTGTCTTCTTTCACGGCGTTGTTAAACTGATCTATACGTCCTTTTAAAAGCAATTCACTAAACAAAAGTGGTTCTTTTAAAAACAATTGGTCAATGCCTGTTTTTTGTGCTTCTAAAGTAACCTGACGTGAAATTTCGGGATAACAAACGTATCCTTTTGCTGTAAGTGCGTTAATAATTGATGTTTTCCCAGAGCCGGGACCTCCAATAAGTAAAATAGTTTTAGTATCCACCTTAAAAAATCAAAGGGCAAATTTACACAGAAAAATTAAATTGTTCAATTAAAACGGATATTAGTATATTTACCTTAATCTAATGTATATTTGTAGATAATTTTATTTTATGGACAAGAAAACCGAAGAATTCTATACGCGCCTTAAAACCGAGTTAGAAAATACAACCGAAAAGTGGCCTGCAGAATATCTATATAAATTTATTGTTCCTGCCAGTGAAGAGAAAATTGCTTTAATTGAAAAAGCTTTTAATGATATGGGAGCAGTGATTACAACAAACAAATCTAAAAACGGAAACTATTCAAGTGTATCAATAAACGTGGTAATGCCAAGTGCCGATGCCATTATTGATAAATACAAAGAAGTTTCAACTATAGAAGGAATTATTTCCTTATAAAATTTTATGAAATTTAAGCCAACCGAAGCAATAAATAATTTGGAATACAATACCGATCGTAAAGATTTGGTGTTGCCGGAATATGGTCGTCATTTACAAAAACTGATCGATCAGGTTATTTTAATTGAAGACAGTGCCGAACGTAACAAAGCGGCTCGTGCAGTAATTGATATCATGGGAACTATAAATCCGCATTTGCGTGATGTTTTAGATTTTCAGCATAAACTGTGGGATCAGCTTTTTAAAATGTCTCGTTTTCAGTTAGATGTTGATTCGCCTTACGAAAAGCCGAAAGCAGTTACCAATTTTAACGAACCTATCTTAATTGAATATCCAAGAAACAATCATAAATATCGTTTTTATGGATCTAATATTGTTGATATGATCAACGAAGCAGTTACTTGGGAAGAAGGCGAACGCAAAGAAGCGCTGATTATGGTAATTGCCAACCACATGAAAAAAAGTTATGTGAACTGGAATAACGAGTCTATTGACGATGCTGTTATTTTCCAGCATTTAAAAGAATTATCGGGTGGAAAGATCGATCTAAAATCGAATTTAGATGACAGCAACAATACGGTTAATTTAATGAAACCGAATGTTCGTAACAACCAGTTTCAAAATCGAAATACATCAACACAGAATTCAAACAATAGAAATAATCAGTTTCAAAACCGGAATAATTCAGGAAATAATAACCTAAATCAGCAGCGTAACAACCCTAACAACAAGCAGGCAAATACGCAAAATGCAAATAACAGGTTTGTGAAAAAATCAAATACAAACAACAATAACGGTAACAATTCATCTAAAAATACAAATAGAAATTCAAATTAATGGGAACTTTTAAAATTGAAGGCGGACATACTTTAAACGGTGTTGTACAACCACAAGGGGCTAAAAATGAAGCACTACAGATTTTATGCGCAGTTTTGTTAACCGATGAAAAAATTACAATTTCTAATATTCCCGATATTATAGATGTTAACAAACTTATTGCTTTGTTGCAGAATTTAGGAGTTGCTGTAGAAAAATTAAACCGAAATACTTATACATTTCAGTCAAATAATATTGATTTAGATTATTTAGAATCCGATAAATTCCGCGAGGAAGGAAAATCATTACGAGGTTCTATTATGATCGTAGGTCCGTTATTAGCGCGTTTTGGCAAGGGATTTATCCCAAAACCGGGGGGCGATAAAATTGGTCGTCGTAGGTTAGATACCCATTTTGAAGGATTTATAAATTTAGGAGCGAAATTCAGATACAACCGCGAAGAATATTTTTACGGTGTAGAGGCTCCAAATGGTTTAACCGGCGCTTATATGTTGTTAGACGAAGCTTCGGTAACCGGAACAGCAAACATATTAATGGCAGCCGTTTTAGCGAAGGGAACTACCACCATTTATAATGCAGCTTGCGAACCTTATTTACAGCAACTTTGTAGAATGTTAAATTCTATGGGAGCTAGAATTACGGGTGTAGGTTCTAATTTGATTACCATAGAAGGTGTTGAAAAATTAGGAGGATGTACGCATCAGATTTTACCGGATATGATCGAAATTGGATCTTGGATAGGTTTGGCAGCAATGACGCGTAGCGAGGTTACCATAAAAAACGTAAGTTGGGAAAATTTAGGTGTAATACCAACAGCTTTTAGAAAATTAGGAATTACCATTGAAAAAGTAAACGAAGACGATATCTTTATTCCTGCACATACCAACGGATACGAAATTAAAGGTGATATAGACGGATCTATTTTAACGATAGCTGATGCTCCTTGGCCAGGTTTAACACCCGATTTGTTGAGTATTTTTTTGGTAGTGGCAACACAAGCGAGGGGAGAAGTATTGATACATCAAAAAATGTTCGAATCGCGTTTGTTCTTTGTTGATAAATTAATTGATATGGGCGCAAAAATTATTTTGTGCGATCCGCACCGTGCCGTAATCATTGGTCATGACTTTAAATCGCAGTTAAAAGCAACCAAAATGTCATCGCCAGATATTCGCGCTGGTATTTCGTTGTTAATTGCAGCATTATCAGCAAAAGGAACAAGTGTTATTCAAAATATAGATCAAATAGATCGCGGTTACGAAAATATCGACGAGCGTTTATTAGCTTTAGGCGCAAAAATTGAACGTTTAGATTAATTATAAGTTTTAAGTAATAAGCTAAAATCAAAAACTCCGACGAAGTTTCAAACTTCGTCGGAGTTTTTTAATTGTAATAATTGTAAATGATTATTGGTTTATTATCTTTATAAATACTACCGTTTTTGATTTTGTAATTCTTTTTTTGTTTCCTTTTTGTTTTAAAATGGTAAGAAAACCTCTTAAAACTTAATGGATTCTTTTTTAGATAAACCTTGTTATAAGTATTCGATCCCCATTGATTATCGTTTTTTTTCTCAAGAATACTTAAACTTTCTTCATCTCCATATTCAGGCGAATGAAAACTCGAAAATATATTTCGATATATAGTTTTATAAGGTGCTTCTACAAAAAACAATTTTCCGTCTTCATCAAACAAAAATGTTCCTGTTTGAGGATAATAAATAGAGGAAGGGTTGACTTTTTGTTGAGCAGGATAGTTTTCATTATGTCCCACACTAAAAAATATATGATTAGGACTAAAATTATTATAACCAGTTTCTATTTTAGAGAGATTATCATAGTATTCCCTTTGTCCTCTAACAAATCTGTGTCCTGTAGCAAATGTCTTAAGTTCAAATTTTCTTTGATATACGTTAACAAAGTTGTGTTCTTTATTAAGATAAACACTATCGTTCTTAAATTTATAATTATTACCAATTTCGTAGAAATATTTTATTTTATCTATAGGCTTAAGTGTATCATAAGATATTGTTATTTCCTGTCTTCGCCAATTGCTATTATCTTCAACTCCTGTTAAATCTTTTTGGTTTTTATCATAAGTATATTTAATAAAATCTTTGTTATCATTATTGTGTCTAATTTCTAACAAGTTTTCTGTTTTTACATCGTAAATGTACTGCATAGTGTTAGTAGTAAAATCACGTGCAAAGTAGTTGTTTTTAATACTAATGGTTAAATGCAAACTATCGGTTTTGTAACTATAAAAATGAGTGGATTTCATCTTATGGTTTCTATCTAAATATATCGAACGCTCTAAAAAACCAGTTTCTTTGTTATAATAATAGATGTTTTTTTCTCCATTCAGCATGCGATCTCTATTTCTGTAAAAATCATTCCAATCATAAAAACTTTCATATTGTTCAATTCTTTGAACATCTTTAGGTGCTTTAAAATTTTCTAAAGACCAAAAACCATACAAAGTCAAATTTCCATAATATTTCAACGCATAGTCATACGTAAACATGGGGTCCAATGGATGTATCTCACGTTGTGCGTGGCTTTTTGTAATATTGCCAAGAAGACAAAATAATGATATTGAAAAAGGAAGTAGTTTTTTATGCATAGCGTTAAAGTTAGTTTTGTATTTTATCAAATACCGTACCTTATTATTTTAGAATTGAAATAATTACGTAGATTCTAATAATTAAGATAGAATTTAATTAGAAAATATTGTATTTGTTTTGAGATTTTAGTTTGCGAATTAAAAATTTATGTTGATATTTGCACTCGCTAATAAAAAGCAACAAGTTCTTATTAAATATAGAAAAAGTAAAAAATAATTTGTAGGTTTTAAAAATATTAATACTTTTGCAACCGCAAATACTAAATAATGGTCCGTTCGTCTAGGGGTTAGGACGCCAGGTTTTCATCCTGGTAACAGGGGTTCGATTCCCCTACGGACTACAAAGGTTTTCCATTGACCTAAAAACAATGGCCCGTTCGTCTATCGGTTAGGACGCCAGGTTTTCATCCTGGTAAGAAGGGTTCGATTCCCTTACGGGCTACAAAGGTTTCCATCAAACCTAAAAAACGATGGCCCGTTCGTCTATCGGTTAGGACGCCAGGTTTTCATCCTGGTAAGAAGGGTTCGATTCCCTTACGGGCTACAAGGTTTCCATCAAACCTAAAAAACGATGGCCCGTTCGTCTATCGGTTAGGACGCCAGGTTTTCATCCTGGTAAGAAGGGTTCGATTCCCTTACGGGCTACAAGGTTTCCATCAAACCTAAAAAACGATGGCCCGTTCGTCTATCGGTTAGGACGCCAGGTTTTCATCCTGGTAAGAAGGGTTCGATTCCCTTACGGGCTACAGTTAGTTGTAAATAAGTTTTGTAAAATAGTAGTCAGTGTCTCGGTTATTATTTTATTAGTTAAAACCAAAGTGTTTGCCTTGGCTAATGTGGGAGGTTTTTCTTTTTTAACTAAAAGTTTTAAAAATAATTAATTACAATTAAAAAGATTAAAAAATGGCAAATCACAAGTCAGCTTTAAAAAGAATCAGAAGCAACGAAAAAAAGAGAGTATTAAACAAGTATCAGCACAAAACAACTCGTAATGCTATTAAAGCTTTACGTTTAATTGAAAGCAAAACAGAAGCTGCTGAAAAATTAGTTGTTGTTACTTCAATGATCGATAAATTAGCTAAAAAGAATATCATTCATTCTAACAAAGCAGCTAACTTAAAATCTAAATTAACAAAACACGTTAACGCACTTTAATTAGTTAATGTTTTGAGATATATAACACTTAAGCTCTCCTAAACCGAGAGCTTTTTGTTGTTAAATAGCATCTGCAAAATAAGAGAAACTTTAGTTTTATGACCCAAATAAGAAATATCGCAATTATTGCACACGTAGACCATGGTAAAACCACCATGGTAGACAAAATTATGTATCATTGTCAATTGTTTAGAGAGAATGAGAATACTGGAGATTTAATCCTTGATAACAACGACTTAGAACGTGAGCGTGGAATTACAATTGTATCTAAAAACGTTTCGGTTCAGTACAAGGGAACAAAAATTAACATTATCGATACTCCTGGACACGCGGATTTTGGTGGAGAGGTTGAGCGTGTATTAAACATGGCAGATGGTGTATTGCTAATTGTTGATGCATTTGAAGGACCAATGCCACAAACGCGCTTTGTATTACAAAAAGCTATTGAATTAGGTTTAAAACCTTGCGTGGTTATTAATAAAGTTGATAAAGAAAATTGTACCCCAGACGAAGTACACGAAAAAGTGTTTGATTTAATGTTTGAATTAGGTGCGGAAGAATGGCAGCTAGATTTCCCTTCGGTTTACGGTTCGGCAAAAAACAACTGGATGAGCACCGATTGGAAGCAACCAACCAATTCTATGGAAGCATTGTTAGAAATGGTGATTGAACACGTACCTGCTGCAGAAGAAAAAGAAGGAACACCACAAATGTTGATAACATCTTTAGATTTCTCTTCATTTACCGGGCGTATTGCAATTGGGCGTTTACACCGTGGTGTTTTACGCGAAGGTATGAACATTTCTTTGATTAAACGTGAAGGTGGTGTTGTAAAATCAAAAATTAAAGAGTTGTATACCTTCGAAGGTTTAGGCCGTATGAAAGTTGCCGAAGTTAAGGCAGGCGATATTTGTGCTGTTGTGGGAATCGAAGGGTTTGAAATTGGTGACTGTATTGCCGATTTTGAAAATCCTGAAGGATTGGGAACAATTAAAATTGATGAACCTACCATGAGCATGTTATTCACTATTAACGATTCTCCATTCTTTGGTAAAGAAGGTAAATTTGTAACATCGCGCCATATTAAAGATCGTTTAAATAAAGAATTAGAAAAAAACTTGGCTTTACGTGTTAACGAAACCGATTCTGCTGATAAATTTATGGTTTTTGGCCGTGGGGTTCTACATTTATCAGTTTTAATTGAAACAATGCGCCGTGAAGGTTACGAATTACAAATTGGCCAGCCGCAAGTTATCATCAAAGAAATCAACGGTGTTAAATGTGAACCAATTGAAGAATTAACTATTGATATTCCTGAAAATTTATCAGGGCGTGCAGTAGAATTTGTAACATTACGTAAGGGCGAAATGTTATCAATGGAGCCACGTGGTGAGCGTATGATTATTGTTTTTAATATTCCATCGCGCGGAATAATTGGATTACGTAACCAGTTATTAACAGCAACAGCGGGTGAAGCAATTATGGCGCACCGTTTCTTAGAGTATCAGCCATACAAAGGTGAAATTGCCGGGCGTAATAATGGTTCATTGATTTCTATGGAAAATGGTAAAGCAATTCCTTATTCTATTGATAAATTGCAAGATCGTGGTAAATTCTTTGTAGATCCAAATGAAGATATTTATGAAGGTCAGGTTATTGGAGAAAATTCTCGTGGAGATGATATGACGGTTAACGTAACAAAAACCAAAAAGTTAACAAACGTGCGTTCATCTGGTGCAGATGATAAAGCCCGAATTATTCCTGCAATTAAATTCTCTTTAGAAGAAGCTTTAGAATATATTCAAAAAGACGAATATGTTGAGGTTACACCAAAATCATTGCGTTTACGTAAAATTTACTTAAACGAAAATGACAGAAAGCGTTATAAAATTGATTAATTCCATGTAATTATAACAAAAAGAAGGTGTCTAAAAAGGTCACCTTCTTTTGTTTATAACGATTTTTTTATAATATCTATTTTTATTAAGCAGCGAGAAGTTCAAGACTTCTCA
>NZ_FOVI01000015.1 GCF_900115115.1 Paenimyroides ummariense
ACGGCATTGTTAGCGTGCATGGACAACCCTACGCCAACAACAACCTTTAATTTACACGATAAAGATGCACAAGCATTGGCAGGAGAAGATCCGGCAGATTTTATTGTAAGATATTTCCCAAGTGAACAAAATGCAATAAATAATACCAACCCGTTACCATATACATACATAAATGCTACAGAATGGGAGCAGGTTATCTGGGTTCGTGTAGAAAACAAAGATACAGGCTGTTTTAGTATTGATAGTTTCTCACTAAAAATAGAACAGGCAGTATATGCGTTTACACCGGCAAATACCGAATTCTGTGAAACAGATTATGTAAACGACGGTATTTCATTAATAGATCTAACAACTTTAGATGTTGATATTATTGATACACAGGTAATTCCTGCAGCAGATTTACGCGTTAGATACGAGCGTTGGGATGGAACACCAATACAAGACCCTGCAAATAGTGTACAAGTATTTAATGGTGAAGTAATCCGTGCGATAGTTTACAATGCAGATCGTACTCTTTTATGTAGTGATTCTGTAAACATCACGATTCGTTTAAAGAACGCACCTGAAGTAAAACCATTAATAGACGGGTTTGTATGTTACGAATACCGCGACCAATGGAACATAAGCAGTGGTCATTATCTTGATACAGGAGTAACAGGAACAGGATACACCTTTGTATGGACGATAGACGGACAACCTATACCACCGGGCGTAGCAGATATATTAGATGGCGGTAGCAGATTGTACGCAAAACGCGGCGGAACTTATACAGTTGTAGTAACAGGACCAAACGGATGTAGCACAACACGCACTGCACGCGTAGATGAGGCGCCAAGTATCACAATTGATGAGGTGAAGGTAACCGATAGTTTTGGCGATACCAATGCCATTGAAGTAATGGCTTACGCAGGTCCGGGAGTAGTGTTAGAATACAAGTTAGACGAAGGTTCATGGCAAGATTCTAACATTTTCTTAGATGTAACAGCGGGTGAGCATACCGTTTACGTACGTATAGAAGGTGAGCCTTGTATTGCAAGTAAAGTAATCACGGTAATGGACTACCCTAAATTCTTTACACCTAACAACGATGGTTACAACGATACATGGAACATTTGGTCGTTAAAGAACCAACCTGATGCCAAGATCTATATCTTTGACCGCTTTGGAAAACTGATCAAACAGTTAAGCCCGGCAGGCGAAGGATGGGACGGAACCTTTAACGGACAACCATTACCATCAACCGACTACTGGTTCAAGGCAGATTACATAGATCCAAAAACAGGATTAACCAAAGAAGTAAGAGGTCACTTCTCGTTAAAACGATAAACACCTGTTAAATAGAAACCAAACAAAAGAGGAAGCATTTGCTTCCTCTTTTGTTTGTAAATATTCAAATTTTGAGTGCATATTAATTTTAAAAGCTGTTTTATATAATCTGTAAAAGATGTATCTTGCGAAGTCGAAATAAAAACAAAATGGAACAAAAAATATACACTCCAAATAACAAAGTGCGTATCGTTACAGCTGCTGCTTTGTTTGATGGACACGATGCTGCAATCAACATTATGCGCCGAATTATACAGTCAACCGGATGTGAAGTAATTCATTTAGGACATGATAAATCGGTTGAGGATGTGGTAAATACCGCAATTCAAGAAGATGCAAATGCTATTGCAATGACATCGTATCAAGGTGGTCACAATGAATATTTTAAATATATGTACGATTTGCTTCAGGAAAAAGGAGCAGGTCATATAAAAATAGTTGGCGGCGGCGGCGGCGTAATTCTTCCTACAGAAATCAAGGAATTAATGGATTACGGTATTACGCGTATTTATTCTCCAGACGATGGTCGTGAATTGGGCTTACAAGGCATGATTAATGATATGGTGCAGAAAGCCGATTTTCCAACAGGAGCTTTAGAAATTCCTGACGGAAAAGATATCTATCAGTCGTTGAAAGATAAAGATATTACTACTATTTCCCGATTAATTTCATTGGCAGAAAACCGAGAAGAAGACTTTTTAAAGGTTTTTGATTTTAATAAAGTAGAAAATCAATCGGCACCCGTTTTAGGAATTACCGGAACAGGTGGTGCAGGTAAATCTTCTATGGTTGATGAAATTGTTCGTAGATTTTTAATCGATTTTCCAGAGAAAACCATTGCATTAGTTTCGGTAGATCCATCTAAAAAGAAAACCGGTGGTGCTTTGTTGGGCGATCGTATCCGTATGAACTCTATCAACAATCCACGTGTTTATATGCGTTCGTTGGCTACACGTCAGTCAAACTTGGCGTTGTCAAAATACGTAGAAGAAGCGCTTCAGGTTTTAAAAGCAGCACAGTATGATTTGATTATTTTAGAAACATCGGGAATCGGTCAGTCTGATACTGAGATTTTAGATCATTCAGACGCTTCGTTGTACATCATGACTCCTGAGTTCGGTGCTGCGACTCAATTGGAAAAAATTGATATGTTAGATTTTGCCGATATCGTTGCAATCAATAAATTCGATAAACGTGGCGCCTTAGATGCGTTGCGCGATGTAAAGAAGCAATACCAACGTAACCATAATTTATGGGATGTGAACCCAGACAAAATGCCGGTTTTTGGAACAATTGCTTCGCAGTTTAACGATCCGGGAACAAACCAGTTGTATCAGTCTATTATTGATAAAGTGGTTGAAAAAACAGGAGCTGATTTGAAATCGACTTTTGAAATTACAAAAGAGATGTCAGAGAAAATCTACGTTATTCCGCCATCTCGTATTCGTTATTTATCTGAAATCGCAGAAAATAATCGTGGTTACGACAGCAAAGCAGTTTCACAAAAAGATGTTGCTCAAAAACTATACGGAATCTTTAAAACTATTGAAACTATTTCGGGTAAATTACCTGCGTTAACACAGCATGGAATTGAAGTTACGGGAACTCAAAACGAAGAATTATCTAAGCTTTTATTAGCTGAATTCGATAAGTTAAAACGTGATTTAGATCCTTACAACTGGGAAGTGATTACGTCTTGGGATGAAAAAGTAAACAAGTACAAAAATCCGGTTTATTCGTTTAAAGTTCGTGACAAAGAAATTAAAATTCAAACACATACCGAATCGCTATCGCACTTGCAGATCCCTAAAATTGCTTTGCCAAAGTACGAAGCTTGGGGCGATGTGTTGCGTTGGGTTTTGCAAGAAAATGTTCCGGGAGAATTCCCTTTTACATCCGGCTTGTATCCGTTTAAACGCGAAGGCGAAGATCCAACGCGTATGTTTGCAGGTGAAGGTGGACCAGAGCGTACCAACCGTCGTTTTCATTATGTATCTAAAGGAATGCCGGCAAAACGTTTATCAACAGCGTTTGATTCGGTAACTTTATACGGAAACGATCCAGGGCATCGTCCGGATATTTATGGAAAAATTGGTAATGCCGGAGTTTCGATTTGTTGTTTAGATGATGCTAAAAAATTGTATTCAGGGTTTGATTTATCGCACCCGGCAACATCGGTTTCTATGACCATTAACGGCCCGGCACCTATGTTGTTAGGATTTTTTATGAACGCAGCGATCGATCAAAACTGTGAAAAATACATTAAAGAAAATGATTTAGAAGCAGACGTTGAAGCAAAAATAAAAGCAATTTACGAAGACAACGGTTTAGAACGCCCACGTTATAATGGTGATTTACCAGAAGGAAACGATGGGTTGGGACTGATGCTTTTAGGAGTGTCGGGCGACCAAGTTTTACCTCCAGATGTATATGCAGAAATTAAAAAGAATACCTTGGCACAGGTTCGTGGTACCGTTCAGGCAGATATTTTAAAAGAAGATCAAGCTCAAAATACCTGTATTTTCTCTACCGAATTTGCGTTGCGTTTAATGGGCGACGTGCAGGAATATTTCATTGAAAAGAACGTTCGTAACTTTTACTCGGTTTCTATTTCGGGCTATCACATTGCCGAAGCAGGTGCAAATCCGGTTACACAGTTGGCATTTACGCTGGCAAATGGTTTCACTTATGTGGAATACTATTTATCTCGTGGAATGGATATCAATGCGTTTGGACCAAACTTGTCGTTCTTTTTCTCGAATGGTATCGATCCGGAATATTCGGTAATTGGTCGTGTGGCTCGTAGAATCTGGGCAAAAGCTTTAAAGCAGAAATACGGAGCTAACGAACGTGCACAAATGTTGAAATACCACATTCAAACATCGGGTAGATCGTTACACGCGCAAGAAATTGACTTTAACGATATTCGTACCACATTACAGGCGTTGTATGCAATTTACGACAACTGTAACTCGTTACACACGAATGCTTACGATGAAGCGATTACAACTCCTACAGAAGAATCGGTACGTAGAGCAATGGCAATTCAGTTGATTATTAATAAGGAATTAGGATTAGCGAAAAACGAAAACCCAATACAAGGTTCATTTATTATTGAAGAGTTGACTGATTTGGTTGAAGAAGCTGTTTTGGCAGAATTTGATCGAATTACAGAACGTGGCGGTGTGTTAGGTGCAATGGAAACCATGTACCAACGTTCTAAGATTCAGGAAGAATCATTGTATTACGAAACGTTGAAACATAATGGCGATTTCCCAATTATTGGTGTAAATACGTTTTTAAGTTCAACGGGATCTAAAACGGTGGTTCCGGCAGAAGTTATTCGTGCAACCGAAGAAGAGAAATTGTTTCAGATTAAAACGAAAGAAAGTTTAAATAAAATTAACGAAGCAAAGGCATTAAAAGCTTTAGAAGAAGCACAAACCGCAGCAGTTAATAACCAAAATATCTTTGAGGTGTTAATGGAAGCTGCCAAAGTGTGTTCGTTAGGACAAATAACATCGGCTTTGTTTGAAGTAGGCGGACAGTACCGCAGAAATATGTAAAAGTTGATTATGACAATAGAAAGCCTCTCAAAATTTTGAGAGGCTTTTGTTTTTATCAATCAATTTGTATGGTTACATTGCTAATGTTGTGTTGGGTAAAAACGGTTTGTAGGTGCTTTTTAATTTCTTGTAAATTATTGGTGGTTGTTTGTACTGTTATGGTGGCTATGTGTTGTTGCCCGTCTATTGTCCAAATGTTTAAAGCGGTAATTTTTTGTATGGTGTTTAATTGTAAAAGATCGCTTTTTATTTTTTCAATATTAATTCCTTCAGGAACAGCTTGCAGTAAAACAGTAAAAGTTCCGTACATATTTTTTAAGGCATTGTATGCAATAAACAAAGCAATGGCAATGGTTAGTGCACTATCAATCCAAAACCAATTGGTAAAATACATTACGGCTGCACCTATTAAAACGGCAATCCAGCCCAAAACATCTTCTAATAAATGCAGCATAATTGCTTTGCTGTTGGCATCGTGCGACTGATGAGCATGCGAATGTGAATGTGAATGTGAATGCGAATGTGAATGATGTTCGTGTGCGTCTCCTTTCTTTATTCGTAAAAAAGCAAAACCGTTTACTGCAATGCCTAACACAGCAAAACCTAGCATACCTATACTGTTAACTTCTTTGGGGGTGTTTATAGTAACAATGCCATTATATGTCATAAATACAGTGCCAACCAATAAAATTACCGACATGATAATTGCCGATAACAATGCAAACCGACGATAACCATAGGTAAACGTTAACGATGCCGGTTTCTTTGAAAATTTAGCCATATACACGGCGATTCCAATAGCAACGGCATCCATAAAATCATGAAAAGCGTCGGCAATGATAGCGGTAGAATTGGTTAAAATACCGCCTATTAATTCAATAACCGCAAAAAACAAGTTTAAAAAGAAAGCTAACGAAAGTTGTGTGTTGCTGCTGTGTTTGGTGCTCATAACTACTAAGTTTTTATGAAGTATGTATTTAAAAAACGCAGTGATGGTATTCACTGCGTTTTGTAATTATAACCTTTTTTGCGCCACACCGGGTGCGTTTTTATCGTATTTATTGCGGTTTCCACCAAAAAACAAGGCGATAACAGCTGTTAGTAAAAATGCGCCAACGGCTAATAAACCAATGGTAGTGTAAGTTTTGGTAAGATATTGTGCTTCAAACAACTCAATATCCCATGTTTGTAGTACAAAGTACGTTAATGTAACCAATATTAAAAGGGTTACTATAAATGCTACAACATATTTCATAAGGCTACAGTTTAAAGTTACTTAGAATTTGCTTTTTAAGATCGTTGAATTCTTCTTGAGTGATGATTTGCTCATCGACCAAAATTTTTAGTTTCTGCAATTTTTCAAAAGCATCGCTATTTTCTTCGGTGATTTTTTGAGTGAATTGATCTTTCTCTGTCGTGAATAATTTTCCTATTTCCATACCCACACCTAATTGTGCACCCATTCCGGCTAAACCGCCTTCGTTTCGGGCGGCATCTCTTAATGCACGTAGTTTTTCCATTTCGGTGTACGATAAACCTGCTTGTGCGGCAGCTGTGGTATCGGTTGTAATATCGGCAATTCTGCCAATACGTTCAACAGTAGCTTCATCGAACACGGTGCCTGTAATGTTGAAATCGGTAATTTGGAGTCCAAGACTTTCAAAATCGGACGAAATTTTGGTAACAACTTCATCTTCAATAGCCGTAAGCTGCGAATCTATTTCATTATACGCATATTTGTTTTGTGCGAATAGAGTGCGCAACTGGTTAATTATTCGCTCTAGAATAACTTGTTTCATGGCAGATATTGTGAAAACATCTTGCGAACCAATGATATCGGTAAATAAAAACAGCGGCTGACTGATCTTGTATGAGAAGTTTCCGTTTAAGCCCAGTTCCACAGGCAGGTTATACGAAGCATCAACGTATTTTATAGGCGATGCCGTTCCCCAATATTGATTAACGATTTCTGCCGTGCGAAAAAAGTAGATTTTCAGTTTGTGTTCGCTTTCAAAATTTTGTCTTATTTTAAGTAGCGATGTGATAAACGGATGATTGTCTGTAGCCAGATTGTAAATGTCGGGTTGTGTAAGTACATCGGTAATTCTTCCTTCGTAAACTAAAACACACGCTTGTCCGGGAGCAACGATTAATTTGCTGGCATCTTTAATTTCGTTGTGTGTAGATGGAAATTTGTACAGCAAGGTATTCACATCGGGATTGTTCCACTCTATAACGCTTGCTAATTGTTTATTAAAAAATTTCTTAAACATAGTTTTCTTTTTTATTGGTTAATCTAAATCGAATGATAATTCATCTAGTTCTAATTTCTTTACTAATTTTCCTTGGTTGCTGTAAAGGAAATATTCTTCACGGCTGCCAAATACCAATCCGTTATTTTTGCTTATAGCACCGCTGAAATCGTATAAATGCGAAACTTCCGATGGGGCAGACCACAACAGTTTTCCGTTATAATCTTGCCATTGAATTTTAAAATTCTCCGATGATATATTGGTGGTTTTTACACCCAATGCTACAATACCATCGCGGAAATCAAGCACGGTCATATCATACACTATGTTATCTGTATTCAGCACTTCCATATCAATCAAATGCGAAGCAGCAACCCAGTAACTACTGAACGATGCGCTTTTAAAGTTTTCGTCTTCATCAAATACCGATTCTATATGCGGATTAAAGCAAAACGGATAGCCCATGCTGTACATAGCATTGTATCGAACCAAATACGAAGGCTGGTTGTTTGTTTGAAAAAAGAAGGTAGTTGGCTTTTCATTCGGATACGATCGTGGCTCAACAGTCTGTCTAAAATTATCGGCATAATACACTTTAGAAATAGGATAGTACATAACTTCTTTTCCGCTGTTTGACTTTATTTCGAAGGCAGAATATTTGTGTGTCGCATCATCGATACCCGCAATACCGCTTTGCATTTCTTTTACGTTTGCAATAACTTCGTTGTTTAAGAAGTGCATGCTTTTGGTAACGACATCGTACTTGTACAGCAGGTTGTTGGCTGCAATAATGTAAATATTTCCATCGTCGAACTTAAAGCATTCGGTTCCATGAAAACTTATATTGTTAGGTGTGTTAAGTTCTAAAGGTTCTATTTGGTCGTATGCTCCTTTAACGGCATCATAAACCGCCCAAAAAACTTTGTCTTTATATTTGTTGTTGTTATAGTCTGACGATCTTATGCTGCCCATCATGAATATTTTCAGGTTTTTACTTTGATCTGTAAAAGCTGCCGAACTGCTAATATTAAAAGTGTAATCTTTTCTTTTGGTACTTTCTGATGTGCTGAAACTTGATGATGAGCTATTGTTGGTTGTAAAAAACAGGATAGGAATAATAAGTGCAAAACCAAGAAAAATGATTCCAAGAAAAATCCATAAAGCTCGTTTTGAATTGAAATTTATCGGTGCAGCAGTTGGTCTGTTTGTATAGGTGTGTTTGTGGTTTACCGATGTTTGGTTGGTATCCACATAAAATGATGTTTGGCAGTTTAAACACTCAAACATATTATCGTCTAAATACTTTACTTTTTTTGATCCGCAATTGGGACACTGAATTGTTTTTAAATTACCCATGTTTATTCTTTTGGTTCTAAAGTTATTTCTTCTAAATTAATCGTTTTTGTTATTTTTCCGTCGGTACCAATTAGGTAAAAAGTTTTGTTTGCTGTTACAAACAACTCGTTTTTAGTAGATAGTGTGTTGTTGGTATGATCAATTAAACCAAAATTGGTTTTTAAATTCCATTTAACAGATCCTTTATTATCTAAAAGCTCAATGATGTACTTTTCACCTTCACTGATATTTTCCTTGTATGCAACAGCCACATTATCGTTATTGTTCCCTAAAACAATAAGCTTGTGCATGCGGTTTTTTATAGGAAGGATCGAATGATTTTTAACGAAAGCCCTTTCAGCGTCTTGGTTTGAAATGGTTGCGTTTACCTGTTCTTCTTTCTCATTAAATGTAATATTAAAAACAGGATTGGTAAAAACAGGATACCCCGATTGCTGCATTGCCTGATATTGAATCAGATAATTTGGGTTTGAATTTGATACTGCATATTTTGTCTGTAAAACTGCATTAGGCATTGTAGTTCCTTTATCAGGATATTGCATTTGGATTTTTGTCGATGGAAAATAACTGATCTTTGCCCCGGTGTTCGATACAATATCCAAACAGTTGTAACTTTGGTTTATTTCTATACTGGCAATACCGGTTTTTAACTTGTCTATCGTTTGTTCCAAATCATTGTTCATGTACACAAACGAGTTTTCTGAAATATCGTATCTGTAAACTTTTGTTTTCTTAAACACAAAATAAATACTGCCGTCGTTTAGCGGTTTTAAGGTAATATCGCCCAAAGATATTGTTTCAGAAATATCGGTAAATACGTTTAACTGCTCTGTTTTTCCTGAGGCAACATTATAAACCGACCAATATAATTTTTTATTTTCTTTATCATTGTAACTGCGTGTGTTCGATCCGATGTTTCCAACAATAAAAAGTTTAATCACATTATTCTTATCCGTAAAAACCTGCGAAACCGTTTCGTTCTGCCATGTTATTTTATTTGTAAAAGCAGTAGCAATCGAATCTTTTTTAGAAAACATTCCTGATACCATCAGCCAAACAAATCCAAAAAACAAAATTGCAATAAAAATACCCACCGCTTTTTTGTTTACAGGTGCAGCCGGTATCTTTGGCGTGTTATAGTTGTAATTATGGTTAATGGTAATATCGTCTGTATCTAAAAGATACCCCGAACCACAGTTTAAACATTCAAAATGCTCTTCGTCAATTCTTTTTTGTTTGGTGCTTCCACATTGTGGGCACTTAATAGCTTTTATTTTCTTTGCCATTTAAAGCGTCAATTTTTTAATTAAACTTACAAAAAAAGATTAAAAATGTAAACATTCATACGATAATTCCTTTGCCATGTGAAAGATATTTTTACTTTTACAATAAAAAAGCGAATGAATAAACATATACAGCGTGTACAGGAAGCCGTGCACTTTTTTGATAATAAGGATACTTTTCTAGGTTTTAGAAAGCTGTTGGACTGTGCGATGGATACGCAGAACATGCAGATTTACAGAGAAGCAATTAATCTGACCGACTGGAAAGAAAAAAATCCCGAGCAGACTGATGCTTTAATTACAAAGGCAAAAGAACTGTTACAAAAAATAGCTTTAGTTGATGTACCGGAAAACAAGGCAGAAGAATTTGTTTTGAAGGCGGATCAGATAACAAAAAGTTACGGATCGCAAAAATTTTCGTTAGGACCTATTTCGCTTACGTTGACTAAAGGTCAGGTTTTTGGATTGGTGGGTGAAAACGGTAATGGTAAAACTACATTGTTGCGCATTCTGGCTAAAGAAATTGCTCAGACACAAGGATCGCTTCACTATCAGTTTACAAACGAAATACAAAACGATTACGATTTACGTACCAAATTAATCTACATTCCGCAACGTACCGATAAATGGTATGGCAGTTTGTTGGATAATTTACGTTTTGTATTGGCGAATTACGGCGAAAAACCGGATGAGATTGAAACCCGAGTTTTATTGATGGTTGCGCGTTTGGGATTATGGAATTACCGACATTTAAAATGGAGCGAACTATCATCGGGCTACAAAATGCGTTTTGAACTGGCACGTACCTTATTGCGCAAACCCGAAATTTTGTTGTTAGATGAACCTTTGGCAAACCTGGATGTGTTGGCACAGCAGATTATTCTGGAAGATTTAAAGGCGATAGCGAATTCGGTTAATAACCCAATTGCGCTAATTTTAAGTTCGCAACAGTTGTATGAAGTTGAGAAGATATCAGACAAGGTAATTTTTCTGAAAAACGGCAAATACAACGAAAGTACAAACGAAGCCGTTAACGACGAAAAACCGTTAATTATAGAAATTGATACCAATGCAAACCGTGAAGAATTATTAAAGGTTTTTGAGCCATTTTCATTGGAAAAGCTAACCTTTAACGGCGGAATTTACACGGTGTATTTCAACACAACTACCCGTTTCTCCGAAGTAATTGTAGCATTAGGATCAGCTGATATACAACTAATTTATATCCGTGATATTTCTGCATCAACCCGTAGATTTTTTGTAAACTAGAAAAACATTGTTATGAATTTTATCAATAAAATAAACAATTAC
Organism: Paenimyroides ummariense; assembly: GCF_900115115.1. Lineage (GTDB taxonomy): Bacteria > Bacteroidota > Bacteroidia > Flavobacteriales > Flavobacteriaceae > Flavobacterium > Flavobacterium ummariense. The sequence continues at coordinate 11,095 of NZ_FOVI01000015.1, forward strand.
CTTATACAGCGGTACCCAACAATATGGAACACCCGCATTGTGTGGATGCTTGCCATAAGCCTGTTGGCGCACATCGTTTTTTACTTTATAGGTTTTATATCGCACAGTAGTCCGCTTTCGTTACAAAACAGCCGGGTTATAGACGATTATTTTTCAAGCGGCGTAATAATGGTACACATCATTGTTTCTATGCTTATGCTGGTAGGCTGGCTGGTTTACATGTTTAAAAACAACGGCTTTAAAAACTTTTATCCTACAAGCAACCTTAAACTTTTTGGTCAGTTTATGTGTTATTTGGTCATTGTTTTTGCATCAATAAGTTTTTATTTTCCATATATGTTCGGGTTTAGAACTTACATAAACGTAACGTATCCAAACAACGAATTAGTAAAAAATGTAAATATTATTAATAAAGCGTTTCCGTTTTTAACCTTTTCATACCAAGATTATGAACTAGATAGAAAAGCGTCGCCTAAAATATTTAACGAATTATACTGCGAAAAAGACCCCAATTTAATAGATTATAATAAAAAATATTTCAGCACACTTGGCAACGATTATCAGTTTTACAGCATTTACCAAGTTGCCATTACAGAGCGCGATGAAAACTATCAATTTAAGTACCCAGCCGCCGAATATAAAAATAATGTTTCATTAGCGTATCAAACCGTAGAGAACGATACTTGTTATTACTTTTTTAAGAAAGAGGTAGTTGATGTTTCGGCACAAATAAAAACTGCAGATTTATCATTCTACAATTTTTCAAGAAAATTTTATGAGTTAGATTTTAGTGAAATTGATTATTATGACAGATATTCTAACGGCTATTATACCGAACCGGTTCCGTATGATGTAGATCCTAAAGAGGGTAAAAACTACCAAATAAATAAAGATTTAACAGCGCTTTTAGACAGAAACAATCCGGTAGAAATTAAAAAAGGTTTAAACGATTTTTTAGAAGTATCTAAGAAATATCAAATAAAAACCAATTTAACTACCGATAAATGGTTTGATTTGATTTATTTCCCTGGAAATTTCCCTATAAAGAACTTTATTGCAGAGCACGAAAGCGAATATTACTATCCAACAGATTCTGTAGCCTTAGCAGTTCCCGAAGTTGATACATTAACAACCGATATTGCATCGCAAAATGTTCATGAAGCAACCCAAGCTGCCGTAGTAGCAGTGGCTGAAGCTGCCGGTGTAAATTCAACAAACAAAATGGTTGATTTTTACAATAAAAATAGATCTAGAAACTATTATGAAATAAGAAATTTAAACGAATTTCTTCGAAACGTAGAATTAGTTAAAAGCGATGATTTTGTATCGCGAAACATTCATGTATATATTTGGATTGCCTTTTTCTTCTCTACATTAATTTTCAGTTTCAGAGTAACAAATTTACGTTCTGTAATTTTTACAGGAATTACAACAGGCGTATTGAGTTTGGTTATTGGGTTAATGGTTTTAATGTACAGCATGGGCATGGGTGGAGATGAAGAATATTTTGCAGCTTATTTGGTGTTTATTATAGCAACCATAATTATTCTGATTCCGTTTTTATTTCTCACATCAGCATCCAAACTGTTTACGTCGATCTTTATGAACATCACCATTAATGGTTTTGTTTTGTATGTGCTGTTGATTTTAGGCATTATAAGTATGCACCAAAACGATGCTTGCCGTGCACAGCCAGGTTATTACAACAGTTACCCAAGTAAAACATGCACTACGCTTTTGGAATATTTAGATATGAACACGAGTTATTTGCTGCTGGCAGTAGGTTTACTGTTTATGTTTATATACACCGCAGTCATTAAAAAATGGCGTGCTGTACCGGAATAATTATTACAAAAAAAGAACGTATGTAAATACGTTCTTTTTTGTTTTAATGATGTTTGAAGTTACTCTAAAGGATTCACATTATCAGCAATAGGGAATTCCTGATCGGTATTTCCAATAAGTTTGTTTAACTCAAATTTAGCCGTATCGCTCATGTTGTTACCGCCGGCAAGTTTGGCTTTATCCAATAAATCAAGTGCCAGTTTTTCTTCTTCGCGTTGTTCGGCAACCAGCCATTGCATAAAATTCCAGGTAGCCCAATCTTCTTCGTCCATACTCATTTTTACCAGTTTGTAAACCGCAGTAGTATTTTCAATTTCCTGTTTTAAAACACTTTCAAAGCATTCTAAAACATTATTGGGTTTAGGTTGTGGTTTGGCAATAGCATCAATAACAACCGTTCCGCCTCGTTCCTGAATATATTCAATAATTTTAGCCATGTGCACGCGTTCTTCCTGCGAATGCTTCATCATAAAATTCTTAACACCGTCTAACTGGTTTTCGTCTGCCCAACAGGCAAGCATTAAATACATTTGTGCCGAATAAGCTTCTAAAGTAACCTGATCATTCAAGGCTTTTTGCAAGGTTTCTGATATTCTTATTGTATTCATAACATTAAATTTTTTTGTATTAGCAACCTAAAGTTACGCATCTTAAAACGGAATTTTGTAAAAATTATCAAAAAAAGAGGGTTATCAAAATCAATATAAAATCATTTTAAATTAAGAAATTTATTAAATTCGTTAAAAGCAAATTCAAATGGAAAAGTTAACTGCCAAGGCAAGTATTCAAATTCAAAAACCTGTGAACGAGGTTTTTAGTGCGATTGTTTCTGCCGATAAAATGAATCGATACTTTATAGAATCATCAACCGGAAATTTAGGAACAGACAAAACCGTTCAATGGAAGTTTCCCGAGTTTGACGATGTTTTTCCCGTAACCGGAAAAGAAATTAAAGAAAACGAATATGTTTCGTTCGACTGGAGTGGCGAACCAAATATGCTGGTAGAAATTTTTCTGCAGCCACAAAAAGATAACTCAACCGTTGTAAAAGTTGTGGAGCATGAAATGGAAAAAACCCATGCCGGAATTAAGCAAATGATGCAGCAAACCGAAGGCTGGGCAAACTTTTTAGCTTGTTTGAAAGCCAGTTTAGAATACAACATTAACTTACGAAATGGCGCTTTTGATTATATGCGCATTAAAAAATAGAAAAATGGGAAAAATAACGGTACAGGTTGCGGTAAATGCGCCTATTGAAAAAGTTTGGGATAAATTAAACAACCCAAGACATATTGAACAATGGAATCAGGCATCGCCGGATTGGCATTGTTTAAATGCATCGAATAATTTGGAAGTTGGTGGGAAATTAAAAAGTACAATGGCTGCTAAAGACGGTAGTTTTTCTTTTGATTTTGAGGGGATTTATGATGAAGTTATTCCGCAGAAATTCATAAAATATCACATGGAAGACGGCAGAGTGGTTGAAATTTCTTTTGAAGACAAAGGTAATCAGATACTTGTAACCGAAACATTTGATGCTGAAAATCAAAACCCGGAAGAAATGCAGAAAGAAGGTTGGCAGGCAATTTTAAACAGCTTTAAAAACCATGTGGAAACTACCTAATTGGTTAAATTATCATGAATACTTTTTTAAACATAGCAGAATATATTTCCGGTTTTTCTGATGATCGAAAGATAATCTTGGAAGATCTATATAAGATCATTAAAAAACATGTTCCAAAAGAAACGGTTGAAAAAATAAGTTATGGCATGCCAACGTTTTATTATAACGGAAATTTAATTCATTTTGCACTGTTTAAAAATCATTTGGGATTGTATCCAGGTCCCGATGCTATTGAGGTTTTTCAAGATCAGCTAACATCCTTCAAAACATCAAAAGGAGCCATTCAACTCCCTTTAGATCAAAAATTACCCAAGCAATTAATTGCTGATATTATTGCTTTCAATGTATCGAAATTGAAAGATAAAAAAGCTGCAAATTGGAGTGCCTATAATGATAAATGGACAGATGCCGAAGAATTTATGCAGCAGTTAATCGTGAAAACTAATCTAGACAAAGCAATTAAGTGGGATAAGGAAGTTTACACGTTTAACAATAAAAATGTGATAGGATGGGGTGGTTTTAAAGATTTTTTCTCGTTATGGTTTTACAATGGAGTGTTTTTATCAGATCCTGAAAAAGTGCTGGTAAATGCATCAGACGGAAAAACAAAAGCCATGCGTCAGTGGCGATTTACAAATGTTGCCGATATGGACGAGAAGAAGATTTTGGCGTACATAAACGAATCGATCCAAACCATAAAAGATGGTAAAGAAATAAGAACCGATGTTTTTGAAGAGAAGAAACCTGAAGGAATTTTTAAAGATTTTTTAGAAAGTAATATCGATGTTAAAATTGCTTTTGAAAAACTGACTAAAGGAAAACAGAAAGAATACGTGGTTTATATTGATGAAGCCAAACAGGAAAAAACAAAAGCTACACGCTTAGAAAAAATCAAAGAACTTATTTTACAGAATAAAGGTTTAAATGATAAATATAAAACCAAATAATTTTTGTATATTTATTTGATTTTTAAAAGTTTGTATTATGAAAAAGAATTTTTTACTATTATTAGCTTTAAGTAGTTTAACTTTTGTTTCGTGTAAAAAAGAAGTCACCGTTACACCTACAGCTACACAAACTGCCGATTCACTCAACCAAAATGCACAAAAAAACAATGTTAATTTCACTGATTTACCTGTAAAAGCATTAGAAACAATTAATAGTCATTACAGCCAAGACAACATTGCTTCGTATGAAGTAAAAACCATTCCGGTTATCGGAAAAAGTTTTGAAGTGAAGTTTAACGACGGTGCCGAAATTGATTTTGACAGCGATGGCATTTGGCACGAATGGAAAGATGCCAAAGGCTTACCAAAAGAAGTGCTGCCCGAAAGTATCAAAACGTATCTTTCTAAAAATTACGCATCAACTTTTGCCACTTCAATTGATAAAGAAAAAGATAAAATTAAGATTGATTTAGCATCAGATATTGATTTAGAATTTGATACTAACGGAAATTTTGTTCGTATTGATGACTAATTTTTATCTATAGAAATAAAAAAAGGTGTTTCATTAATTTGAAACACCTTTTTTCCTGTAAACTAACTATTACTTTTTAACTTTTATAGTACAACCAATTGCAACTGTTTCGGTTTGTTTTATAGGCTCATTTTTTAATAAAGCATCAACAGCAGCTTCTACGTATTTTTCGGTAACATCATTAGGGTTCTCGTGATTGTTATCAATAGCACCAATATATTTTACAATGTTTTTACCATTTTCTTTGTTAAGAACAAATACATGCGGTGTTTTAGTTGCACCGTATTGTGGATAAATTTTTTGTCCTTCATCAAACAAATAAGGAAAAGTAAATCCTTTTTCTTTTGCGCGGGTTTTCATCAAATCAAAACTATCTTCTGGTTGTGCAGTAGGATCGTTCGGATTAATCGCAATAACAGGATATCCTAACGATTTATATTTTGTATCTAATGCAACAATACGCTCTTCATAAGCTTTCGCATACGGACAATGGTTACAAGTAAAAATTACAATGTATCCTTTAGCATCAGTAAATTGAGATAAAGAGTACATTTTATCATCGGTTCCTTTTAACGAAAAATCAGTTGCTTCGTCGCCAATAGTATAGCCGGTTCTTTCAACAGCAGGCTCTTCGGTCTTGGTAATTGTGTCGTTTGTAACGGTTTCGGTGGTAGTTGTAGCTTCTTTCTTACAGCTTACAAAAGCAGCTGCAAATAAAGCTAATGCTAAAATTTTCTTCATTTTTTGTTTATTTAAATTTGTTAATGGTTTTTACTAAATCGTTGTAAGAAATTTGTCCTTCGGTAAAAAAAACTTGTTTGCCATTTTTGTAAATTGCTGTTGCAGGTATGGCGCCACTCCATGTTTTATTGATTTTCGGAATCCATTCGTTCATACGTTTGTTGTCTGTTAAAACATAAACATCGGGCGAAATATTGTTGGTTTTAATGTAGTTTTTTACTTTGGTTTCAAAATCGGCAGCTTTATCCAAACTCACTAAAATCATTTTAAATTTTTCTGATTTAAATTCGCTGTTAATTTTCATAAAATCAGGTAACTCTTCCACACAAGGCTGACACCACGTTGCCCAAAAGTTTACAATATAAAGCGTATCATTTTGTTTGGTGAATTGATTAAAAACCGAATTATAATCGGTACTTAACTCAAGAACCTGAGGTTTTTCAACAGCGGTTTCCGCTTTTTTATCACAAGAAGTAATAGTGAGTAAAAGCGTGCAAATTCCTATAAATTTCTTCATACAAAATTTTTTAAAGCTTAAATTTACAAAAAAGATGTATTTTAACAGCATCTTATTAGCAATAACCTTATGAAACACTTTTATTTACTGCTACTACTTGTTTTTACAACAACTATTCATGCACAAGATTTTTCTAAAGAATGGCAAAGAGTTTACGAATTAGAAAAAGAGGGGAGTTATAAAACACTGAAAAAAAACATTGATGATTTATATTCTAAAGCCAATAAAGCTAAGAATGAAACAGAAAAGGCAAAGGCTGTTCTTTTTAAAATGAAATTAGAAAACGTTTTGGAAGAAGTAAATTACCAAAAGAAAATTGATCGTTTGCAGCAAGAACTATCGAAAAGCAACGGAATTTACAAAGAGGTTTACCGCTGGTATTATATTAAAACCCTTATGGCAGCTTATGATTCTAAGCAATATTCTTGGAGCAGAAACTCTTTGGTAGAAAATACAACGGCTGAACTTCCTGTAAATATCGATTTATGGTCTAAAGATCATTTTAAAAACGTTGTGAACGAACAAGTAAATTTGCTTTTTAAGCAAGATCAGTTGTTAAAACAAACAAAGCTTTCAGGTATTAAAGATTTAGTTTTTTTTGATGAAATTGATTATAACTTAAACCAATCTGTTTACGAGTTTTTTGCAATTAATTTTATTAATGAATATTCTTATAGCTCGTCAATAATTCAACCTTTAAATGATGAATTATTTCGATTTGACTCCTCTTTTCATCAACAAAAAATAATCTTTCCTCCTAAAAATGACGATTTAAGAAACGAATTAGGAAAAAAAGCTGTTGAGTTGTTTCAAAAACTAGAAGCGTACTACATTTTAACAAATCAAAATAAGTCACTAGATAAAATAAGATATCTGCGTTTTGAAAAGTATGCAAAAGATAAATCGGCAGAAGGAGAAACTTTTCAAAACCTTGGAAAAAATCTATCAACCACTTTTTATAAAAATCGTTGGTATTCAGATTATGCTAATAAATTAAGTAAAGAAGCCAATAAAACCAATAAAAAAGATTACTACAACCGCTCGCTAAATGCAATTGCCGAAGTTAAAAAAAGCGCAGATGAAAACGATCAGCTAAATCATGTACAAAAATTAGAAAATAGTATAAAAGAAAAAGATTTTGCCGTATCGCTTAAAAAAGAAGTCTATGAAGGCGAACCTGTGAAATACTTAATTGATTATAAAAATATAGATACTTTGTATTTTGCGTATTACAATTTTTCTAATCATACGGTTTTAAACGATAGTATCTATCAATTAGTAGTTAAAAATCAGCAGCCAATTAAAACTACTTCGCGTGTTTTACCTAAAGATTTAATGTACTTTCAAACTTCAACAGAAGTTTTAGGAGAGCAGTTACCGTTGGGAAATTATCTGTTGGTAGCTTATTCTGATATAGATGATTTAAAAAAGTTTAGTCACCAGCATATTATTTCTTTTAAAACCACCAATGTATCGATAATTACAAAAAATAGTGGGGGAGATTCTTATACTATTTATGTTCTAAATCCAAAGACAGGAAATCCGTATAAAAATATATTAGTTAAATATCAAAATAAAAGCTATACAACCGATGACGCAGGAAAAGTAATTGTTTCGGACACCAGAGGGTACAATAAAGATAATATTGTAAAGGTTTTTATGCAAAATGAAACCTACCAAACAAACTTGTATTTAGATAGTTACAATGCTGAATACGTGAATAAAGAAAATACTAAACGAGAAGCGGAAATTAATTTGTTTACAGACAGATATATTTATCGACCTGGACAAGAAGTACATTTTAAAGGCATTTTGTACGTAGTACAAAAAGATGGAAACAACGTTTTGGAAAATAAATCTTTTAATGTGGTTTTAAAAGATGATAATTCTGATGAGGTTAATAAACTAACTGTTAAAACCAACGAATTAGGTGCTTTTAGCGGTACTTTTTTATTGCCTAAAAACATAGCAACAGGCGACTTTTATATTGAAGTTGATGAGCTAGATGAATATACTGATAAGACAGAAGAAGAATTTTGGGAGAATTTATATTTTCCAATGGCAAGTTTCAGGTATAAAGTAGAAGAATACAAACGCCCAACTTTTGATTTTGAAGTAGAAGAAATAAAACAAAACGTTTATTTTGATGAAAAAGTAACCATAAAAGGTAAAGCAAGTAGTTTGGCAGGTGGTGCAATTGCAAATGCTAAAGTAAAGCTAAACATTAATTCATCTTTTTACGATAGCGAAAAAAGAGGCTCAATAACTTTGGTAGATTCAAAAGAAGAACTATTTACCAACGATCAAGGTTTTTTTGAATATACCTTTACAGTTAAGTCTGATTCTATTAGTGAAAAAGCAAAAACAAACCCTATACAAACGCATGTTTATTATGAGATTGAAGTAATAGATCAAGCAGGTGAAGTTCATGAAACCGACGGGCAATTTACTGTTGCCAACACAAAATATAGATTAAATGCTTACAATTACAATGTATCGGTTACAAACAAACCTTTAAGTGTTACTGTTAATTCTACCAGTCATAACAACGATTTTTTACCTGTAACCGGTAAAGTGAAAATTTATCAAACCTTACCTGTTAATCATTTTTATAAAAGCAGACATTGGAATGTTCCCGAATTAGCATCTATAAATGAAAAAACATTTAGAGAGTTATTTCCTTACGAAACCTATTCGTTAAACGATGAAAAAGTAGCTGATAAAGTATTGGTTTACGAAGGAGCATACACCACACAAAAAGACAAAGATTTTGAATTAGATATTAAGAATTGGAAAACCGGGCGTTATAATTTTGAATTTGAAATTTCGGACGAAAAATCTGGTTTGCCAATTAAAGCTGAAACAACGTTTAATATAAAAAATGCCGATGAAAAACTGGCAACAAACGAAAATTTTACAGTAGTAAATCATTTAAAGTCAAATTCAAGTCAGTTGGTTTTAGAAACCAATAGCATATACGATCATGTTACGTTGTATGTAGAATATTTCGACCGAGATGCAAATATTAAAGCACTTAATTTCAACATAAAAAAAGGCACACAGCAAATTAAAATTCCTTTGGTTAATAGTACAGAAAACGAATCGGTTTCTTACAGTTGGTTTTTTGTATACAATCATCAGCTTTATTCAAACAGAGGAAATTATAACATAGAAAAAAGTAAAACAAATGAAGATTTTCTATGGAATGTTGAATGGCAGTCATGGAACGATAAATTAAATCCTGCCGAACAATATAAATGGAAACTACTGCTTAAAAATGCCAAAAATAATAAACCTTATCAAGGTGAGTTTTTAGCAAGTATGTACGATGCTTCTTTAGATTTATTGTTGAAAAATTCTTCGGAATATGGCACAGAATGGGCTACAAATGCACATAAAATAAACAATTATGTGTATGCATATTTTTCATTGCCTAGAAAAGCAGATATCGTTCAAAAGAACCATTTAAACACTTCTAACTACTATTATAACAACTCTTTTTATTGGAATACATGGAACTATTACGGTTGTACTTTTACTACACATAATTATTATAATCCTGCTTTTCAAAATCAACAAAGTAAAAATGTAGGGTTTCAGGTTGAAGTACGTGATGCTAAAACCAATAAATTTATTTCCAATGCTGTTGTAGTGAATCTTAAAAATTCAAACAAGACAATAACTAACGAAGACGGTTTTGCAAAAGTCTTGGGCAACAAAACGGCTTTAGTGGGTATTACAGCAGTAGGTTATAAAAACTTAAAAGTAGAATTAAAACAAGGTTTAACTGTTATTCATTTAGAACTTGTAGATGAACTTGTTTCAAAAATTTCGTACGATAGATTTAACGACGATATTAAAACATTCAACAAAATTTACAAGTACTATGTTGAACGTGTTGAAGGATTTTCTGATGTTTTAAACGAAGAACAACTGTTCACGCAAAAAGTTTTAAATAATGATGAAACACTGACCTATGATGTTATAGATGATAGCAATATTATTAAAGATGGCGTTTTAAAAACCATAAAAGGTATTGTAAAAACCCAAGATGGAGATCCAATTCCTGAGGCAACTGTTATGGTTCTTGATACTGATAAAAGTACCGAAACCGATGTAGAAGGAACTTATCAAATTAAAGCTTCAGCAGGCGATCGTATTCAAGTTAATTATGAAGGATTTACTACCGAAACATTGTATGTAAATCAAGCATCAATTCTAAACTTTGTTTTGTTAGAAGATCATTCTATAATTATGAATGATGTAGTCGTTGACACATATAGAACAGGTGGTGCAGAAAAAAGTAGTAAAGGGACAGGAAGTGGAGAAAGATTTATTGTAGCATCTAAAACAGTAGAAGGCAGACCAAATGCAAGTTTTATACAAACATTACAAGGTCAGGTTCCGGGGTTAAATATATCTACAGAAGCCCAAACTACTGTAAATTCTACAACAATTTATGGGAAAAATACACTTGAAGACACGCATAATAATATCACTTTACGCAAAAACTTACAAGAAACTGCGTTTTTCTTTCCGCATTTAAAAATTCAGAAAGATGGATTGGTAGAAATTGACTTTACCGCACCCGAAGCATTAACAAAATGGAAATTCCGTGGATTGGCACATAATAAAACCACCGATTTTGTTTATGTAGAAAGTTTAAGCAAAACTCAGAAAGATGTAATGATTCAGCCAAACATGCCACGTTTTGTTCGTGAAACCGATGTGGTTGTTTTAAAAGCGCGCGTAAGCAATACCACCAATGCACCGTTGCAGGCAACTGCTGTTTTGCGTTTGTTTAATACCGTTACCGGCAAGGATTTAACCGATAAAATTATTAAAACCGATAAGTTGGTTCTAACAACAATTAATGGTTTAAGTGCCAATACGGTTAGTTGGTCAGTTGAAATTCCTAAAGACATCGAAGGTTTGCAATACCGCATTTCTGTAAAAGCAGGCAATTTTACCGATGGTGAAGAAAGCGTAATTCCTGTTTTTAGCAATAGAACATTGATTACCGAAACCGCTGCTATTTGGCAATTGGGAAAACAAAATAAAGAATATAAACTTGATAATTTACTAAACAACAATTCACAAACGTTGAAAAATCATCAGTTTGTGGTGGAAATTTCGCACAACGCCACATGGTTAACTATGCAGTCGTTGCCTTATTTATATGATTTTCAGCATACGTGCAATGAACAAATTTTTGCCAAGTATTTTGCCGATGTTTTAGCGTTGCATGTGTTGGAAAAAAATCCTAAGATTAAAGATTTGATTTCTGAATGGAAGAATAATCCAAAATCGAAGTTAGAAGATAATGAAGAATTGAAACAATTGATGCTTCAGGAAACTCCGTGGATGAAAGATTTAGTTTCAGATCAAGAGAAAAAAGCACAGTTAGCAGCTTACTTTGATATGGATCGATTGGAAAAAGAAGCCGACGAAATTATAAAAACATTAGGCGAACGTCAAAATCCTTCGGGTGGTTTCGGGTGGTTTTCAGGCGGATATGAAAATACTTACATAACACAGCACATTTTGGTTACGGCGGCACAATTAGATAAATTGGGTATTTCGCATTTTAATGATACCGATGTTAAAAACATGGTAAACAAAGCGCACCGTTTCATTGATGTTGCTATTCAAAAAAATCTAAATACAACATATAAAAAAATATCAAATTATGCAGCAATCGATTATGCTTTTGTGAAGAGTTATTATTCGAAAGATTTTGCAATTCCTGCCGATGTTTCTAAACAATTAGATCAAAATTTTAGTGATTTAAAGAAAAATTGGGTAGAATTATCGCTTCAAAACAAAGCCAAACTCGCAATAGTTTTAAACAGAAAAGGCGATACAACTTGGGCAAAACAAATTCTAAATCAGTTAAATGAAAGCGCGGTGATCGATGAAACTTATGGAATGTATTGGAAAGAAAACAGCAACGAGTATTATTACTATCACAATGCAGCCGAAGTTCAGGCATTGATTATTGAGGCTTTTAAAGAGATTGATAACAACCAAACTACGCTTCAAAAATTAAATGCGTGGTTGTTAAGTCAGAAATTAAATAAAGATTGGGGCACCACAAAAGCAACCACATCGGCAATTTATGCGCTGTTGTTATCAAATTCAACCGAAATGGTAAAGGCAGATAAAGTGGTTGTGTCGGTAGCAAATCAAACCATAAAAAACAATGAAACTGCAGAAAATCAAACAGATGATTTGTTAGGGTATCAAACGTATCAATGGAAAGCAAATGAAATCACAAACGATTTTGGTAATGTATCGATAAAAAACAAAAGCGAAAAACCTGTTTTTGGTGGAATCTATTGGCAATATTTCGAAGATTTTAATGCGGTGAAAGATGCAACTAACGAAATCTTGAAAATTTCAAGAAAATTCTATATTGAAAATTCCGACAAAAAGCTGGAGGAAATTTCAAATAAAACCAAACTTAAATTAGGACAAAAAGTAATTATTCGTTTAGAAATTACAGCCGAAAAAGATATGGAATTCATTCATATTAAAGATATGCGTGCGGCAACTTTTGAACCTGTTGATGTGCTTTCGGGCTACAAATACAAAAACAATTTGCGTTATTACCAATCAACACGAGATGCTGCCACCAACTTTTTTATTGATTATTTGAATAAAGGTAGTTATGTGATTGATTATGAAGTGCGATTGAATAACGAAGGCAGTTTTACTAGCGGTATTTCAACCATTCAAAGTATGTACGCACCAGAGCACACCGCACACACCGCCGGTAAAACCATAAAAGTTGAGTAAGTTTACCAATTTAAGGCGAAGATTAGCTATCTTTGACAATTATTCTAAAATAGATTAGAACATTATTTAATGACAATAACAGGTACAATTAACCAGGTTTTTCCTAGGTTTTACTATAAAGAAGGCAAAAAAATTAACTATTATGAATTATTGGTTTCGTACAATTTTTATAATGGTGTGAACGAAATTTTATTGTTGGCAAAAGATTTTGATAAACGCGATTTAAACAATAAAGAACAGTTGTTTGTGTTTGAATTTGATATTGCAAGTAAGTTTGTAAACGATAAATTAATGACCGATTTTTACTTACAGTCGTACAAAAAAGTAAACAATCAAAACGAAAATCCGTTGATTGTAATTCGTACCTATTTTGAAAAATCTGGGTTTGAAGTTTTAAACAAACAAGAAGTTAAAAAACGCGTAAAAGTGTTTGGGAAGTTTACATCAATCCACAGAAACCAACCGCCTTTGTTTTGCTATTTCTGGGAAGATAACCACTTTTTGGTAGATATAAACAAGGTTTCTAAAATACAGTTAAACTGCCGCAGCCTGCCTTACAAAGACAAATACATAAGTAATGTTGAGGTTTGGCGAACTATGGAAAACGATAATTTTATAGGAAGTATTTTATAAAGAAAAGTGAAGTTAAGAAGCTTCACTTTTTTTGTTATCTTTATACTATCTGCAGAGTAAATTATGAAAAATATTTTATATTTAATAGGAGCATTTTTGCTTGCAGTAATAGTGGTATTACTTACAAATTCTTTTAAGAATGAATACGTTTCAATTATCATAGGTATTCTAATTATTAGTATATATACTTACTTTTTTAGAAAGTGGGAAATAAAAAGAAAATAGTATAAACTCTATAAAAAGATAAAGCCCTGAAATTTCAGGGCTCTTGTTTATTCTGTATCTAACAGCACATTTAAAATCGTAATGGCAGCGTCGGCAATTCTGGTTCCGGGACCAAAAACGGCTACTGCTCCTGAATCGAACAAATACTGATAATCTTGTGCAGGAATAACTCCGCCGACAATTACCATAATATCCTCACGACCGTATTTCTTTAGTTCTTCAATAACCTGCGGTACCAAAGTTTTATGACCAGCAGCTAATGACGAAACACCTAAAATATGTACATCGTTTTCAACGGCTTGCTTGGCTGCTTCGGCAGGTGTTTGAAACAACGGACCCATATCTACATCAAAACCAACATCGGCATAACCCGTAGCAACTACTTTTGCACCACGATCGTGCCCGTCTTGTCCCATTTTAGCAATCATGATACGTGGACGACGTCCTTCTTGTTTTGCAAAATCGTCGGCAAGTTGTTTTGCCTTGGCAAAATTTTCATCGGTTTTAATTTCTTTGTTGTACACGCCGCTAATGGTTTTAATTTGTGCTTTGTATCTGCCGTAAACTTCTTCCAATGCATCAGAAATTTCTCCTAATGTAACTCGGTTTTCAGCTGCTGTAACAGCCAATGCCAATAAATTGCCTTCGCCCGTTTTTGCTGCATTTGTTAAAGCTGTTAAACTTTGTTTTACTTTATTGTTATCACGAGTGGCTTTAATTTTATTTAAGCGTTCGATTTGCTGCTGACGAACAACTTGGTTATCAACTTCTAGAATCTGTAAAGGATCTTCTTTTTCCAATCGATATTTGTTCACTCCCACAATAATATCCTGACCAGAATCGATACGAGCTTGTTTACGAGCCGCTGCTTCTTCGATACGCATTTTAGGAATTCCAGCTTCAATAGCTTTGGTCATTCCACCATACGATTCTACTTCTTCAATCAATTTCCAAGCTTTTTCAGCAATCTCCGCCGTTAAACTTTCAACATAATAACTTCCTGCCCATGGATCAACCGTTTTACAAATTTTCGTTTCTTCTTGCAAGAAAATCTGCGTATTACGGGCAATTCGAGCAGAAAAATCTGTTGGTAAGGCAATAGCTTCGTCCAACGCGTTGGTGTGTAACGATTGTGTTCCGCCAAAAGCAGCAGCAGCAGCTTCAATAGCCGTACGAGCCACATTGTTAAAAGGATCTTGCTCGGTTAAACTCCAACCCGAAGTTTGACAATGTGTACGCAATGCCAATGATTTTTCTGAATTGGTGTTAAACTGTTTTATCAATTTAGCCCAAATCATTCTACCGGCGCGCATTTTGGCAATCTCCATAAAATGATTCATACCAATTGCCCAGAAAAACGAAAGGCGTGGTGCAAATTCATCAACTTTCATTCCGGCAGCCAATCCCGTGCGAATGTATTCTAAACCATCGGCTAAGGTATAAGCCAATTCAATATCAGCGGTAGCACCGGCTTCTTGCATGTGATAACCCGATATAGAAATTGAGTTGAATTTAGGCATGTTTTTGCTGGTATAATCAAAAATATCAGCAATAATTTTCATGGATGGGGTAGGTGGATAAATGTACGTATTACGCACCATGAACTCTTTTAAAATATCATTTTGAATGGTTCCTGAAAGTAATTTTTCATCTACGCCTTGCTCTTTTGCAGCAACAATATAAAATGCCAAAATAGGTAACACAGCACCGTTCATGGTCATAGAAACCGACATTTCATCTAATGGAATCTGATCGAACAAAATTTTCATATCTTCCACCGAATCAATCGCTACGCCGGCTTTACCAACATCGCCCACCACACGTTCGTGATCAGAATCGTAGCCGCGGTGCGTTGCCAAATCAAAAGCAACTGAAAGTCCTTTTTGCCCCGCAGCTAAATTTCTTCTATAAAAATCATTACTTTCTTCAGCAGTAGAAAAACCTGCATACTGACGAATAGTCCACGGGCGACGAACGTACATTGTTGCATAAGGTCCGCGTAAATTAGGTGCGAAACCGGCACCAAAACCAATATGTTCCAGTTCTTCAACATCGGCTAACGTATAGGTTTGTTTTACCTGAATACCTTCGGCTGTTTCAAAAGAATTTAGATTATCTGTTACGGTTTTCTTTTGATGTGGTAATTGTATATTTTGTATGTTTTTTCTCATGAATTTTTTAAATAATCTTCAAATTCATTAATAATTTTAATTTCTGAATATTTACTATTCTGGATATTTCTTGGTACTTCTTGATGTGTGAAAGCAAGAAAGTATTTTTATTATATGTTTATCCTCGTCAACATGATAGAAAATAAGAAATGGAAATTTATTTAAAGGTATTGCCCTAAATTCTTTATATCTATTTTGAAAATAAGGATTCGTCTCCAATTTTTTATAATTAGTCTCTACAGCATTATAAAACCTTTGAGCTAAAGACTTATTTATTTCATTATAATAAGCTATCGCATTTTCAATTTCTTGTTGAGCTCTTTTTGAAACAATTACCTTAAAAACCATATTTTTTTTTCAAAAGATCTAATGATTCTTGTGATGTAATATATTCTGTTTCAGGTTCGTTAAGGCGGTTTTCTAAAATGATTTTTTGCTCTTCAGAAAGATCACTGTCAATTGTTTTTAATACAATTACTTCAACTTCATCGGCATTAAAATCATCGGGTAAATTAATAATTACCTGTCGGTTTTTTACTTTCACTATTTCTCTGATTGCTTCCATGGTCTTCTTTTTCTGAAAGTTACAAAAATTATTCTTTAGCTAAACGTTCTTGTTCCAAAGCTTCTGCCAAACGTTTTTCAATGATCGGAGTAATTAATGTTTTACGCGGATTTTGCTTTACAAAAGGATACAACTCTAAATCGTGCGACATTTTATCTTGCGGATTCGGGTATTTGTTTGTTCCCAACAAAACTTCTTTGCCCGAATTGAACAATTCTTGTTCTTTTGTTGCTGCCTCGTTAATTTTTCGCTGAATAGTTCCTTCGATCAACTGTGAAATTAATCCGCCATTTTTTTCAATATCCTTAAAAAGCTCCAAACCTTTTTCTGCTAATTGCTGCGTTAAATTTTCAATGTAATACGCACCGTCTGCCGGATTGTTTACTTTATCAAAATAACTTTCTTCCTTTAAAATCAACAATTGATTTCTTGAAATACGGTCGCCAAATTCGTTTGTTTTATGGTAAAGTGCATCGTACGCAATATTTTCAACCGCATCGGCTCCACCCAAAACAGCACTCATACACTCGGTAGTTGTGCGCAGCATGTTTACGTTATAATCGTAAATGGTTTTGTTGCGATGGGTTGGTTTTGCAATAATGTGAAATGTAATGTTTGACGAATAAGCTTCTGCCAACGCATTCAAAGACAAACGTATAGCGCGTAGTTTGGCAATTTCAAAGAAATAATTTCCACCAACAGCAACTTCAACTGTAATGTTTTTATCGAAGTTTTCAATTAGGTTTAAATATTCGTTGGTGTGCGCCAAAGTGTAAGCAATTTGCTGCACCATATTAGCACCTGCGTTTTGGTACGTAGTTGTTTTTACGGTTAACCAGTTGATGTTGCTGGACTTTTTGTTGATTTTATTCAACGTTTCAAAATCTGAAGTTCCGTCTTTAAAGAAATTTCCATCGAAAGTTAATTGATGAATAGGATCGATCAAAACAAAAACTTCAAACTGTAATTTGGCAGCTTCGGTATTTACCTGTTCCACAACATCGGCATCTAAAAATAATAACTGCAAATAAACCGCTTTTGGCTGTTGCTGTAATTGATTGATAATGTTAACAACGTTTTTTTCTTTTGAAGGAATGATGAAACGAATGCTTTCTGCACCGCGTTTTAAAACTTCGTTTGCTTTTGCGATTGATTTTTCTGTATCGAAAACATAAATTTCCTGAACAATAGAAAAATTAGAGTTTTGTGTAGAAACGCCTGTGGTTACAGTATCTTCGTCGTTATGATAGAAAGGTTTAACTTTAATGCCTTCTAAACTTTCCCAAACCAATGTATCGTTATAATCGGCACCTTTTAATTCGTACTGAATTTGATTTTTCCATTGTTTTGATGTTACTTTTTCAAAATCGTTAAATAACATATTGTTGTATTGATTTGTTAGTTAGTTTCTTCTGTTGTGTATTCTTTGTCGCTGTCAATAATATAAATGTCTTCATTTTCGCGCTTCATGTAATATTTCTCTCGGGCGTATCGTTCAACTTCTTCCTTGCGGTATAGTTTTCTAATGTTTTTATCGTCGCTGTTAATTTCGGTTTGATAGTAATCTCGGTTTTCTTCCAGCTTGTTTATTTCCTTGTCAATAGTTCGGTGATCGTAAAAAGCGTAGGTATCAAAAAACAAAAGCCAAACAACAAAAAACAGGGTTGCTAAAATAAACCTGTTGGTAACCCATTTTAAAAACGGATATTTAATTAATAGGGCGGCGATTTTTTGTTTCATTCTTAATCGTTAATTTTTTTATTGATAACCGTTCGAACAATATCAATAGCTACGGTGTTGTATTTATCGTTAGGAATAATAATGTCTGCGTATGCTTTTGATGGTTCGATAAACTGCTCGTGCATTGGTTTCAATGTGGTTTGATATCGGTGTAAAACCTCGTCCATATCACGACCTCTTTCTACAATATCACGTTTTAACCTTCTGATTAATCGTTCGTCTGAATCGGCATGAACAAAAATTTTAATATCGAACAAATTGCGCAATTCCGGATTTGTCAATATCAAAATACCTTCAACAATCATTACTTTTCGCGGATGCGTTAAAATATAATCATCGGTTCTGTTGTGATGCACAAACGAATAAACCGGCTGGTTAATACTGTTGCCCGCTTTTAATTCTTTTAAATCAGAACAAAGCAGATCAAAATCAATCGCTCTTGGATGATCAAAATTAATCAGCGCACGTTCATCCATATTTAAATGATCGTTCGCTTTGTAGTAAGAATCCTGTGAGATGATACCCACTTCTGTTCCCGGTAATTCATTCATAATCTGGTGAACAACAGTTGTTTTACCGCTTCCCGTTCCGCCAGCTATACCAATTATAAGCATTCTATTATTGTTTTTACAAATGTACTTAATTATTGTAAAAACTTAAACCGACAACTGAAATTACTTTTAATTGTGTTTTTGTGAAAAATATCTACAATAAGTTGAGTATGTTTCTACAATAAGCAGAAATATATTTGTTTTTTGAACCAATAAATCAGGCTTTTTTAAATTGGTACGAGGTTTGTTTTATTATTATCAAATTAATTATGAAAAAGAAAAGTGTTAGTTATTAAGAGATGCTTTTTAGTATCTCTTACGCTAACAGATTTGAATTGATCTTTATTAGATATTAATAATAGATAGTAGTTTTTTGAATGTTTTTAGTTAAGTGTATGAGTTTTTCTTTTTAGAAAAATTCGTGTGATTATTAAAAAGAGCAATCTTTTTAAAGAAAATACCAGTCTTCTTTAGGGCTGGTATTTTTGTTTTGTTCTTTTTGAAATGATGATATATTTCTTTTTAGAGCGTAAAATAAAAAAAGTCTTCTTTGATATAAAGAAGACTTTGTCGGGGTGGCAGGATTCGAACCTGCGGCCTCCTGCTCCCAAAGCAGGCGCGATAACCGGGCTACGCTACACCCCGAGGTGGTTATCTGTTGCAATTAAAAATTTAGTCGGGGTGGCAGGATTCGAACCTGCGGCCTCCTGCTCCCAAAGCAGGCGCGATAACCGGGCTACGCTACACCCCGATAAAGCCTTAATTGCGAGTGCAAATGTAGAGAAAATTTTTATTTAATAAATGTTTTTATCTAAAAATTTCAAAAAAATATCTGCTATAACAACAATCAATTATACCATAGATATTTAAAAGGTAACTTTCTTTTATATCCATACATAAATATCTATTTTTGTACACGTAAAATTTGAATCTAACTAAAATATGTCAACAACTATAGAAACACTAAAATGCCTTATCATAGGCTCGGGACCTGCAGGTTATACAGCTGCAATTTATGCGGCGCGTGCTAATATGAATCCTGTTTTATATCAAGGAATGCAACCGGGCGGACAATTAACAACAACAAACGAGGTTGAGAATTTTCCGGGATATCCAGACGGTGTAACCGGACCTGAAATGATGATGCAATTGCAAGCACAGGCAAAACGTTTTGGTACCGATGTTCGCGATGGTTTTGCTACTAAAGTGGATTTATCGGGCGAAATTAAAAAAGTATGGATCAACGATACTATTGAAATTCATGCAAAAACGGTAATTATATCAACTGGTGCAACAGCAAAATATTTAGGAATTCCTTCTGAACAACATTACCTGCAAATGGGTGGTGGTGTATCGGCTTGTGCTGTTTGCGATGGTTTCTTCTACCGCAATCAAGAGGTAATCATTGTAGGTGCGGGCGATTCTGCTTGTGAAGAAGCTCATTATTTATCGCATTTATGTAAAAAAGTGACCATGTTGGTTCGATCTGAAAAATTCCGTGCATCAAAAATTATGGAAGATCGCGTTAAAAATACTCCGAACATTGAAATTTTGATGAGTACTGAAATTGATGAGGTTTTAGGTGACGGACAAATTGTAAATGGAGTTCGTGTGGTGAATAATGTTACCGGTGAGAAAAAAGAAATTGCTGTTACAGGTGTTTTCGTAGCAATTGGTCACAAACCAAATACCGATATTTTCGCAGGTCAGTTAACTATGGATGAAACCGGATATTTAATTACCGAAGGCAAAACATCTAAAACAAACGTTCCAGGTGTTTTTGCTTGTGGCGATGTGCAGGATAAAGATTACCGTCAGGCAATCACCGCAGCGGGATCGGGCTGTATCGCGGCTTTAGATGCCGAACGTTATATAGCAAGTTTATAATTTTATACAAATAGGCGGCTTCGGTCGCCTTTTTATTTTATGTTGCAGGTAAATCAACTTTCTTTTTCATACAACAATAGTCAGATTTTAAGCGATGTAAGTTTTCAGCTTAAAGCAGGAAATTCGTATGCATTGATAGGAGCAAGCGGTAGCGGAAAATCTACTTTGTTAAAACTGGTTTATGGTTTGTTGGATGCTGATTCTGGTTCGATTTTTTGGAACGAGAAGCAAATTTTAGGACCGGCTTATCATTTGGTTCCCGGAATGGATTATATGAAATATCTGGCACAAGATTTTGATTTGATGCCTTTTGTTTCGGTAGCCGAAAATGTGGGAAGGTTTTTATCGAATTTCTATCTGAAAGAGAAAAAGAATCGAGTTGATGAATTGTTGGAATTGGTCGATATGACGGAATTTGCCAACGTAAAAGCTAAGTTTTTAAGTGGAGGACAAATGCAGCGAACTGCTCTAGCACGAGTGTTAGCATTAGAACCCGAATTTTTGTTGTTAGATGAACCTTTTTCTCACATTGATCCTTTTCAAAAAAGAGAATTGGCAACACAGCTTTTTCAGTACTGCAAGCAAAAAGGAATTACCATTCTTTTTACATCGCACACGCCAGAAGAAGCCTTAATGTACGCCGATGAAATATTGGTTCTGCAAAATGGAATTTTAATAGAAAAAGATATACCACAAAATATTTACGAAAACCCCAAAAACGAATACATAGCTCGATTAACCGGCGATGTAAACATTATTCCTGCTAATTATTTTGATTTAAACATCAATGAAGTTTTGTATGTAAGACCACATGAGTTACAAATTTCTAATGATGGATCGGAAGTAAAAATTAAACATTCTTATTTTACCGGAAAGAATTATTTGATTTATGCTGTTTTAAATGATTTGGAAATTTGTTTTGTACATAAAACAGCTTTACAACCAAACGAACGTGTGTATGTTTCAGTTTTAAAATAAACTAAAGTCACTTTGATTAATAATTTCCTATCTTTAAATTATAAAACAAAGCAATGAAAAAGAGTGTGGTTTTTATGGGATTGGTTATGGCACTCATCATGGTGGTTATGGTGCCGCTGTTAGCCTATTTGTTTACCCATAAAAGTTGGTTGATTAGTTTAAGTGGAAAAAATGAATTGGGCGATGCCATTGGCGGAACCACTGCACCAATTATTGGAACCTGCGGTGTGGTTTTTACTTTCATGGCATTTTATATTCAGTATGAATTTAATAAAAGGCAAAGCGAAATTTTACAGTTGCAGGTTAAAATAAACATTCGACAGTCTTTGGAGCCATATTTTATTTACTTGATCGATAGTTTGAAGAAGTTCAAGCTGGAGAATAATTCTCAAAAGAAAATCAAATACAACGGCGAATATATCGAACCTGTAAATGCGGGCGATGCCATTAAATTAAAATATCAGGTATCAAACGTTTTTGTAAGTATTGTCGATTTTAAAGAAGATCATCATACCATAAAAAACCTGCAGTTAAGCGATTTATTTGCCTACGAAAAAGAAATTGCCTTTAGTGAAAATGTGATCGACGAATATGTTTTCCATGTAAATACAATCTTCAAGTTTTTGGGCTACAACATGGAAATTGATAATGGCGAAGACAAAAACGAAATCATAGAAGAGTTTTTGTTCAAGTATCTATCGAGTTTATCAATCAATGAAATTCATTTTAACCTATATTATCTGTTGATTTTTCATACCGATTTGGCTGTAAGCTGTAGAAATATCGTATTAAAATCAATAGAAAATTTACCTACAGATCGTAAAAAACAATTTTTGCTGAATATCTTTCAGTACAAAATAATCGGATAGATTTCAACTTTACTTAACGCTTAATTTTGTCGTTACGCATTAATAATGCTATTTTTGTGGGAAAAGAAAATCAATGACCCGTATTATTTTTGCCCTTGTATTATTATTGATACCCTGTACGTTTTTTGCCCAAACAAAGCCGTCTAAAGAATATACCACTCATTTAAATGCCGCTAAAAACCATAATGTTGGTTTGGTAAAAGACAAAGCACATTTAAATAAATTGGTAAAACAAGGCAAATTGGTGGCAATTAAACAACGCGGTTACGGCTACCGTATCGATAAATTAACCCACAGCCATGCGTATCTGGTTCCTAAAGGCAGAACCGTTTTAAATGCCATGGCACGAGATTTTGTGAAACTTGCCGGACAAAATTTCTTTGTGGTAACCTCGTTAACAAGAACCGAAGCAGACCAAAAGCGTTTGCGCCGTGTAAATTCCAACGCGTCTTCTAACGACAGTTCGCACAGTTATGGTGGTGCAATCGATATCTCTTACATTCGCTTTAATCATAAAAAACAAGTGAACGCAAAATTAGAGAAACATCTGGAAACAGTGCTGAAGCAATATCAGGCAAGCGGTAAAATTTATTTTGTAAAAGAACGTCAGTCGCGTTGTTTTCACATCATAATTAGGTAAATTTATTAACTTAAAAACAAGTTTATGGATTTGCATTCGGGCATGCCTTTTTGGGTGGTTTTAAACCCATTGTACAATTATTACAATCCGCTTAAAAAAAATATCGAAACGCACACTGTTATCATTGGTTCGGGCATTACCGGCGCTTTGGTGGCACATACGTTGTGCAGTTTGGGTATTGAATGTATTGTGGTTGATAAACGAACAATCGGTACCGGAAGCACCGCAGCTTCAACTGCGCAATTGCAGTATGAAATCGATGTTCCTTTGATGGATCTGATCGAAAAAGTCGGAGAAAAACAGGCGGTAGATGCTTACAAATGTTGTTTACAGTCGATTACCGATGTCGAAAACGTATTTAAATCAATCGGAAAAAATCCTGATTTCGAGCGTGTTCCTACTTATTTATTGGCTTCAGACAGATCCGGTAAAAAGTTGTTGCAAAAAGAATTCAATGCTCGAAAAGATGCCGGACTTCCTGTTGAATATTTAGAGCAAGATGTTGTAAAATCCGATTTAGGAATTGATGCAAAAGCAGCCTTGTATAACGATACTTCTGCCCAGCTTGATTGTTACAAGGGCGCAACCTATATTTTAGATCATTATCTGCAAAAAAAACAATTGCAGTTATTTTCACATACGTTGATTGAAGATTACGTTGAAACCGAATCGGGTTACGAATTGGTTACGGAACACGGCAGTAAAATCACCTGTAAAAATGTGGTAATTGCCGCAGGTTACGAAGCCGGCGAGTTTCTTCCTAAAAAAGTAATGGATCTGCTTTCTACTTTCGCCATAGTTTCGCATCCTGTCGATAAAAAATACATTTGGAAAAACAATGCTTTGATTTGGGAAACCAAAACTCCTTACTTGTATATGCGTACCACAAGTGATAATCGAATAATAGTTGGCGGAGAAGATGAAGATTTCAATAATCCCGATAAACGAGATAAATCGTTGCGTAAAAAAGCAGCGATTCTTGAAAAGAAATTCAAAAAAATGTTTCCCGAAATTCCTTTTGTAACCGATATGTCTTGGGCGGGAACGTTTAGCGCAACCGCAGACGGACTGCCGTATATTGGCATGTATCCCAACAAACCCAACATGTATTTTGCTTTGGGTTACGGCGGCAACGGCATCACTTTTAGCATGATTGCAGCGCAGGTTATCGGTAATTTAATTACAGGTAAGGCAGATCCTCGTGCCGAATTGTTTGGTTTTGATCGATCTAAACGTTAAGCAGATTACAAGATGGCAGCTCCAAAACCTAAAAAATATGTTCGCAAACGTGCACCTAAAAAGAAAAAGGTTGCCGTGTGGAAATGGCATATTTTGGCGTACACGATGCTTATTATTGCTTTTTTGATTTTTCATTACCGTGACGGAATCGGTTATTTTGTGACCGATTTATATGAACGAATTTTTAAGAAAGAAGACAGCAAAGAAGTAACTGTTCACGATTTCCGAGCAATGGAGATTTTAGACAAACACAACGATCATTTGTTTGGATTTGATGTGTCGCATTATCAGTACGATATCGATTGGAAAGAAATTGATTCGTTATACGGAAAGTTTGCTGTTGATTATGTTTTTTTACGATCTACCATGGGAACCGATGGGGTAGATGCCAAGTTTACGTACAATTGGAAAAAAGCCAAAAGCCGATTGTTGGTTCGCGGTGCGTATCATTATTACCGCCCAGACGAAAATAGTACGCAACAAGCACTCAACTTTATTAAAAATACTCCTTTAGAGCCTGGAGATTTTTTTCCGGTGTTGGATATTGAGGAACTTCCAAAAGAACAATCCAAAGAAAAAATGCGCGAAGGATTGAAAAACTGGCTACTTATCGTAGAAAAACATTACGGCGTAAAACCCATTATTTATTCGGGTGCCAATTTTTACGAACATCATTTAAAGGAACATTTTCCCGAATATAAAATCTGGATTGCCAAATACAGTTTGTTCAGCGAAAAAATGAACGACGACTGGCATTTTTGGCAGTTTACCGATAAAGGCACCGTAAACGGTATTGAAACAAAAGTAGATTTGAATATTTTTAAAGGCGACCGCTACGATTTAAAGCAGTTTGTTATTCAGTAGCTAATCGGATTGTGTTTTGTAACACCCAATTTCTATTTTGTACCACCCGATTTATATTTTGTAGCACCAGATTTACATTTTGTAACACTCGATTTGTATTTTGTAAGACCAGATTTGCGTTTTGTAGCATTCGATTTGTATTGCTACATTGTTTAACCGCACAGATTGAAAATCCGTGTTATCGGGTTTCTCTGAACGTTTTGGGGCTTTGCGATGGTGGGGCAATCGAAGCACAAATCTTCAATTCTGCACAAAAGTTGAACCGAAGAACAACCGTTGAACTTTGTAGTTTCGCCCCACTATCGCAAAACCCTTGTTGGTGGCAGTTTTTTTATTTACATTATGTTTTCAAATAAAGTTGCCTCTTCAAATGAAATTTCTTTTGTTATAAAAATATCTTCTATTCTCATAATTCCTTTTATTTTATCAATAACTTGTTCTGTTTTTTCGCTCAGTTTATTGTTTGGTAAAATTTCCTCATAATAATCAATCGTATTGTGCCATTCGTTCAGGAAGTGCAGGTCTTTCAAATTTTTAAGTTTGCTAAAAAGTTGGTGATAATTTTCACGAATTATGTGTGAAATCAATTTTTTAGTTCCGTCCATTTTTGCCGTTTCTATATCATTGTAAAGTTGTTTTATAGGTCCTGTCATTCCTGGACAAAGATTTGTAAAGTCCCAATCTGAATTTTTTATTGCAGATATTTCGCTGTCGCTCCAAAATGTATCGTTGAGTTCATTGATATAAAAATTGTCGTTAGATTTCTCAATAATTGAGTAAAAAGGAAAAGGGAAAAGGTTCGATAAATTAAGTACTTGTTTATCAGTTGCATTTGAAGGTAGCCAAGTTTCAGTTTTGAAGTCTAATTGAAATTCTTGTAGATAAAATACAGATATTTTCTCAAGTAATTCTATATCTTTTGTATAATCGTTATTTGAAAAAATAAAGTCCTTTATATTGGGATTGATATTTCTTAAAAAATCAATAGTCAGCTCATTAACTTCACTTTCAGCTTCTGAAACAGAGGAAAACTTGTCAATCAGTTGTCCAAAGCCACCATATTTGTATCCATCTCCTTCCCAAAATAAGTATGATTTTCGTATTATTATTTCCATAGTATAGTTGTTTAAGCGGTCGGTATAAAATTGCCACCAACAAGTAAATATACGCAATTACCTTTTTTTACAATAAAAACTTCATATAACCTTAAAAAAAACAGCATGTTAATGCGATGAATGTATTGTTATTTCGAATAACTTCGGTTTTTGTATAAATTTACGAATATTTCATATTCTACCCCTTCACATCCAAGGCATCACGCAACGCATTACCAATCATCATAAAAGCAACTACTACCAAACACATTGCCAAGCCGGGAATTAACGCCAAATGCGGTTTTCCTAAAATAATGTAGTTGTAGTGTTCTTTAATCATGCCGCCCCAGCTTGGTACAGGTACTTGTGCACCCAAACCTAAAAAGCTTAAACCACTTTCTACTAAAATTGCCGAAGCAAAATTGGCTGCCGAAATAACAATAACCGGAGCCATGATATTTGGTATAATATGTTTAAAAATAATGCGTAGATCCGAAAATCCTAAAGCACGTGCTGCGGTTACATACTGCATTTGTTTTACGCTTAACACCTGTCCGCGAACTACTCGAGCAACTTCAACCCACATGGTTAAACCAACGGCAATGAATACCTGCCAAAATCCTTTTCCTAATGCCAAGGTTATGGCAATCACAAGCAAAAGGGTAGGGATAGACCATATTACGTTTATCAGCCACAGAATAAAAGCATCGGTTTTTCCGCCAAAATAGCCGGCAAGTGCGCCCAGTGTAATACCAATGATTAATGAAATAAACACAGCTACAAAACCAATTGCCAGCGAAACGCGTGCGCCAACCAGTAATCGACTTAAATAATCGCGCCCCTGATTATCGGTTCCTAACAGATATTTTTTTGTTTTAATGTGGTTTTCTTCTATCGATTTTTCATCCGCTTCGGGAAATACATTAGTAAGCAGGTATTTGGTTTGTGAAGTAGATGGATCAACCGAAAATTCATTGTAATAAAGGGTGTCGCCTTTAAAAGTGTAAGATAAAATAGGAATAAACTGTTCTTTAATTTCTTTGCCCGTAAAATAATCAAAAACCGATGTTTTGTTTTTATTGCCCAACGGAATGTTTATTGTTTTAACGGTAAAACCTGGTTTTTGCGTACTTATAGAAACATCGCCGTTGTTTGCATTTACGGTATTGTCGGGCGCTAAAATATAGGCACCTAATGCAGACAAACTTAAAACCACGATAAAGACTAATGAAAAAACGCCCCAAGAATTTCTTTTAAATTTTTGGAGCGCCTTTTTATTTGCCGAAACAAATTTTTTAAACACTTTTTTATTTTTTAAATGACAATCATTAGTTATGTCTTATTAGTTCTCGATACTTCGGCGGGCTCAGCAACCACAAGCTCGAACAGATGCCCTAAATATTACTTTACTAAATTAGTTGTTGAACCAATTTTGAATTTACTTGCTTTTATATCTTGCAAAACATTTACGGCTTCTTCTACATAAACATCGTTGTTCAGGCTTTTAAACCAGCGTTTGCGTTTGTTTTGCAGCACGGTATCGTTTTTAATCAACGCTTCATCGTGCGGTAATGATGTAAATGCCAAACTGTTTTTATAATCTTTCAACACATTGAAACGTTTTGATTGTTCTTCTAACTGTTTCGATTTTGCCAAATACTCGTTATATTCCAACGGAAAGGTATTATCGTCTTGTTGTGATTTTACCCACTTCGCACTTTCGTCAATCAGTTTAAATTGAGCATTCGCAGCTACACGCTTTTTACTTTTGTCTTTTACCGGAGCAAAATTATAGTCGAAAACGTTGTACTTTGCTTTTGCGATTTTATCCCACTCCATTGCATTTTCGTTGTCGCGCTCGCCTGTATCAACATATAGGAAACGATCTGGTAGAACCAAATCACTTTCTACACCTTTTAATTGGGTTGACCCCCCGTTAACTCGGTAAAATTTCTGACTTGTGAATTTCATAGCTCCTAAATCGCCGATTTTTTTATTTCCGAAACGGTTTAAATCCAATAAATTTTGAACGGTTCCTTTTCCAAATGAATGTTTCGATCCTAAAATCAACCCACGGTTATAATCTTGAATGGCAGCTGCAAAAATTTCAGAAGCCGAAGCCGAATAATTGTTCACTAAAACCACCAACGGTCCTGTCCATTGCGTTTTGTTGTCGCGATCGTATAACACATCGCTTTCGCCCGATTTTGCTTTTACCTGTACAACTGGTCCTTGCGGAATAAACAAACCAACCATATCAACAACTGTTTGCAGTGATCCACCGCCGTTGTTACGTAAATCTACAATGATTCCTTCTACCTTTTGTTCTTTAAGATATTCCACTTCTTTGGCAACATCTTTAAAGGCATCGCGACCGTCACGGTTTTCAAAGCTAATGTAGAATTTAGGTAAATGAATAATTCCGAATTTCCCCTCAGGCGTATCGATAACCGATGATTTTGCAAAGGTTTCTTCAATTTCGAATTTATCACGAACAATAGCAATCACTTTTACATTTCCGTCAGCTTTTTTAACGGTCAATTTAACGGTAGTGCCTTTTTTACCTTTAATCATTTTAACCACCTTTTCTAATCGCATACCTGCAATATCAACCGGTTGTTCATCGCCTTGGGCTACTTTTAAAATAATATCGCCGTTTTCTAGTTCGCCTTGTTTCATGGCAGGTCCGCCCGGTATCACTTCTGTAATTTCTGTATTCTGATCTTTTTTACGAAGCTGTGCGCCAATTCCTTCCATAGAACCCGCCATGCTTTCGTCGAATTTCTGTTTATCGTCCGGAGCCAAATAGTTCGTATGTGGATCAAACTGCTCTAAAAGCGTGTTAATGTAAACCGATAACCATTCTTCACGAGAAATCTCTTCGAAAAATTCAAAAAACTCGTTCAATGATTTTAAAGTTATTTCGCGCGATTCTTTTTCCAATTCGGCAAAATCTTTTTTAGGTTCTTTACCAATAGAATCTTTTTCTTGAAGTTTTAGTTTATCTTCGATACCCGAAAGTACGTTCAACTTCAATTGTTTGCGCCAGCGTTCTTTAAGCTCTTCTTTGTTTTTAGCCCATGGTTGTTTTTCGTAATCGGTATCAATTGATTCCTTAACGGTAAAATCTATAGGCTTTGCCAAAATTTCCTTGTAATACGCTTTTGCCTCTTGAATTCTGGTTTGCAACATCGGATAACTTTCGTTAAAAAAGTTAATGCGTTGTTCTTTGAATTCCTCATCTATCAAGGTTTTGTATTTGTTCAACCCGTCAACGTCAGATTGCAATAAATAACGTTTGTTTCCGTCAATTACCTTTAAATAGTTGGTATATACTTTTTCCGAAAAAGCATCGTTAATATCGGCAGGTTTATAATGCGCATTGGTAAGCACAAAATTTAAAACCCCCATTAAAAACGCTTCTTTTTCAGGATCGGGATCAGCCGATTTTTTAAAAGGAATAAAACTCCATAATACTGCAGCAAGTGCCACAACAAGTATCAATACTTTATAATTTCTCTTCATAAATTGCCAAATAGCAGTCATCAAATAATTTTCAACTAAAGTAACTAAATTCTTATTACAAAAACTATTAAAGATTAAATAAAATTTTGTTAACTGTTTTAAGCAGCTACTCGTTTTAAAGGCTTTTTTAATTAAAATGATTACTTTTACGGGAACAAAAGTTTTTTTTATGAAAAAGCCATTGATTTTAGTAACGAACGACGACGGAATTACCGCTCCGGGGATTCGTACTTTAATTAGTATTATGAAAGAAATTGGTCAGGTGGTTGTAGTAGCACCAGATAGTCCGCAATCGGGCACGGGGCACGCCATTACCGTTAACAATACGTTGTTTTTAGAGCAGGTTTATATTGATAAAGACGAAATTAAAGAATTCGCTTGTTCAGGAACGCCTGTAGATTGTGTGAAAATTGCCATTGACCAGATCATTAAAGCAAAACCTGATATTTGTGTTTCGGGGATTAATCACGGATCTAATTCGGCTTCGAACGTAATCTATTCAGGAACTATGTCTGCGGCAGTAGAAGCTGGTATGAGTGGAATTCCCGCACTTGGTTTTTCTTTGGCAGATTTCAGTTGGAACGCCGATTTTGAACCAATCAAGAAATTCGTAAAGCAAATTACCGAAGAAACCCTTAAAAACGGTTTGCCCGAAGGTGTGGTGTTGAATGTGAATTTCCCTAAACTGGCAGAAAAAAACATTAAAGGAATTAAAATATGCCGACAGGCAAAAGCTACGTGGGTTGAAAAGTTCGATGAACGCACCAATCCGCACGGGAAAAAATATTATTGGCTAACCGGAACTTTTGTAAATCACGACAAAGGCGAAGATACCGATGAATGGGCACTTGCCAATGGATATATTTCTGTTGTGCCTGTGCAGTACGATTTAACTGCTTACCACGCAGTACAACAACTTAATACATGGGATTTGTAATGGATCGATTTTTAAAATTTTTATTAGGAACTTTTTGCGCATTGGCAATTTCGTTTGTATGCGGGTGCGTTTTGTTTTATCTGTTTACAAAGATGAATCCTTTAGATGGCGGTTTGATCTTTAAAATGACCGATGTATCAACCAAAGCCTTTTCATTGGGATCAATCCCTAATATCGGTTTGTTTTATCTGTTTTTAAACCGCGAAAATTATTTTAGCGCACGTGGCGTTATTTTCTCGTTTATACTAATTGCCTTCTACATTATTTTTAGTTAATGAAATATTACATTATAGCCGGCGAAGCTTCGGGCGATTTGCACGGAGCCAATTTAATGAAAGCGCTTTTCAAAGAAGAACCCAATGCTGAAGTACGTTTTTGGGGCGGCGAATTAATGCAGCAGGTTGGCGGTACGTTGGTAAAACACTATAAAGATCTGGCTTTTATGGGCTTTGCAGAAGTTGTAGCAAACCTTAGAACCATTTTTAAGAATATCGATTTTTGTAAGAAGGATATTAAAGCCTTTAACCCTGATATAATTATTTTTATTGATTATCCCGGTTTTAACATGCGCATTGCTAAATGGGCAAAGAACGAAGGTTTTGATACACATTATTATATTTCGCCACAAATTTGGGCTTGGAAAGAAGGTAGAATTAAAGCGATAAAACGCGATGTAAACCAAATGTACACTATTCTTCCTTTCGAAAAAGATTTTTACGAAAACAAACATAATTATCCTGTGCATTATGTTGGGCATCCGTTGCTGGATGCTATTGAAACCTTTAAGAAAAATCAGTCAATAGATTTTAAAGAGGTTTATGGTTTGGATGATCGACCAATAATTGCCTTGTTGCCTGGAAGCCGTAAACAGGAAATTTCAAAACTGCTTACCGAAATGTTGCGTATTGTTGATTCATATCCGCAGTTTCAATTTATTATTGCAGGCGCACCAAGTTTAAATGCCGATTTTTATCAGCCATTCATCAAACAAGAAAATGTGCAGTTAATCTTGAACGATACCTATAATTTGTTGAACAATGCATACGCTGCCATAGTAACATCGGGCACGGCAACACTGGAAACAGCCTTGTTTAATGTGCCGCAGGTGGTGGTTTATAAGGGAAATGAAATATCGTATCAAATAGCAAAACGAGTTATCAAATTAAAGTATATTTCGTTGGTAAATTTAATTATGGATGAACCAATTGTTACTGAATTGATCCAAAAAGAATGTAATACAGCGAACATTAAAAAAGAATTCGATAAAGTTATCAACAATTCCGATCGGTCTAAAATGCTTGCAAAGTACCATGAACTAAGTGAATTGTTAGGCGGTGGTGGTGCAAGTGAGCGAGTTATCAACATAATTAAGAAAACTTTAAGAACTTTTTAGGAAGTTTAAGAAAATTAAAAAACCTATATTTGTGTTATACCAAAGCAAAAGATTATAAATTCTATTTCAAAATATTAATTAATGAAAAATTTAGCTTTAACGTTAGTAACTTTGTTTACTGTATGTTTAAGCACAGAAGTTGTGGCGCAAAGCAAAAAAACTACTGTGACAACTACATCAAAGATTCAGAAAGCAAAGGAAGAGGCTACAATTGCCAGCATTAATAAACAAATGAACGCAATTGATGATCAGTTAGACAATAAAACGTCTAAAAAAGCTGAAAAAACCAACTACTGCTATTTAACCGAACAATTGCTTAACGTAGCAAACGATTATCAGGGAATACGTTACCAATGGGGTGGAATGTCTCGATCAGGCATGGATTGTTCAGGTTTTGTAAAAAATGCATTCAACCAGTTTAATATCGATTTACCAAGAACTTCAAAAGAAATGGCATCACGTGGTGAACGCGTTTCTTCTGCAGAAGCTAAACCGGGCGACTTGATTTTCTTTAAAAACGGTGGTTCTAGAGTAATAAATCACGTGGGAATTGTAATTGAAGTAAATGGAGACGATATTAAGTTTATCCACTCTGCAACATCTAAAGGTGTTTCAATCAATTCAACAAAAGAAGCGTATTATAGTAGAGGGTTTGTACAAATAAACCGCGTTTACGACAGACAAGTATTATAGTTAGTTATTTAATATTCAAATTTTCATATCTTTATTCTTATGAGTAAAGTAATGAAATATCCAATTTATCCCATTACATTTTCTTATGTTAGTGGGATTTTTTGTGGCTTTTATTTAAAGCTTCCAGATATTGCTGTGGTATCGGTTACAGTTTTATCTTTCGTGACGTTGTTTTCTCTTTACATTTTACAGCGAAATAAAGGTTTTAATAATAAGTTGAATCTGTTTACTATTCTGGCTGTTTTCGTTACTTTTTCTTCGTTGGGATTTCTTTCGTACATTTTTAATAATAAACCTATAATTATTGATGATTTAAACGCGAAGGAATTTACGATTAAAGTGACCGATGTTTTAAAATCAAACGCTTATTCGCACCGAATGTATGCCAATCTGTTGTCCCAGAAAGATCAACCTAAAGTTTTGGTTACTTTTTCTAATAAATTGGATATTCCTAAAGTTGGAACGGTTTACAAATTGGTGGGAACAATTAAGAAAGTAGCTGAACCACGAAACTTGTACGATTTTAATTACAGCGAATATTTACGACTGAGAAATATCCATTATCAGATCACATCTTACCACGAACCTTTTAAAATTAAAGAAGAAAAATCTTTTCAATCGATCATTATTAGTGGCAGAGATTATCTTACCGCACAATTCTCCAAATTAGGATATTCCGAAAAAACACAGGGTTTTATTCAGGCACTTTTGTTCGGTATTAAAACCAATTTAAACGATGAAATTCAGCAACAGTTTAAAGATTTCGGAATTTTACATGTACTCGCAGTATCGGGAATGCACGTAGTATTATTGTTCTCAACCATTTCATATGTTTTAAGAAAATTACGACTTTCAAAAAATGTAATAACCGTAATTTTGATTGTTTTTCTATTGATTTTCAGTTTAATGGCGGGTTTTTCAGGATCGGTAGTTCGTGCAGCTTTAATGTGTTTAATGACGATTGTTGGAACTTTAACGGGAAGAAGAATTCATACAATTAATCTTTTGGTGGGTAGTATGCTGTTAATTCTGCTTTTTGAACCAAATTATTTGTTCGATGTCGGTTTTCAGTTAAGTTATCTCGCGGTGTTTTCAATCGTGTTTTGTTATCGGGTTATTCAACATTATTTTACGTTTAAAAACTGGATTTTAAACTATTTTGGGCAGTTGATTGGTGTGTCATTAGTTGCGCAATTAGGCGTTTTACCATTGAGTATTTATTATTTTAAGCAGATTCCGCTGTTATTCTTGATAGGAAATATAATTGCTATTCCAATAACATCTTTTCTACTTTGCGCATGGTTTATACAAATGGTTTTAAGTTTGATTTCAGTTGAGGTATTGGCATTGATAACTCCGATTTTAAGTTGGATAAGTACTTTCTGTTTTGATAGTTTAAGCAGATTATCTGATTATTTTTCCATTAAAACGATCGACTTTCATTTCGGGATTTTACAGACCATATTGGCTTTGTTGATGGTTTTTACTATATTCTGGTTTTTCCAGAAAAAAAAATTGTATAAGGTTTATGTTTTTCTTTCGATAGTTATCTTGTTTCAATTGATAACCTTACAAAATGTAATCGAAAATAAAAGGAAAGAAGAAATTGTGGTAATGAGCGATGCTGACAATGTGGTTATTTTAAATAAAGTAGGATCGAAGATCAATCAAATTGGTAATGCAAATAAATATACATTGCAAAGCTTGAAAAATTATGAACTGCACACCAATTCTAAAGTCAAAACTATAGATTCGATACAAAATTCTTTTGTGTTGAAAGGTAAGACTTGGCTGGTAATTGATAGTTTAGAGGTATATCCGAAACAAAAGTTTGATTATGTGGTTTTATATCAGAACCCAAAAATAAATTTAGATCGATTGATGCACGATGTTCAACCCAAAATGATTTTACTGCACAACGCAAACTATCAATACTTAAACGAAGAATATTCGGCGTATTTTAAGAAAAGAAAAATCCCTTACCACGATATGCGTACTAAGGGAAGTTATGTTATTGATTATAATTCTGGTAATAATTGATCAGGTGTTTTGTAACCAACAATTCCTTTTGTTATTTTTCCATTCGAATCTATAACAGCCATTGTTGGATAGCCTGGAACTTGCAAGTAAGTTGTGAATTGATGTATTCCGTTTCTTGAGTTTTTTCGAGCTTCTTGATAATCTGGATTTTTATACAGAGTACCGCCAAATTGAAACTCGTCGTTACCTTCGGCATTAAATTTTACGGCATTGTATTTTTCGTTGATTTCTTTTACAATCTTTGCGTCAGAAAAGGTGTTTTTATCTAACGCTTTACAAGGTCCGCACCAAACGGTGTAAATATCAATAAAAATAGGTTTTTTGTTTTTTTTCTGTGCTGTAAGGGCATCTTTCATGCTCATCCACTTAATTTCTTGAGCCTGGCTAACAAAACAAGCCATAGTAAATAATACTAATAATATGCTTTTTTTCATTGTTTAAAAATTAAAACGTAAATATAAAAAAAATCCGATAGCAAAAACTATCGGATTTATTATTTTCAAAAAGCATGCCTATCTTACGCCATGCATTAATTTTAAAATAAATTTATTTAGAAGTACAAGTAAAGCACCACAAACAATTACAAAACCTGATATGTAAGTGAATACTTGCCCGGCACCCATTGTTTCAACACTTGAAGCTACAAAACCTCCTATAAAATTTGCTACAGATGAAGCAAGCATCCAAACTGCCATAAGTATAGAGGCTAATTTTGGTGGAGATAGTTTTGTAACTACAGAAAGTCCTACTGGTGACAAACATAATTCGCCAATTGTATGTAATAAATAGGTCATTATTAACCACATCATTGCAGCTTTATTAGCAACATCGGTAATATCTCCATTAGCATTACGCTCTGCAACTGCACCTAGCATAAACCAAAAACCAATACCTAAAATGATCATACCAACACCCATTTTAACTGGTGTAGTTAGTTTTTTTCCTAATTTAGAATTCCAAAATATTGCAAACACCGGAGCTAATAATACAATAAACAGAGGGTTTACAGATTGAAACCAAGAAGAAGGAACTTCGAAACCACCTATTCTTCTATCAATGAACGAATCCGTGTATAACGAAAGAGAAGATCCAGCTTGTTCAAATCCAGCCCAGAAAAATACTGCAAATAAGAATAAAATAAAGATGACAGACATTCTTTGTTTTTCTTCT
Source organism: Paenimyroides ummariense (assembly GCF_900115115.1). GTDB lineage: Bacteria > Bacteroidota > Bacteroidia > Flavobacteriales > Flavobacteriaceae > Flavobacterium > Flavobacterium ummariense. The sequence continues at coordinate 47,313 of NZ_FOVI01000015.1, forward strand.
GGCTGTGTTAATATTTGACCTGTTTGTGGATTTACAGAAACTGATGCTTCAACAGAATCATTTTCGTTTGTAGAACCTACAGGTTTTTTACCTAAATCGCCAAGGTATTTTTGTGCAAACATGTTAAATACAACTTGCCCTAAAAACATACCAATACCAGCAGCTAAGAAACCGTATTTATAGCCATAACTCATGATTTCGCCACCTTCTTTTACAGCAAAAAAATCATCTGTTAAATAACCAATTAAAAGTGGCGCAATTAATGCACCTAGGTTTATTCCCATATAGAAAATAGAAAAAGCAGAATCTCGTCGGTCATCACCTTCGGCATACAATCCGCCAACAAGGGTAGAAATATTTGGTTTAAAGAAACCATTTCCAATAATTAACAAAAACAAGCCAATATAAAGTCCGGTCATGTTGTTCATGCCAAACAACACAAATTGGCCAATCATCATTGTGATACCACCAATTGTAATTGCAGTTCGTTTACCTAAATATTTATCGGCAAGCCACCCACCTATAAGCGGTGTAAAATATACCAAACCTGTAAAATAACCATAAAGTAAAGTAGCTTCGGCTTTATCCATACCCAAACCACCTTGTAAATAGGTTTTTGTTAAGTAGTAGATAAGAATTGCACGCATTCCGTAGTATGAAAAGCGCTCCCACATTTCGGTGAAGAACAAAAGATATAATCCTTTAGGATGCCCTTTTTGTTGAACTTGAACTGTATCCATAGTTTTAGTTAAATTTTTTTAGTAATTAGCAAATATAGTTTTTTTATAAAATAAGCGGTGTTTTTTCATTGAAAAAACACCGCTTATTTTAAGTAATTATTAAGAAATAAATATTTCTACTTAATTCCGTGCATTAATTTTTTAATTAATGGATTTAACAGCATTACAAGTAAACCAGCTGCTGCCGGAATTGCTGTAAATAGTATAAAGAAATAACTTAGGGAATGTTCATTTTGTATAACTTTTATCTGACCTCCAAATAAAGCGGCTAGCTTTTGTGCTATTGCAATTGCTAAATACCACACCCCAAACATAAATGCTAACATACGCCCAGGTACTAACTTAGAAACATAAGATAAACCAACAGGTGATATAAATAATTCGCCTAACGTATGGAATAGATAAGTAGCAGCTAAGAAAAATAATGAAAGTTTTACTGTTTTGTCTTCGCCATACGTTCCTAAACCTAGAATTAAAAAGCCTATAGCTACTAAAATTAACCCAAAACCATATTTAAATGCAGCAGAAGGGTTAAAGCGAGATCCCCAAAGTCTTGATACCATTGACGCCAATGCAATAATAAAGAATGAGTTTAATGTAGAAAACCAAGAAACGGTAATTTCTACCTGGCTATCTTTAACTTGCGTAATTTGTGCTTCAATAATCTCAGATGGTCTATTATGTTTTGCATAATCGGCTTTTAGTTTTGTTTCAGCTTCTGGTGTAACTTCAACATATTTTTCACCTTCGTATAAAATTTTGATAGGTGTGTTTAACTGAAATTCTTTTTGTGATGCTAAATCAACCTTTTCAAGAACTTTAACAGATTCATTGTTCACAATATTAGCTTCAGTAATTGGAGTAACTTTGTAGGTTTTATTCCCTTTGTCATCTAGTACTTCTTCGCCCGTTTTTGGATCTGTTTTAATTGTTTTAGTGGCGTTGAAAGAAACTTCGTATGAGTGAGATTTCCAATTATAATTTAACATCCATAAAGCAGATGCCCAAATACCTATGAAGGTAACTATTAAGACAACGTTAGATAAGAATGCTTGTTTAATTGTTTTTTGTGCTAGTTTTATCAATACATATGATATAAATAGCATTGGAATTATGGTTAGTAATGTATTAAAGATATTGAAATATAAAGCATGATTACCGTAAAGAATTCTCTGTGTGTTTTCTTTAGCAAAAATTACTAATGATGTTGCACCTTGTTCAAAACTCATAAAAAAGAAAATCAAGAAAAATGCTAATAAAACAACGGCAAACATTCTATCACGTACCACCTTATCATATCTTAAAATACGAGAAACCAATAAGTAGATAAATAAAGCTAATGCAGAAAGAATCATGATATATTGCCCACGCAATACAGATGTATCCATAAAGCTGAATATATCGCTAATACCATTTTTAGATAAAGGGTCGTTAAAAGCGTATAAAAGACCAATTACACCTATTATGGTAATTAAAATATAATCAATTGTTTTAAAAGGGTTACGTTTATCAGTGTCTTCGTTGTTTTTTAATTCTTTACCTTCTGCAGATTTGTCTAAAATTCCCAAATTACCCATCATAGGTTTTGCAAAAGCAAACTGAAGTGTTCCTAATAACATGAAAATACCAGCTAAACCAAAGCCCCAATGCCAACCAATTTTTTCTGCTAAGAAACCACAAAGCATCATTCCAAAAAAGGCACCTGCATTTACCCCCATGTAGAAAATGCTATAAGCACCATCTTTCTTTTCAGGTAAATCTTTATACATTTCTCCTAATATTGACGGCATATTTGGTTTAAAAAAACCGGTTCCAATTACTAAACACCCCAAACCAATGAAGAACATTATAGGCGTATCAAATGCCATGGCAGCGTGCCCAATGGTCATAATTATCGCACCAATAATAACCGCCATGCGAGATCCGATGTATTTATCTGCAATGATACCACCAAAAATAGGTGTTAAGTAAAGCATCATAGCATAGGTTCCATATAGTGCACTGGCTTGTTCAACCGTCCATTCCCAACCAGGATTTAGTCCTATGACAGAAGCTGTTAAAAATTGCATTAATAATACACGCATTCCGTAGAACGAAAAGCGTTCCCACATTTCGGTAAAGAAAAGTACAAATAATCCCGATCGTTGTCCTAAAACATTCGATTTGTAAAACTCTGTAGGAGTAGTTTCCATATTGTTAAATTAGTTTTTAGTTGTTCTTTGTTTTTTTTCTAAAGGTTTGATTATTAATTTGTCGTAAATAGTTAAGGATACAATAGAAAATATACCGATTCCCACAATTACAAACCAAATTTTGTTTGGGTTGTACGTTTCCCATAGCATGTTGGTCATATCCCAATGACTCATGCCTAATTTTTGTTCTGCTAATGTAAAATATTCGTTTTTAGAAAAAGGAAAATGTACCTGACTGATATTTATACTTTTTGATGCTGCAAAATCGGTGAATGATTGTTTAACAACAGCCCAGTCAATTGTTTCGGCTTTTAGGTTGAATTGCTTTTCAAAAGCTGAAATAGACATGTTCAAAGCTTTTGATCCTTCTTCGATAAACTGTTCTTTGGTCACTACTTCGGGCATTTCAATATTTCTTCCTGCCATTTCTTTCTTTAATAACGATAATTTATCTGACCAAGATTGATACAAACCACCCGATATAAAACTAGTTACAAAATAACTTGCAGCTACGGGTAAAAAGTAGGTTCCCTGATATAATCCTTCTTTTCCTTTTGGTGTAATTAAAGCGATAAATGAAGATACTGTTGGGCTTGACATCATTTCTCCTATAGCAAAAATCATGGTTCCAATAATCGTAAACCAAACATTACCCGAGTAAAATGTTAAACCGATACCTATTGTTGCAATGACAGCTCCACGAATTACCGCATTGATATGACGCATTTTAATTACGAAGAATGAAATAGTAATTTGGAAAAGGATAATCATCAACGAATCGATGTTTGTAAACCATTCCGGTTTTACTTGTCCGTCTTGTGTTAACAAACCTCCTAATGCAGGCAGGTTTTCATTCAACCAATTACTTATTGCTGCAGAATTTACCCAGTCTTCTATAAAGTTCGGAAGGGTGTTGAACAACTGATTAAACATCGTCCAGAAACCAATCATTAGCAATAATAAAATACCTAAACGGATGTCTTTTAAAGCTTCAAAGATACCCAAAACAGATTCTTTAATTGCTTCACCTATTGAATTTTTAGGCTTTTCTATTTTTGGTTCTTTATAAAACAGCAATAAAACCACAAGATTAATAGCGATAACAACAGCTGCCTGAATAAAAATAATTTTCCAACCATAAGTAGTCCGTAAACCCGATGACATTGCAGGACCGATAAATCCACCAATATTAACCATCATATAAAAAATACCAAAACCCATTGTTCCAGTGGTTTCATTCGTATTTCTTGCAATAATTGCCGATGCGACCGGTTTAAAAAACGCAGCACCGACTGCAACCAATAGGAAAACCATATAAACACTCCAATACGTATTTACTTCACCCAACAGGTAATAACCAGAAATCATGATAATAAAGGCTATTGTTAACGAAACTTTATAACCAATACGGTCTGCAATAACTCCGAAAACTAAAGGAAGGAAATAAAGTATTCCCACAATATTTCCCATAATGTTTCCTTTCTGAACGTGATCGAAACCTAAACCGCCGGTATCGGTAGATCCAACTAAATAAAGTCCTAAAAGTGTATAGATTCCGTACCAAGCCCAGCGTTCCATTAATTCCATGAAGCTGGCTATCCAGAAATTTTTATTGAAAGATCCTACCGTTTTAAAAAATGACGGTTTTGTAGTGTCTGACATCTTTATGAAAGTTTAAAACTTACAAATAAAGTAAAATATTTAAGATTATGCACAAAAAAAAGCGACTAAAATAGTCGCTTTTGAATTTATCATTGATGTTTTTATTTTACCTCGTGCATTAATTTGCGAATAAGTGGCGATATAAGTACTAGAATTACCCCTGCAATTAATGAATAAATTGCCAATTGTTGGTAACCGTCTGTATATGCCATTAATTTATCTGTCAACGAAGCATCCGGGCTAGGATCACTCATACCTGCACCTAAAATTCCAGCTAAATATTGTCCGTATGCACTTGCCAAGAACCATAATCCCATCATCATTCCGGCTAAATGTTTAGGAGAAAGTTTTGTAACCATTGATAAACCAATTGGCGATAAACATAATTCTGCAATGGTAACCACAAAATAAGCTAAAGCAAAAATTTCTAAAGAAGTCATTCCTTGTGCGTTTGCAAAAAAGCGTAATGCGTAAAAAATGTAGTATGCACCGGCAAGTATCAAGAAAGCCAAACCAAATTTAATTACTGTATTAGGTTCAGTTTTCTTTTTAGCCATCCATAACCAAACAATTCCTAACAATGGAGCAAAAGCAATTACATATAACGAGTTAGCACTGTTGTTAACAATGTTAGGATCTAACGATAAACCAAATAAAGTAGGTGTAACATTACTGTTGGCAAATAATGCTAAGGATCCACCAGCCTGTTCAAAAATGGCAAAGAATAAAATTGAAAAAGCAATCATGATAAACGCTGCTATAAATTTTTGCTTGCCTGCAGATGACTCTATTTTAGTTAATTGAATAATATAATACAACACAGCTAGCGGACCAACAATGAACATAAACAAATCGGTATATTTTGTGTTGTTAATCATTATATAGATTAATGGGATACAAACTAATGCGCCAATGTAAACCATAATTTCTCTTGACTTTCTTTTAGGAGCTTGTAAATGATTAATAGGCGAATTACCAATTGGTCCTAATTCTTTTCTAATTGCTAAAAAGAAAAGTACACCAATAACCATAACAGCAGCAGCAGAAAGAAAAGCATAGTTCCAACCATAGTTTTTACCTAAGTAAACGCAAACAATACCGCCTAAAAGCGCCCCAATATTAATTCCTGAATAAAATAAGCTAAAACCGGCATCGCGTCTTGGGTCTCCTTCTGCATATAGTTCACCAACCATTGATGATATATTCGGTTTAAAAAATCCGGTTCCAATAATCGTTAATGTTATTCCGTAATAAAAAAACTGGTGTGGATCTATACCAATTAAAAGATTTCCGGCAATCATTACTAAACCTCCAAAAACCAAAGATTTTTTAAAGCCAAGAATTTTATCGGCAAAAATTCCACCAATGAATGTAAATGCATAAACAAATGCCTGAATTGCACCATATTTTAGGTTAGAATCTTTTTCAGACAAGCCTAATCCCATTAATTGATCTGCCATAAAAAGTGCTAAGACACCGCGCATTCCGTAGAAACAAAAACGTTCCCACATTTCAACCATAAACAAATGCCATAATTGTTTAGGATATTTTCCTTTAAAATTATGAATTTCTTCTAACTGTTTTTGATCAGTTGCTGTCATATTTTGAAATTGTTGTTTCTTAAAAAGTTGTTAAGAAGTCAAATGTAATAAAATATTACAATTTCTCTAAAATGTAATCGGTCATTTTTGTATATAATTGTTCACGGGTTTTGCCGCCGTAGATTCCGTGGTTTTTATCGGGATAAATTAACCAATCGAAATTTTTATTCAAATAAACCAGCTTGTTGATTAAAAGCATCGCGTTTTGCACATGCACATTATCATCAGCAGTACCGTGAATCAATAAAAAGTTTCCTTTTAACTTATCGGCATGTGTAATTGGTGAATTGTTATCGTAACCCGAAGCATTTTCTTGCGGAGTAGTCATAAAACGTTCTGTGTAAACCGAATCGTAAAAACGCCACGATGTTACAGGAGCCACCGCAATGGCAGTTTTGAAAACATCGTTTCCTTGGAAAAGCGCATTACTGCTCATAAATCCGCCGTAACTCCAACCCCAGATTCCTATTCTGTTTGCATCAACAAACGATTCTTTTGCTAATTCTTTTGCTACAAAAATTTGATCTTCAACTTCAAATTTTCCTAATTCTTTTTGAGTAACTTTTTTAAAATCGGCACCTTTAAAACCAGTTCCACGACCATCAACACAAACTATAATGTATCCTTTTTGAGATAACATCATGTGCCAGTAATCGTTTGAATCGTTCCAAGAATCGGAAACTTCCTGCGATCCCGGACCTGAATATTGATACAACAACACAGGATATTTCTTTTTAGCATCGAAATTTTTAGGCTTGATCATGTACCCGTTTAAATCATTTCCAACTTCGTTTTTAAAAGTGGTAAATTCTTTTTTAGGCAGATCAAACTTTTTAAGATTATTCTCTAATGCGGTATTATTTAAAATTTCTTTGACGTTTTTTCCGGTTGATGCATCAACAAGCGAATAAGAAGGTGCTTTGGTGCTTGATGAATGATTGTTTATGAAATACTTAAAATCCGGACTGAAAGTTGCGCTATTTGTTCCGCTTTGTGCTGATAATTGTTTTTTGCTTGATCCGTTTAACTGAATACTGTAAACATCGCGTTTTGTAGATCCGTTTTCAACCGATTGATAATAAATGGTTTCGTTGCTTTTGTTGTAACCGTAGTAGTTTGTAACCTCCCAATTTCCGGTAGTTACCTGTTTTTTTAACGATCCGTCGTTGTTGTAATGATAAATATGGTTGTAACCGTCTTTTTCGCTAGTCCAAATAAAACTGTTGTCGTTCAAAAAGGTCAAATTATCGGTAACATCAACATACGCTTTATCTTTTTCGGTAAGAATGGTCGATGTCTTGCCCGAATTTGCATCAACAAACAACAAATTCAACTGGTTTTGATGACGGTTTTGTGTTTGCACACTTAAAACATTGGCGTTGTTTGTGAATTTTATGCGCGGAATGTAATAAGCTGTTTCAGCATTTAAAGCTACGTCTTGAGTAGATACTTTTGAAACATCGTACAAATGCAAGCTCACTTTTGAATTGTTTTCGCCCGCTTTAGGATATTTAAAAACCTGTTGCTGCGGATATAAATCTTCGCCGTAAATATCCATTGAAAAAACAGGAACATCGCTTTCATCAAATTTAATATACGCCAGTTTTGTTCCATCGGCATTCCAGTCAAACGCTCGTACAAACGCAAATTCTTCCTCGTAAACCCAATCGGTAATGCCGTTTATAATGGCATTTTTCTTTCCGTCTTTGGTAATCTGCGTTGTTTTTTTGGTAGCCACATCAAAAACATACAAATTGTTTTCAAATGCGTAAGCTATTTTCGATCCGTTTTTGTTCAACAAAGGTTCCTGAATGGCATTCTCGCTAATTTTTATAAGCGATTTTGAAGCGATATCGAACAGATAATAAACCGATGTAAACGAATGACGGTAAATTGGATTACTGTTGGTGGCAATTAATATTTTATCGTCGGTTTTATTGATAGAATAATCAGAAATTTCTTTGATTTCGGGAAAATCGGCAGTAGAAAATAACGTTTGAACTTTTTCTAAGGTAGTAAAATCAAACGCATCAATAGTAAATGTTTTGGTGTTTCGGTTATAATCTAAAACGCTGTATTGGTTTTTGGTATGTAGCGTATTTAAAGCGTTTAGCTGGTTGGTTCTAAAAGTTCCGTTCCAAATTTGAGCAACTTCTATTTGTTGTTGCGCCTGTATAGTAGTGATTGGTGCTGCAATAAGTGTAAGCGGCAGTAAAATTTTCTTCATAAATAAAGCTGAAAATTAAAAAGGGGAAATTACTTCTTTTTTTTATTTTTTGAGTTGATTAGATTTGGAAATTGTTTTTTTTAATTATTTCAGGAACTATAAATCAATTAATTACTAGAAATATTTCGTTTTTGAATTTCGATCTTATCTTTCCAAATCTTTCTATTGTTTAAAACATATCTTTCAATGCTGCTACTTGTTGTTATGAAAAGTCCGTTTGGAACGATACCTAAAGTGTAACAAAATCCAATTTCTTTGATATCGTTTAGTAAGATGGTTTGACTATGATTTTGAATGTTGAAGTTATGAGATTTGAATTGAACACGATCTGTAAGTAAGTATAATTTACCTCCCACAGCTTCCTTGTTTACAAAATGATTTGCGCCTCCTGAATAAATTATTTTTTGTCCTTCAATATTTTCAATTTGTGTTTGGTTTTGAACCGCTTTAGACGTAATAAACAGATATATCGCAATTCCAAAAAGTAGACCTGAAGTTATTCCAGAAGCTATTCCATATTTACTATCATACATTAGAGTAAAAAAAACTCCCATTGAAACTCCAAAAAATATTCCTGCTAAAATTGAATTTTTAATTTCTGCCATTTTAATTTATCTGCTAAAATCAGTACTACAACTGCCAAATATACAAATCTATCCTTTCTAATTAAAATCATCCGTGCATCTGTGGTAAAAAATAATAGGTACATCTGTGGTAAATCAAACATAAAACCCAAAACCAAAAAAATGTATCTTTGCAAAAAAAATTCGCATGAATATTGTTAATGGTTTTTCTAAACTTACAAAACAACAAAAAATAAACTGGCTGGTTGAAACTTACTTTAAGAACGACCAAACGGTGGTTCAATTGTTAAAATTGTACTGGAACAGCAACGAAGAACTGCAAAAACTGCACGATGAGTTTATAGAAAACACCATTACCAATTTTTACCTGCCAATGGGTATTGCACCCAATTTTGTAATTAACGGTAAAACCTACACGGTACCAATGGTTATTGAAGAAAGCTCTGTAGTTGCGGCGGCATCGAACGCGGCAAAATTCTGGAGTAAACGCGGTGGTTTTAAGGCAACCGTTTTATCAACCGAAAAAATTGGCAACGTACATTTTATGTTTGGCGGATCTAAACACAATCTGGTGCAGTTTATTGAAAAATTGCAACCTGTTTTCAGATCGCGTACTGCAAACATTACCCGAAACATGGAAAAACGCGGCGGCGGAATTCTTTCTATTGTGTTGAAAGATAAAACTGCCGAACTCAAAAATTACTATCAACTGCACGCTACGTTTGATACAAAAGACAGCATGGGTGCTAATTTTATCAACTCGTGTTTAGAAGAATTTGCGAATGTTTTGCGTGAAGAAGTATCCAATTTTGATTTGTTTACTACCGAAGAAAAAGAATCGTTGCAGATTGTAATGTCGATCTTATCGAACTACGTTCCAAATTGTTTGGTTCGTGCCGAGGTTTCAAGTAAGATTTCTGATTTAAAATCAAAAGAAATAGAAAATCCGCAGGAATTTGCCGAGAAATTTGTGCAGGCGGTTCGCATTGCCGAAATTGAAACGTATCGTGCCGTAACGCATAACAAAGGAATTATGAATGGGGTAGATGCGGTGGTTTTAGCCACTGGAAACGATTTTAGAGCGATTGAAGCCGGTGTGCACGCTTTTGCTGCAAAAGATGGAAAATATACATCGCTTTCGCATGCTGAAATTGTGGGTGATGAATTCCGTTTTTGGATGGATCTTCCGTTGGCATTAGGAACTGTTGGCGGATTAACGAATTTACACCCAATGGTTAAATTCGCTATGAAGTTATTAGAAAAACCAAAAGCCGATGATTTAATGCAGATTATTGCAGTTGCCGGATTGGCACAGAATTTTGCAGCAATAAAATCATTGACAACAACAGGTATTCAGAAAGGACACATGAAAATGCACTTAATGAATATTTTAAATCAGTTTAATGCTTCGGCAGATGAAAAAACGGCAGTTTTACAGCATTTTGCAGAAAAAACGGTTTCTCACAGCGCAGTAGTTGATTTTATTGAGCGTTTACGTAGATAAATTTAAATTTGATCAATTGCATGAAAAAATGGAATAAGCAAGAAGCTATTGAAGGTTTGAAAGAACTTATAAATAAATTGAGTTTAGTTAGACAAAGCGGAAGATCTTCACAAGAACATATTAGATGGTTAGCTAACTCTCTAAGAATTTTAGAAGAAATATTTGGTAAGAACTCTAGATACTATCAGACACTATCGAATTTTTCATGGAGCGAAACTGGCTCAAGGGTAATACATGGTTGGGATATAGAATATCAGATAGAACAAGGTCATAAACTAGCGTTTTTAAATCAAACTCAACAAGCAGAAGGTTTACTTTTAGCTGCGATTGATCAGTTGGGAGAGAGCGAAATTACTGATGTTTATGAAGATAATAATTCGATTTCTGAAGCTAGTGAATTAGTTGCAATAATTAATTTAGCCGAGAAAAAGCTTAGGAAATTAATGCGAGAAGCTCCAACGAAAGAAAAAGAAGTCCAAGATAAATATGAAGATTTGTTATTAGCGAATGACATAGAATATGCTAAAGAATTTCCTCATATAATGTTTTCATCTAAACAATATATACCAGATTTTAGTTTTGAAAAGTATAGTTTAGCAGTTGAAATTAAATTATGTAAAAGTGATGAAAAGGCGTTAATTGCTCAACTTAATGACGATATAATTGCTTATAAAACTAAATTCAAAAGTCTTTTATTTATAATATATGATTTAGGAAATATTCGTGATATAGATACATTTAAGCAATCCTTTGAGCAATTTGATGATGTTATTGTACAGATTATTAAACATTAAATGAATAATGTTATCATAAAGTTTTAGTAAAATAACTGATTAGGATCAAATTAAAAAGTTTAAATTTTATGTTACAAGAATTTGACGATGTGATTAACTAGAAAACACTTCTCAAATATGCTCGAAATAAAAGAAATTGTCATTTCGAACTTGCTTTGTTTCAAACTATTCTCAAGCTCGGGTCGGCATCTCATCAGTAAATATAGTGCGACTCTGAGTCAAGCTCAGAGTGACAGCAATCATTGTCACATCGAGCGTAGTCGAGATGTAAAAAAAAATAATTATGGAATTTTACAGCAACGGCAAACTGTTTATTTTAGGTGAATATTATGTGTTAGAAGGCGCAAAGGTTTTTGCGTTGCCTACAAAGTTCGGACAATATTTGAATGTCTTTCCTTTAAAAACCAAAACTTTAAGTTGGAAAAGTTACGATGCTGATGGATCTGTTTGGTATAACGATGAAATTGCTGTTTGTGATATTATTTCAAACAATCAGTCAAGCGATGATAAAGTTCGAAACACGCTGATTGATATTCTGTATCAAGCACATTTAATGAATCCTTCCATATTAGAAAATAACGGCTTTTTGGTTGAAACCAAATTGACTTTTCCTCGAAATTGGGGATTAGGAACATCGTCTACCTTAATAAACAATATTGCACAATGGTTCCAAATTGATGCTTTTAAATTGTTGCAAAAATCGTTTGGCGGTAGCGGATTTGATATTGCTTGTGCACAAAACAACACGCCGGTAATGTATCAGGTTGTAAATAACGAACCTATTGTTGAGCAGGTCAATTTCAATCCGACTTTCAAAGATCATATTTATTTTGTGTATCTGAACAAAAAGCGCGACAGTAAAGATGCTATTGCAAATTTCAGAAAAAAGCAGAAAAATTTATCAGCAGAAATAAAACAGGTTTCACAAATGACCGATGAATTATTGCACATTCAAGATTTGGAAACCTTTGTATCTTTCTTTAAAAATTACGAACAAAACTTAGGCGAAATTTTAGAAACATCAACCATTCAAAAAGAACTGTTTCCAGATTTCAACGGATTGATAAAAAGCCTTGGCGGCTGGGGTGGCGACTTTGTTATGGTTGCATCAGATCACAATCCTACAGAATATTTCAAACAAAAAGGTTACAACATTATTATTCCTTACAGCGATATGATTTTATAAAAAAAGACATCAGTAATTGATGTCTTTTCAGTTGTTTGTTGTAAAAAAAGGTATTAGATAGGTTGTTATTTTTCCGGACGCAATTTGTCGCTAAATGTAATTTTGTAAGGTTTGTCTTCATTAACATTGCCTTTCATTACATAAATAAACTTGTGTTTGCGTGCCTTATCTGTGTTAATGTAAATTGTTTTCTTGGTAGCTTTGTCGTAAATGCTGGTAACATCGGTATTTACAATTCGCATGTTTTTCGCCAAACCTGTTTTTTTGTTGGTTAAAACCATTCCTTTGTAAAGCGTATTATTGTCGTTTTTTACAACAACTTCTTCACCTGTAAAACCTTGTGTAAAAAATAAAATAGAATATTCTTTATCGGTAGCGTTGTATGATTCTAAAAATTTCTTCTGAGCAGTTTCTGTAACCGATCTAAAATCGTTTTTAATCTGTTCGGTGTAAAAAACTTCTTCTTTGTCTTTTCTAACTAATTCTTTCTTGTCTTTTTCGTTTTTATCGGCATCTTTTACCGTGTTTTTTTTAGATGTTTTACACGATACGATACTTAAAACGGCAACAAGAAAAATTAAACTTTTATATTTCATAATAAATTTCATCTATAGGGAATATGATTCATTATCTTTGCAAGATACAAATTTATCAGCATAAATCGTTCCAAACAACTAAATTTAAGATTTAGATGCAATTAGAACTTTTGATGCTATTAGAATCCACATTTTGTAGAAAATTATTGTAGAAAATGATGAACAATTTTGATGTTATTGTTGTAGGTGGTGGTGCTTCGGGCTTTTTCACGGCAATTAATCTGGCAGAACAAAATCCGGATTTGCGAATTGCCATTTTAGAACGAAGCAACGAAGTACTGTCTAAAGTCAAAATTTCGGGTGGTGGTCGTTGCAACGTAACCCACGCCTGTTTTATACCTAATGTTTTAGCGAAATTTTATCCCCGAGGCGAAAAGGAACTGAAAGGCCCTTTTCATGCTTTTTGTACGGGCGATGTGATGGAATGGTTCAGCGAACGCGGTGTTTCATTAAAGATTGAAGAAGACGGACGTGTTTTTCCGGAATTGGATAATTCTCAAACCATTATCGATTGTTTTTTGAACGAAGCAGCAAACTTCAACATCCAAATCATAAAGCAAACCATTGTACAACAGCTTTCTAAAGAGAATGATTTTTGGAAGATCAAAACATCTAAAGATACTTATCAGGCAAAACAGTTGGTTATGGCAACCGGCAGCAACGTTAAAATTTGGGATTTGCTTAAAACGGTAAATCATTCCATTATAAATCCGGTTCCTTCGTTATTTACATTCAATATTAAAGATGATCGAATTAAAGATTTAATGGGCGTTTCAACCGAAATGGTTTCGTTAAAAGTGAAAGGATCAACCTTAAAAGCAAACGGACCTTTACTAATAACGCATTGGGGAATGAGCGGACCGGCAATTTTAAGGCTTTCGGCTTGGGGTGCACGCGAATTGTTCGATAAAAATTATCAGTTTCAGATCATAGTCAATTGGACAAACGATTTTGTTTTCGATGAGGTTTTGGAAGAATTAATGCAGTTGAAACAAAGTAATCCTAAAAAAACTATTATTAAACACGCACAATATGGGTTAACAAACCGTTTGTGGCAGCAATTGGTTAAGGCATCAATGATTTCGGAAGATTTAATTTGGGCAGATGTTTCTAAAAAACAGTTGGTAAATTTGGCAGAGCAGTTAACGCAGAGCGAATTTAATGTAAACGGAAAAAGCACCTTTAAAGACGAATTTGTAACTGCCGGCGGAATTGATTTAAAAGAAGTAAATTTTAAAACAATGGAAAGCAAATTGCAGGATAATTTGTATTTTACCGGCGAAATTTTAAATATCGATGCCATTACCGGCGGCTTTAATTTTCAAAATGCTTGGACAACAGGTTTTCTGGCAGCGAATGCCATTGCAGCAAAATATTAAGGGATAGTTATTTAAAAAAAGCTAACATGCCGTCAGTTCGAGCTTGTCGAGAACTTCTCGATACGTTTCATTTCATTTCGCTACTCGAAGTGACGAGCACAGTAGTAAGATAACGTAATTCGAGCTTGTCGAGAACTAAAAAATTAATCAAATAAAATGACAATTTTAGATACATTCAAAACCACCAATTACTCAAAAATAAACAACAAAGGTTCGTTGACCTTTTCGGCGCCAAGCAATATTGCTTTGGTAAAATATTGGGGCAAAAAAGAAAATCAAATTCCGGCAAATCCGTCGTTAAGTTTTACGCTGAACAATTGTAAAACGGTTACAACTTTGCAGTACGAACCAAAAAACGATAAAAATATTTCGTTCGATTTATTGTTTGAAGGTCAGCCTAAAGAATCATTCCGACCAAAAATTCAAAAATATTTTGAACGCATTCAAGATTTGTGTCCGTACATTTTAGATTATCATTTTACAATCGATACTAAAAATACGTTTCCGCACAGTTCCGGTATTGCTTCATCGGCTTCGGGCATGGCGGCATTGTCTGCAAATATTATTGCTTTGGAAAAGTTGGTAAACCCTAACGAAACCGAAGATTATTACTTGCAAAAAGCATCGTTATTAGCTCGTTTAGGATCAGGCAGTGCATGCCGTAGCATTAAAGGAAACATTGTAGTTTGGGGCGAAACAGAAAGTATTGAGAATAGTTCTGATTTGTTCGGAGTTGAATTTCCGTACGAAGTAAACGCTATTTTTGAAAATTATCAGGACACTATTTTATTGGTTGATAAAGGCGAAAAGCAGGTTTCAAGCACGGTTGGACATGAATTAATGCACAATCATCCGTTTGCAGAACGTCGTTTTCAACAGGCACATGAAAATATCGCGAAGCTTAAAGAAATTTTAAAATCGGGCAGTTTAACCGAATTTATTGCATTGGTAGAAAGCGAAGCATTAACGCTGCATTCCATGATGATGACATCGATGCCGTATTTTATTTTAATGAAACCAAACACATTGGAAATCATTAATCAAATCTGGAAATTTAGAGAAACAACCAACATTCCGGTTTGTTTTACATTAGATGCCGGAGCAAATGTACACGTGCTTTATCCGAACAATTATAAAGAGGAAGTTCAGAATTTTATTGCAGATGAATTGGCAAAATACTGTCAGAACAATCAGTTTATACATGATGAAATGGGCTTTGGTGTTGAAAGTTTATCATAAAAAAATCGATTTAGAAAATGCAAAAACAAAACTGTACACACTGCCACAAACCAATGATTTGCAATGCGAATGACATTGCAAACTGCGATTGCCAGAAAGTGGAACTTTTAGACGAAACCGTTGCATTTTTGTACGAAAAAACTCAGCACGATTGTTTGTGTAACGATTGTTTAAAGAAGTTCGATGAATTAATGAAGTTTTCATTGACTAACAAATTCCCAAAACGTCCTACAGAAATGGTTGAAGGGTTACATTTTTACATGGAAAACGGTTTTTTTGTTTTTACCGAAACCTATCATTTTTTAAAAGGTCGCTGTTGTAAAAATGGTTGCCGCCATTGCGTTTATGGTATTCATAAATAATTATCTGCTAAAATGAAACCACAACTTTCTATCGATCTGCTTTTGTCTTTTGGTGCTGTTTGTAACGAGTACGAGAAAGGAAAGGTGCTTTTTCATGAAGGTGACGAAGCTGCGTTTTATTATCAGCTGGTTTACGGCAGCGTAAAAATGTATAACACAAACGACGATGGAAAGGAATTTACACAAGGATATTTTTCAAACGGACAAAGTTTTGGTGAACCGCCATTGTTTATAAACGAAAAGTATCCGGCATCTGCAATGATCTTTCAAAAATCGGAAATCATTAAACTGTCAAAAGAAAAATTCCTGAAAATTCTTGATGAATTTCCTGATATTCAAAAAGAATTTTTAAATCTAATGGCGCGCCGTATCCATACAAAAGCAACTGCGTCTAAAGACATCATCAATCAAAAAGCAGAATTCAGGGTACAGTCGTTTTTAGATTCTTACAAGAAATCAACCGAAAAGAACACATTGATTTAACCCGACAAGAAATTGCTAATTTTACAGGTTTACGAGTTGAAACCGTGATTCGTGCATTGGGAAAAATGAAGAAGAACAATATCGTAGAAATTAAAAGTCAGAAAATTTACTATTAATAAAGGGATCGCAAAAAGCAGATCCCTTTGTTACTCAAGTGTTTTCTAAAATTTATTCGGCAATTAATTTACCTTTCATAATTGCAGAATGCCCAGGGAAAGAACATAAAAAGTCGTAAGTTCCGGCTTCGGTAACAGTAAATTCAACCATTGCCGATTCTCCACCACCAATTAAACCGGTATGTGCAATAATATCTTTTCCGGCATCTGCAGGAATATGGTTGTTGTCTTTCGCAGCCGCAGCTTTTTCGGCAAATGCTGTAAAATCAACACCTTTATTCAGCAAAACAAAATTGTGTCCCATAATTTCTTTCGCCATTTTACCGGTATGTTTCAACGTTAAAACCACCGTTTTTCCTACAGGAACTTTAATTTCGGTATTGTTAAACTGCATGGCATCGTTACTTTCTAATTCAACAGTAAAAGCATCGCTTGCCGGTGCGGTAGTGGTTTGTTCTGTTTCGGTAATGGCAGGTTCGGTTGTGGCAGGCGTTTCTTTTTTATTACAAGATGCAGTCAAAACAACCACAGACAATACTGCTAAGTGTTTTACAAATTTTTTCATGTTTTGTGTTTTAAAATTCTTATGTAAAGATAAAGAATGTAAAATTTATGGTATATGACTTTAATCATAAACGATCAATTTATAATAGTGGAATTTTGATTGAATATTTAAAAGGATACAATGGGAAAGAATGATATTTTATCGCGTGCCAATATTGAATTATTGGTCAATACTTTTTATGATAAAGTGAAGCAAGATGCCACTTTAGGCTATTTATTTAACGATGTAGCCAAAACAAACTGGCAGGTTCATTTACCTAAAATGTACGATTTCTGGGAAGTTGTTCTCTTTGCAAAAGGTTCATTCAAGGGCAATCCTATGATGGTTCACAGACAGCTTCATGAAAAAAGTGCGTTAAGCGAAGCGCACTTTGATCATTGGCTGGTTATTTTTAAAGAAACGGTCGATGAACTTTTTGAAGGCGAAAATGCCGAAAATATAAAGTACAGTGCAACCAACATTGCCGGTAACTTAATGTACAAGTTATTATCGGTTTAAAGTTTTTTAGTTTGATAATCAGTTGGTTGAACAATGTTTACGAACAATTGAAATATTTAACAAACACCGCTTTTGTATTAAAAAATTAACTACATTTGTTATACAAAATAAAACGATATGAAAGGACCGTTATTTTACTCGAAAATCCTATTGTTCGGCGAATACGGAATCATTAAAGATTCTAAAGGCTTGGCAATTCCGTATAATTTTTACAACGGGGCATTAAAAATTGATGACAATCCGAGTGAAATTGCACAGAAATCTAACCAAAGTTTAAAAGCATTTGCTTCGTATTTAAATCAATTAACGTTGAACGAACCCGAATTGGTTCAGTTTGATATAGATGCTTTAAATAAAGATATTGAAGCGGGTATGTACTTTGATTCAAGCATTCCGCAAGGTTATGGTGTTGGAAGCAGCGGTGCTTTGGTTGCAGCGATTTATGATAAATATGCTTCGGAAAAAATTACGGTTTTGGAGAATTTAAATCGTGAAAAACTGTTGACTTTGAAAAAGATTTTCGGTAGAATGGAATCGTTTTTCCACGGAACATCTTCAGGGTTAGATCCATTGAACAGCTATTTAAGTCTGCCAATTTTAATCAATTCAAAAGATCATATCGAACCAACGGGAATTCCGTCGCAAAAAGAAGAAGGTATGGGAGCTGTTTTCTTGATCGATTCTGAAATAGTTGGTGAAACGGCACCAATGGTCAATATTTTTATGGATAATTTAAAGAACGAAGGTTTCCGTAATATGATGAAATCACAGTTCACAAAATATACCGATGCAGCTGTTGAAAATTTCTTAAAAGGCGATTTTAAAACGCTTTACACCAATACAAAAGAAATTTCTAAAATAGCATTAAGTCATTTTAAACCAATGATTCCTGAAAAGTTCCACAATGTTTGGCAGCAGGGAATTGATAGCAACGATTACTATTTAAAATTGTGCGGATCGGGCGGTGGAGGCTACATTTTAGGTTTTGCCCCAGATTATAACAAAGCAAAAGAAGCGTTGAAAGATTACAAATTAGAATTGGTTTACAGATTTTAAAAAATGACACAGACACGACAACTTAAAAGAACATTAGTAAAATTTTTCAGTTTCTTTTCGGTAGTTCGTGGATACAATATCGCCGTTGTGGTGTTGGCACAATATCTATCGGCAATCTTTATTTTTGGCTCTCAATCGAGAGCCATTAGTGTTTTAACCGATGGTGGTTTGTTTTTGATTATTTTCAGCAGTTCGCTGGCAATTGCATCGGGGTACATCATTAACAATTTTTACGATACCGAAAAAGATCTTATAAATCGACCTTACAAATCAATTCTCGATAAAAAAATAAGTAAAGCTACACAGTTTCGTGTCTATTTTTTTCTGAATTTTTTAAGTGTGGCTATTGCCTGGCTGGTTTCGTGGAGAGCTGCATTTTTCTACGCAGTGTATATTTTTCTGCTTTGGTTTTATTCGCACAAATTGAAAAGATATCCTATTGTTGGAAATATTACGGCGTCTATATTGGTTTTGCTTCCATTTTTTGGAATATTAATGCACTTTCAAAATTTTAGCTGGGGAATTTTCGCACACGGATTTTATCTTTATTTGATCCTTTTTATTAGAGAATCGGTTAAAGATCTGGAGAATTTAAAAGGAGATTTTGCCAATAATTATCAAACAATTCCCGTTCGTTTTGGCAGCAAGGTTTCTAAAAGTTTAATAACTTTTTTGGTGTTGCTAACTTTACTGCCTGCTTTTGCATTAATTGCCTACTATAAAGTTGGATACATGCAGTATTACTTTTACATAAGCAGCGGTTTGCTGCTGGCGTTTTTAATATTTTTATTTCAGGCATCTACTCAAACCGAATACAAAAAACTGCACATTCTTTTAAAACTGATTATTCTTTTCGGAGTTCTTTCTATTGTATTGATCGATCCAAATGTGATTATTAATGGAAAAAACATGGTAATTCCTTATTTATAGGCAAGTTGTTTATTGCTTGATTTTGGCAGATACTTCCATATCATTAAAAACGAAATCAAAATCGTTCCAAGAAAATAGGCGAGTCCTATAAATAATAATCGTTGTGCATCGCTTTTAAAACTTTCGAATTCATTTACTTCAGAAAACAGTGCCAAAATCATATACATTGATAAGAGCATCAATACGCAAGGTATCAATATACCAATGACCTTATTTCTGCAAATAATCTGAAAAATTAAAACAGCTAATAATCCAATTGCAAAAGGATTTAATAAGTTAGAAGTTCCGTGCCAATAAACTAATACAGCAAGTACAAGGAAATATTCGGCTGAATTTAAAAGAAAAGAAATACTATTTTTCATAAAACGCTTGTTTTATCTGAATATCAATCATCATAATTTCAGTTTGTCATTCTGAAACGTAACGAAGTGAAGTTGAAGAATCTAATTTTGTAATGAGATTCCTCCTTCGTCGGAATGACAAATAGAATGTTTTTTAATTATGATATCTTATGTATATTCAGTGTTTTAATTAGTAACGAGTGTTTTACAAAAAATAGTATACAAAAATTATAAATTGGTAGTTGTATCTGTATTGTTTTTCGAAAAGTCTGTTGCAGGTACAATCACAGGTTTTGGTTTAACCCTTGCAAAAAAGAAAAATATACACGTAACAAACCAGCCTGCCCAAAATAAATATCCGCCTGCATGAAACTGACTGTTCATATATTTATGACTTGTTGAGGTGAAGTCGTAAAAAGTGTACAGTAAACCAATTAATCCGATAATAACAAAAATTAAATTTACCAGACTAAAGTTTTTATAGGTTGTTGTACGTTTAACCGCCCATAAAATCGCAATTAACAGTAACTGAACTATAAAAACCGCCGCAAAACCTTTGTACCAGTGTTTCATAAAACCATATTCGGTATAAACGGTTGATACACCAATACGACCTATTAACGACATTTTTGAAAGTAAAATTCCGGCAACCAAACTAATTATTGCCTGAATTAAAATAAGAATGATCCATTTATTTTTCATAACGTTTTTACAATTTAAAACTTATGGTAAAGATGCTAAATATTCTGTTATCTTTGTAAAAATTTTTGATAATGAATAAGCAAGGCGGAAACAGCGGCAACAGAAATAATAAAAAATCATCTTTTTCGAAAAAAGGCTCGTTTGATAAAGGTAAACCGAATGAAAAATCGGCATCGGGATCAAACTTTAAAAAAACTTTTAAGAAAGACGATAAGCCGTTTAAGAAATGGAATGATAAACCTGCTTCATCATCAAAACCTGCGGTTTTAAAAAGCGATGATATTCGTTTAAATAAATATGTAGCTAATTCGGGTGTATGTTCGCGTCGCGATGCCGATTTATACATTCAGTCGGGTAACGTTACCGTGAATGGCGAAGTGGTTACAGAAATGGGTTACAAAGTAAAACCGGGTGATAAAGTAGTTTTCGACGGTGTTTTGTTGAATCCTGAAAAAAAGGTATATGTTTTACTGAACAAACCTAAAGGTTTTTCTACAGCCGATGACGAAAATGTTTCAAGTGCTTATGATTTGGTTCGAAATGCCTCAACATCTATTTTAAGACCTGTGGGAAGAATGGATAAAAGTACGGTTGGCTTATTATTATTTACGAATGATAACGAGATGATTCAGAAATTTACCAACGCTGCACAACATTCATCAAAATTGTATCAGGTTTCGTTAGATAAAAATTTAAAGTACGAAGATTTAGAAAAGATACAAACCGGAGTTTATATCAACGAACATAAGGTTTGGGTCGAAGAAATTTCGTATGTGGAAAACCAGCCAAAAAGCGAAGTTGGTATTAAATTAAAAACATCAAACGTAAAAGTGGTTCGTGCTATTTTTGAAAAGTTAGGTTACAATGTTATAAAGTTAGACCGTGTTATGTACGCTGGTTTAACCAAATGGGGAATTGCCCGCGGACAATGGCGTTTTCTTACCGAACAAGAAGTAATTAACTTAAAGAATTTAAAATAACAAAAGAAGGTGTCTAAAAAGGTCACCTTCTTTTGTTTATAACGATTTTTTTATAATATCTATTTTTATTAAGCAGCGAGAAGTTCAAGACTTCTCA
>NZ_FOVI01000041.1 GCF_900115115.1 Paenimyroides ummariense
AGGGCAATCTCAAAGGACATAATAACTTCAGATCCATTTAAAGCTTTTAAAAACAAAAAGGTTGCTGTTAAAAAGACGCCCTTAAGCTCTCATGAACTTTCAACTTTGGAAAATAAAATATTTGATTCTGAAAGATTAAGTGCAGTAAGAGACATTTTTGTTTTTCAATGTTATACAGGCTTGGCCTATATAGATGTAAAGCAATTTAAGAAGGAAGAATTAAAAATCGGAATTGATGGGAAACAATGGATCATTTCAGAAAGGCAGAAAACAGGATCTTCAACAACCATTCCCCTACTCGGTAAAGCAATAGAAATTTTAGAGAAGTACAAAGATCATCCTCTGTGTAAAGCTAACAATGTTTTACTGCCAGTGAAATCGAATCAAAAGATGAACGAATACTTAAAGGAAATTGCTACATTATGTGGAATTAATGATAACCTTACCACACACAAAGCAAGAAGGACTTTCGGTAGTACAGTTACTTTGAATAATGGCGTTCCTATGCACGTAGTAAAAGAAATGCTGGGACATCAGTCTATTAAACAGACTGAAGAATATGCACTGACTGAACAATCAACCATAAGTAGAGAAATGCAAATTTTAGAAAATAAAATTTCATCCGAAGCAGATGACGATAAACATGATCCAATATCAATACTTAAAAAAATTGAAAAAGATCTAAATCTTTTAAAAGTTAAAAGTAAAAACAAAGAGAATTTAAAAATAATTTCTCAGCTAAAAAAGTATGAAAAAAAATTAAAAAACCTAAGAGCAAAATTAGCTTAAAATCTATGGAACTAATACCCATAAACGGTGGTTAACGGGAATTCTACCGAACCGTTTATATTACTTTTAAGGTTTCTGGAAAGTGTTGTAGCTTGATCTCTTTAACAATGAAAAATATCCGTCTTTTCAAATAAGATATGAATGCAAATTAAACTTTTAAATCCTTCCTTGAAGGTGCTATTACTTAGATATCTTACATACAAATCGAATGCCTATTTACAAAACATATAGTCTTTGTCATTTCTAAAGATTGTATGTTTTGTTCTATTATTTATTTATATATACTTTTCAAGCAAAATTATTTAGAGTAAATGAAAAAGTACTACCAGCACCATACTCGCTTTCTGCCCATATTTTTCCACCTTGTGCTTCTATAAAATCTTTACTGATGCTTAATCCTAAGCCGGTACCTTCTTTTTTGGTGCCTGGAATACGGAAATAACGCTCGAATATCTTATGTAGAAATTGTGGTTGAATGCCCTGTCCTGTATCGGTTACCGAAAATTTTACTTGATTTTCTATTTTCTCTACTTTAATATTTACTGTAGCGTTATCATACGAATAGCGAATGGCGTTAGACAGTAAATTGGTAAGAACCCATGCCGTTTTTTCACTGTCTGCAGCAATGATAAAATCATCATCTATTTTTGAAACATCAATTTTAATATTCTTGTGTTCTGCTGCCACTTTATTGGCATTTATAGCATAATCAATCATGGGGTTAATTTCAGAATGAGTCATGTTTATTTGGATAGTTCCGCTTTCAACTTGTGTAATGTTTAACAATTCGCCCGTAATTCGTAAAAGTCTGTCGGCATCATCTTTTATCCCATTAATCAATAATTTTTGTTCTTCATTTAAATCACCTGTTTTTTCATTTTCTAAAATTTGAATACCTAACTGCATCGATGAAATTGGTGTTTTAAATTCATGAGATACGGTTCCCATAAAATTGGTTTTAGCCAAATCAAGCTCTTTAAAAGGAGTGATGTTTCTTAAAAGAATAACCTGACCAATGAATTCACTATCTGCTTCGCCTGTTGGAAAAATGTTGATATCAACCACCTCTTTTTCAAAATAACTTTCTCTTCCATCGGCATAAATCTTTAATTGTTCCGATTTGACTTTATCATCTTTTGGAACAAAAATATCCTTTATAATACTTCTAATTAAATCATTAGCTACTGCTATATCTTGTATTTGTTTACCTATAAAATCTTGTTTTTTTAAGCCACAAATAGTTAATGCTTCTTCATTAGCGAAAAGAACTTTTTTGTTTTCATCGATACCTATAACGGGGTCGTGAAGGTTATCAATCAACGTTTCAATCCGCTTTTTTCCTTTTAAAATTTTATCGAGCTTACTTTCAGAATATTCTTCGAGCTTTTGTGCCATGGTATTGAATGATTTTGCTAAATCACCAAATTCATTATGACTTTCAAAATGCACCCGCTTTTTATAATTCTGCGAGGCGATTTCTTTTATACTTTCTGTTAATTCTTTAATAGGATTTGCAATACTTGCCGGTAAATTGACCAGCAAAGTAAATGCGATTAAAAAACACAAGGTACCTGTAACCGATATAATTACGATTGCTTTTTGGGCGGTATCATCTGCAATGCTGCTTTTACGATTGATCGCTTCCATGTTTAAACGCATTAATTCTGTAATATCTCTTCTAATAAAAGAATTAATTGATGCGTTTGTTGGTTCGTTTTTCAACGTATTAAAATGCTTATCGATTAAATTGGTAGCTTCGGTTTCGCCTATTTCGGTAACGTTTTGCTTTTGCAGGTTTAAATTTTCTTGAAAAGTGTTTATTGCGGTTTCATCTTTAGCCACGTCTTCTAATGCCAATAACATATTACGCGCGTATTGCAAAGTTTTATAATTGGCTACCAATATGTTGTTGGTGTCTTTTTTAAGTTGGTTAACATACCAGCTGCTTATAAGCGCCAATGCTAATATTAATAGGAACAATGCACCTACGCCAAAGTTTAATTTTGCTTTTATTCTCATTTTAAGAAAGTATTACCAGATCTATATTTTCTTGCGATAACTTGCTCAACAATGCATTAAATGTATCGGTTGCTAAGATAATCTTAAATAAATTTAAATGCGGTTTACCAATACAAACGGTAGTTATTTTTCGGTCTTCGCATTCTTTTATAATTGCTTTTGTAGTGTTTTTCGCTTTTACTTTAATAATTTCGGCACCTAATTCAGTGGCTAATTTAAAATTATTTATGAGATGTCGTTGTTTGTCTAAAGCAATTTTATCGGCACTTTCTTTTGGAATTTGCACATACATAACATACCATTTGCTGTTGTAATAATTTGCCAAGCGAGCCGTTTTTCTAATGACATTTTTTGCCGTTTTTTCGTTGGAACTGATACATGCCAGAAATTTTTCTTTTTTGATATTTCTTGATAAAACTACTTCGTTTTCTACTTTTCTTTGAACTTGTGAAGCTACTTCTTTCAATGCCAATTCGCGTAGTTGCAGGATATGTTCGCTTTTGAAAAAATTATTAAGCGCTGATTCAATTTTAGATCGATCGTAAATTTTACCTTCTTTTAATCGGTTGATTAATTCTTCAGCCGTTAAATCGATGTTCACCACTTCATCTGCCTGAGCTACGATACTATCCGGAATTCGCTCCTGAACATCAATTCCGGTGATGTCTTTCACTTCTTCATTTAAACTTTCTATATGCTGAATGTTCACGGCACTAACTACATTTATTCCAGCATCTAAAATATCGATCACATCTTGCCAGCGTTTTTCATTTTTACTGCCTTCTATATTTGTATGAGCCAACTCATCTACAATAACCACTTCGGGACGAAGGCTGATGATGGCTTGCAAATCAAGCTCTTCCAATTCTTTTCCTTTGTAAAAAAGTTTTCTTCGAGGAATAACGGGAAGTCCTTCTAGCAACGCATGGGTTTCGGCTCGGTTGTGGGTTTCGATGTAACCAATTTTCACGTCGATGCCATTTTTTAGCAAACTATGTGCTTCTTGCAACATACGGTAACTTTTGCCCACACCGGCACTCATACCAATGTACAATTTAAATTTTCCGCGTCGCGATTTCTGAATTAAATCTAAAAAATGTTCGGCACTTTTTCTTTCGTCCATAAAGCATTTTAAGTTGAATAAATTTACAAATTCCCCTTCACAAAAAATGCCAAGGGGAAAAAATTGAGTAAAAACAAAAGTGTTAAAAACGTATAGCCAATGATGTAACAGCCATTACGTTATTTTTTTTAGAAATAGCATCTCTGTTAACAAAAATCTCGTCTTTGCTGTTGAGTGTTTTTACTTCGGTACGCCACACTAAATTGGGTAAAATGTTGTAATCTACATTAATTGAAGCACCGAAAGTCTGGAATCCGTTTTCGGTTTCAGTAGCAATGATTATTCCTTTTTCGTCATTGTAATATTCACCTCTTGCTGCGATGCTAACTTTCTCTGTTGGAGAAAATTTCGCAATAAAAACCGGGCTGTACCACATATTAAAAGCATCGTTTCCTTTTTCTTTTTGCTGAGCTCCCACGTCTAATCCTGCAATCAAAGCAAATTTATCTGATACTTGAAATTGTCCATACAAATTATGGAAATAACGCATTTTTCTTTCTTCATCCGGAAAATCATTTCCGATGAAAGAGCTACTGTTCAAAGTAACTTTTTCATTGGGGCGATAAGTCAATTGGTGCCCGAAAGCCGGTGTGCT
The DNA here is from genome assembly GCF_900115115.1 of Paenimyroides ummariense. GTDB lineage: Bacteria > Bacteroidota > Bacteroidia > Flavobacteriales > Flavobacteriaceae > Flavobacterium > Flavobacterium ummariense. Next base: position 4,527 of record NZ_FOVI01000041.1, read on the forward strand.
GTTACCTTCTACCCTTTCAATTCTTTGCCATCCGTTTAGTACCAAAGCAGCCATACTCCATTTTCCGTTGTTGGTGTTGTAAGAAAGTTTAGCACCCGTTTCGAAGTAAGGAGAGTTGTCTGCCAACATACTTCTGGTCAATGTAAAACAGTCGGCACCTACAGCACTTTCAAATCCAATGTGCGAAGGTAAAATTCCGGCATCTAACCATAAATCGTATTTTTCAGATAATTTAAAACCAACATTTGCTTCGTAGATATTCTTCATAACACCTTGTTCAGCAGCGTAGTTGGCATTCATATAGGTTCCCACAGCTAAAGCCAAATTGGATCTTAATTTTTCGGTTTGATAATTAGCTTTTATAAAGCCTAAATTAAGATTGACTTCGTTATTGCGATTGTGGCTGTACACAAAACCTGGTCTGGTGTTTGATTTTGGATTGTTAAAATCTTGCTGGTAATACACTTCGGCATAACCGCTGATTGTTAAAGGTTTTTTTTCTGTTTCCTGAGCCAATAAACTCCCTGTCATTCCCAACATTAAGGTTGAAATGAGTAACGTTTTTTTCATTTTTTTGAATTTGTAAGAAGTAAGCAGTGAAATGTAAGATGTATTAATGCTTGCTATTTCACTGGATCTTCTTTGTTTTTTATTATTAATTTTTTCTTTAGATTGTGATATTTAAGTGAAAATTTAGATGTGAGATGTAATAAGTTAATCTACTTTTTACTGCTTACTTTTTACTGCTTACTTTTTACTGCTTACTTTTTACTGCTTACTAAAAAATTATTTTAATGCATCTAATGCAATATTTAATTTTAATACATTGATTTTTTCAGGGCCGAACATTCCCCATAAAGGTTTTTCAGTTTGATCATCAATTAATTGATTCAATTTAGCTTCATCAATTCCTCTTATTTTAGCAATACGTTTTACCTGAACTTTTGCAGCCTGAACAGAGAAATTAGGATCTAACCCGCTTCCGCTGGCAGTTACTAAATCGACAGGTATTTCGGCTTTATCAATTCCCGGGTTATGTATTAAAAAAGTATCGATACGGGTTTTAACTTCTGCCAAATATTCTTCATTTGATGGTCCTTTGTTGCTACCACCAGAGCCCGCAGCATTGTAACCTACAGCTGATGGTCTTGACCAGAAATACTTATCTTCTGTGAAAGATTGACCAATGTTTACATAATGCTTGTTTCCATTGTGTTCTATAATTTCTCCTTTACCAGAGTTTGGCGCAAATTGTGCAATTCCCCACACAGCACTTGGGTAAATGACTGTAAAGAACAGAATCATTACGAGAGTTAATTTTATTGCGGGTAAAATATGTTTTTTCATCTTATTTAAATTTTTAAAGGATTAAAAGAAAACTGATATAAGCATATCTATCAGCTTGATACCAACAAAAGGTATCAGTACGCCACCTAAACCATAAATGAACAGGTTTCTGCGTAGCAAAGCACTTGCGCCAATTGGTTTGTAAGCAACACCTTTTAATGCCAACGGAATCAACATCGGGATAATAATAGCATTGAAAATTACAGCTGATAGTATAGCACTTTCCGGACTGTGTAAATTCATAATATTTAATCCTTGTAATGCCGGAATGGCTGTAATAAACAAAGCTGGGATGATCGCAAAATATTTAGCCACATCATTTGCGATACTGAAAGTTGTCAGCGTTCCGCGCGTCATCAATAATTGTTTTCCAATTTCCACCACTTCAATCAGTTTGGTAGGGTCGTTGTCCAAATCCACCATGTTTCCGGCTTCTTTTGCAGCTTGCGTACCAGAGTTCATAGCTACACCCACGTCAGCCTGGGCCAGTGCCGGAGCATCGTTTGTACCGTCACCCATCATGGCAACTAATTTACCTTCTGACTGCTCTTTTTTAATATAATTCATTTTATCTTCAGGTTTTGCTTCTGCGATGAAGTCATCTACACCTGCTTTTTCTGCAATGAATTTTGCCGTTAAAGGATTATCGCCCGTTACCATTACGGTTTTGATACCCATTTTTCGTAAACGCTCAAAACGTTCTTGAATTCCGGGTTTGATGATGTCTTGCAATTCAATTACTCCCAATGCGATTTCATTTTCAGAAACTACTAACGGCGTTCCTCCGTTTTGGGAGATAGCTCTAACTCTTTCTTCTACTTCTTTAGGAAACTGGTTTCCTGCATTGGCAACGATATTTTTAATAGCATCGGTTGCACCTTTTCGGATACGTGTGTTTTCATAATTAATCCCTGAACTTCTTGTTTCTGCTGTAAATGTGATGAATTCGGGATTTTTTACTTCATAACTTAACGGATTGATTCCTGCCAATTCTATGATAGATTTTCCTTCCGGTGTTTCATCAGCCATTGAGCTCAAAACAGCCGATTTTATCAATCTTTTTTCGTCAATTTCATTGGCTGCATGAAAATGTGTTGCTTTTCTGTTACCAATGGTAATTGTACCTGTTTTGTCCAAAAGCAATACGTCAATGTCTCCTGCAGTTTCTACTGCTTTACCACTTTTGGTAATCACGTTGGCTCTTAAAGCTCTGTCCATACCTGCGATACCGATTGCTGATAACAAACCACCGATGGTCGTTGGAATCAAACAAACAAATAATGAGATGAAAGAAGCAATGGTAATGCTTACGTTGGCATAATCAGCAAATGGTTTTAAAGTCACACAAACGATGATGAATACCAAAGTAAATCCGGCCAATAAAATGGTCAATGCAATTTCGTTTGGTGTTTTTTGTCTGGAAGCACCTTCAACCAAAGCGATCATTTTATCCAAGAAGCTTTCGCCAGGTTCTGTGGTTACTTTAACCAAAATTCTGTCTGATAAAACTTTGGTACCACCGGTTACCGAGCTTTTATCTCCACCTGCCTCACGGATTACCGGAGCAGATTCACCAGTGATTGCACTTTCGTCGATGGTTGCCAAACCTTCAATGATTTCACCATCTGAAGGAATGATATCGCCTGCTTCACAGATGAAAATTTCGCCTTTTTGTAATTGGGCAGATGAAATTGTTCTTCCATCTTTTAATCTTGCCGGAGTTTCTTCTCTTGTTTTTCTCAAGCTGTCCGCCTGTGCTTTTCCTCTAGCTTCGGCAATGGCTTCGGCAAAATTGGCAAACAATAAAGTAAGAAACAAAATGATGAAAACCGTAAAATTATATCCAAAACTTCCTTGTCCCTGAGCACCAGCCAATGTCCATAAGCTAACTGCGAACATAACCAAAGTACCAATCCATACGGTAAACATTACCGGATTACGGAACATGGTTTTGGGGTTTAGTTTCACAAAAGATTGTTTCAGCGCTTTCTGAACCATATCTTTTTGAAACAATGATGTATTATTATTCATTTTTAAATTCTTTAATCAGTTTAATTAAGTGAGAAATATTCTGCGATTGGACCAAGAGCCAAAGAAGGGAAAAATGATAAAGCAGCTACAATTGCTATTACCGCGAACACCATCAATCCGAAAGTTGAAGTATCTGTTTTTAAAGTTCCATCTCCTTCAGGAATGTATTTTTTCTGTGCTAATAATCCTGCGATAGCCACAGGACCAATGATTGGTAAAAATCTACCTAAAATCAAAATAAAACCTGTTGTAATATTCCACCATAAATTGTTATCGCCCAAACCTTCAAAACCACTACCGTTATTGGCTGCTGATGAAGTGTATTCGTACAATATTTCGCTGAATCCATGGAAACCCGGATTGTTTAATGTTAACGCTCCGTGTTCTGGGAAAGCTGTTGTCAATGCGGCTCCGACTAAAATTAAGAAAGGATGAAGCAAAGCAATAATCATAGCAATTTTCATTTCTTTAGCTTCTACTTTTTTACCAAAAAATTCGGGAGTTCTGCCTACCATTAAACCGCTGATAAACACCGCCAGAATAATGAATATGAAAAAGTTTAGTAAACCTACACCGCAACCGCCATAAAATGCATTGATCATCATGGCAAGCAGCTCGTTCATACCAGACAATGCCATAGAACTATCGTGCATAGAGTTCACTGAACCTGTGGAAATTACCGTGGTAACAATGCTCCAAAAACCAGATGCTGCGGCACCAAAACGCATTTCTTTGCCTTCCATTCCCCCAAGAGAGTTATCAATTCCCATAGATGCAATTGCAGGGTTTCCGTTCATTTCCATATTGATATTTGGAATGGCAAGCATTAAAAAACCTACCGTCATTACGCCAAAAATCATCCATGAAAATCTTCTTCTTTTAATAAAATATCCAAAAGCGAATATCATACCCAATGGCACAATTAACTGTGCAACCATTTCTACTATGTTTGATAAGTACGAAGGATTTTCGAACGGATGGGCAGAGTTTACTCCGAAAAATCCACCACCGTTTGTACCTACGTGTTTAATAGGCACAAAAGCTGCTGCTGGACCTCTTGATACTTCTACCGAATCTCCTTGTAAAGTGGTAATGGTATCTTTACCTTCAAAAGTCATTGGAACGCCATCGAATGCAAGGAAAATAGCCATAACAAAAGAAAGTGGCAATAAAATACGGGTACACGATTTTACGAAATAATTGTAGAAATTACCTAAGGTGTCAGTGGTTTTATCTCTAAAGGCTCTGAACAAAATTACTGCGGCAGCCATACCTGTTCCGGCACTTACAAACTGTAAAAACATTAGCCAGTATTGCCCTAGATAACTTAAACCTGATTCGCCCGAATAGTGCTGCAAATTACAGTTTACCACGAACGATATCACGGTATTGAAAGCAAGATCTGCAGACATGCTCGGGTTTTTATCGGGATTAAAAGGAAGGCTTCCCTGTGTCATTAAAATTACCATTCCCAAAAGAAACCAAACCATATTTATGGTAAGCATAGCTATCATTTGCTGTTTCCAGTTCATTTCTATTTGCGGATTAATGCCACTTATTTTGAAAAAGATCCGCTCTATTGGGTTAAATATGGGATCAAGCAGCGTTTTTTCGCCACCGTAAACTTTTGCAATGTATTTACCAAAGGGTATTGCAAGCAATATCGACAAGGTAAACATTACGATTATTCCTATAATTTCTGTATTCATATTTTTTTTTTAGTTTTAAGTAAGAAGGAAACAGTAAAAAGTTATCTTCTTAGTTCTTACATTTCACTTGTTACTTTCTTAAAATTTTTCTGGTTTAAGCAATACGTAGCATATATAGGCAAATACACCAATGGCTACTATAAATAATGCGATCATTATTTTGTTTTTTAGATTGATATTACGTGTATAATTTTTATTTCTTTTTCTAGATTTTTTCAAAAAAGTCGATTGACTTTATGAACAAGCCAAAGCAGGCTAAGCCGGCTAGTATTAAAACTATTGTCATTGTTTGTTTGTTTCTTTATTATTATTAAGTTGTACTAAAGTGTTTCATAACTGCGCCATAAATCATTATTACAGAAAAAGCAAAAAGCAATAAGTGATATGATTTTAGCCATGTTGGGAAGGAAGGCGGTTCTTCGTGCTGTTTCCATCTAATATTTGTTTTTCTCATTTTATTTTATTTTAAATACCTTATGCCAAAAGCTGTTCCAATCTAAAAATTAAAAATTCAAATAATTAATAATCAATATCTTACACTTAATTAAAACTATTTTTACAGTATAAAATCTTATCAAAATGATAAGGTAATTATCAAATTGAAAGGAACTGAGAGAAGTTTTCTAGCGAGATTAAATCTCGTTTTGTTCTAAATTTATTAGGGTTATTAGGTTGCATAAAATATTACAGATTTTGTATGATCGCTGCCATTAAAAATACAGCTACTAATACAATAATGTTTATAAGGATTATTTTCAAAGCCAATGATCCTTCTTCGTTAGATTGTCTTTTTTTCATAATTATTTACCAGATGTATACACCTGATGAACATATGCATTATGAAGCTCTGTTGGAAGTTGATTAAAGATGATTTGTCTGTAGTTTTTATCACAACAAAAGGTTAAGTTATCCAACGAAAAAACAAATACTGTTTCTACCGCATTGCGCAAAGCCTGATCACCTTTTAGATACAAATCATTCATTTTTTGAAGACAGACTAATAAAACTTCGCTATCTTTCTTAAGGATTATTTGTTTTATTTGTTTTGTAAAAACATTAATCACCATAAACGATGTTTTTGTTTTATACATTTCGTTAAATTCTTGATTTGTTTCAGGTAAAACTTTTATGATTTCCTGAATGGCTTCTGTATGATCCATAATATCTATTTTTTTAATTTTATATTATGATGATGCCAAAAAACATTCCTACACTAAACACCAAAACATAAACAACTAACAGTTAGTTTTTTATGTTAAAAAGAATAAAGTTTTACACTAAGAAAAACTTATAAAAATGATAATTACCTTATCATTTTGATTATTTAGTTTAAAAACTCGTAATGCACTAATTTTAATAAAATTATAAATCGGGAAGAAGATAATAATAACCAATAACACTTAAAATTTAAAGAAAAAAAGTTGTTAAAATACTGTTTAACAACTTTCAAATTTATTTATGTTAAGGATTACAAAAAGACTACCACTTTTTCTTTTTAAAATAGAAAAAAGTAACCAATACAATGACTGCCATAATGCCCAATAAAATAAAATAACCATATTTTTGTGTAAGTTCGGGCATGTATTTAAAATTCATTCCATATAAGCCGGCAAGAAAGGTAATGGGCAAAAAATAAACAGAATAAATAGCCAATAGTTTCATTACCTGATTGGCTTTTTGGTCTGAAAAAGCCAAAAACATAGCAATTAAGTTGGCTGCTTGTATGTTTAAGTGTTCAAAATCGGTAACGGCATCTTTGTACGAATCTACTAGATCCACCACTTCACTTTCTGAAAGATCCAGCGTTTTAAAGGTACGCACCCAATCTTCTGAAATATTAAGAAGCCTAGAACCCAATGCAGCTTTGCGCTTAACCTTGTATAAATCGCGAATAAAAAGAGATGATTTTGTGTTTTTAATAAAAATATCATTCTCTAACTTATCCATTTCTTCAATTAAATTCCTATTGCCATTATCGTATGATTTAAATACTTTAAGTGCCAAATTCAATGCAATTTTATGCGCCGTTACAGGCTCACTTAAAGTGTTTAATTGTTGTACGTAGTCTTGAATACTTTTATTTTTAGTTCTATGAACCGTTATAATAATACCGTTTAAAAGAAAGAAACTTAATTTAGTACTAACATCGCTAATAGTGTTTAAATTTTGGCGTTCTGTTTCTAAAAACTCTCTGGTTAAAAAGAATTTTATGTTTTCATGTTGCTCAAATTTCGGAAGGTGGTTTGGTTCAATCGTATCATCTAACAACAACTTATTTATTTTATAGGTATCTTGTAAATGCTGAAGATCGTTTGCGTTAGGTGCTTCAACATCGATCCATTCACAAAGTTCATTCTTAAATAGTATTTTTACAGGCATATTTAATTAGATATTTTTACTTACTGAATTTTATATAGTTCCATTTTTCTATACAAGGTTGCAATACCAATTTCTAACAATCTTGCCGTTTCTGCTTTATTACCGCCGGTGTGGTTTAATATTTTCTGAATATGCAGTTTTTCTGCACTAGCCATTGAAAAAGCAGATAATTGTTGCGAATTTAATTTTCCATATTGTAAATCTACAGGCAATGTATCTAAGTCCAACAAATCACCATCTGCTAAAATTACACTTCTTTCAATTACATTTTTCAGTTCGCGTATATTTCCCTTCCAAGGGTTATTTTCTAATGCCGAAAGATAGTCTTCAGATAAAGTTAAAGGTTTTCTGTTAGATTTAATTGCAAAAAGATCGGCATAATATTGTGCCAATAATTTAATGTCTTTTAAACGCTCTCTTAATGAAGGAAGTTCAATACCAAAAACAGAAAGACGATAAAATAAATCGCTTCTAAAATTGCCTAACTCAATTTCATTTTCCAAATTTCGATTGGTTGCAGCAATAATTCGCACATTTACTTTAATAGGTGTGGCATCGCCAACGCGCAAAAACTCGCCACTTTCTAATACACGTAAAATTTTGGCTTGTAAATCTAACGCCATCTCTCCTATCTCATCTAAAAAAATCGTACCGTTGTGCGCTTCTTCAAAAAGTCCTTTTTGATCTTTTGTGGCTCCGGTAAAAGAGCCTGCCTTATGCCCAAATAATTCATTTTCTAAAAGTTCTTTACTAAAAGCAGAACAGTTTATAGCAACAAAATTTTGGTTCATTCTGATACTTTCCTGATGAATTGCCTGCGCAAAAACTTCTTTACCCGTACCAGTTTCACCGGTTAACAATACGGTAGCGTCTGTTGGAGCTACTTTTTTAGCAAGCGCAATTGCTTGTAAAATGGGTTTTGAAGTGCCTATAATTTTATCAAAAGAATACTTTTTGGCTAATTGTTTTTCTAATTGCTGCACTCTTTTATTTAAAGCAACCTTTTCGCTGGCTTTGTATAAAAGGGGAATAATTTTATTGTTATCGTCGCCTTTTGTAATATAATCAAAAGCACCATTTTTAATAGCCTGAACACCGTCTGGGATATTTCCGTAAGCGGTTAAAAGAATCACTTCTACAGACTTGTGTTTTTCTTTAATAAGTTTAGCGGTCTCTACACCGCTTCCATCGGGCAGTTTAACATCGCAAATAACAACGTCAATATCATCTACTCGCAACCTTTGCAATCCCGATTTTATATTTGATGCCTGAAAAACCTCAAAACCTTCAAAACCAATTATTTTTGAAAGCAGATTTCTTAATTTTTCCTCATCGTCTATTATAAGTACTTTTACCACTTTTAAGCTGAATTATGCAACACAAATCTACTAATTAATGAGTGATTTACTTTACTGCACCAATTGTTTATTAAATAAAAAAATGAACATGGAAACAATAGCAGAAGACCTGAAAAGATGACCGTTGCAGAAGATGAGCTTTACCTATTTGATAATGATTTCAAATTCTCGGATTTGTTCCGAACAAAAATTTAAAATTAGAAAGGTTAAACTATAATCATATAATAGATTTATAATTTACTCAATTCCAATTTTCAGGCTTTCTTTTTCCAGACAATAAATCCTTTTCAAAGACAATGAATACCAGCTTTATAATTTTACTTTTAAAATATATAACTTTATCAAAAATAAAAAAGCAAGAATGAAATAAATATGAAAATATTATATCTAATCTAACTAATTTTTAAAAATTTTTATATTGAAATTTTAATAGAAAAATCTTTAAAAAATAAATAGCGATTCAAATTATGAATCGCTATAGCTGTTTTGGGTGGTTAACGGGAGTTCTACCGAACCACTTATATTACTTTTAAGGTTTCTTGAAAGTGTTGTAGCTTAAAACAATTATTATCTGTTATTTGTACATGTACTATTTTCCGCAATTAGCATTATAATCCGTAAGGACTTCCAGTGCCATTTTTTGAATTTTTTCTCCGTCTAATTCCATTTCACTTTTCAATAAAGCTCCCATTTTAGAACGCTTTTTTTCTTCTTTGTCTGGATCGTAGCTTACATATTTTTTATTAAGCATTTTAGCACGTACAAATTCACAGTCTTCTGTAAGCTTCTTCATGTCGCTGCTGTTAAGCTCTTCGATCTTACCTCCGTTTTTTGAAACCAGAATACTCGGTGTACTTCTTAAGCGCTTTAAATCATCTTCCATTTCCTGCACCTGCTTGTTACCAATAGCAACTGCTGTTGGAAGTCCGTAAAGTCTGTACACAGTAACAGGCCCTTTTATCATTATCTCAGCGATATGGTTGCTGTTGCTCAAATTTTTAATACTTTTAATGCTACCGCCTAATCCGCTGCCGCCTCTGGAAGATTCGCGAACATTAGTATATTTTATAAGTTCGAATTCGCGCAATACATCTCCATCATAGGCTGCATAACCTTTTAAATCATCAACATCAAGTACCTTAAGTTTCTGGCGTTTTTTACTAGGGTCAATATCAGATTTTGCGATAAATCTAACTTTTTGCTGGTTGACCCATGGAGAATCTTCGGAACCCATCAATCTTAAGACACCTTCGATCTTTTCACCCTTTTTATTAATAATCCAACCTTCCTTTTCGTTGGATCTCAATTCGTATTCCTGGTCTGCGTCCTGCGCAACAGAAAGTAATGGCAACAATACGAATGACACTATACATAAAAATTTTTTTAACATATATCTTTTATTTTGAATTTAATAATGAAATTACTTGATAATCACTTTTTGATCTGCCTTACCTATATTGGTGGTAATTTCTACAAAATATAATCCTTTTGCTAGTGTGCTAACATCAAAAACAGTTGTTTTTGCAGACTTTATTTTTTGACCTAAATTATTATAGATTGTTACATTTTCTAACACCGCATTATCATCCAATTCAATATTAAGTACATCACTTGATGGATTAGGGTAAACATTAAAATTAACAGCGTTTATTTTTTTTGTAGAAAGTACTCCAGATAAATCATATACTTTAGCGTAGCCTTTTGTGAATACATTACCACCTGCACCTGCTTGTGGTGCGCCAATAATAAGTTTTGAAGCATCTGGTGTTAGTGCTAAAGCCATACCGAATTGATCTTGAGCCCCTTCTCCGTATATGGTTGACACCAGAGTCCAAACATTTGCTATATTGCGAAAAACTCTAACAGCTCCTGAATTATAATTCTGCGTAGAATCCCCAAGCGAAGTAGTTACTAATACCATACCGTCATTAGAAAGTTCAATTCTAAATCCATTTCCATCATATTCATTATCTCCAATAATGTTTTGGCCTACCTGAGTCCAAGCACCATTAACATTTTTATAAATTTTCACAACACCTGCCATAAAATTACCGTTTGCAGCCTGATTTGGGGCTCCCACAGCTATTATATCACCATTCTCTGATAGTGAAATTCCCGTTCCACTTTGATTGTTCGAACTTTCACCATTAATATTTTGTCCTACTTGCGTCCATACTCCTGAAATGTTTTTAAACACTTTAGTATGTCCTGAGGATGAGCCATTTGTACTGTTGAATACAGAGCTCGCTGCCACAGTACTTCCATCACGTGAAAGCTTAACATATTGACCAAATCTATCATTGGGAGCATCTCCCTGGATATTTTGCCCTAACTGTGTCCATACTCCAGCGACATTCTCAAATATTTTAACGACACCTGAATTACTACCATTCCCATCGTTCTCAGGCGCGCCGATCGCAATTATCTTTCCGTCCGCTGACATTGAAACAGCTATTCCACTATAATTAACTATAGCATCACCAACTATATCTTGTCCTACTTGGACCCAATTACCAGATACATTTTCGAATACTCGTACGTGACCGGTTGAAGAACTTTGAAAAGGCGAACCAATTGCAACTACAGATCCGTCAGAAGAAAGTGCAATACTTTCGCCACAACGATTTGTAGATCCTACACCTTGAATATCGTTTCCTATCTGAGTCCAGATATTATTTGTATTTTGGTATATACGTACATGTCCTGAGAGAGAGCCATTGTCATTATTAGTCGGAGCTCCTACAGCAATTACACTACCATCTGCGGAGATAGAAGCACTTGTACCAAAAGTCCCGCCATTACTTACTCCCTCTATCTTCTGTCCTATCTGTGTCTGACTTACAGCCATCAAAGGTATTAGTAAAAAAAAGTGTAAAAATTTTTTCATAGAATAATAAATTATTGAGTTATCTAATTGTTATTGTTGCGTAAAAGACGAAAAAACTATGCCATACTTTTATTAAGGCATAGTTTTAACAATATTGTATTCATTTTTAATTAAACTAAATAATATTTAATAACAACTAAAAAGTAAGTATTTAACTATCAGGTTCTTTATCTGCCAGTATATCGAACTTCAGTCCACTATTACCTTCACCTCTTCCTCCTCTTACTGATCTACCTATCCATGTGTAAACTTTACCGTCGTACCACCTTGCGCGTTGAAAATTAGATGAAATTACAAATCCCGATCTACCAACAATTTCTTCAT
>NZ_FOVI01000042.1 GCF_900115115.1 Paenimyroides ummariense
GGCTCACCTCTTCCCATTCCGAACAGAGAAGTTAAGCCCGATTGCGCAGATGGTACTGCATCTTAATGTGGGAGAGTATGTCGCCGCCTTTTTTTGAGAAAGTCCTTTACTTGAATAGTAAGGGACTTTTTTTGTTTTAGAGGATTTAATTTAACCATAGATTGCACAGATTTGCACGGATTTTAGGCTTACATAGAAACTTTGAATGTTAAACTTTAAACAAATATTAGTCTAACATCAAACATCAATCATCCAACATCAAACATCCAACATCAAACATCCGGCATCCCGCAATAAGGATGGAGCGATTGTTGAGCTCTTTTGTTGCCCTTCGGCAGGCTCAGGGTACAAAACAAAAAGCGACTCGCGACAGCCCGACCTGTAGCGCAAGCGGAAGGGATTGCCCAAATCAAACATAAAAAAAACTCCTAATTAATGCAGGAGTTATTGTAAATCTTTTAAAAGATCAAAAATTAAATTGCTTTCGTAGCCTTTACGCATTAAAAAATCGACCCATTTGCGTTTTTTCTTTTCTAATGATGTTTCGGTGGTGTTTTGCCATTTGCGTTCTGCTAAGGCGTAGAAATTGGGTAGATAATCGGCTTCGATTTCTTTTAAGGCGGTTTTTATGTTGTAGGAAGATATATCTCGAAATTTCAGTTCTTGTTCTATACGGCGCTTGCCCCAATGTTTAAACCTGTGCTTACCTCTGGCAAAACTTTTGGCATATCTCTCTTCGTTTAAAAAGTTATTTGCAACCAAATGATCTAAAATATGGTCAATTGCGGTTTGAAACATGCCTAACGATTTTAATTTAGCCGTGACTTCTTTATAACATCGATCTTGGTAAGAACAGTAATATTCTAATTTTTTTATTGCGTCATTAACAGAAATTCCTTGGTTGTTTTGCATTGAATAGGTAATTCGAGGTGTGTTGTGAAAGAAAAAATCCTCGGTTATGAGGATTTTTGTATGTTATTTTTCATTATTAGTATCAAGTTCATGGTCTTCGTCTTCATCATTTTCCTCTGTAAACTGACTCATAATTTGATCGATTTCTTCTTCGGTTAACTCTTCTTCAACTTCGATATCTTCTAACAATGATTCAAACTTTTTAATGTTCTTTTTCATTCTTTTTGAAAGATCTTCGTACTCTCCCAATAATTTTTTATACGATTTTATAATCGATTTTTGTTTTTTTAATTGCTTATTTTGCTCTTTAAGCTTTTTCTTTAATTGGTCTTTTTTCATGTTGATACGTATTTATATACCATAAAAATAAGGAAAATACTTATTATATTTAGACCAACTAATGTTAAGTTTTAAATTATGAACAAAATTACTTATTTACGTAAAAGATCGTTTACAAAATACTTTATTTCTTTACTGCTTTTTATTTCGGGTTTGTACTTCCTTATTTATATCCATTTGTTTTTTGGATTGGTTTTTAGTGTGATTGGTTTTTGTATGTTGATTACAGAAGGATCACAAATTGATTTTGAACAAAAGATGTATCGCAATATTAAATCGGTTTTTGGAATCCATATCGGTAAATGGCAAAAGTTACCTGCGTTTGATTATATTACGGTTTTTAAAACAATTGAAGGCAAGAGGATAAGTGTAGCAACTGCCTCAACGGTCATGAGAGATGAAGTTTATCTTATTAATTTGTTTTATGAAGGAAGTAGATATATTACTTTTTATAAATCAGAAGATAAAAATGATGCTTTTAAAATGGCAATACATTTTAGTAGAATATTAAATTTAAGGATATTAGATTCTACGGAATTGCAAAGTGTATGGGTTGAATAACAAAAAAGCCCAACTTTGCAGTTGAGCTTTCTGTACCTGAGGTGGGAATCGAACCCACACTCCGAAGAACACGAGTTTGAGTCGTGCGCGTCTACCAATTCCGCCACTCAGGCTTTTTGCTTGAAATTGTGATGCAAATGTAAACACAAAATTATTTAAAACAAATAAAATGTCAAAAAAAATGCGGTATCATTAAAATTATTTTTAAATTTGCACCCACAATATAACTAACAATAATAACTACTAAATTAAGCAACAATGAGTTACTTTGAACCTGAAGCAAAAGTATTTGCATGTTCGCAAAGTACAGTATTAGCAGAAAAAATTGCAAAACATTACGGTGTAGCATTAGGACGCGTAACATTTTCGCATTACAGTGATGGCGAATTTCAACCGTCGTTTGAAGAGTCTATCCGTGGGTTACGTGTGTTTTTAGTATGTTCTACTTTTCCAAGCGCCGATAACTTAATGGAATTGTTGTTAATGTGCGATGCTGCAAAACGTGCATCTGCTCGTCACATTACGGCTGTAATTCCTTATTTCGGTTGGGCACGTCAAGATCGTAAAGACAAGCCGCGTGTGCCAATAGGTGCAAAATTAGTAGCTAAAATGTTAGAAACCGCTGGTGCAACTCGTGTAATGACCATGGATTTACATGCCGATCAAATACAAGGTTTCTTTGAAAAACCGGTAGATCACTTGTATGCATCAACTATTTTCTTGCCTTATGTACAATCGTTAGGTTTAGAAAATCTAACCATTGCATCGCCAGATATGGGTGGATCTAAACGTGCGTATGCCTATGCAAAGTATTTAGAAAGCGAAGTGGTTGTATGTTACAAACAGCGTAAAAAAGCCAATGTTATAGACACTATGGAATTGATTGGTGACGTAAACGGCAGAAACGTTATTTTGGTAGATGATATGATTGATACCGGAGGAACATTAGCAAAAGCTGCCGATGTGATGATGGAACGCGGAGCCTTAAGCGTACGTGCAATTTGTACACATGCCATTTTATCGGGCAATGCAGTAGAGAAAATAGAAAACTCATCGTTAACAGAATTAATCGTAACCGATTCTATTCCGTTGAAAAATGAAAGCAACAAAATACGAGTGTTAAGCTGTGCCGAATTATTTGCAGATGTAATGCACATGGTACAAAACAACACATCGATCAGTGATAAATTTATCATGTAATTTTTTATTAATTTTTATATATTTAAAATGAAATCAATTTCAATTAAAGGACAAGAAAGAGAAAGCGTGGGTAAAGTAGCTACTAAAACCGCACGTAATGCTGGATTGGTTCCTTGCGTAGTTTACGGAGGAGAACAACCAGTACATTTTACAGCTGAAGAAAAAGCATTCAAAAGCTTAGTGTATACTCCAAACGTACACACTGTTGCAATTGATTTAGGTACTAAAAAAGTTGACGCTATTTTACAAGATATTCAGTTTGATCCGGTATCAGACAAAATTTTACACATCGATTTCTACCAGTTACACGCTGACAAAGAAATTACTATGGATGTTCCTGTAAAAGTTGTAGGTAACAGTAAAGGTGTTATGGCAGGTGGTGTTTTACGTTTAAACCAACGTAAATTAAAAGTACGTGCTTTACCAGCAAACTTACCTGATTTCGTAGAAGCTGATATTACAGACTTAGAAATGGGTAACAAATTATACATTACTAAGTTGCCAACAAACAACTTTAAATTGTTACAACCAGACAATACAGTAATTGCACAAGTACGTATCTCTCGTGCTGCAATGAAAGCTGCTCAAGAAGCTGCAAAAGCAGAAAAAGGAGCAAAAAAGAAAAAATAATCAACATTATTTTATACCAAAAAGCCTCGAATTTATTCGGGGCTTTTTTATTGGTCTATTTTTTATTTGGGCAATTCCGCCGAGGCGGATCGGGCTTTACGTTACAATCTTTTTGTTCGTTCCTCACAAAAAGGATTTTCACGGCAATCCCTTTTGCAAACAAAAAAGCCATTCCCGGTTAAGAATAGTCGTTTTTTTATTTAAGCTTGTAAAAATAATTCTGCGGGTAAATTAAAATAATCTCGTAAGCGTTTAGCTATTTTAAGCGTTAATGCTCTTTTGCCTGAAAGTATAGAAGAAACATAGCCTTTGCTGCCAATGATTGGTTCTAAATCTTGGTATTTAAGTCCTTGCTCTTGCATTTTTTCTTTTATAATATCCAAAATATCCATTTGCGGCAAAACATAATGCTTGTTGTCATAATCTTCGATCAACAAAATGAGTAGTGCAAGCTCGTCATTTTTAGCTGTATTTAAATCCGCATCAAACAATTCCATTAATCGTTCGTTTGCTTTGTTATAATCTTCTTCTGTTTTTAAAATAGTCCAATTCATAATCATTTGTTTTGTTTGAAGTTATTGATATTTACATCATATTTTACTGTTTCTACATTAATTTGGTCGTATTCATTGTGTGTTCCAAACCAAATAACATAACAAGCTTGTTGTGTAAAATTAACCGAAACAACAAGTCTAAAATCATTGCCTTTTATATTAAAAACAACCCTGTTACTACCTACAATACTTGCATTTCGATAGACACTTTTAATTTCATTGAAATTTTTAAATGTTGTTTTAGAGAACTCGTTTTCCCAAGCAATTAAGGATTTTTCGGCTAATTGATATTTAGCAATATAATAATGTAAGGTTCTTTTAACTAAAACTTTCATAATACAAAGATAAAAAAAATGTTCACAAATTGTAAACTTGTTTTTGGTGCTTTATTTTAGATAAATCTATTTAATTGATTTATCCGTTACTTCAAGTGATTTTTGTAATGAAATAATTGAAGATTATATCAATAAATCTCTAGCTTTCTTTCAATTTTAAAAATCAAAAAAGCCGAAAGTATAGTAGTTACTTTCAGCTTTTTTATTGGTCTATTTTTTATTTGGGCAATTCCGCCGAGGCGGATCGGGCTTTACGTTACAATCTTTTTGTTCGTTCCTTACAAAAAGGATTTTCACTGTAATCCTTTTTGCAAACAAAAAAGCCATTCTCGGTTAAGAATGACTTTTTAATGTATGTAATAAATTTCTTTTTACTCAATTTCAGAAACGCGAATGGTATTCACCATTCCTTTTTCGTTTAAAGGCATCGATGCTAAATTAATCGTATAATCGCCTTCGGTTACGTAATTGTAATCTTTCGCTATCTGGTTAATGTCTTCAATGGTAACATCGGTGCTTTCGTATTTATCGTACCAAAAAGCAGTAACACCCCAAAGCAAACTTAACTGCGTAAGCATGTTTTTGTTTGATGTGTAGGCTAAAATATGTGCATTTGGTCGCCAAGCCGAGATTTGAAACGCGGTGTAGCCAGAATTGGTCAACGTATTAATAACCTTTGCTTCAATATCGTTTGCCATAATGGCTGCGTGGTAACAAATAGATTTGGTGATAAAACGCTTGGTTTTAATTTTTGGGTCGTTAACAGGTAATTTAATCAGTTCAGAATTTTCTACACTGTTAATAATCTGTGTCATTTTTTCGATAACCTGAACCGGATAATTACCCACCGATGTTTCGCCAGAAAGCATTACCGCATCAGCTCCATCCATTACAGAGTTTGCGACGTCGTTTACTTCGGCACGGGTAGGTGTTAAGCTGGTAATCATGGTTTCCATCATCTGTGTAGCAATAATTACCGGAATACGTGCGTATTTTGCCTTATGAACCAATTGTTTTTGAATCAACGGAACTTCTTGAGCCGGGATTTCAACACCCAAATCTCCACGAGCCACCATTAAACCATCGCAATGCGATACAATTTTATTGATGTTTGCAACTGCTTCCGGTTTTTCAATTTTAGCAATAATCGGAATTTTATGATCAGAATGTTCTTCAATCAATAAACGTAAATCTTCTAAATCGTCTTCGGTTCTAACAAAAGAAAGCGCAATCCAATCCACGCTTAATTTAATCGCGAAAAGAGCATCTTTAATGTCTTTCTCTGTTAAAGCTGGTAATGAAACTTTTGTGTTAGGTAAGTTTACTCCTTTTTTAGATCGTAACGGGCCACCTTGTACAACAACGGCTCTAACTTCATGAATACCATCTGTGTCTAACACCGTGAAAATAAGTTTACCATCGTCTAACAAAATGCTTTCACCAGGATTTACATCTTGAGGGAAACTTTTGTAGGTCATGTACACTTTTTCGGCTGTGCCTAAAAATTCTTCTTTGGTAGAAAAAGTAATAATATCGCCTTTTTTAAGAACAACTTCGTCTTTCATTACACCTACGCGTAATTTTGGACCTTGTAAATCGGCTAATATAGAAGTGTTGTAGTTAAATTCGTCGTTTAACTCGCGAATAATTTTAACCTTATCCTCGATGTCAAAATAATCTGCGTGCGAAAAGTTAATTCTAAAAACATTTACACCAGATTCAATCATTTGTTTAATTATCTCTTTGGTGCTGCAAGCCGGACCTAAGGTTGCGACTATTTTTGTTTTTTTTCTTGGTAACATATTAAAAAATTAAATTTTTTTGTGATTTTATATTTAAAGAATCAATATCAACAACAAATTGGGTAGATATGTTCTTTATGTTTTGAAGTTTCTCTAACAATTCTTCCGTTTCAAACAAAAAATCGGTGTTTTCAATCAGAATAAAAAAGTCTATATTTTTCCATTCGGGTATCAGATAATGTGTTGCTGCAAACAAATCTTCGTTGTTTTTGAACAAAGAATAACCTTCGTCGGTATCATTTTCTGTATAATTCGATTTATTTTCGAACAACCGCCAAATTAAATGGTTTTTATGATCTTGATACAAAAAACTCCGAAAAAAAGCAGTTACATTTTCTGTCAGCGATATTTCAGGAAGCACTTTTTTAAACTGCACGCCCAAATATCTGTTTAAAGAATACGCCATTTTGTAATCGGGCATGTTAGATTTTACGGCAATTAGAACAATATCGTCCTTATCGTCATCAATAAAATCCAGTTTGTGTAAAACTTCGTTTGTATTTTTTTTCTGCGGCGTCATTCTTTAACAAAAATACAAAATTTAAATGCTATTATTGACTGAAACGCAATATTTAATCATTTTTTAATGATGCTGTATTTGATTTTGCAATGCAAAGTAGGCGCGATGAGCTGCTTTTTCTTCGGCTTTTTTCTTGCTTGTGGCACGTGCACGTGCAATAACCACTTCGTTAAAATACAGTTTTATGTAGAAATGTTTTACATTGTCTTTTCCGTTATCGTCGCAGTTTTCAAACTTAAAAGTACATTTGTTTTTCTGGCAATATTCAATAAAAAGACTTTTGTAGCTTGATATTTTATTTTCCAGATGTTCCAGATCTTTAAAATCGATCAGAATGTTTTTGTAGATGAATTTTTCACAGGCTGTAAATCCGCAATCAACATAAATGGCGCCGATTAAAGATTCTAACAAATTACCGTTAATGTTATCGCCAAAGTTGTGAATATTGGCTTTTGTTTGAACCAAATCAATCAAATGCAGTTTTTTACCAATGCTGTTCAAATATGATCTGTTAACGATTTTCGATCGCATTTGGGTAAGGTAACCTTCATCGCCTTTCGGGGCATTTTTATACAAAAACGCAGCAATGACCGATCCTAAAATAGCATCGCCCAAAAATTCCAGACGCTCGTAATTTAAAGGTTCGCCTGTTATACCGATTTTGTTAAGCGAACGATGTGTAAACGCGGTTTCAAAAAGCAACGGATTTTTTGGCTTGTATTCGATTATTTTCGAAATTTCTGAACAAAAAATCCCGCTATCGTTAATAGGGGATTTTTTTGTCAGTATTTTTTTAAGCCAATTCATGCTTAATTAGTTTTCTAATTTTTTAACCAAAACACAAGCATTGTGTCCGCCAAAACCAAACGTATTGCTCATTAAAACCTTAACATCGCGTTTTTGTGCTTTGTTAAACGTAAAGTTTAGTTTAGGGTCGATGTTTTCATCGTCGGTAAAATGGTTAATTGTTGGTGGAACGATTCCATGCTGAATTGCCAAAATACAAGAAATAGCTTCAATAGCACCTGTTGCACCAAGCAAATGCCCGGTCATAGATTTTGTTGAATTCAAGTTCATTGTATAAGCGTGTTCACCAAAAACCTCTAAAATTGCTTTAGATTCTGCGATATCTCCAAGCGGAGTTGATGTTCCGTGCATGTTTACACCATCAACATCGGTTGGTTTTAAACCGGCATCGCGCAAACAGTTTAACATTACGTTTTTAGCACCTAAACCTTCAGGGTGTGGAGCCGTAATGTGGTGTGCATCGGCACTCATACCGCCACCGCCAATTTCACAGTAGATTTTTGCACCACGAGCAACCGCATGTTCGTATTCTTCTAAAACCAAAGCACCTGCACCTTCACCTAAAACAAAACCGTCACGGTCTTTATCCATTGGTCTTGATGCTGTTTTTGGATCATCGTTTCTTGTAGATAATGCGTGCATAGCGTTAAATCCGCCGATTCCTGCAATAGTAACTGCTGCTTCAGATCCACCTGTAACAATAACATCAGCCATACCTAAACGAATGTAGTTAAAAGCATCGATAATTGCGTTAGTAGATGATGCACAAGCAGAAACCGTTGTAAAGTTTGGTCCGCGCAGGTTGTATTTCATAGAAATTAATCCACCGGCAATATCAGCAATCATTTTAGGAATAAAGAACGGATTGAATTTTGGCACACCGTTTCCTTGGTTAAAATTGGTAACCTCGTCTTGGAAAGTTTGTAAACCACCAATTCCCGAACCCCAGATTACACCTGCACGATCGGCATTCAATTTATCGAAATCAAAATTTGCATCTTCCATAGCTTCGGTTGCAGTAACCATAGCGTATTGGGTATAGCGATCCATTTTTCTTGCTTCTTTCCTGTCGATAAAATCTTCAACATTAAAATCTTTAACCTCACAAGCAAATTGAGTTTTAAAGTTCGAAGCGTCAAAATAGGTAATTGGCGCTGCGCCGCTTACTCCGTTAATAAGTCCGTTCCAGTAAGCTGCAACGTTATTTCCAATAGGAGTTAGGGCACCTAAACCAGTAACAACAACTCGCTTTAAATTCATATAAGTACATTTTAATTAAAAAAATAAAAACCCAAGTTTCAATAAAAGCGAAACATTGGGTTGCTATAATTTTACAGATTTTAGATCTAATTTAATTTAATCTTAAACTTTGAAAAGTGTAAATAATAACACCCGTGCAATAATTAATTTACTGCACAGGCTTATTTAGTTATTATTTTTTAGCCTCTTCGATGTAAGAGATAGCTTGACCAACAGTAGCAATGTTTTCAGCTTGATCGTCTGGGATTTGAATATCAAATTCTTTTTCAAATTCCATGATTAGCTCAACAGTGTCTAATGAATCAGCTCCTAAATCATTTGTGAAGCTTGCTTCTGTTACAACTTCGTTTTCGTCAACTCCTAATTTGTCAACGATAATTGCTTTTACTCTTGATGCAATGTCTGACATAACCTTTTCTATTTTTTAAGTTTAATTGTTGTGGCAAAAATATAAAACTTTAATTTAAAACCACACTTTTAATTGTTTTTGTAACTGCGAAGTTAAAAAAATAATTTTTAAATGGATATTTTTTTCGATTTTTGTGCTGGTTAAATTAATTATTTAATCTTTAATATCCAATAAAAAGTATCGTAATTATATGAAAAAAATTGTTTTATTAGCTTCAGGCTCGGGAAGTAACGCAGAAAATATCATTAAATATTTTAGAGAAAAAAATAGTTTGCACAACTTTCATATTATTACCAATAAAAAAGATGCTTTTGTTTTAGATCGAGCTAAAAAAATGAATGTTTCTGCCGAAGTAATTACAAAAAAGCAGAATGATGAGGGAGTTTTGCTTGATAGAATTACTGAGTTAAAGCCCGATTTAATTGTTCTGGCTGGATATTTATTGTTGTTTCCTGCTGATATTGTGGCGCTATATCCTAATAAAATAGTGAATATTCATCCGGCGCTTTTACCAAAATTTGGAGGGAAAGGTATGTACGGAAGTTTTGTTCACGATGCTGTTGTTGCAAATAAAGAAACGGAAACCGGGATAACCATTCATTATGTAAGCGAACATTACGATGAAGGTGCGGTGATTTTTCAGGCTAAAACGCCGGTTGCTGAAACCGATACTGCTTTAGATGTTGCAGCTAAAGTTCATGAATTAGAATACGAGCATTTCCCGAAAGTAATTGAAAAATTGTTGAACGATTAAAACGATGTTCCAACACCTATAAGTATTTCGCTAATAAAACCTTCGGCTTCTTCTCGGTTTAGCAAACGACGAATACACTTTTCGCTTAACCACAGTTTAATAACATCGGTTAGAATATGGTGAGGATCTTCAAAAATAATATGATCGGCTTTTGTACGCACTTTAGCCGATTTTTTGCTTTCAACTTCGGTTATTTCTAATCTATTGAATAATGGTTTCGAAAATTTGTATTGCTTTTCTAAGTACAGATTGTTTTTATCGTAACTTCCAATTTCAAACGATAAAGAATCATCAACAGCAAAAATAACATCATCTTCAAAAACGTAATAATCGTTAATAATTCTTCTGTTTTTTAAATCTATATCGGTATGGTTGTAATCGTGACTGTCCCAAAGTCGAGCAAGGGTATCGTTCGGAATATCGAAATAAATGGTGTCGTTTTGTAAATATTGTGCGTTTCCTAAAGAAAAACTTAATAGTAGAATGAGCGTTAGTAGTGGTTTCATAAAAATATTTTATAACGATGTTTCTGTTTTCACGGTAATATTGGTTGATGTTGCTTTTTGATACAATCGCCTTTCCCTATGAAAAAATTCGCGTTGCAAAGCAGTTGTTATTGCCCAAAATTGAACCATCTCAGGAATATTTTCTGCTGATTCTATAAACGAAACCGTTGTTTGCTTGGTGTTTACTCTTAACCAGGTTTTGTCTCCTTTTTTACGAATAGCAATTCTACCGGCAGCAGGATATTTCATTTCGTAAACCTCTCTATTCACAACAAATTGTTCGGTATTGTAAAAACCAATTTCGATTAATGAATCGTTTGTGTTCTTAAAAATATAGCCGTCTTTCAAAGTGAAATCTTTATGAAACAGCTTATGTTCTAAAAAATCGTACTCTGCAATAATATCAAAATCAATCCATAATCTCGACATTTTATTTGCATAGTTATAGTCGTAATTATAAACCGTATTTTTATTTTGCGCAAAGATATTGGTAACAGCCAACAAACCAAGTATAAGTAAGTATTTCTTCATAGGATTTTGTCTTTTGATAGGTGTTAACAAAAAAAATGCCAAAATAGAATTGTATTTTTGCAACAAACTAAATTACATGCAACCCGAAATTCTTCTATATACCGATGGTTCATCGCGCGGAAATCCAGGTCCGGGTGGTTATGGTGTAATACTTCATTTAAACAACACCAAACATTACAAAGAATTATCAAAAGGATATCGCAAAACAACCAATAACCGTATGGAATTATTGGCTGTGATTATTGGATTAGAAGCTTTAACAAAGGATAATTTAACGGTTTTAGTAATTTCAGATTCTAAATATGTAGTAGATTCGGTTACCAAAGGTTGGGTTTTTGGTTGGGAAAAGAAAGGTTTTGCAGGTAAGAAAAATCCCGATTTATGGTTACGATTCTTGAAGGTTTATCGGAAACATCAGGTGAAATTTCAATGGATAAAGGGGCATAACAACCACCCAATGAATGAACGTTGCGATTTTTTAGCGGTTCAAGCATCAAAAGAACCTAAATTGCTGATAGACGAATGGTACGAAGAAAATGAAAATTAAGTGTTGATATAAATAATTATTAAAAAATTGTGGATGATGCTTTTTTGGTGTAAATTTACATCAAAAATAAAATTATGGCACGACAAAGTATTTCTCTTACAGAACCTAATGATCAATGGTTAAAAAATCAAGTTGAAAATAAAGAATATGCCAGTAAAAGTGAGTTGGTTAATGATTTAATTAGACAAGCTCGCAAACAAGAATGGATAAAGGAAAAATTAGAAAAAGCTGAAAAAAGTGGATTTACTACTGACAGTAAAGATGAAATTTTAAAATTATCTAAAGAGTTGCTTAATGGCTAACTATAAGTTAAGTAATACTGCTAAAGAAGATTTGATTAGAATTCATCATTACGGAGTCGAAAGATTTGGTATGTTGCAGGCAGATGCTTATTTTAATTCCTTTTTTGATCATTTTGAAATGATTTCTCGGCTACCTTTATCTTTTGAATCAGTCGATTTTATTAAGAAAGGTTATCGTCGGTGTGTTTGTGGTTCAGATGCTATTTACTATAAAGTAACCAATAATGTTGTTGAAATAATGGCAATTATTGGAAAGCAAGATCTTGAAAATAAACTTTAAATACCGTATTTCTTCGCTTTAAATAAACGAAAATTAATCTATGTTAATGAATAACAAACGTGTTTGCGTATTAGTTGGTTTCGTATTATCTTTGCATCTTCATTTACTAACAACTATATGAACAAATTATTGATTGTAGGAACGGTTGCTTATGATGCAATTGAAACGCCTTTTGGTAAAACCGACAAAATTCTTGGTGGAGCCGCAACATATATAGGTTTATCGGCATCGCATTTTAATGTAAAATCGGCAATTGTTTCTGTAGTTGGAGACGATTTTTCTCAGGAATATTTAGATTTATTATCAAATAGAAACATCGATATTTCTGGTATTGAAATCGTAAAAGAAGGCAAAACCTTTTTCTGGAGCGGTTTGTATCATAACGATTTAAATTCGCGCGATACGTTGGATACGCAGTTAAACGTTTTAGCAGATTTTAACCCGATTGTTCCAGAAGATTTTAAAGATTCTGATGTTATTATGTTAGGAAATTTGCATCCTAATATTCAAATCGGAGTTTTAGATCAATTAACATCAAAACCAAAATTGGTTGTTTTAGATACCATGAACTTTTGGATGGATTGTGCTTTAGAAGAATTAAAACAGGTTTTAAAACGTGTAGATGTTCTTACAATTAACGATGAAGAAGCGCGCCAGCTTTCTGGTGAATATTCATTAGTTAAAGCAGCAGAAATCATTCATACCATGGGACCAAAATTCGTGGTGATTAAAAAAGGAGAACACGGTGCGTTACTTTTTAATAACGAGCAAGTGTTTTTTGCACCGGCATTACCTTTAAAAGAAGTTTTTGATCCAACGGGAGCAGGTGATACGTTTGCCGGCGGCTTTTCGGGCTATTTGGCACAACAAGGTAATGTTTCGTTCCATAATATGAAGAACGCTATTATTCACGGATCTAACTTGGCATCGTTCTGTGTTGAAAAATTCGGAACGCAACGCATGGAAAGTTTAGAAAAAGAAGAAGTAAACGCACGTTTACAACAGTTTAAAATGCTAACACAGTTCGATATAGAACTAGCACAATAAAAACAGAAAGCCCAAATTGCGGGCTTTTTTTGGTTTAACTACAACACAACAACATATAACAATGAGCGACGCTATAAAACACGAATGTGGTATTGCACTTTTAAGATTAAAAAAACCGTTGTCTTTTTATAAAGAAAAGTACGGTTCAAGTTTTTATGCCATTCAAAAAATGTACCTTTTGCTTGAAAAACAGCACAATCGCGGACAAGACGGGGCAGGTTTGGCAAGCATTAAATTAGATATGGAACCAGGTGAGCGTTACATAAGCCGAGTTCGATCTAACAAAACATCTCCAATTCAAGACATTTTTTCGCAAGTTAACGGAAGAATCAATCAGGAATTAGAAGAAAATCCGGAATGGTTAAACGATGTTGATGCACAGAAAAAACACATTCCTTATTTAGGCGAAGTGTTTTTGGGGCACGTACGTTACGGGACTTTCGGAAAAAATAACATAGAAAGCGTACATCCGTTTTTACGTCAGAACAATTGGATGCACCGTAATCTTATTGTTGCTGGAAACTTCAACTTAACCAATGTTAAAGAATTGTTTGCTGATTTGGTTCGATTAGGACAACATCCAAAAGAAATGGCTGATACCGTTACGGTAATGGAAAAAATCGGTCATTTTTTAGATGATGAAGTAGAAGATTTGTACTTTGAATTACGCGATAAAGAAGGTTTGTCTAAAAAAGATGCTTCACCCGTAATTGGCGAGCGTTTAGATATTGCACGTATTTTACGCAGAGCATCTAAAAATTGGGACGGTGGTTTTGCAATGGCAGGTATGTTGGGGCACGGCGATGCATTTGTATTGCGCGATCCGGCAGGTATTCGCCCAGCGTTTTATTACGAAGACGAAGAAATTGTTGTAGTAGCATCAGAACGTCCGGTGATTCAAACTGCATTTAATGTTCCTTTCAACGAAATTAAAGAGTTGGATCCTGGACACGCAATCATCATTAAAAAAGACGGGCAGGTTTCTTTTGAAGAAATTTTAGAACCGTTAGAAAGAAAAGCATGTTCGTTTGAACGTATTTATTTTTCAAGAGGAAACGATGCATCAATCTACCAAGAACGTAAAATGTTAGGTAGAACCATGATGCCCATGATTTTGAAGGAATTGAATAACGATGTTGAAAATGCTGTATTCTCTTACATTCCTAACACAGCCGAAGTTTCGTATTTTGGAATGGTTGAAGGAGCGCAAGAGTTTTTAAATCAACAGAAAACCGAGCGTATTCTGGCTTTGAAAGATGAGTTAAATCCGGAAAAATTACAGGAAATTCTTTCTAAAACCATTCGATCAGAAAAAATTACCATTAAAGATGCTAAGTTGCGTACCTTTATTACAGACGACAGCAACCGCGACGATATGGTAGAACATGTGTACGATGTTACGTATGGTGTAGTAAAACCAACCGATACGCTGATTGTTATTGATGACAGTATTGTGCGTGGAACTACCCTGAAAAAATCGATTGTGAAAATGTTAGATCGATTAAATCCAAAGAAAATCATTGTAGTTTCATCGGCTCCGCAAATTCGTTACCCTGATTGTTATGGTATCGATATGGCTAAAATGGATACGTTGATTGCTTTTAATGCAACTTTGGAATTGTTGAAAGATCGAAACATGTATCATATTATCGATGAAGTTTATGCAAAATGTAAAACGCAGGAACATTTGCCAGATGCTGAAGTAACAAACTTTGTTAAAGAAATTTATGCACCGTTTACAGATGAAGAAATTTCTGATAAAATCTCTGAAATGTTGCATCCAGAAACAGTGAAAGCAGATTTAAAAATCATGTTTCAAACAGTAGAAAATCTGCATGTTTCTTGTCCTGATAACTTGGGCGACTGGTATTTTACCGGAAATTACCCAACGGCAGGCGGAAACCGAGTAGTAAACCGTGCGTTTATGAACTTTGTAGAAGGTAACGACGCAAGAGCGTATTAAGATTATAAAAGTTAGATATATAGAAAAGCATCAAGAGAAATCTTGATGCTTTTTTGTTTACCTCAAAAATCAATCGGTTTACCTGCATTCAACTAAAATTTTCTATGATTTTAAACTTTGGCACGGCAATTGAAATTCACTAATCAAACAACAAGTTTAAAACATTAAAAAATAGAAATCATGAGAACAATAATTACACTAGCAGTATTAGCTTTAGGATTAAGCGGATTTGCACAGCAACGCCAAATGGTAAGAACCGATAACAGATACCAAGAAAACCGTTACAGCCAACAATATAACAACAGATACGGAAACTATAGTTTTTCTCGTTTAGATTTATCAAACCGCCAAGAACGCATGTTGGTTGATATTTTAAAAGACAAACAAAACGAAGAGCGCTATATTGTTAGAAAATACAGAAACCCAGAGCAAAAACTACGTATGTTAGACCGTGAGTACGATCGTAAAATTCAAAATCTGTTAAGCAGATCTCAATATGATAAATGGAGTAGAATTTACGCATACCAATACGAAGCTTATGGAAACAAACGCTGGTCATAATCAACCTTTATATTTTTTAAGTTGAAATCCCGATACTGATAAGATTAGTAATCGGGATTTTTTTGTTTTTATATGTGTGTATGATATTATTTATTATATTTATCTTACGTCAGTTCGATTTCTATGACACTACCAAACAATTTTCATACACAGATTTATTTTTAACAACTGCATATATTCTGTGTATGATTTTGTTTCTTAC
>NZ_FOVI01000001.1 GCF_900115115.1 Paenimyroides ummariense
GGTATCTTACATTAGATACCAAGTCGCATTTAGAACCTACTAATATGTCCTTTATAAGTTGATCTGTAGTATATGTGTCATCAACATCCACATAATTGGGTTGTTGACTAAACCCTAAAAAGCTGGTTACTAAAAACAGTATTAATAAATATTTGTTTCTCATAGTTAGTTAATATAAATTTTATGAGTTAATTTTTGCGTTTAAACACAACTTCATTTAAAAAGCGAAATTTACATAAAATTAAGAAACTATTAAGTTTTTTTTGTAAAAAAATTTAAACAAGCTAAACTTTAACACATATAGGTTATATGCACTTATATATATTAAGGACATAATAACAATGAAATTATTTATAAAAACAGTTTATTTAGTGCATTTCACTATATTTGCACCTTATTATTTTTTAAATAAATACTATTAAAATTATGTGTAAATCAGACGCGTTACACGAAGATATCGGTGACAACCATATAGGAACAAGCGATTATACGCCGTTAAAAGCGGATGCTTTTTCTATTTCTGACGATGAAAAAATCGAATTGATTAAAAAAGATGTCGAAAATATATTAAACACCTTGGGTATGGATCTAACAGACGACAGTCTAAAAGGCACCCCAAACCGTGTGGCTAAAATGTTTGTTAAGGAAATTTTCGGCGGATTAAATCCTGCTAAAAAACCTTCATCATCTACCTTTGACAATAAATATAAGTATAACGAAATGCTTGTTGAAAAAAACATTGTGGTTTATTCAACGTGTGAACATCACTTATTGCCTATTGTTGGGCGTGCACATGTAGCATATATATCAAACGGAAAAGTAGTTGGTTTATCTAAAATGAACCGTATTGTAGATTATTACGCAAAACGTCCGCAGGTTCAAGAGCGTTTAACTATTCAAATTGTTGAAGAATTAAAACGTGTATTAGGAACCGAAGATGTTGCCTGTGTAGTTGATGCCAAACATTTATGTGTAAATTCTCGTGGAATTCGCGATATTGAAAGTTCAACTGTTACTGCAGAGTTCAGTGGTGCTTTTAAAAACGATGTTACCCGCAGAGAATTTTTAGACTATATTAAATTAGATACACAGTTTTAATTTAATGTTTAATCGTTGATTTGTAAAATTGTTTAATTGGTTGAAATGGGATATCTGTTTTCGTTTGAGAAATTAGAAGTTTGGCAAAATACTAAAAACCTTATTATTTTTGTTTACGATATAACGAAGCTATTTCTGGTTAATGAACAATATGGTATTACTTCTCAAATTAAAAGAAGTACATCATCAATTGCAACTAATATAGCAGAAGGCACATCAAGAGATACACCTACTGACAAATCGCGCTTTTTAACAATTGCATATTCATCTGCAATGGAAACATTAAATCATTTAATAATAGCAAAAGAACTAAACTATTTATCAGAAGAAAATTATATTATTTGCAGACAAGAAATCGAAAAAATCTGCAATCAAATAAACAATCTGAAAAAATATTTTATCTCTCAAAACAAATAAACGGTTTAACAGTTAAACAACATATGAAATCAAACCTAAAAATATACAATTCCTTAACAGGAGAGAAAGAGCTTTTTAAACCTTTACACGAAGATAAAGTTGGTATGTACGTTTGCGGACCTACTGTTTACAGCAACGTGCATTTGGGAAATGTGCGAACGTTTCTTTCGTTTGATTTTATCTTTAGAAGCCTTCAGTATTTAGGTTTCAAAGTACGTTATGTACGAAACATTACCGATGCCGGTCATTTAACCGATGATGGAGATGTAAACAACGACCGTTTTGTAAAACAATCTCGTTTAGAGAAGTTAGAACCAATGGAAATTGTTCAAAAATACACGGTTGATTTTCATAACGTATTAA
The DNA here is from genome assembly GCF_900115115.1 of Paenimyroides ummariense. Classification (GTDB taxonomy): domain Bacteria; phylum Bacteroidota; class Bacteroidia; order Flavobacteriales; family Flavobacteriaceae; genus Flavobacterium; species Flavobacterium ummariense. Next base: position 1,879 of record NZ_FOVI01000001.1, read on the forward strand.
AGTTGTTCAACCTGCTTCCGCCTACTATAGAACCAACCGCAACAGGTCATATTATTGAACAGTTAGAACTTACTCAAAAGCTAATCGATAAAGGTTTTGCTTATGAAAGCAATGGTTCGGTTTATTTTGATGTGTTGGAATACAATAAACGCGGTTTAAATTACGGGGAACTTTCGCGTAGAAATATTGAAGAACTGTTTGAAAACACCCGCGATTTAGACGGACAAAACGAAAAGAAGAATCCACAGGATTTTGCTTTGTGGAAAAAAGCTTCTCCGCAACATATCATGCGTTGGTCGTCTCCATGGGGCGATGGTTTTCCGGGTTGGCATTTAGAATGTACCGCAATGAGCACCAAATATTTGGGCGATCAGTTTGATATTCACGGCGGCGGAATGGATTTAAAATTCCCTCACCACGAATGTGAAATCGCACAAGGAAAAGCTTGCAACGGCACATCGCCTGTTCGTTATTGGATGCATGCAAATATGTTAACCATGAACGGGCAACGTATGAGTAAATCTACAGGAAACTATATTTTACCAATGCAGTTAATCACAGGTGAAAACGATTTCTTTGAAAAACCTTTTACGCCGGGTGTATTGCGTTTCTGTTTTTTACAAGCACATTACCGCAGCGTTTTAGACATATCGAATGAAGCTATGCTGGCATCTGAGAAAGGTTTTGATCGATTAATGGATGCTATAAAATCACTTGCCGATTTAAACACGTCTGCAGCATCTACCTTTAATGTATCAGAATGGAAACAGAAATGTTTAGATGCTTTATTGGATGATTTTAATAGCCCGATTTTAATCGCAACGATTTTTGAAGCAGTTAAATTTATTAATTCGGTTAAAGAAAACAAAGCAACTATTTCGGCAGCCGATTTAGATCTTTTAAAAGTAACATTAAACGCTTTAATTTTTGATGTGTTGGGATTATACGCAAGCGAAAACACCAACAACAATGCTAAATTAGAAGAAGTTGTAAATATGTTAATCAACATGCGCAATTTGGCTCGTGCAAACAAAGATTTCGCCCAATCCGATTTAATTCGCAACCAGTTGGCAGCAATCGGTATCGAACTAAAAGACGGAAAAGACGGCACAACTTTTACCCTATAATTTTTTACAAAAAAGAGCTACTTAAACGGTAGCTTTTTTTATCTTTGATACTTATGGAACAACTCAAAAAAATCTTAATTTTTCCCTTTGTTGTACTAATACGTTTTTATCAGCTGGTAATTTCGCCTTTAACACCGCCATCGTGCAGGTTTACTCCTACATGTTCGCATTACACGTTAGAAGCGCTAAAAAAATACGGCTTGTTTAAAGGTAGCTGGTTAGGCATAAAACGTATTGCAAAATGTCATCCGTGGGGAAAATCGGGTTACGATCCTGTTCCTTAAAAACTAAAAATATTTTATATGATCTGGAATCCTTCCGAAGGAATTACCATTGGTAGTTTTACCTTACATTTTTACAGCTTAATGTTTGTTGTTGCATTTACATTAGGCTATTTTATTATGAAAAAAGTGTACGAACGCGAAAACCGTTCGCAAGACGAATTAGACAAACTTTTTTTCTACACTTTTATCGCCACGTTGTTAGGTGCACGTTTAGGTGATGTTTTCTTTTATAGTTGGCAAGATTATTATAAAGATCATCCGTGGGAAATTTTACTTCCTTTTAAATTTGAACCTGAATTTGAGTTTACAGGATTTAGAGGATTAGCAAGTCACGGAGCGGCAATTGGAATTATTTTAGCAATGATCTTTTACAGTAGAATAATCAAAAAACCGTTGTTGTGGATTTTAGACCGTGTGGTTTTACCGATAACTATTGGCGGTGTTTTTGTTCGATTTGGAAACTTTTTCAATTCAGAAATTTATGGTCACGTTACAGATCAATCGTTCCCTTTCGGAATAAAATTCATTCGCGAACATGAATTTTGGAGATCCAACAACTTACTTGGAATAACTCAAGTTGAAGATAAAAATGAAGCTTACAAACTGATAGAAACCGATCCTAGATTTTCTTCGATTTTAGAAGCCATTCCGTTTCGTCATCCAACACAATTATATGAAGCATTCGGATACATAATTTTGTTCATTATCTTAATGTTTATGTACTGGAAAACCGATGCGCGTAATTATTTAGGAAAAATCTTCGGAGTGTTTTTAGTTTTCTTATGGCTGATTCGATTTGTAGTTGAATACGTTAAAGAAAGCCAGGGCGGATTTGAATCTTCATTAGGATTATTATCAACCGGTCAGTGGTTAAGTATTCCGTTCATCATTGCCGGAATTTACATTTGGGCAACTGCCAAAAACAGACCCGTAACAAATATATAACACAAAAAACTCCTGAAAATTCAGGAGTTTTTTATTGAAATTCGTATCTTTATAGGAATTGTTAAAAAGATAAACTATGAGAAAAAGAATTTTAATTCCCGTAATTCTTTTAGGAACCATTGGTTTAACAAGTTGCGTTTCTAAAAAAAGGTATGAAGGTTTGCAGGCAAACTACACAAAACTTCAAGACGATTATAAAGGATTGGGACAACGTTTCCATCAATCCGAAGTTGATTTAAGCTCGTGCAATTCCCGCGTAAAAAGCTTAGAAGATATGTTGGCACAAGAACGCTCTTCTAATGATGCCCTAAAAAAAACGCTAGAATCTTTGCAAGGATCTTTAGATAAAAGTATCACCCAAGGTAACGTGAATATTTCTAAATTGGTCGATGAGATCAATGCAAGTAACAAGTACATTCAGCATTTGGTGAACACCAAAAACAAAAGCGATTCTTTAAACGTGGTGCTAACTAACAACCTAACCCGTTCGTTAAGTCGTGAAGAATTGCGAGATGTTGATGTACAGGTTTTAAAAGGTGTGGTTTACATTTCGTTGGCTGATAATATGTTGTATAAATCAGGAAGTTATGAAATATCCGACCGTGCAAGCGAAACGTTGAGCAAAGTAGCAAAAATAATTAACGATTATAAAGATTACGATGTGTTGATTGAAGGTAATACCGATAATGTGCCTATTAAACGCGAAAACATTCGCAACAACTGGGATTTAAGTTCCTTAAGAGCTTCATCAGTTGTACAGGCATTGCAAAATCAGTACGGTGTAAATCCAAAACGTTTAACGGCTGGTGGTCGTGGTGAGTTTAACCCAATTGCGGACAATAGTACCGATGCCGGTAGAACCAAAAACCGTAGAACACAAATTATCATTACTCCGAAATTAGATGAGTTTATGGATTTAATCGATCAGGCTCCAGAGAAATAAAAACAGAAAAGTCAAGCGTAAAGCTTGACTTTTTTATTTTTATTAACATTTGGTTTGATTTAATTTTTGCACATTCGCTTTATGAAAATAAAACGAAAAAAATTAATGACAACTATACTTATTGTTATTGGCGTATTAATTGCCGGAACATTGATCTTTTTACAACATCCGTTGTTCGGAAAAGAGCCTTCGGGAGAGCGATTGGAACGAATTAAAAAATCAAAACACTATAAAGACGGTCAGTTTCATAATTTATCAAACACTCCGGCTCTTTCAGAAGACACTAATTATTATAGTGTTATGAAAGAACTGCTGTTTTCTAAAATTGAACATACGAAACCTACCGACAGTATTCCTTGCGTAAATACGAATTTGTTAGAAAAAACCATTGAAGAAGATTTTATGGTTTGGTTTGGGCATTCGTCTTACTACATGAAAATCGATGGACAATCATTTTTAATTGATCCGGTACTAAGCAAAAATGCATCGCCTTTATATGGAACTAATACTGCCTTCGCTGGTGCTGATTTATTTACTTGTGAAGCACTTCCTAAAATTGATGTTTTGGTTTTAACACACGATCATTACGATCATTTAGATTATTCGTCGTTTAAGAATATTAAAGATAAAGTAAGTAAAATTATTTGTCCGTTGGGTGTGGGCGAACATTTAGAATATTGGGGATTTCCGAAAGAAAATATTACCGAATTAGATTGGTATGAAGATGCATCTGCAACCGATTCTATCAAGATTACCGCAACGCCAGCACGCCATTTTTCGGGCAGAAGCTTTAAACGAAACACAACTTTATGGGCATCGTACGTGTTGCAAACAAAAAATCTGAAATTATATTTAGGTGGCGATAGTGGTTACGATACGCATTTTAAAGAAATTGGTACAAAATATGGTCCGTTTGATTTAGCGATTTTAGAAAACGGACAATACGATAAAAAATGGAAATACATTCACATGATGCCCGAAGAAGTTGTGCAGGCAAGTAACGATTTGCAGGCAAAAAGATTTTTTCCGGTGCATAGTTCTAAATTTAAACTGGCAAATCACCCGTGGAAAGAACCTTTGGAACGCGTAAGTATTGCAAGTACAAAACAAACAGCATCACAATTAATTACACCTAAAATTGGCGAAGTAATTTATTTAAACCAGCAAGATCAGGTTTTTGAAAAATGGTGGGAACAGGTTAATTAAGATCATAAAAAAGTCGCTTCAAAAAAGCGACTTTTTTTATTCATATTGTTGAACCAATTCCATTATTTTCTTTTCTTTTTCTAATAAAACCAAACGCGTTCCTTCTAATTTGTAATGCGTAACTTTTTCCAAAGCATCGGTAAAAACCTTTTCGTTTACGCCATCGCAAAACATTTTGGTTGATGTTATATGATTAAACTTCATAGTATTTTGGAACATCAACAATTGTCCGTTAATCGCATTACAAGCACTGTTTCCAGAAAAAACCGGCTGATTGATATCAATCTTAATAAAAGGTTTTTTATATGGATACAAATCGGCAGCTTTAATTTTTCCGACATAAATTTTATCTAAATACCAGTTTCCATTTAAAGTTACCTTATGAAATTTCATTTCGCCGGTTTCAGATTTTAAAATCAACACATTATTTTTCAATTCGTACGATTTTACTTGTGTTAAGCTACTTTTAAAATCTTCACTCTTCACTTTATTGCACGCCATCATGGTCGAAATAAAATCGGTAGGAAAACTAATTTCCTGATTTTTCTTCAACACCGCTTTTCCGTTAATTCTGTTACAGCCATCGTATCCGTAAACCGTTAAATTTTCGGCACTTTCAAAAGTCAAAGTTGGCAATCCTTCTTTAAAATCTTTTGCTAAATCTTTACTAAAACTAGCACCGGCAAGTTCCCAGTTTCCGTTTAACAGCGTTTGATCTTCTTTAATTTCTTTCTTTGCAGCACACGAAACAATCAATGTAGCTGCGGTTAAAAGTAAAAATACCTTTTTCATATTCATTTTTAATTTTGATAAAAATAAAAAAAGCTCCGCAAAATGCGAAGCTTTTAACTATTCGTTATGTAAAAAAGCCTGTCTTTCTAATAAAAGCTCATCGCTTTCTACGTGGTTATCATCGGGCACACAACAATCAACCGGACAAACGGCTGCGCATTGCGGTTCTTCGTGAAAACCTTTACACTCGGTACATTTACCCGGAACAATGTAATAAATATCGTCTGAAATTGGTGTTTGTGCATCTTCGGCATCTACTTCCGATCCATCAGGCAAAATCACTTTTCCGCTTAATTTTGTACCGTCTTTCCAGCGCCAGTCATCGGCACCTTCATAAATTGCTGTATTTGGGCATTCTGGTTCGCACGCCCCGCAATTTATACATTCATCGGTTATTATAATTGCCATAGCAAGGATTTTATTTAATTAATGTAACTTTGTACAAAAGTACTGCATAAACAATTTACAAACAAATCTATATGATTTTAGAAGATAAAAAACACGCATTTGTACAGTTAGGTGCGTTTTTAAAACAGTTTACCCAACAACCTTACCAGCAAAACCCGAGTGTATTGTTTAACGATTTGTTTTTTGAACCCTTTGTTTCACTGATAAATCAATTGCACGAAAGTAACAGCTGGTTTAAACGCGAGCAGTTAGAATTTGCTTTTAAATCGTGGAGCGATGCTTTAACAAACGATAATTTAACCAAATGGTTGTCTGCCTACGATTTAACCGACGATAAATTAAAAACAATTGGATTAATTTTAGCAGGAAACATACCAATGGTTGGTTTTCACGATGTTTTATCGGTTTTAATGTCGGGGAACAAAGCGTTGATAAAGTTATCAAGCAACGATGAGTTGTTGATTCCCGTTTTGTTGAAATACCTCAGCACCGTTGAACCGCAATTTAAAGACCGCTACGAAATCACAAAAGATAAATTGCAGAATTTTGATGCTGTGATTGCTACAGGAAGTGACAATACAGCGCGTTATTTTGATTATTATTTTGGGAAATATCCGAACATTATCCGTAAAAACCGAAATTCGGTTGCTGTTTTAAACGGCAGTGAATCTAAAGAAGATTTAATGGCTTTGGGCGAAGATATTTTCAGGTATTATGGTTTGGGTTGCAGAAATGTATCGAAACTTTTTGTTCCGAAAGATTATAATTTCGACAACTTTTTTGAAGGAATGTTTGCTTACAAGGATATTATCGATGATGATAAATACGCCAATAATTACGATTATAACAAAGCTGTTTTTTTAATGAGTAATTTTAATTTGTTAGACAACGGATTTTTGACTATTAAGGAAGATACGTCGTACACCTCGCCTATTTCATCGGTTTTTTATGAATTTTATACTGATTTAAATGAGGTTGAAGAGAGATTAAAAGCCGATACCGACAAAATTCAATGTATTGTTTCTAATAATTTAGTAACGAACAGCTTACCCTTTGGATCTACTCAAAAACCGGAATTATGGGATTATGCAGACAATGTTGATACAATGAAATTTTTGTTATCTTTATAAAATAAATTTAAATTTTTAGAAAAAAATGATGGATCAAATTCAGCAGATTGTATATCAGCTAACAGAGAAAGAAGTAGTGGGCAACAACAACATTTCTAACAATTTGGCAGGCGATGTGGCTAAAGAAACAGGTAATTCTTTAATGGAAGGATTGCAGAATGCAGTTTCGGGCGGCAACATGGGCGAGTTGATGAATATGTTTGGCGGAAGCGATGCAAATTCGTTAACAAGCAACCCAATTGTAAAAAACATTATTGAATCGTTAACATCTAAGTTAGGTGCAAATGTTGGTTTAGATGCGGGCATATCGGGCAGTTTTGCAAGCAGTATTATCCCACAAATTTTAAGCATGGTTATGGGCAAAGCTAAAAGCGGCGATTTTAATATTACCGATATTTTAGGATCATTAACCGGTGGCAATGCAACTTCAATACTAGACCAAAACGGTGATGGTAAATTAGGTATTGATGATGCTTTAAGTGCAGTTAAAAACGGTAACCTTGGCGATCTTTTAGGCGGATTTTTTAAGAAGTAATTTTTTAGAGAATAGACGAAAGAGGAAAGACTTCCTTTTTTATCTACATTTATAATGAAAGCTCAATGTAATGTTGGGCTTTTGTTTATTTACCATTAAACTCTGCCAAAGTTTAAAACTTTGGCAGAGTTTTTATTCAACACGCTTATACCAAGTAGCGTCTGCAAATAATATAAATTCAATACCGTTTGTTTTACTATATAATATCTTATCAATGTTCCAAATTCCGTCTTTATTAGTATTTTCTAAAACCAATACATTTTGAAATTCCATACCATAAATATTTATATTTTGTAAGCTATGATCTAAATTTATGTCTTTTTGATTCATTATTTTTAGATAGTTTTGCGAAACTCCATCATCAAGCATAATTTGTAAGTATGGATAATGGTGTAAGGAAATTGTACCATTATAGTTTCCAACATCTATGTCTTGGTTACCATATTCTGTAGTACTATAGCTACAAGCATTCATACCTATATCACTTTGTTCTAAGTAAAATCGAGGGTCCCAAAAATTCGCTGTTATTTCTACACCATTTTGATCAACATATTTAATTTCACTCATATAATTTATTAAATAAGCTTTGTCGCTACTATCAATTAAGTATCTACCACTTTCATCGTGATTACATTGACAACTTAAAATAGAGAATATTGTAATAAAATAAAAAATCTTTTTCATAAACTATATTTTAGATTGTATCAAATATACATTTTTTTGGAATTTTTCTATTCTGACATTTTCTCTCCATCACCGCTTTTAAGTTTTGTGAACGTTAAGCTTGATAATGCCGTTAAAACCGCCAACGTTATTAAAGTTAAATGGAAAGCAGTTATTAAATCGCCATGGTAAAAATCCATTTTGTCTTTATAGAAAGCTAAAACCAACGCTGCAATCGATATTCCGAAACTTATTGATAGTTGCTGCATAATTGCCAACAGACTGTTTCCGCCACTTGCCTGATCGTCGTTTAAATCGGCTAACGAAATGGTATTCATCGCCGTCATTTGTATCGATGTAAACGCACCGTAAGCAATCATTAGTAAAATATAATACATTAGCGGTGTATCTTTTTGCATAAAACTGAAAACAAAGATAATTACCGCTAAAAACAAGGTGTTGCTTATTAAAATGTTTCGATAACCAAAATGCTTTACCAAACGTACAATCCATGGTTTTATGGCAATGGTTGTTAATGCTGAAGGCAACAACATCATTCCTGCCTTTGAAGCCGAAAAGCCGAAACCAACCTGCATCATTAACGGTAACAGAAAAGGTAATCCGCTTATGCCAAAACGAGTTATTAAACTGCCCAATAAACCAATTCGCAATGTTCGAATTTTAAAAATATTTAAGTCGATAATTGGTTTTGGTGTTTTTTTGAAATGTTTGTAATAAAGTACAAATAATAAAACTGCTGCTGCAACCAATCCTAAAACCAGCGAATAATGATTGATACCCACACTACTTACTTCTAACGCAAATGTTACCAATACCAAAGCCGTACTAAAATAAATCAATCCTAAAATATCGAATTTACCAACGGTATTTTTAAAGTTCGGCATAATTTTAAATGCCAAAATAATTCCTAAAATACCCACGGGTAAATTCACCAGAAAAATCCAATGCCAGGAAAAATTATCAGATAAAAATCCGCCTAAACTCGGTCCAACCACCAAACCTAATAATCCCGGAATGGTTATATAATTCATGATTTTCAGCAATTGATTTCTTGGATATTGATATAAAATTGCCAACCGGGCAATAGGAACCATCATAGATCCGCCAATTGCCTGTAGAATTCGTGAAAGGTTCAGTGTAAGTAAATCGACAGATATCGCACAAAAGAAAGATCCTAACGTAAACAAAAACACCGCAAACATAAACATTCTTTTGGTTCCAAATTTATCCGAAAGCCAACCTGAAAGCGGTATAAACAACGCCAACGTTAATGTATAACTCACAATTACCGACTGCATTTCTAACGGCGAATAATTCATATCGACAGCAATGCTTGGCAACGATGTGTTAAGTATAGTACCGTCTAACGACTGCATAAACATAGCTACGGCAGCAACTAACGGCAGGTATTTTTCGTAAGGCGATGAATCTTCTTTTATCATCCTAACATATATATTGTGAGAGATTTATTTTATTGAAAAATAAAACAGAACGAAAAGAATTCCGTTCTGTTTATAAGATATAAAGTTACTAAATATTATTCTAAATTTTCACACATTACTTCACGCTTTCTACAAGTCTTACAAACTCGGCTTTGTAACCATCTTTATCATTTTTTATGCCTTGTTTGGCAAGATCAACAATGTGATTGGTTTCTTTATCTGTTATTAGTTTAGAATCGCGCAGTTTCAAGCCAAACCAAGCTACCGAAGAAGCAAATTTAAAATCGGCAGATGCGTTTTTTAACTCGGTTGATTTATTTTCGATAGTCTGAATGGTTTCGGTACTTTTATCTTCTTTAGGATTTTTATAACGAAACTTCACTGTTGCCAGTTCATTTTGATATCCTCCGGCAGCTTTATTTTCGGTATATTTCAATTCGGTTGGTTGTTGGTAAAAATCACTTTTTACACCGGTTGGAATTACTTCGTAAAGCGCCGTAACGGTATGCCCGCTACCTAATTCGCCAGCGTCAATAGCATCGTTTGCAAAATCTTCATTTCGCAATTTACGCATTTCGTAACCAACCAATCGATAAGCCTGAACATGTGCCGGATTAAATTCAATCTGAATCTTCACGTCTTTTGCAATGGCATACATACTACCTTTAAATTCTTTGCCTAAAAATCGGTTTGCTTCCTGAATATTATCGATATAGGCATAATTTCCGTTGCCTTTTTTAGAAAGCGTAATCATTTTACTGTCTTTATAATTCCCCATTCCAAAACCAAGACAAGTTAAAAACACACCGCTTTTTCGTTTTTCTTCGATCAGTTCCTGCATTTCCTTGTCAGACGATTTTCCGATATTAAAATCGCCATCGGTTGCCAGAATAATACGGTTGTTTCCATCTTTAATAAAATGTTTCGCAGCCATTTCGTATGCCAGATCCAAACCTGCAGCACCCGAAGTTCCTCCGCCCGCACGCATGTTATCAATCGCATGAATGATTTTATTTTTTTCCGATGCCTTTGTTGGTTCCAGCAAAACACCCGTTCCGCTTGCATAATACACAATAGAAACTCGGTCTTCATCGCGCAGTTCATTCAACAAAACCTTCATCGATTCCTTTAAAAGTGGCAGTTTGTTCACATAATCCATCGAACCGGAAACATCAACTAAAAAAACAAAATTAGATTTTGGTAATTTATCTGTCGGAATTTCTTTTCCCTGCAAGCCGATTTTTAACAGTTTATGATTTTCGTTCCAAGGTGAATCGCTGTATTCGGTATTGATTGAAAACGGATGATTGTCTGTTGGTTTTGGATAATCGTACTTAAAGAAATTGATCATTTCTTCGACACGCACCGCATCTTTCGGAACTTTTTGTCCGTTGTTAATCAGTCTACGGATGTTGGTGTACGCGGCATTATCTACATCTATCGAAAAAGTGGACACCGGATTTACACTGCTGCTTTCAAACAAATTTTCCTGATACGACTCATACGATTCCGAATCAACTTCAATTGGTTGAATGGTTTTTAAAGCTTCCTGTATCTGTAACGCTTCTTTTTTGCGTTGCTTTCTACTTTTTCTTTTTTTGGATTTATCGGTTTTCTGGGTACTGATATTAATAACACCATTTGCACCGCGATTTCCGTAAATAGCAGTAGCTGAAGAACCTTTTAAAACTGAAATATTTTTGATATCATTTGGGTTCAACTTGCGAGCTTTTCTTGTACTGACTGGCACTCCATCGATCACATACAAGGGTTCTGTATTACCGCTTATTGAACCTACACCACGAAGAACAACCGCTGTATTACTTGAACCGGGCTGACCAGAACCTGTAGCAATATTCAACCCAGGAACTTGTCCTTGTAATGTTTGAATAATCGATGCATTTGGACGAGCTTCTATTGTTTTTGATGTTACGGTACTTACGGCTGCGGTTGATGTAGCTTTAGATGTTGTGCGATAGCTGTCAACTACAACTTCAGCCAAAGCAAACGAGTCGTCTTCAACCATAGTAACATTAAGTACATTACTGTCTGAAACTGTCACAGTAACCGGTTTAAAACCCTCATAGACAACTTGAAGTTTTTCTCCTTTATTTGCGTTAAAACTGTACTCTCCTTCTACACCTGTATCTGTTCCTAAATTAGTTCCTTTCAACATAACAGTTGCCCCAGGAATTGGATCTCCATCTTGAGTTTTTACAATACCTTTAATTGATTTTGATCTTTCCTCATTTCTTGAATTATCTCGGCCTACAACGGTAGCATCATTAAAATCTTGTTGAGTAGTTACTTGTTGATCTTTAACGACAGGATCACTTTTAGCTTCAACCTCTGTAAATTTAATATCGTTGGTTTCTGATTTAGATGAATTTGAAACAGCTTCTTTTTTTGCAGGAATTTGAATAAAATGTGTTTTGCTCTTTCCTTCTTCTTTCTTCTTTTCAACCTCTTCAAAAGCATAAACATCTTTTTGTGACGTTGTTTTTTCATCAAGAATTTCTTTAGCTTTTCGTTCATCAATCACAATGCGTTGATCGTTTACTGCAGGCAGATTCTCTTTATCGGGCGTGTTGTTCATTAGCTGAATTCCTACCGAAACAAAAACCAGCAAAGCAGCTGCAATTCCTACATATTTCCAGAAAGGAATTACTTTTTTAGTTTCTTTTTGATCTAATTTCTGTTCAATTTTATCCCAAACCTTATCCATATTCGGGAATGCTTGGGGTTCTTTTTCTTCCGACAGCTTGCGGAAGTATTTTTCTATATTTTTATCTTGATTTTCCATAGCTTTCAGGTGTTTGGTTGTAATACAATTCTATTAACTCTTTGAGTTTGGTACGGGCTACATTAAGTTGCGATTTGGATGTTCCTTCTGAAACATTCAACTGTTCGGCAATTTCTTTGTGAGAATAACCTTCTATAGCAAACAAACAAAAGATGTTTTTAGCACCCTGTGGCAGGTAATCAAGTAGTTTTAACACATCTTGTTCGTTCAGCAACATATCGTTTTCTTCGGCAGCAAAAGGCGGTACAGCCATATCGTCCACATAAATTTGTCGATCCGATTTTCTGCGAATGGTCAGCAAACACTGATTAATCACGATTTTTTTAGCCCAAACCTCAAAAGCAGCATTTTCTTTTAGCTGATCCATCTTCGTAAAAATGGTGTAAAAGGCATCTGCCAAGGCTTCCTCTATTTCAATATCCTGCTTTAAATACCTTTTGCACACGATATATAATCTGGGAGCCAACAGTTCGTACATCTGCCGTTGTGACGCACGATCCATTTTTCTGCATTGGTTTATTAAGTTTTCATCCATATAAATGTATCTTTCTTATAAAGAGTACCAAAACACCTGAAAGGTTGGGATAAGATATTGTTTTTTTTCTGAAAAATGCTTTCTTTTTTAGAAATGGATGATTTTGAGAGAAGTTGTTAATTTGGATAGAAGTTTGATTTTAAATAATTTAAGTTACCGACAGGCATCAGCAACTTAAATTACGCGATTTTCTTTGCGATAAGAATTGTATGTATTTCAGATTCGGTTTCTGATCTTTTATAGGCTACTTTAAAAATTTCTATTTCTTGAAATTTTGTTTTGATAAGTCGATCTTTTAAATCATTGAGATTATGATAATAAAAATACACTCTACCTGCATTACCAACTTTAAAACCCGATTCTTTTTCATTGCCTTCAACAAAACTCAGATAAATTACGCCGTTGTTGTTCAACAATTCGTATGAATTATAGATAAGATCTTCACATTCGGTTTGTGAAAGATAAGGCAGACAAAATCCTGCAATAATTCCATCGAATTTAGTGGTAAGTGTGTTAATTTCTCGAGTATCCATAACAGAAAAATTGGCAGTGGGATTATTCTTTTTTGCTAATTCGATCATATTAGGAGCAATATCAATTCCCAGAATATCAAAATGTGAATTCTTTTCTAAAAGATATTTTGTAATGTTACCGGGACCACAACCAATTTCCAACAATTTTGCATTTGGTTTCGCTATGGCATCGCAGAAAAAATCGTAAGTATCGTTGTACAAATCCAACTTCATAAACTTATCCTGATATAATTCGGCAATCTTATTCCAAGTATCAAAAGTTTCTTTGTATTTATCCATTTGTGTTTATTTCTTATAATTTCAATATTTCGAAATAGGTATTTTGATTGCAATTTTTCAAGTTATACAATTCATTTACCTTTATTGTACTTTTTGTTGTTTTGGGTTTTGATTCTTCTGACTGATTCAATCCAATGGTTACTTCTTTTTTCTTGGTTGAAAAATTTATGCTTGTTCTTGTTTCTTCTGTAGTTGCTCTATTGAACGAAAAATGATCGAAACCGATTAGTTCAAAACTGTTGCTTTGAAATCTAAATTTATACGAAGCATCGTTAACTTCCCAAGAACCGCAACTTAACCAGTAATTAAAATGAATTATTAAAATATTATTCGAAATTTTAATTCCGCCGTCAATCATCAACGGATCTGCCAAGCAAGTACTTTCTTCGTCATTTTCGCTGTGAATAAAACCCATGGCATTTTTTTCGATCAATACATAATTGTTTTGATCATCTTTAAAAAACACCAGAATTTCTCTCGGATTAATATTCAAAGACGGCGCCCCCAAACCTTCATTTTTAAGAATGTTCGAAGTATCGGTTTTTTCAATAATTACAGCCAAATCTTCGATTCTGTCTTTGTTTAAATCGCCGTTAACCTGCGAGATTATTTTCCAATTTTTGGGAATTTCTTTTGTGTAGGAATTTTGTCCCCACGAACTGGTGACAAAAAATATTAAAAAAATTAAGGTGACGTATTTCAATTTTTTCTTTTAAAGCCTGTTTATGTTTGATTTATGAATGTAATCAAATTATTTTGCAATTGGGCATCCCCAACCATCGTAATCAGCGTTGTATTTTTTGCCAATCTGTATCAGTTCCCAAACATAACTATCAACATCAATTGTATTATTCATTCGGGAAATATTTAGTTGATACGGCTTTTCGGCATCTTTGGTTTGTTTGTCTTTCGATAAAATTTTGTAACCAATCTGCTGCACTTCTGCAATACATTTTTCTCTGTTTCCTTCTGAATCAAAGTACAGCCAATGATCAATCTCGCGTTCCATTTCCGGATTATCCTGATGTTTGTCTAACTGAATCAGTATTTTGTGATTCTGTATTGATTGGTATTCATATTCGTTAGGATAAAGAAAATTAAAATAATCATTCCATTCTTTATCTTCTTTAAAATCGAATGCATACTGATATTCCTGATGATTTTTTATCATTACATTTTTAATGATCTCGTCGTAACCATCAGTATTTTTAGCATACAGATACAGATCAAATGTTCCATCGGTTTTCAAAGCACCAACCATAATACATCCTTTCGGCGTTAATACATCGATAATTGTATCCTCTATTTCACAAATCTTTGAAAACTCTTCTCTTGAAGTAAATCCGTTTTCGTCAGGATCTTTCAGTTTTACCGAAAACCAGATTCTCTTATCATAATTTTGGATAGGTGCAATCTGACCTAATGCCAAATTAATTCTGATACTTGCCGGTTTATCTTCAACCCTGCACAAATAAAAAACCCAGTCTTGGGGAAGTTCCAAAGGTTTTTCTTCGTTTTTATTGAATAAATTTCTGAACATATTTTACTTTTTTGATTTGCTTATTCTAAAGATAATTAAACTACAGCTGATTTTACAGCTTTTTGAATATTTAAACTTTGATTTTTTCAATATAAAAAGTGTTTTATTCAAATATACCAAATGCTAAAAGATTAAAATCGCTATTGTATATTCGTTGATTATCAGTTAATTTACGATGAATCTCAATTAATATTTGTTATTTGAATAATTGGTAAAATAAAAAAGACACTTCTAAAAGTGTCTTTAATTTCATAAGATGGTTTTTGAATTACGATACAAAATTGTTGTATTTTGAAATGGTATTGTCATAAGCCCTTTCTATACTTTCAACATCGTTTAATTCTATTTTCTTTTTCTCTTCAATATTTCTTAAATTTTTTCTCAACTCTCCCAAATAATCTTCAATTGCTTTGGTAAAGTTTTCATAATAGCCCTTTTTATCGGTATAGTTAGTATCTGTTACAGAAAAATCCTTTTTTAAAGCATTTGAAATTTTCTCTATTTCAGCATACGATGCTTTTAAAGCAGCTAAGTCAAGAGCCTCATTGTTGTACTGATCTGCAACCTGGCTGTAACTTTCCTCTACAGAATTCATTGCTTTTTTAGCGCCGATGATATAATCTTTTAACGGATGATCTTTCAAAATTACTTCTTCTGCTTTATCAGCCATAGGTTGTGTTAAACTTAACAAAGAAGCGTTCGCTGTGAAATATTCTTCTATCGCTGTTTCTATTTCGGCTATAAGTGTTTTCGCTTTTTCACCTTTATCATCTTTAAAATCTTCTGCATCTATATACGATTTAAGCTCGGCAGTTTTATCTGTCATCAACTTAAATTTAGTATTTGTTTCTTCGTGCAGTTTAGCTACCTCGTCTTTTTTACAACCAAAAGCATCTGCCAAATTCACTTCTTTTTTATTGAATGCACTTGTACTGATAATAGGTATAAGTACTAAATTAGGTTTTATTGCGGTTCTTTTTCCTGAAATATAATCTGCTACATGTTCGGTGTAATTCAGGGTTCTATCAATGTTTCCATTTCTTTTTCTTGAAAGATCCAGAAATTTATTACTTGATTCAATCATTAAATTAGCAGATTCCTGATTTAAATCTGCTGTTTCAACCGAGTCTGAAGGATTTTTACCATCTCCTTTACAACTTATAGCCCCAACGGTTGTTAGGGCTAAAAGTAACAACAATACCATTTTTCTACTTTTCACAATAACTTTTTTCTAATTTCACTATAAAATTATTACTATAAATTCAAAGACGCCGACAACGATCAATATTCACAGGAGATGAACCGATATTCGCAAGCATTTGATAAATATTTGTATACTCATAAATCTGCTTTAGTTAATACGCTCTTTTATAATTTCACAAGACAAACTCATACGAAAGTGAGATCCGATAAATACTCGTAAAATCTTTTAATTTTTCTGGTAAGTTTTTAAAAATGCTTAATTTATTTAAATATTAGTTTTGTATGTATTTCAGTTCTCAATTTTCATAGGTAAGGCGTAAACCCCAATATTTTTGCGATGATTTTACAAGGAAATGTTACTACAGTATTGTTATATTTTATGATTGACGCACCTAAAAGTGCTCTTTCTGCAGTGATCTGTTCTTTGCATTCAGTAAAAGCATACTTCAACTGTGAAAACTGCCTGTTGAATTTAAGTTCAGGATCATCTTCGATCTGGAGTATAATCTGTTTCAGTACAGAACTTCCTTCTTCAGGTTGTAAATACAATTCTTTACTATTTGAAAAATTAACAGGATTACGCAATGCTAAAATTTCTTGGAGCATTTCTTCATCTAAAACCACATGCTTCTTTAAAATTAAAATAAGATTCGGAATTAAAGCTGCTCGTTGAACAAACAACATATTTAATGTAGATAAAGTACTTTTTACCTGATTTTTTCTAACCGAAAGTTTATTATAAAGAACAATGACATAAATAGCGAACAAAAAAACAGCTAGAATAGCGATGCATACTGCAGCAAGCATAAAATTTATCACGACTAACTACTGCAACCTCTTTTTAATAGAATTTACAAGAGCATCATCAGAAGGTAAACCGCCACCAACACCGGCATCGTTCAGGCGTTTTGTTGAAGTAGGCTCATCTCCAAATAAAGTATCTTGTGCAATTACGGCTTCTTTGGCAAGATCAAAATAACGAACAATGTAATTTCGCTGATAAGCTTTTTCATCATTACCTAATTTTGACTTATATTCTCCTTTCTCCACCATATCATACCCAATTACAACAAGTCCTTTTACTTTGTCACCCGGAAAATTACCAACTGTCCCCAGTTTTTCATTATAATCTGCAGTGTAGGTAATATTAATACCGTCTTCATAGCCACCTTCTTTTAAAACAAGGTAATCTGTTTTCCAATTTAAGGGTGAGGGCTGATAAGGATAATCTTTTACAGATTTGTTCCCTTTAAAATGATCGATGATTGTGCTAGACAACTGTTTTGTTTTATCAATATCTTCGTCCAGATTATCTAAACTAATTTTTACATAAATACCAACAGCAACTAATGCCCCTACAATTATAGCAAGCGGTATTATGGTTTTCTTATTCATGATTCCTGTTTTTAGAAGTTATTGTTTTATACAATCAAAAATAACTTAGTAGAGAATAAAATAAGAAAACATTTGATATTCGTAGAAAATGAATCGATATTTGACGTTTTTTTTAGAATATTTGAAGATACATTTAAGAAATCTGATTGAGATAATCGATTACGATTTCTTTTTTGCGTTCAGAAACCGGAATAAGATCTTTAGTGGTAAGCTGTAAATTTCCGTCTTTATAATATTTGCTTATGTAGTTTACATTTACCAAAAACGACTGATGGCATCTAATAAAAACCGTTGCAGGTAGCAATGTTTCATATTCTTTCAGCACCTTTGAAACCACAATTTTATTACCATCTTTCAAGAAAAACGTTGTATAACCTTTATCGCTCTGGCAATAAACAATGTCTGCAATCTGTATAATCTGCGTGTAATCCACACTTTTTAAGGCAATACGCTTAATGGTTTCTTTCTCGGTATAATGATTTCTTGCCAACTCCATCTGATTTCTTTCAAACCTAAACTGCTCTTTTTTCTGAAAACACCTATCTAATGTCTCATTAAAAACTTCGGTCTCAATTGGTTTTAAAAGGTAGGCGAAAGCTCCAATATTCAAAGCTTCAATAGCATACTGATTATATGCTGTGATGAAAATTACCGGAGTATCAGAAATATCGATGTTCTGAAAAAGAGTAAAACTTGAACCGTCTGTCAATTGAATGTCCGATAAAATCAGGTCGGGTTTCATATTTGGAATTTCAATTTGTGCTTTTGAAATTTCTGCCGAATACCCCACAATCTGCAAGTACGGAATTGCTTCTACCAGAGAAATAATGTGTTTAAGTATATTGATTTCATCTTCTAAAATATAAACTTTCATAGTATTTAGTCTTCAATTAATGGTAGAATAATTTTTACAGAAACTCCTGTTTTTTCGTCTTGATTTATGGAACTTATTTCAAGATAACTTTCTTTGCTTTTCTGGTTGAACAAAATATCCAACCTTTCCTGAATGATTATTTTTGAAAGCGACTTTTTATTTGGGTTTTCTGTTTTGGAATTACTCATTCCAGTTCCGTTATCTTCTATTTCAACAATGAGTTTTTTGTCGGTTATCGCAAATGAAATTTCTATTTTTCCTTTATAATTAATATTTTTAAAACCGTGTTCAATAGAATTTTCCAGAAAAGGCTGTAAAAGCATCGGTGGAATCATTATGAATTCTGTATTATAATCTTCAGGAAGATTAATTTCATAATCAAACAAACCTTCAAAACGCATCTGCTGAAGTTTCATGTAATTGGTAACCGAAGCAATTTCATCTTTCAGAGGAATAAAATCTTCACGGTTCAACTCTAAAATATTTCGCAACAGTTTGGAAAACGACGAAAGATAATTTACCGATTTTGTTGTTTCTCCCTGCGAAATCAATCCTTGCAAATTAGCTATAGAATTGTACACAAAATGCGGATTCAACTGTAACTGTAAAACTTTTTGCTCTATATTCAATTTTTTATTTTCAATTTCCAGTTTTTCGTTTTTTGCCTTTAAAAATCTTCTTTTGTAAATCATATACAAAATAGAACCAACGGAAATAACAAGAAATGCACCACCTACAAGCAGCATTTTATGCAGTTTGTTTGTAGACTGTAAATTGTTTATTTTAATATCTTTCTTTTCTGTGTCGTACTGTATTTTTAGTTCCTCCAACTTATCGTTCTGCACTTTTTCCTGAAATGCATAATAGTGTTTTTGTACAGAATCTTTAGCTATGCTGGCATTTTTAAAATCTCCTTGTTTGTCATAAACTTCGGCCAACATTTTAAAATAAAGCTCGCCGTTTATCTCTTCTTTATTTTCTTTAGATACTACATACGCTTTTTTAAAGTAGTATAAAGCAGAATCTAATTCCTTATTATCGAGAAAAGCAAGCGCAAGGTTATGGTAGTTATCATACGCAAGGTTGTCGATCTTTTTATAATAGTTAAAAAATTTCTTACTGCTTTCTAACGCAGCTTCGTAATTTTTTGCGTAATAATGGTACTGTGCTTCGTAATTGTGAAACTTGGCTGTTACCCTTTCATTGTTCAGCTGGTTTGCAACCTTTTCCACTTTATCAAGATATATTTTCATGGAATCTACACGTTCCAACTGATGCGCAATTACAAACTGATTAGAATAATAACTGTCTTGTACCCACAAAGATTTCTTGTTAGGAGTATTTTTAAACCACAAGTCGTTAAAATGAGAAGATTCCCGTTGTTTACCATTCAAATAATAAGCTTCTGCCAACTCTCGATACAGCCTAAAAGTAAACAGGCTGTTGCGCTGTTCTGCAAATTTAATGTTACTGAAGATTCTGGCAGATTTATCATACGCAACTGCCGCACTGGATTGATAATCAATGTAAAGTTCTTCTAAAAATTTCAATATTTTTAATTCTACATCACCTTCATTTATCGTTAACTTATCAAAATAAAAAAGTGTACTGTCTTTTTCGCCTTGTATGCGGTGCCATTTCGTTTTTAAAAGATAGTATATTGATCTTTGCCGACTTTCTACAGTTTGAAAATCGCCAATATAACGCTGCAAACTATCCAATGTTGCGCTTGCAGGTAAACATTCCATGTGTACCAGTTTATCAAAATATACTGAATCGGGTTTATCAGGACGATTATTCTTAGAAGACACCGCAATATCTTTTTTATCGCAACCAAATAAAAGAATAATAAAAAGAAACAGGTAATAATACTTCATAATTTGTATTTTGAGAACTTCTAAGTGTAATATTTAAGGTTTACTTACAATGGTTAATTATGTATTCCGTGTCCACTCATACTGCAATAAAGAATAACAGTCAGAATCTTCGTGTTTATCGTTAACGATATAATCTTCTCTCATAGTGCCTTCTTTCACAAAACCGTGACGAAGCAGCAATTTAACCGACGGAACATTCCAATGAGCTACCAATGCTTCTATTCTATGCAGTTTTAAGGTTGAAAATCCATAATTTAAAACGTAAGGCAATGCTTCAGTCATAAGACCTTTTCGCTTGTCGGAATCATTTTTTAAGGAATAAAACAATTCTGCCCGTGCATGCGTTTTGTTCCATATATGAAAACCACATTCGCCAATTGGGAAGTTTGTACTTTTATCGATCAATAAAAAGAAAAACAACGATAAACGATGCGTTTCCATCCCTTGGTCGTGCATGTTTTTATAATGTGCATATCCATTTTCATCAACACCAAAAAAAATCTTGATTTCTTCTTTGGTTTTGGTATGGAACAAATTGTGTATAATGGCAGGCGTTATTGCTTTAAGAATTAGCCTGCCGGTAGTTATTTCTATATTGTTTAACATATTATTGCTAAACTTATTATTCTGGTTGTTGTGTAGGAATCTTAGTCATATCCATAAAGAAAATCTCCCATGTATGTCCGTCAAAATCTTCTAAAGTACGTTGCTGCATAAAGCCGTAATCTCTAATTTCGTTAGGTTCTATACCACCTGCAGCAAGCCCTGCCTGCATTATTGCATTCATTTCGTCAACGCTGTTAACCGATAGTGAAAAAAGACCTGCGATGTGCGATTTTGTGTCGGCAATAGGTTTTGCTGTAAAAGACGAAAATTTTTCGTGCGAAAGCAGCATTACAAAAATAGTATCGCTCCAAACCATACATTTAGCGGTATCGTCTGAAAACTGCGGGTTGTTGGTAAAGCCTATTGCGATATAAAAATCCATAGATTGTTGAAGATCTTTTACTGCCACATTAATAAAAATTTGTCTGTTCATTTTTTTCTAAATTTTTGAGTCGATTATTTTTTAAGTTTGCTTTCATACAGATTAACCCATTGCTTAACGGTCATTTTCTGCATTAATTCGCCAATAAGCTCATGGGGAATTTGATCGAACTTTTTAAAGCGGATACAACTTTTACCAATATCTAACTTTAGTTTGCTGTGTTTAGGATATTCGGTTACGAACCATTCCAGCAATTCGGGATCCGAATAAATGCCCATGTGGTAAAAATTTATAGAGTTTTTTTGCGATGCTAAACCAGCAAACGGCAAAGGCTCAATAGGTTTACAATGATAACCGTTAGGGTAAATAGTATGTGGCACCACATAACCTAACCCACCGTAACTGATGGCAGCCTCAAAACCATCGGGCAAATTCTTAACAATAACATTATGCAACTTGTAGAATGCTTCTGTCCTGTCTTCAGGTATATTCTTTAAAATTTCATCGACCGTATTTCCTGATGCTTTCATTTTTCTATTTCTTATTTTCTTAATATTTTTTCCATGGCTTTTCCTTTCGCCAATTCATCAACCAATTTATCTAAATAGCGTGCCTTTTTGGTAAGCGGGTTTTCGAGCTCTTCTATTCTGTATCCGCAAATAACGCCTTTAATCAATTCGGCATTTGGGTTTAGTTCGGCACGATCAAAAAAAGTTTTAAACGTTACTTTTTCATCCATAAGTTGCTGTAACTTTTCTTCGTTAAAGCACGTAAGCCATTCTATCACTTGATGGAGTTCTGCCTTAGTTCTGCCTTTACTCTCCACTTTGGTAACATAATGCGGGTAAACTGAAGCAAAGATCATTTTGGCAATTCGTTCGTTATGTTTGTCTGTTTCTTTCATAAAACATCATTTTCTTAATAACAAATATATACGGATTTTAGATATGGTTGTAAACCATTCACTGAAAATTTAAATGTCCATGTTATCTAAATAATCCATATTAAAAATACTTTGTAATTGTTTACTGTTAGCAGATGTTGGAATACATCGCATTACTAAATTTCTGAAATAGATAGCTAAAATATTTTCGAAATGCGAAATTTTGCCAATTCTCCAGCTTGAATTTACAATGGAATGTGATTTTTTAATTCGTACTATTTGATATTCTTCAAAAACAGCTTCAATAGGTTTGTTTGGGTTGTAAACTTGAGCAAGCGCATAAGCATCTTCTATTGCTTGACATGCACCCTGACCTAAATTTGGAGTTGTAGCATGTGCCGCATCACCCAACAAACATACATTTTTATTATACCATTTATAGATTGGCTTTAAATCTATGATTCGGTTTTTAATAACGGTATCGTCAGATGTATTTTCAATAATGTTTAAAACATCATTATTAAAACCTTTAAATAAATCGTGTAAGCTATCGTTATGCCTAATCACTAAAGATTCATTTACAACGGCGTACCAATAGGTATCCTGATTATTAATTTGAACGAAGCCAAAGCGCTTTCCTTTACCCCAAGCTTCTACCGCTTTATTGTTGTAATCTTTGGGCAACGATATTTTTGAAACACCTCGCCAACAAATCTGATTTGTATCGCGAATTTGTGATTGATCAAACAACTGATTACGAACGACAGATTTAATACCATCGGCGGCAATAACTACATCTGCAGTTTCATTTGAGCCATCTTCAAAAATCAATTTAACGTTTTCGTTTTGTTCGATCTTTAAAAGTCGTTTTGATAATTTTATATTTTCAAAACTAATTTCTTCAGCCAGAATATTCTGCAAAACCGCACGATGTATAGAAATATTACAAACTCCATACTTTACTTCAAATTCATTCAAATCAATAATCGAGAGCGATTGCAATTGATGATCGGTAATATTCATGTAAGAAACCTTTACACCCGCATTTTCTATCTTTTCGTGAATATTCAACTTTTTGAAAACCTGCATGGCGTTGTTTGCGATACCAATTCCTGCTCCGACAGGTTTAATTTCGGCAGCACTTTCGTAAACAGTAACATTAAATCCTTTTTGTTTAAAAGCCAAAGCGGTAGTTAAACCGCCAATTCCAGCTCCAATAATTGCAATACGTTTCATATCAAAATAGAATTATTCAAAAATAAAAAAACTCCCACAAATTGCGGGAGTTTTATATATATTAATGATGTCCACCATCTTTTTCGCCATCTCTTAACGGCACTGTTTGCGGAACAAAATCTTCTTCGTAACCAGGCTTAGAATAATCATAAGGCCAACGGTGTACTTCTGGAATTGCACCCGGCCAGTTACCGTGCATGTGCTCAACCGGTGTAGTCCACTCTAAAGTTGTAGCTCTCCATGGGTTTCTTGGTGCTTTCTTACCATAGAAAATACTGTAGAAGAAGTTAAACAAGAATACTAATTGGAACGCTGCTCCTACTAATGCAAACATGGTAATTAAGATGTTCACATCTACCATATCGTCGAACATTGGGAATGCCGAGTTAGTATAGTAACGACGTGGTAAACCTGCCATACCGATAAAGTGCATTGGGAAGAAAACTCCGTAAGCACAAACTACCGTTACCCAGAAGTGAATATAACCTAAGTTTTTATTCATCATGCGTCCGTACATTTTAGGGAACCAGTGGTAAATACCGGCAAACATACCATACAATGCTGATATACCCATTACTAAGTGGAAGTGAGCAATAACGAAATACGTATCGTGTACGTTGATATCCAACGTTGAATCTCCTAAAATAATACCTGTTACACCACCTGTAATGAACGTTGATACGAAACCAATACAGAATAACATAGAAGGGTTCATTTGTAAGTTACCTTTCCATAATGTAGTAATGTAGTTGAATGCTTTTACTGCCGATGGAATTGCAATTAACAATGTTGTAAAGGTAAATACCGATCCTAAGAATGGGTTCATACCAGATACGAACATGTGGTGACCCCAAACAATTGTAGATAAAAATGCAATTGCTAAGATTGATGTAATCATGGCACGGTAACCAAAGATTGGTTTACGAGCGTTAGCCGAAATTACTTCAGATGTAATACCCATTGCAGGTAAAATTACGATATATACCTCAGGGTGACCTAAGAACCAGAACAAGTGCTCAAATAATACCGGAGATCCACCTTGATAATGTAATACTTCTCCAGCTAAATAAATATCAGACAAGAAGAATGATGTACCAAAGCTTCTATCCATAATCAACAATAATGCAGCCGATAATAATACCGGGAACGATACAATACCAATAATTGCCGTTACCCATAAAGCCCATATTGTTAACGGTAAACGCGTCATAGACATACCTTTTGTACGCATGTTTAAAACCGTTACCACATAGTTTAATGATCCCATTAACGATTGTGCAATGAACAATGCCATAGACACCAACCACAACGTCATACCTGTACCAGAACCTGGAATTGCTTCTGGAACTGCTGATAACGGAGGATAGATTGTCCAACCTGCTGATGCCGGTCCTGACTCTACAAACAATGAAGCAATCATTACGATACAAGCAATAAAGAAGATCCAGTATGATAACATATTCATGAATCCTGAAGCCATATCGCGCGCTCCAATCTGTAATGGAATTAATAAGTTAGAGAACGTACCTGATAAACCTGCAGTTAATACAAAGAATACCATGATGGTTCCGTGAATGGTAACTAAAGCCAAATAAATATCGTTACGCATTACACCGCCCGGAGCGAAATCGTCTCCTAATAACCAAGAGAATACTTTGAATGATTCTTCTGGCCAAGCGATTTGAATACGGAATAATAATGACATTGCAATACCAATGATTCCCATGATAATACCTGTTACAAGGAATTGTTTGGCAATCATTTTATGATCTTGACTAAAGATGTACTTTGTTACGAAAGTTTCTTTATGGTGGTGATCATCGTGTGAATGATCGTGTGTTAATTCGTGTCCTACTACTGCTGACATACTAATAATTTTATATTGGTAAACAAATTATTTAATTACTTGAGCAACTACTGCAGTAGTATCTACTACAATTTGTGGTTCTTCTACCGGAGTTTGAACCGGCTGTGCTTCAACTTTCGGAGCAGCAGCGGCAGCTTTCTCTTCGGCTACTTGTTTTCCTAATTTAGGTTGTTGGTTGATCCATTTTCTAAACTCGTTCTCTGTTTCAACTACAACTTTTGCTTGCATGTTATAGTGTGAACGACCACATATTTTGTTACACAATAAAATATAGTCAAACGTATATGGTTCTAAACCAGGCTCGCCTTTTTCAACCAACTTTTTGCTGTGTTTGTTGCGTGCTTCGTTGATCTTGTTTACACGATCTACAATTTCTTCACGGTCTCTCATTTCTGTAGTAGTAACCGTTGGTGTCATTGCAAACTGCGTAACCATACCAGGAACCGTGTTCATTTGTGCACGGAAGTGTGGGAAATAAGCAGAGTGTAAAACGTCTTGCGAACGCATTTTTAATACTACTTTTTTACCAACCGGTAAGTGTAATTCTTTTGTTACAACATCGTCTTGTGCATTTGGATCTGCCATATCGGCACCCACAACGTTGATTCCTTCGATAAAACGAACGTTTGCTTTACCTAATACGTTGTCGTCACCTGCATAACGGAAATCCCAGTTGAACTGTTTTGCGTAAACTTCTACGTAAATCACTTCTTCCTCTTCATCGTAATGCATAATGTTGTTCCAAGCGTATAATCCATATAAGATCAATCCTGCTAAAACAATTACCGGAATAATTGTCCAGATGAATTCTAATTTATCATTATCTGCGAAGAACGTCGCTTTTCTGTCTGTATTACCACGGTATTTGAATGCAAAGTAGTGTAATAAGAACTGCGTTAAGAATTGAACAAAGAAGATAACTACTAAAGTAATCCACATTAACTGGTCAACATCTTTACCATGTTCAGAAGCTGCATTGCTTAACAACGGCATGTATCCCCATTTAACACAGCTATAAATTGTGAAAATGTAAATGAATGCCAGAAATCCGAACATTAAATATCCGTTGATATTATTGTCTTTATGTGTAGCAACCTGCGTCTTGTATTCTTCGCCAACGTGTTGTTTGCTCTGAGTTAAGTCGAAAATCTTAGTTAATTGCCAAATTGCAATTCCTAATAAAGCTACAATAACTAATATTAATAAACTCGTCATTTGTTTATTACTTTAAATATTAATAATGAAAATGTTTACTTTCTTCTACCATTGGATTATTCTTAACCAATAACGGAGCTTTAGCAATTGCCGAGAAACCGACAAAGATAAACAATCCGCCAAAGAACAATACAGATCCTATTTCGGCAGCACCAATAAACCAAGATGCACCAACAGTTCCAGGCATAATCATATTAAAGAAGTCTAAATAGTGACCTGCAATAATACATGTACCCGCCATAACAATGATCCAAGATAATCGTTTAAAGTCTGTATTGATTAATAATAATATAGGTAATAAAAAGTTTAACGCCAGCATACCAAAGAAAGGCAAGTTGTATTCTTCTATTCTTAAAATGAAGTACGTTACCTCTTCAGGAATGTTTGCATACCACATTAACATGAATTGAGAGAACCATAAGTACGTCCAGAAGATAGATAAACCAAACATAAATTTAGCTAAATCGTGGATGTGTGATGTGTTTACGAATTCTAACAATCCTTTGTTTTTAAGATATAATGTTGACAACGCAATAATAGTTACCGCTGTTACAAAGAACGATGCAAATACATACCAACCGAACAATGTTGAATACCAGTGCGTATCAATAGACATGATCCAATCCCATGACATGATAGATTCTGTGATGATAAAGAACACCAAGTAACCTGCTGCCAATTTAAAGTTCTTTTTGTAATAATTTAAATCGCCTGTTTCATCTAAAGCTAATGAGTTTCTGCGAGATAACATTCTAAAGATATTCCAACCAGCTAAGAAAATAACGGCACGGATTAAAAAGAACGGTATGTTTAAGAAACCTGTTTTACCTTGAATAATGGTATCGTTAGCTACAACATCAGCATCCATCCAGATAAACAAATGGTTTAAATGAGCCGAACTTGCTACCAACATTAAGAAAAACAATATAGAACCCGGTAATAAATAAGCCGATAAGCCTTCCATTACACGGAATAATACTGGTGACCAACCTGCAGATGCAGCATACTGTATTTGATTAAAGGTAAAGATACCTAAAGAAATAAGCATGAAAAAGATACACCCAACGTAAACAGCAGCCCAAGGTTTGTTTTGTAACTGGTGTAATACGTGCTCTAAATGTTTTGTATGTTCTGCGTGCGCATCATGCGTATCAGCCTTTGCAGCGTGAGTAGTAGCTTCAGCGTGTGCCGGAGCTGCTTCTGTTACATGAGCAGTGTGTGCATCTGTTGAATCTGCAGCGTGCGCCGTACTATCGTTAGTAACAGCTGTTGCAGTTGCTGTATGCGCATCATGATTTGCTGCATGTGCATCATGGCTTGCCGTATTTGCTTCATGAGCCTTAGCTTCACCGTGTGCAGGTGCTGCGTGTGCATCGTGCGCGCCATGACCACCATGATGTTGCTCGCTTAAAATTGCTTCAACCTCTTCAACTGTTTTAGGTGCCGTAAGAAAGCCGTAAGCGATCCCGATGATACCTAAAACCATTAAAATAACAGAAAAGGATTTTAATTTGCCTGAAAATGTGTACATATCTAAACTTTCAAATAAGTTTTACAATTATAATTCCGATTTCAATTTTAACACATAAGCAGCTACCATCCATCTTTCGGTTTGTGTTAACTGGTTTTTATGTGATCCCATTGAGTTTAATCCGTACGTTACAACGTGGTAAATTCCACCTTCTGTTAACTCACGTTCAGCATAACTTGGTACTCCCAGGAATTTTTCTCTTTTAACTAAATTTCCTTTTCCGTCGCCGGCATCACCGTGGCAAATTGCACAGTAAATGGTGTACAACTGCTTCGCCTTTGTCATATCACCTTCGGTAATAGAATCTAAAGGAGATTTAGAATTTAGTCTTGCCGCAGCTAAACCTTCCGGAGTATTTGGATACTCTTCAGGTGTAAATCCGCGAGGTACTGATCCTTGTGCAGGCACCTGACCTTCTTTTCCGTTTTTAAATGCGCTTGATTCAGAATAGGTTTCGTAAGCTACAGACTCGTACATATTAGGAAATAACTGGTAATTTGGTTTTTCCTTATTAAAACAAGAGGTAGCTAAAGTTGAAACTGCTGCCAAGGCAACTATTTTATATAAACTCTTCATTTTTACTACTAATGTTTATCGATTACTTTAACTTCTACTGCACCGGTGTTTCTAAAGAACTCTAAAGCTTCTTCTTCGCTACCGTGTAAAGCAACTTCCATTAAAAAATGATCATCGGTTGTTCTTACATCTGGGTTTTCTGCTTTTTTAAACGGCCATAATCTACTTCTTAAAAAGAATGTAATAACCATTAAATGGGCTGCAAAGAAAACGGTTAATTCAAACATAATTGGCACAAATGAAGGCATGTTTTGAATATAGCTAAAACTTGGTTTACCACCAATATCTTGCGGCCAATCTTGTATCATAATGTAATTCATCATGTAAGTTGCGAAAGATAAACCACATAAACCATAGATAAATGCACAAATTGCTAATCGCGTTGGTTTTAATCCCATTGCTTTATCTAAACCGTGTACAGGAAAAGGTGTATAAACCTCTTCGATATGATGATGTGCAGCTCTGGTTGTTTTAACTGCATCCATTAAAACATCATCATCATTGTATAATACGTGTAAAACTTTTGTACTCATAATTTATTAATGATTATGTGAATGGTGTCCGTTCTCTCTCTCTTTTTTGTAATTTTCACCAGAAGATTTTAAAATTGTTTTAACCTCTGCCTGTGCAATTACCGGGAATGTTCTAGAGTATAATAAGAATAATACAAAGAAGAACCCTATAGTACCGATATAAATACCTGCATCTACAAATGTTGGTTGGAACATTGTCCAAGACGATGGCAAGTAATCACGGTGTAATGATGTTACGATGATCACGAAACGCTCAAACCACATACCAATATTTACGATAATTGATATAATGAACGATCCCATAATTGATGTACGTATTTTTTTGAACCACATTACCTGCGGAGAAATTACGTTACACGTCATCATTAACCAGTATGACCACCAGTAAGGACCTGTTGCACGGTTTAAGAAAGCGTATTGTTCATACTCTACTCCCGAATACCAAGCTACCCATAACTCTGTGATGTATGCGATACCAACAACCGAACCTGTAATCATTACAATGATGTTCATTAATTCGATGTGCTGAATAGTAATGTAGTCTTCTAAACTTACAACTTTACGCATAATGATCAAAAGCGTGTTTACCATGGCAAACCCAGAGAAGATCGCACCCGCAACGAAGTAAGGTGGTAAAATGGTTGTATGCCAACCTGGAATTACCGACGTAGCAAAGTCAAAAGATACAATGGTGTGTACCGAAAGTACCAATGGCGTTGCTAAACCTGCCAATACTAAAGATACTTCTTCAAAACGTTGCCAGTCTTTTGCACGACCAGACCATCCGAATGATAAAGTAGAATAAATTCTTTTTGAAAAAGGTGTTACCGCTCTATCACGTAACATAGCGAAATCTGGTAATAAACCTGTCCACCAGAAAACCAATGATACAGATAAATAGGTAGAGATCGCGAATACGTCCCATAATAACGGTGAGTTAAAGTTAACCCATAACGACCCGAACTGGTTTGGCATTGGTAATACCCAGTATGCCAACCATGGACGACCCATGTGGATAATTGGGAACAAACCTGCCTGAACTACAGAGAAAATGGTCATTGCTTCTGCAGAACGGTTAATAGCCATTCTCCATTTCTGACGGAATAATAATAATACAGCCGAGATAAGTGTACCCGCGTGACCGATACCTACCCACCAAACAAAGTTGGTAATATCCCAAGCCCATCCAACAGTTTTATTTAATCCCCATGTACCAATACCTGTACCAATTGTATAAACCATACAACCAGCTCCCCAAAGGAATGCAATTAAAGCAATTGTGAAAACAGTCCACCATTGTTTATTCGCACGTGTTTCTACAGGTCTAGCAACATCTACCGTTATATCGTGATAGGTTTTATCACCAATAACTAAAGGTTTTCTAATGGGTGCTTCGTAATGTGACGACATAATCCTTTATTATAATGTTTCTAATTAATACTAACTTATACGTTTCTAACTTTTACGTGGTAGAACACATTTGGTTTAGTACCGATATGCTCTAACAAATGGTATCTTCTGTCATCTTCAAACAACATAGCCACTTCAGACTGTTTGTCGTTCACATCTCCAAAAACCATAGATCCCGATGTACAAGCTGCAGAACAAGCTACTTCAAACTCATCTCCGCTTATTGCTCTACCTTCTCTCTTAGCTTTTAAAATGCTCGCTTGTGTCATTTGAATACATAATGAACATTTTTCCATAACCCCGCGAGAACGTACATTAACATCTGGGTTTAATACCATACGTCCTAAATCGTCATTCATGTGGTAATCGAACGCGTTGTTTTGGCTATATAAGAACCAGTTGAAACGACGTACTTTGTACGGACAGTTGTTTGCACAGTAACGTGTACCCACACAACGGTTGTATGCCATGTGGTTTTGACCTTGGCGACCGTGAGATGTTGCAGCAACCGGGCAAACTGTTTCACAAGGTGCGTGGTTACAGTGCTGACACATTACCGGTTGGAAAACTACCTGAGGATTATCTGCAGGATGCTCTAAACCATTAAATGTATTAATGTTTTCCATTAAACCTTTAGCACTGTTCTTTGTAGTTACATCTTCTGCAAATGTATCTTCAGAAGAATAATATCTATCGATACGTAACCAGTGCATATCGCGTGATCTTCTTACTTCGGATTTACCAACAACAGGAACGTTGTTTTCTGCGTGACATGCAATAACACATGCACCACAACCTGTACAAGAGTTCAAATCGATAGACAAGTTGAAATGGTGACCTGTTGAGCGATCAAAAGATTCCCAGATATCAACTGTTGATGCTTCAACCGACTGGTGATCTAAAGATACGTGTGGTTTAACATTCCACTCTTTAACATCTTTCGTATTAAAGATTTCTAATGTAGTATCCTTAACAATATCACCACGACCCATTAAAGTTCTTTGTAACTGAACACAAGCAAACTCGTGATCGCCCGAACCTAATTCTACAGATACATTTTGTGTATTATTAAAGTCTTTGTATAATTTGTAAGCATTAACACCTACTTGCATTTCTTCTTTTAAGGCAGATTTACGTCCGTAACCAAACGCTAAACCTAAAGTACCTTTTGCCTGACCTGGTTGGATAAATGCAGGAACTTTCTCTAAAGTATTTTCACCTACTTTTAAAGTAACGTAAGATCCGTTTAAACCACCATTTGCAACATTGTAGTTTTTAATACCCAATGCTTCCGCATCGGCTTTAGAAACTGTTACATAGTTATCCCAAGAAACACGTGTGATTGGATCAGGGAACTCTTGTAACCAAGGGTTATTTGCCTGTTGCCCATCTCCCATTCCGGTTTTAGGATACAATACCAATTCTAAACCGGCAGCTTTTTTAGTTGCAGCTAATGCAGATGCAGCAGCGCCAAAATCAGCAGATGCAGTTGCAGAACCTGTAACTTCAACAGCAGAAAAACCATCGTGAACCATTTGGTTCCAAGTTTTTCCGTTGGCTAAAGCAGTACCCGATGCTTTTAAATAATCGTAGTAAGATTCTGTTTTACCTAACCAAGTTAATAAACCTTCTTGGAATTGTTTTGTATTGAATAACGGACGAATGGTTGGTTGCGTAATAGAATAATGACCTTTACGCATTTGAACATCGCCCCAAGATTCTAAATAATGAGGTGCAGCAGCAGCGATTGTAGTTAAAGATGCTGTTTCGTCTTCGCGTAATGAAAAAGAAGCAGAAAGTTTTACTTTTTTCAATCCTTCTGCAAAAGCAGCGCCGTTGAATAACGTATAAACAGGATTAACACCACTCATAATTAAAGTATGAACCAAACCTGCATTCATGTCTTTAACCAACTGTGCAACTTCTTTATTGTTACCACCGCGCACATATTTAGGTTGTGCCGGGTTAAAAGCAGCCGAACCTAATGCTTGGTTAATAGCAAATACTAATAACTGTGCATTAACATCGTCTAAACCTGAAACCAACACACCTGCAGAACCAGCAGCTTTTAATTGTTGTGCCGCTTTTGTAACTTCTGCATCGGCAGCAGTATTTGTAACTGCTACAGCATTACCTGTAACAATATTGTATATTTTAACTAAAGCTAATTTTTGATCTGCAACAGTTAACGGAATACGTTTGTCTGCATTTGCACCAGCTAAAGACATATTTGCCTCGATCTGGATGTGCTTAGACATTTTTCCGTTTTTAGGAACGCGACCTTTAGCATATTCGCTATCGTATCCGCCTCCTTGCCAATCTCCTAAGAAATCTGCACCAACAGAAACAATTACATCCGCTTTTCCAAAATTGTAATCAGCCAATGCGCGCTCGCCGTAAGCTTGTTGGTATGCATCTAAAGCAGCATCCGATCCTACTGCATCGTGCACAATGTGCTTTGCTG
This sequence comes from Paenimyroides ummariense, assembly GCF_900115115.1. Lineage (GTDB taxonomy): Bacteria > Bacteroidota > Bacteroidia > Flavobacteriales > Flavobacteriaceae > Flavobacterium > Flavobacterium ummariense. The sequence goes on from NZ_FOVI01000001.1 coordinate 35,117, forward strand.
ATGGATACGCAGCTTTAAATTCTGCAATTAACTTATCTGTAGATGGCGATGCCATTGTGTTTGTTAATAAAACAATCTGACCCGTTGCGCTTGTTAAGCTTGCTTTAATTTTTTGATCAACATCTGACCAAGAAGCAGCTTTATTGTCAATTTTTGGTTGCTTTAAGCGTAAACTATCATATAAAGACAATACAGAAGCGTGTACACGTGCGTTTGCACCTGTTAACGCGTTTTCCATAAAGTTATTCTCTACTTTAATAGGACGACCTTCGCGTGTTTTAATTAAAACGTTTACGAAATCAAATCCGTCTGCAACCGTAGTTGCGTAAAAATCAGCAACACCAGGAATAATTTCCTCTGGTTGAAATACATAAGGAATCGACTTTTTCACCGGTCCTTCACAAGCTGCTAAAGAAGCTGCAGCTGTAGAAAACCCAACGTATTTCAAAAAGTCTCTACGAGAGGTTGATGAAGACGACAATGCATTTTTGTCTCCAAGAAAATCCTCGGTTGGAATCTCTTCAACAAACTCATTGTTTCTTAGCGTCTCAACAATAGAACTGTTCTCGTTAAGTTCCTCAACACTTTTCCAGTATTTTTTGTTTGATGCCATTGTATATATATTAGCTTCTTAAATTATTATTAATAGTGACATTTACCACACTCTAAACCACCTAATTGTGCTGCTGTTAATTTCTCAACACCATACTTTTTAGATAATTCTTCGTGAATTTTAGCGTAGTACTCGTTATCTTTAACGTTTACTTCCGTTTCACGGTGACATTCTACACACCAACCCATTGTTAATGGCGAATGTTGTCTCATAATTTCCATAGATTCAACAGGACCGTGACAAGTTTGACATTCTAAACCTGCAACAGAAACGTGTTGTGAGTGGTTAAAGTAAACAAAATCTGGTAAATTGTGAATACGTACCCATTTAACTGGTTTCTCTTTACCTGTGTATGCTTGTTTCGCAGGATCCCATCCTACTGCATCATAAATCTTTTGAATTTCTGCAGTATAGAATTCTTTGCTGTAATCTACATAAGTAGAATCTGCACTTCCTGTAAACTCTGTGATATTCTTGTGACAGTTCATACAAACATTCATAGAAGGAATTCCCGATGTTTTAGATGTACGTGCCGAAGAGTGACAATATTTACAGTCGATACCGTTTTCACCTGCGTGAATTTTGTGCGAGAAGTGAATTGGCTGGATAGGTTCGTAATTTTGATCAACACCAACCTGCATCATAAATCCGAAAGCAAAATATGCTCCTGTTAACATTAATACGATTACTGAAGTAATTACCAAGAATTGATTTTTAACAAAAGCTTTCCAGATTGGTAACGATTTAGTTTCGTTAACCGTTAAGTTGTTTTTATCGGCAACTTTGTTTAATACTCTTCTTACCAATACCAACATGATAACTAGCATTGCAAGAACAATTACTAAACCGCCTAAAACTAATTTTTCTGAAACACCACCTGTAGCTGTACTACCACCTGCCTGAGCAGCTCCTGGTACAGCTTTAACTTCTGGTTTTGGTTCTGAAGTATAAGCGATAATGTTATCGATATCTTCATCAGATAAATTAGGGAATGAGTTCATTGGAACTTTGTTCCACTCATTAAAAAGTTTAACAGCTGCTGCATCTCCAGATTTAATTAAACCTGAACTGTCTTTGATCCATTTATGCAACCAGTCGGCAGAATGGCGTTCTATAACACCTCTTAAAGCCGGTCCGGTTGAATTAGCATCTAGCTTGTGACAAGCTGCACAGTTTGCATTAAATAACTCTTTACCCTTTGCAGCGTCTTGTGCAAAAGATCCTGTAGAAAATGTTAACACAAATGTTAAACACAAGAAAAGAATCCTTGAAAACGAAGTATGGTTACCCACTTTTTTCATAGTTAAAAAAATGATTATCAACTAATTTTGGCACAGTTTTTCCATAGTTCACATGGAATATTCTCTACCTTTATTTATAAACTTTGACAAAAATACAACATAAGCCCCATTAAATAAAGCTTAATAAAAACCAAAACTTAATTTATAACAATTCTAAATAAATTCATAAATTCTACTTTCATGAATATTTTTTAATTTTGTCTAAAAATTTACTCATTATGAATAATTTAAGAACTTATAAAGTTTTCATTATATTTATTTTAACAATTTTTGTTCAGCAAAATGCTAAAGCACAAATTAATGTTATTGAAAACGCCGACCAAAAAACCATTGATTTGCTTTTAGAACGCAAAATGAGTCAAAACAATCAGTTTTCACTATACACCAACTATTCAGTGCAGCTTAAAAACGGAGCAAAAGAAGAAGTTGAAACACTTTACAAAGATTTTACAATTCAACACCCGGAAATTGATGCGACCATTATTTATGCCAATCCAAAATTTAAATTGGTTGTAGGTAACTATAAGAATAAAATAGAAGCGGAATATTTGTTAAAGAAAATTGCAGGGAAATATCCGGATGCGTTTGTGGTTAAGCTTAAGAAGTAAGATTGGAGTTTTTAACAACTTCGAAACTGACACATTTTGATATTGGTTAGTTCAAAAAATAAAACAAGCAGCACATTAGTGCTGCTTGTTCATTTTAATTAGGGTTGGTTGGTTGAATTATTTTAAGGTTTGATTAATAACAAGGAAGTAGTATTTTTTAGCCAGTTGTATTTTTTATCGATCATGTTACGCCACGATTTTACGGTTGTAAGAATTAGATCTTGTTGTTGGATTAAATTCAAATCGATTTCCACATCAGACAATACCGAAATATGATTAGGTTTTGCTTGTTCTATCAAACGGATTTCTTCTTTAATAAAAGTGTTCGTTTTTAAATGTCCCTTTATATCCATTATTACAATCTGCGAATCGTTGTTTTGAATGAACTTCAATATAAACGGAATTAACTTTTTATCGCTTTCATGAAAAAACGGAACAAAGATCTTATTTACTTCTTCCAGATTTTTATCGATAAAAATTCCGACAGGGATTTTTGAATTGGTAATTACATAACGCGTTTGATCATCGAACGGAGAATAATCAAAGAATTTTTCTTTACCTATTACTTTATCAACAATAATTTCAGGGTTTACAATTCGGGTTGTAAATCCTAACAATCGACCCAGAATAGTTCCATCGTAAATAGACGAACCTAACTCCATTAAAACTAAATCGTAATTGCCTTTATGAGCTACATCAACAATTTCGGAACTTATATCATACGATACTTTATAAAGATTAATTAGCTTTTGATTTATTTTGTGCGCATCTTCTTCTATTGGCGTAAAAACTTTTTCTTCGTATTTTTTGTCAAGTACATCAACATCGCTGCTATTCACCAAATGAAGTGCAGTAACCACCGAATTTTCTTGTTGATTTTTGGTAAAAGTATTGGCAATTTTCAATAGATTTTTACCCGCGTTTGTTTTATCAAAATAAAACAGAATTTTAAACTTGGTTTCGTTTAAAATTTCTTCCGCTTTTATGGTTTTATCTTTAAACATTTTGTTTATAAAATCTAAAGACGGTCCGGTCATAAAAGTAGTTACCAAAGCCATAATTACCATCATTGCAAAAACTTCGGGCGTTAAAACTCCCAATTCATAACCAATGTTCAAGGCAACCAATTCCATTAATCCGCGAGTATTCATTAAAGCACCAATGGTTAAACTGTCTTTCCAGCTTTGCCCAACATATTTGGCAGCGGCGGCACTACCAATAAATTTCCCGGTTACAGCAACCAGAATAATGATTCCGGTCATTTTCCATAATTCAATATCGTTTAGCAAACCAATCTCGGTTCGTAAACCTGTAAATACAAAGAATAACGGTAAGAATAAAATAACGGCTACATCTTCTACCTTTTCAACAAATATGTGACGGAACTTATGATTATCAGGCATAATTGCACCAGCCATGAAAGCTCCGAACAATGCGTGAATACCAATGATTTCTGTAAGGTACGATGATAAAATCAACACTAATAAAAATATGGCAACAACCGGCTTGCTTAAGGTTTTGCTGTTTGAATTTAGATTACCAATGTGTTTTAAGAACGGACGTACCAGTTTTAACATTACCGCTACATAAATTATTGAAAGTGCAATTACATACAAGGCACTAACAAACGAACCCGCTTTTACAATAGCAATTACCACTGCCAAAATACACCAAGCCGTGATATCGTCTGCAGCTGCCGATGTTAACACCACTGTTCCCAGCTTTGTTTTCTGAATACCGCGTTCTTGTACAATACGTGCCAACACCGGAAAAGCCGTGATACTCATTGCAATTCCCATAAAAAGGGCAAACGATAAAAAATTGATTCCGTCTGGAGCATAGTTAGTGTAGGTAAAATATGCGAAAACCATTCCCAAAGCAAACGGAATTACAATACTGGCGTGACTTATTACAACAGCTTCGTGTGCTTTACTTTTAAGAACTTTTAAATCGAGTTCCATTCCAATGACGAACATAAAAAGAATCAACCCCACCTGACTTAGAATCTGTAAATTACCTAACGATGCTGCAGGAAACAAAATAGCCGAAGCTTCGGGAAAATACATTCCAAACAATGACGGACCCAAAAATATACCGGCGATAATTTCACCAATAACTGCGGGCTGCCCTATTTTATTAAAAAGCCAACCAAAAATACGTGCCGCTATTACAATGGCAATAATTTGCAGTAACAACAATGCCAACGGATGATGAAGATTATTTATAAATGAATCTAAAAATTCCTGCCAATCGTTTTTATCTGAAGCTACATTTTTAACATCAACTTCCAGATATTTTCCCTTGTTAACGGTTAGATACATTATAAAGGAAAAAACAACAATTACAGCCCCGTAAAAAATAGAATTCTTGTACTTGCGCATTATGTATTTTTTTAATTTCAGACAAAAGTCTAAAACCTAATGTAAATACGTGTTTACATTGTAAAATAAAACGCAGATAATGTAACGAAACCTAAAAAAGTTGTAATGAAGATTTTAAACTAAAGCAGATAGGAGTAAAATAATTTACCTAATACATGATTTAAACGACTCGTCGCTTCGAGTAATGAAACGAAGTGAAATGTATCGAGAAGTTCTCGACAAGCTCGAACTGACGACAATCCAACAACTTTTAAAAGGTCTACAACATCATTAAAAATTCGTTTCTGAAGTTGATGCCTATTGTAAAGGTTTTAGGTTTACCGTCGATTAAAATTTTAGATACAATTTCATCGTGCGAGTAGTAGTTCACGCTGTTCATGGCAATAATTTCGCGCTTGTTGATACGCGAAAATTTTCCGGTTGGCAGAATTTCCTTGAGTTTTTCAAACGAATTATTTTTAACCAAAAGTGTGGTTTCGTCTTTAAAATGAATAATCTTATCACGACTATCCACATCGGAAACCGTAATATAAAAAACATCGTTTGTATTAATGATGCTTTTTCCTTTTTCGGAATTAAGCGTAATGTATTCCGAAACTTGTTTGGTTTCCTTCGTTAGCTTTTCAATTTTGCGAAATGCTTTTTCCAATCGATCTTTTTGTACCGGTTTTGTAATATAATCAATCGCTTCCAAATCAAAAGCTTCTACTGCAAAATCGCGATAGGCAGTTGTAAAAACAATATGTTTATCAGACAATAAATTGGCAATTTGCAAACCATTAATCGACGGCATTTCTATATCTGTTACACAAACATCAAAATCAATTTCATCTTTTTCCTGAATAAATTTTTCGGCGTTGTTGTAAACCTTCACCACCTCAACCTCGCTAATTTGCTCGCACAACAATTTTAAATATTGCAGGGCAAGCAATTCATCATCTAACAAAACACAACGCAGCATTATTCTTCTAATTTAATTTTTAAGGATACTGAATAAATCTTGTCATCGATACTTTTTTGGAGTTTGTATCGATTCTCGTACAACTTTTTTAAACGCTTTTCAAGGCTTGAAACACCAATACCGCTGTTCTCTTTCTTTAAAGGATTTTGTGCTGCAATTTTGTTTGAAACCGAAAGGTTAAAATAACCATTATTCAGTTCAATTACAATGGCAATAAAAGCATCTTCGCTTTGCACATCGGCATGTTTAAAGGCGTTTTCAATTAAATCGATAAGTACCAAAGGTGCAATAACTTTTCGTTCTAAAAACGGATCACGGTCATCGATTAAAATCTTGGTTCGCAAATCAAAAAGCGGACTTAATTTTATTTTATTGATCTCGATTAAACTCTTTATAAAATTGATTTCATCGCGCGGAGTTACCAATTGCTTGGGCGTTTTGTACAACACATAATCCAACACATTCGATAATTTTTCAATGGTGTAATACGATTGATAAACGTGCGATTGTATCGAATTCAATACATTTTTGAATAGATGCTGGTTTAAACGGGTATCGATATTTTCCAGCTCGATATTTTCGTACTTACGCTCTAAATATCCGGTTGATTTATGGTAATCGTCGATCGTTTGCTTGTACTTGCGCATTCTGAACCAGAAATAGCCAACAGCAACAATCAGCAATAAAATTATATATTCTTTAAAACCCATTAGTCGTTTACGATAACCGGTTTAGCAGGTGTTTTTGTGCTTACATCCATCACCGGAACCAAACCTTCGGCAGGCATATAGATAATTTGAGGCAGCGAGCCTTTATCTGCCAATTTTTCTAACGTTCTAATAAACAAATATTGGTTGTATGTGGTGTTTAATGTTCCGTTTTCAAGCTTCATGGCTTCTGCCATACCGCGTGCGCGTTCAACTTCGGCTTGTGCATTTAGTTTTTCGGCTTCCAACCGGGCTTTAGCTTCTTCGATTAAAATTTTACGGTTTTGCTCTGCCTTTGCCATTTCTGCTTTACCAGCCATTTCCTGTTGCCAAACGTTATAAACCGGCAATCCAACCATCAATACCACAACTAAAATTGCAATGAATGCAAATATTATTACTAATGCTTTTGAATTTTTCATAATTAATCTAAAACTCCTTTAAATGTAATGCCTAAAGATACAACATAATTTGAAAAATCGCTTGGTTTAGAAAATGAACCGTTCCCAAACACATTTCGATATCCTACTTTAGAAGTAAGAAACATAAAGGCAATTTCTTCAATATCCATAGCCATCAATCTATACGATACATCTGCATAAGGTGTTAATGTGTAATACGAATCGGTTTTCAACTTACGGGGAACTTGAGTGGTGTAGCCAATTCCTGTATCAGGATCATAGTTTATCACTTCGTTAGATTCGTTTCTGTTGCGAAGTATGTTTAAAAGAATTCCGTTCGAAAAACCAAAACTCAACGTCAGCTTCTCTGTATTTACCACATCATACTGCAACGGAATACTAAAACTGTACATATTAATCAGTGTGCGATCGGTATCAAATCCAAACCCATGATTGTATTTTGGGCTGACGATATTTAGACTTAATCCGCCCGAAAAAGCATCAGTAAAATAATAGCGTCCCGTAAGATCCAAACCAATTTTATTTTTATTGAATGCAGGCATTGTAGTGGCACCAATAGTTACTGCCAAATCGTTTTGCTGCGATTGTGCGAACGTTATTTGTGCGAATAAAAGTGTTGATAAAAGTACTAAGTGTTTCATAATAATTGGTTTTTAAAATTAATCTAACGCACCTTTAATCGTAAAACCTAAAGTTACTATATAGTTTCTAAAATCGCTCGGTTTAGTAAAATCGCCCTTACCAAAAGTAAACTGATAACCCGCATTTCCGGTCACATATATTGCGGTATTGCTTTTAGGATCGATATTTGCCACTTTTACTGACAGATCAATATTTGGCGTTAACGAAAAGTAAGCATCGCGGTTTAAACGAACCGGAGTTTTAACAACCGTTGTTACGCCCGTTTCTTCATCGTAATGCTCCTCAACTTTTAATTGATTTTTATCGCGTAATGTACTTAAAGAAAGCCCCGGAGAAACGCCCATTCCAATCTGAACTTTGTCTTTATTAACTACATCGTACTGCAATGGCACGTTAATGCCTAAATAATGTACAATAGAATTATCGGTATAATACCCAAAACCGTGTGTAAACTTATCGTTTGTGTAAACATAGTTGTTTCCAATAGAGAAAGCATCGGTTAGGTAATATCTTAAACCGACTTCGGCACCTAAACGGTTGTTGTTAAAAACAGGTAAAACGGTTGCTTTAGCAGTAAAAGCCAAATCGTTTTGTTGCGATTGTGCAAACGTTATTTGGGCGAATAATAAGGCTGATAGCAGTAGTAGTTTTTTCATGATGTTCTATTTTTCTTCTGCCAACACAAAAAGCAAGCCAAAAAGAAAACCGCTCGGTTTATTGAGCGGTTTTGAATCTAAAAAACAAATGTTGCATTTATTATTAAACGAGCTTGGTTTTTTTCATGAATGGTGTTTTTCAAATCAAATGATGCACTTTCCCATTTCTTGTTATTTATTGGAAACTCATAAGCTACAGTTATTTTTGTACGATCTCCTCTTCTATCTTTAAATTTCAATGAAATAGATGGACCTAAATATGCTTTTTCATTGTGCATTGACAATTGATTTCCTACAATTTGTTCATCTAAATTTACTTGATGTCCTTTGGTATATAAGTGTAAATTTCGTTTTGAATAGCCCAAATTAAAACCAGCCCCTAGGTTCGTTTTCTCAAACTTTAATACTTCATAATGCGCTCTTAACTTAATTCCATTTGAAACTGTTCTATATTTTGATATCTCATTACCCTTTGCATTAGTAAACAATTCATATCCTAAATCAATATCTACATTATTATCAAAATAACTAAACCCTGTTGTTGCGTTCAATTCACCCATTTCCATTTGCACAAAACCATTCTTCTGCAAATATTTGTTTATTTCAAAATGGTTATTGAAAGCCACACCAGCACCTAAAAACACTTTAAAATGAAAATCTTCATTTTGTCCATAAGCTGTTAAGCCAATAACTGACAAAAAAATAACAATAAGGTTTTTAATCATAGAATTCAAATTTAAAACCCAGCCAAATTGATGATTTTACCAGGAACGATAATTACTTTTTTAGGTGTTGCGCCTTGTAATTGAGCTTGCGTGCGTTCATCGTTCATAATGATTTCTTCGATTTGTTCTGCGGTTAAATCTAACGGCAATTCAATTTTAAAACGCATTTTTCCGTTGAACGAAACCGGATATTCTTTTGAACTTTCTACCAAATATTTCTCTTCGAATTTAGGAAATGGTTGTTGTGAAACCGATTCGGTATGACCCAACATATTCCATAATTCTTCGGAAATGTGCGGTGCATAAGGTGAAATTACAATTGCCAATGGCTCTAAAATAGCACGGTGGTGGCATTTTTGCTGTTGCAGTTCGTTAACGCAAATCATAAACTGAGAAACCGATGTATTGAAGGAGAAATTCTCGATATCTTCGGTTACCTTTTTAATGGTTTTATGTAACGATTTGTACATTTCAGACGTTGGTTCATCGTTGGTAACGATTAAACCGTTATCATCTGCATACAACTTCCATAATTTTTTAAGGAAACCAAACACACCAGTGATACCTGCGGTATTCCAAGGTTTTGCTTGTTCTAACGGACCTAAAAACATTTCGTACAAACGTAAGGTATCTGCACCGTATTCGTTACATATATCATCTGGATTTACTACGTTGTAGAAAGATTTAGACATTTTTTCTACTTCACGACCAACAATGTATTTCCCAGAATCTTCAGCATATATTTTATTAATCCCTAAACCATTATATCTATTTCCTTTTTTAAATTTCTCAATATCTAATTCATTGGTTACAGGATCAACATATTCTACTTCTACACGGAAAGGTCTAATAACTGAAGTTTCTTTAACATAAGTAACATTAAATCCTTTGTCTTTTAAATAAGTCAAATACTCTTCAATAATCTTATTCAATAATTCTGATTCTTCTCCTCTACTATGTGCTTCATATGCTGATTTTGGAATCATGAAATTAGGAGTTTTATCAATTAATTCAGGTAAAGCATTGAAATCACTTCCAGTAAAACCTAGACTAAAAATATAACCAAAAGCAGATGTTCCCAAAATCATTCCTTGGTTGATTAATTTCTGGAACGGTTCTGCGGTTGGAACAATATTCATATCCTTTAAAAATTTGTTCCAAAAACGTGAGTATAGTAGATGTCCCGTTGCGTGTTCGCTTCCGCCAATGTATAAATCTACATTTTGCCAGTAGTCAATGGCTGTTTTCGATGCAATTTCATTTTCATTTTCAACATCCATATAACGCAACCAATACCACGATGAACCTGCCCAACCCGGCATGGTGTTTAGTTCTAATGGAAAAATGGTTCCATCATTAATTTCTGCTGTTGATACCACTTTATTGTTTACCGTATCCCAAGCCCAAGTGGTTGCATTACCTAATGGAGGCTGACCGTCTTCGGTTGGTAAATATTTCTCCACTTCGGGTAATTCAATCGGTAAATGTTTCGGATCGATCATTTTAGGCAATCCGTTCACGTAATAAACCGGAAAAGGCTCGCCCCAATAACGCTGACGCGAAAAAACAGCATCGCGCAAACGGTAATTTACTTTGGCTTTCCCCTGCCCTATTTTTTCTAGTTCTTCAATAACTTTTGTAGTCGCTGCCTTATAATCCAATCCATTTAAAAAATCAGAATTCTGTAATTCAAAACCAGCTTTTTCGGTGTACGCTTCTTCAGAAATATCCTTATTAAAAATATTAATGATTTCAGGCATTCCGTTTTGGTTGGCAAAATGCTTTGCAAACGCATAATCGCGCTCATCGCCACACGGAACCGCCATTACCGCGCCTGTACCGTAGCCTGCCAAAACATAATCGCCAATCCAGATGGCAACCGGTTTTTTGGTAAAAGGATGTTCTGCATACGCACCGGTAAATACGCCCGAAATGGTTTTAACATCTGCCATACGCTCGCGTTCTGAACGTTTTGAAGTAGCTTCGATATACGCATCAACAGCCGCTTTTTGTTCTGGCGTTGTAATTGCTGCAACCAATTCGTGTTCTGGAGCCAATGTCATGAAATTCACTCCGAAAATAGTATCAGGACGCGTTGTAAAAACCTCTATAAAGTTTTCTTCGTTTAAGGTTTCAGGTTTAACGTTATCGGCAGAACTTTCAAACTTTGAACTTAAAACTTTAAACTTTACTGATGCCCCAACCGATTTTCCGATCCAGTTGCGTTGTGCTTCTTTGATAGATTCGCTCCAATCAATGGTATCCAAACCTTGCAACAAACGTTCTGCATAAGCAGAAATTCGCATGCTCCACTGGGTCATTTTTTTACGAATTACCGGATGTCCACCACGTTCTGATACACCGTTTACAATTTCATCATTCGCCAAAACCGTTCCCAATGCAGGGCACCAGTTCACCTCGGTTTCAGCCAAATAGGTCAATCTGTATTTTAATAAAATTCTTTCTTGATCATCAGCAGAAAAAGCATTCCACTGATCGGCAGAAAAGACTTCGATATCTTCATCGGATACTGCATTTACAGTCACATTTCCTTCTTTCGAAAATAAATCAACCAACGTAGAAATATTTTCTGCTTTATCGGTATTTTTATTGTACCACGAATTAAACAGCTGGATAAAAATGCGCTGTGTGTGCTTGTAATATTCTGGGTTCGATGTACGTACTTCTCTACTCCAATCAAACGAAAAACCAATCTTATCTAACTGTTCACGATAGCGTTTAATGTTGGTTTCGGTTGTAACTGCCGGATGCTGTCCTGTTTGTATCGCATACTGTTCTGCCGGTAAACCAAAAGAATCGTACCCTTGCGGATGCAATACATTAAAACCTTGGTGACGTTTGTATCGTGCATAAATATCAGAAGCTATGTAACCCAGCGGATGCCCAACATGTAAGCCCGCTCCCGATGGATACGGAAACATATCTAACACATAATATTTTGGTTTTGTTGATTGATTTTCTGCTTTGAAGGTATTATTATCGCTCCAGTATTTCTGCCATTTGGCTTCTATTTCGTTTGGATTGTATTTCATTTTGTAAGCCTGTGATTTTTAACGATTACAAAATTACTTTAATTTCTTTAGATTACTAATTTTTTATTATATTAACCACACGTAGAAATTAATCTTGATTAATTTTAAGCAATAATTTTTTTTATACATTTGATTTTATCAAAAAAAACCTTAACATACTTGATTTTACAAAAAAACTTAATTATTTTAGAAAAAATTATTATTCTAAAAATGAATATCATAAAATAATACTAAAAACCATTGAATATGACCACGACATTTAAACCTATAGAAAAAGAAGATATTGCACATTTAGTTTTTCCAACAACAGATGTTTTAACTGATAAGCATGAAATTTTTCAGCGTAAACAAGATCTGGAAAAAGCAATGGCTATGGGAAATACCGATCACGTAAAAATTGAAATTTTCTTTGAAGACGATACAAACCAACTGGTAACAAATACCACCGTTTGGGCGGTTACACCAGAACATTTGGTACTTAAAAAAGGTGTTACCATACCGGTGAACAGAATTTACAGAATTATATAATGAATATTTAAATCGATGGTTTTCTATCGATTTTTTATTTTACAAAGCACTTTTACGCATTAACATAATTTTAGGTAGCTTTATATTTAAATTGTTTGTTATCTTTACCCTTTAAAAATTTAATTTATGGCTACAGCGTACGAAAAATATCAAAAGCGCAGATTAATATCGTCTTACTTTTCGGTTATTTTAAGTATTTTTTTAGTGTTGTTTTTGTTGGGATCATTAGGAATGTTCGTGATTAATTATGAAAAAATATCGAACAATTTTAAAGAAAACATTCCAATGTCGATCTATTTTAAAGAGAATGTAAACGAAACACAGCTTGCAGCCTATCAAACCGAATTAGGTCAGCAGAAATTTATTAAAGACCTTACTTTTGTTCATAAAGATTCGGCAGCAAACGCCCACCAGAAAACAATTGGCGAAGATTTCGTAAAGTTTTTAGGTTTTAATCCGTTACAGCATTCGTTCGATTTACACTTTAACGGAGCTTATGTTGAGCAAGATTCTATTAAAGATATTGAAATCAGTATAAAAGAAAACCCGTTGGTTGACGAAGTTGTTTACGATGCCCAATTGGTTGATTTGGTAAACAAAAACATAAAAACAATCAGCTTCTGGATATTGATAATCAGTGGCGTTTTTGCTTTTATATCGATACTTTTAATTAACAGTTCGCTGCGTTTATCGATCTATTCAAAACGTTTCATTATAAAAACCATGCAAATGGTTGGTGCAACAAAATCGTTCATTCGTAAACCATTTATTCTTACAAGTGTTAAGTTGGGAATCATTGGTTCGGTTTTAGCAATTATTGGTATTTTGGGATTGACAGCTTATGCCGACAAAAAATTACCAACTTTAGGATTAATGAGCGATTTACAGTCGATTCTTTTAGTATGCGGAGCCGTTTTTATTGTCGGAATAATCATTACCTACATTAGCACGTATTTTGCAACGCAACGCTTTTTAAATTTAAAATCAGACGATTTATACCTGTAACTTATGGAAAATACTACCGAAAAATCATTTTTATTCAGCAAACAGAACTACATACTTTTATTGGCGGGTGTTGCCGTAATTGCTTTAGGCTTTTTATTGATGTCAGGCGGAAACAGCGAAGATCCAAATGTTTTTAACGAAGCTGTTTTTAGTTTTCGCAGAATTAAACTAGCACCAACCGTAATTTTCATTGGTTTCGGGATCTGCATTTATTCGATATTTAAGAACCCTGCAAAAAAAGCATAAACACCTTATAAATGGATTTATTACAAGCCATCATCATTGCAATTGTTGAAGGATTAACAGAATATTTACCTATATCATCTACAGCTCACATGGGCTTTACTGCGGCTCTTCTAGGAATGGAAGAGTCTGAGTTTTTAAAGATGTTTCAGGTTTCCATACAGTTTGGAGCGATCTTATCAATTGTCATTTTATATTGGCGAAAGTTTTTCGATTTCAGCAACCTTAATTTCTACTATAAATTGGCATTTGCCGTGATTCCTGCATTGGGATTGGGGTATTTGTTAGACGATAAAATTGAAGCTGTTTTAGGAAATCAAATTGCTATTTCAACCGTTCTGGTTTTAGGCGGAATTGTTTTACTTTTTGTAGATCGTTGGTTTAAATCGCCAAAAATTCATAACGAAAAAGAAATCACTTTTAAAACCGCTATTACCATTGGTTTTTGGCAATGTTTAGCAATGATGCCGGGAACTTCGCGTTCGGCAGCATCAATTATTGGTGGTATGACGCAAGGTTTAAGCCGTAAAGCAGCAGCAGAATTTTCGTTCTTTTTGGCAGTTCCAACCATGTTAGCCGTTACAGTTTACTCTATTTTTGTAAAAACCTGGGGCAAAGGAACAGCAACCGAAATCAAAGGTTACGAAATGATTTTACAAGACGATCACCACATTATGCTTTTCATAATTGGTAACATTGTAGCATTTATCACCGCTTTAATTGCCGTAAAAACATTCATTGCCGTTCTTACAAAATACGGATTTAAATTTTGGGGTTGGTACCGAATCGTTATTGGTATTGGGTTGTTAATTTATTTTTATACGAAATAATGCAGAAATTATCAAAGGAAGATTTTCTGGAAGGACAAGTTTTACTGATAGACAAACCATTAACTTGGAGTTCTTTTCAGGCGGTAAATAAAATAAAATACACGTTACTAAAAAATTTAGATCTTCCTAAAAAGTTCAAAATTGGTCATGCGGGAACGTTGGATCCTTTAGCATCGGGACTTTTAATAATCTGTACCGGAAAATTTACCAAACGAATTGCCGAATTACAAGGTCAGATTAAAGAATACACCGGAACGATTACTGTTGGCGCAACAACACCATCGTATGATTTAGAAACCGAAGTAAATCAAACGTTTCCTACCGATCATATATCGAACGAATTAATCGAAGAAACCCGTAAAAAATTTATTGGAGTTATAGATCAGTTCCCTCCTATTTTTTCGGCGTTGAAGAAAGATGGGAAACGTTTGTACGAACATGCGCGCGTGGGTGAAAAAGTGGAGATTCAATCAAGAAAAATTGAAATTACCGAGTTTGAAATTACCCGAATTGCCGTACCCGAAATTGATTTCAGAGTGGTTTGCAGCAAAGGAACTTACATTAGATCTTTGGCTTTTGATTTTGGAAAAGCGCTAAATTCAGGCGGACATTTAACGGCTTTACGAAGAACCAAAATAGGCGATTTTTCTGTTGCTGATGCTATTGAACCGTTAGCCTTTGAAAAAATATACAATTTAAATTTTAAAGAAGCCGAATAAGCTTCTTTTTTGCTTATGAGAAAAATAGTTCAGATAAGTTTGCTGATTTCTGCATTTCAAATAGATGCTCAAGAGAAGAAACCTGCTTTTGAACAATATCAGGCAATAGATTATATGTTGCTATTCAACGCAAATTCAGATAAAGAAAGTTATTATGATGCCAATACCGGGCAAATGGAACAACCTTCTAAATTTGTAATTGGCGGAATTTCTGGGCACTATGAATACGGAATTGCTTACAAACAATGGATTCGCCTTGGATTACTTACAGGTATTCACGCAAACTTTTTTGACAGCGCATATACAGTTCCAATTGCTCCGACTGTAACTTTAGCTCCATTAATTGGCAGCGAAACCAAAGTTTACGGTAAGGTAGCGTATGGTTGGAATACGGCAATTGGCAGAGGAAATTTAAACGGAGTATTTTCTCATGATCAATTCGGAGTTGAGTTTGGCGGTGATTCCAGAATTTTCTTATTTGCTAACGATCATCAATTTAGATTAAAACAACAGGTTTACCGTACATTAGGTATTGGTTTTGGTGGTACGCTTTTTAAAGATAAAAAATAATCAACTATGAAAAACATTCTATTCTTTATACTATTTTCAGTATCCATTTTCGCTCAAAAAAAAGAATTAAAAAACGGCGATCTGTTGTTTATCAATATAAATTGTGGCGGCATGTGTGATGCTATCAATGCGGTTACACAAGGCTATAAAAACAACGATTTTAACCACATGGGTTTGGTTGTTACCATAAATAATAAAGATTTTTTTGTCTATGAAGCGATTGGCAAATCCGTTGTCAAAACACCTCTTAAAGATTTTTTAGCTTACACTAAAAAAACTGTTTATGTTGGTACGTTAAAACGTAAACACCTTCATTTAATACCTAAAGCTATTTCTTTTTGCGAATCACAATTAGGCGTTCCGTACGATGATGAGTTTTTATACGATAATGGTAAATATTATTGTTCGGAATTGATTTATGATACGTTTAAATTCGCCAATAATAACAAACCGTTTTTTAAATTATTTCCAATGACCTACAAAGAGCCAAAGTCCGACAACTTTTTTCCTGTTTGGGTGGAACATTTTGCAAAACGCGGAATAGAAATTCCCGAAGGAAAACCAGGTTGTAACCCAGGCGGAATGAGTCTTGATAAAAAAATAACTTTGAAAGTGTTTCAAATGTAAAATAAAAGGTCTGAAAGTTTCAGACCTTTTGCTTTAACTTAATATTGTTCTAAAAAGTGCTTTTAAAAAATCTTCTTTTGTTTCGATCTAAAAAAAACGTAAATTTATAAGGAACAAGAAAATTATAAAGCTATGAGTTTAGAAAAATTTAAATCGTTACACAAGCAAAACCAACCTTTGTTAATCGCTAATACGTGGGATGTCATTAGTAGTAAAGCTGCCGAAAAAGCAGGCTTTCAGGTAATAGGAACATCAAGCCACGCCATTGCAAATATTTTGGGATATGAAGACGGTGAAAATATTCCGTTTGAAGAAATGTTTTTTGTGGTCGAAAAAATTGCGAAATCAACATCGCTTTTGGTTTCAGCCGATTTTGAGTCAGGATATTCTGATGATCCGCAACAGGTTGCCAAAAATGTTGAAAAGTTGGTCGATGCCGGTATTTTAGGAATTAATCTGGAAGACGGATTAACCAACGGAAAAGATCGATCATTAGGCGATATTTCTGTTTTGACTGATAAAATCAAAGCCATAAAATCGCATCTTCAATCAAAAGGAAAAGATATTTACATTAATGCGCGTATCGATACTTATACAACTAAACACCTCGACGCCATTAACGAAACTTTAAAACGTATTAAAGCTTATGAAGCTGCGGGTGCCGACGGATTTTTTGTTCCATTGATCAATACAGACGAAGACATAAAAGCGGTTTTGGAAACCACGCAACTACCTTTGAACGTTTTTATGAAAGACGGGCTGAAAACCTACGAAGAATTTGCTGCTTTAGGTGTACACAGAATAAGTTACGGCAACGGACTTCATGCAAAAATTACCGAAGCTACCAATAAAGCTTTCGATGATTTAATGAAAACAAAATCATTAAAATAGTCACAGATTTATCTATTTATTCTTTACTTAACATAAATATCTGTGAATCTGTGGTAAGAAACCATTTAAATCCTTAGCCTAAAAACTAAGGATTTATTGTTAAAAAAAAGTTCAATAAAAAACAACAAATCTTTAAATTCACTACTTTTATACGTTAAAGTATTTAAGCTGAAATTTAAGTATGAATTTTAATTATATAGAAATTGAACGTGTAACAAAGCTTACCAAAAAAGAGTTCATAGAGAATTATTACAAAAAGCAGAAACCTGTGGTAATTACCAATCAAATTGAAGATTGGCCTGCATTTACCAAGTGGAATTTAGACTTTATTAAAGAAATTGCCGGCGATAAAACAGTACCGTTATACGACAGTAGAAAAACCGATTATACTAAAAAAGTAAACGAGCCTGATTTTAAAATGACAATGGCAGAATACATTGATATTTTAGAAAAAGGTCCGACCGATTTACGTATTTTTTTGTATAACCTTATGAAAGATGCTCCGCAGATGAAAGACGATATGCGCTGGCCCGATTTAGGTTTGCGTTTGATAAAAAGTTTGCCCTTGGTATTTTTTGGTGGCGAAGATGCGAAGGTTTTTATGCATTACGATATTGATTTACCAAATATTTTCCATTTTCATTTTAATGGAAAAAAACAGTGTGTATTGGTAGATCCTAAAGAAACAAAATACATGTATCGTTTGCCGTATTCGTGGATTTGTCATGAAGATATTGATTTTGACAATCCCGATTTTGAACGTTTTCCGGCGCTGCAAAAAGTAAATCCGTACATCACGCAGCTACAACACGGCGAAATGCTGTATATGCCCGAAGGTTGGTGGCATTACATGAAATATCAGACTCCAGGATTTTCGTTAAGTTTACGATCGTTAGCCGGCAGACCAAAAAATTTATTTACGGGCTTAAAAAATGTAACTTTTAACCGTTTGTATGATAATTTTATGCGTCAACGCAAAGGCCAACAATGGTTAGATTACAAAGATGCCGAAGCAATTAGACGGACAAATGCTTTGTTGAAATAATATTAAATTTTCGATATTTGTCATTCCGACGAAGGAGGAATCTCACTTGCACTTGAATTAGATTCTTCGCTACATTTCATTTCACAAAGAATAAAAAACGAAAAATATCTCTAATAATAAGCAAAAACGCAGCTTAATTAGCTGCGTTTTTTAATAATTCTATTAGTTTATCCTTCACAGAAATCTTTAAATTAAGATTTGGATAAAAAAATGTAACTTTGATTTATGAATGAAAAAAATCTTTATATTATAGCAGGTTGTAACGGAGCCGGAAAAACCACAGCTTCATTTACTATTTTACCTGAAATTTTAGATTGTAAAGAATTTGTAAATGCTGATGAAATAGCAAAAGGATTATCACCTTTCCAACCTGAAAAGGTAGCTTTTGAATCAGGAAGAATTATGCTTAACAGAATTGATGAATTGTTTCAAAATCAAGAAAACTTTGCATTTGAAACAACATTAGCTTCAAAAACATACAAACATAAAGTAAATAAAGCTAAAGCAAATGGATATAGCGTAACGCTTCTTTTCTTTTGGCTAAAAGATTCAAATCTCGCTAAGGAACGCGTAAAAGTACGTGTTAATGAAGGTGGGCATAATATACCAGAAAATGTAATTGAAAGAAGATATCTTAATGGTATTAAAAATCTTTTTGAAATTTATATTGATATGGTAGAACAAACTTTAATTTTTGACAATTCAGACGGAAAACCTGTTTTAATTGCTGAAAAAAATTTTGCAGAAAACATTATAATTCATAATTTAGATAAATTTAATTCTTTAAAAAAGGTATATGACGAAAGATGCTAAAGAAGTAAGAAAAAACAAAATTTTAAAAGGTTTAGAAACAGCCTACGAAAAAATGCTTGATTTTAAAAGACAAAAAAACAGCGAAGTTGTTATTATTCGTGATAACAAAATTGTTAAGATAAAACCATAAAAACGCAGCTTAATTAGCTGCGTTTTTTAATAATTCTATCAGTTCATTCTGCATTGAAATTCCTTTATCGTTATTGTACCAAATCTGGATACCTTCTTTTACTTTTTCATTAAAACCTCCGTTTTCATCTAACAGTCGTTTTACTTCAATTTGTGCGGTTGCAGGTCGTGGTCCCCAAGTAAATAATTCCTTATCTAAATCGGCAGAAACGGCAATTAATTTAGGGATCGATTTCCCTCCATTGGTTAAATACTTTTGCATTAATTCATCGTTATCATCACGTAAAACCAAACGTAAATCTATTAACGGATTTATTTCGGCAAGTTTTTGCAATACCGGAACATTTTGTGCAGCATCGCCGCACCAGCTTTCGGTAAGCACAATCCATACCTGTTTTTCAGAAATTTGTTTTGTAATGTTTTCCAATTCCGGAAGTATCTGCTGGGTTTTATCTAAACGCTTCATTCGGGCACGGTTCAGTTTTGTAAAATCGGTAAGCATCTCGTTTTGCTCATGTCCGGTAGAACTGTTCTCGTTAATTTTTTGGTCGATCAAATTTAAATAATCGTTATAAGACATCGAATTTTCGATTGCTTTTTGAAATATTGCCTGCATAATTTGTATTTTTATGCAAAAATAACGATTTAACGTTACAAAAAATAATGAATAACAATTCAACCGTTTTCGGTTTGGCATTATCGGGCGGCGGTCATAAAGGCATTGCCCATGCCGGTGTATTACAGTTTTTAAACGAACAGGAAATTTTTCCAGAGATTATTTCGGGAACAAGCGCAGGATCTATTGTTGGTGGATTGTATGCTAACGGAATGAAGCCGAAAGATATTCTTACTTTCTTTAAATCGGTAAGTTTGTTCAGTTGGACACATTTATCTTTTAGAAAAGCAGGATTTTTAGACGCCGACCAATTTGCACGCTATCTTGATAAAGAATTTGGCGACAAAACCATTAAAGAATTAGATATCGAACTATACATTTCGGCAACCGAAATTGAACGCGGTAAGTTGAAGATCTTCCACAAAAACACAAAAATAGTATCGGCAATATTGGCATCAAGTGCCTTTCCCGGAGTATTTTCGCCAGTAATCATCAACAATAAAGTGTATAGCGATGGCGGTATTTTAAACAATTATCCGGTAAACACCATTCAGGGTCGATGCGATTTTTTAATTGGCAGCAACGTAAATCCGGTGTTAATGTACAATCAAACTCGGTTTACATCAATAAAATCGGTTGCTTTAAGGGCTTTTGAAATCATGATGATGCAGAACACCTTTCCGCAAAACGAATTGTGCGATTGGCATATTCAACCTGAAGCGCTAGCAAATTACAGTACCTTTGAAACATCGAAAAAAAGAATGGACGAAATTTTTGATATCGGTTATCAAGAAGCAAAAAAGAACTTCGAAAAAATAAAAGATAAATTACCTTAATAAAATCTTTGATAATTGCTTAACTTTCGTTAATGTGATTTTTTTCGTAAATTTGAATTGTAAAGAGTTTTAAAGCCATGGACTTACAAACAAGAAAAATAGAATTTGTACAGGCTTTTCTTAAACTTCAAAGCGAAGAAATGATTTCTCAATTTGAAAAACTTTTAAGAAATGCAAAACAATCAGAATCTGAAAACGATTTTGAGCCTTTTACTGTGGAAGAACTAAACGAACGTATTTTACAATCGGAAAAAGATTTTGAAAACAACAAGTTTAAAACAACCGCCGAACTTCTTTCAAAATACTAAGCTGTGAAATATAAAATTGTGTGGTCGGCATTTTCTGAACAACAGATCGATGATATTTTCAATTATTACACGCAAAAAGCAGCCTACGAAGTTGCATTAGATATTGTTACCAAAATACTTTTAGCTCCCAATATTTTAATCCACAATCCCAAAATCGGACAAAAAGAACACACTTTACAACATAGATTAATTACATCACTATATTTTAGCGGTGAATTATAAAATAATTTATTCCATTGATCATGATGAAATGCTGATAAAAATTGCCGATGTTTTCGATACCCGTCAAAACCCAAATAAAATAGAACGGGAAAAATAAAAGATAAATTACCTTAAGCGTTTTTAAACAATATCAAAAATAATATATTTGCAAATAAATTTTCCTCAGTATGAAATACAAAAGAATACTTCTAAAATTAAGCGGTGAAGCTTTAATGGGCGATAACCAATACGGCATTGACCCAAATCGCTTGGCAGAATATGCCCAAGAAATAAAAAAAATCGTTAATTTAGGTGTGGAAGTAGCCATTGTAATTGGCGGAGGAAACATTTTTAGAGGTGTTGCCGGAGCAAGTAAAGGTATGGATCGCGTTCAAGGCGATTATATGGGGATGCTTGCGACCGTAATCAACGGAATGGCGTTACAAGGAGCTTTGGAAGACGCCGGAATGCTTACGCGTTTGCAGACTGCCTTAAAAATTGAGGCAATTGCAGAACCTTACATTAAACGCAGAGCGGTGCGCCATTTAGAAAAAGGCAGAATTGTAATTTTTGGAGCCGGAACTGGAAATCCTTATTTTACAACTGATACCGCTGCTGTTTTAAGAGGAATTGAAGTGGGTGCAGATGTTATTTTAAAAGGAACAAGAGTTGATGGTGTTTATACTGCCGATCCTGAAAAAGATTCTACCGCAACTAAATATGAAACCATTTCGTTTGCCGATGTGTTAGAAAAAGGATTAAATGTTATGGATACCACGGCTTTTACTTTAAGCCAGGAAAACAACTTACCAATTGTTGTTTTTGATATGAACAAGGAAAGTAATTTATTAAAAGTGTGCCAAGGCGATAACATTGGTACAACAGTTTATTAAAAAGATATAGAAATGACAGAAGAAATTAATTTTATTATAGACGAAGCAAAAGAATCAATGAACGGTTCTATTGAGCATTTAAAGAAAGCCTTGTTAAACATTCGTGCAGGTAAAGCAAACCCGCAAATGTTGGGTGCTGTTTTTGTAGATTATTACGGATCGGCAACAGCTTTATCACAGGTAGCAAACATCAATGTGCCCGATCCACGTACGTTAACGGTTACGCCTTGGGAAAAAAATATGTTACAGCCTATTGAAAAAGCAATTATGATTGCTAATTTAGGTTTAAACCCAATGAATAATGGCGACATGATTATCATTAACATTCCTGCGTTAACAGAAGAGCGTCGTAGAGATTTATCTAAACAAGCAAAAACGGAAGCAGAAGATGCTAAAATATCAATCCGTAATGCGCGTAAAGATGCGAATACCGATATCAAGAAACAGGAAAAAGAAGGAACTTCTGAAGATATTTGTAAAGATGCCGAAGACCGCATACAAAAACTAACCGACAATTACATTAAAAAAATCGATGAGATCTATGCTGAAAAAGAAGCAGAAATCATGAAAGTATAATTAAAAAGCCACTCAAATCGAGTGGCTTTTCTGCTAAATAAATAGCTATCAAAAATGTTTGTATTGGTTCTAGTTTGTTAGGGTAAGTTCGCACATAATCAATGGATAAGATCCCTTTTCAATACGCTTTAATAAAAAATCTTGAGTTATATTTCTCCATTTATCTTTAGTTACAATATGGTATAAAATACTCGTGTATGCAATGGGCTCATTAGTTGAGGCATCTTTTACTAAAAAAGATTTTTGTGCAACGGCTGGTATCGAAAGTAAAAAGAAAAGTAACAGTTGTTTCATAAACACATTTTGGTTATTGCAAACCTAATTGTTAAAACGTTAAAAAAATTTAAATAGTATATTAAATATTACAAAAAATATCAAAAGCAGGTCATTTGGCGGTTTGATTAATTAAATGAAACGTATCTTTATAGAAAACAAACCAATGTATTTATCTAACGATCAACTTAAATTATTTTGTTTGGAATGTGTTAAAAGTGTTGATGAATCTGCTGAAAGTAAAATCTTTCCGCTTTTGGAACAACTCGTTAAACAGCATAGTATTGTGAATGTATACAAAGCCGTTGATTCTATTGAAGATTTTGAAGAAAGTTTAAACACGCTGCTTTATGAAGATCGAAATTTTAAAGATTATGATCTGTTGTATTTTATTTGTGGCGGAAGTGAAAACGAGATCATTGTAAACGATTATTTGTACACTTTAGAAGAAATTGCCGAACTTTTTGAAGGAAAATTAAAAGGAAAAATCCTTCATTTCGCGAATTCTAAAATACTGAATCTGGATAGCGAAACGGCTCAATATTTTTTAGATGTCACGGGCGCAAAAGCTATTTCGGGTTATCAGCACCAAAACTTTTCAAGCAGTATGCTGTTAGATTATCATTTTTTTAGTCTGTACCCCGATTTTGATGATGTTACCGATGTTGTTGAAGCACTATTTCAAAAGCATTACGCACTTTGCACCAATTTAGGATTTCATTTGTACTATTAGTTTGATTATCTGGCATTAAAATTGTATATTTAAATCAAAAAGAAAAAACTATGAAAAAGCTATTAGCAATCATTATTTTATGTTTAGGTTCTTTAACGGCTTCGGCACAACAAAAAGAAATTACTGTAGAAGGCGTTGGCGTTACTAAAAAAATAGAAGCTACCGGTAACGAAACAATTAAAGTTGAAGGCACCAACAACAAAGTTACAATTATTGGCGCTTGCAATGCCATTAAAGTTGAAGGCGTTGACAATGTGGTTACAGTTGATGATGTAAAATCGATTAGTGTGGAAGGAACCGGAAACAAAGTAAATTACAAGAAAACATCGGCTGCCGACGGTAAAGTTACAACCGCAGTTGCTGGTGTAAACAATAAAATAACGAAAATATAAGCAGTTAAAATCCGTTTTTAAATTGAAACGGATTTTTTGTTTTTGTACTTTTGAATGAAATTAATCTTCCATGAAAATCATTCAATTATTTCTGCTTTCTGTAATTTGGATAGTAACTTTAAGTTGTTCTGCACAAAATAAAAAACCGGAAAACAAAACCGTTTATCAATCCGAAACATTGGTTATTACTCAAGTTTCGCCCAACGTGTATCAGCATACATCGTTTTTACAGACCGAAAGTTTTGGCAATGTTCCTTGCAACGGAATGATTGTTCACAACAATAATGAAACGGTAGTTTTTGATACGCCTGTGAATGATGAAATTTCAGAAGAATTAATCCAATGGATTCAAAACAGTTTAAAAAGTAAAATCAATGCGGTTGTTCCTACTCATTTTCATGATGATTGTTTGGGCGGATTAAATGCGTTTCACAAACACCATATTCCATCGATAGCAAACAGTAAAACAATCGAAATTGCAAAAGAAAAGAAACTTCCTGTTCCTTTAAAATCGTTTACTAATCAAGAAAAAATAGCAGTCGGAAACCAATTTGCAGAGCTTTATTTTTTTGGCGAAGGTCATACCAAAGACAATATTGTGGCGTATTATCCGAATGAAAAAGTGTTGTTCGGCGGATGTTTGATTAAGGAATTAAACGCCGGAAAAGGAAATTTGGCAGATGCCAATGAAACCGCATGGTCAGAAACCGTAAACAAATTAAAAAGCACAATTACCGATGCCGAAATAGTCATTCCCGGACACGGCGTAATAGGAAACACCAATTTAATTGATTACACCATAAAATTATTCACACAAAAATAATGCAGTACGTTTACATTCATGGTTTTGGCACTACAGGCGCAAACAGCATCAAGTTTAAAAAAATTAAAACACACGCACTTTCAAAAAATTTCAAAGCAATTGCGTTGGAATGGAACGAACATCAGGCGGATATTTTAGAACAACTGATTTTACAACTTGATAACCAGATTAATTGGAACGAACCTATTTGTTTAATCGGATCATCGACTGGTGGAAATTTCACCTATCAACTTTTAGAACAATTCACTGATAAAGAACTATTGTTTGTGCTGATAAATCCTTTGTTAAATGTGGAACAACGAAAAATTGATAACTATAATTTCCCGATGTTGCTGGCAAATCAATTAAAAAATCCGTCAGCAGATTTAGCAAACGGATTGATTCTTTTAGGTAAGAACGACGAAGTTTTAGATTACAATTATACTTACGAACGTTTGCATAAATCGAACAAAATTATCATTGGCGAATGGAATCATACGTTGAGTAATTTAGATACCGCCAAATTATTACGTTTGATTGATTCTGTAAACAAGTAAATTTAATTTAAACCACATAGAAACATAGTTTTGAAGTTTCTATGTGGTAAAAAATTTTACGCTTTATCATCTGCAGAAGGACCGTAAATTCCCGGAACAGGAATATCCAGCAAACGCATATAAACCGTTAATTGTCCGCGGTGGTGAATTAAATGGTTGGTTACAATAAAACGCAACGCTCCGGTTTTTGGCATTGCAGCAATTATATGATCGCCCGCTTTTAGTGCCCAATCTTCAAAAACAATTTCTTCGTTCATTTGTTCAATGATAGCTTTGTTTTTTTCGAAATCACTTTCCAGTTTACTCAACAAATCATCAACCGAAGTTAACTTTGTAGGCACATAATCTACGTGAAAATCAAATGTTTCTTTACTTAAAACAAAATCAACCCAGTTGTGCAGTTCCACAATATGATTGGTCAATTCGCCCAAAGTCATCGACTTTTCGTGTGGTTTGTAACCAAAACTCTCGTTGTTTAAACGACTAATAATACGTTTGGTGTTTGCTTTTTCGCGTTCTAATTCAATTAATAATGCTTTTTTAATGCTCATTTTTATTTTGTTTTTATTGTTTAATTATTCAAAAGGATTTGGTTCGGGTGGATAGAAAATATCAACATTTCCAAAATCAATTTTTAAATTGTAATGTTCAATTTCTTTTTTATATCTATCAATATGTATCAAATAATCGGCAAACTCTGTAAGTGCTTTTGTTGCTTCAGATTCAAAATTCTGTACGTAAACTCGTTTTTTACTTTTTAGAAATTCAAACTGATACTCAAATCCATCCACCACATCATCATTAATATATTCCTTTTCAAAACTATTGCCTTTAATTGTATCTAAATATTCATGGATTTTATTTTTTTCATAATCATCAATCAAATAAAAATAAGCTTTTACTCTTGCAGGAAAACTAGGTGAAACAAAAACAGTGTCGCCTGTAAATTTAAATACTTTCAAATTTTGCATTCCTGCATACCCAAAAACAAAATCTTCCTGCAAACGAACTTTCTTTTCTTTGCACGAAACAAAAATCAATATAAATACAATACAAAGAAACCTCATAAAAAGTTCTATTAGAATTGATGTTTGGCATTATATCAAAGATATAAAAATCGGCAACCAACAGCTTAAAAATTAATCGCATCAAAAACTAAAAAAAGTTGTAATTTTACCCACTGTAATTATTGACATCTAAATTATAGCAAAATATAATGAAACATACTAAGATTAAAGATCTTTTAGCAGGGTCGAGTCTTTTACAAGAAGTAGTGGCAAAAGGCTGGGTGCGTACTTTTAGAAACAACCAGTTCATTGCATTAAACGACGGATCTACCATTCATAACATACAATGCGTTTTAGAATTAGACGCTTTTCCTGAAGAAACCATTAAACGTATTACAACCGGCGCGGCAATCAGCGTTAAAGGTACGTTGGTTGAAAGTCAGGGCAAAGGTCAAAAATACGAAATTCAGGCAAATACGCTGGAAATTTTAGGCGATTCTGATGCTGAAAAATATCCGATACAGCCTAAAAAACACTCGTTAGAATTTTTACGCGAAAATGCTCATTTACGTATTCGTACCAATATGTTTGGTGCTATTATGCGTGTGCGCAGTACGCTTTCTTACGCGGTGCACAAATACTTTCAAGACAACGGATTTTTCTATGTAAACACGCCGATCATCACGGGATCTGATGCCGAAGGTGCCGGTGAAATGTTTCAGGTTACCGCGTTGCCTTTAGATGGTTCTGCGCCAAGAAATGAAGATGGAAGCATTAATTACAAAGAGGATTTCTTTGGCAAACACACCAACTTAACCGTTTCGGGTCAGTTAGAAGGAGAAGCTTATGCCATGGCATTGGGATCAATCTATACGTTTGGACCTACTTTTCGTGCAGAAAATTCAAATACATCGCGCCATTTGGCTGAGTTCTGGATGATTGAACCGGAAGTTGCCTTTAATAATTTAGACGATAATATGGATTTGGCGGAAGATTTCATCAAATTCGTTATTAAATATACGGTTGAAAAATGCGAAGACGATTTATTGCAGTTGGAAGCACGATTGATCGATGAAGAAAAATCGAAACCACAGGCAGATCGTTCGGAAATGACGTTGATGGAGAAACTGAAATTTGTTTTAGAAAACAATTTCAAACGTGTTTCTTATACCGAAGCTATCGATATTTTAAAAGGATCAAAACCTAATAAAAACAAAAAATTCCAATATTTAATTGAAGAATGGGGTGCCGATTTACAAAGTGAGCACGAACGTTTCTTGGTTGAAAAACACTTTAAATGTCCGGTAATTTTGTTTGATTATCCTGCGAACATTAAATCGTTCTACATGCGTTTAAACGACGATGGAAAAACAGTTCGTGCAATGGATATTTTATTCCCTGGAATCGGTGAAATCGTTGGTGGATCGCAACGTGAAGAACGCTACGATGTCTTGATCGAAAAAATGCAGGCATTAAATATTCCCGAAGAAGAATTATGGTGGTACTTGGATACCCGCAAATTTGGATCGGCAGTTCACTCGGGCTTTGGTTTAGGTTTTGAACGTTTGGTATTGTTCGTAACAGGTATGACCAACATTCGCGACGTAATTCCGTTCCCAAGAACACCGCAAAACGCAGAATTTTAAATTATAAAACGTTCAACTTAAAAAAGTTTGAACGTTTTTTTATTAGCTTACAGTTTTAAATTCCATTATAGATGATTTTACCAAAAGAACTTAAAGAAGCCATAACGCATCTGTCATCAACCGAAAAAGACAAACTAATTTTCCGTTTGTTAAAAAAAGATTTAGCATTGGCTAACCGTTTGCTTTTTGAATTGGTAAGCACAGAAACGGTTGAAGAAAAACGAAAGAAAATACAAAAATCATTAGTTTTTCAAATAGATCGATCTGTTGAACAATTTTATTCACCCGGTTATTTATCAATGGATGTGCGCTATATGAGTGGAATGATTACCGAACATGTTCAAATCACTAAAGATAAATTTGGCGATCCTTATCTTAATTTACTAAATTTAAACGGGATAATTCCAAAACTAAATAAACAGCTACAAACCTATAAACCAATAAAAGCAAATAAATTTTACGTTCCTGCGTTGGCACGTATTTTTAAAATTTTAATGAATGTTTCAAAATTTCATGAAGACGAACAATACGAATTTCGTGACGAACTAAACAAATTAGGGGAAAGTATTATAGAAAACCAAGATTTTATGAAAGCTGCCATAAACAATGGTTTAGATATAAATTGGTTATTAAATGCTGAAATACCAGAAAATATAGTAGAAATCCATAAAAATATTCGTGCATTGGGTCTATTAAGATAAAACAAAAAAACGCATATTTTACAACCTTTAAAGTTTGACACAACGCTAATTATTTGTTATTTTTGAATAAATTAGTTTGTGTCAAACTTTTTTTTATTACTAAAAGTTATAGGAGCATTATAAAATGTTAAAACAGAATTTACAGTTTAAATTATCGCAGAAATTATCGCCACAGCAAATTCAATTAATGAAGTTGATTCAATTACCTACGCTTGCATTTGAACAACGTTTAAAAGAAGAATTGGTTGAAAATCCGGCGTTGGAATCTGGGAAAGATGAAGTGAACGATGCAGATGAGTTTCAGGATAATTCAAACGAATTTGATGATTACGACAATGAGCACATCGACACAGATGACATCAACATTGATGATTATTTAAGTGACGACGAAATACCCGATTACAAGCTTAAAAGCAACAATTACAGCGATGATGACGATGAAACTTTTATGCCGATTGAAGCGCAGATCAGTTTCCACCAAAACTTAATTGAACAGTTAAACACTTTTATTTTAACCGATGAAGAACGAACCATTGCCGAGTTCTTAATTGGCAGCATGGACGATATGGGTTACATTCGCCGCGATATTCAGGATATTGTAGATGACATGGCATTTACGCAGGGAATTTACGCAAGCGAAGAACAGGTTAAAAGTATTTTGGAAAGTATTATCCACGAACTGGAACCAAGCGGTGTAGGCGCACGCGATTTACAGGAATGCTTGTTACTGCAGTTGCATAGTAAAACACCAAATGAATCAATAGATCTGGCTAAAGATATTATTGAAAATCAGTTTGAGGCTTTTACCAAAAAACATTACGATAAGTTATTACAGAAATACAATGTTTCACAATCGCAATTGCGTAAGGCTATTGATGAAATTGAAAAACTAAACCCAAAACCAGGTGGAAGTTTCTCCGGAAGTTCTCGTGCTGTAGAACATATTATTCCCGATTTTACCGTTAAGGTTGACGATGGCGAAATTGAACTACACTTAAACAGCCGAAACGCTCCGGAACTGCACGTTTCTAAAGATTATCAGGAAATGTTGCAAACGTATAAAGAAGCCAATGAAAAATCGTCGGCTCAAAAAGATGCGGTACAGTTCATCAAACAAAAATTAGATGGTGCCAAATGGTTTATTGATGCCATTAAACAACGTCAGGAAACGCTTTTTGTTACCATGAGTGCCATTATCGAATATCAGAAAGATTATTTTTTGGAAGGCGAAGAAACAAAAATCCGTCCGATGATTTTAAAGGATATTGCAGACATGGTTGGTTTGGATATTTCTACCATTTCGCGTGTTGCCAACAGTAAATATGTTGATACACCTTATGGAACCAAATTGATTAAGGAATTTTTCTCTGAAGCAATGACGAATGATCAGGGCGAAGAAGTTTCTACCATTGAAATTAAAAAGATTCTGCAAAACATTATTGCCGACGAAGACAAGCAAAAACCGCTACCAGACGATAAACTGGCTGAAATGCTTAAAGAAAAAGGCTACCCTATTGCCCGCAGAACCGTTGCAAAATACCGCGAGCAGCTAGACATTCCGGTAGCAAGAATGCGCAAAAAGATTTAATGAAGTATTTTTTTAAAATAATATCTTACATATTCCATCCTGTTTTTATTCCAACAATAATCACAGGATGTTTTTACTTATTAAATGCCGATTTTTTTATTCCCATTGAACGATATTTAGCAACAGGTCAGGCTTTTTTAATGACTTTTTTGTTGCCTGTTTGTATTTATTTTTTCTTGAAATCATTAGGGTTACTAAAATCATCGGTAATGATTAAAAACCTGCGCGAACGCAGTGCACCTATGTTTTTGAATATTGTAATCATAAACATCTTGATTTTTAAAATCTGGGAAAATGCCTCTAATTCCTCTTTAAAAGTATTTTTTATCGGCTACTGTATTTCGTATACCATTTTATTCTTCGGTATATTACTAAAGCGTAAATACAGTGTGCACGTAGCAAGCGTTTGCAGTGCCATTCCGCTATTTGTAAACCAGACCACCACCTATTATTTAAACCCGTTTTACATTTTACCAGCGTTATTGCTTATCATCGGTTTAGTAGCAACGTCACGCTTGTATTTAAGAGCACATACCAACGTAGAAATTATTGTAGGTGCGTTGATTGGTTTTGTACCGTCGTTTATATTGTTTTATAAGATGTAGAAAGTAGTTCTTAGTTATTAGCTTTTAGCTTTTCTCAAAAATGTCATATAAAAAGAATTCGAGATATTTATTGTACCACAAATGCACAGATGTTGGGTGTTTAATGCCGGATGTTTTTTCTGTATAGTATCTTATTGTCATGCCTTGCTTGACACGGCATCGCATCTTGTCATAATTACACTTGTGAGACCCTGACCCGAGCTTGCGAACAGAACGAAGTTAAACAAGTTCAGGGTGACACGAATGATTGTAGCAACTACAAAATATAAAACATCAACCCTACATTCAGCATGTTTATATGGCTTGCGGTACCATCAATTGTATTTTTGTTGTACAAAGGTTTAAAACCGTAATAGCCGTATAAATTCCAGGTATTAAAACCTGCTGAAATATAAACTCCTAAATTTGATCTTGACAGCAGATCGCTGTTTTTAAAACTGTGATTTCCTAAAACGCCTTCGTACTTTGAAGTTGAATTCAACAAATAACTGTATTTAATTCCGGTATAAACTCGCCAGAATTTATGTGAATGTACTTTTGAATTACGCCAGCGAATTTCGATCGGAATCTCGATATAAGACAACTTTTGAACATTTTTTTCGCGATCATTGTCAATTTCAAAAGTAACGGGATTGTTATCAATCAATGCCATATTGTGTCGCAAATTATAGAATGCAAAACCAACACCCGGAGCAATGGCAACCGTTCGTTGTTTATTGATCGGAAAATCTCGCAGAAAACCAAAATTCGTTCCTATGGAAATAGAGTTCGTAGAGAAATTTTGCGGTTGTTTCATCATCAAAGTATGCGTAACGCCCACGTAAAACTGATCTTCACGATAAAACGGATCGGTTACTTTTATGGTTCTGTCCAAAGCAGGCAAACTATCAATTGCTTGCGAAAATGTTTTGACAGAAACCAAGAGTATCAATATGCTAAAAAAAACTTTCATCTCTTAAAAATTATAAACCAAACCAACACTTAACAATTGTTTAAATTGTACGCGCGGACCTTGGGTAATCTGGGTTCCGTTTACGTCGCGTTTGTTTTTTATATCATCATCATAAATCAAATGTCCGCCTAAAGTTGCTTTAATTAAACTGTTTACTTTCATTTCAATTTGAAGCTGCCAATCTACATCCACATTTCCAAAGTTATTCAGATAATCGGTATAAAGGGTCAGGTTGTTTTTAAGATTAACGTTTTTCATGATAGATTTATTCCATTCACTTGTAAACAAAAAACCAAATTCGTTTCGTGATTTTTTCCCGGCTCTTAACAGCGTCCCGTCTTCAGCATAAATAGCGCCCGGTAAACCAAACTCCCCTTTATTCGCCAAAGTATCATCTAAAACCAGCGTAGATTTTAAGGTAAGTGGCGAAATGTAGGCTTTAAAGTTATTTTTGAAATATTCTGAACCGATACCCGCAAAAAGATACGCCGGTGCAAATGCGCGCGAAATTGGATCGTCTACGTTAGGATATGCGTAACCGTTTGCCATTTGGGTGTTAAGCGTCATTTTTGCAGAATAATACCAGTTTGATTTTACCGATGTTTTGTAACCGAAAGATGAATTGATGTTTAAAACGTCGTCGGTTTTACGCAATTCCAGATTTTCCTGTTTATTTAAACCGTAACGCACTTTTAATTCATTTAACCAAACAGTTCGTCCCTTTTCATATTTTCTGGTGAAATCGCCTTTTACGATACCCGAAACAGAACTAAAACCACCGGCATTCCAATTAGAGAACGTTCCTTGGTTGATATCTAACCCAAAACTGTTCGTTTTTTTCCAGAAACTGACTTCAGAACGAATTGGAGACAAGGCATCATACGGAATTTGAAAGTTTGATCGGGGCATTCTATCGTACACAAACCCGTTTGGTTTTGATATTAAAAAGTACGCCAAATCGGTATTCTTATTTCGTTTGGTAACTTCGAATGTTGAAACAACAACCTGTTGCACATCGCCCGATTTTAAGTTCATAAGTACCGAATCTTGCAAAACCATTTTAGGTTCAACCGTAATTGGTCGTAAAAAAATAGTATCGTTTCTTTTTACCAGCGTATCAAAAACCGAAAACTGCGTTCTATAAAAAGTATTTACATCTGTACTTGTTTTTTTTATCTGCAAAGAATCTAACGGTTGCGAGAAACCAACTGCCGACAATAACATAAAAAAAACAACGATCTTAAATTTAAACATTCTGTACTTTTTTAAATAAATTCTGCATAAATTCCACATCTAATCCACACTGTTTAAGCTGTTCGTTCACCGTAGCATGCTCTATAAAAACATCGGGAACACCTAAATTTATCACCTTAATATTTATATTGTTTGCCAAAATAATCTGATTGATTACACTGCCAAAACCGCCTTTAATTACACCTTCTTCTACCGTAATAATGGTTTCGAAACCGCTAATCAACTCCACAATTTCTGTTTTGTTTAAAGGTTTGATCTGCAAGAAATGATGCACCGCAAAATAATCTTCATCAAAACTTAATGCTTCTAAAACGTTTTCTAAAATGGTTCCAGTTGAAAAAACGGCTGCTTTTTTTCCTCTTTTAATTAATTGAATTTTAGAAAGATCGATCTTTTCAAAAGAAACTTTCCAGTTTTCGACTGATGAATATCCACGTGGATAACGAATTGCCACAGGTTTAGAATTATTCTGCAACGTAAACAGCGTTTGACGCAATTCTACAGCATCTTTCGGAGCCAAAATAGTTAGGTTTGGAATTGCCTGTAAATACGCAATATCGAAAACTCCCTGATGTGTTGCACCGTCTTCGCCCACCAAACCGGCACGATCTATACAAAAAATAACCGGAATGCTCTGTAACGCTACATCGTGAATTAATTGGTCGTAAGCACGTTGCAAAAAAGTAGAATAAATGGCACAAAAAACAGTGAAACCACCCAATGAAATACCGGCTGCCAAGGTAACAGCATGTTGTTCTGCGATGCCAACATCAATTGCACGTTCCGGAAATTGATCCATCATGTATTTTAGCGAACTTCCTGTGGGCATTGCAGGTGTGATGGCAAATATTTTAGGATTTTGCTGTGCTAATTCTAATAAAGTGAGCCCGAAAACATCTTGATATTTTGTAAACTTCTGTGTATTATTTTCAAGCAGATCACCTGTAATTTTATCAAATTTTCCCGGTGCATGATACAATACCTGATTTTCTTCTGCCTGTTTTAAACCCTTACCTTTTGTGGTTGTGATATGCAAAAACTGTGGCCCGCTTTTAGCCTTCAATCTTTGTAATTCATGAATCAATGCTTTTAAATCGTGCCCATCAATTGGTCCCACATATTTAAAATTCAATGATTTAATCATGTTGTTACTCTTCGGATTTTCGCCTTGTTTTACCTGCATTAAATAGCTTTTCAGCGCACCCACACTCGGATCGATCCCAATAGCATTATCATTTAAAACAACAATTAAATTGGCATTTGTTACACCTGCGTGATTTAAGGCTTCAAACGCCATTCCTGAAGCAATAGACGCATCACCAATCACCGCAACATGCTGAATATCGTTTTCGCCTTTCAATTTACTCGCAATCGCCATTCCCAAAGCCGCAGATATGGATGTAGATGAATGCCCAACTCCAAAAGCATCGTATTCGCTTTCGCTGATTTTAGGAAATCCGCTCAATCCGTTTTTTTGTCGGTTGGTTTCAAAATCGGCTTTACGTCCCGTTAAAATTTTGTGCACATAGGCTTGGTGACCTACATCCCAAACCAGCTTGTCAACAGGCGTATCAAACACATAATGCAAAGCAATGGTTAGTTCTACAACTCCCAAACTCGCACCCAAATGACCGCCGTTTACCGAAACAACATCGATAATAAACCTACGGATCTCGTCTGCCAACTGTTGCAGCTGTTCCAAGGTTTTCGATTTTAAATCGGCAGGAAATTGAATTGTTGGTAAAATTGGGGTCATTAACTTTTAAATTATTAAACAAATTTACAATAATATCTTATTTTTGAACGAATAATTTACTGATTGAAATGCTGTTGAACGACGAATATTTTATGCGGATTGCTTTAAATGAGGCAAAAGAAGCGCTTTTAAAAAATGAAATTCCTATTGGAGCTGTTATTGTAGCGAATAATTCCATAATAGCGAAAACGCATAATTTAACCGAGAATTTGAACGATGTTACAGCACATGCAGAAATGCAGGCTATTACGGCTGCTGCAAATGCCATTGGTGGTAAGTATTTAAAAAACTGCACCATGTATTTAACGGTTGAACCATGCCAAATGTGTGCCGGTGCGTTGTATTGGAGTCAGATTTCAAAAATTGTTGTTGGTGTACAAGACAACAAGCGTGGTTTTACCACGATGGGCGGACAACTGCACCCGAAAACGGAAATTGTTTACGGTGTTTTAGAAGATGAATGTAAGGAATTGATGCTGACTTTTTTTCAGAATAAAAGATAAAAGCTGTTTAAGAAACACTAATTTGTCAAGCTGAACTTGATTCAGCTTCTCATAAAAGTTTTTAATCAAAATAAGTGAGATTCCGGATCAAGTCCGGAATGACAATAATTAACTTTCCTAAACAGCTTTCTTATTTAGTTCTCGACACAGAATTTCTCCGCTTCTCTTTGAAATTCTTACTCGAACTGACGTAAAATTTAACTTATTTAAAAACCTACGAATTAAAAACGATAGCCTACAGAAAGTTGCATTACTCGGTTTTTCCAATCAACATTCGGATCATCGATAACATTGGTCATTCCGGCATTGTAACGCGCAGAAATCATAAAGTTCAAAGGTAAGTTGACACTTAAACCAACATTCAAAGAGAAATCGAAATCATTGAATTTAGCACTGTCTGGATCTAAATCAGAAAATTTAACTTTAGAATCGGTTAAAAATCCTGCTTGTGGACCTGCTTCAATGGCGATTCCGTTGGTAATATAATATTTTAACATCAACGGCACGTTTACATAATTCAAATTAAAATCGTGCTCAACCGTAGCATTTTCAAAGGTAGTTTTCCACTTACCACCTGCTGACGAATAATAAACTTCGGGCTGAATGGCGAATTTATTAAAACGGATTTCGGCAAATGCACCAACGTGAAATCCATTAATGGAATTATTGTCGTGAAACTCTTGCCAGCTTTTTCCTGCTAATTTGGCGTTGTTATAACCTACTTTAGGTCCAAATGAGAAATCTTGCGCCTGTACTGCATTTCCGCATAAAAACACAGTAAAAAGCATTGCTATCATTTTAGGTAACTTTTTCATAGTATTGGGGTTTATGAATTGTTTATCAAATTTTAATCCAAAGCCGAAGTTACTCAAAATAACATAAACATGCTATATACCAAATTACTAAACTGTAACTTTTTTCCACAAAAAAACCGCAACATATTGTTGCGGTTTTACTTAATATCTTTACTTAATTAGAATTTGTAACCAACAGATATTTGGATTACTCCATTTTTAATATCATAGGCAGGATTCTTATACTCAATACCCTCAACAGTTTCTGTATACTCTTTAGATATTTTTGCCAATCCAAAATTGTAACGAGCACCTACAAAAAAGCCGTTATCTAAATTAAAACTTGCTCCAACGCCTACACCAAAATCAATAGAATTTGTACCATCTTTCATGTCTTCTGTTGCGCTTTCACTCTCAGTTACACCAGCCATTGTAAGTGTTCCTTCAGTTTTAACTTCAGATTTAATATTAAAACCAACATAAGGCCCTGCCTCAAATGCCAAACTTGGAATTACATAATATTTAGCCATAATAGGCACATTAATATAATGCAAATTCCATTTTGCTTCTGCTTCGTAAGCAAAAGTTTGTCCCATAATTGTTTCTGATCCAGATTGTTCCGCTTTACCTCCTTGAACAGAATATAAAAGCTCAGGTTGGATAGCAAATTTGTCATTAAATTTAATTTCTGCAAAAGCACCAACGTGAAAACCTACTTGTCCTTTATCAAGTTTAATTGTTTCCCCATCTTCTTTAATTTCTCCATTAATTTTAGCAAAGTTCACACCTGCTTTTGGACCAAATTTCACTTCTTGCTGCGCCAATGCACTGGTAGAGAACGCAACTAACCCTAATAAGGTTAAGGTAATTTTTTTCATAAATAGTATCTTTTAATAATTTATTTAGCAGCAAATATAGTAATTTAAATATTTTAACAAAATATTTAAACCATTTATTCCCCGTTTTATTAACAATTAAGAATTAATAAAAACAAAAATGCCGAACATAAGTCCGGCATTTTGTTATTCAATCTGGTTTCCTTGTTTGTCAAAGAAATGGTATTCTAAATAGGTGTAGGCATCGCGTGGTACAATTTTTATCCAACGTTTGTGTTCTAAAAACCATTTGGCACGTGCCGACGGAAATCCTTTTGTAAGATACGCAGCTATAAAAGGGTGCGCATTTAAAACAATACTTTTATTGTCTTTAATAATTCGTTCCAGGTCAGCTGATATTTTATCAATAACTAAAATCGGAGCCTCAATTTCTCCTTCACCGTTATGGTCAGGGTTTTCTTCTTTTGTTTTGATAGAAACTTCAGGTCTAACTCTTTGTCTAGTAATTTGAATCAATCCAAATTTACTAGGAGGCAAGATTTTGTGTTTTGCTTTATCATCGCTCATTTCTTCTTTTAGGAAATCGTATAAAACTTTACGATTTTCGGGATTACTCATGTCGATAAAATCAACAACAATAATTCCGCCCATATCGCGCAATCTTAACTGGCGTGCAATTTCTGATGCGGCGATCATGTTTACTTCAAGAGCTGTGTCCTCTTGAGATTGAGCTTTGTTTGAGCGGTTTCCGCTGTTCACATCGATAACATGCAAAGCTTCGGTATGTTCTATGATTAAGTAGGCTCCTTTGCTCATAGATACGGTTTTGCCGAATGAAGTTTTAATTTGTCGTTCAATATGATATTTCTCGAACAACGGCACTTCTTTGTTGTTATAATGCTTTACAATGGAAACTTTTGAAGGGGCTATTTCTTGCAGATAGTCCTTCGTTTGGTAATAAAGTTCATCGTCATCTATATGAATTCCGGTGAAAGTATCGTTAAAAACATCGCGCAGTATGCTTGATGCCCTGTTTACTTCGCCAAAAACTTTTGATGGATGATGAGCTGTGGTTAAACGTTTACAAAGTAAAATCCATTTATCCATTAAACCTTGTAAGTCTTTTTCTAATTCTGTAACATTTTTGCCTTCGGCTACTGTACGAACAATAACGCCGAAACCTTTTGGTTTAATAGTAAGCATCATTTTTTTAAGACGATCTTTTTCTTGTTTTGATTCGATTTTTTGTGAGATCGAAACACGTTCTGAAAAAGGAACCAATACTAAATATCTTCCTGCCAACGATAGTTCTGAACTAATTCGCGGACCTTTGGTTGATATAGGTTCTTTAACTATTTGTACTAAAACTGACTGGTTGGCACTTAACACATCGGTTATAACGCCGTTTTTGTCAATTTCAGGTTCAAAAGGAAATTTCTTAAGAGTGAAATCATTTAATTTACCT
The DNA here is from genome assembly GCF_900115115.1 of Paenimyroides ummariense. Lineage (GTDB taxonomy): Bacteria > Bacteroidota > Bacteroidia > Flavobacteriales > Flavobacteriaceae > Flavobacterium > Flavobacterium ummariense. The sequence goes on from NZ_FOVI01000001.1 coordinate 73,880, forward strand.
GCGGTTACAAGCTTTGTAAACTTCATGAGCGTAGGAAGGTTTGGACCCAAATCGTGGTAATGTAAAAAGGCATCTTTATCGAAACCAACATTTACAAACGCCGCGTTTAAACCGGGAACAGGCTTGCGAATTTTTGCTATAAAAATATCGCCAACCGAGAAACCTTTTTCGTCTTCCCTATCTCTGTGCAGTTCTACTAATTTTCCATCTTTTAATAAGGCAAAATCTACTGTATTGGAACCAGACCTAATAATTAACTCTTTGTTCACTTGGTACATTTTTATCCATACAATTTTAGTCGAAAGTCAAACGTTGAAAGTCAAAAGCAGAAAAACTTAAAACTTAAAACCTACAACTTATAACCTAAAAGTACAGATGGATTAAACATTAAACAGGTATTACCCTTTCTTTTAAACTAAAATTTAAAAGATTTTTCAAAGAACTTTTTAATTTGTAATAAAAGAAAAAGTAGTTATAAACTACTTTTTCTTTTTGTGACGGTTAGCTCTCGCTCTTTTTTTACGTTTGTGCGTAGCTACCTTATGTCTTTTTCTTTTTTTACCACTTGGCATAATCTTGTAGTTTTTAAGTTAGTAATAATTTATTTTACGTCTGTGTTTGTTTTAACACCTTCTACGAACACTTTAGCTGGTTTAAAAGCCGGAATGTTGTGAGCAGGGATTTTAATTGTTGTGTTTTTAGAGATGTTTCGTCCCGTTTTTTCGGCTCTAGTTTTAATAATAAAACTACCAAAACCTCTTAAATATACGTTATCTCCACTTTCTAAAGAAGATTTTACTTCCTCCATAAAAGATTCCACAGTTGCCTGCACATCACCTTTCTCAAGCCCTAATTTCTCTGAAATTTTAGCTACAATGTCTGCTTTAGTCATTATCTCTTTATAAATTAATTTGTTGTCTGTTTTTTGAGTGTGCAAATATATTAATTTTATTATAATATCAACCTTTCAAAGCATTAAATTTTAATGAAGTAACCAATACTTTTTGTTTTTGCACACCAAAATTCAGCACTATTCCACTACTTTTTCTATGTACGATGAGTTCATTGCACGCAAAGCACCCATATAATTTAAGGTAAATTCCAGATAATCGCCCACCTTATATTTTTTGTCGTTTGTTTGTAAATCAACAATAATCATATCAGAACTGGCGCCAAAAAACTTTATATTTTCATCTTTAGGAAAGATATTTGCCTGATCTACATCTAAAATTCCTAAATCTAAAATGGCACGGAACGATTTTTTACCGATTTGTTTTTCATCGAATTTAAAAGATTTCCCTTCTAAATTGGTTCCAAAATCACCTTCGGGAACTCTCGGTTTTTCAATCAGTTCAATAATTTCTGCCTTCAAAGTAAAAATATCTTGCTTCAGCAGATTACTTGGTGCATCTCTATAAACATCGGTTCCCTGATACAGCGTTTCGCCTACCCTGAAATGATTTACGCCAGCCGGCAGTTTGTTCTGGAATATCAACGGAATGGTTACAGAAGATCCACCCGAAACATATTGGATTTTTTTATTGAACTTCGCCTCGATCAATTGTTTGTACAATGAAAGCTGAATTAACTTATCGGTACTTGGCAGTACGCCGTACAAACACGACAGATTGGTACCAATTCCCACAACTTCGATATTTTTTAACTGAAAAACCTGGTCGTAGAACGAAATCACATTATCGCGCATAACACCTTCTCGCAACTCGCCCAATTCAATCATAATAATAATTTTATGGATTTTGTTTTGTTTTTGGGCTTCTGCAGACAACAGTTTAATGGTTTCGATATCGGTATTCATGCTGATATCGGCATATTTTACCACAGATGCAACCGAGCGTTTTGGCGTAGGTTTTATGTAAATTGTTTCAACTTTCGGGTTGATTTTTTTGATCGCTTTTAAATTGCTAACCCGTGAATCGCATACCTGATTAGGCATTAAACTTAAAACTTCTTTCAAAAAAAGTTCGTTTCCGCAGAGAATTTTAGTAACAACAGACCATTGAATTTCTTTTAGTTTAAAGAAATAATCTAAACGTTCAAAATTGTATTGTAAACGTTCTTTGTGTAAAGTAATTATCGCCATAACAATTACTTGTTTAAGCGCATTTCTAAATACTTATTGGTAAAACCTAGCTTTTCGTAAAGTTTTATAGCAGGATTGTCTGGTTCTACGTGCAGGGCAATGTTTCCTTTGGCGTTGTCGATTGCGTGCTGCATTAATGCTTTACCAATGCCTTTTCCGCGTTGGTTGGCATCGGTTGCAATGTACACCAGAATATTTTCGGGAATGTAGTCTTTCATGCCGGTTTCGTTGACAATTACCGCACCTGCAATATTGTTTTCTAACGAAGCAGTTACGATGAATCCACCGAACGACGGAGTTTCGTTCAAGGCATAATTCATGCACTTTTCGATATCCTGTTTTGGATCGCCGTATTGCTCTAAATTTTTAAATAGAAAGTTTAAAATTGTTTCTTTTTCATTTTGATCAGGTTTGTTTTCTTGACTGTACGTCTTGATTTCTAACATATTCATTTTTTTAATTTCTACTATTACAAAGTTACTCATTTTAAATTAAACCCTTTTTTTGACCGATCTTCCATACTTTTATCATGTATCTTTGCACCTTAAAATTGTATTGATGGATTTTACCCACCAACTGCTTAATTGGTATAAAAAACACAAGCGGAGTTTACCGTGGCGAACCACCACAAACCCTTACTATATATGGCTTTCTGAAATTATTCTGCAGCAAACACGTATTGAACAAGGCTTGCCGTATTACGAGGCTTTTACTACAAAATTCCCTACTTTAAAAGATCTGGCAACGGCAGATGAAGATGCGGTTTTGAAACTTTGGCAGGGTTTGGGTTATTATTCGCGTGCACGAAATTTACATTTTACGGCGCGATATATTTACAACGAACTCAACGGTGTTTTTCCGAAATCGTATGCTGAAATTATTAAACTGAAAGGTATTGGACCTTACACAGCGGCGGCAATAGCATCGTTTGCATACAAAGAACCGGTTGCTGTGGTTGATGGAAATGTGTTTAGAGTTTTGGCTCGATTTTTTGGTATTTATGATGATATTGCTGTTACTAAAACCCGAGCTGTTTTTCAAAATCTGGCAAATGAACTGATCTCAACAAAACATCCCGATTTGTTCAACCATGCCATTATGGATTTTGGTGCAACCGTTTGTTTACCTGCAAATCCAAAATGCAATAGCTGTATTTTTAATGATAACTGTTTTGCTTTGTTGAAAAATGAAGTTGCGCAGTTACCCGTAAAAAACAAAAAGATCAAAGTTAAAGATCGGTATCTGAATTATCTTATTTTAAGAAAAAATAATGAAATTGTAATTCAGCAACGAACAGAAAAAGACATTTGGCAACAGTTATTCGAACTTCCGCTTATTGAAACCTCATCAGATAATGAAGAAGAATTGTTCCTGCATTTATCAAACCTGTATCCAAACAACAGCATAAAAAAAGTTACTGCAAATAGCATCAAACACAAATTATCGCATCAGCAACTGCATATCAATTTTTATGAAATAAATGTTTCAAACTTTACATCAAACCAACAAACATCGGCAATCAGCGATTTACATAATTATGCGTACCCGATTGTTATATGGAATTTTCTAAAAGATTTTTTTACGCTTGAAAAAATTTAGTATTTTTGATTGATAACGAACACATTTTATGTACGGAACTTTAAACAAAGTAACTTTAATTGGTCATTTAGGCGACGATGTAAAAATGCATTATTTTGAAGGCGGTAATTCTATTGCCCGCTTTTCTATTGCTACCAACGAGGTTTACATTAACAAAACCACCAACGAAAAAATTACTTCTACCGAATGGCACAACCTTGTTTTTAGAAACAAAGCTGCCGAACTGTGCGAGAAATATTTAAGCAAAGGCGATAAAATTTATGTAGAAGGAAAAATTCGCACGCGCAACTGGCAAACCGAAGACGGTACTACAAAACATACGACCGAAATTCAGGTTACCGAATTTATTTTTCTGAACGTAAAAAAAGAAATTGATGCGAAAACCAAGGCAATGAAACATGCCGAAGAAGATAAATTGAACAATTTTGAAGTTCCTAAAATTTCTGATTACGACAAACTAAACGATATTCCATTTTAATAACTAAAATTTTCACCATTTGGATCCCGACCCCGCCACATTACAATTACTTTTTATAACTTTTACAAGTTTTTGTTTAATTGCTTCCTTATTTTTTGTTGCATTATTTGCAGCCGTAGAAGTTGCGTATTTTTCAACCTCTAAAAACCGTTTTGAACAGCTTTTGGCATCTTTTCCGCACAAAGCAAAACTGTATCAAAAATTACTCGATAAACCCATAAAACTGCAAGTTACAATTAATTTAAGCAATACCATTTTCAAGGTTTTGTTCTTGTGGAGTTTGTTCGTAATCTATAATCATTTCTTTTTTACGCGTTTTTGGGGTATCATCATTGTAATATTAATCGGAACTTTTACGCTGGCATTATTCGGCGAAATTTACCCACGAATTTACAGTTCGCGCCAATTAAACAAAGTAGTTGTTAAAACCATTAAACCCATTTATTTTTTCTGCACCGTATTAACGCCTGTTACCTGGATTTTTAGAAAAACCAATCGGTTTATCATGGGAAAGATCGACAAAAAAGACGATTCGTTTTCTATGGAACAATTGTCGCAAGCATTGGAAATGACCGATTACAACCCAGCAAACGAAGACGAACAGCGTATTTTGGAAGGAATTGCCTCTTTTGGATCAACCGAAGTTACACAGGTAATGACGCCGCGTATTGATATTTTTGCGTTGAGTGACGATGAACTTTTTCATGAAATTTTGCCGCAAATTGTAGAGAAAGGTTACTCGCGAATTCCGGTTTACAAAGACAGTATCGATAATATTACGGGTATTTTGTACATTAAAGATTTGATTCCGTTTTTAGATAAAAAAGTTTTTCAGTGGACAACTCTTTTGCGCGAACCTTACTTTATTCCCGAAAGTAAAAAGTTAGACGATTTATTGACCGATTTTCAATCAGATAAAAACCATTTAGCGGTTGTTGTCGATGAATTTGGCGAAACCGTTGGAATTATATCGTTAGAAGATATTATTGAAGAAATTGTGGGCGAAATTGCCGATGAATTAGATGAAGACGATAAATTGTATCAAAAATTAAATGCAAATGTTTATATCTTTGACGGAAAAATATCGATTCTTGATTTTTGCAGGATTTTAGATATTGACGAAGAACCGTTTGAAGAAAGCAGACAAGATGCCGAATCGTTAGGTGGATTTTTATTGGAACAATTTGAAGATTTCCCGAAAACCGACGATGTAATAACCTTTGAAAATTATCGTTTTAAAGTGGTAAGCATTCACAAACGCCGATTAGAAAAAATTAAAGTAACCATTAATGAAAACCAGTAAATTTTTAATTCCCGCTATAATCGCATTGGCTTTAACAAGCTGTAAAGAAAATGCCATACCAAAACCCGATGGTTATTTAAGTTTAGAATATCCTACAGCGGCTTATGAAACTTACACCGAACCCGGAGGAAAATTCAAATTTAACAAAAACAAATGGGCTGTTGTAAAACCCGATGAAAATTTTTCTTTTAAAATTGATTACCCTAAAATGAAGGCGAGTATTTACATGAATTACCGCCCGGTGAACAACAACCTAAATTTATTGTTGAAAGATGCCCAAAAGTTAACTTATAACCACACCATAAAAGCAGACGATATTCAGGAATCTATTTTTGAACATCCTGAAAAAAAGGCTTATGGCATGTTTTATAAAGTAATTGGTGATGCTGCAACCAACGTGCAGTTTTATGTAACCGACAGCACCAAAAACTTTGTGGTAGGTACGCTGTATTTTTACTCAAAACCAAATTTCGATTCTATTTATCCGGCTACGAAATACATCGAAGATGACATGAAAACCTTAATGGAATCTATAGAATGGACGAACAAATAATAAAAAAACTCTTGATTTCTCAAGAGTTTTTTGTTTAGATTATATTTTGTTTTGTAGTTGCTTTCTTATCTTTTTTGTCTTTACTGCAACATCCGTCTTTTTTCTTTTCAGTACCTTTTTTGTCACCGCAAGATTTACCGTCTTTGTGAGATGAACAACATTTCTTTTGATCTGTTTTATCATCTTGGAAAACCATTGCCATTTCTTTAGAAACGTTGATATTCTCTACTTTATAAGCTCCGTTTGCAATTTCCTCTACCATGTTTTTGATAGCTTCTGGGTTTTGTTTTGCATCGTCAAATTCTACCGTAGCGGTTTTGGTATCAAAATCAACTTTAGCACTTTTCATGCCGTCCATTTTCGCTAATTTCCCTTCAATAACCTTTGCACAACCAACGGCACAAGACATACCTTCTACCTGAAATGTAGCTTTTTGCATAGTTCCAGCAACTTCTGTAGATGCTACTTTTTCAGTAGTTTCTGTAGTAGTTTCTTTTTGTTCGTTCGATGTTTGTTTACAGCTTACCATAAAAGCAGCAGCCATAAATAATAATGATATTCCTTTTAATGTTTTCATATTTAGACTATTTAGTACTTGCAAAGATATTTATAAATTTAATATCAGTTACTACCTAATTGAAATTTAATAGGCAAAGTAAATGTCGATTTTACAGGTTTTCCATCAATCTTAGCTGGTGTCCATAATTCTGTTTTACGTTCTAAGAATCGGGTAACTTCAAATCGAAAGGCTCCATCGGCAGGTTGTATGTCACTAATTTTGATTTTTCCTTTCTCATCAACTTCAAAAATCACTTTATAAGACGAATATTTAAAACTTCTGTAATAAGTGGTAAAAATATATTTCACAAACGATTCATAAAAAGCATTCAAACCTTCTTTAGGATGTGCTTTCTCCATGTTTGCTAACTTCTCTTTATCTAATTTAACAGGAATTAAGACCATTTGTGTATTTTCTAATCCATTATTCTTCCCTGCAACCCATTCGGTATTTTCTACAAACTTTTTTAATTCTTTATAAAAAAATGAAGCATAGGGATCTAATGATGTTAGTTTCACATTAGACAAACTATCTACAGTAACCTGCATTGTAAATCCTTCTTTCTCGTAATAACTTGGAGGAATAGATAATTTCTCTTGAAGTTCCTTTGTAAGCATTTCTATTCCTTGTTTTGGATAAGGAGCTACACTTTGTTGCGCATTAATAATAAGTGATGTTGAAAATAAAATTAATAACAGTGTTTTTTTCATTATTATATTATGATTTATTGTTGTTTTAAAGTATCAATCGATTTTTTATAAGCTTCGTAATCTTCATCATCCTCTGCTAAATCTTCATTCTTGTATTTACCCAGTTTAATATCCATTTTATCGCTTGTTCCGTTTACTGTGATAGGAATCCCAATGATTCCAAAAGGCGGTAAGCCCAAACGCATACCCAAATTCATTTTACCGTCTAACGTAACCTGACCTTCTACCCGCGGACGAAAGCCTGCAATCTTGAATTTGGTTCGTTCAATGGTCATAACGTTATTGGCAATCGAAGTTTTAACCACCACATTTTTTACGTTGGCATCGCGCAAAGCATCGGTTTTTGTTTCGCTGGCAACCGCATTAAACAATTTAAAACCTTTAAACTGAATGTTTTCTAAAATTAAATCGCCCGAACCTTTGATAGAATTCATGTTTGGATACATTTCTTTGTTCAATGTACCTTGCAACTGATATTTTAAAGAAACCTGACCCGAAGCGCTTTCTGCAGCCGGAGCCATTTCACGGAACAATGCCAGTTGTTTATAAGCTTTTTGAATATCGAACTGTTGCGCATCAATATCAAAATTAAACAAGGCACTTTTGGTATTTATTGGTTGATACAAACCGTTCAGTAAAAACTGCGTGTCAATTAAACCGAATTTTGCTTCGTGCAATGCCAGTTTTTGATCGAACACTTTTAAAACGCCGCTTAAATTATCTAACTGTAAATCGTTGAATTTTACTTTTTGAGCGTTTGCCGTTAGTTCAAAATCAATTTTATCGGGAACTAAAACTACACTTCCACCAGAATTTGACGCTGACGCTGCTTTTGATGCATTTGGATTTGCCGGCAACATAAACGAATTAACATCGATAAACTGCGATGTAACAGCCAATTTTCCTTTCAGTGTTGCATTCGGAGTTAGAAAATAATTGATGTAATTTTCCAGATCGCCATTTAACACAAAGGTTTGTTTGGCATAATTCATTTTGATATTTTCTAGCTTCATTTGTTTGCGGAAGAACTTGAATTTTCCATCGGTAAAAACAAAATCGTGCGGAAAAAATTCCGATTTAATATGAATATCCTTCAACAGCACAAAACCTCGGTTGTTAAGCGACGAAGGATCATCTGCCCCGCCCTTTCCTTTCAGTTTCACATCGGTTTCTAACTGTCCCGAAACACTTAATCCGTCAATTGCAAAAACCTTGTACAAATTACCCAGATTCAGTTTTCCTTTTGTTCCTATATCAAACGTCAAATTGTTAAAATTGAACAGATTTGCATCAACCATAAATGGTTCGTTCGCCAAGACAAACGAGATTGGCAATACGTTTACACGCAAATCGTTCAGCGAACCACGTGGCGATGAAATATGCGTTTCCAGATTTATTTTTTCCAGCGGAAGATCAGGCAAGCTGTTGTAACGCAGATAACCGTTTTTAAGCTTCACGATTGATGTGGTGACAGGAATTTTGTTTCGATCCAGATCTAATCGCCCTTTTGCTTTGGTATCAACCGTTAATTGTCCGCCAAAATCGACTTCCTTAATTGGAAAAATCTTTTCTATGTTTGATAAATTCACAAAAGCCTTCAGATCAGTATCGGTATTAAAATCGATTAAATTGTCAATTTTCAATCGTCCTTTTACGTAATCATCTGCTGCTTTAATATCGATATTTTTAACATCAACTTTGGTGATTTTATAATTTCCGTTGGTATTTTCCGCATTCAAATCAAAAGTCAACTGATCAATCGCCAAAGGCATTTCGTTCCATTTAAAATAACCGTTTGTCCAGTTTGCCTGAACATTAAATTTAGGAATCTCGGTAATTTCGGTAATTAAAGTTCCTTGCTTATTTTTAAAAGATTTCGTTGTGTAATTACCTTTTGCAGATCCGTTTAAAACCACATCTCCTTTTAGCTGCATGCCAGAAATTGCAAGCGTTTGCCACAGCTGCGTAACATTTAAATTAGCGTTTAGATCAGCATCTACAAACATTGGAAATTTATACAAAGCTTTACCATTTGCATGACCTTTACCCAAATTAAAAGCGAATTCGGGGATAGTTACCGTTAACGAATCGGGATTTAACTGTGGTAGATTGAGCTCGGTTTTTGTGTGCAGATTTTCAATCGGAATGTTTTGAAACTGTTTAGCAGCGATTGATCCGTTAGCGATATCCAGCTTAATGTTTAAATCGGGATTTGAAACGCTGTCTTGCATCAATCCTTTTAACAACAGATGAATGTTCGATGTTCCTTTAAACGTCATTCCATCGTACCATTTCTGATATTCTTTCGGAACAAGAGAAAACAGATTTTCAAGCGATGCGTTGTTGGATTTTACATCTAAATTAAAGTCGATTCCTTTTTCAAGAACGGCTACTTTTCCCAGAACATTTAAAGGTAAATTCGCCAAAAGCAGTTCACTTTCATTGAACTCAACCGAAACAGGATCAAGATTTACTTTTGTGTTTATGGTTCCTTTCAACGGTTTATGATCGACCAAAATGCTTTTATCCAACCCAAAAAACAATGATTTAATATCGGCTTCGGTTTCAAAATTAATGTATTTGTCGGTCACTTGCACATCGCCAGTAATGTTGGTATTTTTAGTCTGAATTTTTATTTTAGATTGATCGTCCTGATACAAAACGTCAGTATTTTTAACATGGATTTTGTTCAGCGCCAAAGAAAATGAACTATCAGAAGAGGGTTCATCGGAAGGTTTAAAAATAGCGAACGAAAAATTGCCCAGACTATCGGTTACCACATTAAATTTGCCTTTGTTTACATACAGTTTTGTAAACTTAATCTGATCTGAAAACAGACTGAACAAATCGATCCCTAAATCAACCGAATTGCTTTCAACCGTTTTAAGATTACCAAATTCTGCAGGAGCTTGAATGCTTAAATCTTTTAACGAGACACTTAAATTGGGGAAATTTGTAAAAAACGATACGTTTAAATCGGTAAAATTTACCGGAGTAGTAACAAATTCTGCAGCTGCATCTTTTACAGCGGTTTCTATGGGCTTTTTAAAAAGTTGCGGTGCAATTAGGACAAATCCAATGAGTACCAACAAAGCAATACCCGTATATTTAAGCCCTTTTTTTATTTTTGTGTTCATTTACAACAATACAATTTTTTGCAAAGATAAGGCAGTTATTGCGATTGTATTAGAATTTTATAGCACTATGCCTTCGGTTCGATAAAATTATCGAGTAGAATGCGATTTTCTTTTCATTTTTGCTGGTAAATTCTCCAATTTACTTTTCACATCATCGGTCAATTCATTTTGGCTAACGTACATTCTTATCTGCATATTTAGTTCGTGGAGATAAACGCCCATTATTATCTTTTGCAGCTCTAATCGCTCATATAAATCTGTCAGCAACTTTACTTTACTTTCATTATCTGTTAAAGCACTGTTTTGTTCCAACACCTTTGCAATTATGATTTTAAGTAGATTGTATTCGTCTGAAGTAAATTTCATTTCGAAAAATTAAAATACAAAGTAACTAAAAAGTATTAAGAAAAACTATGTTAGTTATTATTCTTTAGAAAATAAAAAACCTCCAATTCAAATGAATTAGAGGTTTTTGTGCGGGTGATAGGACTCGAACCTAAACTAACCAGCATACAATTTGACACATTTAGAATCATTACTAAAACCAATGAGAAACCCAACAAAATCAATACATAATAAACTTTTAGAAAAGGTTTTATTATTTAGACAAATTGCATGAAATTGAATAAAAATGTAAATTGGTAGCACAACGGTAGCACAAGTTTATTTTTTCATTACTTTTGAATTGCTCTATAATCAAAAAATTAAAATGGCAACAATCAAATACTTTCTAAGAAGCAAAAAAGATGTTTCACAGATATACGTACGTTTTTCTATAAGTCGTGATTTATTCTTCAGACGTAAAACAGATTTTGTTATTGATGTAAAAGACTGGAGTGAAAAAACAAGTTTACCAAAACAAAATTCTGCCGAAAGTAAAAACCTTATTTCTAAACTTAACAAATTAGAAAACTACATTTTTGATCGTTACAATGAAGATTTAGCACAAGGTGTTATTTTTGATTCTAATTGGGTTGACGACTGTATAAATAAATGTTTCAATCGCGTTGAGAAAACTGACAACTCTATTTTCATTAACTATATTCAGTACATTATAGACAATTCAGCTACTAGAGAAGTAAGAAATAATAAAATCGGTTTAAGTCCTAACACTTTGAAAAATTATAAATTATTTAAAAATCTTATTGGAAATTATCAGAAGGACATAAAAAAGCAAATTCAATTCAAGGATATAAACAAAGCTTTTACAGATAAATTCAAGAATTGGCTAATAACAGAAAAAGGATATTCGGTAAATTATGCAGGGCGACAATTTGAAATGATTAAAACAGTTTGTATCGATGCTCAAAAAAATGACATAGAAGTTACTCCTCATTCAACAAAACTAAAATCGTTTAAAGAATCCGAAGATGATAAACACATACAAACATTATCTTTTGATGAATTAGAACAAATACGAAATACCGAAATGCCAACTCCTGTATTGAAAGAAGTAAAAAAATGGATTTTAGTAGGCTGTTACATTGGGCAACGTGGTGGAGATTTATTAAATTTAACTAGTAATAATTTACGGATTAATTCTAAAGGAGTTTATGTTGATGTAATTCAAGAAAAAACAAAAAAGAATGTTACAATAGGTGTAGTAAAAGATTATATCGTTGATATTCTTATTAACGATTTTCCCAAGCAAGTATCTCATCAACGTTTTAATAAATATATTTCAAAAGTTTGTGAACTTGCCAAAATTAACCAAAAGGTTGAAGGTTATAAATTTAACAACAAAACAAATAGGCGCGAATTTGACATCTATCCAAAACACGAACTTATTACCTCACATTGTTTCAGACGTTCATTTGCAACGAATTTTTACAAAATGATGCCAACCGCTGTACTAATAAACATAACAGGACATAGTACAGAAAATATGTTTTTAAAATATATTAACCAAAGAGCTGATAAGGATTCAAATGCGGATTTGTTTATGGAATTCTTTGAAAAAATGAACGATAGACAAGAACCCAAAATGAAAATAGTAAAAAAAGTAAATCAAAATTAATTATGGATATAACTAAATGTTCTAATGAAGATTGTATGCGCAAAGCCAAATGTTAGCCGACACCCCAAAACGACCGTGCTAAAAATCAACATTCGGACAAAAATGAACTTCCAAACAGACTTTTAAGACGGAAAAATATTGTAAATTTGAAGCTTATAACTGAATTAAATTAGGATGACAGATATTAAAATAGCAAAACCGTTTTTAAAGTGGGCAGGTGGAAAAACCCAGCTAATAAACGCCATTGAACGGACTTTGCCAACGCAAGTAACTAAAGAAAAATTTACATATATCGAGCCATTTGTTGGAAGCGGTGCGGTTTTATTTTGGATGATTAACAACTTTCCAAAACTTGAAAAAGCTGTAATAAACGACATCAACGAGGATTTAATAAATACATACAAAACCATTGCTTCAAATCCAAAAGAATTGATTTCAATTCTTGAAATTCTACAAAATGAATTTCACAATTTGGAAGGAAGTGAAGAAAATAAAAAACTCTATTACTACCAAAAAAGAGAATTGTACAATACAAGAAAAGAAGAAAAAAGCGGACAAGCCGCTTTGTTTATTTTTCTAAATCGTACTTGCTTTAATGGTTTGTACAGAGTTAATAGTAAAAATATATACAATGTTCCAATGGGAGGTTATAAAAGACCAACTATTTGCGACAAGGAAAATATTTTGGCGGTAAATAACGCTTTACAAAAAGTGGAAATTTTATCCGGAGATTTTGAACAAACCCTTGACTTCGCAAGTGACAACTCATTGTTTTATTTTGATCCACCTTACAAACCTTTGAGCGAAACTTCAAGTTTTAATTCATACGCAAAAGATGAATTTAACGATAACGAACAAATTCGCTTAAAAGAGTTTTGCACAAAATTGGATGCATTAAACCATACTTGGATTTTAAGTAATTCGGATGTAAAAGGGAAAAACGCAAACGATAATTTCTTTGACGATTTATATTCCGATTTTTCGATTTCGAGAGTAAATGCAAAAAGAAACATTAACGCAAATCCTGAAAAAAGAGGAAAATTAACGGAATTATTAATTACAAACCATTCTAATATAGAAATTCAGGCTATTTAGCCTGAATTCTTTATTCTAATCCCAATCTATTTAAAGGTAATTCTTCAAAAAAATAATCACATCCTACACTTCTAATATATTCAAATACATCTCTATTACTAGGCTGATTAAACCAATCATTCAAAACATAATAGAATTGAACGTTGATATCTATTGGAGAAAATAATTTCACATATTGCTTTCTCTTAAAATCACAAGTTTGGAGTTTTTCGTCAACAGAACCTGCTCCATTTTGAAATTTCTTTTCTATTATATAAATAGTGTTATCTACTAATAAAGCACCATCGGGCAGTAATTTCTTTGAGATATAATTAGAATAATCAATTCCTCTACTTTGTAGAAGTTTTTTATATAAGCCGTGTTTTTCATAATAATGAGCTACGATTTCACCATTCTTAAAAACTTGATTTTCTAAAACTGAAAATTCTGGATGATTATTTATTGCATCAATTAAATGTGTGCGAGCTTCAAATTCCAATCCATTTACATTAGTTTGAGCTCCTCCACCAACTGTATTTATTCTTCTCATTTTTAAATCTATATTTCTTGAATTCCACTATAAAACATTGCTCTACCTGAATAATTCCAATATGTTACATCTTGCTCAACAAAAAGCCATTTTATACACTCAAGAAGTATTTCCGAATCTATTCCAATTCCAAAATTGAAATCAGCTTTATCGGGATTTAAACAATTGTATATTTTTTCAATTTGAATTTTTAACTCATTATAAAGGCTTGCATTTGTCTGTTTTTTCAAAATCAAATCATCTATAATATTTCCGTGTGTGGGTCTTGAAGTTGCTCTTCCATTTGGATTAAAGTTTATATTTGAGACATTCAAAGTGAAGTCAAAACCGTTATTAAATTGAGCGGGTCTTTTAAGATAAACTTCCTTGTCACCCTTCTTCATTACAACATAATTATATTTAGAAGTTAACTCACCCTTACCAGTTCCAGGAACTTCATTCAAGAAAATATTAATAATTTCCTTTCTTAATTCTGATCTATCATTTTTAAATGTATGTTTTGTTAAATCAACTGTTATCATTAATCAAATTTTAGTAGTTCTGAAATGCTTATTTTAAAAACCTCAGCGAAGACATTGATATTGATTAATGAAGGATTACGTTCTCCTCTTTCAATCATACCAATATAAGTACGATGAAAACCCGTTTCATCAGCAAGTTCTTCTTGAGACCAATTTTTATCTTTTCTAAGAACTTTAATACGTTCACCAAACTTTACTAATAATTCCGTTTTCATAATCTCCAAAATTCTTTTAATTTTTCTTTAAAAGCTACATACAATAAGTATCATTTTTATATATCTTTGCCTATGAGAAATTTATTAATTTAGCTCTAATTATTATTATATTGTTTTATGATTAACCCATTTTTCAAATCTGACGACAAAGACTTTTATCTTCTTCACGGAGACACAATGGATCTTTTGCCACAATTTGACCACAAGTTTGATATGATTTTCGCTGATCCTCCTTATTTTTTATCAAACAATGGACTTTCAATACAAAGCGGAAAAATTGTAAGTGTTAATAAAGGAAAATGGGATAAATCCGAAGGATTTGAATATATAAACGACTTCAATCGAAAATGGCTTTCATTAGTTCGTGACAAAATGAAAGACGATGCAACAATTTGGATTAGCGGAACAATGCACAACATTTTTTCAGTTGGACAAATTCTAAACGAATTAGGCTTCAAAATCCTTAACGTAATCACTTGGGAAAAGTCAAATCCACCCCCAAATTTTTCGTGTAGATATTTTACCTATTCGACAGAACAGATAATTTGGGCAAGAAAAAGCGAAAAAGTTCCTCATTATTTTAACTATGAACTAATGAAACAATTAAATGGCGACAAACAAATGAAAGACGTTTGGAAATTGCCAGCAATTGCACCTTGGGAAAAATCTTGTGGAAAACATCCGACACAAAAACCTTTGTCGGTTTTAACAAGACTTATTTTAGCTTCGACAAAGCCAAACGCTTGGATTTTAGATCCATTTGCAGGAAGTTCGACAACAGGAATAGCCGCTAATTTGGCAAACAGACGATATTTAGGAATTGACCAAGAAGAAGAGTTTTTGACGATAAGTAAAAATCGAAAAATCGAGATTGAAAACCCTAAAACTTCGGCAAATTACAGACAAAAAATTGGTGGCTTCAATGACAAAAAAGAACTTGAATTATTTCTTTTAGAAGAACAAAAAGCTGAATATAAAACGGAACTAAACCTTGATAATAAAAGGGGCGATCGGCTAACAGGGGTTTTGCAAAATGGCGGGTAAAGTGCTAAATTCAACGATAGTAATTCTATTGAACTTTAGTGCAAAATTCAACATTTATACTTCTAAATCCGCCACTTCGCAAAGCCCCAAAACGCTTTAGATACACTGCGAAAAGTTCTACTTTTTTACAAAGCTTTACAGAGTTCAAACCGAATAATAATACAATGAAAGAATTTAATTGTCAGTTTTTTCGCTCTTTTTAATTATAACTAATGAAAAATCACTACCAAATACCTATTTACCATAGTTACACAGAATTTGAATCTAACTACGACTCTGATTTCAAAAAATGGCTTGATGTATATCCTGATGGAAGAGAATTCGATTTTATAGCAGAAGTTGAAAGAAAGTATTCTTTCTTTTTTACTGACATACATGAAAGAGTTTCATTCATTGATTATATTTTTGTTCATTGTTATAAAGATACTAAATATCTGTACAGCAAAAATTTAGAAATGAAAGATTGGGTTTCTGTTCTAAACTTTAGATTAAAAGATTTTATTAAAAATAATCCTAAAACAATTATAAACAATATTTCTGAACTTTCTAAAATTGAAGATTATATTTTAGGTAAAAATAAAATTGATGAATATGATATTGAATATAATGATTTCAATAAGTACAAGGAATTTATTGAAGTTCAAAATAATGAAAGTAATTTTAGCTTAGTATTTAATTATGTAAAGTTTAGAAATTTTGAACTTTCTGTAAATCGAATATTTGAATGGTTGAATAAAGAAAAGGACGCTCTTAATTCGAAAATAGAATTTTCTAAACAGAAACAGAATAATACGTCGCAACCAATAGTAAAAGATCATCAAAACCAACATAATCATATTTTTGCAAATAATGGTTTTAAATTGTTCGAATATATTTTAGAAAATCATATTAAAGCAAAAGAAGTAATAGGACGTTATGCAGATATAAGTTTTTATTATTGGAAATTATACAATCATGAACCACAATATATACATCAACGCCCCGAGGTGTTTAGAAATTGGTTTTGTACCCTTTATTCTGACGATTTTGATAAAATAAAAGCATTAAATGAAGTTGTTGGCAAAAAAGGAGATAGAGAAAAGCATTTTTTAACTTCATTAGAGTGGTTAAAGCACAATCCCTAATTTTAGACTGTAAAAAGTCCAAGTTTAGACTTCCAACGCCCCAAAAATGACTATTCCTTTGCTTCATTATTAATATTAAAATTATTTAAGCATGGAGCAAATAAATCTTTTGCAGTATACTTCTCAAGAATTAAAAGAGGTAATTCAAAATGCCATTACCGATTCAATGGCTACACTTCAATCAAAATTACAGCCCAAAAAAGCTGACGAATACTTAACTCGTCAAGAAGTGGCTGATTTGTTTAAAGTAGATTTATCTACTATTCACAATTGGTGTAAACAAGGTAAACTAAAGCCTTATGGAATAGGTTCTCGTGTTTATTTTCTACGTGCAGACATTGATAATTGTTTAATCCCTTTAAATAATTAGCAATGAAAGGTAGGAATCAAACAGATTTAAAAGGCATGTTAGAAAAGAATATCTATCATCGTCTACCATCATTCTTTCAAGAATTGTTAGAGCATTCCACAGGAAGAGAAAGGGACTTATTGACTTTATCTAGTTTGACCGTTATTAGTAATTGCTTACCATTTGTAAGTGGAATATATAATGGATCGGAAGTTTACCCACATATTTATTTAATAATCATAGCACCACCTGCATCAGGTAAAGGGCGAATGACATTATCTAAATATTTAATAGATGGAATTAACAATCATGTAGTAGAATTTTCAACTTTAGCAAAGAAGATATGTGAGCAAAAGAAAAAAGATGGAGAACATGATGAAGAATGCCCTGAAATAGCTCGTAAAATTGTCCCAGCTAATATTTCTACAACAGCATTTTACAAGATTTTAAACATAGTAAAAGAAGGTGTTTTGATGTTCGAAACAGAAGCCGATACTTTAACTAAAATGCTAGGTAATGATTGGTCTGATTTATCTGATGTTTTACGGAAGGCTTTTCATACCGAAGTAATTTCATTGGCTCGTGCTGATGGTACTTATCTTGAAGTAGTTAAACCAAAACTTTCAATATTGCTTAGCGGCACACCTGAACAGCTAAAGTTATTGATGAAAAATAAAGAAAACGGTTTATTTTCTAGATTCTTAATATATCAATTTAATGATGTTGATGAGTTTATTGATGTTTTCGCAGTAAAGGCACAAGAATTAGCCAATGCTTTCAAAATAAAATCAGACGAAATGTTGAATCTATTCAAAATTCTTAGAGAAAAGAAAGGGATAAAGTTCAACCTTACTGCTAGGCAAGAAAAAAGATTCTTACGTTTTTTCAGAAAACAACAGAAAAATATTCTTGAACAAGAATTTGAAAACATTATTAGTAATTTAAAAAGATTTGCGCTAATAGCATTTAGAATAGCAATGATTCTAACAGTATTAAGGCATAAGGACAAATTAGAAAACGTATACAAATTAGAATGTTCTGATAAAGATTTTTTAATAGCGCTAAGTATTGTCGAAACATTATTAGAACACACTAAAGATATTATCGTAAACTTTGATTCCGACTTTTTACCTGAACTAGACAAAAATATATTAGATGATTTACCTGTAGCCTTTTCAAGAAAAGATGCTATAATTTCTGCAAATAAATTTGGTATGCCAAAAAGAACCCTTGATGACAAACTTAACCAATGGATTCTTAAAAAAATTATTCATAAACCAAAACATGGTAGTTATAGAAAACTATAATGTAAACCTGCAATATTTGCAACTTCTGTAAATTCAACAATAAAAAAACAGTGGTAACCATTCTTACATCCCACTGTTTTTTTATCAGTTTTAACATACTTTGAAAGATCGTTTTGAAAAATATTTTCTCAACGCACATCTCCTATAAACCTACATTAAAAACAAAATCGCTCTAATTAAGAGTGTTATCATTCACTTTAAATCATATAATTATGGAATTAAGAAAAACAGAAAGAAAAAAAGCCAAAATTAAAATGGCTTTACAAGGAGCTTCAGGCTCAGGAAAAACCTATTCAAGCTTATTGTTAGCTAAAGGTTTATCTAATGGTAACTTAGATAAGGTTGCTATTATAGATACAGAAAATGGCAGTGCGGACTTGTATGCTCATCTTGGAAATTATCAAGTTATAAGTCTTAAACCACCATATACACCAGAACAATATATTCAAGCTTTAAATATTTGTGAACAGGCAGGAATGGAGGTTGTTATTATTGACAGTATTACACATAGTTGGGAAGAATTGTTAGACTTTCATTCTAAATTAGCAGGTAACTCTTTTACCAATTGGGCAAAAGTAACTCCAAGACAAAAAGCATTTACAGATAAAATTCTACAATGTAATGCTCACGTAATTGCAACTATGAGGACAAAGCAAGATTATGTTCTGAATCAAAAAGATGGAAAATTTATACCTGAAAAAGTAGGTTTAAAAGCTGTTCAACGAGATGGTATAGATTACGAATTTACTCTAGTTTTTGACATTGATATAAAACATTTTGCAGTTTCTTCTAAAGACAGAACCAGTCTGTTTATTAATAAACCAGAGTTTATTATTTCTGAACATACGGGAAAAAAAATTTTAGAATGGTGCAATATGGGAACTTCAGTAAGTGAACTAGATAATATTAACCAAACAGCTAGGGAAAAAATTGTTATACCCTCTTTAAGTACAGAAATTCAAAACTGTAATTCTTTTGCGGAACTCTTGGTACTTTATAAAAAACAAGATACACAACAACAAGAAGCATATAGAAGTGATTTTGAATTTAAAAAGAATCAACTATTTGCAATTACTAATCCTCAAAATATTTCAAATTATGGAAACCAACCACAATAACTTAAGTAATATTTCCTTTACCCCAGCTGTGAGGAGCAACTTTTTTGAAATGCCTACAAGTGTTTCAGAAAATACCACGCCTATTCTTATTTTAAGCGATAAAGATGAAGTTCAAGAGTATATTAGAAAACCATTTATTGAAGCGAACACAATAGAGGTTGACATAAGTCATCTACAAAATGATTGTATCATCCCTGTTTTCTCTAAAGATAATGAAGTTACCATATCCCACGTTAACTTTATCGAATGTGTTTTAAATTGCATTCAGAAAGTGTACCCATTTGAAAAGGTAGAAAGTCCTGAAATAAGAGTGTCTCATCAAATCAAAGGAAGAACTCCTGATGCTATTTATAAGAATGCGAAAGACCTATTAGATAGTGAAAAAACTATTTATTATGAAAGGTTTGCTTTTATAGTAAGAATACCAAGCATAACAGAAACAATAAATGGAAATAAATTATCACTAACAGTAGGTGGCGTAAGAGCTTATAATCAAGAAAATCTTTACAGCAAAAAGAATCTTGAAAAGTTTAAATTTTTTATTGGATTTCAGAATCTTGTGTGTTGTAACTTATGTATAAGTACAGATGGTATGAAGTCTGAAATGAAGAGTACATCAATAGTTGATTTACAGGAACAGATATTAAGTGTGATGCTTAATTATAATGCTGAAAAGCATTTGAGTGAAATGTCTACCTTACAAGATTACCATTTAACAGAGCAACAGTTTGCACAACTACTTGGCAAGGCTAAGTTATATAATTACTTGCCTAAGAATATCAAAGCTAACTTACCTCAATTAAGCTTCACTGATAGTCAGTTTAATACTATTGCAAAAGACTACTATTCAGATGAAAGTTTTTGTAAGCAAGAAGATGACAATATAAATCTTTGGAAAGTTTATAATTTATTTACACAGGCAAGTAAATCAAGTTATATTGATAGTTTTCTTGAAAGAGATTTGAATGCTTTTGACTTTTCTCAAGGTATTCAAAAAGCACTAATTGGTAATGGAGATTATCATTGGTTTATTGAGTAATTAAAAATCCTCTCAATTAATCTTGAGAGGATTTATTTAATAAGATTAGTTTTTCCAAATTTTCAATTTTTCTTTCTTGCGCATTATGCAATGAATCTCTAGATTTATTTGAGTTTTCAATATATTCACTTGAATGATAATTAAAAGGTATTAATGCAGTAAGAATAATAAATGCCAATGCATAAACACTTATTAATGCTAATTTGTATTTTTTTAATGCTTCAATTCCTTTTGTCGAAATAAATATTAATAGCACAAATATTGAAATGCTAATTCCAAAGACAATAATAAATATCAATGCTTCTGTAAAAGTTGTTAAAAACTTATAAGCTCCAATTGATCCAACAATAAATGAAATAATTGCTGTAAATATAGTTACTGTTTCTATTAATTTTTTATTATCTAATTCAAAATTTTCCTTCAATTTCTTTATTTCATCAATTTGATTTTCAATGTTAAAAAAAACACTTAATTTTTGATGATGATTTAAAAGCAATCTTTTCTCATTAATTATATCTTCATTAACTTTAGGTAATAGAAAGCTAGATGCTATATAAATATTCAAATTTTTATAAGCTATTAATGACTCGTCATAAGGTAATTTAAAGATATAATTATTGTTCTTTAGAGACCATTGGATTTTATTTTCATATTCTTCTAATACTTCTGTAAGAATTATATTAAAATGGTTAGATGAACTATTTAATGCTTCAATAGTTTTATCTCCTGCATTATTCAGAACTTTTTCAATAGTTAAAAAAGAGTATGAGAGTAGTTTATATTGAATAAAGAAATTATCTGTAAGACTAATAGATTTAGCTTTTACATCTTTATACTTCTTATATAAAATATTTAATTTCGTATTTAAATTTTTTTCATTTAAATCATTACAGTTGTTGTAGAAATCTTCACAAAATAAAGAAAAATAATTATTTAGACAATATTGATAAGAAATGTTGTAAGAGAATTTTTCATAAATATTGATGCTTTTAAAATTCTCTAATTTGTTAGAGAATGCTCTTAAAACTTCATTTAATTTATCTAAATTATTTACTTTGTCTTTGTAATATTTTACAAGAGTATGTAGTTCAAAAAAGGTTAATTTTTTTTTATTTGTCTTATCTATATCATTAAATTTATTTTCTAGTAAATTTGAATAGCTGTAACCATCTAATTCATATAGATATTTTATTTTATCCTTATATTTATTTAGATTATTGTTTTTGGGTAAATTATATTTAGCTATATTTTTAAATTCTTCAAATTTAAATTCTGTGTCTTTTAATTTTGTTGAACTTCTGATATACCATTTGTCAATTAAAAAATTAACTTTTAATATTAATGCATCTTTTAAATTTGTAAAAGAGGAATGTAAAGAACTGTTCCTATTGAATTGAGATGTACTTATGCGAATATTTGTAATGTTATTTTTTACTTTAAACAGCTCTTTCAATAAGCTTTCATCATTAATAAATTGATGGTCAATTTTAGATAGCTCAATGTTATTTTCAGTTAGTTCAAAAAAAGAGTTAAACTCTTTATATATTAGGTTTTCTGAACTAATATATATCTCAGTATCAATATACTCTAAAACTCCTCTATTGTATAGCTTACAGATTTTTTTTGAAAATAAAGAATATAAACTTATAAGGTATTTTAATGAATGTAAAAAGTCTTCGATGTCTTTATATTTTGCACCTGAAATATGGGTAAATTCTTGTGAATTAAGTGATAAAATTTCAAACCAAATATAATATCCATCTGTTATATCAATTATATTTAAATACTCTCCTTCAATTATAGATTTATTAACAATATATGTTAAATCCAAAAAAAAAGCTTCTTGTTTTTCTTTCAGTTCTGTTACTGTTTTTAAAGCAGAAAAATCCGTTAAGAATTTGTTGAAAATATCTAATTCCAATTCACATAAATATTTAATTAATTAATAAGAATAATATTTATTACTTCTAATTATCTCATCAATTTTCATATCTTTAGAATTAGAGCCTTTTCTTTCAGCTTCAGAAAAGCTATTTTTCCAACAATCCCATTCATGCGTCAAATCAACAAGGTAGAATGCTGATTTGTTTACTAAATCAAAATTTAATTTTTTAAGCTCATTTATCAAAGAATCAATTTTTTTCACCTCATGATCTTTTAAAGAGTAAGTTATTTCTCTATCAAAAGTTTTATGATAGTTTATAATATAGGAATTTTCTTTAAAAAAATCATATACATCAGTTTCAACAGGTCCTAATGGCATTGCCTTAAATTCGTCAAAAGGATCTCCTAATAATGTATCTTCACCATTTTTAATAGTTGATAAAAAGAAAATCAACTTTAATGATTTTAGGATACTTAAATCATTGTCACCACTAACTCTCTTAGAAGGATTTAATTCATAATACCAATTGCAAAGCTGTAGCAAAATGTATTTAGTTGCTTCTAGTTTATTCATTATTAAGTTAGGATTTAAAGTTTGGCATGGTAAAAGTATATAAAAAATTGTAAATATGTATAATTAATAGAAAAAATCAATTGTTAGGGAAATATGATGAAGTGTTTTCTAGGTTTTAAGGTGTCTTATATAGTATATGCTTATTTTAAAAAATAAAAATATAATTTAAAAATATGTTAAACTTCTGATGATGTTATCATCTGATTTAACAATAATACACTGATTTAAATACTCAACTAAAGTTCTAAAGAACAGCTAGGGTGTAAGGGAGTGAATAATTGTAAGGTATGTGGGATTAAAATTTTTAAAAAAAATTTAAGCATAATTGTCCCCAAATACAATACCCCCACTAAGTTAGGATGGGAAATCCCCCTCCCTGCTTAAAATCTGAAGAATAAAAATCAGCTGTAAATATAATTCTTCATTTTTTTAGCAGTTAGTTAATTACTCAAAAACTCAAACAAAATGGTAACAATTATTGGATTTAAAAAAACTAGAAAAGATGATGGAACAGAGTTTAATCTTCTTGAATTAAATGGTGGAATTGAATTTGTAAAAAGTAAAGAAACTGAAAGGCTTTATGCAACAATGAGAAAATGTTTTATTTCTTCAACTTTTGATGATGAAGTTTGTATTTCATAATAGGTACAAAGCTTGATGGTAACATTGTAAAAGTTACATGTGAACCTTATGAATTTGTAAATAAAATTACAGGTGAAATTATGAAACTTGATTTTAGATACGAATATGCTCAAGAGGAACAACCAAGAGCCAATACTAATCAAGTTATGAATGGAATAGAAAGTGTTTCATTTGAACCTATTAATAACTTGATTTCCAGTCTAAATTAAGTTTTAAGATTAAAATTAAAAATACACATAGAAATTAAACTATGTGTATTTTTTTATCTGAATGAGTTCGTAACCTAAACTTTTATGTTGAAATTAGTTTAATCAGAATAAGGAACATTATTATAATAGCCTTTTTTAAATTTCAGTTTTAAAATTTAATAATTCAATTAAACTTACATCTAAAGCTTTAGAAATTCTGTAGAGAGTAAAAATGGTAGGATTTGTTCTGCCAGATTCAATTCTTGAAATATTTGTAGTGTCAATTTCACCTTCAATTTTCCCAACTAAATCAACCTGAGTTAAACCTTTGCTAATACGCAACTCCTGAACTCTTTTACCTACAATTTTTAACAAATCTGATTTTTCCATATTTGACATATTTGACAAGTCAAATCAAATGCTATATTTGTAGGTTTAAAATGCCATATATGGCAAGTTTTAATTTTGTAATCCCTAACTAATTTTTCATGGAAACTCAAAAAAAAGAAATCACTATTAATAAATCTTCAGTTTCACGTATTACAAATAGTATTTTGAATGCAATGGCTTTATCCTTTATTATCTTAATAATAGTACAACATTTTGGAGTAATTTCAAGAGAATACAATTATCATTATTATTCAGGTAAAATAGTTTCTGCCAAAGTAACTTTTAGAAGCCCTTTAGTAGATGAATGGAATCTTTTTTATCCTAAAATGGAAACCTATTACTATTCTGAAAATGATGATAATTTCGAAATTGAATTAGATTATTCAGAAAAATTTTTTAAGATATATACAGCTGATTTAATAAATAATCATAAAACTAAATTTTTGATTTTGTCCATTGTTATACTTGCTCTTATATACTTAATTTCTTATTTAAAAAATAAATATTCAATAAAACTAAAATAAATATGAGGTCATTTATTACAATATTTGCTTTATTAATTTCCTACATCTCATTTTCTCAAGTAAGAAAAGAAGTTGATAATGGAATCTTTGTTACTTTTCCAACTGTACCAACATATACAATAAAAGGCTATGTTACAACTTATTCTAAAATAACAGAAAATGTGTCTTATGCAGTTTCTGTTATTAGGGATGCTTTTCCTAAATATGATGAATATTTGAAAGCTCAAATAAATTTTACATCATCTGAAAAAGCATTAGTCACTAACAATTTTCTAAATGGGTTAGTTGAAGGAACTTTGAAGCAGTCAGATGCTGAAGGAACAACAAAAGATATTAAAATTGGACAATATTCTGGAAAAAAAGTAGTGTTTTCAGCCATAAATCCAACTACAGGAGAAAGAACCAACAGGGAAGTTATTATTATTTCGGTTAAAGAAAAAGCAATAGTGTTTTTGGCTATGCACAATAAAGTATCTGTAAGTAATTCAGCGAAATTAGAGGTTGAAAAATTTCTTAATTCAATTTCAACAGCAAAATAGTGAATATTACAAATTAATAAAACACAAGCCACTCCAAATTGAGTGGTTTTTTAATGTTCTATAGTTTATGAAACATAATAATAAATTGCCGTTTAAACTTAATATGCCTTATGAAGAATTAGAATTTGATTTAGAACCTATTCAAGATCGTATAAAAGGTTATGATAGCTATTTATATATTGCACCAATAACCATTTTTGGTATTATTCCTAAAAAAGTGGAATTAATCTTTTATTGGGAACAGTTAAAAATAATAATACTAGAATTTGAACCTGTCGATTTACCTAAAGTAAAGAAGCTCTCAAAACTGAATTTTACAAAAATCAATAATTCATACGTAAAAACAACTTATAAAATGCAAAATAAATTAATTAGCATAAGCAAATAATAAACTCATGTGTAATTAATCGTATATTACATTAATTGCAGAAATTACATAATTACATTTCTGTAGAAGTTCAAGAAAATTATATTTCTTAATTGGTAGCACACAGGTAGCACAAAAATGAAATAAAAAACCCCTAACTACTGAAAGCTAAGGGTTTTTGTGCGGGTGATAGGACTCGAACCTACACACCTTGCGGCACCAGATCCTAAGTCTGGCGTGTCTACCAATTTCACCACACCCGCGGCTTGGGAAGAACTTTATTGTTCTTGTAAGACGGTGCAAATATACAAATGCTTTTTTATTCTGCAACAAAATTTCATTAAATTTTTATCATTATATTTGTTCTAATCATTAGAAATCATTCAAATTATATAATGGAAATAATAAAAAATTACGTTCAACAAAACAAGGAACGTTTTATTAATGAGCTAATTGACTTGTTAAAAATCCCTTCGGTAAGCGCCGATAGCGCCTACTCTCAAGATGTTTTAAATACTGCCGATAAGGTAAAAGAATTTTTAGAAAAAGCAGGGTGCGATAAAGTAGAAATCTGCGAAACTCCCGGTTACCCTATCGTTTATGGCGAAAAACACATCAGCGACAACCTGCCAACTGTTTTAGTTTACGGACATTACGATGTGCAGCCGGCAGATCCTATCGAATTATGGGATTCTCCGCCTTTTGAACCTGTGATCAAAAAAACGGAATTACACCCAGACGGAGCTATTTTTGCGCGTGGTGCTTGTGATGATAAAGGTCAGATGTTTATGCACGTTAAAGCGTTAGAATTAATGATGCAGACCGATACGTTGCCTTGTAACGTAAAATTTATGATTGAAGGAGAGGAAGAAGTAGGGTCGGCATCTTTGGCTTGGTTTGTTGAAAGAAATCAGGAAAAATTAAAGAACGATGTTATTTTGATTTCTGATACCGGAATGATTTCTAACACACAACCATCAATCACTACAGGTTTGCGCGGTTTAAGTTATGTAGAAGTTGAAGTTACGGGTCCAAACCGTGATCTACATTCAGGTTTATATGGTGGTGCTGTTGCCAACCCAATTAATATTCTTGCACAAATGATTGCTTCGTTACACGACGAAAATAATCATATTACTATTCCTGGTTTCTATGATAAAGTAGAAGAATTATCAAAAGAAGAACGCGATGAAATGGGCAAACGTCCTTTTTCGTTAGATGATTATAAGAAAGCATTGGATATTAAAGAAATTCATGGCGAAGCTGGTTATACTACCAACGAACGAAATTCTATACGTCCAACGTTAGACGTGAACGGAATTTGGGGCGGATACACCAGCGAAGGTGCAAAAACGGTAATTGCATCAAAAGCGTTTGCAAAAATTTCTATGCGTTTGGTTCCAAATCAAGATTGGGAGGAAATCACCGAATTGTTCCAAAAACATTTTGAAAGCATTGCACCGGCATCAGTTAAAGTTGATGTAAAACCGCATCATGGCGGACAAGGATATGTCACTCCTATCGATTCAATCGGATATCAGGCAGCATCAAAAGCTTATACCGATTCTTTCGGGGTAACGCCAATTCCGGTTCGTTCAGGCGGATCAATTCCAATTGTAGCTTTGTTTGAAAAAGAATTAAAATCGAAAACCATTATGATGGGCTTTGGTTTAGATTCTGATGCGATACACTCACCAAACGAACATTACGGTATCTTCAATTATTTAAAAGGTATTGAAACAATTCCGTTGTTTTACAAGTATTTTACAGAAATGTCTAAATAAATCCATAAAAAAAATCCACTTCGTAATTGAAGTGGACTTTTTTTATCATGTAAACTCAAAAATTATTTTGCAGCTTGTACTGTATCTTGTGCAACTGTTTCTGCTGCAGGCTCTGTTGCTGTTGTAGCAGCAGCTGTACTTGTTGTATCTTGTTTTACCAATGGTTGTTCTGGCGAAAGTTCGTCTTCAACAACAATTGTTTTTGTTCCTTTTTGTGGTGTAGGTTCAAAAAGTGCAGTATCGCAGCTTCTGTGAATAAAGAAAATCAACACTACTCCCAACATTAAAGGAATTAGACTGTATTTAAGTGCATTTCCGCTTTTGTCTTGACCGTTATGACTCATAATATATTATAGTTATTTAGTATTCTATGTATTAAACAGCGCAAATATACTATCTTTTTTCAGCATATTTTATTAGTTCGACTAAAATATTAACCGAAAAATAAAAAAAGCAACATTTAAAATGTTGCCTTCTTTTACTAATTTCTTATACTTAATGCTACTTTTCTATCGGTAAGTCTTAATTCTTCTGATGCATCAGCCGGGTGAACTGCAAATTCAGATCCATATCCTTCGGCACCCACAACTTGTTTACCCAAACCTTTATCGTCTAAAAACTTTTTAACAGCCATTGCGCGGTCTGTTGAAACCTTTTTATTTACAGCCTCGTCACCGGTTTTATCGGTATAACCACCAATTTTCACTTTAACTTCGGGATATGCCGTTAAAATTTGCGCAATGTTGTCTAACTGCTTTTGCGATTCTGGTAACACATTTGCCGTGTTGTGTTCAAAATTTAAATCATCGAAATTAAACCAAACTTCTTTCAATTGATCCTCGGTCATGGTTTTGTATTCGCCTTTATTTAAAAAAGCAACCATTTGATCTTCAATTCCATCACTGTAAGCATTCAGTTTTACCTGATCGTTCACTACAATTTCCTTCGTTGTTCTGGTTGTAGTTACCGTGGTTGATGTATCGTTTTGAATGGTATCTTTAACAACCGATTCTTCTATTGTAACTTCTCTGTTACAACCGCGGTACAAAAAGAAGATCAACACTATACCCAAAAGAAGCGGAATTAAAATGTATTTCAACATGTTCCCACTTTTGTCGTTTCGTGGATCTGTGTAAGGTGATTCGTTGGTCTTAAACTGATCTTTTTCGTTATTGTCCACCACATTGTTAATCACGGCATCGGCATGTTCGCGTTCTTCCATGCGCACGGCAGTTGGCTGATTAATTGTAGAATCTACAGCACTTAAAGATCCAAAACCGACAGGAATCATAGATTTTAATGATGTAAGATTATTTGTAAGCACACCGTTTATTGTTGAAAGATCGAAATTGGCATCCAAGCCTTTAAAATAATCGATAATTCCTAAAAAAGCGGTTTTTAATACGGTATGTGCCGATGTTTGCGAAATGTTTGAAAAAGCCGAAATTCTTTCGACAAATTCCTGCTTATCTGCACCTAAAAAATCGTCTAAATAAGAAGCTGTTTTTTCTAATTTAAACTCGAATTCATTTACAGAATCTGCAAAAACATTTTGAATTTCACTAAACATTGGTCTTAAATACGCATCGCCTTTGTGATGCATCTTTAAAAGTAGCGCCGGAATGGCAACATCAAAAGCATTATTTATTGATGCTTCTGTTTCGTTTGTACTAACTGCCAAACTTGAAATAAAGTCGGGCGAAATGTACTGTTTGATCTGATTTACTAACGGATTTTCCATAACAATTTGAATTTTCTTTTCTTAAAGATACAGCTTTATTTAATTAAAATTCAAAATGTTTCCATTAAAAAAATCTATTTATTTTTCTGTTCGATCCACAAACTCATGTACTTAACTGCTTGTAAACCATTTTGCCACAATATTTTTTGAATGAATAAATTGCTTCGGTGAAGTTCGATATTTTCATAAATTTTCAAAACAGCATCTTTCAAAACACCGCTCCAAATTTCTGTAGAAAACTCATTATTCAAAATATCAAATCCGTGTGTTACTGCTTTATTCCATTCGGTTTCATCATTGTACAATTTGCAAACAGCATCAACAAAATCGGTTTCATTTTCGGCAATAAATCCACCCCAGTTTTCAGCAGAAATTCCTTCGGCTCCAATTTTTGATGTTACATTAGGCAAGCTGTTTTTAAAACCATCAACAAACTTACCTTTTAAACCCGCTCCAAACGGAATGGGCGCAACCAAAACTCGATATTTTTGCATGAGTTCATTCACATCATCGGCTTTTCCTTTAATTATGAAACCATCGTTAATATTATTTAGCTGTAATACTTTTTGCGTTGCGTACGCGCCATAAATATGAAGCTGCGTATTTGGCAATCGTTTTTTGATCGATGTCCATATCTTTTTTAGCTGAAGTACCGTTTGATAATTTGGTTCATGAATGAAATTTCCAATGAACATAAAATCTTTCCGATTATTAAAATTGGGTAGTTTTTCTTTTGTTTCGTTAGAAATTTCGTTTTCAATAAATGGCAGATACAATAATTGTTTTGGA
Organism: Paenimyroides ummariense; assembly: GCF_900115115.1. Classification (GTDB taxonomy): domain Bacteria; phylum Bacteroidota; class Bacteroidia; order Flavobacteriales; family Flavobacteriaceae; genus Flavobacterium; species Flavobacterium ummariense. The sequence continues at coordinate 104,100 of NZ_FOVI01000001.1, forward strand.
TGAATATTAAAATAATTAATCAACAAATCATATTCGAATTTTGAAATAATGATCGATAAATCAGATCGGTAAATTGACGATAATTCCCTGTAACAATCCGGTGTATCGTAATTTACTTCTTTATTTGTCTTAAAAGCCGTGGTGCGAGCTCTGCGAACAAAATGTAGATCTTCGGTATCTAAAACCGATACAATGTTTGGAAATACTTGTTTTACGCGCCAGCCAAATTGTTCTTCAGTAATAAATCGATCAAAAACAACAATATCAGGCAAAAGATCGACAATAAAATCATTAAAAGATGAATCATTTAGAACAATATTGTGCGTAATAACATCCAACTCGTGCAAAGGATGAGAAAAAACCGATTTTGAAGCTGCACAGGCAAAATGAATATCGCTTGACATTTTCTTCAATTCATCAATCAGCTGCAACATGCGCCAACCAGCCGCCGATGAAGTAGGTTCGGGCCAAACCAAACCAATTATTAAAACACGTAATTTCATAAAGCAAATATCGAAGTAAAATGTAAAAGATACTAACTGTACAATTAATTTGTAAATTTGCAAAAATTAAGGTTTATGTTAGGACTTAAATTGTTAACCGATCCTCGTTGGGCAAATATTGCCGAAAGTAATATTGAAGAAATTTTAACTGATCATGCGTGGTGCGAGCAAAAAGCGGCTACAAATGCCATTACCATTATAACTTATAATTCGGAACACGAAGATTTGGTTACAGCAATGACCGAAATTGCGATTGAAGAAATGGAGCATTTTAAAATGGTTCATGATATTATTAAACAACGTGGTTACACTTTGGGTCGCGAACGAAAAGACGATTACGTTAACCAGCTTTATAAGTTTATGAAAAAAGACGGATCGCGTAACGATGCTTTTATTGATCGATTGCTTTTCGCTGCCATGATTGAAGCCAGAAGTTGCGAGCGTTTTCGTGTGCTTTCTGAAAATATTAAAGACGAAGAATTAGTGAAATTTTATAGAGATTTAATGATTTCTGAAGCAGGTCATTACACAACTTTTATAAAATTCGCAAAGAAATATACCGAACGCGTAAATGTTGATAAACGCTGGAAAGAATGGCTGGAGTTTGAAGGTCAGTTAATTCAAAATTACGGAACTAAAGAAAGCGTTCACGGATAAAAAAACACCTCAGTTGAGGTGTTTTTAGTTTTCAAAAGTGATTGAATCGATTAGTTTTTCTTCTTCGTTGAATGTATACCAAGTGCCAATTTTAGCCCATGTTTTTTTAGTCGTGTAGCTTTTTCCTATCTGGCTAATTTTTCCGTTTTTATGATACAACACATCTACAGCATACGGATAAAAATATTTTTCTGACCGAAAAAGTGTATCGTTATTGTAATATTTCCAAACACCTTTTTCTTGACCATACTTATCATATTTACCTTTAATTATATTTCTCTCCGTTTTTGTACCCGAAACATATTTCCACCTGCCGACTTCTACTCCATTTTTTTTCTGATTGATTTTGCAGGAAACAAGAAATACTACAAAAAATAAAATGGATGTCTTCATTTAGTTTTCAACTTCATTTAACGGTTGATTTATCTTAATTTTAATAGGCAGTGTAAAGGTAGATCTTACCACTTGACCTTCATTTTCTGCGGGTTGCCACTTAGGCATTGTTTGCAAAACCCGTATTGCTTCGTTAGCTGCTGTTTCATTTCCACCGCCTACTGCAATAATATTTGAAAAGCTGCCATCTTTTTCTACAATAAATTTTAACCTGGCTGAAATTAATGTATCATTTGTAGTAATCGATTTTGAATCAAAAGCCCTCATAAAATTATGAAAAAAAGCTTGCAGACCTTCTCTTGGAGCAGCCTTTTTTTCTACAAAACTATGAGCTTCAGCATATTTTTTTTCAATTTCTTTTATATCTTGATAATCATTTTGTACTTGTGTAGATCTTTTTAATTCATCTAAAGTTAGTTTTTCTTTTTCTTCTTTAGATACCGCTTTAAGTTCGTAAGTGAAGTCTTTTTCATTTTGAACAACTCCATATCTATTGTAAATTGATACTTTTAAATTTTCATCTACAACATAAAAATAAACACTGTCTTTATGACTAAAGTAGCCACTACTTTTTTCACCTTTTATGTACGCTAGAATAATTGGGTTATTCTTAATCTCATCTTTTGTTTCTTCACTAATTGGTTCGGTAGATTTAATTTCTTGAGGAAGATTAACTGCTTGTTCAACTACATTTGATATTTTATCTTCAACCTTTTTAATTTCGGCTGCTTTGGTTTCAATTCCAACAAAACCAACATACGTTACTGCGATGGTTAACGAATAAAAAATCGTTCCCCATACTTTTCCTTTTTTTGTGTTTTTCATCATAATAAATCGTTTTTTTAAATTATTAAAGTGGATCGAACTACTTAATGCAACAATTGGCTGATTATTGCCATAATAGTTTAGAATTAATTCTTGATAATTTTTAAGATTTTTTGTTTTTTGCAAACTAAATTCATCTGCAAGATATTCGTGATTTTCTTGTATAATTCTTTTGAAATAATAAAGAAAAGGCTGAAACCACAACACTATCTTTAATCCTTCAATAAACAGAATATCTATTGAATGTTTTTGTTCTACATGGGCTTGTTCGTGATACAGAATAGCATCGCTTACACTTTTACTTTCCCAGTCGGTTTTGTTTACATAGATAAAATTGCAAAACGTGAAAGGCGAAGCAACTTTACTACTTACAATTAACTTTCCAAATGATGTGCTAACATTTTTGCCTGATTTCTTAATCTGTAAAATTTTAAAAAGATTATATAAGAATCGGATTAAAAAAACACCACTGACAAAGACATAAATTATTGTTAGTATAGAAATATTGTTTTCTGGAACACTATCAACAATTATTACAGGAATGTTTGGCAACTGATCAAAAATATATTCTTTAGTTTCAACAATTTTGTTTTGCGGTACTAAAAACTGAAAATTAAACAAAGGCACAACCAATGCAAAAACAATACTTGCAAGCAAATAATACCTTATAAATTGTAATGACTTTTTGTTTTCTAAATTCCATTTATATATCAAACAAAATATCAATAATAAAAATGTCGATTTTATAAAATAAAGCACCATACCTACTTATTTTTAAGTTCATCATCTATTAAATCGCGAAGTTTTTGTAATTCATCTTTTGTTAAGGTTGCATCTTTTGCAAAAAAGGAAGCAAATTGTGATGTGGAATTATCAAAAAACTGTTTAATCATATTTTTCATTTGTTTAGAAAAATAGTTTTCTTTCCTTACAATTGCGAAATACAAACGTGTATTTCCAATTTCATCGTATCCAACAAAACCTTTATCAATCAATTTTTTAACCGTAGTTGCAACGGTTGTTTTTGCAGGTTTGGGATCACTGTAACTATCAATTAAATCTTTAAGAACCACTTTATCATGCTTCCAAATGTATTGCATGAGTTGTTCTTCGGCTGCTGTTAATTTCATATTCTATAAAATTAGAATTAGTTCTATAAAAATAGAACAATATTTTAAATAAAAAAACAGATTGACTGTTTTTTTTATTGTAATCGATTTATAACATTCATATTTCTGCTATCTCTACCATTACTTAAATTCACGGTTAACTGTAAATAAGAATTTACCGGCTTGTTCTCAATTCTTCCCGGTACCCACTGATTTCCGTCCTTAATTGCATTTTCTATAGCTTCATTGCACAATGTAACATCAGCTTTCACAAATTCCACTTTTGCAACTTTACCTTTATCAGTAATTAAAACATCAATAATAATAGTGGTGTCTTTTCCTTTAAAAGAACCTCTTTTACAATTTTTGGTTGCGTCTTCAATCTGTTTCAAAATCACTGCATAACCACCACGATAAGTCGCCATAACATCTACATCACGGTACACAGGAATTTCTCTAACAGTTACTTTTTTCTCCGGAGCAGAATTTTGCGCATTTAAGGTTACCGAAAATAACACAAAAAATAGGTAAGCAATTTTTGTTTTCATAAGTTAAATAAGTATGTTTTTATTATGTGCAAAAATACAATTTAGTTGCAAATAACATAATTTTTAATTTTTTGGTTTTCTTTACTATTTTTACACAAAAAAGATTGAACACGTTTACCTACAAAAATACCGCAATAAATTATGGTGATTCCGGCAAAGGAAACACCGTTTTACTTATTCACGGTTTTTTGGAAGATGCTTCTATGTGGGTTGATCTTACGTTGAATTTAAACAAACGTTACCGCGTTATTGCTGTTGATCTTTTAGGTCATGGTAAAAGCGATTGTTACGGATACGTGCATACAATGGAAGATCAGGCGGATATGCTTTTTGCGTTGATTTCTGAATTGCGTTTGCGTAAAGTTTCGTTAATTGGGCATTCTATGGGCGGATACATTGCGTTGGCTTTTGCTGAATTGTACCCTGATAATGTTCGATCGTTGATTCTTTTAAATTCATCAGCCCAACCTGATTCCGACGAACGTAAAATAAATCGTGACCGTGCCATTGATGTCGTAAAAAAGAACAGCACTGCTTTTATTAGAATGGCAACGCAGAATTTGTTTGATAAAGAAGCACATAATTTGTATGCAGATAAAATTGAAACTTTTACTCAGCAAGCATTAAAAACTCCGTTACAAGGAATAATCGCAGCTTTAGAAGGTATGAAGATCCGTATAGATCGCGAAGCATTACTACATTTTAGTCCGTACCCAAAACTGGTTATTGCCAGTGAAAACGACACCATTATTCCTTTAGAAGATATTAAAAATCAGGTTGAAGGAGCTGAAGTTACGTTTGAAATTATTCCGGGCGGTCATGTTTCTACTATTGAACAAGATTCTAAAATAGCTTCAATCATTACATCATTTTTAAAGAAAAACAATTAAACTACTTTTTCTTCAAATACTGTTTCGGGATCTAAAATGGTATTCAATAAACTGATTAATTCTGCCTTAAAATCAATCAATAAATCATCGGTAATAAATTCGTTTACCATTTTATCTTCTTTCAAACTAAAAAGCAAATAACCCGATTTTCTATTCTTAAATGAATAAATTCCCGCCTGAATTGGCAAATGCGTATTGCTTTTATACATTAAACCGTACATAAGCAACTGAATGGCTTTTTCGAACTTTAAGTCAGTTGTGATTCCTGAAATTTCTTTTATTTGAACCTGACTACCTTCAACTTTTCCTGTTTTGTAATCAATAATTCTCACAACATTGTTGCGGATTTCAATTCTATCTGCAATTCCCGATAATTTAATGTTGTATGGTAATTTTGAATCTTTTAAAACGGTTTCCAAAGTTTGCTCTAATCCAATTATGGTCACATCATCGCCACTTTCGAGCATTTCTTTTTCAAGCATTAAAAAATGATACACGTTACGTTTTGCAACTTCAAAAGCTAATAGATTTTTCCCTTGTTTATCGGCACTTTCAGAATAATTCAATTTAAACTGGTTCACAATTTCGGTTTGATACTTTTGTAACATTTCATCAACCATTGTAATGGTTAATTTTTGATCGATTACTGGCTTATACAATTCTTCTAAAGCACCATGAATAATGGTTCCTAACGTATTTAAGGCGATGTTTTCTTCTACCTCATCTAACTCTCGAATACCCAAAACACGTTGCATGTAAAACTGAATTGGATTACGCATATAATTACCGATTGCCGACGGAGAAAAACCTTTATCTGAAGCGATTTCTTTCAATCGATTTTGCAATAATTCCGATTTTTCAATCATTAAAGGTTCACTAACGCTATCAGGCGATTTTGCAAAATAATTATTCACTTTTATGTTGTGATTTACCTGCGGATCTAAAACCAATTGGGTTATAAATCGACTTTTTTCTCCGGCATCCAAACCTTCGGAATTTGAATTATACAACAGATAAATGTTCTTTGCACGCAACAGCAAATGGTAGAAATGGTAGGTATAAATAGCATCTTTTTCTCGGAAAGTAGGCAAACCTAATTCCATTTTAACATCGTACGGAATAAACGAATTAGACGATTTTCCTGCAGGAAATTTTCCTTCGTTTAAAGAAGTGATAATTACATTGTCAAAATCTAAAACCCGACTTTCCAAAACGCCCATTACCTGCAAACCTTCCAACGGTTCGCCTTCAAAAGACACTTCAGCCAAATCTGCAACTTGCTTGTAAATCGTCAATAATTGCTGAGCGTTTTCAATAACTTTATACTTTAATTGATAGTTTTTAATCTGCGTTAAAACCTGATGAAATGAATACAGAAATGTAAGCGAAACATCGTCTTTATTCTGTCGAAGATAGGTTCGAATTTCAAAAACAATCGCCTCAATTCTATCAATAATTTCAATTACATCACTATTCCAATCTTTAATAATCAACTGCAAAAAAGAATTATCGGTCGGAATAAAATCTAAAGTATCAAAATTAAAAAAAGATAAATTCCGCTTATTAATACCATCAACCACCTGCTTTGAAGTCGCCAAATTTTCAATCAAAGAATGAGACAACACATCTAAAACTTCTTTGTGATAAAATGCGGCTTTGGTTTTTCCGCGATTCAGTGCATTCACGTGCATTTTGAAAAGTTTCGCAAAAAACAATTGAATAGGATTTGATTTACTGTCGTAATTCATTGTTACATTCAGCGATGCAACGGTATTTGGCAAGGCATAAAGCACCGGAATCAACAGATTTTCTTCAGATAAAACAACTGCCGTTTTTTGAAGGTTTTCATTTGATTTTTGAAGTTCTTCTACGATTGATCCAACAATTTTTGCCTGCCCAACCGATTTTGGCGTACTAATAATCTCGATATTTTTTGATTGTTTGAATTCATCAACAATCCAATCATAAGGATGCGATTTATAGTACGACCAGTTTTGTTTGATTTTTCTGGCAAAATAACCAGCTCCGTGGTCTGGATCGTTCAAAAAAGCAGCATCGGTATCCCAATAAACCTTTGCTATACCATTTTTTAATAATTTCTGTATGATTTGTTCTTCCGCTTGATTTAATGCGTTAAAACCTGCGAAATAAATGGTTTTAGAACTGTTATTCTTTATGAAACCCTCTATGTTATCAACAGCAACTCTATAAACCAATCCCTGATAACCGGAATTTTGCTTAATTAAATGTTTTTGAAATGCCTTGTAATAGGTTGGTAATTGATCCCAGAATGTCAGATAATTATCTATTAAAGCACTTCGATCTTCTGCTTTTACAGACCAATGGTTGATATCATCGATGTTTTTTAAATAGTCAAAAACATGACTTGGTTTCAACAAATAACGATCAATTTCATTAAAATCTTGCAACAACATTTTTGCCCAATTGCTGAATTGTTCAAAATCTTGTTGTGCATTTTTCGGAGTAATTTCCTTATAAACTTCATAAAATTCAAAAAGTTGTTCTACACCCGAAAGCGTATTCATTTTTGAAATTCTTGTAATTAAATCTTCAATACTGATAATTTCAGGCGCAAAAAATGTTTTGTTTGATGTGCTTTTAAAAGCTTCTAGCAAAAACAATCTTGCACGTTTATTCGGTAGAACAATAATGGCATTTGTAAAATTTAAGTTACAATCGTCTGCAATTTGTTGTGCAATTTTATCTAGAAAAGAAGTTGTATTCATTTTATAAAAATAAAAAAACGTCCCGACAAATCGGGACGTTTTCAATATTATTTAAACTGTAAATTATTTTACTAATTTAATTTCTGTACGACGGTTATTAGCGCGTCCTGCAACAGTTTTATTATCATCGATTGGGTTTTTCGAGCCAAAACCTTGAGAAGATAAACGGCTTGCAGAAATTCCTTTAGAGATTAAATACTCTCTAACTGCATTTGCACGATCGTTAGATAACGGGTCGTTGATTTTATCAGAACCTGTACTATCTGTATGACCTTCGATTGCAAATTTAGCATTAGGGAATTGGTTCATAACTTTAGCCATATTATCTAAAACTGCGTAAGATTGCTCTTGGAAAGTAGATTTACCTGTGTTAAACAAGATTGTTTTACCATACTCGTTTAATTGTTTAATGTGCTCTTCTTTCACTTCTGGACATCCTTTGTTAGATGCAGGACCAGCAACTTCTGGACATTCATCTAAATGATCTGGCACACCATCACCGTCTGTATCAGGCCATGGACAACCATTATTTTCTTTAGGACCAGCTTCTTCAGGACATTCATCTAATTGATCCGGAATACCATCACCGTCTGTATCAGGGCATCCGTTGAATTCTTTTAATCCAGGAACTTCAGGACAAGCATCTTCGTGATCAGGAATACCGTCACCATCTGTATCAGGACAGCCATTGTATTGAGCATCTCCAAATACATCAGGACATTGATCTAAATGATCAGGAATACCGTCCCCATCTCTATCAGGACATCCGTTGAATTGTTTTAAACCTGCTTCTTCAGGACATTCGTCATATTTATCTAAAATACCATCACCATCTGTATCTTTTCCACCAAAACGGAAAGTTACACCAGCTGTATGTTGCAAATGGGTTGGAACTGAAATATCGTTTCCTCTTTCAAAGTTAAATAAATCATCCTGACCATCCTCTAACTGATGTTTGTAGGTAGAAGATAAGTTAATACCAATATTTTCTGTTACCCAGAATGTAAGGCCTAAACCTCCGTTAACGTTACCTGAAGATGCTTTTCCTAAGAAAGCGTAACCCCCACCAACGTGAATAGAAGGATCAAACCATTTAGAACCGATTAATCCACCGATGCTGTATCTGAATTGACCATCAACACCATAGTACATCAAATCTGCTCCATCTACTCTTCTTTGTCCGTTAAAATCTCCTCCAACAACTCTTGAACCTTGTCTCTGAAGATTATCAAATCCGTCAGGCATAACTATTCTTGTCATTTTGTTTACAGAACCTGTAATACCAAATGAAACGTTAGCACCTAAATAACGAGATACATTTAAAACAGACGCTGACGGCAAAATACTCCAGTTATCTGTTTGGAAATATTGACCAAAACGATCTGCAAAGTCTGTGGCAACACTTGAACGCCCACCGTCCAAAGCATTAACCCCCACGGTAATAGCCCATGGTTGATCAGCATTTTGCGCTTGTGTAGCTGTACCAGCTAATAACAAAGCAGCTGCAAATACTTTTAATTGTTTCATAACTATTCAATTTTCTACTTTACGTAATATTTTCACAAAAATAAATTGTTTCAACAAATATACAAAATAATTTAGTGAAACCTTTAACATTTTTATAAGATTTTTTAAACTACCCCTAACTCTTTGGCTACTTCAGCGAATGCTTTGATAGCTTTATCCAAGTGCTCTTGTGTATGTGCTGCCGATAATTGCACTCGAATACGCGCTTTATCTTTTGGTACAACCGGGAAGAAAAACCCAATTACATAGATACCTTTTTCTAGTAATTTATCTGCCATTACCTGCGACAACTTGGCATCATACAGCATTACCGGAACTATTGCAGAATCGCCATCAATGAAATCCAATCCTGCTTCTCTAAGACCTTTTTTAAAGTAATTGGTATTCCACTCTAACTGATCTCTTAGTTTGGTATCTTTCTTTAATAATTCAAAAACCTTTAAAGACGCACCTACAATTGATGGAGCTAATGAATTTGAAAACAAATACGGACGTGAACGCTGACGCAAAATTTCGATGATCTCTTTTTTAGCAGTAGTGTATCCACCCATGGCACCACCCAAAGCTTTACCTAAGGTTCCAGTTATAATATCTACACGACCCATTACGTTTTTAGCTTCTAACGTTCCTTTGCCTGTAGCGCCAATAAATCCGGCTGCGTGGCATTCATCAACCATAACCATAGCATCATATTTATCTGCTAAGTCGCAAATTTTATCCAGCGGAGCGACTAATCCATCCATAGAGAAAACTCCATCGGTAACAATCAATTTAAATCTACGACCATCCGCAACTGCTTGTTGCAACTGCTTTTCTAAATCTGCCATATCGTTATTTTCGTAACGGTAACGCGCAGCCTTACACAAACGAACACCATCAATAATCGATGCATGGTTTAAACTATCAGAAATAATACAATCTTCGGCACCTAACAAAGGTTCAAAAACACCACCGTTTGCATCAAAAGCAGCTGCGTACAAAATGGTATCTTCGGTTCCGTAAAAATCGGCAATTTCTTGTTCTAACTGTTTATGAATATCTTGAGTTCCGCAAATGAAGCGAACAGACGACATACCAAAACCATGAGTATCCAAAGCATCTTTAGCTGCCTGAACAACTTCTGGGTGCGACGATAATCCCAAATAATTATTCGCACAAAAATTCAAAACTTTTTCGCCTGTACTAATGGTAATTTCGGCACCTTGAGGCGATGTTATAATACGTTCTTTTTTATACAAACCATTGTCTTTAATGGTATCGATTTCTGTTTGTAAAAACTCTTTAATAGCTCCGTACATAATTTTATGATTTGTTTTTATTTTAAGATTGATAGGTTACAAATTTATTATTTTTAAATCGTCTTGAATATACAAGAGCGTCTTTTTTGCGATTTCGTAGCCCATTTCTTCAATTGCTAAAGCATAATCGTTAATCTGTTTGGTGTATTTTGGTTGTTCTTCACCGGTTTTATAGTCGATGATATAAGCTTTGTTTCCACTTATGGCAACACGATCGGGTTTTATGTTTTTGAACGATTCATGCAAAATTGGTCGTTCGTTGTAAATGATATTTTCTTTATTGAAGAAAGGTTGCAACTCTGCATGCTGAACAATTTCTGTGATTTTTTCTGATATTTCGGTTTCTTCCGTTGCAGGCAACATTCCTTTCGACACTGCGTTTTTTACCACAAAAGCAATATCATCAACAGTAATAATTTCTGCCAACAGTTCGTGTATTAAATTTCCTTTTTCAATGGCATGCTGCTGTTTGGTATCCCACATAATTGCTTCGCGCTTTGCAATTTTTATTACCGATTGATCTATTGGTTTTTCTACTGATTTTATGACAATTGGTTTTAAAAGTTCATCTGTTTTTTCGGCAGATACTTTTACAGGATTTCCAAAATCATAATTCAATTCGTTTTCAGAAAATCGACCTAAATCTTCTAAATACGTCACAAAAAATGCAGCTAATGTGTTTGGCAACGTTCCTGTTTTAGATCGTTTGTAATTGCTGATGATATACAACTGCTCTTCGGCACGCGTTAATGCCACATATAAAACATTTAAATCATCCAGCAGTTCTTCCTGCTTTTTTTGATCGAACAAACGTTGTGCAGTTTCGCCATACATTTTCACGTCGTTTTTTAGATCGACCAATGCTTTAGGGATAACCAACTGATCGTTTTCTTCTAAATCTACCCAAATTTTATCGCGCGATTTCGAGAAATCTTCATCGGCAAAAGGATAAATCACCACCGGAAATTCCAATCCTTTTGATTTATGAACCGTCATTAAGGTCACCGCGTTTTCATTTTCAGGCGATGGAATACTCAATTTATGATAATTCTGCTCCCAATAATTTAGAAAATCGGCTATTGTTGATTGATTTTTTATGGTTCGTTCTAAAATCAAATCCAGAAAATACTGTACATAAGCTTCGGTTTTCTTTGTTGGGATAAAAGCCGAAACCATTAATTCCACAGCCACATACAAATTATTTTTACGCAGTTCTTTAAAATTGATTTCAATACCGAACGTTTTCAAATAGTTCTGAAAATCGATTTCATTATCCATCGCCATTCCTTTCACAATCACATCGTGTACTTTGGCATCTTTCAGAATAAATCGACCAACATAATATAAAATCAGTGCTTTTGCTTCTCTATCGTGATTGTTCTTTAAAAATCGCAACAAATTCAACAGCAACTGCACTTCGGTAGCGTTATTAATCAACAAAGTTTCCGACGATAAAATTCGAATTCCGTTTTTTGTTAAATGATTGGCAACCTTAACGCCGTCTTTACTTTTACGCGTTAACACCACAATATCGCCCAACGAAAAACCTTGATTCAATACCTTTTCAATCGTTTTTAAAACTTCATTCAGATACAAATCGTCTTTTGTAACCTCATCATCAACCAATAAATCGTTATTTAAAAACGAAATATTTACGAAACCGCCTTTTTTAGGATTTGTGTTTTGATGCGAATAATTCTCGTACAGATTTTGATACGCTGGGTTATTAAACTGATTCGCCAGAAACTTAAAAATCCCGTTGTTAAATTCGATCACTTCAGAAAAACTGCGGTAATTGGTATCTAAACTTATGGTTGCTTTTGATGGGTTTGAGAACGGATTTTCACCATCGCTCAATTGCATAAATTGTTCTGCCTTGCCGCCACGCCAACGATAAATTGCCTGTTTAGGGTCGCCCACAATCATCAACGAACCTTGTTTACCAAAATCGTCTTCGCCCGAAAGTGCGTTATCAATCAACGGCACCAGATTTTGCCACTGCATTTCTGATGTATCCTGAAATTCATCAATAAAAAAATGTCGGTATTTTTCGCCCAAACGCTCATAAATAAAAGGCGCCGGCTGATTTTTTAATTCTTCGTAAATAATCTTATTGAACTGCGAAATGGAAAGAATCTGCTGTTCGTTTTGTATGCGTTTTATTTCGTTGCTTATTGAATTCAACAACGAAAGCGGGACCAGATTTTTCAGGAAAGCTTCGTAAAAATAGACTTTTCCAAACAGCGGATATATCTTTTTTGTAATCGCTAATAAATCGGGAATTAATTGTTCAATCGCCTCTTTATCTTTTGCAGTTTTATTGATTTTAATATCATCAAACTCATAATATTTTTTATTGGCGTTATTGTAGTTTCCTTCAACAATTCCTATTAAATGCTTTGGAAAATACCCACCACTGAATGATTTATTGTCGATACCATTTGTTTCCAGCAACTGCAACGCGTTTTGAGCCAACACAACCGTTTCGTTTTTTAACTGATTGATCTGATCGTGCAGCCAATTTTTCAACGACAAAAACGTTTGCATTTCGATATTCTCAAAAGCTTCCAATTCTTGTTTATTGTTTTCGTTCAACAATAATCGACCGATTTCCATTAATTCGTTAGTAACATCCCAACTTTTATCGTCATCGGCTTTACTTATGGAAAAATCGACTAATAATTTCGTTAGTTCTTCATCAACACCGGCTTGCGAAATCAAAGCATCAACCGCTTCTTGCAACAACGCTTCGGTATCTAACGAAACTTCAAAATAAAAAGGTAAATTCAAATCAAACGCAAAAGATCGAATTACTTTATGTGTGAATTTATCAATGGTAGAAATATCAAAACCTGCATAATTATGAATAATGTTCTTTAAAATCTTTTTAGATTTTTCGCGAATATAAGCTTCGGTAAATTGCGTTTCATCAACAATTTGTTCCAGCAATCGGTATTCTTTTAGCGGAATTTCGTTCAAGGTAAACGCATAAATACACGAAACAATGCGCGATTTCATTTCGTTAACCGCTTTATTTGTAAAGGTAATTGCAAGCACGTTTCGGTAGGCATCGTCTTTATTGGAATATCCCAACAAAATTTTAAGATACTCTTTTACAAGCGTATGCGTTTTTCCGGCACCTGCCGATGCGTTATAAATGGTAAAGGCTTTTTTTTCCAAGATACTTTATAAAAATGTTAACAAAGAAGACACATAATAATTTTTGTTGTCGATGTATTTTGTTTAAATTTGAAATAAAAATAATACTAATCTTTAAACTATTATAGTTATGGCTTTCGAATTACCAAAATTACCATATTCTTACGACGCTTTAGAGCCTCATATTGACGCTAGAACAATGGAAATTCACTACTCTAAACATCACCAAGCATACACAACAAACTTAAATGCAGCGATTGAAGGAACTGATTTAGCAGGAAAATCTATCGAAGATATTTTAACAAATTTAGATTTAAACAACAAACCTGTTCGTAATAACGGTGGTGGTTTTTACAACCACAATTTATTTTGGGAAGTTATGGCACCTAACGCAGGTGGCGAACCAACTGGTGAATTAGCTACTGCCATTAATGAAGCTTTTGGATCATTCGATGCTTTTAAAGATGCTTTTGCTAAAGCGGGTGCTACGCAATTTGGATCGGGCTGGGCTTGGTTGTGTGTTAAAAACGGTAAGTTAGAAGTTTGTGCTACTGCAAACCAAGACAACCCTTTAATGCCTGGAATTGGATGTGAAGGAACACCGATTTTAGGTTTAGATGTTTGGGAACATGCTTATTACTTAAACTACCAAAACCGCAGACCTGACTATATTAACGCATTTTTTAATGTTGTTAACTGGGATGCTGTTGCTAAAAAATATGCAGACGCTAAATAATTAAATTAGTGTTTTATTAAAAATCGCCTTTTTAAGGCGATTTTTTTTTTTAATCATACAACTCATCGCCTTCTTTTACTTTATCTTTTAAATCAGATAGATTTCCTTTTGCCGATTTTTTTAATCCTTTTAAATCTGTGACTTTGTTTTCTGATTCCATCACTTTAATTCCAGCTTCTAATTTGTTTACTTCTGAAAAATAGGTGTCGTAAATAACATACTTGATTCCATTATTTGTAAAAGCTAGATATTTTAATTTCATTGCAGAATTTTTAATACCTCCACCTCTACTCCAACCAGAATATTCAAACTTTTGAAAACTTGATAAATCTTTTTCTTTTGGATATTCTAACTCAATTTTATTTTTTGAACCATATCTATAAACAATATATTTGTCGTCTTTATCAATACAAACCGTTAATTGTTTACCATTTTTCATTTTAAGATGATAAACTAACTTTTCGTTTTTTAATTGATAGCTTATTTCTGTACTTTTATCAAACTGAAATATTGACAAGAACAGAATTGAATATAATACAACTTTTGTCATCGCTCTTTTTTCTAAAGTTAAAAAAATAAATGTATCCACTCGAAATAATTTATCAAGACGAATATCTGGTTGCCATCAACAAACCGCATGATTTATTGGTTCATCAGTCGCCAATTGCCCGAAATGCCGAAGAATTTGCTATTCAGCTTTTGCGCGATCAAATCAATCAAAAAGTATATCCGGTACACAGGTTAGATCGAAAAACATCGGGTGTTTTGCTTTTTGCTTTAGATAAAGAAACTAATCGAAATTTGGTTGAACAATTCACAAATAAATCAACCGAAAAAAAATATTGGGCAATTGTTCGCGGTTTTTGTGCCGATGAATTAACCATTGATTACGCTTTGCATCGTGACGATGGTGTGTTACAAGATGCCGTTACCAAAATAAAAACCTTGGAAAAAGCCGAAATTGATTTACCGCATGGTAAACACCAAACATCGCGCTACAGTTTAATTGAAGCCACGCCTTTAACCGGACGCATACACCAAATACGCAAGCACATGGCGCATATTTTATACCCTATTATTGGCGACCGCCCGCATGGTTGCAACAAACAAAACAAACTGTGGCTGGATAAATTTGGCATGAAAACCATGTTGCTGCATGCACATAGTTTAACATTTCAGCATCCGCACACACAGCAAAGCATAACTTTAACAGCACAACCGTCGCAAGTATTTTTAGATGTTTATAAAATGCTTGGTTTTAAAACTTTAGATTTGTAAAAAATTTACCGTAATGGAAATTGGTTTTTATAGTTTATCTATCCTTTTAATTTTTGCATCGTTAATTCCGCTGGTAGAAAACCAACATTGGTTTTTTAGGATTTTCGATTTTGGAAAAGTCCAAATTTTTGTTTTGCAACTCATTGTTTTAGTTTTGGCATTTACATTTGTACCAAGAACTATCTATTTTTGGTTTGCTCAGGCTGCATTGGTTTGCTGTATGATTTACGAGATTTATTTGCTGTATCCGTACACGCCATTTTATAAGATCGAAAAAAAGGTAAAAACCGAAAAATCGTCTGAAAGTATTAAAGTCATTTCCACCAATATTTATCAGTTTAATAAAGAATACGATCGATTTTTGAAGTTTTTAGAGAACGAAAATCCGGATATTATTCTTACAATGGAATCGAACCAAGATTGGGAAGATGCATTGCAAGTTTTAAAACCGAACTATCCTTTTTTTTGTGAAATTGCTTTAGAAAATACTTACGGAATGCATTTGTATTCTAAAATTGAAATGACCAATTGCCAGAAACATTATTTTGTTGCCGATGATATTCCGAGTATTGAAGCTACTTTTAAAACAAAAGATGGTTTTGAGTTTGTGTTTTTTGGTGTGCATCCGCCACCGCCAAGCCCTACCGAAGAAGAAAATGCAAAAGAACGCGATGGCGAATTATTATCGGTTGCCAAAAAAGTAAAAGAAGATCGTAAACCTGCTGTTGTAATTGGCGATTTTAATAACGTGGCGTGGGCAAAATCATCGGTATTATTCAGAAAAACATCCGGAACAATCGATCCAAGAATCGGTCGCGGATTAATATCAACCTTTCATGCAAAATACCGTTTGCTGCGTTTTCCAATCGATCAAATGTTTCATACAACCGACATTTTTGTAGAAGAATTAAAAGCGATGCCAACTGTTGGATCTGACCATTTACCGTTGTACTGCAAGTTTTTTATCGATAAAATTAACGACGATCAGGAAGATTTGGTGGAACATTTGGATAAAGATGATCACGAAGATGTTACAGAAATGATTGAAGAAGGAAAAGCCGAAGAAAGCGACAGAGAAACCGTTGTTACCGAATAATTTAATTATCTTTACCACATAAACTGCTAATGAATGAAAGCATATATATCGGTTGATACAATTACAAGAAAATCTTTAGGAAAAGAAATTATTGCACTGGGCATGGCAATGAGTACGGCGAATGTGGAACAGTTTATCTTTGTTGATAAATATCCGTTTGAAGCCGGACAAGAAGCCGAAATGATGCAGCAAGCAATGAAAGAAATAGATTCTAGCAACTTTTTAATTATCGAAGCCACATCGGTTAACGTTACCTCGTGTATCGAATTGGGTTATGCCAAAGCAAAACGCAAACCTATTGTTTATTTGCAAAAAGCCGAAGCCGATACCAACGATTTACTTTTTGCGTTAAGTAATTTCCATATTTTATATTCAAGTCCAAAAGATTTGTTCGATCAGTTAAACGAATTTCTTAAAAACGTTTTACCGCAAAATTAATAAGCTTTGATATTTTCAAAGCTCTTTTTTTATCTGGTAGTTTCAATCAAAGCAAAACTTCACAACATAAATTTTAATATATTTGTTTTTCATATCACACAATTAAGCATGAAATTTAGTCAGTTTACCATGATAGCAATAGCTGTTGTATCGCTAACAGCCTGCAACAAAAACAACAAAGCAAGCAATTACAAAAGCGTTACAGACAGTTTACAAAGCGTGCAATTTGAACCTGAAAAATTTGCCGATGTTCAGGTGCTGAAATACGATATTCCGGGTTGGGAAAAACTGACCTTGAAAGAGAAAAAACTGGTGTATTATCTGGCACAGGCTGGCTATTCGGGTCGAGATATCTTTTGGGATCAAAACTACAAATACAACTTAAAAATTCGTACGGCGCTTGAAAATGTTTACAAAAACTACAAAGGCGATAAAAACAGCGAAAACTGGAAAAATTTCGAGATTTATTTAAAGCGCATCTGGTTTTCTAACGGTATTCACCATCATTATTCAAACAGTAAAATCAAGCCCGATTTTCCGCAAACGTATCTTCAGAAATTATTAAAAGAAACCAAAACAAATTTAGACGCAAGTATTGTGGAAGTTCTTTTTAACGATGTGGATGGAAAAAAAGTGAATTTAAACGAATCGAAAGGTTTGGTACAAGGTTCGGCGGTTAATTTTTACGGAAAAGGATTAAATGCGAAAGATGTAGAGCGTTTTTACGGAAGCATGATTCCTGCAGATACCTTACGACCTTTATCTACCGGATTGAATTCAAAACTGGTTAGAACAGAATCGGGTAAAATAGAAGAACGCGTTTGGAAAAGTGGCGGAATGTACGGCGCTGCAATTGATAAAATTGTTTATTGGCTGGAAAAAGCGGTAGAAGTTGCCGAAAACAAACCGCAAGCCGATGCGTTGAAGATTTTGATTGATTTTTACAAAACCGGCGATCTTAAAAAATGGGACGATTACAACGTGGCTTGGGTAAAAGCTACCGAAGGAAATATTGATTACATCAACGGATTTATCGAAGTTTATAACGATCCGTTAGGGCATAAAGCATCGTACGAATCAACGGTTCAGATTAAAGATTTCGATATGTCGGCAAAAATGGAAGTCATTTCTAAAAGTGCGCAGTGGTTTGAAGACAGTTCGCCTTTAATGCCCGAACATAAAAAGAAAAATGTGGTAGGTGTATCTTACAAAACCGTTATAGTGGCTGCCGAAAGTGGCGATACGTCACCGGCAACGCCAATTGGTGTGAACCTTCCAAATGCAGACTGGATTCGTGCTGAACACGGTTCCAAATCAATTTCGTTAGGAAATATTATCGATGCTTACAACAAAGCCGGCGGTGGCGATAAATTAAAGGAATTTGCGTTTGAGGAGAATGAAATTCAACTTTCACAACGTTACAGCGAATTGGCTGATAAGTTACATACGGCATTGCACGAGGTAATTGGGCACGCATCGGGACAGTTAAATCCGGGAGTTGGTACACCAAAAGAAACGCTGAAAAGTTATGCATCTACTTTAGAGGAAGGTCGTGCCGATTTAGTTGCGCTTTACTATTTGTACGATAAAAAAATTCAGGATTTAGGTTTGGTTGATAATTGGCAGAATCTGGGAATGGCAGCTTATAACGATTATATCCGCAACGGATTAATGACGCAGTTGGTCAGAATTGAACCAGGTCAGGATATCGAAGAAGCACACATGCGTAACCGCCAATGGGTTTCGGCTTGGGTGTTTGAAAAAGGAAAAGAATTCAACGTGATTGAAAAAGTGGTTCGCGACAATAAAACCTACTTTAAAATAAATGATTATGCGCGTTTGCATGATTTGTTCGGACAATTGTTGCGTGAAACACAACGCATAAAATCAGAAGGAGATTTTAAAGCTGCGAAAGAACTGGTTGAAAATTATGGTGTAAAAGTTGACAAACAACTACACAAAGAGGTTTTAGAACGCAGCAAAAAGTTCAACACGGCACCTTACCGCGGTTTTGTAAACCCTGTGCTTGTTCCTGTAACAAATGAAAAAGGCGAAATTACCGATATTGTGGTAACTTATCCTAAAACATTTGCAGAACAAATGTTGTATTATTCTAAAAACTATAATTTTCTTCCTTTAGAAAATTAATAACAAAAAGACCGCTTTCAACGCGGTCTTTTCTATTTTATCAAATGAATACTGATGTTTGCACGTTCATCGGCAGGATATTTTCGAGTATAATTATTATCAATCGACAATCCCGAACGTTTTACACATTCTTCAAAAATATCGAGCTCTAAAATATATTGATCCGAAAAACCGTGCGTAGCATCATAAGCTGTCGCAGCTGTTAATCCGATATTCTTCGATGTTATTGCAGGGGCAATCGTATGAAGTTCAATCACCAACAATCCGAATTTAGAAATAAATGGCCGCCATTTTTGTAAATGTTCCACCAAACTTTGTTCCACCCATTCGTTAGGCAACAATATGCCGTTGGTTGCATAAGCTCCGGTTGAAGAACTTTCTTGCAAATTTTCAGTTTTTACAGGTTGCTCCCAAATTCTGTTATGATCTAAAAAGGTACGCATATTCAGCAAATCGTTCAGTTCAATGTTGTATTCATCTTTTAAATCAGCAGCTAATTTTACCGGATTTCCAATATCGCCCCAAATAACTTTTGCCCAAATATCGTTTGCAATTAAATTGGCACGTGTAATTTTTAATGCTTCCTGATTATAATCGGCACCAACCAAAAACAACGGATGCGTTTCTAAATGTTTTCCACGCAACGTTCGGTTTTCAATGGTTTCAAACAAATGTTCCAGCAAAGCACCATTACCGCAACCCATATCTAAAATCCCTTTTGGTTGTTCAGCAAGAGGTTTGTTGAATATTTCGATAATCAACTCATCAACCGCTTTAAAGTACGTTGCGTGTGCACCGCCGCTTCCCCAAACATTCATGGCTCTGTCCACATGAATTTCTTGCTGTCCGCCGTTGTCTTGCTTCACTTCTAAAACATTTCCAAAAAGTAGGTGCTGCATCTGACTCAACATAGGAAAATACGAAACCGTAACGCCGTACGATGTTGCCCTGCGTGCAAAAAACAAACCTTGATCTGTAAAACTGTAATTGTTATTTTTCTTGTTGAACCAACCTAAATGCGTTAGAAAATCGAGCAGTTTTTCGAAACTTTCCGGATCTTTATGATATTCTTCTGCCTTAAAGCTCGACTCCATAAAATATTTGTGAAACATACCGTTCATTCCCAAACGAACAATTGTAGGACCAACCAAACAACCTTCCACATAATAATTCAGCTGTTTGCGAATTTCATTGTCTTCATCGTTTAAAGCCGAAGGTAAAAGTGTATCGTTCTGATAACTTTCTAACAACGGTTTTAACTTTAAAAAAGGTTCTTTTTCGAACAATCGATTATGGAAACCTTGCGAAAACTGAATCATTTCCATTACCGGTTTTAACGAATCTGCATAGCGCAACATTTGATCGAACTTTGTAGTTTTTTCAACAGAAACCTGCGGTTTAACTTGATATTTCAAAAAACCTTGTGATGCTAACACGCGTAATGCCACGTTTAAGTAGCCTTCATTCGCATTGAATTGATTTGCTAATTCGTTCAAAGTTACTTTTTCATTATTCGAAATAAACTGCAATATATCGGCGTTGTTAAGCGTAACTAAAACAGGCAAGGTTACAATCCCGTCTAAATGACGAAAAATAACGCTTCGTAAATCTTTTTTATCCATAAATATGTAAATCTTCTTTCAAATCACTATTCAACTAAATATGTAGCGACGACTATTTTTTAATCTTCACAAAATTAATAAACTTTATTTTACTACTGTATTTTTTATGAATCTTTTTACAAAACCTCTTATTTTACAGGTTCTGCAATAATTTTAGTAATTTTGCAAAAAACGAATAATGAAAAACACGCTACTTTTAATTTTGTTGGCTTTTAGTTTTCAAACAAACGCACAAACTGTTGAAGCTTCTACAACCATTCCCACAAACGAGTATTTAGATTTATTGGCTAGTAACTTGGAAATTCCCGATGCTGTTCAACAAAAATTTGCCAACCAAGATTTAAACCTAACTATTGTATTAACCATTACAAAAGATGGTTCGGTTTTTAATCCGAAAATTCAAAATGATTCCCTGCAATTAGAATCGAACCTAAAAAAAGCGATTGAAAAATTACCAAAATGGAATCCTAAAACCGAAGACGGTGTTGCTGTAGTTTCTAGAAAAGCTTTTAATTTATCCATTTTTATTCCAAATAAAGAAATTCACACAAGTACTAACGAAGTAGCTACTCCTGAACAAGGAATAGAAGCTTTTTATATTCAGTTTATAAGAAAGTTTAATGCTCCAAAATTATCTAACAATCGAGATATTGAAGTGTATGTTGCTTTTAGTATTGAAAAAGATGGTAGTCTTACAGATATAAAAATTGTGGAATCAAATGCACCTAGTGTTAATAACGAAGTGATACGTGTAATGAAGCTGATGCCAAAATGGAATCCTGCAACTGAAAATGGAGTACCTATACGTTCTGAATCCTTATTACCTATAAAGATTAAAGTTAAAATCAACAAGGAACCATGAAAAACACACTACTTATACTTTTTGTAATAGCTTTCTCTTTCAAAATGAAAGCTCAAACTGTTGAAGCTTCTACAACAATTCCCACAAATGAGTATTTAGATCTATTGGCTACAAATTTGGAAATCCCTGAAGCAATCAGTAAGAAATATGCAAACAGTTCCATTGACATTACAATTATTCTGACAATTACTAAAGACGGTTCGGTTTTTAATCCGAAAATTCAAAATGATTCCCTGCAATTAGAATCGAACCTAAAAAAAGCGATTGAAAAATTACCAAAATGGAATCCTAAAACCGAAGACGGTGTTGCTGTAGTGTCTAGAAAAGCTTTTAATTTGGTTATACCTATAGCAATGCAAGAAAAAAATACTGAAATATCTTCAGAAGCAACTCCAGAAGCTGGTAAAACGGAATACTTTCGTCAATTTATGCGAGGATTTAATATTAAAAATTATTCCGCAAACGATAAATCAGAAATCAAAATAATTGCAACATTCATTGTTGAAGAAGATGGTAGTTTAACAAATATCAAAATTATCGAATCTAATGAACCCAGCCTCAACAGAGAAGTGGTTCGGGTTATTAAATCAATGCCAAAATGGAATCCGGCGACTGAAAATGGAGTTCCTGTTCGTTCAGATTTTAAATTGCCTATTAAAATTAAAATCAATCAATAACCATGAAAAACACATTACTTTTACTTTTTGTAATTCTAACAACCATCGTTTCATCTGCTCAAAACTCAAAGGCAATTCCACCTTACGAAGCCACACAATACGTTCAGAATATTATTCAAGAATTAGAAATTCCCGATGCCACTTTTGATAAAATGCGAGGCAAAGACAATATTATTCAGGTAAAATTGTTTTTAAACGATAAAGGCGAGGTTACAAAAGCAAGTATTCCAAACGATGAATTTGAATTGGAAACCTTGATTGTTCCAATTATTAAACAGCTTCCCAATTTTAAACCTGCCATTGTGGACGGTACAGCTAAAGCGAGTTTGTACAACCTATCTTTTGTAATAAATGAGTACAATTATTTCAAAATGGTTCGCCAGAAAGCATCGCCAATAAACGGTATGGAAAAGTTTAGTGAGAAAGTCAGCAATAATTTCTATGTGACTGATCAGGAACGCGCGAATTTAAACGTAGCAAAAACAAAAACTAAGCTTGATATTGCCATTGATTTTATTGTTGAAAAAGACGGTTCGGTTTCAAGTTTTAGAATGGTTGACCCTGAACTGGAATATTTTCAGAAACGAATGATGCAAGCTGTAAAACGTGCTGCAAAAAAATGGATTCCGGGTACAATAAACGGATCGCCTGTTCGTACAAAATTTACTTATACGCTAACAATCAGCGTTGATTTTCACTCTTTAAACATATAAAACCGATATAAATACCTATTTTTGCAATAAATTTTTTAAAATGAGTACACACAACACACCACCAACACACAAAGAGGTTAAGCCTATTGCACCAAAAGTAAAAGAATTGGTTGCAAATTCTAAATCGATCATTTTAGGAACGGTTGATGCCGAAGGTAATCCAAATTCAAGCTACGCTCCGTTTGTTAACATTGACAATAAATTCTATATTTTAGTTTCTTTTATGGCGCGCCATACTAAAAACTTAGGAGATCAGAAAAAAGCATCGATGATGTTTATTGCCGATGAAAGCGATTCTAAACAGATCTATGCTCGTGAACGCTTGACTTTTGATGTTACTACAACTCAAATTGAAAGAGATTCTGACCAATGGAATACCGTTGTTGAAAAATTAAAAGAAGCGCACGGAAAAGTGGTTGAAGTAATTGTTCCTATGGAAGATTTTATCATGATTGCTTTAAACCCAGTGAAAGGTGCCTACGTAAACGGTTTTGGTAGCGCTTATTTTGTTGACGAAAACTTAGATGTTTTAGAACACAGAAACGATATTAATCACGGTCAAAAACAAGATTAATTATACATAAAACTCCTTCAATTTGAAGGAGTTTCTTTCTTTTAACAACATAGAATCATAGAGAATATAGATTTGGTAGATCTATAAATTTTAAGCACTACTTAAAAACTATACGTTCAGCAAAAATTATCATTAATTAAATCGCAAAAAACTATGTTTCTATGTGGTTTATTGTAAAAAAGCTTAAATGCTTTCTACTTTATAAATTATCGGTTTACTTGGCGATGCATCATTTTCAAACGATGCAATTTGCAGGTTTAAAATGTACGATCCATCTGCAACTTCACTATCAATAAAAACCAATTCGGTAATAGTGCAAATAAATCGCGCGTCGGCATTTACTTCTTTTACATTTTTCACATTCCAGAAGGCTTTATGCGCCACTAATTTGCCTTCATCAGCTTCTTTATCAACACTTGGTAAATCAATAAGCAAATGTTCCACACCAATTTCTCTAATAAAAACAGCCGCTTCTTCTGACAAATACGCCGGATTGGTGTTAGAATAATTCTTGTGCTTTTTTTCTGTTGAATTTGGAAGCGTTCTTATGATTAAAGCTTCTGGGTTTGATCCGTTTAAAGCTTTTTCAATTTGATTTTTAGTGATAACGAAATCATCATTGATCATTTCAGGTTCGATAGAAATTAATTCGGCAGTAAAAAAGAAGGTTTTTAGCGTTTGATTGATCGAATAAAAATCTTTGGTAATATGCCCCAAACATTCGGTATGCGTTCCATGTCCATGCGGATTAAACAGAATATTATTAAAATTTGTAGATGATTTTCCCGAGGCAACACTTCCCACAAAATCGCCCATAACCACCGGATTTATTTCGGGCTGATCTAAATACCACGCAATTGGGTTTTGCTCGTTATTTTGAATGGGTAAAGAAATATCGATTGGTTTTGATAAATCTATATTGTATGTTGTATCGTTATGTTGTATTGTTGTTTTCATTTTTTCATTTTTTTATTTACCACAGATGCACGGGTTGTATTAATTTCTTCTTTGCGCAAGGTATAAACTAATGATGAGATTCCGAAACAAGTTCGGAATGACATAATCACTTATTTTTCTCTACTCATTCACAGATTTTCTCTTGTACTTGTCAAGCTGAACTTGCTTCAGCTTCTCACTATTTTTAAAATGTGTATGAGATTCCGTGTCAGGCACGGAATGACAAAAGTTAATCCACCCAAAACAATTCACTTGCAATTCCGTCGCAAAAGAATTTACCTTTTAAAGTTGTTTTTAAAATAGTATTTTCAATCATCAGCTTTTCGTTAGTCAGAAAAACTTGTGCGTTTTTCAACAAATAAGCCAAATAATCTTGTCCAAAATCGGTTTCAATTTTCTCTAACGATACACCCCAAACCGTTCGTAATCCTGTCATCACATATTCGTTGTATCGATCAGTTTTTGATAAAACCTCAACTTCGTTCGGTAGTTTATCTTTCTGAATTGCGTTTATATACAGTGAATTATTCGCGATATTCCACGAACGATTTTCGCCGTTAAAACTATGCGCAGACGGACCAATTCCTAAATATTTTTTCCCTAGCCAATACGCTGAATTATTTTTAGAGAAATAATCAGGCTTACCAAAATTAGATAATTCGTAATGAATAAATCCTGCATTTTCTAACATTTCAATCATCAATAAAAAATGTTCGTGTGCAATTCCATCGTCTGGTGTTGGTATCTTTCCGTTTTTAATCAACGTAGCCAATGCTGTTTTGGGTTCAACCGTTAAGGCGTAACTTGATATGTGCGGAATATTCAAATCTAACGCTTTTTGTACGTTTTGTCTCCATCTCTCAACCGTCATTTCGGGAATTCCGTAAATTAGATCAATAGAAATATTATCAAAATATTTTTTGACTTCTTGCAACGAATTCCATGCTTCATGGGCATTATGCGCACGATTCATCATTTTTAAATCTTCATCAAAAAACGATTGAATGCCTATACTTAATCGATTGATTTTAGATTCTGCCAACTGCTTTATTCGATCTGCTGATAAATCATCAGGATTTGCTTCTAAAGTAATTTCTGGATTTTCTGCAACATTAAACAACTGATAAACTTCGTCAATCAACAGATTAATTTCATTGTTCGATAAAACGCTTGGAGTTCCACCACCGAAATAAATGGTATCAACAGGTTCGGTAATTTCGTTTTTTCGCAAGAAAAGCTCACGACGCAAAGCCGAAATCATCTCTTCTTTCTTTTTTAACGAGGTAGAAAAATGGAAATCACAGTAATGACACGCCTGCTTGCAAAAAGGAATATGTAGGTAAATGCCCGCCATTATTTTTTGGTTACGCGGTCTGCATTTTGACTTACGAAGGCACCCCAACCCGAATAACTTTTGCCAACAACGGTTTTGCCTGAATTAAAAAAGTGACAAACAGCTGCTGCCAAACCATCGGTAGAATCCAGGTTTTTAGGCAGTTCTTTTAAACCTAACAATTGCTGCAACATTTTTGCAACCTGTTCTTTACTGGCGTTTCCGTTGCCGGTAATTGCCATTTTTATTTTCTTGGGTTCGTATTCGGTCACAGGAATTTGGCGCGACAATCCGGCTGCCATAGCAACACCTTGTGCCCTACCCAATTTTAACATCGATTGCACATTTTTACCAAAAAAAGGAGCTTCGATTGCAATTTCATCGGGATGATGCGTATCAATCAACTCAATTGTTCGTTCAAAAATACGTTGTAATTTTAAGTACGGATCGCTCATTTTGGCTAGATTCAGTTCGTTAAGCTGTATAAACTCCATAGAATTTTTCACAACTCTAATTAAACCAAAACCCATAATTGTAGTTCCGGGATCAATCCCTAATATAATTCGTTCGTTAGCCAAAATGCTTAATATTCGTTAATTTAGTATGCGTATGCTTAAAAAAATCATTCCTTTGCAGTATGAAATTTCTGTCACCCAAAATTAAACAATTCTTATTACTTCTGCTTAAATTAATTGTAGTGGGTGGTGCTTTTTACTTTATTAAAAATCAGCTTACAGAAAAAGATTTTAATTGGGATATTATTTCGCAAACATTACAAAAACCGAATGCGTGGTTTTTAGTTACGATACTTTTAATACTGACATTTTTAAACCGGTTTTTAGAGATTTTAAAATGGCAGAATTTAGCTAAAGTGGTAAAACCAATAAGTATTTGGGAAAGCACCAAACAGGTCTTAATTGGTATTACATTTGGCATTGTTACACCAAACGGAATTGGCGAATACGCAGGAAAAGCTTGGTTTTACGATAAAAAACACGCTGTTAAAATTGTTTTTTTAAACGCTGTATGTAACGGAATTCAGGTAATTTTCTCTGTTACTTTCGGGTTAATCGGTACGCTTTACATAAATTCTTTACACCAATTTATTGACGCAAAATATATTTTACTGTTTTTTGGGATTTTATTTGCTGTTATTTTAGTGATACTTCTGGTTAAAAATATTCGAATTAAAGGATATTCGCTACAAACACTATTTAAAAGCTTAAAAGAAATTCCTAAAAAAATCCATAGAAAAAACATTGTTTTGGCGTTGTTTAGGTATTTGGTTTTAATACATCAGTACTTTATTTTGTACACGCTTTTCAGCGTTGAAATCCCGTATTTTGTGTTATTGGCGGTTGTTGCGAGTATTTATTTGCTGGCATCGAGCTTACCGAATTTTCAGGCAGTAGATTTTGCATTGAAAGGAAGTGTGGCTATTTATTTATTCAGCTTTTTTGGTGTGGATGGATGGATCGTAACCCTTGTTGCGGCTTTAATCTGGCTACTGAATCTGGTAATTCCCATTTCGATTGGAAGTATCTTTCTGTTGATTTTTAATCCGAAGAAGGATTGAACTTTACATTCAGTACAAACTGAGTCGTAACCGGAATTCCGCGTTTTGTTGCCGGCTGAATTTTAGAAAAACTATTTTTGTGCTTTTTCATTATGCTGTCTAACATAAACTTCGGCATTAATTTTTCGTTCACAGCTTCCGTTTTAAAATCAATTTCGCTGTTTGATGAAATACTAACTTTAAACTGAACCGAATCGATCGTAGAAATCTTAACCAGAGAATCGGTTTTTAAAACCCGAACCACTTCAAAATTCAATCGATCAAAAAAACATTCTTTATTTTCAGCAGCATCGGTAAGTTTTTCGCATGAATCGTACGATGGATAGGTGTCCACCTTACTCCAATCAATCGCATGCAATTCACGACGTAACAACTCTTGTGAATTGGGTATTTCTTTCTGAACAAAATTGCAGGAAGTAAGCAGAAAAGTAAAAAAAAGAAATGCCCAATAATTTTTCATGAAAAATTAAATCGTAAATTTAAAAGCAAAAATACAAAAATAACTATGGAAATCTTAATACTCATTGTAAGTTTATTGTTTGTGTTTGTGGGAATTGCAGGAAGTGTGCTACCCGCTTTACCCGGACCGCCTTTAAGTTGGATTGGATTGCTGATTTTGTATACCATGCCAAACATTAAATTTGATTACTGGATATTGGGAATTACCTTTGTTTTTACGCTGATTATTGTGATTTTAGATTATGTAATTCCAGCTCAAGGAACCAAACGTTTTGGTGGTAGTAAGTACGGAATTTGGGGCACAAACATTGGATTGATTGTAGGAATTTTAGCCCCGATCCCATTTGGGTTTATCATTGGACCATTTGTTGGCGCTTTTATCGGTGAACTGATTTACGATCAAAACGATTCTAAACGCGCATTAAAAGCCGCAACCGGATCTTTTTTTGGTTTTTTGGCATCTACCTTTATAAAATTTGTTTTCTGTATGATTTTATTTGGGATTTATATTCACACCGTTTGGAAATACTGGAGTGTTTGGTTTTAGATTTTAAACTATACTATCGAGATTAAATCAAACTCTTAATCTGCATTTAAACTCATAGATATAGTAAATCGTGAACGAACAGATTTCCCAACGTGTTTTGCTGGAATCCATTTTGATTTTTTCAAAACAGATATTGCTTTTTGAATGTTTTTTTCAGATAAATTCTCATTTTTTACCTGAATATTTGAAAGTGAACCATCTTTTTCAACAATAAATTGAAATATTAGAGCATCAAGACCTTTTTCATTTTTATATCTTTTAAGTTCAATAGCTAACTTATATTTTAATTTATTTAGACCTTCAGAAGGAATTGCCTTGACTTGGGCAAAAGTATGAATTCTATTATCTTCTTCCAGCATATTCTCTTGCGCTATTGATTGAAATCCAGCCATAAAAACAAAAATGACAAAAAAAATATTTTTCATATTTATAATTTTAGTTTGAAGGTTTGTTTGAAATGTTCTGTAACAGCATCGGCGATTTTCGGATCTTCGGATGATATAACTATACCTATAAAATAGCCTTCTTTATACAATACAATCATCTTTGATTTACTAAATGGTCTGTAACTTCTTGTATAAATTGTCAATTCTACAGCTTTACTTTCAGACAATTGTATTTCACTTACTATAAAACCTTGGTTAATCATATTGATTTTCACGTCTTTTATAGTCTGTTCAGCTTCTTTCGCATCTTTCTTTTCAACCGAAATTTGATAATAAGCTGATTCATCTTGACTCTCGTAATAAAGATCTTTTTTATTATCCTTTTTAACAAAAATACAGTTGCATTTAAACTCAAACAAATCTGTGTTAATAAGAAAATTATCTAATGATTTTAAGTAAGTTTCAGATATTGTTTCATTCTTTTCTTCAATTTCATTTAAAGATTTTTCTTGAGTTTCACGAAGTTTTTTATCATCTTCATCAACGCGTATTTTCATAGGCAATGTAAAAGCAGAGCGAACCATTTTACCGTTGTGTGTAGCAGGTTTCCAAGCGGGCATTGTTTTTAAAACACGAATTGCTTCTTCGCCTGCACCAACACAATCTTCGGAAACTATTTTAATATCAGAAAACGAGCCATCTTTTTCTACTATGAAACGTAATTTTACTTTTAATTCAAAGAGATTAGATATTGGTAATCCGTTTAAACTAAAAGCATTTATAAAATTATTCATAAACTGATGTATCCCCTCTTTAGGTTGCGCTTTTGTTTGAACAAAACTATAAACCTTATTATTTTCTTGCTGATTTTCTTGCTGATTTTCTTCTTGCGCGAAAATTTGTGATGTAACAAAAAGTACAAACAATAATAAAATATTTTTCATAGTTATAATTTAAGTTTGAAGGTTTGTTTTAATTCGTTCATAAATTTTATTGCTAATTCCCTTTTATAAGATGCTACACTAATGCTGAAAAAATGACCACTTTTATAAAATCCAATAATTTGTATGTATGGATTTTCTGAAAATTCGTCATAAAACCCTACCTCTTTCATTGGAATTTCTAAAAATACAATATCCTTAAAAGTTGCATTTGGGTCTTTTACATTATTATCTAGCATTTTTACCATTTCATTACCTAAATCTTCAGGCATTTGCATTATAGTTACTTGATATTCAACAGAATTATCTATATTCTCAATTCTAAAATCGGTTTTTCCCAGACCTGTTGTAACAGTGCAATCGTTACATTTTAATTCAAAATATTCAGTTTCTACTTTTGAAACTGTTATTAAAGCTCTTATCTCTTCTGTTTTTTCAGCTTCTTCGATTTCTCTTTCTGCTTTTAATGTCATTCTCATTGGCAAAGTAAATGAAGAACGAACTTTTTGCCCGTTATGTTTTGCAGGATTCCACGCAGGCATTGTTTTTAAAACACGAATTGCTTCTTCGCCTAAACCTTCAGCACTTTCATTTAGAACTTGAATATCGCTAAAAGAACCATCTTTTTCGACAATAAATTTTAATCTTACATCCAATGTAACTGTGGATGATGAAAATTTCTTTCTATTAATCTTTCTTACATAATTTTGATAGAAACCCGACATCCCTTCAATTGGAGAAGCCTTTTCTTGTACAAAACTATAAACCTTATTATTTTCTTGCTGATTTTCTTTTTGTCCGAACATTTGTGATCTAACAAAAAGCACTAACAATAATAATATAATATTTTTCATTTTTATAATTTAAGTTTAAACGTTTGTTTTAAATCGGCAAAATTAAACTTTGAAATTTGTTCGTTTGTCGAAATCACTGTTATAGTTATTAAATAATTTCCAGCGATAAAGTAAAGTACGTTATTATAAAATACACTTTCACTTCCATTCACAACAAAATTACTTTCTAAAGCTTTGTGCGTTTTATAATCAACTTCATTAATGGTTGCTTTTTGCTTTTCGGCATCGGCTTTAATTAAATCGAAATGATTTGCTGTATTACTCAAAAGTATTTCTTTCAAATTAATAGAATAAAAAACGTTGTTATCGGCTGTGTTATAAGCAAATTCTTTAACCTTATTGTATTGGTTTGTATTGCTGTTGATTAGTTTACAATTGCACTCAAACTCAAAATACTCGGTACTTACTGTTCGTTCTAAAATTGCTTTATCTAATAACGCTTTGTCAACACTTCTTAAAGGAAATCTCAATTTAACAGGTATTACATGAACAGACCGAACTATTTTTCCTTTATTTTCTGCGGGTTGCCAAGCAGGCATCAGTTTTAAAACTCTTACTATTTCTTCAACATACGCATAAGCATGCTCGTTTTCTTCTATTTCGATATTAGAAAGCGTACCGTTTTTCTCAATGACGAATTTTAATTTAAAAGAAATCTCATCAAATTTCGGTGGAATAACCAACGAGTTAAATTGACCAGTAAAGGCTTGCAAAAATTTAGACATCCCTTGTTTTGGTTCTGCCTTTTTTTGGACAAATCTGTACACTTTGTCATCATCCATCTCGTTTACTTCTTGAGCTTGAATTGTAGCTGAAGAAAACATAATAAGAAAGATGAGCAGGAAAGTTCTCATAACATCTTTTTAAATTTTCAACTTAAAATTTCTTTTAAGATGCTCAAATAACAAATCCGCTAATTGTGTTTTATACGAAACTACACTTACAGCTATAACATATTCATTGTAATAAAAAAACAGCATTCGGTAAACATTTACATAATCACCATTTGGGATATTAACGTGAAGTTCAGTAGCATCTATTCCATTAAATGACACTTTTTTAACAACTGAATTTTGTTTTACGGCATCACTATGAATAGTTGCAATTTCATCTTTAGCTTGTTGTGAAGTTAATTTTCTAAAAGCTACATTATACGATGCCTTTTGATCTTGCGAAGTCATATAAAATTCCTCAGACTTCAACTCATCATTTTTTGAACTTCGAGCCAACGTACAATCACAAGTTAAATCAAAAAAATCAGTATCAATTTTATTCGATTTTAACAAAGCGTTGAACGTATTTATTTCTTCAGGTGTTTTTAAAACAATTTCATCTGGTGAAGTTACTGCCGACGGAGTTATTCTAATAGTTATAGGCAATGTAAATGACGACCGAACATTTTTACCTTCGTGCATAGCAGGATTCCAAACAGGCATTTCGTTTAAAATACGTATTACTTCGTTTTTAAAGTTATAAGTATCATCAACTAAAGTGATATCATTAAAGGATCCATCTTTTTCAACTACAAACTTTACACGCAATTTAATTTCAGTTACATCGTTAGGAATTTTATCTGCATTTTTATAATCGAATTTGTTTACAAACTCTTTCATAAAAGCCTGCAAACCTTCTTTTGGACTTGCTTTCTGTTGAACAAATGATTTAACCTCGTCTTGTGCAAATACCGAAAAACTATTGACAATTAAAATTAAAAGCAGTAAAAGTATTTTTTTCATGTTTATGTATTGTGAAATACAAAACTATGGTTTTATTAGGTAAGATAAAAATCAAAAAAGCCCTCCGATTTGGAAAGCTTTTCATTGGTCTAACTACTAAACCAGGTACTTGCGTACCTAAACAACACAACTAAGTTTAAATTCTTGCGCGAATTTCGCGGTCTGGACGGGACTCGAACCCGCGACCCCATGCGTGACAGGCATGTATTCTAACCAACTGAACTACCAAACCAAAACATTAAAGGGCACAAAAGCCCCTCGTAACCGAAGGGCTATTGTATCTTGGCGGTCTGGACGGGACTCGAACCCGCGACCCCATGCGTGACAGGCATGTATTCTAACCAACTGAACTACCAAACCAAGATAATGTTTTATGTCAAAGAAATTTTACTTTCGCAAAATTGTAAAGAACCGTGTTCTTTGTTTTGCGGTCTGGACGGGACTCGAACCCGCGACCCCATGCGTGACAGGCATGTATTCTAACCAACTGAACTACCAAACCGTTTGTTAAGTTAATGTTGCGTTTGCTTCATCATTTCAACGGTGCAAATATACGACCATTTACTAATGGTGCAAACATTTTTTAAAAAAAATAAGATACTGTTTTAAATATTTTTTTTACACCGTTACTTTTCAATCATTTACAAAAAAAATACCAGAACTAATTCTGGTACTTTTATTACTATATTTTGTACTTATTACAACAATTTGGTAAGTGCATCAACATAAGTTTGCTTTGGTGCTACACCAACTTGGCGACCTACTACTTCTCCGTTTTGGAAAATTAATACCGTTGGTATGTTACGCACACCGTATTGTGAAGCAAAATCTTGGTTTGCATCTACGTCTACTTTTCCTACAACAACTTTTCCTTCAAAATCTCCGGCTAATTCCTCAATTGTTGGACCTAACATTTTACAAGGACCACACCATTCTGCCCAAAAATCTACTACTACCGGTTGTGCTGATTTTAATACTACTTCTTCAAATGTTGCATCTGTTATTTCTAAAGCCATAATTTTAGTTTTTATAAATCTATATATACAAATTTAGTTATTTTTTTAATTGCTACAAGTTAACAACTATAACTAATATCTATAATTACATAAAGGTTTTTAATTTAAACGGAACGAAACCTGCATACGCTCTAGCTCTTCCAACAAATCTGATGATATTTCAATGCGCATGTTTTTACTTGGCATTTCTAACAGATTTTTCTTAAGATACTGAACCTCGGGCACTTCAATTTCGGGCGATTTCTCTTCGATTTGTTCCGAAATATCGTCTTGAATTTCGTCAGATGTATCTTCCAACAATTTATGAACCACTTGAGTTTGCAATCTATTTTGAACTTCCTCTAATTCAAACACTTCAAAAACAACCGATTTCGTCCCCGGATTTTTATCCATAACCATTCGTATTTTATCAACCTGCATTTCTTTCAGTTTACGAACATCGATCTGAATAATCAGTTTTTTTGCAAACGTTGGTATTACTTCGTTCAACAGCTTCAATTCTACAAATTGCAAGCGTGGTTCGGCACGTTCGTTTGTATCTTTTTTAATCCAACCTTCTTTTATATACACTTTAAAATACACAAAAGTATTGTTCAACAGAAAATGTCGGTTTTTTAAATAATCTTCGTTAAACATGCGCATTTCAATACTTTCGTCGTAACCTTCTACCGTAAACATTGCCCAATCTTTTCCTTTGCTCGATGTTTTAAACTGTACGTTAGAAATCATTCCGCCAAAAGTTACGGTTCTACCAACCAAAGAATCTAAATGTTTTAACTGTTCCAACTTTACATTACAGAAATATTTCAGTTCGAACTTAAAATCATCTAACGGATGTCCCGAAATATAAATTCCAACAACATCTTTTTCTTTTGCCAGTTTCTCCATGGTTGTCCATTCTTCGCAACTTGGAATTACAGGCTCTGGAATCTGCACTTCGCTACTTTCACCAAACAAACTAACCTGCGCCGAATTTTCATTATCTTGATACTTACCGCCATACTTCATAGCTTTTTCCAAAAAGGTAATTCCGTCGCCTTCGGTATAAAAATATTGTGCACGATGTGTATCGGTAAAACAATCGAAACCACCCGCTAACGCCAAGTTTTCGAATGCTTTTTTATTGGCTGATCTTAAATCGATTCGTTTAGCGAGATCAAAAATTGATTTATAATTTCCGTCTTTTCTATGTTCGATAATCGTGTTCACAGCACCTTCGCCCACTCCTTTTATTGCCCCCATTCCAAAACGGATCTGATAATTCTCGTTCACAGCAAATTTGTAGTGCGATTCGTTTACATCTGGACCTAAAACATCTAAGCCCATTCTACGACATTCTTCCATAAAAAACGTAACCGATTTAATATCGTTCATGTTGTTTGAAAGCACCGCAGCCATATATTCTGCCGGATAATGTGCCTTAAAATATGCGGTTTGATACGCCACCCACGCATAGCAAGTTGAGTGCGATTTGTTGAAGGCGTAGGATGCAAAGGCTTCCCAGTCTTTCCAGATTTTTTCTAATGTTTTTGGATCATGACCTTTTGCAGCTGCTTGTTCTACAAATTTAGGCTTCATTTTATCCAAAACATCTTTTTGCTTTTTACCCATTGCCTTGCGCAAAACATCGGCTTCACCTTTGGTAAAACCTGCCAGTTTTTGCGACAAAAGCATTACCTGTTCCTGATAAACGGTAATTCCGTAGGTTTCTTTTAAATATTCTTCGCACGCATCTAAATCGTACGTAATTTCTTCTTCGCCATTTTTTCGTCGAACGAACGATGGAATATATTCTAACGGACCCGGGCGATACAAAGCATTCATGGCAATTAAATCTCCAAAAACCGTTGGTTTCAGCTCACGCATGTATTTCTGCATTCCGGGCGATTCGTATTGGAACACACCTACCGTTTCACCGCGTTGGAACAATTCGTAGGTTTTAACATCGTCAATCGGAATTTCTTCTGGATCGATCTCCAAACCGGTACGTTGTTTTATAATTGCAACTGTATCTTTTATTAAGGTAAGGGTTTTTAAGCCCAAGAAATCCATCTTCAACAAACCGGCACTTTCGGCAACCGAGTTATCAAATTGGGTTACATATAAATCGGAATCTTTTGCGGTTTGCACAGGAACGAAATTGGTAATATCGTCTGGCGTAATGATTACTCCACAGGCATGAATTCCCGTATTACGCATTGATCCTTCGATAATTTTTGCCTGCTGAATGGTTTCAGATAACAAATCATTTTGATTGGCAACGCTGATTAATTCTTTAACTGCATCAAACTCATCAGATCGCAAAGCTTTCTTAATTGCATCTTCTGGTTCAGATAAAAATCGACGTAAATTCCACTTGCTAGGCATCATCGTTGGAATCATTTTAGCGATACGCTCCGATTCATACAAAGGTAAATCCAATACACGCGCTGCATCTTTAATTGCCGATTTTGTTGCCATTTTACCATACGTGATGATTTGTGCCACCTGATTAGATCCGTATTTATTGATTACGTAATCCATAACTCGACCACGACCTTCATCATCAAAATCGATATCGATATCGGGCATTGATACACGATCAGGATTCAAGAAACGCTCAAAAAGTAAATCGTATTTTATAGGATCTAAATTTGTAATTCCCAAACAATAAGCCACTGCAGAACCAGCAGCAGATCCACGACCCGGACCAACCGACACGTTCATTTTACGGGCTTCGGCAATGAAATCCTGAACAATTAAGAAATATCCCGGATAACCTGAATTTTCTACTGTTTTTAGTTCAAAATCTAATCGTTCGGTTATAACATCATTGATTTCTTTGTATCGGCGTTTTGCACCTTCGTAAGTTAAATAGCGTAAATAAGCATTTTCGCCTCTTTTACCTCCATCAATTTCATCTTCTGGATGGATAAATTCGGCTGGAATATCAAATTTCGGTAATAAAATATCTCGATATAACGAATAAACTTCAATTTTATCCACAATTTCCTGGATATTGATAATGGCTTCGGGCAGATCCTTAAAAAGTGCCTTCATTTCGTCTTGAGTTTTATAATAATACTCTTGATTTGGCAAGCCGTAACGATAGCCGCGTCCACGACCAATTGGTGTTGCCTGTTTTTCGCCATCTTTTACACACAATAAAATATCGTGCGCATTGGCATCAGATTGTTCTAAATAATAAGTATTGTTTGTAGCGATTAACTTTACGTTGTGCTTTTTAGAAAACGCGATCAGTGTTTTATTTACACGATCTTCATCTTCCTGATTGTGGCGCATGATTTCCAGATAAAAATCGTCTTTAAAATGTTCTTTCCACCACAAAAGTGCTTCTTCTGCCTGCTTTTCACCAACATTTAAAATCTTACTGGGTACTTCGCCATACAAATTTCCGGAAAGCACAATAATATCTTCTTTATATTGCAAAAGAACCTGTTTATCGATACGCGGAACATAGTAAAAACCGTTAATTGACGCTATTGACGATAGTTTTGCAAGGTTGTGATATCCTTTTTTATTTTTTGCCAAAAGAACTACCTGATATCCGTTGTCTTTTTTAGATTTATCAGTATGATTTTCGCACACAAAAAACTCGCAACCAACAATAGGTTTTAGCTCGGTTTCTTTAGGATCTTCTCCGTTTTCAATCGCAGCTTCGTTGGCTTTTATTGCATTTTTGTTATGATCTAAAACTGCACTAACAAACTTGAAAGCGCCCATCATGTTCCCGTGATCGGTCATTGCCAAAGCTGACATTTTTTCTTTTGCCGATTTTTTGATCATTGCACCAATATCGATCGTAGATTGCAAAACCGAAAACTGTGTATGATTATGCAAATGCGCAAAAACCGCTTCGTTGTAGGCTTTTTTTACATCGGCTGTAATGGTGGTTTTCTCGGCATCATCTTTTATAACACCTGCAGCTTCTAACTGCTTGCGAATTTCTTCGGATGCTTTTTTAAGATTGATGTGCTTTAAACCAATTAACTGAAAAGGCTGCGGGTTTACTTCTTTGAAATGCTGTAAATATCCGGCAGGTTGTTGCAATTCGTTTTCTGTAAAAACATTTTTACGGATCAATTCAAAAAAACATCTTGTAGTAGCTTCCACATCGGCAGTTGCGTTATGGGCTTCGCCAAAAGGTACATCGAACAAATATTCGTGCAGTTCAGTCAATGTAGGCAATTTAAAACGACCACCACGACCACCAGGAAGTTTCAATAAATTGGCAGTAACTTCGGTACATGTATCCAAAACTGCCATTGAATTTAACGGCGTAGTTACCGATGCACGATGAAATTCGGCACCCATAATATTCAAATCAAACCCAACATTTTGCCCTACAACAAATTTAGCTTTACCCAAAGCCGTATTAAACTTGGTTAGGACCGTATTTATATCAATACCTTTTTCGGTTGCCAATAAGGTAGAAATTCCGTGGATACGTTCAGAATCATAAGGAATATCAAAACCTTCGGGCTTAATTAAATAATCTTCATGTTCCACAACATTTCCCATTTCATCATGCAACTGCCAGGCAATCTGTATACAGCGCGGCCAATTATCAACATCGGTAATAGGTGCATTCCAATCTTTAGGCAAACCAGTTGTTTCGGTATCAAAAATTATGTACATGGGAAAAATTCAGCTTGATTTTATACAAAGTTACGATAAAAAAAGTCGCTCTTAAAAAAGAACGACTTAAGTATGTGTTAAACAAATTTATTAAAATTTATTATGGATTTGGCGTTTCTGGTTGCGCTGGTGGATAAACTAAAGGAATTCTAAAAAACACTCCTTTATTTAAATTAACAAGTGGTGTTTCTGGCAAAACCAAAGTAGGATCAACCGGTACCATTTCAGCCATAAACGTTCCTGAGATTGTTCCCGGAACTTGTTTTTCAACCGGATCTAACTTAATATATCCTTTTCCTGTTGATGATGATGTACTATATAAGTACACTTTATCATTTTCTATTTTAGAATACGTAGCAACGTGATGGTTGGTTGTACCTAATTCATATTCTTTTCCTGATTCATAATTATGAATGAATAAAGTAACGTTTTCTGAATCGGTTGCACCAACAATTACCAAATTACCATTATCAACATTTGCCGTTAATTTTGTAGCACGCCAAAAGTCATAACTTTTCATGGCTTCAAACGTAGGACTATTAGTAGTTAGTTCTTCTTCGCAAGACACTAGTGAAACTGCCATTAATGCAAATAAAAAGTATTTTTTCATATTCTATTTAGATTCTGAATTCAATGTTACCAAACAAAAATAGAATTTTTTCTTTAACAGCAAATCATTTTTTTTAATAATTATTTAACTTTTTTAAAATTTAACAACTTAAGGTTAATTTTTACTAGTTAATAATCAATCATTACAAAAAAATAATTACTTTTGCACTTCAATTTTAATAATTAAGAGGTCGGGAACCTCGCTTAAATCATTTAAAGATTATGTCTGTAAAAATTAGATTACAAAGACACGGTAAAAAAGGAAAACCTTTTTACTGGGTAGTAGCTGCTGACGCACGTGCTAAAAGAGATGGTAAATTCTTAGAAAAAATCGGAACTTACAATCCTAACACTAACCCTGCAACAATTGACTTAAATGTTGATGCTGCTGCAAAATGGTTATTTAACGGTGCACAACCAACAGATACTGCTCGTGCAATTTTATCTTACAAAGGTGCTTTATTAAAACATCACTTGAACGGTGGTGTACGTAAAGGTGCTTTAACACAAGAGCAAGCTGATGCAAAATTCACTGCTTGGTTAGATGAAAAAACAAACAAAGTAAGTTCAAAAGTTTCTGGATTGGCTGATAACAAAGCTGCTGCTAAAGCTGCTGCATTAAACGCTGAAAAAGAAGTAAATGCAAAACGTATTGCTGCTGCACAAGAAGCTAAAGCTGCTGCTGAAGCTGCAACTGCAGAAGAAGCTACTCCAGAAGTAGAAGAAAATACAGAAGAAACTGAAGCATAATTTGTAAGCGATTTTGAATGCGTAAAAAAGATTGTTTTTATTTAGGAAAAATCGCTAAGAAATATAGTTTCAAAGGCGAAGTCTTGGTTTATTTAGACACGGACGAGCCGGAATTGTACACAGAATTGGAATCAATGTTCGTTGAAATAAACGGACATTTGGTTCCTTTTTTTATTGAAAAATCATCAATCCACAGAGAAAAATTTCTTCGTACCCAATTTGAAGATATGGATTCTGAAGAAGATGCTGACACCATTGTAGGGAAAGATGTTTACTTACCGCTTACCATGCTTCCTAAATTAGAAGGAAACAAATTTTACTACCACGAGGTTGTTGGTTTTGATGCCATTGACCAGCGGTTAGGTAATTTTGGAACCATTTTACGAATTAGCGACAACGGTGTGCAAGCACTGTTTGAAGTTCAGAAGGATGATGCCGTGATACTGATTCCTTTAATTGATGAATTCATTATTGAAGTAAATCGCGAAAACAAATCCATTCTTTTCAATACTCCGGAAGGATTGATTGATTTGTATCTTTAATTACCCTTATTTTCATTTAAAACAGTAATTTTGAAGTAAAATCTACTTCAATGTTCTCATTTAAACAATTTACCGTTCAACAAGATCGTTGTGCCATGAAAGTGGGCACAGACGGCGTTTTGTTAGGCGCTTGGACTCCCCTTTTTCATAAACCATTCAACATATTGGATATTGGCGCAGGCACAGGATTAATTGCTTTAATGTTAGCCCAAAGAAGCGATGCACAGCACATTGATGCAGTAGAAATAGACGAAGAAGCTTACGAACAATGTGTTGAAAATTTTGAACAAAGTAAATGGAACGACCGTTTGTTTTGCTACCACGCATCGATTGATGAATTTACCGAAGAACTTTTTGAAGAGGAAGAAGAATATGATTTAATTGTATCGAACCCACCTTTTTATTCCGAAAATTATTCATCAGGAAATGACAAACGAGATCAGGCACGCTTTCAGGAAGCTTTACCGTTTGATGAGTTAATAGAATCGGCACAAGCATTACTTTCAGAAAATGGAATTTTCACAGTCATTATTCCCTATAAAGAAGAAGAAAATTTTATAGAATTAGCTCATTCAGTTGGATTATTTCCATTGAAAATAACTCGAGTTAAAGGAAACACCACATCAGAAGTGAAACGCAGTTTATTGGCTTTTTCCCGAATAGAACAAGAACCATTAGTTGATGAATTAACCATTGAAACAGACCGCCATAAATACACTACAGAATACACAAATCTTACAAAAGACTTTTATTTGAAGATGTAAATTTTCATTTTTATAAACGACGTTTAATGCCATATCAACTTCTTAATTTTATGGTAAGCAATAATCGTTACAATGAAAAAGGAATTTATAAAAGGTCAGGGAGCTGTAGAAAACATTCACAATCGGTTTTTTAAAAACAGATATGAAACATCGATCTATCAAGATGATTATGAGGAAGAATTAGCTAAAACTCAGATTTTAGAAGTTTTCCCAAAAACCATTGTTAATAAAGTAAAAGGTAACAGTTTGCCTTTTTTGTATTCTGTAAATCCTTATCAGGGTTGCGAACACGGTTGCGCGTATTGTTACGCCCGACCAACGCATCAATATTGGGGATTTAGCGCCGGTGTAGATTTTGAACGTGTTATTTTAGTAAAGAAAAATGCTCCCGAACTTTTAGAAGAGTTCTTTTTAAAACGCGGTTACAAAGTATCAACCATTCAACTTTCAGGCAACACAGATTGCTACCAACCTTTAGAACGCAAATTAGAAATTACTCGAAAAATATTGCAATTGTGTTTAGATTATCGTCATCCGGTGAGTATCATTACAAAAAACGCCTTAATATTGCGCGATTTAGATATTTTAAAACAACTTGCAGCTAAAAATCTGGTAAATGTATCATTAAGTATTCCAACCATAAACGAAGAATTACGAAGAGTTTTAGAACCCAGAACATCATCGGTAAAAATAAAATTAAAAGCACTGCAGACTTTATCAGAAAATAACATTCCTACACACGTAATGGTTGCGCCGATAATTCCCGGGTTAAACAGCATGGAAATTTTACCTATATTAAAAACAATTGCAGAAAACGGAGCGAACTCTTTTGGATATACTTTAGTAGGATTGAACGACGAAGTGGAACCTGTTTTTAAAGATTGGTTGGAAATACATTATCCCGATCGAAAAGAAAAAGTTTTAAACCAAATAGCATCGTTACATAAAGGAAATCTAGCAGAAAAGAATATTGCCAAACGAAATGCAGGCAACGGAAATTTTGCCGATATGATTCACAAAACATTCGACATTGGAAGAAAGAAATTTTTCAGTCAATCTAAATTTCCAGCGTTATCAACCGATTTGTTTGATGGAAGCAAAGGAGAGCAGTTGCGGCTGTTTTAATAAATAGTCAAAAGTTAAAAGTCTTAAAGTCAAAAGTAGCGTCGGTTCGAGCTTGTCGAGAACTTCTCGATACGCTTCATTACATTACGACACTCGAAGTGACGCTAATAGTGAGTAAAGATTTACCGAGCATTTAATGATATTCTACTTTGATTTTCTTTATTTCCAAATCGAGCATTGTAAACATCTGTGTGTTTGTAAATATCAACACTCTCAACATCGTTCTGATTTAACGAACGAAATGTTTCTTCGCTAACACGCACGCCATCTATAATATACGTGTAATTGCCATTTCGTGTTAAATTCTCTACATCTTTTAAAATAGTTTCGGGTTCTCTGTAAACTTCTGACGGTCTCATATCGACATTAAAAACTAATGGGAATGCTATATCTACAAAATGATTTTTATTAAGTTCAGTTTTTTTAACACCAACTGTATCAATAGTACATCCTGTTGCTGAATGATAATTGAAAGAAATTATAACATCAGGTAAGTCAGCATCATCTTTTATCATCTTAACATTCAAAATATTACTCTTACGAACAGTTGCTATACTTGTTTTATATCCTCTATAAATAAACTGAATTCTATCGCCTTTTTTAACATTAAACTTGTATCTTCCTTCAGCATCTGTTACTGTTTCTACATTTGTTCCTGCTAACTTTACAACAACGCCCGGAATCGGATCTCCTTGTTCAGATTTAACAACACCTGTTATTTCTTTAAAAAGATCTTGCTGTAACACTTGTTTAGTTGAATTTACTAGAGATGCAGATTTTACAGTCCAAGTAGAAAGCAAAACTATTCCAAAAACAACTGCAACGTATCTGCAAAGAACAAATAGTCTGTTTATTTTTATATGATTATTTACATTATTTTTTGCCATATCGCAACTGCTTTATCTTCATTTATCAATAACTAACAGCAAGTTACTATTTTTTATTCTAAAAATTCAATCATAAAATATTTTGTCTTTCTTCTTAAAAAATAAGTATTTTTGTGACAACTAAACAATTGTAGATATGAAACCGGATTTATTTCAGGCACCAGATTATTATTTATTAGACGATTTACTTACAGAAGAACATAA
This sequence comes from Paenimyroides ummariense, assembly GCF_900115115.1. GTDB lineage: Bacteria > Bacteroidota > Bacteroidia > Flavobacteriales > Flavobacteriaceae > Flavobacterium > Flavobacterium ummariense. Next base: position 147,224 of record NZ_FOVI01000001.1, read on the forward strand.
ATTAGTACGCGATGCTGCGCGTGCTTGGGTTAAAAAAGAAGTTTCTCCCATTATTGAAGATTACGCACAACGTGCCGAATTTCCTACACAGATTGTAAAAGGCTTAGGTGAAATTGGCGGTTTTGGACCTTATATTCCTGTGGAATACGGCGGTGCAGGATTAGACCAGATTTCGTACGGATTAATTATGCAGGAAATTGAGCGTGGCGATTCAGGCGTACGTTCAACCTCATCGGTTCAATCATCGTTGGTAATGTATCCAATTTGGAAATACGGAAACGAAGAACAACGCATGAAATACCTTCCTAAATTGGCTACCGGCGAAATGATTGGATGTTTTGGTTTAACAGAACCTGATTTTGGATCGAACCCAGGCGGAATGGTTACCAACTTTAAAGATAAAGGCGATCATTACTTATTAAACGGGGCAAAAATGTGGATTTCGAACGCTCCGTTTGCAGATATTGCTGTTGTTTGGGCGAAAGACGAAAGAGGACGTATTCACGGATTGATTGTTGAACGCGGTATGGAAGGTTTTACAACTCCGGAAACACACAACAAATGGTCGTTACGTGCATCGGCAACCGGTGAATTAATTTTTGATAACGTTAAAGTTCCTAAAGAAAATTTATTACCAAACAAATCTGGATTAGGCGCGCCACTTGGCTGTTTAGATTCGGCTCGATACGGTATTGCTTGGGGAGCGATTGGTGCAGCGATGGATTGTTACGATACGGCTTTAAGATATTCTAAAGAACGTATTCAGTTTGATAAACCAATCGGAGCTTTTCAATTACAACAAAAGAAATTAGCCGAAATGATTACCGAAATCACTAAAGCGCAATTACTAACTTGGCGTTTGGGTGTTTTACGTAACGAAGGTAAAGCAACATCGGCACAAATATCAATGGCAAAACGCAACAACGTGGATATGGCATTAACTATTGCTCGTGATGCTCGCCAAATGTTAGGCGGAATGGGTATTACCGGTGAATATTCTATTATGCGCCACATGATGAATTTAGAATCGGTTGTTACTTATGAAGGTACGCACGACATTCACTTGTTAATTACAGGTATGGATGTTACCGGATTCCCTGCTTTTAAATAAGATTTGAATTTTATAAATAAGAAATCCCGAACAATGTTCGGGATTTTGTTTTTTAACAAGAAGTTACTCTTTTGTATTTTCGTGGTGCAAATAAGTTTTTACATATTTTTTATACCAATACCACAATCCAAAAATAGATAAAAACACGACTAACAATGTTTGATCGATCTTTTTCCAACGGTCAAACAACTGGCTGCTCCAAACAACAAACAACGCACTTAACGAAGCCGCAAGATGCACTAACTGAATAACCATATAGATACGGTATTTTTCATTTAAATAAAAAACCGTGTCGTGGAATAAGAATATTCCTAATATGTATGCAACCAACAAAATAGTCAATACAATTAACAACCATTTTATAACTTTTAATAAAGTTTTCATAGAGGATAATTAAAATCGAGCAAAATTAATTAAATATTCGGTTCAACAATCGTTTGTACTAAAATTGTTCTTGTTAAAAAGAAAAACGAAGGGTTCCTTCGTTTTTCAATAAAAATAATCCAATAAAATAAATCTATAATTTACTATTTCTTATAAAATTTCCTTAAAGGTAACAAAATTATCTGTAAAAAATATATTTATTTAAATATTTACTAAACTTCGGGCGCTAATTCAATTCGCAAGCCTTCAATTTCTGGTGTAATAGGAATCTGGCAACCTAAACGGCTGTTTTCTTTCACGTTAAAAGCCTCCCAAAGCATGGCTTCCTCATCCGGATTTTTCTCAACCAAGCTAACCTCGTCTTCGTTTAAAACATAACATTGGCAAGATGCACACATAGCCATACCGCCACAAATACCAATGGTTCCTTCTTCGGCTAATTCGTACGCGCGCACCAATTCCATTACGTTCATGTTCATATCTGTAGGTGCATCAACGGTATGCTCTGCTCCTTCTCTATCTATAATTGTTATTTTAATATCGCTCATAATCTGCATTTTTGCAAAGATACTAATTATTAAAACGATAGTGGATGAAGGTTTTAAGTTACTTCATAAAAAAACGAGCTTCAAATAAAGCTCGTCTGTTATAATTACACCTACAAGGTTTTAGAAACCTTGCAGGATAAATTTGGGATATATGTGGTTGAAGCAAATTAAACTACCACATCAAAAAAAGCGGTTAATTCTTCGAACGAATATTGTTTGGTGTCGATATCCTTAATAATTCTACCACGTTCAAAACACACAATTCTGTCAGATATTTCAAACGTATGATTTAAATCGTGACTTGAAACCAGCAAGGTTGTCTGTTTGGTATCTGCAATACTTCGTAAAATCTTTTTTAAACGGATTTGCGTTGTTGGATCTAAATTAGCAAAAGGTTCATCTAAAATTACCACTTTAGGATTTCCTATTAAAGTTCCAATGATTCCTACTTTCTTTTGATTTCCTTTTGATAGATCTCGGATAAATTTATTTTTACCTAAAATTTCGTTGTTAAAGAAATCGGCATAGGTTTGTAAAAAAGCATCAACCTGTTGTTTTGTTTGATTACGCAATTCACCTAAAAAGTAAAAATATTCTTCGCAAGTTAGGTATCCAATTAAAAAACTGTCGTCTAAAAAAGCGGTAGTAAAGGTTTTCCAATCTTCACTTTTATTTACAATAACGTTGTTGTTTTTAATAAAGCCTTGTGTTGGTTCAATTAAATCTAACAGCAGACTAAAAAAAGTGGTTTTTCCGGCACCATTGTTACCTACCAAACCAAAACTTTCGCCAATTGGAATTTGTAATCCTTGTATATCTAAAACGGTATTTCCGTCGTATATCTTTTTTAAATTTTCTACTTGTATCATAACTATTTGTAAGCTTTTATGGTTTTATATTTTTGTGATTTGTATAGATTTTCTATTAAATTAAACATTGGCTTTTTAAGTAAAATTCCGACTAAACCAATTGCTATAAACACAATAATTGCAGTGTTAAAAGGTAAAAATGTGTTTAAAATTAAATACAAAACCATAGGAATTGCCAAAGTAGGAATACTTAATAATAATGTTTGAACGCTGAATGCCTTACTATCGCCAAATGCGTTTTTATTGCTTGATAAATCGATTTTTGAACGAACAAACGCCCCTGTGATTAATGACATATAACAGTTCCACCCGATGTTGTAAAAGCCGACAGCGACAATTATTAAATAAGTTTGCAAACCAAAAAACAGATAGAAACTTGCCAGTACGGTGGAAACTAATGTTCCTAAAACCATTACCAACCATTTAGATTCTAAATATGTTCGATACGGAATATTTTGTGTCATCATTAACGGATAATAACTACTGTCCCAACTTGGTACATACTGACCGAAAAGCATCATAAATCCGCCCGTAATCATTATGGCTGCTAAAATGGTAAAAAAGTCATTTGATTTATACATATCCATTGTAAAGAATATCAAACCATACAATAAAAACAAAGCACTCATCATTAAAACGGTACGTGTTCGTTTGTTACGCGTAAGCAGTTTTAAATCTAACTTTAAAAACGGAGCCAATCTTCCAAAGCGGTTTAAAAAGTTTAAATCGTAGTATTTATAGGTTTCTTTTTTTACAACAACGGTACTGTCTAACGATAAATTTTTAAAGTAAAAACGATAACACGCCACAAGCAATGCAATCAAGTATGCTGCTACAACTACTATTAAAAACGGATAATTGTAAAGCGCTTCGAAGAAATATTTGGTGTAAGCGGTAACTTCTACAAACTTAAAATAATCTAACGCCAAAACTCCAGCAAAAACCACTAAAAACGGCAATGCAAATTTATTTACGTGATTTAAAAGCTGCACTAAAAAGTTGTTTGCCCAAAAGAATATGGTAAACGACAATGCAAACAGAAAACTTGCTACAAAACCTACTTTATAGTCTAATACCAATAAAAGTAAAAGGGCAACGCCCATAAAAAGGTTTACAAAGTTAAAAAACGATAATGCCGATTTTGTTAGGCAGTAATTTACAATTGTTTTTTTGCGAACGTTCTGTATTAGCAACGGTTTTACCAAAGTGGTTGGCATTTTTTGAAAGAAGTAACGAATTACCAGATCGCCCAACCATAAATAAATGGCATATTTAAAAAATCCCTGAAACGGATCCAACCCTTCTTCTTCGGAGAATTTAAATAAACCAGGAGTCATTATGGTCATGATAATTAAATAGCAAACCCCGAAATAGCCTTTACCAATTGCCATTATAATACTTTGTGCCATGCCGCCTTTACGCTTCATGCCTTTCCATTCTAAATTGGCGAGTTGTTTAAATGTCATACTGCTTTTTATTTAGTAAGTAGTGTTTTTAACGAAATGTTACAAAAAAAGAGTATGCTTTTTTAACATACTCTTTATATTTTTTAGATAGATCCATTAATCAATCGCTTTTACAACCGCTTTTTCGGCTTCTTTACGTGTTCCGTCGAACCCGTCGATACCTGAAACTGTGGTGTATTTCAACACATATTTTTTCCCAGGATTTATTCGGTTATAAACACTTTGACACATTAAAGTTGCTTCGTGAAATCCGCATAAAATCAACTTTAATTTACCAGGATAGGTGTTAATATCTCCAATAGCGTAAACACCTTCTATATTGGTTTGATAATCAAGTGCGTTGTTTACTTTAATGGCATTTTTTTCGATCTCTAATCCCCAGTTGGCAATTGGACCAAGCTTTGGAGTTAAACCAAACAACGGAATAAAATAATCGGTTTTAATAATTTGGGTAGATACACCGCCATCAAAAGATAAAGTTACGGCTTCTACATGTTCATTTCCGTGAATTTCGGTAACTTCGGCTGGCGTTATCAAATTAATTTTTCCCTGATGTTTTAATTCTTGAACTTTTTCTACAGAATCTAATGCACCACGAAATTCGTTTCTTCTGTGAACCAAAGTAACGCTTTTAGCAACATCGCTTAAAAAGATGCTCCAATCTAAAGCAGAATCGCCACCACCACTTATCACAATGTTTTTATCTCTGAACTGTTCCGGATTTTTAACAAAATACTCTACACCTTTATCTTCGTAGAAATTCAATCCTTCAATAACCGGTTTTCGTGGTTCAAAACTGCCCAAACCTCCCGCAATTGCTACTGCTTTGGCATGATGTTGTGTTCCTTTGTTGGTGGTGACAATAAAAGTGCCGTCTTCTAGTTTTTCAATATTTTCGGCAACTTCGTTTAAGGTAAAACCAGGTTCAAACTGCTTAATTTGTTCCATTAAATTATCGATTAATTCGGCAGCGCCAACCGAAGGATAGCCCGGAATATCGAAAATTGGTTTTTTGGGGTATAACTCTGTTAATTGTCCGCCAGGTTGCGGAAGTCCGTCAATTATATGACAGCGTAATTTTAATAATCCGGCTTCGAACACGGCAAAAAGTCCTGTTGGTCCGGCACCGATTATTAATATATCAGTTTCAATCATAAAAGTAAAATTTATATAAAATTAAAGACCTATAAGCACAAAAAAAGTGATAAATATCATTCATCACTAATTTGCTTATAGTTTATTAAAACACCGAAATATTTTCTACCGTTTCAATTTCGGGAGCGTATTTTTTTATGGTAGTTTCTACACCTGCTTTCAAGGTCATTTGGTTGATTTTGCATGATGTACAAGCGCCTTCTAAACGAACTTTCACATGTTTATCGTCTTCGATAGAAATTAAGCTGATGTCACCTCCGTCTGATTTCAAGAACGGACGGATTTCTTCTAACGCTTTTTCTACATTTTGTTTTATAGTTTCTGAAGCCATATATTTTTAAATTGATAAAACAATCAATATGTTTTAGAATTATTTTTTTACAGCAGAACAACCTGCCATTGTTGTAATTTTAACTGCTTCGGTTGGCGGAAGCGATTCGTTTCTTAAAACGGTTTGTGATACTACATTTTTAGCAATTTCTATAAAAGCATCGGCTACAAGAGATTTTTCTTGTAATGCTGCCGGACGACCGTAATCGCCTGCTTCGCGGATACTTTGTACAATAGGCACTTCACCTAAAAACGGAACATCTAAATCTAAAGCTAAATTCTTCGCTCCTTCTTGTCCAAAAATGTAATATTTGTTTTCAGGTAATTCTTCGGGAGTAAAATATGCCATGTTTTCAATAATACCTAAAACCGGTACGTTGATACTATCTGCCATAAACATCGACACTCCCTTTTTAGCATCTGCCAACGCAACAGCTTGCGGAGTACTTACCACAACCGCGCCCGTAATTGGTAACGATTGCATTAATGACAAGTGAATATCGCCAGTTCCTGGTGGTAAATCTAACAAAAGAAAATCTAATTCGCCCCAATCTGCATCAAAAATCATTTGATTTAATGCTTTAGATGCCATTGGTCCGCGCCATATTACTGCCTGATCCGGACTTGTGAAAAATCCGATCGACAACATTTCTACGCCATAACTTACAATTGGTTTCATTTTTGATTTTCCATCTACATCAACCGAAATTGGCTTCGATTTCTCAACATCGAACATAATTGGCATCGAAGGGCCGTAAATATCAGCATCTAAAACACCAACTTTAAAGCCCATATTAGCCAATGTAACCGCTAAATTTGCCGTAATTGTTGATTTACCAACACCACCTTTACCAGACGATACCGCAATAATATTGCTTATTCCCGGAATTGATTTGCCTTTGATTTCAGGTTTCTCTGGAGTTTCAACCTTAATATTTACTTTTACTTTTGCTTTATCGTAGATTTTTTCGTGAATGGTTTTCATAATATCTACTTCGGCACGTTTTTTAATATGTAAAGCCGGCGTGTGCAACGTAACATCAACCACCACTTCGTCGCCAAAAGTCATTACGTTTTGTACCGCACCGCTTTCAACCATATTTTTACCTTCGCCTGCAATAGAAATAGTTTCTAAAGCAGTTAATATTTCTTTTCTGTCTAATTTCATTTTTTGTATCTTAATAAAGCTGTTTAAAAACCTGCTGCTAAACAACTTATGTAGAATTATTTTAAATTACAAAGATAACACGAATTTATGATACTTTAAAGTTAATGATTTAATAAATTAAGTATGTTGTTTGATGCTGGGTGAAGGATGTTAATTAAACAAAAAGTTTTTCAGGCATTATAGCCTTTATTTAAAAATAGCTGTAATTTTATAGAAACAAAAAATTGAAATTATGGCACAGATAACATTTAAAGGAAACGGAATTAATACCGCAGGAAATTTACCAGAAATTGGTGCAACGGCTCCAGATTTTAAATTAACAGCAAGCGATTTGTCTGAAAAATCGTTAAGCGATTACAAAGGAAAAAATGTGGTTTTAAATATTTTCCCAAGTGTTGATACTGGTGTTTGCGCACAATCGGTACGCACATTCAACAAAGAAGTTTCGGCAATAGATAATACGGTTGTTTTATGTATTTCTAAAGATTTACCGTTTGCATTGAACCGTTTTTGTGCGGCAGAAGGTTTAAGTAATGTAGAAACATTATCGGATTTTAAAAGTGACGATTTTACAAATGCTTACGGCGTTAAAATGACCGACGGTCCTTTAAATGGCTTAATGAGTAGAGCTGTTGTGGTAATAAACCCAGAAGGAAAAGTAGTTTATAACGAACAAGTTCCTGAAATTACTCAAGAACCAGATTACAACCATGCAATTAATGCGTTGAAGTAAAATTTATTTTTTTTACAATTAGTATCGCCAAAGTATAACACTTTGGCTTTTTTTAAACATACATTATGATTGTATAAAATTTTAGTATTTTTATGATAAACTAAAAAAGCAATAATTATGCAAAAAAAATTACTATTCTTTTTTATTACATTATTAGGTTTTAATGTATATTCTCAATATTGTGTTGAAGAAATATCGGTAGGACAAAATGTTGTTTCAATTCTTACTAAAGACAATAAAAGAGTTTCGTTTGGTGAAAATAGTCATCGAGGACAAATAGGCGATGGCACTAAAAATGATTATTCTTTTTCAGCTCCCCACATAGAAATTAATGCAAACTGGAAAATGATACGTCAGGGATTCTTTCATACATTAGCCATTAAAAATGATGGGACTTTGTGGAGTTGGGGTAGTAATGACGCCGGGAAATTAGGTAACGGTACCATGACAGATCATTACATACCTACACAAGTAGGAACGGATAATGATTGGGTAATGATTGCTGTAGGTGGTTGGCATTCTATTGCATTAAAATCTAACGGAACATTGTGGGGATGGGGAAATACAAGAACTAAAGCTTTAGGTTACTTCCATTCTAATTTACCACAAGACCAAACAACACCTATTCAATTAAATAACGATACCGATTGGAGTTTTATAAATGCTGATAGTCATACTACATTTGCTATAAAAAATAATGGTGAACTATATGGTACAGGCGCTGTAAGTTTAGGCGCACCCAACCCCGGCGTTAGTAATGCTATTCGCTTACCACTAGGAACCCAATTTGAATCTAACGGCTTTTATAAATTGAGTAAGGATACTGATTGGAAAAAAATTATGATAAGTTCCGACTCTTTTTATGTAATGCTCAAAAATGATAATACCTTGTGGGGCGTTTCGTATGGGAATAGTAATAACAATAACGGTTTGGGTATAAATAATGTCCAAATGGATTATTTTACAGATTATATACAACTTGGCACGGACACTTGGAAAGATGTAAGTATCACAGGATCTAATTTTTTAGGAATACAAACCGACGGTTCACTATGGTATTCTGGTGCTGGTTTATTTGGAGGTCCATATACTTACATGAATACAAACATACGTACACAAATAGGCACCGATAAAGATTGGAAAAGTGTTACTGGATCTATTGGATTTTACAAAGGCTTCTGGTTGACTAAAGATGACAATTCACTATGGTATTTTGGTACTAATACAAATTTACCATCTCAAATTTCGCCTGCCACTACACCTAAAGAGGTTTACTATTGTGGAAAAGCTTCCTCTCACGAATACACTAATGAAATTAGTATTAATTTATATCCTAATCCAACTACCGATAAACTTTTTTGGTCAGAAAAAGATATCATAATTGAAAAAATCACCATCTATGACATTAATGGAAAAAAGGTAGTAGAACAAAATGTTTCAGAAAACAGCATAAATGTTTCGCATCTTGCAAATGGTGCCTATTTAATAAAATTAGAATCTGGCGGTAAGGTAGTTTATCACTCCAAATTTATAAAAAAATAAGATTAAAACAGAAAACATCCAAAATTTAAATTTTGGATGTTTTTTTAAGGCTCCCAAAAATGTTCATTAAAATTTTGAACCGTATTTTCTTTAATTTTTATTCCTTCATTTTCCAGCAACTGCTGCATTAAATTGGTTCCTTGGAAATGATGCTTGCCAGTAAGTAAACCTTTTCGGTTGACTACGCGGTGGGCCGGAACATCTTCGTGCATGCCAGAAGCATTTAACGCATAACCAACCATTCGGGCAGATTTTGGCGCACCTATCTTTTTTGCAATAGCTCCGTACGTTGTAATTTTTCCGTAGGGAATCTGCTTTACAACTTCATAAACCCGCTGAAAAAAATCTTTTTCCATTATTTATAAAACAGTTTGTACAAATTAATAACGGTGATGATTCCGGTTACGCAACCTAAAATTTTATTGATGTTTTTTAAGACAAAGTTCTCTTGCAACACCGCATTTTTAAATAGGTTTATATAAAACATGAAAGCTAAAAAAGATCCAATTAACACACCAACCGTTAAAAAAACATTACTGATATAATTAATCTCGTAAAAATTATTATTAACAGCCGTTATGGTTATAAAAACATAATAAAATATAGGAAATACGTTTATTAATGCCAACAAAATACCTTGGGTAAAACGTTTTCTTTTTTGTATGATTTCAATTTCGGCATCGTCTTTCTTCTTGGGTTTTGCCACAAAAAAATAGATCGTGAGTATCAAGAAAACCACAAAACCAATTTCACGGATAATGTTGGTTATAAAAACACTTCGATCAATAATTTTTGCAAAAAATACCGCCAAATAGGTTTGTAAAGCAATGATGATAAAAGTGCCCAGCATAAAGCTGTAGGCGTTTTTCATTCCTTCCCTTTTAGAAATTTTTACTACCGTAGCATTTAAAATACCAGGAAGTAATGTTCCAAAAACAGAAGCAATAAGCCCTGTCAAAAAAGGAAGGATATAATTCATTACTTAAGCTGGAATTTAATATACGTGATGGGCTTGTTCTGCTCTAAATACTGCGATTCGTAAAAAGTTTGAATACCCGTAACCATTTCCGGAGCACCTTCGTTTCTATAAACATTGTGGTTTGCGTACAACACTTTGTGCCCTGCGCCATGCAATAAACCTAAAGTATAACCGTGCATAAATTCGCTGTCGGTTTTTAGGTTAATGATCCCTTCTTCCTTCAGGATATTTTTATATCGAGCCAAAAATTCTTCGTTGGTTAAACGGTGCTTGGTACGTTTGTATTTAATTTGCGGATCGGGAAAAGTAATCCAGATTTCATCAACTTCGTGTGTTGCAAAACAGTTTTCAATCAATTCAATTTGTGTGCGTAAAAAGACTACATTCGGGATATTTTCTTCAACAGCCGTTTTAGCACCACGCCAAAAACGCGATCCTTTTATATCAACTCCAATAAAATTTATGTTTGGATAACGGCGCGCCAATTCTACCGAATATTCGCCTTTACCGCAACCTAATTCTAAAACAATCGGGTTATTGTTTTTAAAAACTTCTTTATTCCAGTTGCCTTTTAAAGCAAAGTTATCGTTCATAACCTCTTCTCTACCCGGCTGATAAACATTTGAAAACGTTTCGTTTTCTCTGAAGCGTTTCAATTTATTTTTACTTCCCACTCTACAAAATTTTGGTAAAAATACAACAATTGAACGGTAGTTAAATTTAGAAAACTAAAAAAGCTGTTATTTTTTAACAGCTTTTTCTATAGTAAACGAAAATTCAGACCCTACACCTATTTTACTTTCTACGTAAATATGCTCGTTGTGGGCTTCTATAATGTGTTTTACAATGGACAGACCTAATCCGGAACCGCCAATATCGCGCGATCTACTGGAATCGGTTCTGTAAAAACGTTCAAACAAACGGGAAATATGCTTTTTTTCTATTCCGTAACCGTTGTCGGTTATACGAATAAGAAGTTTTTTATCGGTTAAGCTTTCTATTGACACTTCAGTTGTACCATTATCTTTACCGTATTTTATGGAATTATCTACCAAATTTAAAACCACCTGATTGATTTTTTCTCGATCACCATTCACAAAAATTGATCTATAGTGATCTTTATCAAACATTAAGGTGATGTCTTTTTTATCGGCTTTCATTTCCAACAAATCAAAAACATTCTGAAAAAGTTCGATTATATCAAAAGTTTGAATGTTCACTTTTAATTCGTTTGTTTCTAATTTGGTAATCATATCCAAATCGTTCACAATATCAATTAATCGTTCAATACCTTTATCGGCACGTTCCAGGTATTTTTTGCGAATTGCTTTATCTTTCACACCGCCATCTAACAATGTAGAAACGTATCCTTGAACCGTAAACAAAGGTGTTTTGAGTTCGTGCGCCACGTTTCCAATAAACTCACGGCGGTATTCTTCCTGTACTTTAAGTGATTCAATTTCCACTTTTTTATCGGTAGCAAATTTGTTTACTTCGTACATCAACGTTTGCATATCGGTAGTTACCGGTTGGTTTCGCAAAACCGATTCGTCTAAAATACTTACTTCTTTATATATTTTTTGAATGCGGCGGTAAATAAAGCGTTCTACCCTGTATTGCAACACAAAAAAGCAAAAAGCAAAAAACAGCAACGTAAATGTTACTGTAAAAAGCCAGTTTATTTGGAAAAATAAATGTTGCAACGCCATGAGCAATAATGTACTAAAAAGTACAATGACCAATGACGATTTTAATGCAAATTTGTAAGATTTACGGTATTTTATACCCATTAAACTTCTAATTTATAACCTACGCCTTTTATGGTTTTAAATAAATCGTCGCCAATTTTTTCGCGTAGTTTTCTTATGTGTACATCAATTGTTCTACCGCCAACAATTACTTCGTTACCCCAAACTTTGTCTAAAATTTCTTCGCGTTTAAACACTTTTCCTGGTTTTGAAGCTAAAAGATAAAACAATTCAAACTCTTTACGTGGTAAAATAATTTCAGTTTTGTCTTTAATGATTTTATACTCTTCGCGGTTAATTTCTATATCGCCAATTTTTAAAACATCTTCTACTGAAATATCTTCTTTTACACGGCGTAACAATGCTTTTACTTTACTAACCAGTAGTTTTGGTTTAATTGGTTTGGTTATGTAATCATCTGCACCTACATCAAACCCAGCAACTTGCGAATAATCTTCGCCACGAGCGGTTAAAAACGTAATAATGCTGCTGTTCAATTCAGGCATCTTTCGCATGTTTTCGCATGTTTCAATACCATCCATTTCGGGCATCATTACATCAAGAATAACTAAGTTAGGAACTTCTTTTTTTGCAATAGACAATGCTTCTTTACCATTTTTGGCTGTGAATACCTGATAATTTTCGGCTTCTAAATTAAAACCTACAATTTCTAAAATATCCGCATCATCATCAACTAATAAGATTTTAATATCCTTATTTTTCATTTGTTTTATTGTTGTTTCGGTTGTAAAATTAAAGATAAATAAAAAACAAACAACCTCTTAACGATTATTTAATGTACTAACAATTTCTTTACAAAAACTCAATACTTTCGTAAAAAAGCTGTAACGTTTCAATAACTTTTAGGTAATTCCTTTGCAACGAAAATTTATAATAACAATATAATGAAATTAAATTTTTTGGCAGCAGCGTTATTATTTGGAGTAGTGACTTATGCACAGGATACAAAAACGATTAAAGGCCACATTTACGATACAGCTAATAACAACGAACCTTTGGCGTATGCAACAGTGATGTTACAAAACACATCAATTGGTGCAGAAACCGATGAAAACGGGTATTTTGAAATTGAATGCGAGCAAGGATCTTATTTATTAGAAGCATCGTACGCAGGGTATCAAACCTTTGTTTTACCTTATGATACAGGAAGTGCTAACGAAGTTAACATTAATATGACTCCTGAAGAAGCCAATTTAAACGAGTTGGTTATTACGGTTAATAACAGAAAATCATCGGAAACAGCTTTATTAAGCGAACAGCGTAAATCGTTAGAAATAAAACAACAGATCGGCGCACAAGAGCTTTCGCGTAAAGGTGTGGGCGATGTTGCTGCGGCGGTTGCAAAAACAGCAGGTATTTCTCAGCAAGAAGGAAGCAATAACGTGTATGTTCGTGGTTTGGGCGACAGATACAATTCAACATCTTTAAACGGTTTGCCGGTTCCATCGAACGATCCGGAGAAAAAGAACATTAATTTAGAATTATTTTCAACGGATATTGTGGAATATATTTCGATCGACAAAACCTTTAATTCAAGAAATACCGGAGATTTTGGTGGTGGAAATGTAGATATCTTATCAAAAGATTTTAAAGACAGTGGTTTGTTCGAAATTGAACTAGGTGCGCAAGCAAACACCAATGCGTTAAGCAAAGGCAGCGATTTTGTACTTCCGCAAGGTCCAAGCAAAATGGGTTACGCATCATACGGAAAACCTAACAACGCTTTAAATGGTTACAACTTTCAGAACAGTTTACAACCAGAAAGTGCCGGTCCAATTGGTGGAAACTTTGGTTTAAAAGCAGGTAAATCGTTCTTAATTGGCGAAACCGGTAAATTAAATTTATTTGCTACAGCAAGTTTTGATAACGGTTTTACTTACAGAGAAGGTATTAACCAAAGTACCAGTGCGCAGGGTGCAAAATTAAAATCGTTTAACCAGGAAAAATTCTCGCAAACTACCAATACTACAGGTATGTTTAATGCTAATTACCATGTGAATGACAACCACCGTTTAGCATATAACTTTTTGTACATTAATTCTTCTGATTTATCAAGAGATACTTATACAGGCAGCGACCGTGATTTTGAAGGCGATCATGATGCTTTATTGGTTCAGCGTGGTACATTCATTCAAAATACGGTTTTAATTAATCAGTTGTTGGGTAACCACAAACTAAACGAAAAATTAGGTTTTGATTGGGCGGTATCGTACAACACCATTGAAAGTGACATGCCGGATAGAACGCAAAACAAAATGTTTTACTGGAAAGATTCAGATACTTACACTTTAGCGCAACGTACCATTACAGATAACCACCGTTACTTTCAAAATCTTAAAGAAGATGAAATTGCAGCGAATCTTGCATTGAATTACAAATTAGGTGTTGATGAAAACGGTAACGAAAAAGGAAAAGTAACTTTTGGTTACAACGGTCGAGTAAAAAAACGTGATTTTGAAGCGATACAATACAACTTCCGTATTTCGGGCGATGCTTTAACAAGTGCTGTAAATCCGAATAATTTAGATACTTTTTTCAATCAGCAAAACTATACCAGCGGCTTATTTAGTATTTCGGCATTTGCAGGCGATACTCCACAAACATACAGTGGTGAACAAAATATACATGCCTCTTTTGGTAATTTAGAATACCGTTTAACCGATAAATTCAGCGCAGTTATTGGTTTACGTTACGAAAAAATAGATCAAACCGTACAATGGAGAACGCAGTTAGATGCTATTGAGCAAACCAACAAATTTAACCGTAACGAATTTTTACCAAACTTATCGTTAAAATATGAATTGTCAGGCACACAAAATTTACGTTTAGCAGCAAGTAAAACCTACACATTGCCTCAATTTAAAGAACGCGCACGCTTTATTTACGAAGACGTAACCGAAATTAAAGTAGGTAACCCGTACTTATATCCATCGCAAAACTACAACTTTGACTTAAAATGGGAAATTTTCCCAATGAACGATGAAGTAATTTCGGTAGCCACTTTTGGTAAGTACATTCAAGATCCTATCAATGAAATCACCATGGCATCTTCTACCAACGATATCACTTGGGTAAATATTGGTGACAAAGGATACGTTTACGGAGCAGAATTCGAAATTAAGAAAAGACTTTTTGATTTTGGCGGAACTAACATCAATAACATTTCGGGTGGTTTGAATGTATCGTATATGAAAACCGATCAGGAAGTAGATAAAGATAAAATTCAACGTGAAACCAACGGATTGATAAATACCAATTTTGATTTTGACCGATCGTCGTTCACAGGTGCTTCTGATTTATTATTGAATGCAGATATTTCGTATGTAACCGAATGGAACGAAGGCAGAGGAATGACCGCTACTGTTGCATACACACATTATTCTGACCGTTTGTACGCTTTAGGTGTAGAAAGCAAAGGTAATTTAATTGACAAAGGCATGGGAAGTTTAGATTTTATCTTAAAAACAAAAATCCATAAAAACTTTGCACTTGATTTTGCCGCACGTAACATTTTAAATCCGGAATTCCGCAGAATACAAGACAACGCTTCAGGTGCAATAGATGCTGTTACATATAAAAGAGGAGCCTTCTTTAGTTTAGGTGGAAAATATACATTTTAACAACATATTCATTACATACGCTTAACACACATTAAAGTATTAATACACAACTTTGTATCAAATAAAATAACTAATTATTTAAAGAAAATGAAAAAGCCAATTTCAAAACTATTTAGCTTAACATTATTATCATTAACATTAGCAGCAACAGCAGTTTCTTGTTCAAGTGACGATTCAACTCCAGAAGTAGAACAACCAACTTCAGACTTTAAAGTAGACCGTAACAATTTAACAGGCGAAATTAAAAGTGGTCACGTAACATTAACAGACGGAACTTATAAATTAACCGGAAAACTAATCGTAGCTAACGGTGCAAAATTAACCATTAAAGCAGGTGTAAAAATTGAAGCTACAGCTTTAGGCGCAGGTCAGTTTGATGCAGTTCGCTACATTGCTGTTGCACAAGGTGGGCAAATTTTCATCGAAGGTACATCTTCTAACCCGGTAATCATGACTGCAGAAGAAAAAGCGCCAGGTAAATGGGGTGGTTTGGTAATTTGCGGTAAAGCACCAATTAACAAAGGAGCTACAGCAACTGCAGAGGTTTCTGAATTAACTTATGGTGGATCTGATGCGAATGACAACTCAGGATCTATTAAATATTTAAGAATCGAATATTCTGGATACTCTTACAACGCAGATAAAGAATTCAATGGTCTTTCTATGTTTGGTGTGGGTAAAGGAACAACTATTGATTATGTACAGATTCACGATGGATCAGACGATGGTTTTGAGTGGTTTGGTGGTACCGTTGATGCTAAACACTTAGTTGTTACAAATTTCCATAGTGAAGTAGGTGATGATTTATTCGATTGGACAGAAGGTTGGAACGGTGTAGGTGAAAACTGGTACGGGAAAAGAACAAATGGTGGTAACCGTGGTATCGAAGCAGATAACAACTCTAACAACCACACAGCAGCACCAATTGCTAACCCAACTATTAAAAACTTAACGTTAATTGGTAACAACGGTGGTAGCGAAAACCAAGCAATGAAATTGCGTGTAGGTACTAAAGGATCTTTTGACAACGTTGTACTAAGTAACTTTGGAACAGGTTTCGATGTGGAGCACGATGAAGGAATTAGCTACGTTGCAAGTGGTGAATTAAAAGCTACACGCGTTAAATTTGATAACGTTGCAACAAAATCTAAAGGAAAGAAAACCGACGGAACAGCTGCAGATGTTAGCAAAATCTTTACAGAAGATGCTACAGCAACAGGTGCAGGTAACGGAACAGCAACCCCAACTTGGGCAACTGGCTGGACAGTAGGTTTGTAATAAATTTCAAATAATTACTGTCACAGTTTAAGTCAGTTTGTCATACTACGCAAAGATGTAAAACAACTTAAACAAACAGTAAATCAGTTAAAATCTTCATAAATAACCTCAATTTTTTATTGAGGTTATTTTTTTGGTATTTTATTTGATATTTATTTTATATATTTACTTATTCAATTTAAAGTTATGAAAGAAAAATACCTATATATATTCTTACTGTTAATAATAACAAGCTTTTCTGCGCAAGCACAAACAGCCAAAAACAGTGGAGTAGCAGACCAAGTTAAAACCGAGAATACGTTAGACAAGGTTCAAATTTACCCGAACCCGGTTACCAGCGGTAAAATTTACATTAACGCAGAAAACACCTCAACCAAAACTATTGAGTTGTACGACATGCTGGGTAAAAGAATTGTTTTTACAGAAATGAACGGTTACCAGAAAGAATTAAACGTATCCAACTTAAAAGCGGGCGTTTATATTTTAAAACTGTCCGAAAAAAATAACAGCATTACACGCAAAATTGTAATAAAATAAAACATACGCCCGTGATTATTTCACGGGCTTTTTTAATGGAAACAATTTAGTAACATACACTCTTTTAGGTTTTAAAAAATTACCTTAACTTTGCATTATAAAATTTAAAAACAATTCAGATATGAAAAAAATTTACACTTTAGTTACAATTTTGGCAGCTTCTTTTGCTGCGAATGCACAGACTACAGTTAAAAAGGAATTTAATCAGTTTGGCTTTACAAACGCACAGGCATTTCCTAGTGGTGCTATCGATTCCAACATTTCATTTACAACTGTAAAAAATGCTTCAAATGTTGATCCTGCATACTACGATGGAGGCGGTGGTACCATTAGACTTTATCCAGGAGCTGGAGATGGTGGTTCACTTGAATTTACTTTCACAAATAATATTACAGTAACTGACGTTATTGTGGAAGCAGGTGTTACTAATGCAGCAGACGCAACATATTTTGTTGATGGATCTACTACAGGAACTGCCCTGGTTGCAGATAGCCAAGGGTTATATACTATATCTGGTATAAATGCGGCAACTGGTTTAAAATTTCAAAATAGTGCTAACGCAACATCTGGTAATCAAATTAGAGTTTTATCTGTTACATTCACATATACTACTTCTGCATCAACAAAAGAAAACAACATCGAAGGTTTAAACATTTTCCCTAACCCAGCGAACGATGTTTTAAACATTACATCAAACAATACTGCTGATAAAAACGTACAGTTATTTGATTTAACAGGTAAAAAAGTATTAGATGTTACTACTGTTTCTCAAGTAAACGTTTCTACATTGAAAGCGGGTATTTATGTAGCAAAAATCAACGAAGCTGGTAAAACAGCTACTCGTAAAGTTGTTATTAAATAATTTTTATAGAAATAAATCTTAAAAGCATCTCTTAACCGAGATGCTTTTTTTATTCGTAATTTTGTACTTTAAAACAAAAATCGTGTTTACACCAGAAGACATCATTTCCATACATACCACAAAAGAATTTCATAAAACAGCGATGAAAGTGTTTCGCTATCAGTTTCAGCACAACGAAGTGTATCAAAAATACTGTTTGTTGTTGAAGAAAAGTCCGGAGAATGTAAAGCACCTTACTGAAATTCCTTTTTTACCTATTGAATTTTTTAAATCGAAAGATATATTAAGTTCTATAGATGCCGTGCAAACCACGTTCACAAGTAGCGGAACTACCGGAATGATCACTTCTAAACATCATGTAACCGATTTAGGTTTTTACGAAGCCAGTTTTCGTAGTGCGTTTTCTAAATTTTACGGAAACATTGAAGATTATGCCGTTTTGGCGTTGCTTCCCTCCTATTTAGAACGCGAAGGATCGTCGTTAATCTACATGGCAAAAGATTTTATAGAAGGATCTAATCATCCCGATTCTGGATTTTATCTGCATAACTACAATGAACTCGCACAGAAGTTAGTCGAATTAGATAACAAGGGACAAAATATTTTGTTAATTGGTGTTACCTACTCTCTTTTAGATTTAATTGAACTACAAAAATTCGAGCTAAAGAACACCATTATTATGGAAACCGGTGGTATGAAAGGCAAACGTAAAGAACTAATTCGCGAAGAACTGCATACGATTTTAGCCGAAGGTTTTGGAGTGGAAAAAATTCATTCGGAATACGGAATGACGGAATTACTTTCTCAAGCCTATTCGTTTGGTGATGGTATTTTTGAATGTCCGCCGTGGATGGATATTTTAATTCGCGATACCGAGGATCCGTTAACAATTATTGAAGATGGAAAAACAGGCGGTATTAATGTGATTGATTTGGCTAATATAAATTCGTGCTCGTTTATTGCTACGCAAGATTTAGGTAAGAAATATCCCGATTACTCTTTTGAAGTTTTGGGCAGATTTGATAATTCGGATATTCGTGGATGTAATTTAATGGTTTATTAATCTCTATAAAATTAAAAACTTATTACGTAATTATAAGATTTCTCCTTCGTCGAAATGACAAAGTCTATTTTAAAATAAAAAACCTCAGCTTTCACTGAGGTTTAATTGTTATTGTACATTTAATACAAAGTAATTTTTCTTGCCTTTTTGTAGCAACACAAACTGATTGTTTATTAAATCGTTTGTTGATAAACTAAAACCTTCCTGAACTTTTTCACGGTTTACAGAGATCGAGTTTTCTGCTAAAGCTCTTCTTGCTTCTCCGTTTGATTTCATAAAGCCCGATTTAGTGTTTAAAACATCTACAATGTCAATTCCTGCTTTTAAATCTTCCATAGAAATTTCGGCTTGCGGAACTCCATCGAAAACTTCTAAGAATGTTTTAGCATCTAATGCTTTTAAATCGTCTGCCGATGCATTTCCGAACAAAATTCCTGATGCTTTTACTGCGTTTTCAAAATCTTCGCGCGAATGAACCATTACGGTTACTTCTTCTGCCAAACGTTTTTGTAACGGACGTAAATGCGGTGCTTCGTTATGTTCTGCTATTATTTTTTCGATTTCTTCTTTTGACAAAAAAGTAAAAATCTTGATGTATTTTTCTGCATCTGCATCAGCTGTATTCAACCAAAACTGGTAAAATTTGTACACCGATGTTTTATCGGCTGTTAACCAAATATTACCACCTTCGCTTTTTCCAAATTTAGAACCATCGGCTTTTGTGATTAACGGACAAGTCATTGCATAAGCTTTTGCACGCTCATCGTTATCAACATTCATACGGCGTACCAATTCTGTTCCCGTAGTAATATTTCCCCACTGATCGCTTCCGCCCATTTGCAACAAACAGTTGTATTCTTTATTTAGGTGGTAAAAATCGTATCCTTGAATTAATTGGTATGTAAATTCGGTAAAACTCATTCCGGCACCATCACTTTCAAAACGTTTTTTTACTGAATCTTTTGCCATCATGTAATTTACTGTAATGCGCTTACCTACATCGCGAGCAAAAGCAATGAACGAAAAATCTTTCATCCAATCGTAGTTATTTACTAAAACCGGTGCGTTATCATCTTTCGCATCAAAATCTAAAAAACGAGATAACAAAGCTTTTATTCCGTTTACGTTTTTAGTAAGCGTAGCTTCGTCTAACAAATTTCTTTCGTCTGACTTCCCTGATGGATCGCCAATCATACCAGTCGCTCCACCAACCAAAGCAATTGGCTTGTGTCCGAAATTTCTTAAATGCTGTAATAAAATAATTGGTACTAAACTACCTATATGTAATGAATCTGATGTTGGGTCGAAACCAATATATGCTGTAGTAGATTCTTTTGTTAATTGTTCTTCTGTTCCGGGCATCATGTCGTGAACAAGCCCGCGCCAGCGTAATTCTTCTACTAAATTTTTCATCTTTAAAATATTTTGTGCAAATATAGTATTTTCAAAAATAAAGAAAGCCACAAAAAATGTGACTTTACTAAATTATTATTTGTTTCGGCGCAATGCTTTAAGTTCTTTTACGTTGATTACCGGATTGAGTTTTTCTTCGGTTGAATCGGGTTTGGTAGCACGAACTTCTTCTAACTTTTTCTGAAGGCGTTTTTGAACCGAATCGTAAATTACCGCATATACATCGGGATCTTGTTGATAGATTTTTTGCGCTTTGATAAACTTTAAACTGTCTACACCATGTTTTTTCAAAATCTGCTTATAATCTACCACATACTGAATGGTATCTCTTCTGTTTGATGTATTGCGTGCACTTGACGATACAGTAAGATCATACAAAACATCGACCATTTTTTCTTGCGGAATTTCGGCTTTCTCTGTTTTTGTACAACCAACCAGAATGATTAAAAAAAATGCTGAAACTAAATTTTTCATATTATCTATTGAATAACAATCGTTGACCAAAACGTTCTTCGCTGATAACGCCGTTTTCCATAACAACCTTTCCGTTTAAAACTGTTGACTGTACTTTTGTGGTAAAATCAACACCTTCTAAAGGAGACCAACCGCATTTTGCCAATACGTTTTCTTTGGTAACCGTCCATTTTTCGCTGTTTAAATCAACCAAAGCCAAATCGGCAAAGAAACCTTCCTTAACAAAACCGCGTTTTTCTATTTTGAACAGAATTGCCGGGTTGTGCATCATTTTCTGAACAACTTTTTCTAACGATATTTTTCCTGCTTTTGCAAATTCTAACATAGTAATCAACGAATGCTGAACCAACGGCCCACCAGACGGAGCTTGAGAATATTTTTGCGATTTCTCTTCTAATGTATGCGGTGCGTGATCGGTTGCAATCACATCGATACGATCATCTAACAACGCTTCCCAGATTTTTTCTCGATCAGTTGCCGATTTTACCGCAGGATTCCATTTAATGAAATTTCCTTTTGTTTTATAATCTTCATCTGAAAAATACAAGTGATGCACGCAAACTTCTGCAGTAATCATTTTTTCTTCTAAAGGAATATCGTTTCTGAACAAATCGGTTTCAATTCCAGTGCTTATGTGGAAAATATGCAAACGCGCGCCTGTTTTCTTCGCTAATTCAATTGCTTTTGATGACGATTTATAACACGCCTCTGCACTACGAATTACAGGATGTTGCGATACCGGAATATCGTCACCAAACTCTTCTTTTGCTTTTGCAAGATTTTCGCGAATGGTTTGTTCGTCTTCGCAGTGAACGGCAATCAGCATTTTTGTTGATGAGAATATTTTCTCCAGAACTTCTTCGTTATCAACCAACATATTACCTGTAGATGATCCTAAAAACAACTTAATTCCGGCAACATTACGCGGATTTGTCTTTAAAACTTCTTCTAAATTATCGTTGGTTCCGCCCATCATAAACGAATAATTCGCGTAAGATGTATTGGCTGCAATTTGATATTTCTCTTCTAAAATTTCTTGCGTAACGGCATTTGGAACCGTATTTGGCTGTTCAATAAACGATGTAACTCCACCTGCAATTGCCGCTTTAGATTCTGTTGCAATGTTACCTTTGTGTGTTAAACCTGGTTCGCGAAAATGAACCTGATCATCAATAACACCCGGAAAAATGTGCAATCCCGAAGCATCGATTACTTTATCGGCAGCAACCGTAATTTGTGTATCTATTTTAGAAATGATTTCATTTTCGATAAAAATATCGGCTTTAAAAACTTTTCCTTCGTTAACTATGGTTCCGTTTTTAATTAAAAGAGTGCTCATTTATAATTTATTAAATAGTTTTTTAAATCGTAATTGTAAAACGCCCAGAACGGCTTCTTTAATAATACTGCCCGACATTTTTGATTTTCCTTTGGTTCGATCGGTAAAAATAATTGGAACTTCTACCAGCTTAAAGTTACGTGAAAATGCGCGATATTTCATTTCGATCTGAAACGCATATCCCACAAATTTAATTTTATCCAAATTGATCTGTTCTAAAACCGAACGATGGTAACAAATGAAGCCCGCCGTGGTATCCATAACATTCATGCTGGTCACAAAACGCACGTAAACCGATGCAAAATACGACAATAATACGCGACTTAACGGCCAGTTTACCACATTAACACCTTTTACGTAGCGCGAACCTATAGCAACATCGGCTACATTTTTACACACTTCCAACAATTTTGGTAAATCATTCGGATTGTGCGAAAAATCGGCATCCATTTCAAAAATATATTCGTAATTATGCTTTAACGCCCATTTAAAACCGGCTACATAAGCGGTGCCCAGTCCGTTTTTCTTTAATCTTTTCTTTAAGAAAATCCTATCAGGGAATTCTTCTGCAATTTGTAATACTTTTTCCGAGGTTCCGTCGGGCGAATTATCATCAACCACCAAAACATCAATGGGTGTGTCCAAATTCATAACCGCACGTAAAATATCTTCGATATTTTCTATTTCGTTAAAAGTAGGTATTACAACTATATTTTGCTTCATAAAAAAATATTGCTCAAATGTAGCTTTTTTTAAATGTAGTTTTCTTAATAAAATTAAAAGGTTTTATTCCGCATAAAATTAGTATTTTTACAACGTTTATGGAAATAGATTTTTTAGATAGAAACAATTTTTCTCTTGATTGGGCAACGGTTTTACTTACAATAACCTTTGCCACAATTGTTATTACCCGACTTACGTTTCCAAACCGGTTTGATGATTTTATAAAACTGGCTTTTAATAATAAATATCTTTCTACGTACCGCGACAGCAATAACATAAAAAGCGGTTTTACCATAAGTATGTTTTTTGTGCAAATGGTTTCATTGAGTCTTTTTGTACATTACGTAATAAGCCTTACCGGTTTTTCTAACCTAAATTATTTCCCAACATACCTGCGTATTTTAAGCATTTTGTTGTTTTTTGTTCTGGTAAAATATTTTGTAGAAAAAATAATTGCGGTTTGTTTTAATATGGAAGAATTTGCCGAACAATACAATTTGGTTAAGGTTAGTTACCGATCTTATTTAGGATTACTATTACTACCTGTTGTTGCCATTTTATTTTACAACCGTTTTTCGTTTGATTATTTTATATGGGTAGTATCGGGAGTTTTCGTATTATTTAACACAATTTTGTTTATTCTTCTCTTAAAAAACTATCAAAAAGTATTTAGTCAGTTTTTGTTTTATTTTATTTTGTATCTTTGCACCTTTGAAATAGCACCCTACGTTATCTTATATAACTGGTTTGTTATTTCTAAGACCTAAAGCACAAATACCATGAAAGTGAAATCAATTTTGGTGTCGCAACCAGAACCTAAAGTGGAGAATTCCCCGTATTTCGACATACAGCAGAAATACAAAGTAAAAATTGACTTTAGACCTTTCATTCACGTTGAAGGTGTAAACGCCAAAGAAGTGCGTCAACAAAAAATTGACCTGAACAACTATACCTCTATTATTCTTACAAGCAAAAACTCTGTAGATCATTATTTCAGAGTTGCAGAAGAAATGCGTTTTAAAGTTCCTGAAACAATGAAATATTTCTGTCAGAGTGAAGCTATTGCTTATTACCTGCAGAAATATGTTGTTTACCGTAAACGTAAAATTTATGTTGGACAGAAAGATTTTGCTGATTTATCGCCACTTATTAAGAAATTTAAAGACGACAAGTTTTTATTGCCGGCATCGGATAAATTAAATGATGATGTTCCACAAACCCTTAATGACTTAGGTGTAAACTGGACACAAGGAATATTTTTCCGCACAGCAATGAGCGATTTGTCTGATTTAGCAGATGTAAAATATGATGTTTTATGTTTTTTCAGTCCAACAGGAATAAATTCGTTGTTTAAAAACTTCCCCGATTTTGTTCAAGACAACACAAGAATTGGTGTTTTTGGAAGCACAACAAAGAAAGAAGCCGAACTTTTTGGTTTACGTGTCGATATTATGGCACCAACACCCGAAGCGCCATCAATGACAATGGCTATCGATCAATATCTAGCAAAAGTTAACAAATAATATACAAAACCTCTTCGATTGAAGAGGTTTTTTTATGCTGATATTCATCCTTCATAAAAATTGGCATGATTCATGAAAAAGCTCAATAAAATAATAATCTTATAAATCATGAAAACAATAATTACTCTTTGCTTGTTAACCTTAAGTACGCTGACTTTTGCCCAAGAAGCCGGTAAAAAAGGTGAACTGTTAAAAAACGAAGCATCGGCTACCGAAATGAAAACGCAACGTAGCACAGATTTACCTCGTACTACATCATCATCTAACCAATCCGGAAACCGTTCGCTGACAAGAAGCGATAATAGAAATACAAAAACCCGATATAACTGGAATCAGAATTCAGGTTATTCCGAAGTGTTTTTACGAATTCCCGAATATGGTTATTATACAGTGGAAATTGACGATCAGGTAATCAGTTCGTCTTCTGGAAAGTATCGTTTTTTCGATTTAAAATCAGGCAGAATGATGCTTTCTATCTATCAAGACCGTTATTTAATTTACAGAACTTTATTAAATGTTCGAAACAATATGCGTATGGTATTAGATTTTTTCAACAATTATGGTTTGTATTTGTTAGATTCGTACAGAGTTCAAGGACAAATGTATGGTTTTAATGAGTGGGACGATGTTTGGAATAATCCTTATAATAATTCATCAAACTACAACAATCAACCAGGTTATAATCAACAAAAAGAAGTTATGGACAACCGTTCGTTTGATAATTTTGTGCAAACATTAAAAAGAACCGCAAGCTTTGATAAAGACAAATTGGCTTTTATAGAACAACAAGTAAAATCGGCATTGTTTACATCGCAGCAGATCAATACGCTTTTAAGCAGTTTTTCTTTTGACGACGCACGTTTGCAAGCCGGGAAATTACTGTATGATTATTGTGTTGACACTAAAAATTTCTACATAGTTTACGAAAGTTTCGATTTCGACAAAAACAAAAAAGAATTAATGAACTACGTTTCGAAAAGAAGATAAGAGAAGGTAACTTCTCTTTTTTTATGGATTTCACCTAAAATTTAGAGTCAGTCTAAAATCATATTTCAGTATTTTTACGCCACTAAATAACAATACAACAAAAATGATTGATTTTCTATATCAGGATTCGTATCCTGTACAAAAAGATGATACACAGTATCGTAAAATTTCTTCAGATTACGTAAAAATTGAAAAATTAGGAGATCGCGAAATTTTAACGGTTGACCCGAAAGGATTGGAATTATTGGCAGAAACAGCAATGACCGATGTTTCGTTTATGCTGCGTACGTCGCATTTAGAAAAATTGCGCGCTATTATAGATGATCCAGAAGCTACCGACAACGATCGTTTTGTTGCTTACAACTTATTGCAAAATGCAGCTGTGGCTGTTGGCGGCGAATTACCATCGTGCCAAGATACTGGAACGGCAATTGTAATTGCAAAAAAAGGCGAAAATGTTTATACCGGAATTGATGATGCAGAGGCATTGTCAAAAGGTATTTTCAACACTTATATCAACAAAAATCTACGTTATTCTCAGATCGTTCCAATTTCAATGTTCGAAGAGAAAAACTCGGGATCTAACCTTCCTGCACAAATAGACATCTATTCTAAAAAAGGAAATTCGTACGAATTCCTGTTCCTTGCAAAAGGCGGTGGATCGGCAAACAAAACCTTTTTATATCAACAGACAAAATCGTTATTAAACGATAAATCGTTAGAAGCGTTCATAAAAGCTAAAATAATGGATTTGGGAACGGCTGCTTGCCCACCTTACCATTTGGCTTTGGTTATTGGGGGAACATCTGCCGAAGCAACATTGGCAACCGTTAAAAAGGCATCTGCAGGATATTACGATCATTTACCAACAACAGGAAATATGGCAGGACAAGCGTTTCGCGATTTGGAATGGGAAAAACGCATACAGCAAATTTGCCAAGAATCTGGTGTAGGTGCGCAATTTGGCGGTAAATATTTGGTGCACGACGTTCGTGTAATCCGTTTGCCACGCCATGCAGCATCTTGTCCGGTTGGTTTGGGTGTTTCATGTTCTGCCGATCGAAATATCAAAGGAAAAATCACTGCCGATGGTATTTTTGTAGAACAATTAGAAACAAATCCTGCGAGATTATTACCAGAAACGGCTCCGCATTTAGAAGAACCTGTACATATTGATTTGGATCAGCCAATGGATCAGATTTTGGCGGAATTAACCAAACATCCGATTAAAACCCGATTAATGTTAAATGGAACCGTTATTGTTGCCCGCGATATTGCCCACGCAAAAATCAAGGAAATGTTAGATAATGGCGAACCAATGCCGGAATATTTTAAAAACCACCCGGTTTATTACGCAGGACCTGCAAAAACTCCGGAAGGAATGGCTTCAGGATCTTTTGGACCAACAACTGCCGGACGTATGGACAGTTATGTTGATTTATTCCAAGAAAACCGCGGATCAATGATTATGTTGGCAAAAGGAAACCGTTCACAACAGGTTACCGACGCTTGTGCGAAACACGGCGGTTTTTATTTAGGATCTATCGGTGGACCAGCAGCTATTTTGGCAAAAGACAATATTTTAAAAGTTGAAGTTGTTGATTTCCCTGAATTAGGAATGGAAGCAGTGAGAAAAATAACCGTTAAAGATTTCCCTGCATTTATTATTACCGATGATAAAGGAAACGATTTCTTTCAGAATTTGTAAACAGCTATTCGTTTTTAGCTGTTAGTTATAAGCTCAAAGCTCTATAAAGTTTGAAAACTTTATAGAGCTTTTTTTATTAAATCAATATTTATAAGGTAGCAATGCAACTCTGAAAACAAGTTCAGAGTGACAAATACTGGGTCATCCTGAACTTGTTTCAGGATCTCATTACATCAATTAATTTAATTTTTGTAAAACATTTATTTCAATATGTAAAAAATAATTTACATTATATAAAATTTTTATTACATTTGATTCAATCAATAATTTTAAAACTCTTTATTATGAAAAGTATTTATCTATTCCCGAACAAATTAAAAATTCCTGCTTTGGTGGTTTTTATAATTTCGCTTACATTAGTTATATTAATTCCTTTTGAAATTGCATATGAACTCCGAGTTCCTGTATTTGCAATAGCTAGTGATCACTTTCTAAGTTCTGAAAATTCTTTTTATTTTTCTTTTGGAAAGGAAGACATTTATAATGAGCTTGTTGACTTATTATTTTTTTCTAGTGGTATAATTTTAGCCTTTTCTAAAGAAAAAACCGAAGACGAAATGATTGGTTTAATTCGATATAAATCTATAACTAATGCTACTTATTTTACCTTTATACTACTAATAATTAGTGAATTTTTAATTTTTGGTATGCCTTTCGTTTATATAATTATGTTTTTTTATTACGCTTTTATCTTATTTTTAAACATCTTCTATTATACCAAATTATTCATCTATAAAAAACAATTCAGTTATGAAAACGAAGATTAAAGTATTCCGCGCCATTCATAACATCACGCAGGCAGAATTGGCAGAAAAATTAGGTGTTACACGACAAACCATCAATGCAATCGAAGCTGGAAAATATGCTCCGTCTGTAGAATTAGCTTTGCGCATGTCTAAAATGTTTAATGTAACCGTAAATGAAATTTTTCAGTTAGACGACGAGTAATTATTGCCATAGATACACGGAAATTATTTTAACTCACTTTTACATATTTATTTTAGAACCATTCAGAACACCAGTTAAATAAATCTGTGAATCTGTGGTAAAAAAATAAATTAGACCATGAATAAATTTTGTTATCTTTAATTTATCCAACAAATAAAATCATGAAAATTCTTATAAAAATTCTTAAATGGTTTGCAATTGTTTTTATAACAATCATTGCCCTTATGTACATTTTTGGTTACGGTTATTTGCTTCGTGCAATTCGCGTAACGTATTTAACTGGTCATAAAACGGCTTTTTTAGAAGATTACAGTTATTTTAATAATCGAGAAATTAAAAAAGGAACGGCGCAACCTTGGAATCTATCAAAAAATTACAATAAAGTTCCGGCTACCGAAAAGCTGAATCAAACACATAAAGACTTACAAACTACATCGTTCTTAATTATTAAAAACGACAGTATTTTTCATGAAAGTTATTTCGATATTGGCAAAGAAGACAGCAAAACCAACTCGTTTTCTATGGCGAAAAGCATTGTAACATCGGCATTAGGCAAAGCGATTAATTTAGGAATGATTCAAAGTTTAGATACTAAAGTAATTGATTTTTTACCCGAACTAACGGGCAAATTTGCGAAAGAAGTAACCGTTGGTGATTTAGCGAGTATGGCATCGGGACAAAAATGGGATGAAAATTATTACGGACCAACATCGATTACCACACAGGCATATTTTAAAAACGATCTGCGTTCGCTGATGTTGAGTTTACCGATTGATAAAAAACCGGGACAGGAATTTATCTACCAAAGTGGCGATACGCAATTATTGGCAATGGTTTTAGAGAAAGCTACAAAAATGACTTTGGCTGATTTTGTTTCGAAATATTTCTGGAAACCTATGGGAATGGAACATGATGCACTGTGGCAGATCGACCATAAAGACAACGGAATTGAAAAAGCATACTGTTGTATTGCCAGCAATGCTCGCGATTTTGCCAAATTTGGTAAATTGTATATGCAGCACGGAAAATGGAATGGCGAGCAACTGCTTTCTATGAAATTTGTTTTTGAATCGATAAACCCGCGTTTCAAAGAAAGTCCGCAATATGGTTACGGCTGGTGGTTATCAAACTATAAAAACAAGCATATTTACTACATGCGCGGGCATTTGGGGCAGTTTACTATTGTAATTCCCGAAGACAATTTAATCATTGTCCGTCTGGGGCATATCAAAGGTTTACAAACCACAACCGATGCGCACAGCAACGATTTGTATGTGTATATCGATGAAGCGTATAATATGTTAAGCAAACAGTTATGATTGATAAAATAGTTTTACCGAATATTCTTTTTTTGGATATTGAAACCGTTCCGCAATCAGAATTTTTCAATGAATTACCTGAAGATGCACAGCAATTATTTGCCGATAAAACACAATATCAGCGTAAAGATGATTTAACGCCCGAAGAATTTTATGATCGAGCAGGAATTTGGGCAGAATTCGGAAAAATCATCTGTATTTCGGTTGGATATTTCACCATTAAAAATGCCGAACGACAGTTTAGAACCAAATCGATCATTGGAGAAGAAAAACAATTGTTAGAAGAATTTAATGATCTGGTAAAAACACATTTTTCAAATCCGGCATTTGTATTTTGCGGACACAATATTAAAGAATTCGACATTCCTTATATGTGCCGAAGAATGTTAATAAACGGAATAAACATTCCTGAAAAATTGCAACTTTTCGGTAGAAAACCTTGGGAAATTCCGCATTTAGATACGCTGGAATTATGGAAATTCGGCGATTACAAACATTACACCTCGTTAAAATTACTAACACATGTTTTAAACATACCATCGCCAAAAGAAGACATCGATGGCAGCGAAGTCCGTAACGTATATTACAACGAGAAAAACATAGAACGAATTGCAAAATACTGCGAACGCGATGTAGTTGCCGTAGCACAAATTTTTTTAAGAATGCGTAACGAAACCATTTTAAACGAAAGTGAAATTTTTTCGGTAAATGAATAAAGTCAAATGATTAATTTTAACCAAATCAACTATGAAACAATTAATAATTTTATTTGTACTATTCCTAAATTGGTCAGTTTGCGTGGCACAAAAAAATGAAAAGCCTTTATTTAAAACCGACACCATTTCTCTGTTCAAATCAGATAATATTGAGAATTTTAAAAGTCAAATTAATCATAAACTTAAAATGTTTGATGATGAAATAAATGATTTATCAAAATCGAACTCTAAAATCAGTGTAATAACTTATAAAATACACTTTAAAAACAACGAAGTTTATATTACTGATATTTATTTCCTTGACACAAAAAATAAACAATTCATAGAAATGTTTGATACTAAGAGTTATACTATTAAACCAAATTTTGATGATGTTTTTGGACTGTGTAAAGATGGATGGACAGGAACAAGTACTGACAATAACAAATCAATAGATGAATTAAGTAATTTATTAACTTCTAATTTTAAAAAAAATATAGAAATAAGGTATGCCTACTTTGACATTGCAAATCAAATCTGTTACAAAACTTTCTAACCGTAATATTTTCGGTATAAAATACTTAAATGTTAAAATTTAAAAATAATTTTCTTTTTAAAAAATAAATTTAGAATTTTGTTCCGAAATAAAAATCAACAGAAAAATTAAAATGCAACAATTTATTAAACATACACGCAACTGTAGAATGTGGAAATTTCCCCGCAGAGGTTTTGTATGCACTAAATTGTAATTGTTTTACAACATAAATTTAAAAGTGAATCCTCTGCTAAACCGCAGGGGATTTTTTTATGCCCAATAATTATTTAACCATATATACACATAGAATATTTAAAAATCAACCTATGTCCATTTTGTAAAAACAAAATCTATGATAAACTTAAATAAAGACAACAGTAAATAGAAGAACTATGTGGTTAAAAACAAAACCTATGTAGCTAAAATAAAATTCAAAAAAAGTAAATTAATAATACATAAAACCAGTAATCATGAGCCTAGAACAAATTTCATTATTAAGTTTTGCCAACCAAAGCCAGTTAAACATTAAAAGCAGCGAATTACAATTTTCAATCACTCAAAACGATATGAAAAAGAATTCAAATGCCCATTTAGAATATCTTTTAGCAGGATTTGCAGCATGCATTAATATGGTTGGACATCAGGTTGCAGATGATCTGGACATGAATTTAAAATCGATACAGATTGAAATTAAAGGAACCATAAATACCGCCAAAACACAAGGCTTAAATGTGAAAGACCGAAGCGGTTTTGAACGAATTGAACTGGTTGTAAAACCTGTCACTAGTGCCGATTTAAGTACACTGAAGTTTTGGATGGATGAAATTAAAGAACGTTGTCCTATTTACGACAATCTTTTAAACAGCACCCCGATAAATCTGGTTGTTACAAAAGATTATACACAAAATGTAGCGTGATGACCGATGTTTGATGTTTGATGCTGGGTGCTGGGTGTAAATTCAGAAGTTGAAAACATCAGGCATCCATCATCAAACATCACACATTTAAAAAAATTGTTTAGTTTGTTTTTACTACCTTTAATTTTTATAATTATTGGTAGTATTTTTTTATGAAAGAACCGATTTTAAGGGTAGAAAATTTAAGTATTTCTTTTTTACAGGAAAAAAAATGGAACGAAGTAATACATTCTATTTCGTTTGAAGTTTTTCCGAACGAAATTGTTGGTATTGTAGGCGAATCGGGATCGGGAAAATCGGTTTCAAGTCTGGCTGTAATGGGTTTGCTTCCTAAAAATGTATCCGATTTAAACACGGGTTCTATTCATTTTAAAAACGAAAATATTACCAATTATTCCGAAAAAGCTTTTCAGAAAATTCGAGGCAAAAAAGTATCAATGATTTTTCAGGAACCTATGAGTTCTTTAAACCCGTCGATAAACTGTGGCGAACAAGTTGCCGAAATTTTAGAAACACACACTAATTTATCCGAAAAAGAAATTAAAGCAGAAGTTTTGCGATTGTTCGATCAGGTAAAACTGCCCGATCCGATTACAATTTATAATAAATATCCACATCAAATTTCGGGCGGACAAAAACAGCGGGTAATGATTGCGATGGCAATTGCCTGCAAACCCGAAATCCTCATTGCCGATGAACCAACCACTGCTTTAGATGTTACGGTTCAGCAGGAAATTATCTTATTGTTGAAGAATCTGCAACAGGAAACCGGAATGAGCATTTTGTTTATATCGCACGATTTATCATTAATATCAGAAATTTGCGATCGTATTCTGGTTATGTACAAAGGTGAAATTGTTGAACAGAATTCGGCTTTAAACATCTTTAAAAATCCCGAACATATTTATACAAAAGCATTAATTGCTTCTCGCCCATCGTTAAATGTCCGTTTAAAACGCTTGCCAACCATTCAAGATTATTTAAGTGGAACAGAAAATGCTGCAGCTATTTCGAAAGAGGAGCGCAAAGAACATTTGGATAAATTGTACAATCAAAAACCTTTGCTACGTGTGGAGAATGTTGAGAAAGAATATCTTTTAAAAACACATTTGTTCAAGTCGAATGATTATTTTAAGGCAGTAAACAATGTAAGTTTTAAAATGTACGAAGGCGAAACATTGGGATTAGTTGGCGAAAGCGGTTGTGGAAAATCGACCTTAGGAAATGCGATTTTACAGTTAGATCCAGCTACAAAAGGACAAATTTTCTACAGAGAAAAAGACATCACCAAATTATCGAAAAGCGAACTAAAAGAATTGCGGAAGGAAATTCAGATTATTTTTCAGGATCCGTTTGCATCGTTAAATCCAAAAATAACCGTTGGCGAAGCTATTTTAGAACCAATGAAAGTACATAAACTATGTGCAAACGATAAAGAACGTAAAGAAAAAGTATTGGATTTGTTGAATAAAGTAGGTTTGTTGCCAGAGCATTATGATCGATATCCACATGAATTTTCCGGAGGTCAGCGTCAGCGTATAGGTATTGCACGTACAATTGCTGTGAATCCTAAATTAATTATTTGCGATGAATCGGTATCGGCATTGGATATTTCGGTTCAAGCACAAGTTTTAAATTTACTGAATGACTTAAAAGATAATTTTGGATTTACCTATTTGTTTATATCACACGATTTGGCTGTTGTAAAATATATTTCGGATCAGATTATCGTAATGAACAAAGGAAAAATCGAAGAGCAAAACGAAGCTGATGCTTTAATTGAACATCCGCAAAAACCGTATACTCAAAAATTAATTAACGCTATTCCGAAGGGGATTTAAAAGAGTTAATAATCACTATCAATCTATTTACATATTTTTTTACAAATTATTAACAAACAACCAATTATGTTAATAAAATTATTAAAAATAGATTAAATCAAAATTAACAAACAACAAACAGGTTGTTTTTGTTAAAATCAATCACTATCTTTACAGAATGTTTAAAGAAGAAGAACTGTTTCTGATTCGAGAATGTTTGATGCGACAAGTAAATGAAGATTTTAAAAAAAATCGCAAACACAGCGAAAACAGTATGAAGATTTTACTTGTAGTAAAAAAGATTGATTTATTTATGGGCATTAAAGTAAGTTAATATACTATCTCACAGAACCAAACCACTATATAAGATATGGTGGTTTTTTTTATTTAGTATCTGCTTCAAAAAAGGAATTTTACGATAGCTTAAAATTAGATTCGGAACGAATTTATATTAAATAAAACAGCTCAATTCTAAAAGATTGAGCTGTTTGTTTATCTTATCATTCCACCATCATATGGAACTTCTTTTTCTTGAAAAATAATTCCAAAAGTTTCTAATTCTTTTAAAACAGGTTCGTAAACCTCTTTTGTAAGTGGCATTTGTATTCCCGGTGTAGTAATTTCACCATTTAATATTTTCAGGGTAATAATACCAACAGGCAAACCAACTGTTTTTGCCATTCCGGTTAATACTGCATCTTCTCCAAGGCAAACCATTGTAGCATCTATCTGAAAAGTTTCTGTACTTCCGGGCATGGTATAACCGAATTTATGATACATTACAATCATGTCTTTATCTGTTGGTTGTAACGTCCATTTTTCAGACAGAATTTTTTCCATAACCTGTGCCGGCGTTGCATTTTTCAATCCTACTTTTTTATCGTTATTAAAAAGATCCAAAGCTACAAACTTATCCCAAACGGTGTCGTCTTGTTCCACATTCAAAGTTAAACGGAATTTTACCTCTACAGAATCGCTTGGGTGATAATATAAAAACGAGTTGATAAATTCGCGGTACGTCATGTTTTCAGAATCTTCAATCGTGTAGGTATCATCGGTAACACCTAATTGAACCAACATATTCCAAGCACGCGAATAACCCACTCTGCGCATGGTTCCGCGGTAAATAGTATGTGCATTTTGCAAACCGTACGCTTCACGATATCCTAACGAATCTCGGTTCGCATACGCTTCAAATCTTCCAAAACCTTCAATTTCTAAAAATTCGGTACGTTTAAAAATACGTTGGTACGGAATGTATTTATAAGTGCCCTGTTGTAAAAATTTTGCTGCACCACCTTGACCGGCAACAACCACATTACGAGGATTCCACGAGAATTTATATTTCCAGATGTTATCATCAGATTCCGGAGCAACCAAACCACCGCAGAAACTTTCAAAATGAACCGGATTTCCGCCTTTTTCCCTAATCTCGTCTAAAACTTTCATGGCACTCATGTGATCAATTCCCGGATCTAATCCACATTCGTTCATAAAAATCAATCCTTTTGCTTTTACCTCGGCATCCATTTCTTTTAATTCGTTCGAAATGTATGATGCTGTCACTAAATGCTTACCATAAGTCAAACAATCGGTAGCAATAATCGGGTGTAAAAAAGCAGGCATCATAGAAATTACTACATCGGCTTTTTCTATCAATTTGGTGCGTTCTGTATCGTTATGAATATCTAAAGCAATGGCAAATGCGTTGGGATTATTGGCTATTTTATCTTGGATGGATGTGATCGACTGATCGGCAATATGAAGTTTGAACTGATGTGTTTCGGTACGTTCCAACAAATATTTGATTAAAGAAGAGGTTGATCTTCCTGAACCAAACAACAATATATTTTTCATTAATTTCTGGTTTTGAATGTGCTAAAAGTACTAAAAAAATAGCGCATGAAAAAAAACACTTATCGAAAAATAAAAAAGTGTACATTTGACAAAAATTTTCCCATGACTAGAAAGTTAGTAACATTGGCAGCTTTTTTTGGATTTGTTGCAATAATTTTAGGTGCTTTTGGCGCACATGCACTAAAAAAAGTTTTAACAGCAGAACAGTTGGTAAGTTTTGAAACTGGTGTACGATATCAAATGTATCACGCTTTGTTTTTACTGCTTATATCGCAACTAAATGTATTAACAGAAAAGAACAAGCGCACCATTGGTATTTTAACAACCATAGGCATTTTTTTATTTTCGGGATCGATTTTTTTACTGGCAACCCAAGGTTTATCGGGCATAAACTTTAAATTTTTAGGACCTGTAACACCCGTTGGCGGATTATTTTTAATAGTAAGCTGGTTTTTAACAGCGTTCTATTCTATGAAACAAAAAAACAATTAATAAAAAAAATACTAAATTTATTAGTAAGTTTGTATGCAAATTAACACAACACAAGATTTAAAAATGAAGGTTTCAAAATCAATATCTTTAGAGAAGTACGGAATTAACAATGTAACAGAAATTATTTACAATCCGTCGTACGATGAGTTATTTAAAGCTGAAACAGATGAGAACTTGCAAGGTTTTGAGCGCGGACAAGTATCGGAACTTGGAGCTGTAAACGTTATGACAGGTGATTTCACCGGACGTTCTCCTAAAGATAAATATATTGTAAAAGATGCCGTTACAGAAAACACTATTTGGTGGACTTCTGAAAACGCTAAAAACGATAACAAACCTATTTCTCAAGATACTTGGGAAGCTTTAAAGCAAAACGCAACTTCTGAATTATCAGGTAAAAAATTATATGTTGTTGATGCTTTTTGCGGTGCAAACGAAGATACCCGTTTAAAAGTTCGTTTTATTATGGAAGTGGCTTGGCAGGCACATTTTGTAAAAAATATGTTTATCCGCCCAACCGAAGCTGAATTAGAAAACTTTGGTGAGCCAGATTTCGTGGTAATCAACGCATCTAAAACTTCATTTAAAGATTACAAAGCACACAACTTAAATTCTGAAGTTTATATTGCATTCAACTTAACCGAAAAAATGCAGTTAATTGGCGGCACTTGGTACGGCGGCGAAATGAAAAAAGGTATGTTCTCTATGATGAACTATTACTTGCCGTTACAAGGAATTGCTTCAATGCACTGTTCTGCAAACAAAGGTAAAGAAGGCGATGTTGCTGTTTTCTTTGGTTTATCTGGAACAGGAAAAACTACGTTGTCAACAGATCCAAAACGTGAATTGATTGGTGATGATGAGCACGGATGGGATAAAGACGGAGTTTTTAATTTTGAAGGTGGATGTTACGCTAAAACAATTGATTTAAGTAAAGAACATGAACCAGAAATTTTTGCAGCTATTAAGCGTGATGCATTGTTAGAAAATGTAACGGTTGATGCAAACGGAAAAATTGATTTTAAAGACGGATCTGTAACGCAAAACACTCGTGTTTCGTATCCTATCGAACATATCGAAAATATTGTAAAACCGGTTTCAAAAGCAGGTCATGCTAAAAAAGTAATCTTCTTAACGGCAGATGCTTTCGGTGTGATGCCTCCGGTTTCTAAATTAACTCCAGAACAAACAAAATACTATTTCTTATCAGGATTTACAGCAAAATTAGCAGGAACAGAGCGTGGTGTTACTCAGCCAGAACCTACTTTTTCGGCTTGTTTCGGTAAAGCATTCTTAAGCTTGCACCCAACAAAATACGGTGAAGAATTAGTTAAGAAAATGGAAGAGCATAACGCTACCGCTTACATGGTGAACACTGGTTGGAACGGTACCGGAAAACGTATTTCTATAAAAGATACCCGTGCAATTATCGACCGTATTTTAGATGGATCTATCGAAAATGCAGAAACTACTATAGTTCCAATTTTCAATTTAGCTGTTCCAACAGGTTTAGAAGGTGTTGATACCAACATTTTAGATCCAAGAAACACGTATGCAGAAGCTTCTGAATGGGAAACCAAAGCTACAGATTTAGCGAAGTTATTCGTATCAAATTTCGAAAACTACACAGATAACGAAGAAGGAAAATCATTAGTTGCGGCTGGTCCTCAATTATAATTTTCTTTGAAATATTAAATTAAAGTCCAACAAATGTTGGACTTTTTTATGTTTAAAGCATTTCTTAATCTAGGTTAACGGCTATCGGTATTTACTGCTATAAATTTGTCTTATCAAACTTAAAAAAGTAAATAATGAAAAAGATAGCCCTATTTTTTGTTGCAACATTATTCTCTGTAGCATCGTTTGCACAGACAAAATATAATGTAGATTCGTACCATTCGTTCTTAAATTTCTCCGTTGGTCACATGGGGATTTCGTTTGTAGATGGTAAAATGGATAAGTACCAAGGTTCGTTAGAGATGACTAATGAAGATGTTACTTCTGCAAAATTCAATTTTACTATTGATGCAAATTCAGTAAACACAGGAATTGACGCTCGTGACAACCATTTACGTTCGGCTGATTTTTTTGATACAGCTAAATACAACGACATTAAATTTGTTTCTACATCGGTTAAAAAAGATGGTAAAAACTATAAATTAAACGGAAACTTAACGATTAAAGATGTTACCAAACCGGTTACTTTTACTTTAGTTTACGGCGGTTTATTGAAAGATGACGGACAAGGTAATCAAAAAGTAGGTTTTCAGGCTACTACAACAATCGACAGAACTGCATTCAACATAAACTATGACCCAACAGGTATGGGTATTGCAAAAGATGTAAAATTCATTGTTAATTTAGAATTTACAAAAGCAAAATAATTTTTTCATAATAAGTAAGTAAACAACAAACAACCGAAAAACGCATCAATTTCTTGATGCGTTTTTTATTATTTAGGTATAAACCTTTCAAATGATTGCCAATATTTGTCTTTATAAATATCATATCCTACGTCAAATTCATTACCATATTTTTGTTGTATGCTAAAAAGTACTTTTGAAGGTTTGCGAAAATCTTTACAAGCAAAATAAATTTCCCGTTCGCTATTTGCAGTTTGCCTGCCAATGTACAAATAACCATTTTTGTCCAGAAGTTGTTGCAATATACTTTCTTCTATTTCATTTAAGCGTTTATAATCGTTTTCATACGGCATTCCGTTATTGCTGTGTCCGTTAAATTTAAATGTAATAACAGCTATCCAAGGATGTGAAGCCTTGCTATCCCAATTAAGAAGATTCGAATTTACAACGGCGATTAAATTGTTTCCGTTTTTTAATTCTGCTTCTAAAATTGAATATTCATCTTCTTCTGTGTTATAACGAACACCATCGTACTTTTCAATAAATTCTTTTTGTCGCCAAATTAAAAAATCTTTCAGTTTTGTAATTGGTATCAATTCTTTTTTAGCTTCATTCTTGCTGATTACCTGCAAATTATCGATATTATTTACAAAGTCAAGTTCACCCAAATAATTGTCCAAGAAAATATAAATTCCATTGGCTATTTGATCTTTATTTTCTTCGGTTAGATCATCATGAATTACGGTAATATCTATTTCGTCAGGATAATCAGCATAATCATTTGAATAAAAAGATAAATTATCGCTATCAAACTTATATTCCCCCATATTAATTGCTAGATTTTCAATATCTAACGCTGGTTTTAAAGCAGTGAATTTCCAACCAATGATCTTTGGAGCATGTTCTACAAGTTCTTCAACAAAAACAATATTTTTAATATTACTATCAGCAGTAAAAATTAATTCAACAGTATTGTCGTTGTACATTCCAGTTAAATAAAAGTACCCATCTTTAAGCTCTTCAAGTTTATAAGAAA
Source organism: Paenimyroides ummariense (assembly GCF_900115115.1). GTDB lineage: Bacteria > Bacteroidota > Bacteroidia > Flavobacteriales > Flavobacteriaceae > Flavobacterium > Flavobacterium ummariense. Next base: position 186,787 of record NZ_FOVI01000001.1, read on the forward strand.
GTTTATCAAAGAAGTCTTTTTCAATGTTTTTATTCTCCTTTACTATGTTAAAAAAGATTTTTTCATTGTTCTGAAACCAGTTCCAAAAATCACTATAGCTTTTTATTGACTCATCCTTCTTTGCGAAAATATTTTTTAGAAAACTCATCTATTAAATTTATGTATTTTATTTATCGTTTATAATCAAAATATACAAGGTAATGTAAAATATTCAAATACTAAAAAAAAGTAAACCTATCCGTATAATTGGATAGGTTTTCTATTATCTAAAAACTATAAACTAAAAGCCTACAACTAATTAATCATTTAATTTTAAAACAGCCATAAATGCCGATTGCGGTATTTCTACGTTACCCACCTGACGCATACGTTTTTTACCTGCTTTTTGTTTTTCTAACAGCTTACGTTTACGCGAAATATCACCACCGTAACATTTTGCAGTAACGTCTTTACGCAATGCTTTAATGGTTTCACGTGCAATAATTTTCGCTCCGATTGCTGCCTGAATTGGAATATCGAACTGTTGGCGAGGGATTAGCTCACGTAATTTCTCACACATTTTTTTTCCGATATGATACGCATTATCTTCGTGAATTAATGCAGAAAGCGCGTCCACATTTTGTCCGTTTAACAATACATCTAAACGGACTAATTTAGACGATCGCATACCAATTGGGTGGTAATCAAACGAAGCGTATCCTTTTGAAACCGTTTTTAATCGATCGTAGAAATCAAATACAATTTCTGCCAAAGGCATATCAAAATTCAATTCAACTCGACTTTCTGTTAAATAGGTTTGATTCGTAATTTGTCCGCGTTTTTCGATACACAAACTCATTACCTGTCCCACAAAATCAGATTTTGTAATGATTGTAGCTTTAATAAAAGGCTCTTCTACACGGTCTAATTTCGATGGTTCCGGTAAATCAGACGGGTTATTTACCACAAACGGAGTATCTGGTTCTTTTTTAGTGTACGCAAAATACGAAACGTTAGGAACCGTAGTAATCACGGTCATATTAAACTCTCGCTCTAAACGTTCCTGGATAATTTCCATGTGCAACATTCCCAAGAATCCACAACGGAAACCAAAACCTAAAGCCGCAGAACTTTCTGCCTGAAAAACCAACGAAGCATCGTTCAACTGCAATTTTTCCATCGATGCACGTAAATCTTCGTAATCTTCGGTATCAACAGGGTAAATTCCGGCAAAAACCATTGGTTTTACATCCTCAAAACCGGTAATCATATTTTTGGTAGGATTTACAGCATCGGTAATGGTGTCACCTACTTTTACTTCTTTAGCTTCTTTAATTCCCGAAATTAAATAACCAACATCGCCTGCAGAAATTTTTTGTTTAGGTACTTGGTTTAATTTCAACGTACCTACTTCATCGGCATAATATTCATTGCCAGTTGCCATGAATTTTATCTTCTGGTTCTTTTTAATTTCACCGTTCAATACACGGAAAATAACTTCAATTCCACGGAAAGGATTGTAGTGCGAATCAAAAATCAACGCTTGTAAAGGTTCGTCTAGATTTCCTTTTGGTGCAGGAATTTTCTCAATAATAGCAGCCAAAATATTTTCGACACCAAAACCGGTTTTACCCGATGCGTGAATAATATCTTCTAACTTACAACCCAATAAATCAATAATATCATCGCTTACTTCTTCTGGGTTTGCTGATGGTAAATCAACTTTATTCAACACGGGAATAATTTCTAAATCATTCTCTAATGCCAAATAAAGGTTTGAAATTGTCTGAGCCTGAATACTTTGTGCTGCATCAACAATCAACAAAGCACCTTCGCAGGCAGCAATTGATCGAGAAACTTCGTACGAAAAATCTACGTGTCCCGGAGTATCAATCAAATTCAAGATATAATCTTCGCCTTTGTATTTGTATTCCATTTGAATGGCGTGACTTTTAATTGTGATACCACGTTCTCTTTCAAGATCCATATTATCAAGCAATTGCGCTTTTTCTTCGCGAGCTGTCACGGTTTGTGTGGCACCCAATAATCGGTCTGCCAGGGTACTTTTACCGTGGTCAATATGGGCTATAATACAGAAGTTTCTAATATTTTTCATTGGTGTAAATTGTAAAAAATAAATTGTTCTTTGGGCGTGCCGTTCGTCGTTCCTCCTTCGTCGGGCTATGCGCTTCAAGTCCTCATTCTTGCGGGCTTTTCGCTTCTATCTCTCACGCAGTTACCAAAGGCTACAAATTGCAAATATAGTTTATTTTTAGGCTAATTTTTTATATCATATATAATTAATTTTTCATAAAACAATATTAAAATCGTATCTTTAGTAAATTACTAATCAATTAAATATAACATTATGAAGTTAATAAATATTCAACTATCATTATTATTTTCCCTTTTAGTTTACACGAATATGTTTGGACAGGTATTATCATCATCACCAGACGTATTAGGAAAAGTTTCCGCTCCAGTAATACCAACTAATAGTGGGATTGAATCTCTCAGGTTTACAAATTTTTCTTCGGATAAAGTTAGTACCCTAGGTTCCCAATTTGTTAATGATAAATTTAGTGAAGCAACTGTAAATAATGGCTCTCAATATTTTGATTTAAGATATAATAATTACAGTGGTTATTTTGAATATAAAAAATCTCCAACTGAGGTAATAAATTTATCTAAGGAAAAAAATAACGAAATTACTTTTAAAGACGGTAGAAAATATTTTCTAAAGCAATATAAAACTAACAAAGCTAGCAAAGAAGATTATTTATTAACTGTTGGAATTACTAATGCTAATGTTAAACTTTATAAATTAGATAGTGTTGAACTTATTCCTTATAAAGAATCTACCAATAGTTATGAAGAAAAAAAATTACCTGAATTCAAATTAAAAAAACCTTTGTATTTTATTGAATATGAAAATACTGTTAATCCAATACAGAAAAGCAAAGATTTAGAAAAGATCTTTCCCGATCATTCTAAAGAAATTAAAAAATTCATTAGTCAGAAAAATATTGACTTTAATTCTGATGATATGATTTTAGTTCAGAACTTTTTAAATTCAATTTTATAGATGTTGAAGATATAAAGTAAAATAAAATCTCGACATATTGCCGAGATTTTATTTTACTATAATAGGGCTTTGCAGTATTTTATTAATCGGACATTTTTGGGCAATTACGTGTAATCTTTTTTCTTGTTCATCGGTTAAATTACCTGTAAAAGAAACCTTCTTTATAAAAATAGTTGTTCCCGGAGTTGTTTCGGTATCAATTTCAACATCTACAAAAACATCATCCAACAACCATTTGCTTCGGTTGGCGTACATTTTAACGGTCATTGCAACACAACCTGCCAACGCTGCGGCTAATAATTCTTTTGGTTTTGGACCCAGATTTTGACCGCCTTCATCGATCGGCATATCGGTAATAAATTCCGAAGTTGGTGAAGTAACTACCGTTTTATAATTTTCTGCGCCAATTTTTGCTGTGACTTTTTCCATTATTAACCTTTCTTAAACGAATCAACAGGTAACGGAACAAAATCGGTTTCACCAGGAACTTTCGGGAATTCTTGTGCTTGCCATTTTAATTTAGCTTCTTCAATTTTTTCACGAGACGATGATACAAAATTCCAATAAATAAAACGTTCTTCAGGAAAAGGTTCGCCGCCAAACAAATAAATAGTAGATCCCGCTTTAATATCAAAAGTACATAAATGCGCATCTTTAGTTATTAGAATTTGTTTTTCGCCAAAAGCACTTTCGTTGGTAGAAACTTCGCCTTCTAAAATATACAAACCGCTTTCACCATACAATCTATCATGTAAATTAACGGTCATATCTTCGTGTGCTTTTATTTCAATCATATACAACTTACTGTAAACGGGAACTCCGGACTTTTTGTCTTCAAACTCACCTGCAATCAATTTAAAATCTGCTGCTCCTTCTTTCCAAGTCGGTAAATCCTTTGCCTCAATATGTATAAAATTCGGTTCCATATCTTCCAAATCTTTCGGCAAAGCAATCCAAATCTGTAAACCGTGCATAGTTTTATCAACCGTTCTTAAATAATCGGGCGTTCTTTCAGAATGCACTACACCTTTTCCGGCAGTCATCCAATTTACAGCTCCGGGCTTAATAACAATATCGTTCCCCAAACTGTCTTTATGTGCTACAGCGCCATCAAACAAAAAGGTTAATGTTGACAAGCCAATGTGCGGATGCGGACCAACATCTAAATTCTCGTCTGCTGTCATGTGTGCCGGGCCCATGTGATCGATAAAAACAAACGGACCAATATTGCGTTTTTGTCTAAAAGGCAACAATCTGCCTACCAAAAAATTACCGATATCGGCAGCTTTTTCTTCAAAAATAAAATCTATATTCGACATAAGTTTCACTAATTAATGTTTCTAAAGATATAAAAAACATCAGGAAACATCGTTAATTTACATTAAGTTTAAAATTATAAAATATGACCGAATTTGAAAAATACATACAGCGATATATAAATTTGATTCTTTCTGAAAACTGGTTAGATGAAATGAAAATTGTTTGTAACCAAACATTAGAAATTTATCAGTCATTAACCGAAGAACAAAGTAATTTTGCTTATGCTGATGGAAAATGGACTTTGAAAACATTATTGGAACATTTAACCGATGTAGAAAAAATATTTCATTACAGAGCATTACGTTTTGCAAGGAAAGATCAAACAGAACTTCCCGGATTTAATGAAGAAAATTATGCTAAAAACGGAACAGCAAACCAACAAGAATTACCTTCACTTATTGAAGAATTCCATTTAAACAGATTGCTTTCGCTTGCATTTTTTAATAAACTTACTTCAGAACAATTAGCACAAAAAGGAAACGCAAATGGGAATGAAGTATCGGTAGAAACCATCGGAAAGCTGATTGTAGGCCACAACATTCATCATTTAAACATTATTAAAGAACGCTATTTACCTAATTTAAAGTTTGATTTGGAATAAAAACGGATTTCTCTCTTTAAAAATAATAGATTAATTTTGCATAAAATTTCATTGAATGATTAAAATAGGAAAAATAGAATTACCCGAACATCCGCTTTTACTGGCACCTATGGAAGATGTAAGCGATCCGCCGTTTCGCCGTTTGTGCAAAATGCACGGTGCCGATATGATGTATTCTGAATTTATTTCGTCGGAAGGGTTGATTCGCGATGCAATGAAGAGCAAAATGAAATTGGATATTTTTGATTACGAGCGCCCTGTTGGTATTCAGATTTTTGGTGGCGATGAAGAAGCCATGCAGCTTTCGGCAAAGATTGTAGAAACTGTTCAGCCCGATTTGGTTGATATTAATTTTGGATGTCCCGTTAAAAAAGTAGTTTGCAAAGGTGCCGGTGCCGGAGTTTTAAAAGATGTTGATTTAATGATTCGGTTGACCAAAGCGGTTATCAGCGGAACTAACTTGCCTGTTACGGTAAAAACACGTTTGGGCTGGGACGAAGAGTCGATTAATATTGATGAAGTTGCCGAGCGTTTGCAAGATGTTGGCGTGCAGGCATTAACCATTCATGCACGTACGCGCGCACAAATGTACAAAGGACACAGCGATTGGACGCATATAGAACGTATTCATAACAATCCGCGTATTAAAATTCCGATTTTTGGTAATGGAGATATTGATTCGCCTCAAAAAGCTAAAGAATACAAAGAACGTTTTGGCTTAGACGGTATGATGATTGGTCGAGCTGCGATTGGTTATCCTTGGATTTTCAATGAAATTAAACATTATTTAGCTACAGGAGAAATTTTAGCTCCACCTACAATGAGTGACCGATTGGAGGCAGCAAAAAATCATTTGATTTGGTCTATGGAATGGAAAGGCGAACGTTTGGGAATTGTAGAAATGCGCCGTCATTACACCAACTATTTTAAAGGAATTCACAGTTTTAAAGCACATCGTCAACGATTGGTTACAGAAGATGATCCCAACCAGCTTTTACGTATCTTTGATGAAATCGAAGATTTTTATAAAGATTACGTGATTGAACAATTATAAAAAAGAGGTTTTCTTAAAGTGTAAGCTCTTGTCATTCCGGACTTGTTCCGGAATCTCATTATTTTAACTTTCGAATATTATGAGAAGCTGAAACGAGTTCAGCTTGACAGTTTTAACTTTTAAGAAATCCTCTTTTTATTTTCCCACATTTTAATATTATTTCCAAATGAATTATCATTCAAAATCAACCAATATATTACTGAATTTAGGCATTGAAGAGTTAAACGAAATGCAGCTTGCAGCGAACGAAACAATCTTAAATACAAACGAAACGCTGTTATTATCGCCTACGGGATCGGGAAAAACACTGGCGTTTTTGTATCCGCTTTATCAGTTGATCGATCCGGATGCCAATGGAATTCAAGCTTTGATTTTAGTTCCGTCAAGAGAATTAGGTTTGCAGATTGAGCAGGTTTGGAAAAAAATGGGGACAAATTATAAAGTAAACATTTGCTACGGCGGACATAGTATTGATACTGAAATAAAAAATCTGTCATCGCCACCAAGCGTTTTAATTGGAACTCCCGGACGAATTATGGATCACTTGGAAAGAGAATCGATCGATCCAAAAACCATTAAAACATTGATTTTAGACGAGTTTGACAAATCGTTGCAATTAGGCTTTCACGAACAAATGTCGTTCATTATTGCGCGTTTACAAAATGTTGACAAGCGTGTTTTGGTATCGGCAACCAATGCCATCGAAATTCCAAAATACACCAAAATATCAAAACCAACTACTTTAAATTTCATTTATCAAACCGAAGAAAACTTCTCTTTATTAGAAGTCAAAAAAGTCATTTCAGAAGAAAAAGACAAGCTAAACACACTATTTCATTTAATCTGTAATTTAAATTCCGAAGCCGGAATTATTTTCTGTAATCACAGAGATGCGGTTGAAAGAATATCGAACACTTTAAATGAAAGAGGAATTGTTGCAACCTATTATCATGGCGGAATGGATCAGGACGAACGCGAACGTGGACTTATTCAGTTTAGAAACGGAAGTGTACCATATTTAATCACGACCGATTTGGCTGCACGCGGATTGGATATTCCGGACATTAAACACGTAATTCACTATCATTTGCCGTTTAAAGAAGAAGAGTTTAGGCACAGAAACGGTAGAACGGCACGTATGAAAAGTGAAGGAACGGCGTATTTGATTATCCATGAAGACGAGAAAAAAATGGATTATATTGATTACGGAATGCCCGTTTTTAAATTAGATAAATCAGCTTCTACTCCAAAGCAACCTCTATTTGAAACTTTGTATATTAGCGGAGGCAAGAAAAACAAACTAAATAAAATTGATATTGTTGGATTTTTATCGCAAAAAGGAAATTTAGAAAAAGGAGATTTAGGCTTGATTGAAGTGAAAGACTTTATATCATTCGCAGCCGTAAAGCGATCTAAAATTCAACAATTGTTAAAAGATATTAAAGATCAGAAAATGAAAGGTAAAAAATATAAAATTGCCATTGCAAGATCTGTTCAAAGTAAAGAAGAATAAAAAAAGCATCTCAGTTGAGATGCTTTATACAGGAACTTTTATCATATCTATTTGAAAATCTAATAACTGTTTTTTAGATACAAACATTAATCTAGAATGTATATGCGGCAATAAACGTAAACAACTAAATAAAGTATTTAAACTGTCATCATTCCACGTATTTCCTTTTATGTATAAACTGTTATGATTAATGTAAGCTGTAACAATTTCTTTTAAATCATCGTTAATTGCTTCTTGATACAAAGGCAATTCTTCTACAACTTTAAGGTGCTTTTTATAAACTTCTTCGATGTTTTTTAAATCCTTTAAATGTTTATAAATTACATCTAAATTCAAATCGTGTTGTAAAAACTCAAGCTGTTTTTCTAGTTTTTGAGTTTCTTCAAATCCTAAATCGTACAACTTATCGCAATAAACATATATATCGTATAATTTTTGCCACTTTGGTAAAGCATCATTTAATTTAGCTTGTTGCAAAAAAAAATGATAAATTTTTTCGTCGTGCACTTGTATTTTTGCCTCTAGCACTTCCTTTTCTTTATTCAAACCTTCTAGTAAATGTCCGGCTTGATTCTTTTTATATTTAACTCCATCAAAATCAAATGTCTTAATCACATGATCTTCAACGGTTAAAAATTTCAAATCATTAAAATCGGAACTTAAAGCATTATAAGAATTCACTAGCTCCATTACCTCATCAGAAAATAATTCTTCAAAAGTAAGTAAGGGATATACTTCTGAAATTTGAGAAGGTTCTAAGATTGGGTTTTTGTAATTGTAATATCCATTATATTCTTTGTTAAATGTAACCGTTTTGTAATACGCTTTGTATGCGTTAAAAACCTCGTTTAAGTTTATTTGTTCTAAAGAACTATCTTCTAAATCATTATAAAACAAATCGGTTAGCTTTTCTTCTAAAATCGTTGTATTATCAAACAACACATTTGCTTCTACAATGTTCGGATTTTCTTTTTTGATATTTAATGTCTTAATTTTTTTGATACGTTCTCCGGTTGTTGGGTGTGATGCCCATTGATCTTTTATAATCAACCTACTTTTTTGATATTGATCTATTTCTTCAATTGTAACTAACGGGTATCTACCTTTGAACTTTAAATTATTTAATTCTCCAAAAAACTGAAGAACATCTTTTTGCAATGAAAACAAGTTTGAAATCTTTTTCTTTTCTGCATACTGTTCATTAACGAACTCAATGACAGAATTATATGATTTATCTGCTAAATCCATTCTTAACAAAGAGTCAATCATAGTATCTGAGCCTACAATGTGGGTTGCTACAGCATCGGCATGAAATTCCATCTCACGTGATAATGATAAGTAACTTATATTTAAAATGTTGTACAGTTTTTTTAAAACCCATTGAAAACCACGCATAATTACAATTGATATTAAAAAGGTTACCTTTAAAAAAATATGTCCGTTAGAAAACTTTTCAATACTATTTTCAAACGAATTATTTTCATAAACAAGACTATATATCACACGATTACAATTGTAAACATAACTTCCCACTTTCATACTTCTTTGAGAAAAATGTCCAAATTCATGTGCTAAAATCCCCTTTAATTCATCTTTTGTTGAAGCATTTACTAAAGCATAACCTATCATTAAATTTTTTCGAACAGGAAATAACATGCTCCAAAAAGATGAATTATAAAAAACCGATGCGTTTACTTGATCTGTAATAAATACTTTTTTAGGAACATCAGTTGCTACTTGTGCTGCTAATTCTTCTATAACCTGAAAAAGTTTTGGATGCTGTGCTTTTGTAATTTCACGCATTCCGTCTGTATTAGAAACAGATTTTTGAAAGATAAACTTAAAAAGAAATACAACCAAAATAACTCCAGATGAAGCTATACCAAACGCTAATATCAGTGTTGTAAAATTAGGAGTGTGCTTTACAATTTGTACTGCCAAATATATAAGCAATGCAGCAATTGCTAAACCTACAATAATTAGCAATAAAAAACTGACAAAAAATAGTACAATTGCCCAAATTGCTTTTTTAGCTTGTGCTTTAAAACTTGAAGAAACTTCAATATTCATAATTATGTTTTTATTAGAACACTAAAGTAAAACTAAAATTATTATAAACAAAAAAGCATCTCAATTGAGATGCTTTTTGCTATTTAATGGTACTCATCATGTAAGCTTCTAATGATTTTATTTCTTCGTCGCTCATTGTTTTTAAAATGGCAAAATTGGTTTCCATAACGTTGTATTGTGACGGATCTACAATAGGATCGGCTTTTTTACGTAAAAACGCAACCATGTCGCCGTTTTGTTCTTTGTAAATTTTTGCAATATCTTTTACACTTGGACCGATAACCTTTTTATCTACTTTATGACAAGAAAAACAAGCCGCCTTGTTACTTTCAAACAACTCTTTTCCATCTGCAACCAATTGATCTTCGGGACTTAATTTTTCTGCAACATTTTCAGGATACAATGCTTCTTTTTTCTCTTCTTTCTTTCCGCAAGAAGTAAATAGTATGGTTGATAAAATACCTGAAAATAATATTTTTTTCATTGTTGTTAGTTTTTGCAAAGGTAAGAAAACGTAAAAGTTTACAGAAACTTTAAAAGCATTACTAACTAATTTTTAACTATTTTTATAAATGCAAGATTAATAAAGATGGACAGATTACACGATTTAGAAACAAGGCTGAAAATTTATGAAGATTGTTATTATTTTGAACGAAATGAAAAAGGTTCTGTTTCTCATATTGAGTTTTTTGATCCTGAATATGGCGAATTCCCTGCATTAGATTCAAATGTTTTAGAAGCTTTATCAAACTATACTGAATTAAAATCAATTACAATTAATATTAATAATTATGTTTTAAAAGATTTATCTTCCCTTAGACTTTTGAAAAAGCTAAAAAAAATTGATATTGAAGATGGTCAATGTGATATTGATGACATAGGTGTTTTTTCTGAATTGAAAGATTTAGAGGTTATAAGTTTTTATGGTTCAAAAATAACAGATTTAAATCCGTTAAAATATTTATCAAAACTAAAATCAATCGTGATTTACGGGAGCTGTATTGAAGATATTACACCGTTATCAAACCTAGAATCTCTTGAAATATTATCCTTAAATCAGGCTAATATTAAAGATATTACACCAATTACTCATTTAAAAAATCTTAAATCTTTAGCACTTAACAAAAACAAAATATCAGATATTTCTATATTAGAAAATCATCTTAATTTAAATCATTTGGATTTAAGTGCTAATAAAATTGAAGACATTTCCGCATTAAAACATCTAAATAATCTAACAAATATTGGACTTTCTCATAACAAAATTAAAGAAGTATCAGCACTAAAAGGAAAAGAAAATCTAAACTATTTGAATATACAAAACAATCAGATAAACAATATTTTTTTTCTGAATGATTGCATAAAATTAAATTGGTTAATTATTTCCGATAACCCAATTCAAAAAATCAAACCAGTAACCGAGTTAACCGAATTAAGAACTTTACAAGCCGATAATATGAAAGCTGATGATTTGGGCAAAGATAAATTTAAGTCCGATTTGCATTGGTTGTCTTTGTCGAATTGTGCTATTGAAAATATTCAATTTCTTGAAAGTTTAAAGAATTTACAAGTATTAAATCTTAACGACAATCGAATTTCTGATGTTTCTGTATTATCGAATTTTCCTCAATTAAGAAATGTGTTGCTTAAAAATAATAATGTAGAAAAACCGTTACCTCTACCTGTAAGCTTTTATTATGGCTTGCAAGAATTAGATTTACGGGGCAATCCTTTTGCCGGAAAATTTTATGAGAAATATTCCGGCATTTTTTCAATTAGCGGGGAAAAAATTGAAGAACATTTTTCTCTGAAAGATTATAATGAAACCGTAGGTAAATACTTTTTTGAACAACAGCAATATGATGAAGCATTGGCAATTTATTATTACAACCGTTCGGACATAGAAGCATTGGAAATCTACATAAACAAATTTACAGCAACATCCAAAAATGATTTATTCCATCTGCGTTATTACTTCTCAAAAATAGTTAATATTCTTGCTTTACGAAAAGCCGAAGATTCAGAGAACTTAAGAAAAATTGTAAAAGCATTGCATAAAAAAATACGCAACTTAAATATATTTGAAAAAATTGAATTTTCAACAGCTTTGTCTTCAGGAACACCGCGTTTTTCATTCCATTTGAAGAACTCTTACAAAACCTATGAACTCTATGATAAAGATAAAAACACAGAAAATGCAGATGCTGAAATCTATTATGCCTTAAATTCTTATATTCAAAAAGAGAATTTAATGGAAGTACTCTATCATCTTAAAAAGTTAAATGAATTAGATTCTCCGTTTTATTACAAATTATATGATGAGATAAAAGAATGTTTAAGAAGCAGGTTTTCTGGTTCCGAAAGCGACAGAGAACAATATAATAAGTATATGGATTTGCTAGATAACATAGAGAACGCTGATATTCCTGTCCCTGACTTGAAATATGTATCAAACTATAATGAGTCAAAAAATTATAAAGAAAAAAGTATCCTTCAAAGATATGGAAGATACTTTTGGTTAGTATTTCTTATATTATTACTTATTGATAGGATTGTGAGGTCAGCAAAATAGCCGCTTCTTTAGCAAAATACGTCGATATTAAACTTGCACCAGCACGTTTAATACACATTAATTGTTCCATCATAATTTTATCGTGATCTAACCAACCTTTTTCTGCGGCTGCTTTAATCATCGCATATTCGCCTGATACATGAAAAACAGTAACGGGAATATTCACGGCATTTTTAACTTCGCGTACAATATCCAGATAAGCAATTCCGGGTTTAACCATCACCATATCGGCGCCTTCTTCGGCATCCCAAACAGCTTCTTTAATAGCTTCAATTCGGTTTGCGTAATCCATTTGGTATGTTTTTTTGTCCTTAGGCACAACTTCACCAGTTTCTTTTGGAGCTGAATCTAATGCATCGCGAAACGGCCCGTAGAATGCCGATGCATATTTAGCCGAATAGCTCATGATTCCCACATTTGTGAATCCGGCAGCATCTAAACCTTGGCGTAAACGCAACACACGACCGTCCATCATATCGCTTGGTGCCACAAAATCGGCTCCGGCTTCTGCATGCGAAACCGCCATTTTCACCAAAGCTTCAACCGTAGCATCGTTTTCTATATCTCCGTTTTTTATAATCCCATCATGACCGTAAATTGAATACGGATCTAAAGCTACATCGGGCATTACAATCATTTCGGGACACGCTTTTTTAATGGCTTTAATTGCTTGCTGCATTAATCCGTTTGGGTTCCAAGCTTCTTTTCCGGTATTATCTTTTAACGATTCATCTACTTTTACATAAATATTCACGGCACGAATTCCCAATGCAAAAAGTTCTTTTACTTCTTCTATCGTTAAATCAATCGATCTGCGAAAAATTCCGGGCATCGACGGTATTTCTACTTTTATATTTTCGCCTTCGGCAATAAACATCGGAAACATAAAATCGCTTGGACTTAATGTTGTTTCGCTTACTAAACTTCTTATAGATTGGTTTTGTCTTAATCGTCTACCTCTGTGTAATGGAAACATAATTTTTGTTATTAGTTGATAGTTTTAAGTTATTAGCTTAATATATATTTAAAACTTCTGTATGATCTTGTTTTGAATTAGTATATAGATTCTGTATAATGTATTGATTCCCGTAAAATACTAAAGAATCATTTTTATAAATTGAAATCTCTTTGTTGTGATCAAATTTAGGAACTCCATTTATACTAAATCCTAAACCAAACTCCTCATCTGGTTTTAATCTTAACTTCAATTTATAATTAATTGTATCTAAACTTAAAATATCTTTCGCTGCTAGATCAAACATCAACGACCTCTTAATATTCGCACTATCAATATAAGATTCGTAATATGATGCTTCTACAATTAAATCCTCTCCTGATTTATTTACAATTGAATATGTATTTAGATAATCACACCCTGTAAAAAGATTCATTATCAAAAAAAATAAAATATACTTTTTCATAACATCAATTAAAACCCTATTCTTCGGGTTACATCATTATATAATTTTTTAAACTTTTTTGGTGGATCAAACCTGTATCCTACTGCTAATTTAACATCGGCAAACGAATCGTAGAACTCATTTTTTTCTTCTTCCTGAAAAAAGCTGGTGCTGTTGATTCCCAAATAGGTAAAAAACGAATCGGTGTTGTATCCCAACTTAATATTCATAGAAGCTTCGTACAACGGCGTTACCTCTTTATCTGCAATATTAATCCCCGCACCCAACAGCAAACCTGCCGAAACCAAAAACTTTTGACTGATAACCCAATTGTAATGGTACGACGGAGCTAACGAAAACGTGTACATATCGATATGCACATGATCTGGCGTGTCTTTAGACGTTAAATTGGTGTAGTAAACCGAGAAATTTGGTACGAAACTACCCGCACTTTTTAGCTGCCACTGATTTTGATTGAAAATGGTTTTGTACGAAAATTTATCGTTGAATACATACGATGTGGTTCCGCCCAGTTTTGTAGATCGAAATCTTGGAAGATAAAATCGTTCCAAATGATTAAAATCTACAAAAAAACCTTTTTGATTGATGAATGTTACCGATTGATACCATTTTTTGTAATTGAACCTAAAGCCCAGATTAAAATTATTCGATTCTAATTTTGAAGCATCGTTTTTCATGAAATTTGGCGTAAATCCAATCGAAACATCAATCATTTTATAACTTAAACCCGCAACCAGCCGTTGTTGTGTGTTGGGAATAAATTCGGCTTTGTATGAATCTGCACCGTCTTCATACGTCATAAAAAAAGTGTTGGAACTGTTTTGATAGGTAATGCTTCCAACCATTTTTTCATTGTACGAAACCATATAAGGCTGCAAAGTGTCTTGTTGAGCCAAAACACGATTGCAACAAAAGCAGATAATACAAAACAGAATTAGTTTACCCATTGGCGCGGTTTGGTTAATACTTCTACTAATTTTTCTTCTACTGAACCAACTTCGGGCTTATGATCGTAAATCCACTGAACATGTGGTGGCAAACTCATTAAAATACTTTCTATTCTACCGTTTGTTTTTAATCCGAACAAAGTTCCTTTATCGTGCACCAAATTGAATTCTACATATCTACCTCGACGAATTTCCTGCCAAGTTCGGTTTTCATCCGTGTAAGGTAATTCTTTTCTTTTATTGACAATTGGTACATAAGCCTGCGTAAAACTATTGCCAAGTTCGGTTACAAAATTGTACCAGTCTTCCATTGATTGATTTTCGGTTGCCTTGCAATAATCAAAAAACAATCCGCCAATTCCGCGAGCTTCATTTCTGTGTGAGTTCCAAAAATACTCATCGCATTGCTTTTTGTATTTAGGATAAAAATCGGAATTATGTTTATCGCAAGCTGTTTTACATACCTGATGAAAATGTTTGGCGTCTTCTTCAAACAAATAATACGGCGTTAAATCTTGCCCACCACCAAACCAACTGTTAATTACATTTCCGTTCTCACCATACATTTCAAAATAGCGCCAGTTGGCATGAACCGTAGGAACCATAGGACTTTTAGGATGAATAACCATACTTAATCCGCAAGCAAAAAAATCGGCTTCGCCTACATTGAACATCTTTTGCATACTTTCTGGCAATTTGCCATGTACAGCCGAAATATTTACGCCACCTTTTTCAAAAACATTTCCGTTTTCAATCACTCGGGTTCTTCCGCCACCGCCTTCCGGGCGTTCCCAAAGGTCTTCACGAAATTTTGCGTTGCCGTCAGCATCTTCTAATGCTTTACAAATTTGATCTTGTAGATTTTGAATGTAGGTATAAAATTTATCTTTCATGGTTTGTAGTGTTTAGTCCTGCAAGGTCTTGATGACCTTGTAGGTCTGATTATTATTGATACCTACAAGGTTTTTTAAACCTTGCAGGAGTTTATTATAACTTTCCAATCTTATTCATAATTTCAAACGAGAACATTTTACTTTCATTTTGTATGAATTGATACAGATGCTTTGCACGTTCTTTTATCAGCTGATTTGGTTGTTTTGGATCTAAACCTACTAAAATATCAGCTAGTTTCTCCATGTGTTCCCAAGGAAACTGCAAATCGATCAATTGCTGAAAAAACAAGTTTTCTTCTTTTTCCAAAACATCGGTTTTAGACAATCCGGTTTCTTCTAAAGTTGTCCAAAATACAGCTTCGTTCCAATTTTCAGGTACAAACGTAATTCCCGAAAGCTTTTGCAGTATGGAATTTAAACGTTGTTCGGTTTCGTCTTTTTTACTTGTAAGCATTTTATTATTTTTTTATCCTGCAAGGTCTTGGAGACCTTGTAGGTATTCAAAACTTTTTTCTTATACCTACAAGGTTTTTGAAACCTTGCAGGTGTTCATTCCAATGTATAAATTTCGTTTAAAAATTCTTGTTTTAATAAGTGGCAATCCATAAAATTCTCAATGTTATCAAATAAATCAATAACTTCTAGTCTCGGCAAATTTGTTTCCTTATCTGACAAAATGGAAGCAAAAGATGAAAATTGAAATGTTTTATAATCTTGGTTTAAATGATGAAATGGATTTAAATGAACATACAAAATAAGGTTCTTTAAATAAACTTCATCTTTCAACTGCACTCTTTTAAAATGTTTTTCAAATAAGCTACCTGTCCTACTTTCTTGCTTGTTATAGGCTTTCGCATAAGAGTTAAACATATTAGAAAACTGTTGAGTGATGTTTGTTTCATTTATAACTTTTATTATCAAATGAAAATGATTATCCATTAAACAATAAGCATAGACTTTAAATGAATTGGTAGCAAAATACTTTAATTTCTTTAGAAAAAACAGCTTGTTATCATCATTAGAAAAAATAACACATCCGTTAATCCCTCTATTATAAATGTGATAAAAACAATCATTTTTTAAAACTTCTAATCTCATGTTTTCATAATGCCTTTGTCATTCTTGTATTTATTCCTACAAGGTTTGTTAAACCTTGCAGGAAAACTACCCTTTATACTCCTTAACCGCATCAATAAACGCTTTTGCGTGATCTACCGGAATATTTGGTAAAATACCGTGCCCTAAATTTACAATATATTTGTCTTTACCGAATTCGTCAATCATTTCATGAACCATCTTTTTGATGGTTGGGATTGGCGAAAGCAATCTTGACGGATCAAAATTTCCTTGCAACGTAATGTTTCCGCCCGATAAATAACGTGCATTTCTTGCAGAGCACGTCCAATCTACACCTAAAGCTGATGCTTTACTTTTACCCATTTCGTTTAAAGCAAACCAACAGCCTTTTCCAAAAACAATCACTTTTGTTTCTTCTGCTAAAGCTTCCACAATCTGGTTGATGTATTGCCACGAAAACTCGTTATAATCGGTCGGAGAAAGCATTCCGCCCCACGAATCAAAAATCTGAATAGCATTACAACCCGCTTTTACTTTTTCCTTTAAATACAAAATGGTTGTATCGGTAATTTTTTGTAGTAA
This sequence comes from Paenimyroides ummariense, assembly GCF_900115115.1. Taxonomy (GTDB): domain Bacteria; phylum Bacteroidota; class Bacteroidia; order Flavobacteriales; family Flavobacteriaceae; genus Flavobacterium; species Flavobacterium ummariense. The sequence goes on from NZ_FOVI01000001.1 coordinate 203,901, forward strand.
AGTGTGTGCTGCAACCGGATTTGAAAAGCAGAAACCTTTTGCGGTATCAAAACTCTTAGATCCTTTTCCTTCCACCACATAACAAAAAATAGTCCATGGTGAACCTGCAAAACCAATCAATGGAACCTCATCGTTCAACATTTCTTTGGTTAGTTTAATGGCATTCATCACGTAACCCAACGTTTCTTCGATATTTGGAACAATCACCTGATTTACCTGTTCCATTGTTCGGATTGGGTTTGGAATCTGCGGTCCTAAATTGTCTTTTAATTCCACATGAATTCCCATTGCGCGCGGAATCACCAAAATATCCGAAAATAAAATAGCTGCATCGGGTTTTACTATTCTAATGGGTTGGACCGTGATTTCGGCTGCTAATTCCGGAGTTTCGCAACGGGTAAAAAAGTCGTATTTGTCGCGCAATGCTCTAAATTCCGGTAAATATCTTCCTGCTTGGCGCATCATCCAAACTGGCGGACGTTCAACTGATTCTCCGTTTAATGCTCTTAAAAATAAATCGTTTTTTAACATTTTTTTATTTAGCTTTAGGCTTTAAGCTGTATGCTTCAAGCCAAATTGTTTATATTAATTTTGCTTATGGCATTCTGCCTAAAGCTTATTGCTATAGTAATTAATGCACTGAATAATTACATTTTCTACCGTTTGCTTGTTGGCAATTACAATATTGTTCGTAATTCCGTTTAAAGCCGCAGCAGTTGTAGTACCAATGCAGAAACAGGTTTGATTTTTTATGGTGTTTTGTTGCAGATAACTGTGAATTCCCGATGGACTAAAAAACAGCAATGCATCAGTTTCTGCTTGAATTTCTATTGAATTTGTAGTATTTCGATACACTATGTATTCTTCAAAAGAAATATTGGCTTTTTGCATGGCATTTGGTAAAACATCTCGTCTTAAATTTCCTGCAAAAAAGGCAATTTGTTCCAAGTGATATTTCTGTTGAATTATCGGTGCTAAATCTTCTGCGTATTCTTGAACTTCCAGCACATTAAATCCATTTTCCTGTAATAATTGTTTGGTTTTTGAACCTACACAAACAGCGGGAATTTGCTTTAAAGTTTCGATATTTTCATTCTGCAATACACTTTTTACAGCATTTTGAGATGTAAAAAGCAATAAAGTTGGAATGGTTTTTAACTGAAAAGGAACAAATATAATTTTGATAAAATCTGCTTCGATTACCGAAAAACCTGCATTTAGCAAAAATTGTTTTTGATTGCTATTGAGTCTTTTGGTTGATAATATGCAGATTTTTGGTTTCATTTTACTTTTTCAATTGAGATCGAAGTTCTATCATTAATACAGAACCGCCGTTTTCCAAAATTTCTTTTGCTGCGAAAAAACCTAATTTTTTCCATTCGTTAATGGGAACATTCTTTTCAATTTCGAATTTCTGTTTTCCGTCTATCGAAAGTAAATTTCCTTTAAAAATAATGGTATCTTCCTCTTCATTATAACTTGCCAGAGCACCAATTGGTGCAGTACAACCGCCTTCTAATGTGCGTAAAAACTGTCGTTCTATATGTGTACAAATTTCGGTTTCAATATCGTTTAATTGTGCAACGGCATCTAAAACATAATTATCGTTTTCCATTGCAACAACCATCATTGCACCTTGCGCTGGAGCGGGAACCATCCAATCTAAATTAATAAACTCGGTTGGTTTTAAATTGATTCGCTCCAAACCGGCGGCAGCAAAAATAGCTGCATTCCACGAATTATCTTTCAGTTTTTGCAGACGCGTATTCACGTTTCCACGTAAATCTTCTACTGTATGTTTCGGATATTTGTTTAACCACTGCGCTTTTCTGCGTAACGATCCGCTGGCAATTGTTCCGTTGGTCTCCAAAAAATCGGTAGATCCTTTGTGAACCAAAATGTCATGCACGTTTCCGCGCTTTAAAACGGCAGCCTGCACAATACTTTGCGGTAAAGCTGTTGGTACGTCTTTCATGGAATGCACCGCAATATCAACCTTGCCGGCAATCATGGCAACATCGAGCGTTTTAGTAAATATTCCGGTAATTCCTAACTCGTATAAAGGTTTGTCTAAAATAATATCCCCATCAGCCTTTACAGCTATAATTTCTGTTTTATAGCCTAAATTATTCAGTTGTTTTGATACGGTATTGGCTTGCCAAAGCGCTAATTCGCTGTCGCGGGTTCCAATTCTGATTATTTTATTCATTTGTGAGTGTTTCTATTTGAAAAACTTTTTCGATCCATTCAATACTTTCATCAACTTCGGTGGTTTCATTTTTTAAATGATTGGCAAAGTGTGTAGTAATTTTTTGAATAAGACGCGTGGTGATTAAATTCGCGTGATCTTCGTCAAAGTTTTGTATTTTCTTTTTGTGGTATTTTAATTCGGTTTCTTTAATTTCTTCCAATTTTGCTTTTAGCGCGTGAATTGTCGGTGCAAATTTTCTGGCTTGTGTCCAAGTAATGAATTCATGCTTCACCTCATCTATAATAGCCATTGCCTGCGGCACATATTCTTTGCGTTTTGCTAAGGTATCATCGGTCATTTGAGACAATTGATCTAAATGAACCAAGGTAACATCGGCAACATCCAACACATTTTCATTCACGTTTTTTGGTATCGATAAATCTAAAATCAACAATGATTTTTTAAGATTCAGCAATTCTTTGTCAATGGTTGGATTTTGCGCCCCGGTTGCTACAATCAGCACATCGGTATTTTGAATTTCGGCTTGTAAATCGGCATAATCTTTAACGATTAAATTGAATTTACCCGCAATTTTCTGTGCTTTGTCTTTGGTGCGATTTATTAAAGTAATTTGATTATTTTTTGTATGCTTCACAAGGTTTTCACAGGTATTTCTACCTATTTTCCCTGTTCCGAAAAGCAGGATATTTTTCTCTTTAATATCTGCTACATTATTTAAGATGTAATGAACCGAAGCGAATGATACCGAAGTTGCACCGGTACTGATCTCGGTTTCGTTTTTAATGCGCTTGCTTGCCTGAATAACCGAATTTACCAATCGTTCAAAATAATTGTTGGTCAATCCTTTTTCGCGGGCTGCAATAAAACCGGTTTTAACCTGACTTATAATTTCAAAATCGCCTAAAATCTGACTATCCATTCCTGTTCCAACCTTAAAAAGATGCGAAACAGCTTCGTTATTTTTGTGCACGTAAGCTACACGCTGAAAATCTTCTACCGTACCGTTACTGTGTTTGCACAATAAAGAAATTAATTGAAATGGATGTTCTGCAAAACCATACAGTTCGGTTCTGTTACAGGTAGAAATAGCCATTAAAGACGGAATTCCTTCCAAACGGGCATCGTCCAGCAAATTCGATTTCGCCTGGTCGCTTAAACTGAATTTACCACGCGTTTCCGCATCGGCTTTCTTGTAATTTAATCCCACCACATAAAAATGCGACGGTTTTATATTGTTGTTGTTCTTCATTATTTAGTTTCACTAATAAAGCTTCACAAATTTAAAAGCAATAGTTTAATTAAAATAACGCTGTAAGGACTAATTATATCGCAAAGTTACATTTTGATTTTTTGTTGCGTTATTTTTTCAAAAAAGCCTTATATTTGCTGACGTTAATGATTTTTACTGAATTAATATTTAGAACAATTCTAAATAGATTGATTGCTAAATTTTAATTCATTCAAAAAACAAAAACAACGCTATGAGAACTCAAGAAGATGTTATTTTAGAAGATGATTTTATTTGCATTCGCTTAAAAAACGAATCTGACAATGTGCAGGTTATCACAAAAGATTTAAGTAACGAGGTTATGCAGTTTCACTTTATTTTAAAAGGGAAAGGAACGTTTGTTTTTAACAGCGGCGCTTACACCATACCGGTTAACGAAGAAAACAGTTTAACGCTTTACAATCCGCAGCGTGGCTTGCCTATTCATTTGGAAGTTCAACCGAGTTCGTGGATCATTTCTGTGATTATATCGATAAAAAAATTTCATAATCTTTTTTCGACCGAAGCCGAGTTTATTCCTTTTTTAAACAAAGATGCGATCGACAGGAAACATTATGCACAAACAAACATTACCCCTTCCATGTCGGTTGTTTTGTATCAAATAATGAACTTCAATCTGCATTCATCGGTCAAAAAACTGTATTATAAGGCCAAAGTTTACGAATTATTGAGTCTTCTTTTTAATAAACCCGAAGGAACCGACGATGAAAGTTGCCCGTTTAAAACCGATGAAGAAGAAACTATGAAAATTAAACATGCCAAAGACATTTTGTTGAAAAATATGGCAGAACCTCCTACTCTTCAGGAATTAGCAGATGAAATTGGTTTGAACATCAAAAAATTAAAACAAGGTTTTAAGCAGGTTTATGGCGATACAGTTTACGGATTTTTGTTTGATTATAAAATGGAATATGCCCGTAAATTGTTAGACAGCGGCACTTATAATGTAAACGAAGTGGGTAACCGCATTGGCTACAGCACTGCAAGCCACTTTATTGCAGCATTTAAAAAGAAATTTGGCACTACGCCTAAAAAATATTTAATGTCTTTAGTGACAAATTAATACCACACAAAACATGAAAGGAGTTTTATTAGTTAATTTAGGATCGCCCGAAAGTCCAACACCAAAAGACGTAAAGCCTTATTTAGATGAATTTTTAATGGATAAATATGTGATCGATGTTACATATTTACTGCGTGCTTTATTGGTCCGCGGAATCATTTTAAGAAAACGTCCTGAACAATCGGCTCACGCTTATGCACAAATTTGGACAGACGAAGGTTCACCTTTGATTGTGTTCTCTAAAAGAATGCACGAAAAAGTGAAAAACCAAGTGGATATTCCCGTTGCTTTAGCTATGCGCTATGGAACAATGACTATTGAAAAAGGGCTGCAGGAATTAAAAGATCAAGGTGTAACCGATGTAATGTTGTTGGCTTTATATCCGCAGTATGCTATGGCATCAACTACTACAATCTGGGCATTGGCAGACGAATTGGTTGCTACTAAATTTCCTGAAATAACGTTGACCAAAGTTCCTGCATTTTACAACAAACCCGATTTTATTCAGGCATTGGCAAATTCTATAAAAAAACATTTGGAAGGATTTGATTATGACCATTTGCTGTTTTCATATCACGGAATTCCAAAACGCCATATTCGTAAAACCGATGTAACCAAATCGCATTGTAAAATCAATGGATCGTGTTGTACTACACCATCGCCTGCACACGAGTTCTGTTACCGCCACCAATGTTTTGAAACCACCAAACAAGTGGTTAAACTATTGGGAATTCCCGAAGGAAAATACAGTCAAACCTTTCAATCAAGATTAGCCGGCGACAAATGGTTAACACCTTATACCGATGTTGAAATTAACAACATGCCTGCCAAAGGAATTAAGAAATTAGCTGTTGTAACACCTGCTTTTGTTGCCGATTGCTTAGAAACATTAGAGGAAATTGCTATGCGTGCCAACGAAGATTTTAAAGCAAATGGTGGCGAAGAATTTTTTGCTGTTCCGTGTTTGAACGATGAAGACGAATGGTGTAACGTGGTTGCAAATTGGGTAAAAGATTGGTCTAAAAACTAATTTATGTATTTATACTTAAAGGCGTTACATATTATTTTTGTTGTTTGCTGGTTTGCCGGACTTTTTTACATTGTACGTTTGTTTGTGTATTATGCCGAAGCTCAGTTAAAATCGGATATTGAAAAGGAAATTCTTTCAAATCAATACCGGATAATGACTAACAGATTGTGGTACATTATTACTTTTCCGGCTGCCGTATTGGCAACTATTTTTGGCGTGTGGATGTTGGTGGAAAATCCTGCACTTTTGCAAATGCCCTGGATGCACGTTAAATTGCTTTTCGTACTGCTTTTATGGCTGTATCATTTTAAATGTCAGCAGTTTGTAAAACAGATCAAAAACAAAAACCTTACAAAAAACAGTTCTTTTTTCAGAATTTGGAACGAAGGTGCCACAATTATACTTTTTTCAGTAGTATTTTTAGTAATTTTAAAAAGTGCCATTAACTGGATTTTTGGCGTAGCCGGTATTTTTGTATTGGCACTATTGTTAACTTTAGGCTTTAAATTCTATAAGAAAATACGCGAGAAAAATTAGGCATTTATGGCAAAACCATTCAACATACAAAGCACATCGTTACGTGTAAGAATTTTCATTGCCATGATTTTTCTTACCATTGTATCGTCGGTTTTAATTGCCATGGTTACCATTTATCAGTTTAAAAAAGAAGCGCGAAATTACCATCAGGATCGATTGATTAGAAAGGAAGATGCCGTAAACGAGCATTTAAACTTTATTCTGCAAACCACGGATATTCCTGTGACGACAGAAAATTTACCATTGATTTTTAAGGATAAAATTTTCGAACTCTCCAGCATTCACAACATACAGATCAACATTTACGATTTAAAGGGAAATCTTTTAATAACATCGAAAGGAAATTTTATTGTCGATAAAATAAACAACGAAGTTATATCTCCCAATATTCTGAAAATAATTGAAACCACAAGTACCAAACGCTTTATTGATTTACGAATTATAGACGGCGTAACATACCGTTCTGCCTACAACTACATAAAAGACAACCAGTTTAAACCGCTAGGAATTATTAGCATGCCAGTTGCCGAAGAAACATCGTTTTATGACGCGCAGGTAAACAGTTTTTTAATACTTTTTGCACAGATTTATATTTTTGTAATTATTCTGGCAATTATTCTCGCGTTTATTTTATCAAGCTACATTACCAAAACCATTCAATTAATTAGCGATCGTATCCAAAAAACAAATATTAACCGCCGAAACGAAAAAATTAAGGTAGAAAACGCTTCGTACGAAATTGAAGCCTTAATAAATTCGTACAACCAAATGGTTGATAAGTTAGAAGAATCGGCAGAAAAACTGGCTCAAAGTCAGCGCGAAATGGCGTGGCGCGAAATGGCGAAACAGGTGGCGCATGAGATTAAAAATCCGTTAACGCCAATGAAATTATCCGTTCAAAGTTTTCAACGAAAATTCAATCCGGAAGATCCAAACGTAAACGGAAAGATAAAAGACTTTTGCGAAACCATGGTGCAGCAAATTGATACCATGAGTGCGGTTGCATCGGCTTTTTCAAACTTTGCATCGATGCCTGCTCAAGAAAATACCACGTTGAATGTTGTTAAGGTGGTGCAATTGGCTTTGGATATTTTTAACGAAGATTTTATCAATTTTGAATCAACCGAAGACGAAATCATTGCTATATTTGATCAATCGCAAATTATCCGAATCATAAACAATCTGGTTAAAAATGCTATTGAAGGAATTCCGAATTATGAACCCTTTCCACGAATTTCAGTCAAAGTTAAAAGAGAAGGTCAATCGGTATTAATCACTGTTTCCGACAATGGATCTGGGATTCCTGAAGATATTAAAGATAAAATTTTCGAACCTAAATTCACAACAAAAACAAGCGGAATGGGACTTGGCTTGGCAATGATTAAAAACATGATCGAGAGCTACGGCGGAAGCATCCGTTTTGAATCGGTTTTGAATAAAGGAACAACGTTTTACGTAAAACTACCAATTAGTAACTAAAAAATAAAAATATGTCGTTTGAAAACATTTTAGTAAAAAAAAATAATGCTGTAGCTACTATTACAATTAACCGCCCAACAAAATTAAACGCTTTAAACAAGGCAACTATCGAGGAATTGCACAATGCTTTTAAAGAATGCGAAAGCGATAACGAAGTGCGTGCCATCATTGTAACGGGATCGGGCGAAAAAGCGTTTGTTGCAGGTGCTGATATTTCGGAATTTGCAAGTTTTAATGTATCGGAAGGATCTGAATTAGCAAGAAAAGGACAAGAATTATTGTTTGATTTTGTAGAGAATTTACAAACGCCGGTAATTGCTGCCGTAAACGGATTTGCTTTAGGCGGTGGGTTAGAATTGGCAATGGCGGCACACATACGTATTGCAAGCAACAACGCTAAGATGGGCTTACCAGAAGTTACCTTAGGCGTGATTCCTGGTTACGGCGGAACGCAGCGTTTACCGCAGCTTATTGGTAAAGGGCGTGCTAATGAATTAATTATGACCGCACAAATGATTGACGCTCCAACGGCTTTATCATACGGATTGATTAACCACATGGTTTCGCAACCTGAATTGTTAGATAAAGCGACCGAATTAGCATTGAAAATTGCTAAAAACTCGCCAACGGCTATTTCGCAAGCAATTAAAGCGGTGAACGCTAATTTTAAAGACGGAATTAATGGTTTTAATACAGAAATTGATCGTTTTGGATATTGCTTTGGAACTGCCGATTTTAAAGAAGGAACCACCGCTTTTTTAGAAAAACGTAAAGCCGAGTTTAAAGGGAATTAGAAGGATATTTTTCAATCAATTATTAATATTGCTTTTCATAAAATAAATTAGTTATTTTTATATAATTGATTTAAAAACACATAACTATATGAAAAACTTTATTTTAATTGCAACACTTTCTATTTTCTTAACAAATTGTAAAGGAGATGATAACGTGATAGCTGCTGAAAATGAAATTTTTGAAATTTTAGCTGCTGGCGCTTTTGCTGGTGATAACATTACAACAACCTCACAAAACAGCGTGATAACAGCACAATCTGATTGGAATAGTTTAGTAAGTTTACTTGCCACAGAGCATCATGATTTAAGTGGTACAACAATAAACTTTAATCAAGAAAACATAGTATTTGTGAGAGACGAACCTCGTCCTGATGGAAAATATGCTATTGTAGTTGATAAAGTATTATATACATCAACCGAAGTACAGTTTTATATTAACAAGATTGTTAACAATGCTGGACATCATATGCCTATACAACCATTTTGTATCGCTAAAATTTCTAAAACTAATTTACCTGTAAATTTTTATTAGAAATTTGAAGTTATCGACAAGCTTGAACTGACGAGAAAATATTATCAAACTGATCAATTCTAAAAGATATAAAAAACAAAAATCCTGTATTGCAAAATACAGGATTTTTTTATAAAACTAAAATAATTAGTTATTGGTTTTCATTTTATCTAAGGTTTTGTTGTAACCTTCTTCTACATCTTTACCTACTTTTTTAGCTTTTTCGCCCACTTTATCAGCACCTTCTTCTACTTTTTCTGCAGCGTTGTTAATACCGTCTTTTACATCGTTAGCGGCGTTGTTTACACCTGCTTTTAACTTGTCCCAAGAAGTTTTAGCCTCGTCACGAACCTTTACAGCTGCTGCTTCGGCTTTTTTATCGCCTTTTTCTACGGCAGCTTTCACATCAGCTTCGGCTTTTTCATAACGAACTTCCGCAGCATCAATTTCTGCTTGTACCGCAGGATCAACAGTTGTTTCTTCGGTAGTAACCGTTGTAGATTCTGTGGTTAATGTATCAACCGTAGTTTCAGTTGTTGTAGTTGTTTCTTTTTTACAAGCCGTTACCGATAACAATCCGGCAGCAACAGCCATTAATAACATGTTCTTTTTCATAGTTCTAAATTTTAATTAATAATATAATTTTATTTGTACATAACAAAAAACAAACCAAAGACTTTTGATTTCAGTCCTCACAGGTTTTAAAAACCTGTGAGGACTTCTCGAAAACTTAAAGAATTATCATTTTAAGTTGTGTACTAAAAGTAAAGTTACAAAAAAATTAATAGATGATAATTTATAACATAGTTACCAAATATTTAATAAAAAACAGTAAGGAAATAAGAATAATAATAATTCCGAGTATGCCTTTGGTAAAATAACCAACGTAGGTTACATTTAAAAGTCCTTTACGTATTTTTTCATCTTTAGTTTTGGGTTCTTCTCTGTCATTATTTTTTAAGTATTTCGAAAAATATCCAAAAATTAATAATATAAGTCCAAAAGCAAGTCCGATCAATCCTTTTTTTAAATCTTCATTCATTATTATTCCGAATAGTTTGGACTATTATAAAAATTCATCTGACGCTTAATAGCATTCTTTCTTCTTTCGATATATCTCGAACCGTTTTTAGCTTTGTAAACTCTCGGATTTGGAAGAATGGCAGCAATAGCAGCAGCTTCGGTTTTTGTAAGATTTTTTGCAGATTTATTAAACCAGTGTTGTGATGCCGCTTCGATTCCGTAAATTCCGTTGCCCATTTCAATCGAGTTCAAATAAACTTCCATGATTCGTTCTTTGCCCCAGACAACTTCAATCAAAACCGTAAAATACGCTTCCAATCCTTTTCGTAAGTAACTTCTGCCCGGCCAAAGAAAAACATTCTTGGCAGTTTGCTGGCTAATGGTGCTTCCGCCCTTAACCTTCTTTCCTTTTTGATTGTTCTTATACGCTTTTTCGATCGCCTTTACATCGAAACCATTGTGCGTAGTAAACTTTCCGTCTTCACTGGCAATAACCGCTTTTTGAATCGATGTTCCCATTTCATCAATCGAAACCCAATCGTGTTTCCAAACAACTTTATCGTTGCTACCAATTTGTTCAAAAGTTCGTATAAACATCAGCGGCGTAAACGGCACGGGTACAAACTTAAAAAGGAGAACCAAACCAATACTGATCCCGAAAAAATACAGGATTAATTTACCTATGAATTTAAAAATTTTCTTCACCATAATGCATAAAAAAAGGGATGTAAATATACTCCCTTATTTTTTATTTTTTGCTCTTTTATTATTTATCAGTTTAACAACAAATGGTACCGTTGTGATGATGATGATTACCAGAATGATGTATTCTATATAATGTGTAAGATCAAAGCCGTAGCTGTCTAACAAAAATCGATACAGATAATGACCTGCAAAGATCAGCGAAAATGCCCATGCAATAGAACTTACAATGTTATAGAACAAAAACTTTTTGAATTCCATATTGGCAACACCTGCGATAATTGGCGTAAACGTACGAACAACCGGTAAAAAACGTGCAAAAATAATGGCACGACCACCGTGTTTTTCAAAAAAAGCTTTCGATTCTAACAGATATTTCTTTTTAAATAAAAATCCGTCTTCTTTCTGATACAAATAGTTTCCGCTTTTAGATCCAAACCAGTATCCAAACAAATTACCAACGATTCCTGCCACAGCAACTAACGATGCCACGCCTAAAACATTTAAAAAATCGCTTTCAATTACAACAATTTCGCTCATTAAAGCTTTGCTGTAAATTCCCGATAAAAACAATAAGCTGTCACCCGGTAAAAAGAAGCCTGCCAACAAACCCGTTTCGGCAAATACAATGAATAAAACAACGTATAAACCAATTTTATGACCGGCAATTTCTAAATTTATGTAGAATTCAGGATTGATTAAGTCGCCCCAGTTAAAATCTTCCATTCTAAATTAATTGTGTAGTATTTTTTCGTTCGTGAAATTAGTCATAATTTTTCATTTTTCGATCCTTCAAAAAACATAAAACAAAACTTTAAGGAATTTTTATCATTTAATATTTCGTAAATTTAGCCGCAACTAAAAATAGGTGTAAAAATGAAACGTATTTTATTAGCTACTTTATCGGTAATTGCGCTGCAGGCCAGTGCACAAGATAAGGTAATGACAAAAGAATTACTTTGGCAGTTAGGGCGCGTAAACCCGGTTGGCATCACAGAAAAAGGCGATTTTTTAATTTATAAGGTTGGAATTCCGAATGTGGATAAAAACACGGTGGAATACAAAACATATCAGGTAACCGTTGACGGAAAACGCATCAAAGAACTTGAAAATACTGATGGTTTGATTAAAGACCGAAACCTTTCACCCGACGGAAAATTTAAATTATCTGCCGAAGAAGTTAAGGTAAATAAAGTTTTAGGAAAAGACAGGTATCCTGAATTGAAAGAATCGAATGTGTATGTGTACGATGGTTTAGATTACCGCCATTGGGACAAAGATAACGACGGATCTTTCAGCCACGTTTTTGTTACGAACTTGGAAACCAATGAAAAAACTGATCTATTAAAAGATGAACCTTATTATAGTCCGCAGGCACCTTTTGGTGGCGAAGAAGATTATATCTGGCATCCAAGCGGAAAATCGGTTATTTATGTATCAAAAAAGAAAGCAGGAACAGCTTATGCTACAAGTACGAATACCGATTTGTATGAATATCATTTAGATACCAAGCAAACCGTTAATTTAACCGAAAAGAATTTAGGTTACGATACGCACCCAACTTTTTCACCAAACGGCGATTTAACATGGCTGCAAATGAAAAACGATGGTTATGAAGCCGATAAAAACGATATTATTGTGCGTCACAAAGGCATTGATATTAATTTAACCGCTGGTTGGGACGGAACGGTAAACAGCTATGTTTGGAGCAACGACGGTAAAAAAGTCTATTTTATTGCTCCGATTGATGGAACTACGCAGTTGTTTGAAGTGAACTTTCCGGGTGTGACGAGAATTGCCGTGCAGGTAAAACAATTAACCAACGGTATTTTTGATGTTGCCAGTATTGTAGGCTTTGTAAAAGATAAAGTTTTGGTTACCCGTACCGATTTTAATACGGCTTCTGAAGTTTATTCGTACGATTTAAAGAAAAAAACGTGGAACCAGATTACACATGTAAATGATGCTGCGTATAGTAAAATTGCAAAAAGCAAGGTTGAAAAACGTTACGTAACTACAACCGATGGTAAAAAAATGTTGGTTTGGGTTATTCTTCCTCCAAATTTCGATGCTAACAAAAAATACCCTACGTTGTTATATTGCCAAGGCGGACCACAGTCTATCGTATCGCCTTTTTATTCGTTCCGATGGAATTTCCAGTTAATGGCAGCAGAAGGTTATGTGATTGTAGCACCAAACCGCAGAGGTTTACCTGGTTTCGGAGTGGAATGGAACGAAGCTATTTCTAAAGATTGGGGCGGACAGGCAATGAACGATTACCTTTCGGCTATCGACGATGTTTCTAAAGAAAAATATGTAGATACCGCTCGTCGTGGTGCAGTTGGTGCAAGTTACGGCGGCTATTCGGTTTACTATTTGGCAGGAATTCACCAAAACCGTTTTAAGAGTTTTATTGCTCATTGCGGTGTTTTCAACTTACACAGCATGTACGGAACTACCGAAGAAACTTTTTTCCCTAACTGGGATGCAGGCGGTGCGTATTGGGATACCGAAACCAATAAAGATGCTGCAAAAACCTATTACCAGCACAACCCAATTTTATTGGTTAAAAACTGGAACACACCTATTTTGATTTTCCATGGCGGTAAAGATTACCGCGTGCCAATTGGTCAAGGTCAGGAAGCATTTGCAGCTGCACAATTACAAGGCATTAAAAGTAGATTTGTTTATTTACCCGATGAAAACCACTGGGTGCTTAAACCACAAAATGCGATGGTTTGGCAAACCGAGTTTTTTAAATGGTTAAAAGAAACGTTGTAATAAGAAAAAAAAACCTTCAATTAATATTGAAGGTTTTTTTATAAACATACACTATCTTTCTACTTTTTTATACAACGAAATGTGAGCTAATAATGCAAAAACAGTGAATATTACACCTATACAACAAACACCTGCCCATCCATAATGCTCCCAAGCAATAGCTCCTAAAAGTGTTCCTAATGATCCACCTAAAAAATACGATACCATATAAACTGTGTTTAAACGATTGGTTGCCTTAATATTTATTGCAAAAAACACGCTTTGGTTCATAATGTGGCTCGACTGTAGTCCAAAATCAATCAGTATAAAACCCACTATCAATCCCCAATAAGTATAGCCTGCAAAATAGGTAAACATCCAGCTTAACAATATAATTAAAAGAGAGACACTTATAATTGTATTTTTAGAAACATAACGTGTAAACCTGCCCACTGAAGCTGCAGCAACAGCGCCTACTGCTCCCACCAAACCAAACATTCCCGCAACACTTGCGTCTGCTAAAAAAGGAGCTTCTTCTAAATGAAAAACCAAAGTAGTAAAAATTGCCGATAAAGCTCCACGCAAGGATGCTAATTGTAATACAGGTTCTGTTTTAGCAAAATGAGCAACCGATTTTAGTAGTGAAATATAACTTCCTTTAAAGTGAGGATATGTTTGTGGCAACAACAAATAAATAAAAATTGTTGTAAGTATCATTAACCCCAAAGCAATGTAAAACATAAACCGCCAACCAAAATAATCACCAACTATACCACTAATCATTCTTGATGCTAAAATACCTATTAACAAGCCAGACATAACCATGCCGATATTTTGTGTACGGGTATTTTCGGTAGAAAGTTCGGCAACCATGGGTATAAAAAGCTGCGGAACAACCGAAACTACTCCTAAAGCAAAACTAACCACATACAATAACATCAAGTTAGTAACTGTAGCTATAGTTAGCAAAAAAAGCATAGTAAGAAACATGCTGAATAAAATCAACTTTTTACGTGCTATTTTATCTCCTAAGGGAATTATTAAAAACAAACCTAAGGCATAACCCATTTGTGTAAGCATTGCTATTTTAACTGCTTTACTTTCTGTAATGTCAAAATCTTTTGCAATTAAACCTAACAAAGGTTGGTTGTAATAAATATTCGCAACAATTAAACCTGTACTAATTGTAAGAAACCATAATATGGGTTTGGTAAGTATATTTTGTTCTTTAATTTCCATAAAAAAATCCAAAAAGTAAAGTTAGTGCAAAACAAAAATTACTACTATGTTTTTCAAAAAAATTAAACATTTCATTTAGTTATGTAACAAATTGCATAAATTCGTACTTACTATTAAAAATATTCAAATAACAATATGTTTCGTTTAAAATTAAAACCATTATTTGCGGCGGTATTAATTGCTTTAGCTGCAACTTCAAATGTATCGGCACAAGACGATTTAATGAATAAGGTAAAGGCAAACCAAAGTGCCAACAGTAAAGATCATTTTACGTTTACCGATGTAATTAACTTAGAAAACACTTCGGTTAAAGATCAAGGTTCATCTGGAACTTGTTGGTCTTATTCAGGAAATTCATTCATTGAATCTGAAATGATTCGCATGGGTAAAAAACCTGTTGAATTAGCTCAAATCTTCACAGCTCGTAACGCGTATATCGAAAAAGGTAAAATGTATGTAAAAATGCATGGTGCAGTTACGTTGGGCGAAGGTGGTGCTTTTCACGATGTTATGAACATGTACAAAAAATACGGTACGGTTCCAAGATCGGCTTATTCGGGCTTACAAGAAGGGCAAACACGTAACAACTTCTCTGAAATGAGCAAAATTACCGAATCTGTTTTGGCATCGGTTATTAAAAACGATAAATTATCAGAAAACTGGTTAACTGCTTACACAGCTGTTATTGACACCTATTTAGGTACTGCTCCTAAAGAATTTACATACGAAGGTAAAAAATACACGCCTAAAACATTTGCAGACCAAGTGGTTGGGATCAACCCAGATGATTATGTAGAAGTTTCTTCGTTTACAGAATATCCATACTATTCAAAATTCACTTTGTTGGTTCCTGACAACTGGGCTTTTGATCAAGTTTGGAATGTGAAACAAGATGAATTAGTAGAAATTGTTGACAACGCTTTGAAAAACGGTTATACTGTTGCTTGGGGTGGCGATGTTTCTGAAAAAGGATTTAGCTGGAAAAATGGTATAGCTTACATTCCTGAAATTGATTTTGCACAAATGACTGCAGAACAAAAAGCAGATATGTTCAACGGACCAAAACCAGAGAAAAAAGTTACCGATGCAGACCGCCAAAAAGCGTTTGACAATTACGAAACTACCGATGATCACGGAATGCACATTGTGGGTATTGCGAAAGATCAAAACGGTAAAGAGTATTATATTGTTAAAAACTCTTGGGGATTATCTAACGATTACAAAGGATACATGTACATGACTAAAGAATTTATGAAGTACAAAGCAACCGATGTAATGGTTCACAAAAATGCTTTACCAAAAGCAATTGCTAAAAAATTAGCGATCTAAAAAACATAAATATTTTATAAAGAGAGATGTGATAAACATCTCTTTTTTATTTTTGTAAAAAAATTGAGAACATGAAAAAAGATTCATTAGTTACCGTTGTAAAAGAAACTCCATCGTTAACTACAGAAAAAGAAAAATTATTAAACGTCGTTAATCCAGAAAATGTTAAAGAAGGTGTTGTAGGTTCTGTAACAAAAATTTCCGATTATTTTGAATTATTAGTCGTTAAGTTTATTGATGCTATTCCGTCAATAATTGCTGCAATATTAGTTTTAATCATTGGATTATTCATTATACGAACAGTTTTAAAACTTGTAAAAAAACGATTTGAAAAACGCAATGTTGATCTTTCCTTACGGGGTTTCTTACTATCAATCATTAAATTTGTTTTGTATGCTTTATTGATTTTATCGGTAGCAGGAAATCTTGGTTTTCAAACAACCGCGATTTTAGGAGCATTATCAGGTTTAGTCTTGGCAGCAGGTTTGGCTTTGCAAGGATCATTATCGAATTTTGCAGGTGGTGTGTTGATTTTATTATTCCGTCCGTTTGAAGTAGGCGATTACATAGAAAACTCTGCCGGAACCGATGGAACCGTAGAAAAAATCGATCTATTATACACCACTTTAAACAACGCACAAGGAATAAAAGTTTTTAGTCCGAATGGAGCTTTGGCAAATTCTGTAATCAGAAATTTCTCGAAGATATCAAAACGCAGAATTGAATTTGCTTTAACCGTAAGCTATGCAGATAACATTCAAAAAGTACAACAGGCAATAGAAAGCAAACTAGCTACCGACAGCCGAGTTTTACAAGATCCAAAACCAGAGATTTTTGTAAAAGAATTAGCCGCAAGTGGTGTTGTCTTAACCGTTCGTGTTTGGGCTGCAAAAGCAGATTTTGGTTCGTTAAACTTTGAAATACAAGACGAAATTAAAAATGCCATTTACGAAGGCGGATTCAGCAATCCTTTTGCTGCATCACCTATTCGTGTTATTAACGAAACACCTGAAAAGAAATAACAATAAGCTCCTTAAATTTTAAGGAGCTATTTATTCTTACGCTTTTCCTTCCCATTCGTTATAAAACTGTTCTAAAAAACCTTCCATATATTGGTGACGGTTTTCTGCGATTTTTTTACCGGTTTCGGTATTCATTAAATCTTTAAGCAGCAATAATTTTTCGTAGAAATGATTAATGGTTGTTCCTTTATGATTCTTGTATTCTTCTTTGGTCATTTTTAATTTTGGCTGAATTTCCGGGTCATACAACCCATTGTTTTTGTATCCGCCGTAATTAAAAGTCCGGGCAATACCAATGGCGCCAATAGCATCTAAACGATCTGCATCTTGAACAATATCTAATTCTTTAGAATGAAACGTTTTGTTGAAATTTCCACCTTTAAAAGAAATGTTTTCGATGATTTTTACAACATGATCTTTAACCTCATCAATAATATCAATAGATGTCATAAATTCCATTGCTTTTTTAGGACCAATTGTTTCATTGCCGTTATGGAATTTACTGTCGGCGATATCGTGCAACAAAGCTCCTAAAACAACAACTTGTTCATTTGCTTCTTCGGTTTTTAAAAGATTCAACGCATTGTTATATACACGTTGAATATGAAACCAGTCGTGACCGGTTTCGGCACCTTCTAATTCTTTCTTAACAAAATTTATGGTTTGATCTATGTAATTCATTTTAGTATTTTAATTAGACTATATTTTCATTGAAAAGTCTCGACTTCGCTCGAACTGACGAATTGCGGGTTAACACGTGACACACGATTTACCAAAGATTAAAAAAGCCGATATTTCTATCGGCTTTATATTATTTTACAATTGCTGGTGTCACCCATTTAAAAACGTGCGATTCGTCTGAAATCTTCATACGCTCAGCTAATTTTGCCATACGGTCTGGTAATTTCATCAGGTAATCTCTCGCTTTTTCTGCTTCATCGGTCAAATTAGTAATTTTATCGATTTCCCAACGTTTAATCAGCTTGTTTAAAATATCTACGTAATCCATAGATGTGTAAACACCGATACGCTGTGCCGATTCTGAAAAATTATGGAATGCATCGCCAATCGCTCCGCCCGATTCACGAATTAAATTTGCCGGCATAGTAATTTTTTTCTTCATCATGTAATGAAAAGCTTTCATCATTTCCGAAGGATCTACCTGAAAAATTCGCTCAACAAACTCTGAATACGCATGATGGTGACGCATTTCATCGCCCGCAATCAACTTACAAATCTTTGATAGTTTATGATCCCCATGCTTTTTAGCCAACTGTGCCACTCGGTTGTGCGATACATACGTTGCCAATTCCTGAAAACTGGTAAACACAAAGTTTTTATACGGATCGCGGTCTGTTCCCGGGTCAAAACCATCGTTAATTAAATATTGAGTGGTAACTTCTACCTCGCGCATGTTTACACGCCCAGATAAGTACAGATATTTGTTTAAAAGATCACCATGACGGTTTTCTTCACCCGTCCAGTGACGAATCCATTTTGCCCATCCGTTTCCACTACCATCTTCGCCTCCCATTTGGTCAACACCTTCTACATCCATCAACCAAGATTCATACGTTGGTAACGCTTCTTCGGTAATGGTATCGCCTACTAAAACCACCCAGAAATCGTAAGGTAATTCTTTTGCATAAGCTTGTAGTTCACGAACTTCTTCTAAAAAGTTTTCGTTGCGTGAATCGGGTAACATATCTGAAGGCTGCCAGATCTTTTCTACAGGAATTAAATAATTCTGCACAAAAGTATCTATGTTCTTTTCCAAGAACTGCATTACTTCTAATCGAACATTTTGAATAGACATTTTTACTGTTTTTTGTACAACTTGCGTTGTGTTATTTTATGGAAGAAACGATTGCTTCTTCGGTTTTTTGGAATAAGGTGGCAAAATCGTAGTCTGAAACTTTCATTGCTTCGTGTACTTCTAATGTTATTGCGCTTCCTAATCCCATTGGAAACATTCCGAAACGAAACATTTTCCAAGAATTATTTATTGTTAAAGGCACCAAATAAGCATCGGGTGCAAATTTGCAAAGCATTTTTACGCCGTTTTCTGAAAAGCGTTTTGGAGCACCGTTTTTAGATCGTGTTCCTTCGGGAAAAATTACTGCAGAACGGTTGTGTTTCTGTATGTATTCGCCCAAACCTTTAATGGCAGGTAGTGCTTGTTTTGGATCGTTACGATCTATTAAAACCGATCCGCCGTGTTTTAAATTATACGAAACACTTGGTATACCCTTACCTAATTCTTTTTTACTTACAAATTTTGGATGTGTTTTTCGTAAAAACCAGATCATTGAAACAATATCAAACATTGATTGGTGGTTTGATACATAAATAATTGGTTTGTTTACAGGTAATTTTTCAAGCCCTTTTACTGCAAAAGTTGTCCCTAAAACATTGGCACTGCGCATTAGAAACCATTGTAGTATAACAACGCTGCGTGTATGTGCCTGGTATCCAAATAAATTCAAACAAATCCATTGTATCGGATGAAAAATTAATAAGCTTAAGCTTAAGAACAAATAATATACAATACTTAACGGATAAGATAAAATTTTGTGCACTTTTCGTAATTTATGTTCAAATATACGACAAATAAAAAAATCTACCGAAATTCGATAGATTTTTATATATTTTTTCAGTTAAAAGATTAACAATGTTCGTTGTAAGCTTCTTTTAGGTTTTCTGAAATAATTTCTGCCGGATGGCCTTCGATATGATGACGCTCTAACATGTGCACCAATTCTCCGTTTTTGAACAATGCCATAGATGGTGATGATGGTGGAAATGGAAACATTTTTTCGCGTGCTGTATCAACCGCTTCTTTGTTTACACCTGCAAAAACCGTTACAATATTTTCTGGTTTTTTACCGTTGTTTAAACTCATAATTGCGCCCGGACGTGCATTTCTCGCCGCACAACCACAAACCGAATTTACAACTACTAATGTTGTTCCTTCTTTTGATAAAGCGTTTTCAACTTCTTCTGATGTATATAATGCTTCAAAACCTGCCGAAGTTAATTCAGCCTGCATTGGTTTTACTATTTCTTCTGGATACATGATCTGTTAAATTAAAATTTCTACAAATTTAATCATTTTTTGGTTATGGTTAAATAGACCAAAACTTAAAGAAATGTTATTTATTGTTTGACATTTTCATTAATCTTTATATTCTGCAAGGTTTTAAAAACCTTGTAGATATGTAATTTGCACATATATTATACCTACAAGGTCTAAAAAAGACCTTGCAGGATAACAAACAACAATATGCTAATGATATTTAAGTTAATAAGATCTATTTCAGGTTTTACATAATTTATCATCATTCAAAAAAATCTGTGAAATATGTCGTAAAATAAAACCAACATAGTTTTCTAAATATCAATTAAAAACTATTTTTGTTTAAAATTATCATCATGAAAATTCCCGCATATTTACAAAAAGGCGATACCGTAGCAATGGTTTGTACCGCAAGAAGTTTTACCAGAGATGAAGCTCAAGAAGCCGTTTCACTTTTTGAATCGTGGGGATTGAACATTGTTTTTGGATCCACTATTGACATTAACGCGAATCAATTAGGTGGAACCGACGAACAACGAACAGATGATTTACAGCGTATGATGGATGACGATTCTATTAAAGCCATTTGGATTGCGCGCGGTGGTTACGGAACCGTTCGAATCATTGATAAACTCGATTTTTCTAAATTCGTAAAAAATCCAAAATGGGTCATTGGCTTTAGCGACATTACCGTTTTACACAGCCATATTCACAATTTGGGCATCGCCACTTTGCACGCCATTATGCCGTATTCTGTACCAAAAGCGTTGAACGAAGCTAAAGAAACATTGCGTCAGGCTTTATTTAATGAAGATTATCAAATTGAAATTCCATCGAATTCAAGTAATAAAACCGGCAATGCAGAAGGTTTGCTTGTTGGCGGAAATTTATCGATTATTTATAGTTTGTTAGGATCGAAATCATCCATCAACACAAAAAATAAAATATTGTATTTGGAAGATTTAGATGAATATTTGTATCATATCGACCGAATGTTTTACAACTTAAAACGCAATGGTTATTTCGATGATTTAAATGGATTGATTATTGGCGGAATGACCGATATGCACGACAACCAGATTCCTTTTGGATATGATGTTAAGCAGATTGTTTTGGATCTTTGCAAAGAATACAATTTCCCAATTTGTTTTGATTTTCCTGCGGGTCACATTCCTGATAATCGTGCTTTAAATTTGGGAACAAAAGTTTCGTTAAACATCAATAACGAATCTACATCTCTAAAATATATTTAAAATGGCAACGCATAACGATACTGGAAAACAAGGCGAACAATTGGCTAAAGAATTTTTAGTAGCCAACAATTATGTTATTCTTGAAACGAATTATCGTTACAAAAAAGCCGAAATAGATATTATCGCTGCTAAAGAAAATATTTTAGCAATTATCGAAGTCAAAACCAGAACATCGACTCATTTTGGCGAGCCCGAAAGCTTTGTGAACAACAAAAAAATCAAACTTATTTTAGAAGCTACCAATGCGTACATCATAGAAAAAGATTTGGATTTAGAGGTAAGTCTGGATATTATTTCGGTTGTTATAGGTAAAGAAAACGAGATAAATCACATACCAAACGCGTATTATTTCTTTTAACTGCTAAATTATTTATTTGTTAATATTCCGTTTAAATTAAAAGTAGGTTGAAAGATTTTTTGTAATTTTAAACAAAAAGCATGAACTCTTTTCGGACAGAAACTGATTTATTAGGCGATTTACAGATACCCGAAAATGCCTACTACGGCGTGCAAACCCAACGCGCTATTAACAACTTTAAAATATCGAACCACAAATTATATCAGTATCCCATTTTTATAAAATCGTTAGCGGTTGTGAAATTAGCGGCTGTTGAAACGAATTTTGAATTAGGATTGATCAACGAAACACTGAAAGATGCTATTTCGCAAGCTTGTTTAGATATTCTGAAAGACCAGTATTTTGAGCAGTTTCCTATTGATATGATTCAGGGTGGTGCAGGAACTTCGGTAAATATGAATGCCAACGAGGTAATTGCGAATATTGCTCTGGAAAAACTGGGGCATCAAAAAGGAGATTATCAGTATTGTTCTCCGAACGATCATGTGAATCTATCACAATCTACTAACGATGCGTATCCTTCGGCATTAAAACTGGCACTATTTCAATCATCGAAACAAGTTACTAATGCGTTAGAAAAATTGTTTTTTGCTTTGGATAGAAAAGCGAAAGAGTTTGAAAACGTTATTAAAATGGGGCGAACCCAATTGCAAGATGCCGTTCCAATGACTTTAGGTCAGGAATTTGAAGCATTTGCATTTACACTGAAAAAAGAAATTCCGTATTTACAAGATCAGGCTTTTCAGTTTTTAGAAGTAAATATGGGCGCAACCGCCATCGGCACCGGATTAAACGCTCCGAAAGGTTACGCACAACTTTGTGCAGAAAAATTGGCAACTCTTTTAAACGAACCGGTTAAGTTGGCAGAAAATTTAGTCGAAGCAACATCTGATACCAGCAGTTTTGTAGGTTATGCCAGCGCGTTAAAAAAGTTGGCTGTAAAATTATCTAAAATCTGTAACGATTTACGATTGTTAACATCGGGACCGCGAACTGGTTTGTACGAAATTAACTTACCGCCAAAACAACCGGGATCGTCAATTATGCCGGGTAAAGTAAATCCGGTAATTCCGGAAGTGGTGAATCAGGTTTGTTTTAAAATAATTGGGAACGAACTAACCGTGAGTTTAGCTGCCGAAGCCGGACAATTACAATTAAATGTTATGGAACCAATTATTGCATTGACCTTATTTGATTCGATTGAAATATTAACAAACGCCATTGACACACTACGTGTTGAATGTATTGAAGGAATCACAGCAAACACCGACCATTTAAGAAACGAAGTACAAAACAGCATTGGTATTGTTACAGCTTTAAACCCAATAATAGGTTATAAAAATAGTACTAAAATTGCCAAACAGGCATTGCAAGAAAACCGCAGCGTTTATGATTTAATTATTGAACAAAATATTTTAACAAAAGAACAATTGGATACTTATTTAGATCCAAAAAACATGCTGAGTTCGCATTAACATAAAATAACCCCGAATAAATTTCGGGGTTATAAAAAATTATTTACGATTCACGATCGTATTTACAACAGCCATGTAAACCATCGTAGTTCTCTTTTGTTGCTTTAACATCTTTTGTATCATGACCAGCTTTAGCAACCGATTCTTGAATTTTTAAAGCATCTGTTTTATTTTCGTCGATAATCAAGTGAAGCGTTTGATCATCTGCATGCCACTCTGCCGATTTTACTCCTTTTACGCTAAAAGCAGCTTTTTCAATACGTTTTTTACACATATCGCAGTTACCTTTTACCTCAACATCAACTTTTGCGTTTTTGTTTTTCTTTTCTTGCGCTGTAGTTGTAAATGCAACACCTAAAACAGCCAATAATACTAATAAGTATTTTTTCATTTTTCTTTATATTTTAAATTGTTTATTTGTTTAATCGTTTAATTGCTTATCCGTTAAGATTGTTTCATTTGACAATAACAAACCAAATGTTAGACTTTTGAGATTATGAATTTAGACTAAAATACTATTTAATTTTAAATCGTAAACCGCCATAGAACATCTTACCAAAAATTGGTCCGTACACAATAGTACTATCAAATTCATTGCCAAACGGATCATCGGCTCCTAAAATTACACGGTGCTGTTGGTAATTCCCAATGTTTTCGCCACCTACATACACTTCAAATTTATCAGAAAACACTTTTGTTACCTGTGCATTGATCGTAGAAAACGGATTGGTATATGATGTCAACTGATTTTCTGCCGAATTATCGCCCGTATAAGGTAAACGCTGTGCACCTAACCAGTTCCATGTAGTATCAAACTTCCAATATGCACCATTATGTTCATGAGTAGAAAATTCTAAATTGGCAAACAAACGATGTTTTGCCTGTAATGGACGTTCTAACGTTTTGTCGCCGTACGTTGTTTTAATATCGTAATATTTGTACGCTGTTCTTAAGTTTAAGTGTTTAATGATATTGTAATTCAATTCAGCTTGAAAAGAATTCGCGTACGATTTTCCTTCTAAATTATAAAAATTAACGGTTCTTGCAGATTGATCCATATCAACTACAATTTGGTTTTGGAAATCGGTACGATAAAAATCAAGCGTTAAACTAGCGTTCTTTCCTAAAAAAGTAAAATCTTGCGAAACACTTAAACCGTAATTCCAAGCAATTTCAGGATCCATTCCGTACGCTTTTCCACCTTCGTTTAAAATATTAAACTGACGTGAACTTGCGAACAAATACTGGTTTTCTGCAAAAATATTCGCTAATCTTTTTCCACGACCTGCCGATGCACGAACAGTTGTTTTCTCCCACGGATTGTAACGCAAATGCATACGCGGAGTTACAAAAGTTCCCAATCGGTTAGAATTATCAATTCTTCCACCTAAAATCAATGCTAAATTATTGGCGTTATCATACGTATATTCAAAGAAAGCGCCGTAGCTTGTATCGATTCTGTCGAAATTTTGACTACCGTAATTTGCTACGAATTCCGAATAATCATCATGCATAAAACTTGCTCCGGTAGAGAATTTATGCAGCGTATTACTGATGATGGAACTATATAAAAAGTTGGAATAAATGCTGCGTTGCGTAATATCGAATTGGTTTAAACCAAAATACGAATTTTGTTTATGATAACTGAACGAGTTTTGCCAACCAAAGCTTTTGTAAGGCTGATCTGGAAAAACGTAACCAACTTTTGTGCTGGCATCAAACTTATCGGTGTTTAGTTCAGATCCCCATTTTAAGGTTGATAATTTGTGTTGATCTTTATCAAAATCTAATTCACCGGTTTGCTTTTCGTCTTTCATGTATCGAGCCGTAATAAAGGCAATCCAACCTTTTTCAAGGTTTTGATACTGCCAACGGTTCATTACGTTTACCTGACTTCCCAGTGGATTATCTAAAAATCCGTCGTGATTCATATCGTTCTTTTTAACGCGGGTATTTCCATGTACAAATAACGAAGTACTCCATTTATCTGAAATTTTCTCGTTAAAATGTGCATTCAATTCAAAACGCGCATCGGTAGATCCGTATAAATTCAAAAAGAAAGGAATATCGTTTGCAGGTTTGATCAATTCAGTATTGATCTGTCCCGAAATACTTTCAAAACCATTTACTACACTTCCCGCACCTTTGGTAACCTGAATACTTTCTACCCAGGTTCCCGGTGTGAACGATAAACCGTAAGCCTGCGAAGCCCCGCGAACACTCGGAATATTTTCTTCAGCAATTAAAATATAAGGACTTGTTAAGCCCAACATTTTAATTTGTTTTGATCCGGAAATGGCATCGGAAAAATTCACATCGATTGATGGATTTGTTTCAAAAGATTCTGCCAAATTACAACAAGCCGCTTTTAGCAACTCACCACTGTTCATGGTTTGTGAATTGGTAATACCTTTATTGCGTTCGGTATTTTTCTTGTTTACGTTTACAACCAATTCATTTAAGGCTGCTTCTGGTTGAATTTGAAATGTGTAAAATTGGTCTTTATCTGTTAATTCGGCTTCTAAAACCTCATATCCTTCAGCATAAATATAAATTACAGACGGTTCGTTTAAAGTAACTTCGAACATTCCGAATTTATCTGTAGTGGCAACAACGCTGTCGTTAACCGTAATATTTGCTTTTTCTATAGATGTATTGTAAGTATCTAAAACTTTACCCTTGTAAGTATCTTGGGCATAAATGTTGTGCACGCCAAACGCACACAATAGCATTAAGGTATATTTCATGAATTTGCATAATTAATTAAACATTCTTTTGGTAAAAAATGTGTAATTATGCGTACAGCAAATACTGGTTGTAGAGTTTGTATAAAGGTGGAGCATTACTTTCGCATTTAAAAGTAACGTTGATTTTCTTTGGCAGATTGATTTTAGAAATAACAAGCGGCTGAAATTTATAAACAACCGGCGTTATAAAGTCTGAAAACTGCTGAACGTTAGAAATTTTAATAACAACCTCGTCTGTTTTTTGCTTGATTGTTTCGTTTTTACAGCAATCTTTCTTTACCGTTTCGTTCTTTTCTTTGCAACACGCTTTTTCGTGCGTGTCTTCTGCACAATTTATAGACGCAGCGTAACCTAATTCAACCTTTTCAATTTCGTTACCACAATAATGAATATTAATAGCCAGCCCTACATTCGAGAAAAGTACGGCAACTGCTAATAAAATATTATATAGATAGCGTTGAAACATTTAAATTTTGCTGCGTTTTAATTTTTTGTAAATTTACTAAAAAAAGAATATGGAAAGAGCACAATTAAAGATTTCTTTAACAGAAATCATAAAATCAGACAAAACCATTAATGAACGATTACAAGAAATTTGTAATCTTTTACATTTAAATGTAGCACATTACGATTGGGTTGGTTTTTATTTTGCCGATACCAGCAAGCAAGAATTACACTTGGGACCCTTTGCCGGATTACCTACAGACCACATAATTATTCCGTTTGGAAAAGGCATTTGCGGACAAGTAGCCGAAAGTAATGAAACTTTTTTAGTTGATGATGTTACTGCGCAAGACAATTATATTTCGTGCAATATTGATGTAAAATCGGAAATTGTTGTACCAATTATTGTAAATGGTATCAACATCGGTCAGATCGATATTGATTCAAACACCGCAAGCGTATTCACCAATGAAGATCAGGAATTACTGGAATGGCTTACCGATGAAATTGCAGAAATGTATAAAAGTTAAAAAACAACAAATCATGAGAAAACACCTTATTAAAATTTTTACTTTATCATTATTAACTGCAACAACTGTTTTTACTTCTTGCGAATCAGACAATGGATCAGACATAAACTATTCAAATGAATTCAAGAAAAGAGATAATGAATTTTTAAAGGAGCATACACCTAAAATATCTGGTAGTTGGAAAATTGAAAAAATGGTAGTAGTACCCAATAATGGATCCGAAATTATTAAAAATGATACTATTCTATACAATCTTGGTAGAATTGATGTAAATGTGGAGGAAAAAGAGATGGAAGATGATAGAGTTCGATTTTACTTTAATGGAAACTTTTATTTTAATGAAGAAGTAATACCTTTTAGATCATCATTAGTACATCCAAATCTCCATGATAAATCAATTTATTCTTTAATTCAAGTCGATCCGAAATATTTTCCAGAACCTTCAATGAATTTTGATGATTTACCAGAAGAATATCAATTATTAGCTGACTATTTTTTTAATGACAATTATGATATCACTTCCAGCGAAGATGGTAAAACTTTAATCTGGAAAGGTTTAGAACGTTCAACTAAAGAAATCATCCTAACCAAAATAGATTAATTAAAATTGTCAAATTAAAAAAAAGATGTACATTTGCATCGAATTTTTTAATTCAAACATACATAACAATCATTTAAATAATATTAGCATGTATTTAACTAAAGAAGTTAAAGAAGAAATCTTCGCTAAACACGGAGGTGCTGCAGCGAACACAGGTTCAGCAGAAGGACAAATTGCATTATTCACATTCAGAATTTCGCATTTAACAGAGCACTTAAAAAAGAATCGTCACGATTATAATACAGAGCGTTCATTAGTTCTTTTAGTAGGTAAAAGAAGAAGTCTTTTAGATTACTTAAAGAAAAAAGATATCAACAGATATCGTGAAATCATTAAAGAATTGGGTATTAGAAAATAATCCATTACAAAGAGGTGTGCGCATGTGCACCTCTTTTTTTTATTATATTTAAGCATAAAAGCTTGGTTTTTCATTGGGAACACAACAACAACACAACAACACAACCCATTGTTTAATCAATTAGAGAATTAATTTATGATTCCACAATTATTTGTAGAAAGCATCGATTTAGGTGATGGCAGAAACATCACAATCGAGACAGGACGTTTAGCAAAACAAGCCGATGGTTCTGTAGTAGTAAGAATTGGCAAAACGGTTATTTTAGGTACCGTTGTAGCCGCAAAAAAAGCAAGTCCGGGCGTAGATTTTTTACCATTAACGGTAGATTATCGCGAGAAATTTGCAGCAGCTGGTCGTTTTCCAGGTGGTTTCTTTAAAAGAGAAGCGCGCCCAAGCGATAGCGAAGTATTAACAATGAGATTGGTTGACCGCGTTTTGCGTCCGCTTTTCCCAAGTGATTATCATGCAGAAGTTCAGGTTATGATTCAGTTAATGTCTCATGACGAAGACGTAATGCCTGATGCATTGGCAGGTTTGGCAGCTTCGGCAGCACTTGCTTTGTCTGACATTCCTTTTGAAACATTGATTTCTGAAGCAAGAGTTGGACGTATCGATGGAAAATTCATCATTAACCCTTCTCGCGCACAGTTAGAATTGTCTGATATCGATATGATGATTGGTGCTTCAAGAGATTCTATCGCAATGGTAGAAGGTGAAATGAAAGAAATTTCAGAAAAAGAAATGGTTGAAGCCATTAAATTTGCACACGAACACATTAAAGTACAAATTGATGCGCAAGAAAGATTAGCAGCAGCATTTGGAAAAAAACCGGTTCGTGAATACGAAGGCGAAAGAGAAGACGAAGCTATTTTAGCAAAAGTTAAAGAAGCAGCTTACGATAAAATTTACGCTATTGCAAGCAAAGGTTCTGCAAAACACGAACGTTCTGCGGCTTTTGACGCTGTAAAAGAAGAAGTAATTGCGTTGTTTACAGAAGAAGAATTATTAGAAAACGGAGATTTGGTTTCTAAATATTTCAAAAAAGTAAACAAAGATGCTGTTCGTAACGTAACATTAGATTTAGGAACTCGTTTAGATGGAAGAAAAACTACAGAAATCAGAAACATTTGGTGCGAAGTAGATTATTTACCATCTGTTCACGGTTCTGCATTGTTTACACGTGGTGAAACACAAGCATTGGCAACTGCAACTTTAGGAACTTCTAGAGAAGCAAACGTAATTGATTCGCCATCTGAACAAGGAGAAGAAAAATTCTACTTACACTATAATTTCCCACCATTTTCAACAGGAGAAGCTCGTCCGTTAAGAGGAACTTCAAGAAGAGAAGTTGGTCACGGAAACTTGGCGCAACGTGCATTAAAAAACATGATTCCTGCAGATTGTCCTTATACAATCCGTGTGGTTTCTGAAGTATTAG
Organism: Paenimyroides ummariense; assembly: GCF_900115115.1. Taxonomy (GTDB): domain Bacteria; phylum Bacteroidota; class Bacteroidia; order Flavobacteriales; family Flavobacteriaceae; genus Flavobacterium; species Flavobacterium ummariense. The sequence continues at coordinate 233,170 of NZ_FOVI01000001.1, forward strand.
AATCAAACGGATCGTCATCAATGGCTACTGTTTGTGCAGGTACTTTATCGTTGATGGATGCAGGTATTCAAATGATTCGTCCGGTTTCTGGAATCGCGATGGGATTGATTACAGACGGAGATCGTTTTGCCGTTTTATCTGATATTTTAGGTGATGAAGATCATTTAGGAGATATGGATTTCAAGGTAACTGGAACTTCAGAAGGTATCACCGCTTGCCAAATGGATATTAAAATTGACGGATTGAAATACGACATCATGGAACAAGCTTTAGAGCAGGCTCGTGAAGGACGTTTACACATTTTAGGGAAACTGACAGAAACTTTAGCTAAACCTAACGAAGAAGTTAAAGCTCACGCTCCGAAAATTATCACAAGAACAATTCCGGGAGCTTACATTGGTGCGTTGATTGGTCCGGGTGGTAAAGTAATTCAAGAATTACAAAAAGCTACAGGAACAACCATTGTGATCACCGAAGTTGACGAAGAAGGTATTGTTGAAATTTTAGGTACAGATCAAGCAGGTATCGATGCAGTATTGGCAAAAATCCAATCGATCACTTTTAAACCACAAGTTGGCGAAGCTTACGAAGTTAAAGTAATTAAAATGTTAGAATTTGGCGCTGTAGTAGAATATACTGCTGCACCAGGAAACGAAGTTTTATTACACGTATCTGAATTAGCTTGGGAACGCACAGAAAACGTTACCGATGTAGTAAACATGGGAGATGTATTCCAAGTTAAGTATTTAGGTTTAGATCCTAAAACAAGAAAAGAAAAAGTATCGCGCAAGGCATTATTACCTCGCCCTCCTAAACCAGAAGGGAAACCTGAAAACAAAGGAGAAGGCAAGTCTGAAAACAGAGAAGGCAGGCCAGCACACAGAAATAACGATAACAAACCTTCTAACGAGAAGAAAGAAGAAAACAACTAGTTTTTGTTAAATCTATTCTAAACCGATGAGCAAACCTCATCGGTTTTTTTATTTTTACAACCAAAACAAACTTACTTTATGAAAAACACTTTACTACTTTTTGTATGCACACTTGTTACACAAATTATCACTGCGCAAAACATCAACCTTCAAATTTCAGATTCTGAAACAAAAGAATCTATTGAATTTGCAACCGTGCTTCTACCCGATTACAAAAAAAGTTTTGTATCAAACGAAAAAGGAATTTTTATGATTGATACAAACAAATACAAATTACCGTTAAAAGTAATTGTGGAACAATTTGGGTTTGATCAAAAAGAAATCACACTACAAAACAATACCAGCGCTTATAATATTTTTTTAGATCCGGCTACAGAAGTACTTCAAGAAATCATTATTCCACCAGCAAACGCCAAAATTAAAGAACGAACTTATGGCAGAACAAGTGAAGGATCGGGAAAAATAGCAGGTTTTTTTAGAAGTTATAATTCTGAAAATAAAGATTCGGGGTTAGAATTCGGGATGATACTAAATACAAACAATAAGTTAAAAAAAGTAAAGAAAATTCATTGGCATATTGGAAGCGTTGGTTTTATAAAAGCAGTTTACAGTCTGCAGTTTTACGAAGTTGAAAATGGTAAACCAACAAAAAGAATTCCACATACAGATATTCACTTTACAATTAAAAACACCGATTTAGGATGGAACATTGTAAATGTTGAAGATTTAAATATTTATATTGACGGATCTAAAAAAGTAGCTGCAATTTTAAAAACTTTAAAAGTAGATTTAAATAAAAAAGCAGATGACAACTATTTGGGGGTAAACGTTGGTTTTGCAGCAGGAAACGTATTGACGGCACGAGATTCGCAATTTGAAGAATGGATGAAAATCCCTATGAATTATCCCTTTTATATCACAGTAGATTCGTACGAATAAAACCAAATAAAGCTTATGAAAAATTCACTTTTATTACTTTTCTTTACATTTTCTACACAAATTATCACAGCACAAAATGTAAAGTTTCAATTAAACGATAACCAAACTAAAGATCCCATTGAGTTCGCTACAATTCTATTACCCGATTATAAAAAAAGTTTGACTTCAAACGAAAAAGGAATTTTTGTAATTGATACAAACAAATATAAATTCCCTTTAAAAGTAAAAATTGATCATTTTGGTTACGACAAAAAGGAAATCATACTACAAAATAATAATTCTTTACAAATTACATTTATTGAACCATCGTCAGAACTATTACAAGAACTGATTATTCCACCAGCAAACGCCAAAATTAAAGAACGAACTTATGGCAGAACAAGTGAAGGATCAGGAATAGGAACAGGTGAAGATTCAGCCTATAACTCTAACACAAGCTATGAGTTCGGTATGGTAATGAATATCAAAGAGAAATTCTTAAAAGTAAAAAAAATTCATTGGCATTTAGAAGGCTTTACTTTTAATCGTGGTTATTTTTCTGTTTACTTCTATGAAGTAAAAAATGGCAAACCATCTAAAAGAATACCTCATCAAAATATTAACTTCATTTTATCCCATAAAAGCAGAGGCTGGAATATCATCAATATTGAAAATATGGACCTATACATAAGCGGTCATAAAAAAATTGCTGTCATAATCAAACAACAGAAAATAGAACTTCAAGAAAATAAAAGCGTAGGTTCTTTCTTTCAAAACATAGGTTTAACCACCGGAAGTTCTTTTGTCACACGATCTTCTCCTGATGACGAATGGCTTACAATACCAGCAAGTATTCCTTTATACATCACCGTAGATTCTTACGAATAAAAAAACTTTTACAACTTTTTGTAACATTTTGCAACATGGTGCGTATAACTACAAGTTAACAACAAAGGAAGGGGTTATTTAAAACATGAGACAACTTAAAATTACCAAACAGGTAACCAATCGTGAAACGGCATCGTTAGACAAATATTTACAAGAAATTGGTAAAGTAGACTTAATTACAGCCGACGAAGAAGTAGAATTAGCACAACGCATTAAAGCAGGCGATCAGCGCGCATTAGAGAAATTAACAAAAGCTAATTTACGTTTCGTAGTATCGGTAGCAAAACAATACCAAAATCAAGGTTTAACATTACCCGATTTAATTAACGAAGGAAACTTAGGATTAATTAAAGCCGCACAACGTTTCGACGAAACACGTGGTTTTAAATTTATTTCGTACGCCGTTTGGTGGATCCGTCAATCAATCTTATCAGCTTTAGCAGAACAATCACGTATCGTACGTTTGCCATTAAATAAAATTGGTTCTATCAACAAAATCAACAAAATGTATGCGTTGTTAGAACAATCGAACGAACGTCCGCCATCTGCAGAAGAAATCGCTAAAGAGTTAGACATGACGGTAAACGACGTGAAAGAGTCAATGAAAAACTCTGGTCGTCACTTATCAATGGATGCGCCTTTAGTAGAAGGAGAAGATTCTAACTTGTACGATGTATTGCGTTCGGGTGAATCACCAAATCCGGATCGTGAATTGATTCATGAATCGTTAAGAACAGAAATCGAGCGTGCGTTGGAAACATTAACTCCGCGTGAGGCAGATGTTGTTCGTTTGTATTTTGGTTTGGGCGATCAGCACCCAATGACGTTAGAAGAAATCGGCGAAACCTTTGATTTAACACGCGAACGTGTTCGTCAAATCAAAGAAAAAGCAATCCGCAGATTAAAACATACATCTCGCAGTAAAATCTTAAAAACTTATTTAGGATAATATAATTTTAAAAACTCGTTATTTAGGTAACGAGTTTTTTTGTATCCGCTTTGTAACAAATCAAAATAAACGATACTAACATTTTGTAAAAATTATTCTGCTTTGAAAGCCACCGAAAAAGAATTCTTGGACTTGATGCAAAAACACAAAGGAATTTTATATAAAATTTCTAGGATGTATTTTGACCATACGGAAGATCAGGAAGACTTGATTCAGGAAATGACTTTTCAATTGTGGAAATCGTACCAAAACTTTAAAGGCGACAGTCAGTTTTCTACCTGGATGTATCGTGTTTGTTTGAATACCGCTTTAACCTTCTTTAAAAAAGATGATAAAAAACAGGACAAATACGAACTTCATGAAAATTATGATAGAATTGATACAGACGACAGCGCTTTTAAAGAAGAACAGCTGAAATATTTTTACGATGCCGTGCAAGAACTCAATAAAGTAGAAAAAGCCCTTATTTTTTTGTTTTTAGAAGGAATGAATCATAAGGATATTGCCGAAAATTTGGGTATCAGCGAAGTGAATGCACGAGTAAAGTTAAACAGAACAAAAGAAAAATTACAAACCATCATAAAAAAGAACGGATATGAATTTTGATGAGTTACAAAAAAAATGGGACAATCAACCCGAAAAGGATATTAACATAAAACCAGAATACTTAACTAAAAGTAAATCGCTTGCCGAAAAAATAATTAAAAGTTTTAAACGCGAAGCCATTTTCTGGTTAGTAAGCATTGTGTTTATTTTAATAGTTCCTTTAATGGAATCGTCGCAAATACATGGTGTTTTAAGCCTTATATATTACTTTTTAGTATGCCAGTTTATTGTTTTTGGTTTGTATTATTATCGTAGATTTTACACCATTAGTAAAATGATTAAGCAACCAAATACGTTTAATAGTCGCGAAAGTATTATAAGACTGTATTACGAGTTTCATTTTGCTATTGAAACATACCGCTCATCTATCTACATTTTGTTACCTACTGCCATAGCTTTGTTTGTAATTACGGCAGGTAAAGATAAAACGTACGATTTGGTTGATAAATTCTATCATTTTAAAGAAACTTTTCAAGCCGATCCCGCGTTTATCTATACCGTTTTAATCATAGGCGTTATAACAATTATTGGTTTGATATTACTCTCGGAATGGATTATTAAAAAGTTCTACGGCAGATATTTAAAACAGCTAAAAGAACTAATGGACGAATTTGAAGATTAAAGAAAATTATAAAATATGAATTAAATGTAATTTTTTATAAAATAAAAGTGGAAAAACTTTGAAAACAGAATAAAAAGTCTATCTTTACACATTATTAATTTATTTTATCAATTACAAATGAGAACAGGTACAGTAAAGTTCTTCAATGAATCAAAAGGATTTGGTTTTATTACAGACGAAACAACAGGTCAAGACATTTTCGTTCACATCTCTGGACTTAAATCAAGAGAATTAAAAGATGGAGATGTAGTGAACTACGTTGAATCTGACGGAAAAAAAGGAAAAATCGCAACTGACGTTGTTGTTTTATAATATACGTTAGTTAAAAAACATATATTTAGTTCCAAGTAAAACACCTGCAAACCGCAGGTGTTTTTTTTATGGCAACTATTTCTTTTAAATTATTTGAAAAGCATTCACCTTAATTAAAGAAAAAGCAAAACTTACACTTAATACATAAATTTTTATTTCATGCATATTTTAGTCAGTTGGTAAACTCAAAACCGTCATTCGTCAAAAATAAATAGATAGTTTGCTTTTTTATGTCGAATTTCACTAGATAATTAAAATTCAAAATGTTATGAAAGCGATTTATTTTCTATTGTTTTTATCATTGTGTATTTCATGTGGTGATGATAACACAGCAGATAGTATAGACAATGACCCTCCTATTCCGCAACCAAGCGAAGAAAAAATTAAGTTTGTAAACAATCTAACGCGTATAGCTAACGAAGGAAAAATCATTATCGGGCATCAATCTACCAATGTCTCGGGTATAGGTTGGCGATATAACGATTTTCCTAACGGAGAAAAAAGTGATTTTAAAGATGTTTCAAACAAAATTCCCGCAATTATGGGATGGGAATTTGCTCCGAACGGTTTGCAGTTCATTAATAATTACGAAGGAATTCCTTACGATAAAATTATACAGCTTTGCAATAAAAACACTGCCAATAACGGAATTAACACCTTTGCACTACATCCGGACAGATTTGACAGAGCTGGTGGTTCATGGAGTTCTGGTCCAGGTTCGGTAAAGTCTATTCTACCCAACGAAGCAAAGCACGAAGTATATAAAAAATATTTAGACGATATGGCAGCCTATTTTGCACAACTTAAGTTACCAGATGGAAAACCTGCACCTTTTATTTTTAGACCTTTTCATGAAATGGATCGGGAATGGTTTTGGTGGGGTTCAACCAGTTGTACAAACGAAGAATATATTGCCTTGTTTAGATTTACTATTGATTACCTAAGAAGTAAAAACTTACCCAACATGGTAGTTTGTTATGCACCCGCAACTCCGCTTGATGCTACCGAATATTTAAGAAGATATCCTGGCGATGCGTATGTTGACGTATTAGGGATAGATCTTTACCATTTAAGCACGGCACCAAACAGTAACAATGGCGCAAATTGGGATTTTATCAAAGGTAAACTGCAGATGTTACAGCAGGTAGGAAATCAGAAAAACAAACCGATTGCGTGGACTGAAACCGGGCAGCAAAATTTAACATCAAACACCTATTTTACACAATTAACACAGTTACTAAAAAGCAATAACATTAAACTTGCATACCTAATGTTTTGGTCAAACGCCACTACTACAATTGACAGCGGAGGAGGATTAGGCTACTACGTTCCATATTCAGTTATGAATAATAATGCTTTAAAAAATGATTTTATCAATTTCACCAATCAACCTAACTATATTTTTCAAAATTCGCAAGAAGCAATCTACAAGTAATATAGAATGGAATTTTAAATGAAAAATTTGAATTAGAATACTTTTTGATTTCATACTTTTTTGGCAGCTTACCTTATTCCGGTAAGCTGTTTTGTTTTAATGATAGTCAGATTATTTAAAAATCGCACTTTACAAACTCAATCCAGCCATTACTAAATTGTTACATAAAAACAATAAATTCTCATGATACATTTGATTATTAATTAAAAAATAATAATCATGAAAGCAAAAGGAAATTTTTTTATCGGACTTATATTAATAAGTATTTCAACCGCATCACTAATCAGTTGCGATGCAGACGATGATATTATTATGCGCGAAGAATTAAAAGGCGATGTTGGACCGCAAGGACCAGAAGGACCAGAGGGACAACCAGGACCAGAAGGACCAGAAGGACAACCAGGATCTGTGGATATTTACAGCTCCACATGGATGAAGTTCGATTATGATGCAGAAAACCTTACACCTGGAGCAGGTATATTTAACTACCGCACTTTAGACAGTATAAGAATTACTGAAGATGTTATAAATTATGCAGCAGTTTTTGTTTATGCAAAATTTTGCGAAAATTGTAATGTGTATGCACTTCCACATATTCCTAATTCAGATTTTTCTATTTTATTTGAATTGAATCGAAACTTGGGCTTAAGAACTGAGCTTTCTAGATACAATCGTTCTTTCCCAGCTATTTCTATATGGTACAGATATGTCATTATTCCTGGAAACGCACCTGCTAAAAGAAGTGAGGCAAACAGTACTTTACAACAATTATACAGAATAGGCAATCAATCCTATACTTTAGATCAATTAAAAACTATGTCTTATGAGGAAATAAGTTCATTAATTAATAATTAAAAATTGAAAAATCATGAAAAAAATTGACAACTTTATAAAAATACTTATGGTACTAAGTGTTTTTATTTTCTGTTACGCTTGCGACTCTAATGACGATGGTGCTTCAACTCCTACTCCAACAAAAGTTACAGCAGAAAGCTTAAACGGATATTATGTACCTTACCAAGATGAAACCGAAGATGGTAATCAAAGATACCGAGTAATTTATTTTGTAAAAGAAGAGGGAACAATGAAAGCATACTTTGATGGACAAGGTATACGAAGAGTAGCTTCATTAAAAGTTACTGACAACAAATTCATTTTCGATTTAAATTCAGACGGATCTACCTTATTAAATTTTAGCTTTTCTTCCGACAATACGGGAAAAATATCATTAACAAGCTTAACAAGAACAGGTAGTTCTAATACTGAAATAATTCACTACGAAATGTTTTCCTCTTCACAAACACCAAGCTGGGGCGGTTTTACTTTTGAGCGAACTGCCGGTGTATCGAATTTTTTTAAGTATTACAGTTTTTCTGGTAATAGATCGCTTTTTGCAAACAGTACAGTTGCCAGCACCGAACCTGATCAAGGCTGCTACGAACTTGGTAACAGCATAGGTTTTAAAAGCAACAATGATATATTAATGGGAATTTTTGTACCATCGTGGAAAGGCGATGCGAATGTTAAAATGTTGTTGGCTAACAAAAATATCTCAACTGTTGCAATTTACAAATATTATAATTAAAAAACGATTAATATGAAAACTAAATTAAAACTATACACAAAATTTATTATTTTGTGTTGTGCAAGCTTACTTTTAAGCAATTGCGATGGAGATACCGGACCAGAAGGATTACAAGGTCCGCAGGGAGAAATTGGAGCTCAGGGTCCACAAGGTCCACAAGGAGAAACCGGACAACAAGGAAATGCAAATGTTAAGCAATACAATTTTGGTGCTTTTGACCATAGTGGAGCAGAAATAGCTAAAGAAATTCCGCTGACAGTTGCTGAATCTGAAACAAGTATGATTTATATTTTTGTTTCCGCAAACAACTTTTGGTATCCTTTGCCAGGATATGCAGGACCAGTTCATTCGTACAGAATATATTTCAGAAACAATGCAAACACTACAGAATGTTTTATGACCAGACTAACTGGTACAGGTTTACAAAGCTTTGCTGGTATGCGCATCTTTGTAATAAAATCAAGTAGTACTGTAAATGCTAAGAATGCTAACAACGACGAAAGTGTAAAAATTGTTAAAACGGATGATGGAAATTTTTATACGGAAGCACAATTAAGGCAAATGTCATATAAAGAATTTTGCAATGTATTAAATATTTCAACCAATTAATTTCATTAGTTTATCAATAACTCCATTTAAATTTTTAAGCAGCTTTTCAAAAAAAGCTGCTTTTATTATATCTTTTTAAACAGATTTAAAAAATCTTGTTTCTTATTACGGCTTAATACAACTGATGTTTTGTCTTGCATAATAATTTCACCACCTTCACCACGAATATACTGACTTATGAATTTTAAATTGATTAAATACGATTTGTGAACCCTAAAGAAAATAGGATTATCTAATAAAACCTCTTCAAAAACCGCTAAAGACTTACTTACCAAATGCTTGTCGCCGTTATTCATTACTACGAAAGTATAGGCATTGCTTGCAGAAAAATACATAATGTCTTCAATCTTAATAAAAATCAATCCTTTCAAGGTTGATAACGCCAATGTATCAGACATTTGTGTCATGGTAAATTTTGCCAGATTGGAAACCTGTTCTGTTGTGGTAAGTAATTCCTGCTGATGGTATTTATCTATAGCCTGCTTTAATTCGTCCATTTCTATGGGTTTTAAAATATAATCTAACGCATTTAATTTTAATGCTTTTATAGCATATTGATCATAAGCTGTTGTAAAAACTACCTTGAAAGGCAATGTTTCAAACTGCTGTAATACTTCAAACCCGTTTAAATAAGGCATTTCAATATCTAAAAATACAATATCGGGCTTCAATGCGGTAATTCTTTCTTTCGCTAATCGACTATCTTGAATACTTTCTAAAATTTCAATTTCTTTAAAATCTTGTAAGTAATGTGCCAAGGTAACCAAAGCGTGTTTTTCGTCGTCTATTAATAATACTTTAATCATTTTCTTCCAGGTTTAAGTGTAGAATCACTTTTGTTCCTACGGGTTTGTTATTGTTGTTGTATAAATCTAAAATTTCCAAATAATTTGCAGTATTTAGTTTAACTATACGTTCTTCGGTAATTTTTATACCGTACGATGTATGTTTTTTAGCTGTTTTTAATAGCACACTTCCTTCTCTACCAATTCCATTATCTTCAATTTCGATTCGAAGTTTGTCTTTGTTTTCTAAAATAAATCGCACATATAACTTTCCGTTGCCATTGGCTTTATGCCTTAAGCCGTGCCAAATAGCGTTTTCTGCAAAAGGTTGTACAATAAGCGGCGGAACAAAAACTTCGTTTTCTTCTATATCGTTGTCAATTACAATTTCATAAGTAAAACTATTTTCTAATCGCACGGCTTCTAACTGCAAATAAAGTTCGGTTGTTTTTACTTCTTGCGCTAACGTAATCCATTGCTGTTTAGAACTTTCTAAAATATTGCGCATTAGTTTAGAAAACGATGTAAGGTATTTACTGGCATCGGCTGTTTTATGCTGAATAATATAACTATTGATAGAATTAAGCGTATTGAACATAAAATGCGGATTCATTTGTGCACGCAACATTCGCATTTCGGCATCTTTTACCTGAAGTTCGTATCGCTTTTCTTTCATTTTTCGATACAGCGAATAGCGAAACCAACCGTAAACCAAAATGATAACAGCAATACCCAACAGCACATAAAACAAAGGCGATTGCGTAAATGGTGGTTTAATTTTTATGGAATAGTGTAGCTGATCCTTCAATTGATTCTGCAAATGATCTGTTACTCTAATCTTGATATCATACGAACCTGGCGATAAATGATTAAACGACAGTTCTGCTTGGTTTCCTAAAGAAATCCATTCATCGTTGTTAACGCTGTATTCATAAAAAACCTTGTTGGGTTCCAAATACGAAAAGGTTGAAAACTGTAAAGTAATATTGTTTTGCTTGTAATTCAGTATTAGCTCTTCGGTATTTTTATAATGCTTACCATTAATTAATAGTTTTGTTACTTTGATTGTGTTTTGTAACGGACTTTGTAATACATCGGTATAATTTACAATAATCAATTGGTTTTCGCCACCTAACAACAAACGATTATTACTTGCTTCTTTAAAAGCGTATTGTAAGGTATTCGTTGTTAAACCATCTGTAGTATTTATTTTTACAACTTTGTTTTTACTTTTTAAATACACATGCAAACCGGCATTCGTTGCAAAAAACACATTTTCGTTTGTATCTTGCATTAAGCCCGTTATATAAGTATCGTCTATTGGGTATGAATGAACATCTATTTTCTTTTTAAGTTTCCCCGTATTTTTTCCCATAGAAAAACCGCCGTATGCAGATAACAGTACATTGTTTTTATTGTCTGTATAAATTCGGTTGTAATAATCGCCCACAAACAAATCACGATGATTGTTAAATGATTTATGTGATATATCAATAAACATATGTTGATTTTCATCGTATTTACAAATGCCAAAGCCTTTAGGCATCCAACCTACCAACCAAATATTTTGTGCATGATCTACTGTAAGATCGTTCCATTTGTTTTGTTTCCAAAAATCGACCGTATTTTTAAAATTTGACCTTATCTTTTTATTGGTTTGTAAATTGTATCTAACTATTTCATTACTGGCTGATAAAACCCATAACTCTTTATCAATAATTATAGATTTTACAATGTCTTCATCAGCAACGAATCCATTTAAATTCAATTTTTGAAACAAATTTCCTTTCCATAGAAAAATACCGTGCGTTGTGGTAAGGTAAATATCTTTATGAAGTGTAAAACTTTTAATTTTAAGATTCTCTGGAAATTGTTCCATTAAACGCCAATGCTGATTTTTATATTGCAAAACCTGATTATGGCTTGTTAAAACCCAGAATTCATTTGGTACAAGTTCAATAACATCTAAAATAAAATTCCCGCTTTTAGAATATTCAGCAGGAAAATTTAAAAAGGTTAATCCTTTCTTTGGCAAATGTAATTGTAGCAATCCTTTTGATGTAGCCACCCAAAAATTATTGGTTTTTTCGTTAACGATAAAATGCTTTATAGTAAAATTCTGCGAAGCAAAAACGGATGTAAACTGATTGTTTTGAATGTTGTATATTTCATTGGCACTGATTCCATACAAATTATCATTACTTAAAACCAACTGCTGAAAAACTACCGAAGCTGGAGTTTTAACGATCTTTACAATTTTATTTTCTATAAGATCATAAAAATGTAAATCTCCTTGTTTGGTTGCGATGATAAGCTGATTGTCATTTTTTTCAACAGCCGAAACTTGTAACTTATTCAGATTTTTGTTTGATGAGGCTAAAAGTAAATTTGTAGTTTCATTCCATTCGTACAAACCATTAGGCGTAAAAACCCAGATTTCTCCGGTACTTTTTTCAACAAATTGTATATCGATATTTAGATCTTTATTATCTGGAAAAACGGGAAAAGAAACTATTTTTTTATTGTGCAGATATTTGATATGATTAAAATCAGAACACCAAATTCGTTCTTCACTATCGATAAATAAATTTTCAAAATGATCATTATTAGGATCTTCATCCATATAATTTTTAGATTGAATAATTTCTATCTTACCATCATAGCTGTAATTTTTTTTGTGTAACGCCTTACCATCTTCATAATACAGTGCATTTTTAAAAAAATACGCATTTAATATATTTTGCTGAGTTGGATCTTTCAAGTAAAACCTGTTTCCATCAAACTGAATAATTCCTTTTCTGGAACACAATTCGATTCCCGCTTGTTCGGAATAACAGACATAGGTTAAATCGTCCGACGGCATTCCATCGAAATAATTATACAGCTTGCTATTTATAGTTTGTGCGTTACTAGTAAAAACAAGTATCAACAAGAATACGACCGCAATTAACTTTCTCATAATTAAAAATAAGTAAAAGTCACCATATAAAAACACGCAAATTCACAAAATTGGTAATTGGATATAGCAAATGCATCTTTTACCTAACAAGCTACAATTAATATTAATCTATAATTATTTAAAACCATTATAAATTAAGCTTAAACCGTTAAAATGCCGAACAATTAAAAACAATTGGGTTTTTTATACGAGCCGAAAAAATTATATTTGAGGTTTCAAAAATTAATGTACCAAACAACATGCAATCAAATCAGTTAGATTTAATTCCAATCCTTATGCAGCTTGGGCTGGCGGCGGGTTTTGTTTTTGTAACCATTATAGTTTCAGGTTTTTTAGGTCCAAAAAAAGCATCAAAAAATAAAGACGTAAACTTTGAATGTGGTATAGAATCGTTCGGTAATGCCCGTGTTCCCTTCAATGTTCGCTACTTTTTAGTGGCAATTCTCTTTGTTTTGTTCGATGTAGAGGTTATTTTTATGTACCCTTGGGCAGTAAATTTCATGGAACTAGGTTGGGAAGGCTTATACAAAATGGGCATTTTTATGTTCCTTTTAATTGTAGGCTTACTATACGAGTTTAAGAAAAAAGGATTAGAGTTTGAATAAATGCAGAATTAATTATGAGTAATCCATCAAACATAAAACAAGTTGCTCCGCCCGATGGTTTTTCTGGCGAAGGTTTTTTTGCAACAAAATTAAGTGAAGTTGTAGGTTTGGCTCGTGCCAATTCTATGTGGCCATTACCATTTGCAACATCATGCTGCGGTATTGAATACATGGCAACAATGGCTGCTACTTACGATATAGGCAGGTTCGGATCAGAACGTATGAGTTTCTCTCCTCGCCAGGCAGATATGCTTTTGGTTATGGGAACCATCGCTAAAAAAATGGCTCCGATCTTACGCCAGGTGTACGAACAAATGGCAGAACCTAAATGGGTTATCGCCGTTGGTGCTTGCGCAAGTACAGGTGGTGTTTTTGACACGTATTCGGTTTTACAGGGTATCGATAAGGTAATTCCTGTTGATGTTTATGTACCAGGTTGCCCTCCACGTCCCGAACAAATTTTAGACGGAATTTTAGAACTGCAGAACATCGTTAAAAACGAATCGGTTCGCCGTAGAAGCAGCGATGAATATAAAGATTTATTAAACTCATATAACATTAAATAACATGAGCTTAACAAACGAAATAATTCAGCAAACCTTAAGCCAGCAGTTTACTCCAAAAGTAGAAAACTTTCATATTCTGCACGATATGTTGGCGTTTGAAGTTAAAAAAGATGCATCGTTCGAAGTGATTAAATTCTTAAAAGAAGATCCTTCTATGAACTTCAACTTTTTAACCGATGTTTGCGGAGTTCATTACCCAGATTACGAAGAAGACCGCCAGTTTTGTGTGGTGTATCACTTACACAATTGGTTTGATAATATACGTGTTCGCGTAAAAGTATTTTTACCGGCAAACAATCCCGAAGCAGAAAGTATTGTTTCATTGTATCCTGCCGCTAACTGGCAAGAACGTGAAACTTATGATTTCTACGGAATTGTATTTAAAAATCATCCGCAGTTAAAACGTATTTTAAATATGGATGAAATGGAATCTTTCCCACTTAGAAAAGAATTTCCTTTAGAAGATCAAGGTAGAACCGATAAAGACGACCGTTTCTTTGGTAGAACTGGTCCTAATTGTTAATACGAAAACTATGTCTGATTTATTATTAGTTCCGGAAAAACGATTTGAAAAACAAATCAAGGAAACAAAAGAAAAAGATGGTGTAGAATTATCTATTTTAAATTTAGGTCCTACACACCCGGCAACCCACGGAATTTTTCAAAACATTCTTTTAATGGATGGTGAAAAAATCATCGATGGCGAAGGAACCGTTGGATATATTCACCGTGCCTTTGAAAAAATTGCAGAAAACCGTCCGTTTTATCAAATCAACGTTTTAACCGATCGTTTAAACTACTGTTCATCACCTATCAATAATACCGGTTGGTGGATGACGGTTGAAAAAATGTTGGGTATCGAAATTCCAAAACGCGTACAATACATGCGTGTTATTATTATGGAATTAGCGCGTATTGCCGATCATATTATTTGTAGTTCTGTAATGGGTGTTGATACTGGCGCGCTTACAGGATTTTTATACGTAATGCAGTACCGCGAAAAAATCTACGAAATCTACGAAGAAATCTGTGGTGCACGTTTAACAACAAACATGGGAAGAATCGGTGGTTTTGAACGTGATTGGAGCGAAACGGCTTGGAGAAAAATCGATGAATTTTTAGCGGAATTCCCAGCTGTTTGGACAGAGTTTGAAAACATGCTGTCGCGTAACCGTATCTTTATGGATCGTACTATTGGCGCAGGTGCTATAGATGCCGATATGGCAATGGGTTATGGTTTCACAGGACCAAACTTACGTGCTGCCGGTGTTGATTACGATCTTCGTGTAGCACAGCCTTATTGTTCGTACGAAGATTTTGAATTTGATATTCCTGTAGGACAAAATGGCGATTGTTACGATCGTTTTTGTGTGCGTAATGCAGAAGTTTGGGAAAGTATGAAAATCATTCGTCAGGCATTAGAAAAAATGCCGGCAGAAGGAGGATTTCATGCAGATGTTCCCGATTATTACCTTCCACCAAAAGAAGATGTTTACAACAACATGGAAGCCTTAATTTACCATTTCAAAATTGTTATGGGTGAAATTCCTGTACCTAATACCGAAGTGTATCATGCAGTTGAAGGCGGAAACGGCGAATTAGGTTTTTACCTGATTACCAACGGTAGCCGCGTGCCTTACCGTTTACACTTCCGCAGACCTTGTTTTATTTATTACCAGGCATATAACGAAATTGTTAAAGGGCGCAGCTTGTCTGATGCTATTATTACCCTTTCAAGTATGAACGTTATTGCAGGCGAATTAGATTGTTAACCTATGGAAACATTACAACGATACCATCAAGATATTAACATAACTCCGGCGTTAACAGAACGTATCAACGAGTTAATTAGTCATTATCCCGAAGGAAGACAAAAATCGGCATTACTTCCCGTATTGCACGAATTGCAAGATGCACACGACAATTGGTTAAGTGTTGAATTGCAAAACAAAGCTGCCGAATTTTTAAACATTACCCCTATCGAAGTTTACGAAGTGGTTACTTTTTACACCATGTTCAACCAAAAACCGGTAGGAAAATATATGTTGGAATTTTGTGTAACATCTTGCTGTGCCATTAATAAAGCCGAAGATGTTATGGATTATGCCTGCGAAAAATTAGGCGTAAAACCAGGACAGGTAACAGCAGACGGATTGTTTTCTGTTGTTGGTGTACAATGTTTAGGTGCTTGTGGTTATGCGCCAATGTTACAGTTGGGCGATTTTTACCACGAACATTTAACCAAAGAAAAAGTGGATCAATTGATTGAAGATTGCAAGGCTGATAAAGTGACTTTACACGATAAATAACATTTTAAAAGTAAAGTAATGAATACAAAGCTAAAACACGAGCAAATACAATACATTGAATTTCTTTCAAAGGATATTGTTAAAGCCAAGAATTTTTACACCGAATGTTTTGGCTGGAAATTCTCAGATTACGGAGAACATTATACAGCCTTTGAAGGAGATTATGTCGATGGTGGATTTACCACAGGCACCCCAATTAAAGGAACTATCTTAATCGTTCTTTATTCAAAAGATATTGAAGCAAGTAAAAATAAAGTGATAAGTGCCGGCGGTACTATCGTAAAAGATATTTTCAGTTTTCCGGGCGGTAAACGTTTTCAATTTACAGATTTAGACGGCTATGAAATTGCCGTTTGGACGGAATAACTGACATACTGAAAAACTATGGGACAAAAGATATTATTTGAAAAAATCCATATTCCGGGTATTAAAACGTACGATGTTTATCGTGAAAATGGTGGATATGCTTCTGTAGAAAAAGCATTGAAAATGAACCCCGACGATATTACCGAAGAAGTAAAAACTTCTGGTCTGCGTGGTCGTGGTGGTGCAGGTTTCCCTGTTGGTTTAAAGTGGAGCTTTATCGATAAAAAATCAGGAAATCCACGTCATTTGGTTTGTAATGCCGATGAATCTGAACCAGGTACGTTTAAAGATCGATATTTAATGGAATACATTCCGCATTTATTGATCGAAGGAATGATTACCTCGTCGTTTGCGTTAGGCGCAAACCTTTCGTATATCTACATTCGTGGTGAATACATGTGGGTTTTTAAAACCTTGGAACGCGCAATAAAAGAAGCTTACGCAGCCGGTTGGTTGGGTAAAAATATAAAAGGATCGGGTTACGATTTAGATCTTCACGTTCATTGTGGAGGCGGAGCGTATATCTGCGGAGAAGAAACCGCTTTAATTGAATCTTTAGAAGGTAAGCGTGGAAATCCGCGTATTAAACCGCCTTTCCCTGCTGTTAAAGGTTTATGGCAAAACCCTACGGTTGTAAATAACGTAGAATCTATCGCCTCGGTGCCTTGGATTTTATTGAATTCGGGCGAAGATTATGCTAAAATTGGTTTAGGCAGATCTACCGGAACAAAATTATTCTCTGTTTCTGGTCACGTTAAAAAACCGGGAGTTTATGAAATCGAAATGGGTATGACCGTTGATGAATTCATGAATTCTGATGAATATTGTGGTGGAATGATCGATGATCGTCCGTTAAAAGGATTAATTCCTGGTGGATCGTCGGTGCCAATTCTTCCGCAACATTTAATTTTCAAAACAGCTAACGGCGAAGATCGTTTAATGACATATGAATCGTTGGCAGATGGTGGTTTTGCAACAGGATCATCATTAGGTTCAGGCGGATTCATCGTTTATAATGATACTGCTTGTATCGTTCGAAACACTTGGAATTTCTCAAGATTCTATCACCATGAAAGCTGCGGTCAATGTTCACCTTGTCGTGAAGGAACCGGTTGGATGGAAAAAATCTTGTGGAGAATAGAAAACGGTCAGGGTACAGAAGAAGATATCGATGTATTGTGGAGCATTCAGGCAAAAATTGAAGGAAACACCATTTGTCCGTTAGGCGACGCTGCTGCTTGGCCAGTTGCTGCTGCTATTCGTCATTTCAGAGAAGAATTTGAATACCACATTCGTTTCCCTGAAAAAATTAAAAACAGAGATCATTTTGTAAGTGAGCCTTTTGAAAAAGTGAAACATTTAATGCAAAATACCACCGTTTAATAGAAAGATTATGAAAGTTACAATAGACGGAATAGAACTAGAAGTAGAACCAGGTACAACCGTACTACAGGCGGCGCGCATGATTGGCGGCGATGTGGTACCGCCTGCAATGTGCTACTATTCAAAATTAAAAGACACCGGCGGTAACTGCCGTGCCTGTTTGGTAGAAGTATCAAAAGGTAGCGAAGCAGATCCACGTCCTATGCCTAAAATGATGCCATCGTGTAAAACGGGCGTTATGGACGGAATGGAGGTTAAAGTAAAGACTTCAGACAGAGCATTAGATGCCCGTAAGGCAGTTACAGAGTTTTTATTGATCAACCACCCTTTAGATTGCCCTGTTTGTGATCAGGCTGGTGAGTGTGATCTACAAAATTTATCATTTAAACACGGTTTAGGCAAAACTCGTTTTAAAGAGGAAAAAAGAACCTTTGAACCTGAAAATATCGGCGATAAAATACAATTGCACATGAACCGTTGCATTTTGTGTTATCGTTGTGTGCATACGGCAGAACAAGTTTGTGGCAGCAGAAATCACGGTGTTTTAAATCGTGGCGATCACGCACAGATTTCAACCTATATTTCAGCTTCTATAGATCATGAAATGTCTGGAAACATGATTGATGTTTGTCCGGTTGGTGCGTTAACAGATAAAACCTTCCGCTTTAAATCGCGTGTTTGGTTTAACAAACCATTCAATGCACACAGAAACTGCGATAAATGTTGTGGAAAAACGACTGTTTGGATGTTTGGAAACGAAATTCAGCGTGTTACGGCTCGTAAAGATGAATATCATGAAGTAGAAGAATTTATCTGTAACGAATGTCGTTTTGATCATAAAGAAGTATCTGATTGGGTTATTGAAGGCCCAAGAAAATTCGAAAAATTCTCGGTTATCAATCAAAACAACTATACCCGTAAAATGGATAAGGTTAAAATTGATACTGAAAAGCATATTTTAGAAGGCCGCGATCAAGATCGTAAAAAAATTAGTATGACAGAAGTTCCATATAAAAACACAGAAAACAGTTAATTATGGAAGAAGCAATTATTATAGAAAAAAGCGTAATTATTGTCGCTGTTTTTGCAATCACCATGCTTTTTGCCATGTACTGTACTTTAGCAGAACGTAAAATTGCTGCTTGGATTCAAGACCGTAGAGGTCCAAACCGTGCGGGGCCGGGTGGAATGTTACAACCTTTGGCAGATGGTTTAAAACTTTTTGCGAAAGAAGAATTCATGCCAAACACACCAAATACGTTCTTATTCGTATTTGGTCCGTTCATATCTATGACTATGGCATTAATGACCTCGGCGGTAATTCCGTGGGGCGATACCTTAGAAATTGGCGGTAGAAAAGTAATTTTACAGGCAGCTGATATCAACGTGGCAATGCTGTATGTTTTTGCAGTATTATCGGTAAGTGTGTACGGAATTATGATTGGTGGTTGGGCATCTAACAACAAATATTCATTGATTAGTGCTATGCGTGTGGCATCTCAAATGATTTCATACGAAATTGCCATGGGACTGTCTATCGTTGCCATTTTAATGATGCACAGCTCTATGAGTTTGCGCGAAATTGCAGCAGGTCAGCACGAAATGCACTGGAACATCTTTTATCAACCATTAGGCTTTTTCATATTCTTGATTTGTTCGTTTGCAGAAACCAACAGAACTCCTTTTGATTTGGCAGAATGTGAGCAAGAGTTAATTGGTGGATACCACACAGAATATTCGTCTATGAGAATGGGTTTCTTCCTATTTGCAGAATATGCGGCAATGTTTATCTCTTCTACCCTATTGGCGGTTCTTTATTTAGGAGCTTACAATTATCCGGGTATGACGTGGGCTGCGGAAAATTGGGGAGAAAACACAGCCAACATTATTGGTATTGCAGTATTGTTTGGTAAAATCTGTTTCTTTATTTTCTTGTACATGTGGGTACGTTGGACCATTCCACGTTTCCGTTACGACCAGTTAATGAATTTAGGTTGGAAAACGTTAATTCCGTTAGCAATATTAAACATTGTGGTTACTGCGGTTGTATTATTATTAAATCGCTAAAAAAACAGAAATTATGTCAATTCAAAATACATCCTTATCGGGAAGAAAAAAACAAGTTTCTAATAAAGAAATGACACTTGGCGAACGTTTGTATATTGGTGCAATTGCAGGCGGTATGGCAACTACTTTTAAGCATTTGTTTAAAAAGAAGGTTACCATTAGTTACCCGGAAGAAACACGTCCGTTCAGTCCGGTTTATCGCGGTCAGCACATGTTAATGCGCGATGAAGAAGGTAGAGAACGTTGTACAGCTTGTGGTTTGTGTGCATTATCTTGCCCTGCAGAAGCTATTACCATGAAAGCTGCCGAACGTACTGCAGACGAACTACACTTATACCGTGAAGAAAAATATGCAGAAATATACGAGATTAATATGTTGCGTTGTATTTACTGTGGTTTGTGCGAAGAAGCTTGCCCTAAACAAGCAATCTATCTTACTACATCTAAAAAAATTGTAAAGGCAGATACTAATCGTGAGCATTTTATTTTTGGTAAAGAACAATTGGTTATGCCATTAGAACAAGCTATTAACAACACAGCAAAATCAGAATAAAAATGATAGAGATTTTATTTTACATTCTTTCGGCTGTTACTTTAGGAAGTGCGTTTTTAACCATTCTTTCTAAAAATCCTATACACAGTGCTATTTGGTTGGTTATCTGTTTCTTTAGTATTGCAGGTCATTATGCATTGTTAAACTCACAGTTTTTGGCAATGGTTCACATCATTGTATATTCTGGAGCGATTATGATTTTAATGCTCTTTACCATCATGTTAATGAACCTGAACATAAGCGATGAAATTGCAAAACCTATCGTAACCAAAATTATTGCAACGGTTTGTTTTTGTTTGATCGGATTCTTTTTAGTGAGTTCATTGGCACAAACAGCTCCGGCATTAGAAACTTATACACAAACAGGAGTAGATTTTCAAACCATTCAGGTATTAGGAAAAGTGCTATTGAACGAATTTGTGCTTCCGTTTGAAATGGCTGCTATTTTATTGTTAATGGCAATGATTGGTGCCGTATTAATATCTAAAAAAGAGAAAAAAACAGCATAATATGGAAAACGTTTTACAACAAATTGGTATAGACCAATACATTTACTTAGCCATATTACTGTTTTGTATTGGTGCATTTGGTATTTTATACCGTAGAAATGCAATTGTTATGTTCATGTCGATCGAAATTATGCTGAACGCTGCAAACTTACTTTTAGTTGCTTTTTCTACGTATCACGAAGATGCAAACGGACAAGTATTTGTTTTCTTTACAATGGCTGTTGCTGCTGCCGAAGTAGCAATTGGATTGGCGATTTTGGTGGCGATTTATAGAAATATAGGATCGATTGATATTGATAAACTTAAAAAATTAAAAGGATAGCATGAGTACAACTATTTTACTACTTACATTGATTTTCCCTTTGGTTGGTACATTAATCAACGGATTTTGGGGCAAACATTTAAGCAAAAAAGTATCGGGTACTATTGCAACATTGGCTATTGCCGCATCGTTTGTAACTTCATGCTTATTTTTCGCTTACATTCAAGATGGTGAACCTGTAAAAGTGGTTTTATTTGAATGGATGAAATTCAATTATTTTTCTATTGATTTCGGATTTTATTTTGATCAATTAGCTGCTTTATGGCTAATGTTCATTACAGGTATCGGAACATTGATCCATCTGTATTCAACAAGTTATATGAGTCATGATGAGAATTTCTCTAAATTCTTTACCTACCTGAATTTCTTTGTTTTCTTCATGTTGATTTTAGTAACAGGAAGCAACTTGGCAATGATGTTCATTGGTTGGGAAGGTGTTGGTTTATGCTCGTACCTATTGATCGGTTTCTGGTATAAAAACCAAGATTACAACAACGCAGCTAAGAAAGCATTCATCATGAACCGTATTGGGGATTTAGGCTTTTTGGTAGGAATTTTCGTTACAGGATATTTATTTCACACCTTAGATTTTATCGAATTAAAAGAACAAAGTTTCCTTGCACCTACTTTAGGCATTGCAACAATGGCATTCTTTATCGCAGCAACAGGTAAAAGTGCGCAATTACCGCTTTACACGTGGTTACCAGATGCAATGGCAGGACCAACGCCTGTATCGGCTTTAATCCACGCGGCTACCATGGTTACAGCAGGTATCTTTATGATTACACGTTTAAACTTTTTGTTCGATTTAACTCCGGATGTGCAACACATCATTGCAATAATTGGAGCTGTAACCTCTTTAGTTGCTGCAACCATTGCCTTGGTACAAAACGATATTAAAAAAGTATTGGCATATTCTACCGTATCGCAATTAGGTTTAATGTTTTTGGCATTAGGTTTAGGTGCTTACGAAGTTGCGGTTTTCCACGTAATTACACACGCGTTCTTTAAAGCATGTTTGTTCTTAGGATCGGGATCGGTTATACACGCAGTTGGTGGCGAACAAGATATGCGACACATGGGCGGATTGAAAAAACACATGAAAATTACGTATGCTACATTTTTTATATCAACCTTAGCAATATCAGGTTTCCCACCATTATCAGGTTTCTTCTCTAAAGACGAAATTTTATTAACGGCATTCCATCACAACACAGTTTTATGGGTTGTAGCAAGTTTAGCATCGATATTAACAGCATTTTATATGTTCCGTTTATTGTTCTTAACCTTCTCTAACAAATTCAGAGGAACCGAAGAACAAGAACATCATTTACACGAAAGTCCGTCTGCAATGACCATGCCTTTAATCATTTTAGCAGTATTGGCAGCAGTTGGTGGTTTAATAAGTATTCCAGGCAGCAGTTGGTTGAACGAATTTTTAAAACCGGTCATTAAAAATAGCGCAACATTACATCATCATGAATTAGGTACAACCGAATACCTATTAATGGGCTTAGCAGTTGTTGGTGCTTTGATTGGTTTAATGGTTGCTTACTTTAAGTACATTAAAAACAAACAAGTACCTGTGAACGACAACAATGTGTCGGGCTTACAGAAATTGTTTGCTAACAAATATTATTTAGATGAGATTTATATGTTGATTATTGTTAATCCGTTAAATTTCTTTGGATCTTTCTTTAAAAAACAAATCGACGGATTAATCAATGGTGTTGTTTTAAGTTTCGGACGCGTTCCGTCTGAACTTTCATATCAGGGTAAAAAAGCACAAAACGGAAACATTGGCTTGTACTTATTTGCCTTTGTAATTGGTGTTTGTGGCTTGTTGTATTATTTATTTATGTGTTACTAAAATTATGGCAATGAATTGTATTATTATTTTACTTATTTATGTTTTAGGAGCTGTTGCTACATTGGCATCAAACTCTAAAAATGCAGCTAAAATAGCTTTAGTAACCAGTTTAATTAACGCCGTAATTGCTTTAGTTTTAACAGGCGAATATTTAAACGGTAACGATATTTCGTTTACACAACAATGGATTTCTAACCCGAATATTTCTTTATCTTTTGTAGTTGACGGATTAAGCTTAACCATGTTATTGCTTACAACATTGTTATTGCCGATTATTATTTTGGCATCGTTCAACACCTTGTATTCTAAAGCAAACCAGTTGTATTCATTGGTTTTGTTCATGGCATTTGCTATGGCGGGAACCTTTTTAGCACAAGACGGTTTGGTTTACTATATTTTCTGGGAATTAGCGTTGTTACCAATTTTCTTTATAGGATTGTTATGGGGAAGCGACGAATGGAAAGTACGCAAACGTGTAATGGTTACGTTTTTTATGTACACTTTTGCAGGATCGTTGTTTATGTTGGCAGCTTTTGCTTACTTATACACATTAACCGGCAGTTTTGCATGGAGCGATCTTTCTAAAGCAGTGCTATCAACCAAAGAAGCAAATTATATTTTCTTGGCATTTTTCTTAGCTTATGGAATTAAAATTCCGGTTTTTCCATTCCATACATGGCAGGCAAACACCTATGAGAAATCACCTACAATTGGTACGATGTTACTTTCGGGCATCATGCTTAAAATGGGTGTTTATTCAATTTTACGTTGGCAAATGCCGATTGCAGGAAATGTATCAGAAAACATCTTAAAAACGGTTATCATTTTTTGTATCATTGGTATCATCTACGCATCATTAATCGCATTAAGATCTAACAACCTAAAACGTTTATTGGCATATTCGTCAATGGCGCACGTTGGTTTGGTTGCTGCAGGTGCTTATGTAGGAAACAGCACGGGTTATCAAGGTGCGATTATTCAAATGGTTGGGCACGGTTTTGTAATGGTTGGTTTGTTTTATCTTGCCGATATCATTTCCAAAAGATACGATACCTACGAAATTAAGGAAATGGGCGGTATTCGTTCACAAGCTCCTAAATTCACTACCTTCTTTTTAATCATTTTGTTTGCATCAATCGGTTTACCTGGAACTTTCGGATTCATCGGAGAATTTACTTTATTGTTCGCATTATCAGAAAAAGAATTGCTGTATGCAGTTTTTGCAGGAACATCAATCATTCTTGGAGCCTATTACATGCTTAAAATGTTTCAGAATGCCGTTTTAGGAAGCACACAAAACAAGGTTTTTGCCGAAGTAACTACAAAAGAATATTTTGTTTTAGCGGTTATTTGTGTGGTTTTAATTGGTTTGGGAATCTATCCGAAATTACTAACCGATTTATTTATTCAATAGAACATAGAAAAATTAAACTATGAGTACATTAATAGCTTTAGCATCTTTAGCGGTTCTTATATTAGTATTAGAGATTTTTAACCTGCGCAAAACCATTGTGCCTTTAACTTTGGTGGGTTTATTGGTTGCGTTAGGCTTGAATATATGCGATTTTAATTCGATCGATTCTTTCTACAACAACATGATTGTGGTAAACAAATCAACGGTTTTATTCAATTCGCTTTTTATTGTTTTAACGTTTTTCATTGTGGCGTTGGGGCAGTCATTCTACAAGGAACAATATGATAAAATATCAGACTACACCTCTTTAAAGATATTCTTGTTGATTGGCGCTTACTGTATGATTTCGTTCGGAAATCTGGTAATGTTCTTTTTAGGATTAGAAATTTTATCGATCACCTTATACATTTTAGCAGGAAGCGACAGAACAAACATTAAAAGTAACGAAGCCGGAATGAAGTATTTCTTAATGGGATCTTTCGCTTCAGGATTTATTTTGTTCGGAATTGCCTTAATCTACGGCGCAACCGCTTCGTTTGATCTAGATCAGATTGTTTTGGCAAGCACACAGTTGGCAATGCCTAAATGGTTCACGGTTGGTTTTACGTTAATGTTGGTTGGTTTATTGTTTAAAATAGCAGCCTTTCCTTTTCATTTCTGGGCTCCAGATGTTTATCAAGGATCGCCTTTGCTTACTACAACAACCATGAGTACCTTGGCAAAAGTTGCTGCGGTAGCTGCGTTTTACAAATTAAGCGTGGTGTTTTTCCCTGCAATGCCAACAAACTTTGTCAACTTAATTGCCTTTTTAATTGTTGCCACTTTGATTATTGGTAACATAATGGCATTAAAACAAAACAACATTAAACGCCTTATGGCATATTCGGGTATTTCGCATGCCGGTTTTATGTTAATGGCAATTTTGTTGGGGAAAACTGCCGAGCCTTATTTATTCTACTATATGACAGCTTATGCTATTGCAGGTATTGCGGCATTCAGCGTTATTTTATATGTATGTCAGGATAAAAAAGAAGAATTGGTTATTCATTTCCGTGGATTTGCAAAACACAAACCAGTATTAGCTGTTACATTGTCGTTAGCTTTATTGTCAATGGCGGGAATACCTATTTTAGCAGGATTCTTTGGAAAACTATTCTTGTTTACCGAGGCTTTAAAACAAGGTTTCTACATCACGGTTATAACAGCGGTAATTACATCAATCATTAGTATTTACTATTACATTAAAGTAATTATTGTAATGTTTACTTATAAAAATGCCGATGCCAATACGGTTTATCAAAAAAACTTTATGTATTCTGCGGTTGCAGTTGCAGCCATCATTATTAATCTAGTTATCGGATTTTGCCCATCAATAATAATAGATTTATTTTAATTTTAGTTAATTGATTACTTTACTAAAGGTTGATTTGAACTTCAAATCAACCTTTTTTCATATCTTTAAAGTTAGAATAAGGTAAAAAATAATTTGCTTACTTTCAGACCTCACAGGTTTTAAAAACCTGTGAGTCTTGACGAAAGATATAAAGTTAAATTTGTGTTGTGCTCTGAATTATTTAAACTATGAAAGCTCCCGAAAGATATCAGCCTGAAAACAACCAATCTTTTTCAAGTTATTGGAAACCTACCAACGATAATTTACTCCCAAAATTGCTTCCAACGGTTTCTTTGGAAGAAAGCGAACAGCTGATTCCATTGTATTTTCAGGTTGATGAATTGGGCGATACCGTTGCAAAAGAATATTTCAGCAACAAACAGTTTGGCGAAGCTATTGGAATGTTGCATCGCGATTTTTCTAAGTATCCTTCCAACAAAGAAAAACTTTCGGAAACTGCGCAAGAACTTTTTAAACAACTGACCGATATTCCAGCTTGGGTAAATTTCGATTTGATTAATCTGGCGGCGACATACTGTAACCGATGCGGTACATCGGCATTATCGGTTTTGCGCAACTATTGTTTAATGGGCGGCTATGAATCATCGGCAATTAACAAACCGCTTATTTTTACGCAGGCTTTGCACAAAGGTGCTGTAAAACGTTTGGCGGACACGGTTGATTTCTGGATGAATGTTACAACGGTAAACGGATTAAAACCACAGCAAAAAGGGATTTATTCGATATTAACCACCCGACTGATTCATTCATACTCTCGTTTACAGATTGAAAAATCGACCGATTGGAAACCGGAACTTTGGGGCAGACCGATTAATCTGTGGGATATGCTGGCTACCAATTTAGGTTTTTCGATCGCTTTTATGGACGGATTATCGAAATTAAAACTCCCACCGACAAATGAAGAACTTACCGCTGTTTTACACCTTTGGAAATATGTTGGTTATCTTTTAGGTATTCCGTTGGAATTATTGCCTGATACAGGCGATGAAGCTGCAAAACAATTGTATTTGTGGAGCAAAACCCAAAAAGGCATCGATCAGGATTCTAAAGATTTGGCTTATGCGTTGTACGAAGAACCCAAAATGGTTTCGTTTACCAACAATTCATTCATGAAATGGTTTGTACAAAAGACGAATGTAGGATATAACGAAGTTTTATTGGGAGCCGAAAGTAGATCTGCATTGGGTCTTCCCTACTCTAAAGGTAAATATTGGATTTTATTGTTGAATAACATTAACCAATACTTCGATAAAAAAGCGAAAAGCAATTCCAAATCATATATAAAAGTTGCTTTAAAAGGAAGAAAACAACAAGAAGACGTTTGGGATTTGTATCGAAAGGAAAAGAGATAAGTTTAATATTTTATCTTTTCGTCTTTATTATATTTCTTATCAAGATCATATAAAATTCTATCTGCAAGAATAAAATCAATTTGCTTATGATTGCAAACTTCTCTTAACTTTTCTAAATATCCCAAGTATAATTCTATTTGAATATCTATCGAAGAAAAATATTTTGGCATAATCTTTCCATAAATCAAACGATAAACTCTTTGATCAATGATCTGATAAATGTTAGGGTTTTTAAATCTTAAAATAGTTGAAGCCATCGCTAATTGTACGCCTTTCGTAGATAACAGATTTCTTAAAATTTTTTCTGTTAAGTCAGCATTTAAAATCAAATCATGCTTATCAACTTGATTTAAAAGCAATAATGTACTTTTGTCTAACTGTGAGTAACGATTAACTTTCCAGAGAACAATCTGATTAATTATACTTTGATCGAAATCAACATTAATATTGTCTAAAATCGATGTTAATTCTGGCTGAAATTTATAATCATCATTTGATAGTTCTTGTTCTGTTAAGTTTAAATCATAAACTGTTTTCATTAAAATATATCGTTAAAAAAGATGCTTTTCAGCATCTTTTATTTATTAAACTTATAGGTTAAACCAACTTGGAAAACACTGTTGTAGTTAAGTCCTGAAAAGAAAAGAAACCAATCTTGATCATTAACAACATCAGCAACACCAGCTTTGTACCTTCCTTCAACCGACAAATTATCAGTAATATCATATCCCAAACCAACGTTAAGTGATAAATCTCCTCTGTTATTGTTATACTTACTTTCTGTTAACAACAATTCTAACGATGGCCCCACTTGCAAAAAGAACGATTTCAAGTTAAATTTATTCATAACGGTTAATCCTAAATAATTTAAAGGAATATCGGCTCTGCCTCCATTTGTTTCAGGAAAATATTTCGAACTTAAATAAACATCATTTGCTCCCTGCATAGAAAAATTCAATTCGGGCTGTAAAGAATAAAACTTTGTAAACTTAATGTTTCCAAATGCACCAACATAAAAACCCGGTTTAGCCGAAGCATCAACATCTTCAATGGTAGAAATATTCAAACCGGCTCTTAAACCCGTTCTAAATTCTGTTTGCGCTTGGGCAGCAGTAAAACCAAATACCATCAACCCTAAAAAAACAACTTTACGCATGATCTTCTACTTAAATGTATAGGTTAAGCCAACCATAAACGAACGGTTTAAATTAGCTGAATAATTTGAATAATAACTTGCGTTAGAATAAATAGGCTCAATAATTCCCTGACGCATACGTGCTTCAATGCCAAAATTTTCGGTAATGCTGTACCCTAATCCAAAGTTAAAAGTTAAATCAACTCCGTTATTATGTGAATACAAAGGCTCATAATAATTACCTCCTGTGGTATTATAACTATTGGTTGCTGTGTGTTCTGACACCAAAATATCAAGCCCGGGACCCACATGCATACTGAATTTATCAAAATTAAACTTGTTGATAAGGTTTAAAGACAAATAATCTAAAGGCACACTGCCTTGTCTTCCTTGAACATATTGGTAGCTATTATCATCATATCGGTAAGACTGAATATTATCAACCCCTTGGCGTAAATACATCATCTCAAACTGCATATTGTAAACACGCGTTAATTTTAAATTTCCGTATAACCCCACATAAAAATTGTTTCTATACTCACCACCCATTCCTGTAACGGTAGAGGCAGAATAGCCCGCTTTAACTCCTGGTTTAAAAGAAACTTGCGCATTTGCCGATCCAAAAGCACAAACTGCCAAAAGCATTATAACTTTTTTCATAAGTAGTATTTTAAATGTATGTTAATAAATGTTTATGAGCCGAATATACTATTTTCTTTTCATATAACAACAAAGAAACTTCTTGTACTACATTAAGCAGAAACCATAACTATTTTACGAACTTTACTAAAAATTAGAAAATATGGAATTAGGAATATCGATGTTTGGCGATTTAAGGTTCAATCCGCAAACGCAACAACGCAAAGCACCTCATCAACGGTTTACCGAAATGCTGGAACAGGTTAAACTGGCAGACGAAGTTGGTTTAGATGTTTTTGAAATGGGCGAACACCACCGTGCAGACTACAGCGTAACGAATCCGCAGTTGTTTTTAAGTGCAGCAGCGGCAGTTACAAAAAATATAAAATTAGGATCGGCAGTAACGGTTTTAAGTTCGAGTGATCCCGTGCGTTTGTTCGAAGATTTCAGTATGCTGGATCAACTATCTAAAGGTAGAACGCACATTATGGCGGGTCGCGGCAGTTTTATAGAATCGTTTCCGCTTTTTGGATTTAGTTTAGATGATTACGATGCGTTGTTTGAAGACAAGCTGATGCTTTTATTAGATTTGATTAATAAAAACGGTACAGACATTAACTGGAACGGACGTTTGACTCAAAACCTGAAAAATGTAGATCTGTATCCAAAACCATTTCAGGACAAATTACCTGTTTGGATTGCGGTTGGTGGTACACCAGCATCGGTTCTTCGTGCAGCCCGATTGGGATTACCGATCATGTTTGCTATTATTGGCGGAATGCCTATTAACTTTAAACCTTTGGTTGATTATTATAAAGAGAATTATTTGGCGGCAGGTCACGATGCAGCAAAAATGCAATTGGGTATTAATTCACACACTTTTGTTGGGGCTAACAGCAATATTAAAGACGAATATTTTCCGTTTTATGCCGCACAGATGGATCATATAGGGAAAGATCGCGGTTGGGCGCCGTTTAGCAAGGACGTATTTTTAAACACAACCCGACCAGAAGGTGCTTATTTTATGGACGAACCAAATGCGGTGATCGATAAAATTCTGCAACAACACGAATGGTTTGGTCATACCCGTTTTGTAGGACAGATGGATGTTGGCGATCCTGATCACCACATGCTTATGAAATCAATTGAATTGTTTGGAACTAAAGTAGCTCCGGAAGTTAGAAAGGCTTTGAAATAAAGAAATCGCTACTAATGTTGTTTCATTAGTAGTGATTTTTTAATACAGCTATTTACTTTGTAGACTAACTACCAAAGCAAAGAATTCGTACGGTAGCGGAGAATTTTATTTATTTTAATCGAAAAACCAATTCAAATATCCATTTACATCAACTTTTATACTACAAATATATATTAGTAGTAATACTATAAAATATATAAAGAAATTTTTAGAAAACAATAACTTTCTCATTACTATTAAATAGATTAATCCAATTATTCCTAAGCTAAATAGAACTATTATTCCAAATGAGAAAAAATAATAAGTTATATTATAAAAAAATTCATTCATGGCTTGAGTTGAATCTATATAATAAATCTCATTAGCTCCATATTTATAAATTGCTGTAGATATAAAAAAGTATATCAAAACAAACCCTATTGTAGGAATCATTATTAAACTATTCCATATTCTTTTTTCTCCCATAAATCAACTCTTCTTCCTTAACTTTTGTAGCGAATTATTCTTATCACCAATAAAACCGCTCATTTCGTTGAAATTTAATGCGGAATAAATCAAACAGATAATAAACAAGCCAATTAAAATAAACAATACTTTTAAACTGCTTACGCCCGATGCAAAAAACAGCATAGACAATACAAAGCCTGCCAACCAAGTAATACCAATGGGCAAAGCAAACAAAGTGCCCATTTTTTCAGCAAAAACCCGCAGGCCAATTGCTTTTAGAAATGTATCTACCAGATAAATAACAATTGCCAACGGAATGATTCCAAAGGCGACTATAAAGACCAATATGCCCGGTTCGGATTCTAAATATCTTAAAAAATCAACAATCATTATGTTAGAATTTAATGCCGTTATACACTTTTTCCTGCTCGGTAATCTGTAAAAAATTACGCTTGTTGTAACGCAGTATTCCTGCAAAAATTACGTTAGGAAATTCCTGAATTCCGGTATTGTACAAAGCTACCGTTTCGTTAAAAAGTTCACGCCGGTCGGCAATCGCATCTTCTATTCCCGAAACGCGGTTTTGTAAATTGTTAAACGCTTGACTTGACTGCAATTCGGGATAATTCTCACTTACCGCAAAAACCGTTTTCAATACACCTGCCGTTTCGTTAGCAATAGCAACTTTATCATCGCTGTTTGCTGCATTCAGAAAATCGGTACGCAGTTTTGTCAGTTTTTCTAAAACCGATTGTTCAAAACCGGTGTGCTGTTTCACAACTTCGATAAGATTCGGTATTTCATCGGCACGCTGCTTCAACAACACATCGATATTCGCAAAAGCCTTGTCGGCATTATTGTTTAAAAAAACCAAGCGGTTGTAAATGGCAATTGCACCGCCCACTAAAGCAACCACTAGAACTACAACAATTAAAAGTGCCAATAAATTTTCCATAATTTTTTTTATTTAATTTTCAACAGGTTCCGCATAAATAGCTTCATCGCTATTTTCATTTGTTGCCTGCGCTTCTTTTTCTGATTTATTATCTTTAAAAATAGTAAAATTTCTGCTTAAATACCTGTGCGGATTAACCGAAACTCCAGACGATGTTACCCGAATATCCGACGAAAGTATAAATGCCGCCCATAACAAAAATGCAATGATGTATGGACGTGCTTTCGATAAATAATATATTGCCTGATCGTGTTTTTCTACGGCAGTTGTAGGAGTAATCGATAAAATTCGTTTGTTTTCATCGTACATAAAAACAGGTTCGTTGTTTTCTATCGAAGCTTTTCCGATCATTAGATACAGTTTATCGTCTTCCTCTAAAACGTATTCGGTATATTTTTTACCATTGCTCCGATACGAATATTCGTTAAAGTGAAGCAACTGCAATTTATCGGGAATTACTTTAATTCTACCGGTTTCATCTTCCAAAAAAAACGGATTGTACAAAAAATCGGTATGTATGGTTGATAATTGTTCTTTACCGTCATCGTCGTGACTTATTTCTTGTATCAAATAATAATATCCGGCGCAACGCTTGCTTTTAACTCGGCTTGTTAACGCTTCATCAATTACAATTTTCCCCTGAATTTCTGCCAGTCCCATTGCAACCGACCGTATTTTTGATGTGGGTAACGATTTTTGCAGCTTCATTAAATTGCTGCCAGATCTTTTTTTACTGATTAAAGCCGTTAGAACGATTAATAATATGGGTCCGAAAAATCCTAAAACCGCAAAAGATCCAAAAAAGCATGCAATAAAAAACAGACTTTTTAATAATTCCCAAATCCAGTTTTTCTTTTTTACAGGTTTAAGATATTGTGCATTTTTATTGGTAATTCTGGCTAATTCCTGTTGTTTGTTTTGATAATTTACGCGTTCCCTAATACCTAAAGCAGGCGCAATAATTACGATTCCCAACAATGCCATTGGAAATGTCAACACGAACAAACTGCCAATCCCGATCAGCATAAACTGCGGTTGAATAAAATACAGAACCACCAATAGTATCGGATACACTGCAAAAAAATATTTACCCAGATTTATTTTATACAATCCGGTAAATATCATATAATGAAAAAATGCGACAATGAGCGAAACCACCAATGCACCAACTAACAAACCAATGGTAACATCTTGCTGCATGATGCTGTTATACAAATCTTCCATAAAAACTACACTTCTATTTTATTCCAAGCGATAACCTGCACACCGCTTGAATACTGAACTTTTAAAGGAAGTTCGTTCAAATTTAAATCACCCAAAACATAATCTGTTTGCAATTCATAAAGCGTTAGTTGGTAAAGTGGCCAAGGAATGTGATGAATATCGTATCGATACAAATTTTCGTCGTCATCAACATACAAGCAATAACGTTCGGTTAAAAAACAGTCCAAATCGGTTTTATCTTTTATCTCGGTTCCAATTTCGTATTTTGCTGCAAATGAAAAATTCTTCTTTTTAAAAACCGATTGAAAATAATCTTTATTGTTTCGATACATATCGGCATGTTCATAAGGTAAAACCGACAATAATTTTGAAACAGCAACCGAAATGATTTTACTTGCTTCGATGTTTAAAAAATATACGCCTGGAATATCGTCTTTTAAAACATAGGTTCGCAAGTTGATCTCTTCGAAATTAGAAATGGGCGCAAACGGAGGCAAAAATCGCGGCCGGATTTTTTCCATAGTAAATGCCACTAATGATACGTAGGCTTCCTCATTAAACAAATCAATTGTTAAACCATCGGGAATTAACTCCTGCAAAATAGCTGCATCAACCTTCCAATGAAAAAACAAGGCACGGTTCCATTCCTGATAAAAACTATAAGGTTGTTTTGGGTAATCCCAAGTTCGGTGATCGGTTTGTTTTAGTATTTTTTTGATTGATAATCCCATATCATTCCTGGTTTTTATCGTTCAACAAATCATCGGTAAAATGTCTGCGTTGCTTTTCTGTTGAAAATTTTTCAGCATTATATTGGTTTGATTTATTTCGGGGAATTGATAACGACTGCCATTTTTCGTTTTGAATCATTTTGCCGATAAATACAATCTGCCCCACGTGATACGGATAATGAGCTAATTGTCGGTTAATAGCTTCTTGTACCGTATGCCCTTCGTTACGAATATAGATTATTTTGTTCAAATCGGTTTCAGACAAACTGTTCAGGGTATTAAACAAACAATTCCAACCGGCTTCCCATTTTTCCAGAACTTCGGCAGCCGAATTTAAATCGGCTTCAAATTCACTGTCACGGTTTCGCCATTCTTTTTCGCCATCGGTTGTAAAAATATCGGTCCAACGCGAAAGCATGTTTCCCCACAAATGTTTCACAATAACGGCAATGCTGTTGCTTTCCGCATTAAACTGCCAAAAGAAATCGGGTTCTTGCAATTGTTCAAACGTTTTATCGCCCAAATGCTTGTAATAGGCAAACTGCTTTTTTATACTTTCTATAAATGTTGATTCCATTTGTTTCGATTTTAAAATAGTGACAAATCATTTTTTCCGGGATACGGAAGATCTAACTTAAACTCGGTATTCAATTGCTTTATGAAATGTGTTGCCAGCAAAGGCGATTCTAATTCGGTATTTTGATGAATAAAGAAATATAGTTTCTGCAAACCACTTTCGCGCCAGTCTTTAAGAACCGTAAGCCAATCGTTTAACCTGTCGTAATCGGCAGCGGTATTTGCACCAACGTATCGCACAAAAGCGGTGTTACTTGTTAAACGCATGTGCAACATGTCACGGCGACCGGCAGTATCAACAATAATATTTGCTACATTGTGCTTTTGCAACAAATTACAATATTGATTGAAAACGGTTGTATCTGCAAACCATTCTTCGTTACGAACCTCAACAGCCAACGGAAAACCTTTTGGGAATTCTTCGATAAACTTTTGTAATCGATCAAAATCTTTTGGTTTGAAATTCTCGTGCATTTGTAGGAAAATCATTCCTAATTTATCTTCGAAAAAAGCCAAAGCATCGGTAAACGCCAACACTTTTTCATTGGTATTCAACAACCTGCTGTAATGACTGATTGATTGCGGAATTTTAGGAAAAAACTTAAAAGTTTCTGGTGTTTTATCGTTCCAAATCTGCACCTGATCTTTAGAAGGCGAACTGTAATAGGTAGCATTCAGCTCGATACTGTTGAACTGTTGCGAATAGTACGTCAATTCGTCTTTTGTGCCTTTGGGATAGAAGTTTTTTAAATCGGTTTTGTTCCATTTGGCGCAACCAACAAAAACTTCAAAATTACCTTTGGCATATTTATCTAAAACGGCATAGGTTTCGGGCGGAGTTGGCGGTAAGGTAAAATCGACCAAAGACGGATCGGCAACTTTTCCAAATTTCATTTTTTATTTAAAGATAGCTTTTTTCTTAAAAACTGTCGATAATAATTGTTGATAATTACAGAGCTAGTTATATTTAATCTACCGGAAAAACAACATGAAAACCCACACCGCGAATTGACTGAATTTTTATACGATCGTCGTTTTGGAAGTATTTACGTAAACGGCTTATAAAAACATCCATACTTCTGCCTGTAAAATAATCGGTATTTTTCCAAACGTGTTGTAAAATAACTTCGCGGGTTACTACCTGATTGTTGTATTGTGTAAGCAGTAAAAGCAGCGAAACTTCGCGTTCGGTTAACTGATAATCTGTGTTTGAATGTTGCAAGATCAACTGTTTTGGTTTGAAAATATAACTGCCAATTAGTATTTCTTCTCTTGTTGATTTATAGCCTTTGCGGTTTAGAACATTTTTTATTCGAAGGATTAATTCTTCCGGATCGCAGGGCTTTGAGATATAATCATCGGCACCTAGTTTTAATCCTAAAATACGGTCTATCTGCTGATTTTTTGCTGTGAGAAACAAAAACGGAAAGTCAATCTTTTCTTGTAGTTTTTTTGCCAAGGTAAATCCGTCCATTTGGGGCAGCATTACATCTAAAATAGCAATATCGCATTGATTTATTATGGAAAAATCATCTAAAGCCTTCATAGGATTTTGATACCAATGTACATTAAAATCATACATTTCAAGGTATTGCTTCAATATAAAACCAAAATCGTATTCGTCTTCAACCAATAAAACCGTAACTTTTTTCATAGTTCAATACTTAAATGACATCCTTTGCCTAAACTGCTTTTAACCTGTATGGTTCCATGATATTTTTCTACAATTTTACTTACCAAATACAAACCTACACCCAAGCCTTTAACGCTGTGAATGTTGTTAATGGGAACGCGGTAATACTTATCGAAAATATATTTTTGTTCGTTCATTGCAATGCCTATTCCGTCGTCAATAACATCAATTCTCAAAGCATTTTCGTTTTGAAAAATAGAAATTTGTATGTTTTTACCGCCGTATTTAATGCTGTTGTCTATCAGATTTCCTAAAATGGTTTCAAGATCAGACACATTTATCGGTAATTCATCGGTAAGAGTTTCAATAGAAATTTCCCAGTTAATATTTGGATACAACGTTTTATAATCATCAATAAATTCTACAATCTGCTTTTTTGTTGCGCGATTATTTTGAAAATCTTCTGTATTCAAAGGCTTTAAAAGATGTTCCAATCGATTTATTTGTCGATCCATTAACGTAAGTGTTTCTGTACTGTACGCTTTTTGAATTTGTTTTGAAGCAATCTTCAACGTTGCCAAAGGCGTTTTAAATTCGTGTGAAATATTGTCAATGGTATCGTGCAGCAATAAAACCTGTTTGCGTTGTTCGTTATACTTTTTGTACGATTGAAAATACAGCACAAGCACCATTATCATTATAAAAATAGAAACTGCAAACAACCCCCAAAGCTCTTTAAACAGAATTGTATTCATATTTAAAATATCGTAATAAATTGCCTGCTGAATCACATAACTTCGTTCATCGATTTTAGAAACAGATTTTTCGTAAGTGCGGGCGATATTAATTTTATCGTCAAAACTTTTTGTATTCAGCGTATCTCTTTGTGTTTCAGTTGTTGAATTGGATTGGGTAGATTCCCATTTAGACTCGCTCAATAAATAATTTTCAATCGGTTTAGGATTGGTCGTATAAATAACAATTGGTTTTGAAACTATTTGCTGGTTATTGGTGTTATCGTACACACTCAATAATTCTTTTTTAAACGCTAATTCTAAACCACTTTCTTTGTATTGTTGCTTCACATAGGCGCGCAACTCTTTGGCAAGACTGTCATTTTTCAACTTCATTTCTGTTTCAAAATGTTGTCGGGCAGCTGCTTTACTATCAAATTCTTGCCATAGATATAAACTTTCATCCCAACGGGTATCTTCTAAAAATGAATAATCAACGGTTGTTTTTTCAAATATTTCTTTGGCTTTACGTTTAATCTCGCTCTTTTTCAGCAAAACGGTATTGTACAAAAAGTACGACTGTATTGCAGCCAAGACCACAAACAGCAACGAAAAGTAAAGGATAGGATGTTTTCTTAAGTTTTTCATCAATAGCAAATATAGAAAAACTATTATCTGTAAAAGCACGTTAACCGCCCATTAACCGTTCGTTAACCCACACACTGTAAAAATAGCCACACATTTGTAAAAAATAATCACATGAAAAATACTATACTCTTTTTAATGCTTTTATGTTGTACGCAGATTTGGGCACAGCAACAAAATATTCAAGGCACAGTTTATACAGAAGGTAATATTCCTATTCCATTTTTAGAAATTAGAATTCTTGATACTTCACAAAACTATCAGCAATCGGTGGCGACAGATTCATTAGGAAATTTTGAAATTATTACAGATCAATCTGAAATTATTTTGGATATAAATGATGATTTTCATCAACCATTACAACAGCAAATTTCTGTAGAAGATCAAAAGAACGAATTAACATTGTATCTGATTCCTTTAGAAGAACAACTGACTGAATTAACCATAAGCGTTAAACGCCCAAAAGTAAAACAGAAAATAGACCGTATGGTATTTGATGTTGAAAACAGCTCGTTAAGCAACTTAAATACGTGGGAAATTTAAAAACGAACGCCTAACATCACCGTTAAAAACAGCAGTTTGCAGGTACGCAATAACAGCAGTGTTTTGGTTACTATTAACGATAAAAGATGGATGATGTCGTCGCAAGAACTGCAAACTTTGCTAGAAAACACTCCGGGGAACGAATTGCAGGCTATAGAAGTTATTACAAATCCGCCGGCACAGTACGAAGCATCGGGTGCTGCCATTGTAAACATCAAACTAAAACAGAACAAACTGTTGGGTTACAAAGGAACCCTTTTTGGCAAGTACGAGCAAAGTATGTATGCCAAAGGTGTAGCCGGAATAAGTAATTTTTACAATGTTGGGAAATGGAATTTTGCTGCGAGCTATTATCATGGTGGCGGTAATTATGTTCGCAAAAGCAAAGATTATGTTTTTTACGAAGAAGATGCTACAACATGGAAAACCATTACAAACCGTAAAGATACCAGCAAATCGCAGAACACTTGGAATGCTATGATTGGTTATGAAAAAGATTCGTTAACCAGTTTTAATTTAGGAATCAACGGATTTTATCAGCCAAATTCGCACGGTTTATACAACATTCCTACAGTAATTACGAACAATAGCAACGAAGTTATTTCGTATTTTAATACCATAAACGATCATAACGAAAACAACAATCAGATCAATGCGTATGCACAATTTCAGAAGAAAATAAACGATCATACTTTATCATCAACCGCACAATTTACCAACAATTCAAAAAACAAGTTTCAGGATATCATCACTCAATATCCAACTTCAAGAAATCAATTTACGAATGATGAAGAAAGCAGTACGCAGGTTTTTGCCGTTCAGGTTGATGATTCTTACAAAAAAGACAAATTTATGTGGGACAACGGGTTAAAATTCAGCACCATTTCGTCTGATTTCACGATGCTTTTTTCTGATGATGAGAATGGAAATTTACAGTTGAATCCCGATAAAAGCAACGATTTTAATTATACCGAAAAAAATTACGCGGCCTACAGCAGTTTTAGTTACGATTTGGAAAAATGGTCTTTTAAAGCCGGGTTGCGTGCAGAATACACACAGTTAGAAGGCGTTGTAGAACAACCTGCCGATGTTAACAAACAATCGTATTTACAATGGTTTCCTACATTGTATGCGCAGTATAATTTTCAAAATTCGCACCAATTGGGAATCTCGTACGGAAAAAGAATTACGCGACCTTATTATTCGTGGTTGAATCCGGCAAAATCATATTACAACGAATTCTCTTATTTTCAAGGCGATCCACGTTTGCGACCAACCATTACGCATAATATCGAACTAAATTACAGTTTTAAAAACGCAATCATTACTCCGTATTATCGTTACGAGAAATTCCCTGCAATGGAAATCAACTTTCAAATTCCCGAAACTAAAAACTTAATGTATCGATACACCAACATAAAATCTGAAAATGCTGCAGGTTTGCAACTTTATAAAAACTTTGAAATTTCTGAAAAGTTATCTGTCGATTTTAGTACCAATACCGAATACCGACAACAATATTTTTGGGATTTAAAAAACCAATTGTACGAAAATAAGCGATTAACATTTAACGGAAGAACCAACGTACAGATTCAGTTAGACCAAGCAGCCGACTGGGTTTTAAACACGAGTTTCTTTTATACATCGCCAACCATTCAGGGAACGTTTAACATATCAAGTTTTTCAAGTACATCGTTACAAATGACTCGTAAGTTTTTTAGTAAGAAGTTAGACGCATCGATTGCTTTTAATGATATTTTTTATAGTGAAAAAACAAAGATCAGTACAAAATACGCCAACCAGAATAATTACTTTTTAGATGCTGTTGACACCCGAAATTTTATGATCACACTGCGCTATCAATTCGGAAATCAATCGTTGAAAACAGCTCAAAAAATAGAAAAAACAGAAGAACAAAACCGCTTATGATTACATTTTTTTAGAATTAGTTAATTGAAAAAGCCACTCAATTGAGTGGCTTTTTCTTATTTATTTAGTAAAATCGCATCGATTACGTAGTTGTAATTCAACAAATCGCGATCGTCTTCGTTATAAATTCGTTCCCATTTAAAATCAGGCAGAAAAATGCGTGTTGCTGCTTTTCCATTCCAATCAACTTTTAAATTGTGTTTTTCTAAAACTTCCACAATTTTTTTGGCAACTTCTCTGCTAACAACATCGCTTACGTTGTTTATCTTTTGAAAACTAATGTACAAACCTTCGCCACGAACTGCACGTTCCATATCCTGACCATGGTAAAAACAGTATCCTTCCGATTTTTCGTCGTTATCAATCAAAGTACGCTCAACTTCAGTAACTTCATATTCGCCGTCATCATTGGTAAATCCTGTATAATGAAGTGCAATAATTTTAGATTCTGCCAACTCATCAAAAGCCGCAATTAAACGGTTGGTTTGTGTGTTGTCGCCCCAAGATTCACTTTCTTTTAAAAGCTCTTCGTTCACACGATCAATCTGCTCGTATGCCCAATCTTCGGAAATTTCGTCTTCAAAACCATTATCTTCAATTTCTTCGATAATATTGTTCTGAATATCCTCTAAACTGTAAAATCCCGAACGTACCTGCGTGTAAATAGAATCAAAAATAAATTGCTGATCTTCAGACATACTCTGTTTCATATTAAATGTGCTTTTTAGCCTTTTAACTATTTTAAATTTTTAATAGTACGAATATATTAATTCCATTTAAATTTTATACATAGGCTATTAATTTTTTATATTTTTTTTCTAATTAATACAAATGATAACGTTAAAACAACACAGCCATTAAAAGAAGTTTATTTAGGAAAGGTGGTTTTGTAAAGTAAGCACTACCTTTGCAAATTGATATTTTAAGATAATGAATAAAGGATTAATTGCTTTGGCATTTGGCGGATTAGCCATTGGTATGACCGAATTTACCATGATGGGAATTTTGCAGGATATTGCCAAAGACCAGCAGATTGAAATTACCCAGGCAGCCCATTTTATTGCATTGTATGCATTAGGTGTTGTGGTTGGCGCGCCTATTTTAACCATTTTTACAGGAAAGATCGCTCCGAAAAAAGTGTTGTTATTATTAATGTTGCTTTTTATAGTTTTTAACGGATTGTTTGCCATTGCGCCAGAATACAGTACTTTGGCAATTAGCAGATTTATGTCGGGCTTGCCACACGGCGCTTTTTTTGGGGTAGGATCGGTAGTTGCTGCACAATTGGTTCAAAAAGGAAAAGAAGCACAGGCAATTGCCTTTATGTTCACTGGTATGACCATTGCGAATTTAGCCGGCGTACCGCTTGGCACGTACATTGGGCATCATTATTCGTGGC
Organism: Paenimyroides ummariense; assembly: GCF_900115115.1. Classification (GTDB taxonomy): domain Bacteria; phylum Bacteroidota; class Bacteroidia; order Flavobacteriales; family Flavobacteriaceae; genus Flavobacterium; species Flavobacterium ummariense. The sequence continues at coordinate 274,288 of NZ_FOVI01000001.1, forward strand.
GAATTACTTACGGAATCATCGCCGCTTTAGGATTAATTACCATTGCAAGCATCTACTTTTGGTTACCAAATATGAACAACAAAACAAATGGCGATTTAAAACAGCAGCTTTCGTACTTTAAACAGGCAAAAGCGTGGTTAATTGTTGCTGTTATTTCTATTGGAACAGGTGGTTTGTTTTCGTGGATTACCTACATTTCGCCAATGGTTACAAAAGTGGGCGGTTTAAATGAAGATCGAGTTCCGTTTATTATGATTTTGGTTGGACTGGGAATGTTCTTCGGGAACATTTTAGGCGGAAAACTGGCAGATACCATTTCTCCGACAAAAGCAGCGATTGCTTGTTTTACCACGATGGCACTTACGCTGGTTACGGTTTACTTCACGGCACACATTACATCGTTAGCTTATGTAATGGCATTTGTTACGGGAATGGTTGCTTTTACCATTGGATCTCCGTTGCAAATGATGCTGATTACATCGGCAAAAGGATCCGAAAATATTGCAGCTGCAGCCGGTCAGGCAAGTTTTAACATTGGTAATACTTTAGGAGCTTATTTAGGCGGAATCCCAATCACACTTGGTTATGCCTATAATTCGCCGGTGCTGGTTGGTGTGGGTATGGCTGGTATTGGTGCGATGCTTGCTACTGTTTATTTGAAGAAATATCTGGAACGATAAAATACACTTTTTGTAGAAAAAATAAACATATTTTGCGTTTTCTGTAATTTAAACACGGTTTAATTAGCGATATATCAGCAGTGGCACAATGCTTGTTTTAAGTTAAGTGTAACAATAATATTTTAAGAGCTATGAAAAGTATTTTAAAGATTTTCGGAATTTTATGTTTATCAATCTTTGTTTTTACAGCATGTAGTGATGATGACGACCCAGCAAACAACGATTTTTTTGTTGGCAGATACAACGGTAAAGTAACATTTGCCAACGGCGACGAAAGTAAATCGAACCATAACGGACATGTACAGGTTGTAAAAGTTGGTGATAAATACAACTTTTTATTTTCGGACAGTATCCCAGATATTACCGGAATTGAAATTGAGAAAAATGATAACACGGCTGTAATGATCGGTTCTAACGAAACACATTACATAAGAATTACAGCAAGCAAATTAACCATGCTGTATTTAAAAGATGGTGCAACTTGGACAGCAGATGCCAATAGATAAAATAAATAGTATTTTTTTTAAGAGTCATATTTTTTAATATGGCTCTTTTTTTTATATTTACTCAATTTATTAAGTTATTTTTAACATATTTTCTACTAAACACTACATTTATGAAAAACAGATATTTAGCTTTTTTGGCTATAATCTCTCTACCTTCATTTGGTCAGAACTATTCGGCTGAAGAGTTTATCTCTACTGGAATCCAACAACATCAAGAGGAGTCTTATGATAAAGCAATAGAAACTTTTAAAAAAGTAAACTTAAGTGATCCTAAATATTTAACTGCGCAATATGAAATCATCAATTCACTTGTTGCACAGAAAAATTTCGAGGAAGCGCTAGTACTTTCTTCCAAACTTTATAATGACAAAAAATTTACTGAACTTCCTGAATTACTTGCATTACATGGAATTGTATTAAGTGAAAACAATAAATTGGAAGAAGCTTTAAAAACTTTTGATTTTGGATTGGAACTTCAGCCTCTATCAGCACATTTATTAGCAAATAAGGCAGTTGTGCTTCGCAAACAAAACAAGAATCAGGAAGCCTTAGATATTTATAAAAAAATTATTTCTGTTGATCCCACACATACAAGTGCTGTTTACAATTTAGGAATTATGGCTCTTGAAGACGGTAAAATTGTAGAAGGAAGTATGGCGTTAATGACCTACCTTATGTTTGAACCCCTTACCGGAACATCTGCAAATGCCTTGGTTGCCTTAAATAAAAAATACCACCAAAACTATTCAAACAAACCAAAATTAAAATATTCCGAATCGGGAGATAATTTTAAAGAGCTAGAAGAATTGTTAAATGCCCAAGTGCAGTATCACCAAAACTTTTCCTTGAAAATAGGAATTGATGATGTTGCAACAAGAAATATGCAGGCAATAGTTGATTATTTTGAAACACACGAAATAAAAGACGGCTACTTTGAGAATCAATTTGGTAAAAATTTTAAAGAAATTGCAACTGCCGGTCAAACTAAAAATTATCTTTATTTCTCATTGGCGTCTGTAAGTGCTAATTTTGAAAAAGAGTATAATAAAAATGAAAAAGAGTTAAAAAATTATATTGATAATTTTCTAACTACTAAAATTTCAGAGCAATACTTTATAAGTTATCGGGAAGGTAAGAAATATAAAATCTTTAGAGAAAACAGTGAAAAAGTTATACTACCACTTAATCAGAAAAACGAATTAGAAGGAATTGGTATTGTAGAAAATCTTTTAGGAACAAAAAAAGCAGATATTACCTACAAAAACAACAACCTTAACGGTATAAAAAATTATTACGATCCGAACGGAAACCTTAGTCTTTCAGAAAATTATTTAGATGGAGAAATAACAGGCGCAGTAAAAGATTATATTTTAGACAATAAGCTTATTTTAGATATAGAATCTAAAAACGGTAAAGCAAACGGCAAATACACTACTTATTACCCAACATCGGGCAAAAACTGTGAAGGTACTTATGTAGACGATTTTTATGATGGGCTGTCAGAATGCTTTTTCCCAGACGGTACTAAAAGAATTATTGCTAATTATAAAAATGGTAATTTCAACGGCGAGTACAAACGTTTTAACGAAACCGGAACTTTAGTATTACACACAAACTACACAGAGAATGAGATTGATGGTGATTTTCTTGAATATTACGACAACGGCAATTTAAAAGTAGAATCTAAATATATTAAAGGCAAACCTTTAACTTATACAACCTATCATCCCAACAAAAAAGTAGAAAACCAAATTACTTATCAAGATCATAAAATTGTTTCCAGCGAGCTTTTTTCTGTTGATGGAAAATTACTTGAAAAAGAAAATTATGATGCAAAAGAGAATTTAATTTCTGCAGAAAGCTTTGATGAAAGCGGACATAAATATCAAACACACTTTTTCAAGAATGGAAAATACAGCAATTCAGAGTTTCAATTTACAAACGCACCTGTCTTAAAAAACAAAGATAAAACGCAGTATCAAAATTACAATGCATTAGGAAACCTTATTGCAGAAGGATCGTTCGAAAAAAGTAAACCTGTTGGCGAATGGAACTATTATGACGAGTTAGGATATTTAAAAAGTAAAACAACTTTTGACAACGATGGAAATTATCTTAAAGTTGAAGCATTTTTAAACAACGGTCAAAAAGATTATAAAATTTCTTACAAAGAAAATCTTTACAATGGTTTGTTTGAAGATTTTTGGAACAACAAAATAAAATACACACAATACTATGATGAAAATGGCTTAAACGGTCCGGAAATTTTGTATTACGATAATGGTAAAGTTTATACAAACTCATTTTACGTCAACAATAATTTAGAAAACGAAAAATATATTTACACTCAAAATCAAAAGCTTTATCGTAAAGATATATTAAGTACTAACTTAACAATGGCTTCTACATTTTATTTGTTAGATACCCCAATAACTTTTGAATATGCCGATAAAAACGGAAAGTTTACTATTAAAGAAACTTCAGCAATTTCTAAAACGTTTGAACTAAAGAACGGACAATTACACGGACCTTCAACAAAGCAAGCAGGTAGTTTAGTGTTAAACAAAGAAAACTATGTAAATAACGTATTGCACGGAAAACAAATTTATAATGCCCCTACCGGCAAACCTATTATTGAAACAGATTATTTTACAGGTAAACGCCACGGTATATCTAAGCAATACGATCATTTTGGCAATCCTATTATAAACTCGCAGTTTGAATGGGGTAAAGAAAACGCGGTAAGAACAGTTTTTATTCCTGGAATAAATAAAAAATCTAACGAAATAAATTTTATTAACGACCAACGCCACGGAACAAATACCATTTTTGGAACAAATGGCGAAACACTTGCCGTTATTCATTATTATTATGATACACCAACAGGGTATCAAACGGTAGATAAAAAGGGCAAATTATCAGACAAAATACCATTTACAAAAGAAATTAATAAAATTGAATCACATTATAAAAACGGAAATAAGGCATTAGAAATTAATTTGAAAAACTTTTTATACAATGGTGATTACAAGTTAAATTTTGAAGACGGATCTTTAGCATACCATGTTCAATATAATTTCGGCAGATTAAATGGCAGTCAACTTATTAATTACGAAAATGGTCAGCGTTATATGCAAACATCGTTTATAAATGGTAGACAAGAAGGAAATACCATCTACTTTGATAAAAACGGAGACAAACTGATTGAAGCCAATTATTCTGAAGATGAACTTCACGGAAACTATAAAATTTATGAAAACAATAAAATTAAACATAACTATACCCTTGATTCAGATATTTTGGTGGCGCTTTAGCTTAACTGTTTTACTGTTATCAGGATTTTTTTGTAATGCACAGCCTGTTTCCAACTTGCAACAAAAATATCCGGGACAATCAGAAATTGTAACAGATTATGTAGAACATTATCATATAGATGTCAACAAAAACAATCAGTTGGTTATCTCACAAGACAATCATGAAGAGTCTATGATTATTAGTGACAAAGGTGGATTTAGTGCCGTAGAAAGCATTGTTTTTTCTGATCTTTCACCAATAAAATCATACGAAGCTTACACGATAAACACTATAAACGGCAAACAGAAAAAAACCGACGTTGCGCATATTGCAGATAAAAAACTAGACCGCCAAAGTGTTTTTGATAGCGATGTAAAGCTTAAAACCTTTAATTATGCCAATCTAACAAATGGCAGCAAGAAAGTTTTAAAATATAAAATTGAATTTGCTGATCCGTTTTTATTGCATAGATTCATGTTTGCAACAGGTTATGTAAACGAAAAAAGAACCTTAAAAATAAGTCACCCGGAAACTGTAAAAATAGATTATAGGTTGTTTAATATTGATAAAAATGCGTTGGATATTAGTACCGAATCTAAAAAAGGCATTACTACCATAACATTAAAAAAGGAAAACATACCTGCTATGAAAAGCGACGGAGGTGCTGCCGGAAATATGTATGAAACTCCTCACCTTCACTTTTGGATTTCAGAATACAAAACCAAAGATCAACTGATACCTGTTTTAGGATCTGTAGATAAACTATATGCGTATTATCACAACTTTATATCAAAAATAAACCAAAAAGAAAGTCATGATTTAAAAGCATTTACTTTAGATCTTACAAAAAACTGTACTACCGATGATGAAAAAATGAAAACCATTTTTAAGTGGGTTCAAAAAAACATTAAATATGTAGCGTTTGAAAGTGGTTATGAAGGCTTTATTCCCAGAGAAGCAACAATGATTTTTGAACGAAAATTTGGAGATTGTAAGGATATGACGAGTATAATTACCGAAATGGCTAAATATGTGAATGTACCAAATGTAAATTTTACTTGGATTGGCACGCGCGAATTACCTTACACCTATCAGCAACTTCCAACTCCTGCGGTAGATAATCACATGATTGCTACATATATTAAAGACGGAAAAAAAATATACCTTGATGCAACAGATGCAAATGTGCCATTTGGTATGCCTTCCGGTTTTATTCAAGGTAAAGAAGCGCTTATTGCACAAGGCAGTTCGTACATTATAGCAACAGTTCCAGAAGTTGACGCACAATTAAACAACATTACAGACGTAACTGATATTTCATTATCAGAGCAAAAAATTATTGGCAAAGGCACGTACGCAGCAAACGGTTTAGTTGCAACACAATATCGCAATGTAATTGGCGATAACACGCGCCATAGAAAAGAGTACGTTTTTTCTTTGTTAGAAAAAGGAAATAACAAGTTTAAGCTTTCTGATTTTACCGAAAAAGATTTCGACAATAATGAGCAACCTTATACCATTACTTATAATTTTGAATTAGACAATTACATAGTGAGTTCTGGTGACGAAATGTATGTAAACCTTACATTAGATAAACCTTTTCAAAACGATGTTTTTGAGCCTACCCGTTCACAAACATTCAGCCACGATTTTTTAAGCAATCAGTCATACCGTGTTACACTAAACATTCCGGAAGGAACCAAAGTAACACATTTACCAGAAAACGCTTCTTTTTCAAATGATTTAATAGCCTTTAATTTTAGCTATTCTAAAAAAAATAACACGGTAGAACTAAATTACAATATTCAAATAAAACAAATGTTAATTGCACCTCAGCAATTTGCGTTATGGAACGAATCATTAAAAAGACTAAAAGAAAATTATTTAGAAACCATTATAATCAAAAAAAATGACAAAAATTAAAAAAGTACTTTTAACCCTTTTCATTAGCGTAAGCGTATGGAATGTGCAAGCACAAAAGTTTGAGTTTAAAAACTACGAATTTTCATCGGCAGAATATAAAATAGATCCAAAATTTCAAAAAGAAGAAGAAATTATTTTAGAACGCCACATTAAATCTGAATTTGTATTTGAAGATAATGCGGCGTCTGAATATCGACTCGTTCACGAAAAAAAATTAATAAATTCTGATAATGCCATTGAACGTAACAACAAAGTTTACATTCCGGCAGGTATGAACGATAATCTTATTGCCAATAAACTACGTGTTATACTTAAAAATGGTAAAATCATTGAGTTGAAACAATCTGATATTAAAGAAGAAATTGACGAACAAAGGCAAACAAAGTATAATTATTTTGCAGTAAACGGTCTAGAAAAAGGAGCAATTATTGAAAAATTTTACATTATAAAAAAAGAGCCTGAAATTTCGGGTAGCAGCTTAAAATTACAAGGTAGCGAACCTGTTCTAAGAACCACAGTGGAACTTATCTATCCAGAACGTTTACTATTCACCTCAGCATCGTACAACGGATTTCCTAGTGCCCAAAGCAAGTTAAAAAGCTACAAAGAAAAAAATTCACTTTTTGTAGAAGCTTTCAATATTCCGTCGGTTCCAGATAACGAGCGTCAAAGTAATATCCTAAAAAACAGTCAACGCTTTAGTTATAAATTAGACGAAAATATTTCAACCAATACTAAAAATATTCACAATCATTCCGATTATGCTAAAAGCTTATACGAAGCTTATCACCGTGAACTTTCAAAAGCAGAAGAAAAAGCGTTAGAAAATTTTGTAAAGAAATTCCAAAAAACATCGGATCCACTTGCTCAAATTCAAAATATCGAAAAAAACATCAAAGAAAACATACAGTATAACCGTTATTTTTCTGCAAATGAAAATTTAGTAGACATTATTAACAACAAACAAGGAAATCTGTTTGATTTACTAAAACTATACGCCAATGCGTATAAAAAGATGAATGTTCCTTACGAAATTGTTTTTACTACAGATCGTTTTCAGAATATTTTTGATCCAAATTTTGAATCGTATCTTAATTTTAAAGAAGTACTTTTCTACTTTCCAACAGCAGATGTTTATGTAGAACCAGGAGCACCAGCCTACAGAACACCAATGTTTGATGACCAATTTGCAGGAAATCATGGTTTGTTTGTAAAAACAAAAACCTTTGGTGGTATTAAAGTGCCTGTTTCAGAAGTAAAAACAATTGATTTCCCTAAAAATCAAAGTATGTCTGTTATGGATATTCATGTTGATTTTTCTAACAGTGTTACCGATCCAGCATTGGTTTCAAAAATTAAATTTAATGGTTACGAATCATTAAATTTTCAACCAGCAAAAGATTTTTCTGATCCAACAGAATATCAAGAGATGTTAACATACATAGCAAAAAACTATACATTTGAATCAGAAATTGCATCGGTAGAAGCTAAAAATGAAGGATTAGAATTTGTAGGTAAAGAACATTTTGTGATAGATGTTAAAGCCAATGCAAAAGATTTAATTACCAAAGCCGGCAACAATTACATTTTTAAAGTGGGTGAAGTAATTGGCAAACAAATGGAAATGTACGAAGAAAAAGAACGTGTTTTTCCTATAGAAATAGACAATCCACATTCGTATGACAGAACCATAACATTAACGCTTCCGGCAGATTATAAGATTAAAAATCCAGAAGTTTTTAATATGAACCAATCATTAACTTATCAAGGAAAAGTTGTTGCCGATTTCATATCATCGTACGAGATTAAAGGCAACCAGTTAATTGTAAAAAATACCGAACATTACGAATTTGTAGAACTGCCAGCAAGCGTGTATCCGCAATATCAAAAAATTATAAATGCAGCCGCAGATTTTAATAAACTGTCTGTGATATTAGAAAAAAAATAACATAAAAACCAACCAGTAAAAGGTTGGTTTTTTTTATGATTCAATATTAATTTTGATTGATTTTAGTAATCGCTTTTCAAAGTCGGAAATAATTTTTTCAGCCCAAAAATTGGCATAAAAATTCATTTTAGAATTCAATAAATAATCGCACGATAAAATAACTTTTGTTTTATTGGTATCAACTTCAATCAACTTATAGCTTATTTTTCCAAACTTGAAATAATCACTCTTAACCAAATGAATATCTGTGGGTTGATTTCTTAAGTGCGATTTATCTAAATGTATCTGAAAACTTACAAATTCATTTTCTATTGATTGGTCAATACTTTCATATAATTTAAAATTGTCTGTGAAATATCCTATCCTATATGAATTTTCGCCATCGTTATACATTTTTGAGTTGATTGGTTGTGGGATACCAATGATTTGAAAGAAACCATTGCCGTATTGTTTCTCGTTTATGGTTTGAACTTCAAGTAAATTAGGAAAAATATCTGCTCTGTTTTTGTTGATAATGATAGAATGTTCTACCTTAAATTCTTCTGATTTATTCGGAATTAAGTTTTCAGCAGGATTTAATATCAATGGTAATAAAAAGATCGAATATATCCTTTTGTTATTTATTTTATCCTTCATGTAAGCTCCCAATAAAATACCAACTACTCCAGCTGCAATAAAAAAAGGAATTCCTATAATCAATAAGCAAAAAAAATCTTCAAGACCTGTAACCAAGGTGGTAATTAAGAATAAACAGATTGTTATGATTGGATACAAAACTAATTTAAGTGGTGATAAATAAAGTTTACTTGACGAAAACATAATAGGAAACAATCCTATTAAAGTAGGAATAATCCAAATAAAAGTTATACTGTAAACATTATAATATCCGTCTAAATATTCTACATCAGAAATCAGTCTGAATACGAGTCCGTAAATTATTCCCAATATAAACCCAAGGTATTGAGAAACTGTTTTTATCATCATTGCATAAAATCTACTTTCTATTCAAATTTCTACCTAATGCAAAACACGTAATTACAAATGTTAATATGGCTGGCAGCACCCATTCTAAATTAAATCGTGCTAAAGGTAACATATTTAAAAGCTGGTCAAAAAAATCTTCTTTAGGAAACCAGTTCGCTAACAATCTAATCAACGATATAACCATGGTTACCATTAGCGTTATAAAATAAGGTTTTGGGTTTTGAATGGTTCTACCGAACAATAAAACCGAAAGTATAAGCACCAAAGTTACCGGATAAATAAAGTTTAGCAAGGCAGCAGCGTATTCAATAATACCATCAACTCCGGTAATTGCTAAAAGAGTAGATATCAATGTGATTGATATTACGCCTTCGATATATCCTAATTTTCCTTTAGTTAATCTCTCAAAAAAGTTTGCTGAACCTGCCGTTAATGCAATTGCTGTTGTGATACACGCCAAAATCATTAAGATCGATATTAAATAAACTCCGTTTGATCCAAAATACTGTGTGGCAAGATAGATCAACAAAGAAGATCTTGTTGTGTTTGCAGTATCAACAGTAGCGTGTGCACCCAAATAGAACAAACCTCCGTAAACCAATAACATACAGATTGCTGCCAATATTGCCGATTTCACAACAACTTCAATCTTATCTTTTACATGCGTATAACTTTTACGATTAGCACCTGCAATCAATAAAACTGCAAAAATTAATCCTGCCAAAACATCCATTGTTTGATACCCTTCCTGAAAACCGACATAAAAACGGTCTTCAATAATTGTCGGATCAATGTTTACAGTAGATCCCATGAACAAGCCCGGAACTATTAATAAGGCAAGGAAGAAAAGTAAAATCGGAGCAAATATTTTTCCTAAAATTCCGGTAATTCTATTTAAAGAAAACGAAGCGCCCATTACAGCTCCAAAAAACAATACACATACCCAAACCGGCTGTGCATCTGGAATGATAGGTTTAATGGCAACTTCGTAAACAGATGCGCCCGAACGTGGCAACGCAATTAACGGACCAATACATAAAACGTTTATTAATGATAAAATATAAGCCAACTTAACATTTGCACGCGAACCTAAATCGGTAAAATAATTACCCGACACGGCTACTGCAAAAATTGCCAAAACCGGAGCCAAAATTGCGGTTAGTGAAAAACCTGCAAATGTTGCCGTCCAATCTGTGCGGGTTTGCAAGCCTAAATAAGCAGGTAACAGTAGATTTCCTGCACCAAAAAACATAGCAAATAATGCCATTCCTAAAAAAAGAATGGTTTTACGTTTTCTTATATCCATGAATTTTCAAATTAATTTTCAGTTTTTATCAAACATAAACATTTTTTTTAACAAAACCTTAAGTATTATATCATAAAACATAATTTTTAATAGAAATAAAACGTTTTGTTATTTTAATCAATCAAAGATTGTTCATCAATATGTAGTAAATTATAGAATTACCACAGATGCACAGATGAAACTTATTGATGCATGCATTTAAAATCCATAAAATTTAAGTCTTTTATTTATAAAAAGATATCTATGTACCTGTGGCAAAAAAAACAAACCATTTAATATCAACACATTACACATTAATCAATGCGTCATTGGTTTTAACATTATAATTAAATTATTACACATTTAATACACTTTGTATGAATTTTGTGTAACAAACCACACACAAAAACAGTACATTTGCACAAACTATTTTTTTTAGAAAAATGTACAGAAGTCACAATTGCGGCGAACTGCGTTTAGCCGATGTAAATAAAGAAATTACGCTTGCGGGATGGGTTCAAAAATCTCGTGATAAAGGTTTTATGATTTGGGTTGATTTACGCGACCGTTACGGAATTACCCAATTAATTTTTGATGAATCGCGTACCGAAGCAAGCGTTATGCAACTTGCAAAATCGTTGGGCCGTGAGTTTGTTATTCAGGTTAAAGGAACTGTAATTGAGCGTGAATCTAAAAACGGAAATATTCCTACGGGTGAAATTGAAGTTTTGGTTAAGGAATTAACGATTTTAAACCAATCTCAACTGCCTCCATTCACTATTGAAGATGAAACCGATGGTGGCGAAGACATCCGTATGAAATACCGTTATTTGGATATCCGTCGTAATCCGGTTAAAAACAGCTTGTTGTTCCGCCACAAAGTAACACAAGAGGTTCGTAATTATTTATCGAATTTAGATTTCTGCGAGGTTGAAACACCTTATTTAATAAAATCTACACCGGAAGGTGCACGCGATTTTGTGGTGCCTTCACGTATGAATCCTGGTCAGTTTTACGCTTTGCCACAATCGCCACAAACATTTAAACAATTGTTGATGGTGGGCGGAATGGATAAATATTTCCAAATTGTGAAATGTTTCCGTGATGAAGATTTACGTGCCGACCGTCAGCCTGAATTTACGCAAATCGATTGCGAGATGTCGTTCATTGAGCAAGAAGATATTTTAAATGTTTTTGAAGGATTAACACGCCATTTACTAAAGAAAATCCACAACATAAAAATAGAGAAATTCCCACGTATGACGTTTGATGAAGCGATGAAAACGTACGGAAACGACAAACCGGATATTCGTTTTGGAATGAAGTTTGGCGAATTAAACGCTGTGGCTCAACACAAAGAATTTTCGGTATTCAACTCGGCAGAATTAGTTGTTGGAATTGCCGTTCCGGGAGCTGCAACATATACTCGTAAAGAAATTGATGCGTTGATTGACTGGGTAAAGCGTCCGCAGGTTGGTGCATCAGGCATGGTGTACGTAAAATGCGAAGCGAACAATCAATACAAATCATCGGTGGATAAATTTTACGATCAGGAAGATTTAGCGAAATGGGCAGCAGCAACTGGAGCAAAAGAAGGCGATTTAATTTTGGTTTTATCGGGCCCTGCAAACAAAACGCGTGCACAATTATCGGCATTGCGTATGGAATTAGGAAACCGTATGGGCTTGCGTAAACCAAACGAGTTTGCGCCTTTATGGGTTGTTGATTTTCCGTTGTTGGAATGGGATGAAGAATCGGAACGTTTCCATGCAATGCACCACCCGTTTACATCGCCAAAACCAGAAGATATGCACTTGTTAGATACCGATCCAGGTAAAGTTCGTGCAAACGCTTACGATTTGGTATTGAATGGTAACGAAATTGGAGGTGGATCTATCCGTATTCACGACAAAGACATGCAGGCTTTAATGTTTAAACATTTAGGCTTTACAACAGAACAAGCACAAGAACAGTTTGGCTTTTTAATGAACGCTTTCCAGTTTGGCGCGCCACCACACGGCGGTTTGGCTTTTGGATTAGATCGTTTAACAGCGATTTTAGGCGGACAAGAAACCATTCGCGATTTTATAGCGTTCCCTAAAAACAATTCGGGCAGAGATGTAATGATTGATGCTCCTGCAACGATTGATAACGCTCAGTTAAATGAATTATCTATTATGCTGAATGTAAAGGCATAGTTTTTATTATATAAAAATAAAATCCCAGCCGAACGGTTGGGATTTTTGTTTTGTTCTAATTTTCAAATAAAATTTTTGAGGCAGTCTAGTCAAAAATGGATTAAAGTATTTACTTACAATAACATTTAGAAATCATTATCTTCACACTTTAAAAGTAGATTTAGATTTCTCTTGTTTATGAATAACATTCAGTTAAAACTTTACGTAGATGATGCAATGAAAACGCTTACTGCATTATCTATTGATTTTATTACAATAATTCGTCATATTGAAGCTAATCAAAAAGACAAAGATTTCATTATATCGAATTCTAACACGATACATTCTTCTTATCAAGAATCAAAATTTATAGATAAAATTTTAGTTGAGTATTAAGTACAAATATTTTAAGCGTTATTGATTCAAAACAATTTGATAATAACCCCAAAAAAAGAAAGAGAAATTTCAGATTATGATGTCTTAAAATTAGCGACGCGAATAAATGGTAAAGAGAAAGTTCTAAATGCTAAACAATTCAGTATTACTAAAATTAGAGAAATTCATCAAAAAATAGAATATAGGAAACTAGTTGAAATTAAAACAATCCGTGACCAACATTATTCACATGTTGAAAGAAGAAAGGATGACACTGATATGCTTGTTAAAGATATTGTGGACATAACTAGTTTATTTTTGAAAATGTTTGATGAAATATATAAAGCAATTAAAGCAAAGTCAATTTATGATCTCCCTATAAACATACAATTATTTGACCTTAAATTAAAAGCTTTTAAATATGATATGATGATGAAATATTTAAACGAGTCCAAAAATCCAGAATTAAATATCTTAAAATCTATGGATCAATATTATACCTTTGAAGATTCTTATAAAAATTTATTCAGCAAATAACCGCATCAATAACGGACTTTTTCTTGCAGAGAGAAAGGGATTCGAACCCTCGATGCAGTTACCCGCATACAAACTTTCCAGGCTTGCTCCTTCAACCACTCGGACATCTCTCTGTTTTGGTTTGTAAATTTATAGTAAATTGATTCTAAAAAAAAGTTTTAAGGCTTATGAAAACCTCGTTTTAATATTTTTGCAACTACATTTTTATAGAAAATATCATTAAACTGATTGCCATACTTTTTAGCAAATGCCTGTTCTTTTGTTAGGAAATCATTTTCACGTTCTTTAATAGCATCGTGTAGTTCATTTCTCTTTTTGAACATTGTTATGGCTTGTTCTGCTGTTTCAAATTTAGTTCTACTAAGGTTTTCTTTAATCCAACTTTCAAAATTATCATTTGCAAACGCTTCATTTTCTTCTTTCAATAAAGTGGTAAATTGTCTTTTAACCACACTATATTCCATGTATTCGTTAGATCCGTAAAAAGCTGCAGCAGCAGTTTCAAACGCAACATATTCTTTATCATCTAAAATATTCTCAGCTTTTTTTGGTACTATAACTTTTCTCTCCGTAATAAAATCAATAGGTAACATATCGGCAGTTTTCAAGTCGGCAAAAAATCCACTAAAATACACATCATTCGGGTTTACTAAATGTCCGCCTTTTTGAATTAGCACACAGTTTTGTTGAAAATATAATTGAGATTGCTCTTTGGTTTCTTTGTTAAACACTACAAACGGCACTTCTATTTCGGCAGTATCTTTTTGCAATTTAGAATTTAAATTACCGCCTTTTATAACCACACCTGACAAATCGGGTCTTTTACGAGTTGGTTTTTTAATGATACAAAGTTTATAACCATCGTTTTCTGGTTCTACTTTAAAATATTCTTCAACAGGAACTCCCAAACCATTAACTGCGAGCAAATAATCAGAATTTTCGAGATTAGCTGTAGTTAAATCGCTAAAAAAAGCAGCGCTTGAATTGTTATAGGTTTCATTTCTATTAGCGACTATCTTCTTGTTAGATTTTTCGTTTTCACTGAATAAAGAATATCCAAAATAATTGCTGTTCATGTAATTTTTAGGATCTAACGTTTGATAATTGAACTGAACCTGAAAGGATTCTAAGTGAAATTTTATGGTATATCCCAGATTTTCATTATTTATAACGATTGGCTTATCGGAATGAGCAGAAAGCTGATTGGTTTTGGTATCGAAATAAAAATATAAATCGTTTTCGTTTACAATCTTTGTTCGTTTGGCGTTTTTGGTGTTTCCTATGAAAAAATGTTTAAAAGCTTTGAGCATTTGCTTACGAGTAAAGACATTTTTATCGATCACTAACTCTTGTAAAACAGTTTCTTCAGGCTTTAGTCGGATTTTTAAATCAGTAGTTGAACCCGGATCTGATACAAGAAAATATTCGTACGCAAAAGCACTTACAACTAACTGATTTTTATTATTTGCCGGAATATTTATCTGAAAATTTCCTTTGGCATCTGTTTCGGTTGCTATAGTAGTATTATCTAAAAAAACCGATGCTGCTTCAACAGGTTTGCCAGTATCTGCACTTACAACAACTCCTTTAATTGTTTGTGCGTTAGTAAATACGCTTAAAAAACAACATATCAATACGTAAAAATGCTTCATAAATAAAAACTTAACTTCTTTAAAAACAAAAAACTACCTTAGAATATCTAAGATAGCTTTTTTAGAAAAATTAACTCGATTTATTTTTATTTTTTTACAAATTTTAAAGTAGCCGACCCTTTTGCTGTTTCAACTTTTAAAACATACACACCTGTTTTTAGGTTTGATACATTAATTGTTTGTGTATTAGCTTGTAACACTCTTTGACCTGCAATGTTGTATGCGGTTACATTTATAATGCTTTCGGCAGTTTGAATGTTTAATATATCTGATGTTGGGTTTGGATATATGTTTGCTTCGATAGTATTATATTTATTGGTTGATAATGAAGCAGTGATATCTTGCGGAGTAAATGGTCTTCTTGCACCAATGCTTAAACCTAACCAATCGTCATTATCTAAAGTAACTAAAGATAGATCGCTTTCTGTTTTCCAGCTAGAAAGATCGGTTCCACTGTATGCTTTCCATAAATTAGTTCCTGCTGTTTCGGTACGATTTCCGATAGTTACAGACGATAAAACATTTGCATTCATTACAAAATCAAATCCGCCATTTAACTCTGTTTTTATCAAATCTAAAGCATCTTCTGCCGTAATTGATCCGTTATATTGAATTCCGAAAACATAAGAATCTGCTAAATTATTTGTATCAGTTCCAAAATCAATAACCACTAAACTTTGGTTTGATCCTGTTCCCAACCATGTAATAATGTCTGATTTTTTATACCATTGAGAGCTGTATGCAGGAATTGGTTCAACTGGAGCTTGTGATGTAGGGTTGCTAAAACCATAAGAGACACCATACCAATGACCGTCTGTTAAGGCTGCAGAAACACCTCCGTTCATTGCGAATGTTTGTGCCGAAGTACCTGACCAAGTGCTCCACCAATCACTTCCGCCTATACTTGTGTGATCATTGAATGTGATATGATTTAAGAAGGGTCCACCTGTTGTTGGATTAATAGTAAAATTAGGTTCAGCTGCTGCAATTGCAACTAACATACTAGCAAATGTTTGTCCAGTTCCTGGAGTATAATGGTATCCCCAAGCATACGATCGGTCATCGGTTCCGTCTTTAAAATCCACAACCAAATAAGCGGTTTCAGTTCCTGTTCCAACATGGAATTTAACATCTGCGGCATTAAATTGCGCAAAAATAATCTGCGTAAAAAACAGTAAGAATAACAAAGTAATTCTTTTCATAATATAAAAAATTTAAAGTTTTTTTCCCGAAACTTTATAGGAATATTTATGAAAAGATTTTTCGAATGAAGAACTCCTTTACCACTTTTATTCCCGAAAGTTAAAAATGATTTAGGCAGGTCTCCTGGCTTGCATCTTATTGTAGGTCTTCCCAGAAAAAAAATCCAGTGACGTTTTTAATTTACAATAAGTTTGGTAGCATACAGTTGCGGGTACAGCTCAAGATTCGATTATATCTTACTTGATTCCCTTTTAAAGAACATGACGAATGTTCTACCAAAATCGGCACGAAGATACAAAATTTATTCTAAAGCTAAACGAATAGGTACACGGTAGCGCACACGTTCTGGCTTACCGTTAATTAAAACAGGATTTACACGTAATTTTTTAACTACGCGAACAGCTTCTGCATCGCAAACTTTACACAAACCCTTTTCTATCACTACGTCACTAACAGATCCGTCTTTCTCTACTATAAACTGAATATAAATAGTTCCGGTGATTTCTAGTTCGAGTGCTTCGTCAGGAAAATTGTAGTTCTCGCCTAAAAACTGGGTTACCGATTTGCCTGATAGTGTTTTAATGCTTGTCGCATCTGCGTAAAATGACGGATCATCTGTATGAACTAATGTGTCGTTTACTGAATTTCCTGCAGGAGCTTCCACAACGCCTTTTTCTAAGGGAGTAGGAATATTTTGGGAAAATCCTGCCCAGGAAAATCCCATTATAAAAAGTGTAACAATTTTTTTCATAAAATAAATATACAAAAAAAAGATGTCTTTTTACCGACATCTTTTTAAAAATTATTCTACAACAAACTCCACATTTTCTATGAGTGAAGTTTTTGGTGCCTTGAACGACAATTTTATTTTTGTTTGTTTGTCTGAATGATCTACCTTCAGCGTTCCTTGTGTTATTTTGTAGTAACCTGCTTCGCCTTTACAATAACAATGTTTTCCGTAAACCAGTTTTACATCTTGCAAAGCGGCATCTTTATACTCTTTTTTAAATGCTTTTGCAGGAATTTCCAAGAACAATTCTTCTTTGTAAAAATCATCGGCATAATTTCCTTCCGCCTTGTTTCTGTCGAAGCTGTATTGTACCAAAACCGTTTCAGGGTTATAGATTGTTTGCGGATACAATTGTTCAAAACCATTTAAGTTTAAAGCCTTTTCAGACTCGCGGGTAGCTGTTACTTTTCCGTTTTCTGGTGCAACAGAAACCATTGTTACCTTTTTGCCTAACCAATTGGTAGATTCAACACCTTTTGTGGTTGAACAGCTTATTGCTACCGCCGAGAAAGCTAATAGCGCAATCATTTTTTTCATATTCTTATTTACCGTTATAATTATTCATTGCATTGTTTAAACCCGCCAAAGCAAATTCTTTTACCGCTTTAGAAACCATGTCTAAACGTTCTTTTAAAGCCGTTGTTTCTTCATCAGTCCAATCGCCCAAAACATAATCAACCTGTTGTCCTTTTTTAAACTCATCTGATATTCCGAAACGCAAACGCGGATATTCTGAACTGTTCAAAATCAGCTGGATATTCTTCAAACCATTATGTCCGCCGTCTGATCCTTTTGGTTTAATTCTTATCGATCCGAAAGGTAAATTTAAATCATCTGTAATAATTAAAATATTTTCTTTGGTAATTTTTTCTTTATCCATCCAATATTGTACTGCCTTACCCGATAAATTCATGTAAGTATTTGGTTTTAAAAGAAGTAATACCTTGTTTTTTATTTTTATTTGGGTTAACGATCCCAATTTTACTGTTTCAAAAGTTGCACCGGCTTCATTCGCCATAAAATCAACCGCTTTAAAGCCAATATTGTGGCGCGTGTTTACATATTCGGCTCCAATGTTTCCCAATCCAACAATTAAATATTTAGTCATAATGTCTGTGTTTGCTTGCGCGTGCGGTTTTGAAAACCACTTTGTTAAAAAATTCATTGCAAATGTATTAACTAATGGGTAATTTAGAACAAAACAACGCAAATTATGGATCACATACAAATAATTTGGGAATTTATAAAAGAATGGTATTGGATTCCTTTAACGCTGATAAATACCACCGCTTTTATTACCATTTTAGTTGAAAACGGCAAGCCCGAAAAAACCATTGCCTGGTTAATGGTTATTGTGTTCCTGCCTTTTTTCGGAGTTGGTTTGTATTATTTTTTCGGACAGAAATTTCAAAAAGAAAAATATTTTAAAAAGTTAGACAACCGCTACAAAGTTAAATTAGAAGAACGTTGGAACGATTTAAAACCTTTTATAAGCAACGAAATTAAGCTTACCGAAACGTATGACGATCATTTAAATGATGTATTTGAATATCTGGCACACACACAAACGTCAATTCCAACATCGAACAACAGCGTGGAGCTTTTAATTAATGGAGAAGAAAAATTTGCTGTGTTGCTGGAAGATCTAAAAAATGCAAAACACCACATTCATATTGAATATTACATTTTTGATGAAGACGAAATTGGTTCGCAGCTTTTAAAAATTTTGGTTGATAAAGCAAAAGAAGGAATTGAAGTCCGTTTGATTATTGATGATTTTGGATCATCGCCTTTTGCAAAACGCAAAGCATATTATGAAAATTTAGGCATTCAGTTTGAAATTTTTCTACCCGTGCGTTTTTCATCATTAGCCAATAGCAATTACCGAAATCACAGAAAAATTATTGTTATTGATGGATTGATCGGTTATGTTGGCGGAATCAATGTATCAGACAAATACATCAATCCAAACAAATTCAAACTTTATTGGCGCGATACGGCTATTCGAATTTATGGCGATGCTACTAAAATGTTGCAAGCACAATTTTGGCTGCATTGGCAAAGTATTTCGGGAAAATCGTTTACATTGAATTACAACTATCTGCCGGAAATGCAAACGGTTTTTGAAAAGAAATTACCAATGACGTTTGCTTTTTCATCGCCTGGAAACACGCCGCCGTACATTATGGAATCGATGATTTTAAGCATTTCGGCAGCACAGAAAAGCATTCAGTTGTGTACGCCTTATTTTATTCCGACAGATTCTTTTAAAACAGCTTTGTTAATCGCTGTTTCAAAAGGTGTCGATGTTTCGCTGATGCTTCCGTCAAGAGGAGATTCTTCGGTTGTTCAGGCAGCATCGTTATCATTCTTGAAACCTTTTATGGAGCGCGGGATGAAGGTTTATTTGTACGAAAAAGGATTTATGCACGCAAAAACCATCTGCATTGACGGATTATTGAGCTACATTGGAACCACCAATTTAGATTCGAGAAGTTTCTTGATAAACTTTGAACTTTCTGCAATTGTGTTAGATAAAACCATTGCCCAACAATTAACCGATCAGTTTGAAAAAGATACTCTGGTAAGCAAATTTTTCACCGCAGACTTATGGAAAAACGAAAAATGGTATTACAAAGCCTTTGCATCAATCTGCAGATTGTTGGCGCCTTTGTTATAATAGTTTTTCAATCCGCATTCCTGCAATCTGTTGCATACCGGTTGGTTTAGTTACGTGATCGTATTTCGGACTTTTATTGATATCGATATTCGAGGTAGGAAGAATTTTAACCCAAAGAGAAATTTCATCGTTTTTCTGAAGTTGTACTTCGGTTGGCGCAATTAAAAGTCCGGCAGCAACATCAAAATTTCCAAAACTGAAGCGGAATTCGGTTTTACCCAAAATTTCTTCGGTTGGTGATTGCGGGTTTTTTATTAGATACAATTCCATGTGAATACTATCTTTAGACGAACTCCCTATAACCCCAGGATTAATGTTTGCAAACGCAGAAACTTCAAAAGTTCCCGATGATGAAATCGTAATTTTATCGTTTAAAAACTGGGTGATTTTATTGTAAACTACATCAACCGGCTGAAACTTTAACTGTTGCATAACCGATGGTGTATTTTCCAGATGAATGCTTCGGATGCTTCGAATATAAAACGATTTTTCCTGAGCAAATGTGCTAAATCCAACCAAAAAAATTAAAACCTTAATAATATCTTTGAAACCCATCTTGATCGCTGATTAATTTTATATTCATAGAAAAGGCCGTACAGTTTTTGTTTCGGCGGTTACAACCAATTTCGCAACTCAACAGCACATTCCCCAACAAACCGGCACTAATTGCGGGTGCTATAACGGCATCTTTTGGCAGATAGACGATGGTTGGATACACTTCAATCTGCGAAAACTGATCCTGATTATCCTGATCGAACGATTTCCGCGTGGCTGCTACATATTCTTCTACTCCATCGAAAATTTGAACAATGCCAAAATTCACACCACCTCTGTTAAATTTTATAACGCTTGTACTTGGGTTAAAATGAAACGATGCGGTTATTTCGTAATAGCCGTTTTCGGGAATTGTCAATTTTTGAGTGGTTTCATCGATCACGAATAAAGTATTTGATACAATATCCTGTTTATCCATTTTCAAGTAATGAAACGTTTTATCGGTTCCCGGACGCAAGTTAAAAAACTGCTGTTTATTGGTTTTGTAACTGAACGATTCTTGCGAAAAACCTATCAACGGAAAAAGCATCAAAAACAAAAAAAATCTCATGCTGTTTTCTTTCAAAGATACAAAAAATTAAAAACTCGTTTATTTCCGGGAAAACGTCACAGGTTTTTAAAACCTGTGAGGTTTTATAATTAAAAAACTAATGCAGCTAAAAATTAGCTGCATTAATCACTTATATAAATAGAAAAAATTACTCTACACCGCCACCCATAGCTTTGTACAACTGTATGTTGGCATTCCACAAATTATACTGCGTGGTAATAATGTTCAACTGTGCGTTTAATTCGCTTTCTGTTGCCGTTAAAACCTCAAGATAATTTGCCATACCGTTGTTTAACAACTCTTGCGAATAGTTAACCGCCGTTGTGTAAGCTTCGGCTTCTTGCTGCTTTAATACCAATTTCTTTTTGTTGATATCGATTGCATACAAAGCATCAGAAATTTCTTTGCTTGCATTTAAAACACTTTGCTTGTAATTTAAGAATGCTTTTTCTTGATTTGACAAACTGATTTCATATTGCGTACGAATTTGTCTGCCGTTTAAAATTGGCTGAGCAATTCCGGCTACGATACTTGCAAAAAACGAAGTAGGATCGAACAATTTTTCAAATTCAACCGATTGTAATCCGCCGCTTGCCGTTAATTTTAATGTAGGATAAAAACTTGCTTTGGCTACATTCGTCAATTCAAAAGCGTTTCTAAAACCTAATTCGGCAGCCTGGATATCGGGTCTGTTATTTAATGTTTCAATCGATACACCTTCTTCTGTATCAACATTCAACTGTAAATCGGCAAAAGTTGATCGCTCAATTTCTTTAGGAAACATTCCTTCTAAAATACTTAACGAATTTTCTTGAATTTTGATGTTATTTTCAATATCCAACAACAAAGCCTGCGCGCTTAAAACCTGTGCTTCGGTTTGCTTAACGGCAACTTCGGTAACACGTCCGGCATCTTTCAATGCTTTATTTGTTTCTAAACTTTTACTGCGGTTTTCAATTGTTTTTAATGCCACTTGCTTTTGGGCATCTAACGCCAATAAATTATAGTAGTTTGATGCTACCATTGAAATCAGTTCTGTTTTTACCGCCTGATGAGCCGCAACGGTTTGCAAATAAGTAGCTTCGGCAGCTAGTTTTTTACTGGTGATTTTTCCCCAGATATCGGCTTCCCAACCTAAACTTCCGGTGATATCAAACTGATCTAATCGCTGACGCTGACCTAAAATTCGACCAAATTGTGTATTGATCGAGTTTACCGAATGGGTATAGTTTGTACCGATTGTAAATGTTGGCAAATGCCCCATTCTGCCTTGTGATAGATACGATTGCGCCTGATTGATGTTTTCTAACGCCACACGAATATCCAGGTTATTATCTAACGCGGTTTGAATGTGTTGTTGCAAAGCGGCATCGGTAAAAACCTGTTGCCAAGGCAATACACTTTGTACGGTACTGTCTTTAACAACCTCGTTTGTATTAAACGATGCATGTTCCCAAGCATTTGGTTTTTGATAATCTTTTGTAGCAATACATGATTGTAACGAAACAGCTGTAATTGCCACAAAGGCTGTTTTATATAAAGTTTTCATATTATTCTTGAATTGCTTTTTGATCGAATTTTACTGGTTTGATTTTTTCTTGCAATGCTTGGAAAATCACAAACAATACAGGAATTACAAACACTCCTAAAATGGTTCCAATTAACAAACCAAACGCTGCACCCGTACCAATTGATCGGTTACCAATATATCCAACACCACCTGCGAAAACCAATGGCATCAACCCTAAAATAAAGGCGAACGATGTCATTAAGATTGGGCGTAAACGTGCTTTAGCTCCATCAATAGCCGCTTGTACAATGGTTTCGCCGTGTTTTCTTCGCTGTAAAGCAAACTCCACAATTAAAATGGCATTCTTGGCGAGCAGTCCCACGAGCATGACCAGTGCAATTTGGAAATAGATGTTGTTTTCTAACCCGGCTACTTTTTGCGATAAGAATGCTCCCATAATACCTGTTGGTAATGATAAAATTACCGCGAATGGCAACATGTAACTTTCATACTGTGCTGCTAAAATGAAATAAACAAACACGATACACAAAGCAAAAATTAAAATGGTTTGCGAACCTGCATTGATTTCTTCACGTGTTAAACCGGTAAAGTCAACTCCGTAATTTGCAGATAACTTTTGTTCGGCAACTTCTTGAACGGCTTTAATAGCATCACCCGAAGAATAGCCCGGTTTTGGTGCGCCCGACACGTTTGCCGATGTAAATAAGTTGAAACGGTTAACAGATTGTGGTCCGTACACTTTTTCTAACGTTACAAACTGACTTAATGGTGCCATTGCTCCTGTTGTTGTACGAACGAACATTCCGTTTAGGCTTGAAATATTTTTACGATCGCCCGGTAAAGACTGTAACATTACGCGGTATTGTTTACCAAAACGTGTAAAATCACTCACGTAATTACCACCAATGTATCCTTGCAATGCAGAAAAAATGTTACTTACCGACACTCCCGATTGTTTTGCACGAACAATATCTAACTTAATTTCGTACTGCGCATAATTGGTGTTAAACGGTGTTTGCGCATACATAATTTCCGGGCGTTGCATTAAGGCTGCAATATATTCT
The DNA here is from genome assembly GCF_900115115.1 of Paenimyroides ummariense. Classification (GTDB taxonomy): domain Bacteria; phylum Bacteroidota; class Bacteroidia; order Flavobacteriales; family Flavobacteriaceae; genus Flavobacterium; species Flavobacterium ummariense. The sequence goes on from NZ_FOVI01000001.1 coordinate 298,022, forward strand.
TGTGTGGTTTTATCGAAATCTTTTAAGTTTCCGCCCGATTTATCTAACAGTTTCAACTCAAATCCACCCGACATACCAAAACCTGGAATACTTGGTGGTTGAAAGAAAATCATTTTAGCTTCGGGGAAATTTTTACCGGCTAAACCAAAAAGTTGCCCAATAGCTGCATCGGTAGATTTTTCTTCTGTTTTACGATCTTTAAACGGTTGCATTTTTATCAACATAAAACCGTAGTTAGATCCTGAACCTGAAATAATGCTTCGACCCGAAATAACGGTTACCGATTCTACCCCAGGAATTTTTTCGGCTTGTTTAGAAAATTCTTTTTCTAATTTATACACACGGTCAACCGATGCCCCTGCAGGTAATTCTACGTTACCCATGATAAATCCACGGTCTTCATTAGGTACAAAACCTGCGGGCATTGTTTTATTTGCTAAATAAGTTCCGCCCAAACAAGCAACTAATATAATAAACGTTACCCATTTGTGTTTAAATAAAAAGCCGAACGATTTACCATATTTATTAGTCATGGCGTTGAACGAGTTGTTAAACGCATCGAAAAAGCGTTGAACAAAATTGCGTTTTTTACCATGCGCATCATCATGTTGTTTTAAGAACAAAGCACATAGCGCCGGACTTAAAGTTAATGCGTTTAGTGCCGATATGGCAATTGCAACAATTAACGTTACTCCAAACTGTTTATAGAAAACACCGGTTGGTCCGGTAATAAATGTTACAGGAATAAAAACGGCACACATTACCAACGTTATGGAAACAATAGCACCCGATATTTCGCTCATGGCATTATTTGTTGCCGTGGTAGAATCTTGCCCGGTTTCTTCCATTTTTGCGTGTACAGCTTCTACAACCACAATGGCATCATCTACCACAATACCTATGGCGAGTACTAATGCAAAAAGTGTTAAAAGGTTTAAAGAGAAACCGAATAGATTTAAGAAAAAGAACGTTCCTATAACCGATACAGGTACCGCAATTAATGGTACTAAAGTTGATCTAAAATCTTGTAAAAAGATATAAACCACAATAAATACCAAAATAAAAGCTTCAATTAAAGTGGTAACAACTTTATCTATCGATGCGTCTAAGAACTCGTTCGAATCTAAGTTAATTCTGTACTTAATTCCTTCGGGCAAGTTCTTTTCAATAACACTCAATTCTTTTTTAATGTTGTTGATGATATCTTGCGCATTTGATCCCGGTGTTTGATAAATTGCCATTGCCACCGCAGGATTTCCGTTTAATTCAGAATATCCACCATAAGTTTGCGAACCTAATTCAATTTCGGCAACATCTTGCAAACGCAGCACCTGACCATTGTCTAACGATTTTATAACGATATCGCCATACTGCTCTTCGGTTTTGTATTTACCGCTGTATTTGATAATATATTGGAACGATTCACCTGAATTTTCACCTAACTGACCAGCAGCAGCTTCTAACGATTGTTCGTTAATTGCTGCACTAACATCGGCAGGAACCAAACCGTGCGCCGCCATTTTTGTAGGATTCAACCATATACGCATTGAGTAATTTCTTGCCCCGAAAACCGACGCGTCTCCTACTCCGTTCACCCTTTTAATCTCAGGGATTACGTTAATGTTCATATAGTTTTGAATATACGTAGCATCGTAATTTTTATTTTCTGAATAGAACGATAAAAACATTAACGACGACGTTTGCTGCTTTTGCGTAGTTACACCAGAACGCGTAACCTCTGTTGGTAACAAAGGCGTAGCACGCGATACTCGGTTTTGAACGTTTACGGCAGCAATATCGGGATCGATTCCTTGTTTAAAAACTACCTGAATTGATGCAGAACCATCGTTACTGGCTGTTGATGTGATATAATCCATACCTTCCACACCATTGATCTGCTCTTCAATAGGTACAATAACACTCTCTAACACCGTTTGCGCATTTGCTCCGGGGTACGAAGCTGCTACCTGTACGGTTGGCGGTGCAATATCCGGGTATTGAGTTACGGGTAATACCGTTAACCCCAAAACACCCAGAATTACTATTAAAATAGAAATAACTGTAGATAATACAGGTCTTTCAATAAACGTTTTTAGCATAATAATTTAAATTAAAAAACAGGTTTTACAGCGTTAACAATGGTATCGAAATTTACTTGCTTAGGCTTAATAGCCGTTTTGTTTCTTAAAGATCCAACACCGCTAACCACAATAACATCGCCTTCTTTAATTCCTTGTTTTACAATAATCATGTTGTCTACACGCGCTGTAACATCTACAACTGTTGAAACGGCTGTATCTTTAACCACTTTGTACACATTAATTTTACCTTGTTGCTCGTACGATGCAACTTCTGGTACCACCAAAACATTAGTATACTTTTTAGGTAAGCGAATGGTTCCGCTGTTTCCGTTGCTCAACAATTTATTAGGATTTGTAAAAGCTACGCGGAATTGAACCGTTCCGGTTGCAGCATCAATCTGACCTGATACGGTTTCAATTTTTCCTTTTTCAGAATAAATACTTCCGTCTGCCAATTCTAATTCAACCTGTGGTAAATTTTTGATTTTTTCGTTTAACGAAGTACCTGGTGAACTGTTTAAGAATTGAAAATAGTCTTTCTCGTTCATTGTAAAATACGCGTAAACCGAACTGATATCAGCAATGGTTGTTAATGCCATTTGATCTGCTGGACCAACCAAACTTCCTTTTTTCAAAGGTAACTGACCAACAATTCCGCTTATTGGCGCACGCACAACCGAATAGTCAACATTGGCACTTGCACTACCAAAATTAGCTTTTGCCTGTGCCAACATACTTTTTGCAGATGCCAAGTTTGCCTTCGCTGTTTCTAACTGCACATTGCTTATAATGTTTTTCTGTACCAGTGGAATCAATTTATCAACTTCAACTTGCGCCACATTTACATTTGCCTGCGCAACAGCAATGCCCGATTTTGCCGCACTTGCCGTTTCTGCCAAATTATTAGCTTCCAGCTTAAATAAAGGCTGGCCTTTACTTACTACCTGACCTTCGTGCACATAAACTTCTTGTATATATCCTTGAATTTTTGCACGAACATCGTTATTTATTTTTCCTTGAATGGTTGCCGGAAACAAAGTGTATCCAACCACATCTTTAGTAGTTGCCGCAACCACGTCTAAAGCAGGGGCAGCTGCTTGTGGGGCTTCTTCTTTTTTAGAACAACCTATTGTGGCTGTTCCTATAAGCACCATAAAAAGGGCTTTTAGCGTATTATTCTTCATTTGGTTTAATATGGAGTTTTAGGTTTTTAATTGTTTCTTCTATTGAATTTATTGCATCGTTTAAATGCAAAATGTAAAAATTAAATGCTTCGGGCTTAAAAAGTGTGGTGGCGTTTGTTTTTTTGTATTCGCGAATTTTGGTGTACACTTTTTTCTCTTCAGTTAATCGCTCCTTAACATCTTCCATTCGTTTTAAGAAAAGGTTACGGTTGATTCTGAAATACCTTTTACGCTCGTTTTCTTTTTTGTATTGCTCGATAAAATTCATTTCGATCAATGTATTCAAACTATGTGAAATGGAACTTTTGCTTGATTGAAGTAATTCCAAAAGATCATCAAACGATAGACCGTCTGTGCAATTGTTAAATACAAGCAATGCATAAAGGCGCGCCGTTAGTGGCTGCATTTTATGAAATCGCTCGTAATGTGCAGAGGTTTCTTTAAACAAATCGAGTTCTAATACCTTATGCATGTTAATTTTTTGTGCAAATTTACCTTTAGTTCGGCAATCACCGAACTAAAACTTGTTAATTTTTTATTAAATCTAAATTAAGCAATCACACTGAACACTTAATTATTTGATTGATTTAACGTTACGCTAAAATCATTATTAATTCCACAAAAAACATCAAAAAAAATTTGTATGAACTATTTTTTTATAGCTATATTTGCAAACACAAAATCAAACGGAGATTTAAAAATCGTAAATGCGGAAGTAGCTCAGTTGGTAGAGCGTCAGCCTTCCAAGCTGAATGTCGCGAGTTCGACCCTCGTCTTCCGCTCTTGGAAAAATCAATCGAAGATTTAAAAATCGTACATGCGGAAGTAGCTCAGTTGGTAGAGCGTCAGCCTTCCAAGCTGAATGTCGCGAGTTCGACCCTCGTCTTCCGCTCTTGGAAAATCAATCGAAGATTTAAAAATCGTAAAATGCGGAAGTAGCTCAGTTGGTAGAGCGTCAGCCTTCCAAGCTGAATGTCGCGAGTTCGACCCTCGTCTTCCGCTCTTGGGAACAAAAACCTCATCAAATGATGAGGTTTTTTTATTCTACAAATTTTAATTCTAAAATTTCCTGATATTTTTTTGGTAACAGAAAGCGTTTCTTTTCAAAATCTATTCTAAACGAATATTTTTTATCGGTTTCTCTATTAGTTATAATAATCCAATCGGTTTTGCCGTAAATAATATGATTTCGATACTTCCCTTTTATTTGAAACGGTTTTTTAAATTCATCTGACGTAAATGTGGTGTAGCCGTCTTTAAAACTTTCTGTGAAATAACTTGGTGCCACTGCATAATTACTTAAATCTTTATTCTCCATTTTTGTAAATTCACCTGAAATTACTTCAAACATTCTGGACTCATATTCCGTATCAGATGGATATTCTTTTAAAAGCTTAAAGTTTCTATCGTAAACATAAATTGCATCATTTCCGTAAAAAATTGTCAGGTATTCTTCTTTTTGAGTCCTTTTACGGAAAACAAAATCTTTATAAACCTTTTTTGCTTTGATGTCTTTTACTTTCGGAGTTTTAAAATTAGGTTGCACATATACCTCATACAATCCATCATATTTCACTATTAAATCGCTACCATTTCCTATTGCTTCGCGGTATTCTTTATTAAAAGTTATTTTGTTTTTGGTATCTCTTGGAATAAAAATGCTTTTGCCTTCTTTATAAAAATGCATGTAGTAATTACCATTAAAGCGTAATTCTTCTTCGGTAGTTGTATAGCTTTCTTCTTTTCCTGTATTTCGGTCGATAAAAGTATATTCAAGACCATTTAATAAAGTTATTGGGTCGAAATAAAAATTTCGACTGCTGTAAGTTGGTTCGATAAATTCATTTAAGGTCTTTATCTCTACTACACCAAATTTATCGTCGTATTGAAATGCTTCGTATTTTTCCTGAGCCATTGTATACAAACTGCAAAGGCTTAAAAAAAGGATGATTATTTTTTTCATGATATTAATTTTTCTAAATTATAAAACAGAATAACGTATTGTGCCCTTTTAAAAAGCTCAATCTTTTAGGATTGAGCTCTTTTTGTTATTGTTGTTTTCTTAATAAATCGCGAATTTCAGCAAGTAATTGTTCCTGTGTTGGTCCAGCAGGTGCAACAGGCGCGGGTTCTTCTTTACGTTTTAAACGGTTAATACCTTTTACCATTAAAAATACTGCAAAAGCTAACAAAATAAAATTAATAGCCACAGTTATAAAGTTACCGTAAGCAAAAACAACAGCGTTTTCAACTGCTCGTGCATCTGCTAATGCCATACCTTCTTTAATACCACTTGCCGGGTCTTTTAAAACCATGTACATGTTGCTGAAGTCTGGAGATCCAATGATTGCCGAAATCACAGGCATCACAAGGTCTTTTACCACACTATCCACAATTTTACCAAAAGCGCCACCAATGATTACACCAACAGCAAGATCCATTACATTACCTTTTACAGCAAATTCTTTAAATTCTTTTAAAAATCCCATAACAATTTTATTTTTTATTTTACTTGATACGAAAATACAATTTTATGTTAACAAATTTTACTCTTTATAAAAAATTCGTTTCACGCGTTGCGAAATCGACGTCATAACTTCATAAGGAATGGTTTCCCAGATCTTAGCAATTTCGGTAATTCGTAAATCGTTTCCAAACACAATTACCTCATCACCAATCTTTACATCAATATTAGTAGCATCAATCATTAACATATCCATACATATTGTTCCGGCGATAAACGCTTTTTGATTATTTACCAAAACATAACCTTTTCCGTTGCCATAACTTCTACGAATACCGTCGGCATAACCAATAGCAATGGTTGCGATTTTGCTCTTCTTTTCGGCTTTAAATCTACGTCCGTAGCCAACTGTAGCATCTTTTTCAACATCGTTAATCTGTAAAACAACCGTTTTTAAAGTTGCTACATTCTGCAGTTGCGCATCTTCATTAGTATCGTTTCCTACTCCATACAAACCAATTCCCACGCGAACCATATCCATTTGATATTCGCAAAAATTATAAATGCCCGACGTATTTAAAATATGTAAAACCGGATTGATATTTAACTCACTTTTTATATAAGTTGACCATTTTTGAAATGTTTGAATTTGTTGCAATGTAAATTCTCGTTCTTCGGGCATATCGCTTGTTGCCAAATGCGAAAACATACTTGCAACTTCAACCAAATTAGTTTGCTTTAAAAGATTTATCAAACCATCGAAATCTTTTTCAACAAAACCCAAACGGTTCATGCCCGTGTTCAGTTTTAAATGGATTGGGTAATTGTATAAATTCTGATTTTCTGCGATCTGCAAAAAAGTATTCAACTCATCAATATTATAAATTTCGGGCTCTAAATTATAAGCAATCATGGTAGAAAAGGCTGAATTTTCAGGGTTCATTACTACAATAGGAATTTTAATTCCGGCTTTTCGCAGTTCCACGCCTTCATCTGCAAACGCAACACCCAAATAAGAAACTTGATGATGCGCCAGTAATTTTGCAATTTCGTAACTGCCGTTTCCGTATCCAAAAGCCTTCACCATGACCATAACTTTTGTGGTTGGTTTTAGTTTTGATTTATAGAAGTTGAGGTTGTGACTAATGGCATCTAAATTGATTTCAAGAACGGTTTCATGCGTTTTCTCTTCTAATTCGGCAACAATTTTTTCGAACTGAAAACTGCGCGATCCTTTAATTAAAATAGTCTCACTACGGAAAGATCTCAAATTAAAATCGTTCAGAAAAGTTTCGGTATCAGGATAACTTTGAAACTGTGGAACATTTGTTAAGTGCGTTCCGATTTTATTTCCAATGCCAATTACACGCGTTACATGATTTTGATTTAGAAGTTGAGCCACTTTTTGATACAACACTTCGGGTGTAAAGCCGCTTTGAAAAATATCTGATAAAATAACGGTTTTTTGCTGATGCGTTTTTTGCTGTTCCAGGAAATCCAGCGCAATTTTTAACGACTGGTAATCGCTGCTGTAACTATCGTCAATCAACAAACAATCGTTCATTCCTTTTTTAACCTGCAAACGCATTTGTACGGTTTGCAATTGCGGAATTGCTTCTACTATATATTTTGTATCAATTTTTAAAAACAATAAAGTTGTAATACAGGTTGCAATGTTTTCTACCGAAGCCAAATCGGTAAAAGGCAGATCGACAGAAAATTCGGTATTTTCAAAGTTTACTTTTAAAACAGTATCGATCTTTTTAAACTGAACATTGGCAGTTTGGTTGAAACTCCACGTGAACCATTTTACTTTTTCGGATTTGCTTGCTGCAATTAAATCGGTCTTTTCGCTGATTAGAACATTAGCATTTTTAAAAAGCTTAATTTTTTCTTGTAATTTTTCTTCTTTGGTAGAAAATCCTTCGTTATGTGCCGGACCTATATTGGTTAAAATGCCTATAGTTGGCTGAATTACTTCTTCCAAAAAATCCATTTCGTTGGGTTGCGATATTCCTGCTTCAAAAATTCCCAGATTATGTTCGTCGTTAATCGCAATAACCGAAAGCGGCACACCAACTTGCGAATTGTAACTTTTCGGACTTTTAATAATGTTGTAAAAAGGCAAAAGCAACTGGTTTAACCACTCTTTTACAATGGTTTTTCCGTTGCTGCCTGTAATTCCAATAACCGGAAACGTATATTTTTTTCTGTAAAATGCCACAAAACGCTGTAAAGCCCGTAATGTATCATCAACCTTAAAAACAATAGCATCCGATGGTAACGAAACATTTTGCGAAACCACAAAGTAACGCACGCCTTTTGCATATAAATCGTTTAAAAAATCATGTGCATTGTGATTGTTTCCTTTTAAAGTAAAAAACAGCGTGTTTTCGGTATTTCGCAACGATCGGGAATCAATCGAAATATCTAAAACATTCAGTTCTTTTTTCGTTACGGGAGTAATAGTCTTTAAAACGTCACTTAAAACGCTTGTTTCAATTTTCATAATCGGCAAAATATACCCAAAGGTAACAAGATATTTTATGAAAAATCACTGAAATTTTAGCTTTGTTAAGCAATGATATTATCGTAATTTGCAAGGTCTTAAATTATATATGCACGACATACATTTTTATATCGGGTTGATACTTGCCTTGTTTATCGGGGTAACATTGGGGTTGATTGGCAGTGGCGGATCAATCTTAACGGTGCCTATTTTGGTGTATGTTGTAGGTATTGATCCTTTAATTGCAACGGCTTACTCGCTTTTTATTGTGGGCAGTACATCGGCTGTCGGCAGTGTTAAAAACACGATTGATAAAAATGTAAACTTTAAAATAGTACTGCTTTTTGGCATTCCATCATTATTGGCAGTATTCTTTACAAGGTCGCAATTATTACCTTTATTGCCCGATGCCTTTACGCTGAGCAACAACGTAAGTATTTCAAAATCGAAATTGATCATGATTATTTTTGCAATCGTAATGTTTGCGGCATCATCAAAAATGATCAAAAAACCACGGCAGAAAAATCTTGCATCGAATCAAATAGTAACATCGGCAACGCCACTAATCACACAAGGCTTACTGATTGGGACCGTTTCCGGATTGGTTGGTGCAGGCGGCGGATTTTTAATCATTCCGGTTTTGGTATTTTTTGCCAATTTACCCATGAAACAGGCAATAGGAACATCGTTAACTATTATCGCCATTCAATGTTTAATAGGTTTTACGGGTGATTTAACGCAACATTCCATTGACTGGGTTTTGGTATTATCATTTTCGGCTATATCGATATTGGGATTATTTATAGGAAATCGACTGTCAAAAAGAATTATCGACGGAAATTTACGCATAATTTTCGGCTGGTTTATACTAATCATGTCGCTGTATATTATGTTTAAAGAACTGTTTTAATACGGTATGACAAGTGTCATATTCAACAACAAAGAAATTAGTACTTTTGCAATTAAGAATGTTTATCATTTAAATTATGAAGATAGAACAAATTTATACCGGATGTTTGGCTCAAGGGGCTTATTATATTGAAAGTGAGGGCGAAGTTGCCATTATTGATCCTTTAAGAGAAGTTCAACAATATATTGATAAAGCACAAGCAAACAACGCAACCATAAAATATATTTTCGAAACACATTTTCATGCCGATTTTGTAAGTGGGCACGTAACACTTTCGCAAAAAACAGGTGCACCAATTATTTACGGACCAACTGCTGAACCTACTTTTAATGCACACATTGCAACCGATGGCGAAGCATTTAAAATTGGCAAGCTAACCATTATTGCGTTGCACACTCCGGGGCACACAATGGAAAGCACCACCTATTTGTTGCGCGATGAAAACGGAAAAGACCATGCTATTTTTAGTGGCGATACCTTGTTTTTGGGCGATGTGGGCAGACCCGATTTGGCGCAAAAAGCAGCAAGCATGACACAAGAACAGTTGGCTGCAACCTTATTTCACAGCTTACGCACCAAAATTATGCCGTTGGCAGATGAGGTGATTGTGTATCCGGCGCATGGTGCAGGATCTGCTTGTGGCAAAAATTTAAGTAAGGAAACGGTAGGAACTTTGGGCGAGCAAAAACGCACCAATTACGCATTGCGTGTTGATATGACCGAAGCTGAATTTGTTAAAGAAGTGACTGATGGATTATTACCGCCGCCGATTTATTTCCCTGAAAATGTTCGATTGAACAAAAACGGATATGAAGCTATTGATACCATTATAGAAAAAAACAAGGCGTTTACACCAGCAGAATTTAAACAGGCTGCAGACGATGCATTGATTTTAGATGTGCGCGATGCCGATAGTTTTGGAAAAGCACATATACCTAACGCTATTTTTATTGGGATCGATGGTGGATTTGCTCCTTGGGTTGGATCGTTGATTACCGATATTAACCAACCAATTGTTTTGGTAACTCCAGAAGGTCGTGAGCAGGAAACCATTACGCGTTTAGCTCGAGTTGGTTACGATAATACCTTGGGATATTTAGCAGGCGGAATGCAATCTTGGATTGATGCCGGTTTAGAAACCGCTTCTATTGGCAGAATTACAGCAAATGAATTGGAAACATTAATGAACAATGGCGAAGAATCGGTTATTGATGTTCGTAAACCAGGCGAATACAGTTCAGCTCATATTGCTAATGTACCAAACCTTCCATTAGATTTTATTAACGACCATGTTGCCGATTTTCCATCGCAGAAAACAACCTACTTGCATTGCGCAGGTGGTTACCGATCTATGATCGCAGCATCTATTTTAAAAGCACGCGGTTTTCATAATATGATTGATGTAATTGGTGGTTTCGGCAAAATTAAAGAAACCAACTTACCAATTGTAACTCAAGAATGTGAAAGCAGTTGTAGTACGAAATAACGAATATTTATATAACTTATAAACCCCGACAGAGTTTAGAACTCTGTCGGGGTTTTACAATTTAGTAAAACTTTATTTAACTAAATTGTCAAACTCTTATATTTGCAGTATGATTAAAAAAGAAACTATAGACGCAATTTTTGAGGCAACCCGTGTGGAAGAAGTCATTGGCGACTTTGTGCAGCTTAAAAAAGCGGGCAGTAATTACAAAGGATTAAGTCCGTTTGTGAACGAAAAATCGCCGTCGTTTATGGTTTCGCCTGCCAAGCAAATCTGGAAAGATTTCTCGTCGGGAAAAGGCGGTAATGCCATTAGCTTTATTATGGAACACGAACATTTTTCATACCCCGAAGCGTTGCGTTACCTTGCCAATAAGTATCAGATCGAAATTGAAGAAACTGAACAAACCGATTTAGAAAAACAAGCCTTAAACGAACGCGAAAGTTTGTTTGTAGTTTCAGAATTCGCCAAAAAATACTTTCACGACGTGTTGCTAAAAACCGATGAAGGTTTGGCAATTGGTCATTCGTACTTTAAAGAACGTGGCTTTACCGAAGAAACCATTAAAAAGTTTCAACTGGGTTATTCGCCCGATCAATGGGATGCTTTTACAAACGAAGCTTTAGTGAAAGGTTATAAATTAGAATTCCTCGAAAAAACCGGACTCACGATTGTAAAAGACGATAAAAAATTCGATCGTTTTAAAGGGCGCGTCATGTTTCCTATTGAAAGTATGAGTGGTCGTGTGTTGGGATTTGGCGGACGAATTTTAACCAACGATAAAAAAGCAGCGAAATATCTGAATTCGCCCGAAAGCGACATCTACCATAAAAGCAAGGTTTTGTACGGAATTTTCCATGCAAAACAAGAAATTGCATCTAAAGACAACTGTTATTTGGTAGAAGGTTATACCGATGTGATTCAGATGTATCAGGCAGGAATTAAAAACGTGGTGGCTTCGTCTGGAACGGCTTTAACGCCCGATCAAATCCGCTTGATTAACCGATTAACCAAAAATATTACGGTTTTGTTTGATGGCGATGCTGCCGGAATGCGTGCATCGTTACGTGGTATTGATCTGATTTTGGAAGCCGGAATGAACGTGCGTGTTTGTACGTTTCCCGATGGCGATGATCCCGATAGTTTTGCACGAAAAACTCCAATTGATGAACTGCAAAACTATTTAAAAGAAAACGCTACCGATTTTATTCGATTTAAAGCGAATTTATTGATGAAGGATGCAGGAAACGATCCTATTAAAAAAGCCGATGTAATTCGCGATATCGTAGTTTCAATTTCTAAAGTGCCCGATCATATCCAGCGCGAAGTTTATGTGCAGGAATGTGCATCTATCATGGATATTTCAGAAGATGTTTTGTTTAGTACTTTGGCGCAGATCGGTAAAAAAGAACTGCAGGAGGCAAACAAAAAATTCGTTCAAGATAAAAAAATGGAAGTTGTAAAAGCAACTCCCGAAGAAACGAAAGAAAAAGTTGATTCAATTTCTGAACTTGAATATAAAATAATAGAGATCTTATTACTTTATGGAAATAATGAGGAGTTATTTGAAGAGTATCAATTCAAAATTGAAAATGAAAAAGTTGACTCAGAAAAGATTCGTGTAAAGCGTAAGGTTTTTGAAAAAGTGTTTTTGAGTTTGCAGGAAGATGAAATTGAAATGAGTAATCCTAAATTCAAATCAATTTTTAATAGCATTGCAGAATTTTACATTCAACACCAAAATTGGAATTTAGAAACATATCTTAAAACTATTAATCCTCAAAATGCGGAAGATGTTACATCAATTATTATGAATGACGAACGTCATAACTTACATAATTGGGAAAAGCAGAATATTATAGTAAAAACAAAAGATATGTCAATTGATCAATTAGTATCTGAAACTATTTTAACTTATAGAAATGTTTTAGTTTTTCAGTTAGTTAAAGATATACAGCAAAAAGCTTTAACTAATATGAATATTACTCACTCTAATCTTTTGGAAGAAATTAGAGATTATAATATCTTAAAAAATTTATTAAACAAACTACTTGGAAGAGTAACCTCTAATTATTTTTAAAGTATTCAGCCTGTAACGAATTAGGAAGATTAATGTAAAGGTTTAGTTGATTTTAACTTAAATAACTCTAAACAGAGTTTGAAACTCTATTAGATTTTTATTTTTTTTCTAAAAAAAACTTCAACCTAAAACTTTACCTCATCAGGAATTTCACAAACTGGAATCGGGTTCATTTTATGTTGATTGATTGTATGTAAACGTTTATAAATCTTAAAAACTTCTAATTCTCGCCCCATAAAATCAGCTTCGGTTTTGCCTGCATCAAAAGCTTTCATGGCAAACTCTAACTCATCATAATTTGCTCCTAATTGATCTTCGTCTGATCTGTCATCACCAAACAAACCATCGGTAGGTTTTGCCTTGATAATATTCTGGGTAATTCCTAAATAAGCTGCTAACGTTCGAACTTCAGACTTCATTAAATCTGCAATCGGACTTAAATCAACACCGCCATCGCCGTATTTCGTAAAAAATCCAACCCCGAAATCTTCCACTTTATTACCTGTTCCTGCTACCAAAAAACCGTTGATTCCTGCAAAATAATACAAAGTTGTCATGCGTAAGCGTGCGCGCGTATTTGCCAATGTTAAGTTTAAAACCGGTAAATTATCAACTTTTGGCAACGCATTTGCCATTAAATCAAACGTAGCGGTTAAATCGGCAACGGTATTTGTTACGTTTTTGTAAGTATCTTTTAAAAACTGAATGTGTTCCTGACCACGTGAAACCTGACTTGGTGCCTGATGTATCGGCATTTCAATACACAACGTAGGCAAACCGGTTTTTGCACATAAGTCAGAAACCAAAGCAGAATCAATTCCACCCGAAATTCCCACCACAAAACCTTTTACTTTAGCGTTTTCGGCATAGGTTTTTAGCCAGTTAACAATGTGGTTTACTATTTTTTCAGAATTTATCTTTTTATCTTCCATTGCAAATTTTTGATTAACTATATTTGTGATTTAAAATTATAAAATCTATCGCTTTTTACGATGAAAAACACGTTTTATTTACTGCTTTGTTCGATATTTTTTGTAGCATGCCAAAAAGAAAATGCTGTAAACAAAGAGGTTTTAAATATTCCTGTTGAAGCACAAATCGATCGTTTTGATCAGGAATTCATGCAAACATCTCCGGAAAATTTCAGTGCGTTGAAACAAAAATATCCTTTGTTGTTAAGCGAAAATGTACCTGATTCGGTTTGGTTCAACAAAAAAAATGATACCTTATTTAACGAATTGTACAGCGAAACGCAAAAGCAGTTCAAAGATATATCTGCCTTAAAAGAAGAGCTAACATTACTTTTCAAACATATAAAATATTACTATCCTAACGAAAATCCGGGCAAGGTAATCACTGTTTTGTCTGAAGTTGACATTACCAGCCGTGCTATTTACACCGATTCTGTTTCGATTATTTCGTTGGATACGTACTTGGGCAAAAACCATAAATTTTATGTAGATTTTGACTCGTACACTTTAGGCGATTTTGAACCAAACAGAATTGTTGTTGATTTGGCAGGGAATTTTGCTTTACAGAAAGTTCCGCAACCGCAAGATCGTCAGTTTTTAAGCCAAATGATTTACTGGGGAAAAATTATGTATATGAAAGAACTATTGTTGCCGGAAGTTAGCGATGCGTTAAAAATAAATTATACCGAAGACCAGTTAAAATGGATTGAAGCTAACGAAACACAGGTTTGGAAAAATTTTGTTGAAAACAAATATCTGTATGATAATGATCCTAAATTAGTTGCGCGTTTTATTCAACGTGCGCCGTTTTCTAAATTTTATTTGGAACTGGATCAAGAGTCGCCAGGAAGCGTTGGTGTTTACATAGGTTGGCAAATTGTGCGTTCGTACATGAAAAATAATAACGTAACTTTGCAGGAACTAACATTAAAAGATGCTAAAACTATTTTTGAGCAATCTAAATACAAACCTAAAAAGTAATGGCTAACAACACATCTACAATTAAAATAAACGTATCGGTTGACGAAAATAAAGTTCCTGATGATATTAGATGGACAGCAACCGACGGCGGTATAGAAAACGAACAAGCAAAGGCAATGTTGCTATCAATTTGGGACAGTAAAGTGCAGGAAACACTACGAATTGATTTATGGACGAAAGAAATGCCGGTTGACGAAATGAAGGTGTTTTTTCACCAGACTTTAGTGGCAATGGCTGATACCTTTGAACGTGCTACCGATGATAAAAAAATGAGCGATACTATGCGCGATTTTTGTGCTTATTTTGCCGAAAAATTAGAACTTCACAAAAAGTAAGATCCATAAAGCAATTATGAAGAATCCGCCTTTTAAAATGAAACTTTCGCAGATTGTTTTCATTATAAGCGTATTTACAACTATTTACTGGCTGGTTGCGTTTAACACAAACGTTTACCGTTATGCATTTACAGGAGCCATTTTCGATATGACTTCTTTCTTGCTTATGATTAGTTTATATGTGTTGCCTGTTTTAATAATTGCATTGATTTTACGTTTAAAACAAAGAACTCCTATATTACATTACGTTAGTTTAGGACTTCTTTTAATACTATTGATTTTAATATTTGCTGTTTATCAGTAATTATTTTTAGTTTTTTTTATAAAATACTTCAATTTTCGGGTAAAAATAACTTTGTATCTTTGCACAAACAACACACAACAATGAAAAATACATTAATTGCGCCTTCGGTTCTTGCAGCCGATTTTGCAAACTTACAACGCGATGTTGAAATGATTAACAACAGCGCTGCCGACTGGTTTCATATTGATATTATGGACGGCGTTTTTGTCCCAAACATCTCTTTTGGAATGCCGGTTTTGGCTGCCATTAACAAACACGCAAAAAAAACGATCGATGTACATTTAATGATTGTTGATCCTGATCGATACATTGAAACTTTTAAGAATTTGGGTGCCGATATTTTAACGGTTCATTACGAAGCTTGCACACATTTACACCGCTCGTTACAAGCCATTAAAGCTGCGGGAATGAAAGCAGGTGTTGCCATTAATCCGCACACAAATGTTGCTTTGTTAGAGGATGTAATCAACGATATTGATTTGGTTTGTATTATGAGTGTGAATCCTGGTTTTGGCGGACAATCATTCATTGAAAACACGTATAAAAAAGTACAACAGCTTAAAGAAATTATTGTTAGAAACAATGCTACAACTTTAATTGAAATTGATGGTGGTGTTACCGATAAAAACGCTGCCAATTTAGTAAAAGCAGGTGCCGATGTTTTAGTTGCCGGCAGTTTTGTGTTTACTGCACAAGATCCGATAGCAACGATAGAGAATTTAAAGAAAATTACTTCTATATAACAAAAAAGACTTCCTATTCGGAAGTCTTTTTTAAATTTAAACGGTAGTTTACACCCAGCTGTATCCAGCGACTTGGCATAGGTACAGCGGCAACTTCTTTATACGTACTGTTGAATATATTGGTTGCTTGTGTATAAATTTGGAACGATGGAAACTGATACATCAATCGTAAATCTGATACAAAATAACCATCGTTTAATTCACGTTTTAAATATCGGTTTTGAAACTGAATTCCAAAATCATTTATCGTGTAGTTAATTCCTGCAATTGCCTGATGTTTCAAACTTTCAATAGTATATTTTGAAATGATTTCGCTTGCAGCATCTTGTTTTTTCGGACTTAAATATTGATAGCTTAACGAATAGCCTAATTTTTGATTCACTGCAATTTGAATATCCTGATTGTATCGAACATTCAACCCTCGCATTACTTGGTTACCTAAATTTTGCGGTTGGTATGGAACATCGGTAGAAACCCTTGTCCAATCAATAAAATCAGAAATATTCCGCTCAAAAACACTCGCAGCAAATCGTTTGTTTTGTTTGGTATAATTCACTCCAACTTCGTACTGCCAAGCGGCTTCGGGTTTTAAATCGGGGTTACCAATATTCCCGGGTCTTTGATTTACATATAAATCGGTAAACGATGGAATACGCTGACTACTACCAATACTTGCCTGAACTTTCCAATCGTTATTCAAAAGATAAGCCACATCGACACCCGGATACCACTGAAAACCGTAATCCGTATTATAATTCCAGTAAGCTCCAACATTCACAAGCAATTTTTCGAAAAAAGTATTTTTATATTCTGCAAACCAACCATGATTTTTACGGTCGTGCTCACCAAGATTAGAGCTGTTAATATCTTCCAAACGCATTTCGTATCCTACACCGAAATCTCCGATAGTTGATGTATAAACACCGTTCAATTCAAACATAAATGCATTAGAATAATGTAACGAACGCGCTCTGCTTAAATCGTTACGGTAAAAACGGTAATCGTCTTCGTTGTAGCGGTTGCTAATACGTGGTTTAATGATCAAATTATCAGTAATTCGGTGATTGCTGCCAACACTCAACATTAAAGTCTGTACAATTTCGTACGATTCCTTATCATGCGGAGCTGCATAATATCCGTTAGCTCCAAATTCGTTATCCAAGTAACCACCCATCCAATTTACCGAATTATTATCGTTCAAGAGAACATTTCCCTGATACATGGTTTTCAAGTTTTTTGCCGCCGTGTTATAACGTTGCCCGTTGGTTTCCTCTTTGCTAATACTAACCAAATGATTCACTTTTCCTGTGTTGATACCTGCCGTTGCTTGTAAACCGCCGCCTGCATACATTCCGCTACCATCACCCGCGTCTTTATTTTTAAACGAGCTTCCGCCATACGCATGCAGTTGTAAAAAGTTGTTAGTCTGCGTTTTTGTAACGATATTTATAGCACCGGTTAAAGCATTGATTCCATAAATACGCGCAGCCGGACCTTTTAAAACTTCGATTCGTTCAATAGCTTCCAAAGGAATTGGCAGGTTCATAGAGTGATGTGCCGTTTGTGCATCGCCCATTTTAACGCCGTTCCACAATACCATTGTTTGTTCGAACGATCCACCGTCGATACTGATATCTGCCTGCGAACCAAACGGACCTCGCTGACGAATATCAACTCCGCTAACATAAGCCAACACTTCGTTTATCGACGAAACCGGTAGTTTTTTGATATCTTCTTTTGTTATAACCTGAATATTTCGTGTTGATTGCTGAAAAGGTATCTGCATACGGTTTTCATAAATAATCAGCTCATCTAATTCGGCTATTGAATCATTTACAACCTGCGCTTTTCCAACAAAAGGAACAACAAGCAAAGCCAACAAAACGTATTTGTTTTTCATTTTAAAATTGATTTTTTAATAAAACAGTGCAAAAGTCGTAACTTGCCGGACGATTTAAATAGTCCACTTTTAAAACAATGAATAGTCCGGCTGAAGATATTTTGCAGAATATTATCTCGATTGATAAAAACAACACCACCGCAGTTTATGTACAAATTGCGCAACATATTATTAATGCGGTTCAGCGCGGATATTTTTCGGTGGGAACTTTATTACCCGGAACTAGAAGTTTAAGCAATTTACTTAAGATCCACAGAAATACTGCGGTTGCTGTTTACGATGAATTGGCATCGCAAGGTTGGGTAGAGATTGTTCCGAATAAAGGAACTTTTGTTTTAAATCCGATCAGACAAAAACCGATTGTTGGCAATTTTAATGAACTGAAAAACGAAGAATATCCAACCAAAACAGGTTTTAATTTTTACGAAAGTGTGCATTTGGCATCGCCTTATGAAAAAGTTGAAACCACTTATACCTTTAACGACGGACAAACCGACATTCGCCTGCATACCGACAAACAATACAATCGCTGGTACAATGCGGCTTTAAAACGTACATCGATCATTAAAAAATGGAATACTTTTTTGTTTGATCAATCATCGTTTTTAAACACGCAATTGTGCAATTATTTAAACGCCACCCGCAACTTACATATTGCACCTAAAAATTTACTAACCACCCGCAGTACCGAAATGAATCTGTATTTGGTAGCGCAACTTTTGTTAAAACCCAACGATGTGGTTTTGGTAGGAACTTTAAGTAATTTTGCCGTCAACATGATTTTTCATCAGGCAAAAGCCAATATAAAAACCATTCCTGTTGATGAAAACGGACTGGATGTTTCGTTCATTAAAAAAAACTTCACAAAAAACAGTGTTCGCTGTGTGTATTGCACGCCGCAACGCCACTACCCTACCACCAGCAGTTTAAGTGCCCAACGCAGATTACAGTTGGTGCAGTTGGCTAAAGAATATGGTTTTGCAATTATTGAAGACGATTTTGATTTCGATTTTCAGTTTGATGCCACGCCCATGCCGCCCATGGCAAGTGCCGATACCAACGGACTGATTATTTATCTTGGGAAAGTTGGTCAGGCGTTGTTTCCGGCTTTTGAAACAGGTTTTATTGTGGCGCCCGTAAACTTAATTACCGAAGTTAAAAATTATTACCGAATGATTGATCCGCAGGGCGATTTAATTAAAGAACAAATTTTGGCAGAAGTAATTCACGAAGGCGAAATGCACCGCCAGGTTAAAAAGAAAATCTTACTGTACAAAGCTCGGCGCGATGCTATGTGTTCTGCTTTAAAAAACACTTTCGGCGATTTAATCAGTTTTAATAAACCCAATGGTGGTCTGGCTTTGTTTATTCAATTTAATAAACCTATTTCGCTCGTAAAATTATCAGAACAAATTTCAAAATACAATGTTACGTTGCCAAAACACCTGTTATATCAAACCAAAAATATGTGTGGAATTCGGTTGGGATTTGGTCATTTGAATATTGATGAAATCAATCATACCATTGAAATGCTTAAAAAAGCTTATGATGATTTAGATCCATAAGTAAAATAAATTCATCTTAAATTAACTTCTTATTTCTTTACAAAAATCTGTATCTTTAAAATAACTAATTAAAATTGATATGGGTTTATATGAGCAAATTGCAGAAGAAGGACTGCGTTTAGCATCAGAAATGGGTGTTTTTGGGAGAAATAATTCAACAGATTTCACATATAATTATTTTCAGAACCAGCTAAAACAAGTGAAAGACTTTGAAGTTATGAGTTTTGAAGAAGTTGGAGTTGATACGGAAAATCCTTCCTTAAAAAAACAATTCCTTTTAAACATTATCTACAAACAGTTGCCGTACGATATTAATTTGTTTGTGGTTGAAAGCAATGTTTTAGATTTGGACAATTACGCCCGCATTAATTATATCGATGAAAACGATGTGCAGCTGGCAAAATTAGAATCGTTTTATTTGGAATCGTCTATGTATTTTTCCACAAATATTTTAGAAAGTTTTCATTTACAGCTAAAAGTGCTAACCGCGTTAATTCCTAACCCAACCGTTTTGGTCGATTTTATGCCGGCGCGTTTACTATCGGGTCAGTGGGCTGTGTTTTCGTCAAAATTGATCACACCGCCATCGCCACATTACATTTACACCATTCACGGCGTTTTCGATGAAGTTGATGGCGAAAAAGTGTATTGGTTGCACACACATGGATTGCATCGTTGCGGGTCAGTGGAATTGGAAATGATCGATATTAAAAACGGCGTAAACGAACTAAATGGACTGTTAGACGCCATGGTTTCTAAATTTATCTACGAACCGGCTAACGAAAACGAACCTTTTAACATTGGATACATTGGCTACGATTTAAATTTTTCGTGGGTTCGCTGGGAAGAAATGGTGGGGCAATATCCTGCCGAAATTCCAGGCGGTTTGCAGGAACGTTCTCCCGAACAAGAAAATTATGGTCCGTGCGGAATCGTGTATTTATTAGAAAATGACGAACTTTATCCGCCCGATGTGTTGGCTGAAGATTTAAAGGAAAATCCGGTATATTTTATTAAGAACGAAGAAACCGAACGTATGTCTGCATTGGCTTACGAACAGTATCACTATTACAAAAAGGTATTTCAGCAGCATAATGGTGATGAAAATTGGCGTTTTCTTATAAAATTGGGATTACCTATTGATGAAGGCGAAGGAAATGAACATTTGTGGTTTGATGTAACCGATATTAATGACGATGATACAATGAATGTAATTTTACTGAATCAGCCATATCAGATCGAAAAATACAACCAGAACGATGCGTTGGTTTTACCAATTGAACATTTAACAGACTGGCTAATTTACGGACCAGAAAAGAATTATACACCCGATAGTATTTACGAATTATTTACTTAATAAGTGTAACAATATAGTTTCGTCAGTTCGAGTGTTTTTTGTGTAATGAAATGAAGCAAAAAATGTATCGAGAACTTTTTGATTTTGCTTCTCGATAGAATTTTCCTTCGCTTCTCTACGGAAAATCACTCGAAGTGACGAAAACAGCACTTTCAAAACAATAAAAAACAAATGGAACTCACAGTAATTAAACAAGGCGACTTTAAAGTAGATAAACGTAAAAATTTTGAATATCTAAAACCGAATGACGAAAGCGCAAACATTAAACTTGCCATTCAGCCTTTTTTAATTACTATTGGTTCCGAATTAATTCTGCTTGATCTTGGCTTGGGATTTTTAGAAAATAACGAATCTGTTATTTTAAAAAGATTGAAAGATCAAAATATAAATCCAAGTAGCATTACCAAAATTCTGCTTTCACATTTGCATAAAGATCATGCCGATGGTTTGGGATATTTTAATGATAACAAATTTGTTCCAAATTTCCCAGATGCAACAATCTACATTCAAAAACGCGAATACGATTTTGCTTTGCAACAAACCGAAAATCCGTCGTACAATATTCCGTTGTTAAATGAATTACAAAATCTATCAAACATTGTCTGGTTGCACGATGATGAAGGAGAAATTTCAGCCGAAATCACTTTTAAGGTAACGGCTGGACATTCAAAATTTCATCAGGTTTTCTGGATAAAAGAAAATGAGTCCACGATTTTTTACGGAGCTGATGATTTGCCTACAACTGGATATCTAAAACGTTCTATTGCCTACAAAACAGACTATGATGGACATAAAGCTATGGAATTTCGCAAAATTTGGAAAGAACAGGCTGAAACAGAAAACTGGCAGGTTTTATTTTATCACGATTTAAAAAATCCGGTAGTGCAGTTTTAATTCGTAAGCACTTTTTCCGCCTGAACAATATGTCTTTTGTTATGATAAATTAAAAACCTAAACGTATCGCCCAACTTCAATTTTATAAGTGTAGTTATACTGATGTTTGTTTTAACTTTATTAAGATCAACATCTTTTGCAGCATTTAACAAATCTAACAATTGATTTTGCTGATCAATAAAAACGGTAACCGTAGTTTTAGACAAACTGCTGTGAATTGGATTCATAGATTTAAACGCCTTCATTTTGTTTAGCTTTTCTTTAGGCAGCATACTTTGCGCAAAATAATTCCCCAGCCAACCACTTTTAAATTCTGTTGTAGCTTTTGTAGTTGATGTTTCAATACGATTTTTTATTTCGGGCAGATAAAAATTTCCGTACAAATTCAAATGTTCCAAACATTCTAAAACGCTCCAGCTTTCATTGGTGAATCTTTTGTTTAATTCAGCATCGATTTTTAAAAGCAAAGCTTCCGCAAACGTTAAATGTTCGTGCGTAAGTTCAATTAATTCTTTTATTAAGTTTTCAGTAGAAATGGTCATTGTTCTAATTTTAAGCAAATATCAAACTTTGTAAATCATTAAAAATTGATCGAAATCAAGTTTTTTTCAAACGCGACAAGGTTTCAGGTTTCATTCTTAAATAATTCGCAATGTGTTTGTTTGGAATTTCCTGAAAAAGCTGCGGACTTCTCTTTAAAACGCGTTCGTAACGTTCTTTTGGCGATGTTATCAACAAATCCTTTTCACGTTCCATCTGCTGTAAAACCATATCTTCCAAAATAGCGATCCATAACTTTAAATAACTAGGTTCCGAATTTAAAAACGTTATAAAATCTGCTTTAGAAATCACTTTCACTGTCGATTTTTTTATTGCCTGAATGTAGAAATCAGAAGGTTTTGATGACAAAAATGAATCTAATGAAGCAATGATGTTGTTGTGGTATCCAAACCGTATAATCTGCTCTTCGGCATCGTTAATTACATAAATTTTCAGGCTTCCTTCCTTTATAAAATAAATATCGGTATCAATTGTTCCACTTGTCGATAAATATTCGTTTCGATCTAAATGCAGCTCTTTAGTAAACAAATTATTTGCTTCGAATAAACTATAAAGGTCGGTAACTTTCATGCGTTAATTTTGAGAATTAAAAATACTTAAAACCAATCGATTATAAAAATTTATTAAATTTATAGATACTTTTAAATGAATGAGCTATGGAAACGAACACATTTATTATTAACGAAGAAAATTTGTCTGTCACAATTAACAGGACATTTAAGGCACCGCTTGAAAAAGTTTGGGATGCTTTTACAAACCACGAAACGTTGGACAAATGGTGGGCACCAAAACCGTGGAAATGCAGAACCAAACGTCAAAATTTCACGAACGGCGGCGAGTGGCTGTACGCAATGGTTGGGCCGGAAAACGAAGAACATTACACAATAACTACTTATAAAAATATTGTAGCGAACAGTAGTTTTGGACTTACAGATGCTTTTTGTGATGAAAACGGAGTGATTAATAGTGATTTACCAACATCGGAATGGGTATTGAATTTTTCTGAACACGAAAATTCAACCCAGCTTAAAATTGTTGTTAAGCAGATATCGTTAGAAGATTTGCAAACACTGATTAACATGGGGTTTCAAGAAGGTTTTGAAGCGACTTTAGAAAGTTTAAGAGCGTTGTTGGAAGGAGAATAAATCAGGAAATTATTCTGAAAAATTTCTCTTTTCCGCTATCTGTCAAATAAGGAAACCACATTTTTATAAACAAATCGGCATACAGATCGATAATTTCTTTTTTGGTAAGATCTGTATGATAGATTTGTGATGAAACAATCCATGAATCGCTGAAAATCTTGATCTGATCGATAAAAAAATCGTATTCGTTCGGATATAATTCCTTACGTAAATCTTTATTTTCTACAGCAATTGTAATTACATTTTGATACATTTTTGCTCGAACTTTCTCAACCTCTAAAAATGCCGTTTTCAACGCTTGATTTTCTTTCAAAATAAAATTTAGATCAATCATTAAAAAACGATAATCGTACAAAATTTCAAATCCTTGCTTGGTACTTACAAACAAACCCTCCATAAAATCGGAATAAGTTACAGCCTGCGTATTTAGTGCAATTGCCTTTTGCAATAATTCATTGTGCAAAGCAGTAGCAATATCGTTTTTTGTTTTATAATGATAAATTAAATTACTGTGACTTATGTTTAATTCTGTGGCAATTAATCGGATAGATACATTAGCGAAACCTTTAGCATTAAAGAGTTCTAAAGCTTTTTGTAAAATTTTTTCTTTACTATTTTTATTTTTTAGCACAACTGGTCTAATTTTTTAGTACATTTGGTCTAAAGTTAGAAATTAATCCGTTTTAAAAAAAATAATCATGAAAAGAATACATCTTTTTGAGTTTGAAGATCAAACATGGTTTCCTTCTTTTTTAAGAAATTACGTAACCGATTTTCTTCAGTTTTTATCAAACAAAGCAAAAGTTTATCAGTCGGTTGTTCCGGAAATCAATCAGGCTT
The DNA here is from genome assembly GCF_900115115.1 of Paenimyroides ummariense. GTDB lineage: Bacteria > Bacteroidota > Bacteroidia > Flavobacteriales > Flavobacteriaceae > Flavobacterium > Flavobacterium ummariense. The sequence goes on from NZ_FOVI01000001.1 coordinate 322,332, forward strand.
TAAAGCAGACCAATTCTACAAAAATTATTGATTTAGGTTCGGGAAGCGGTGGCGGATTATTATGGTTAGCAACCGAACTTAAAAAAGAAAACGCCGATTTGCAAATTGTTTTAACCGACTTATATCCTAACGAAACCGCTTTTAATAATGCAGCAAAATTGTTGCCTTATTTCACGTATCTCAACCAACCGGTAAATGCAACAAGTGTTCCCGAAACACTGAAAGGTTTTAGAACCATGTTTTTATCGTTCCACCATTTTAAACCAGAGCAAGGCGTACAAATATTGCAAAATGCGGTAAACAGCAATCAGCCAATTGGTATTTTCGAAATTCAAGATCGATCTGTTCCAAGCATTATTGCCATGTTACTGTCGCCAATCAGTGTTTTGTTTACAACGCCTTTTATAAAACCGTTTAGTTTGTTTCGATTGCTTTTTACGTACATTATTCCGATTATTCCGATCATAGTTTTATGGGACGGAGTTGTATCAAGCCTTCGAACTTATTCTGTTGAAGAAATGCAGCAACTTATAAAATCGGTTGAAAACAATGAGAATTTCCTTTGGCAGATCGAAAAAAAGAAAGCAAAAATGGGATTTGTAATTTATACTATTGGCATCCCTAAAAAACAAAACTCACTATAAAAGCGAGTTTTTATTGTTATAATTTATTTTGATCTTCGATCAACTTGGCATCGCGCGTGTTTTTCTGTACAGCAATTGCACCATAAACCGCCAATATAAACGATACTCCATAAAAACCTTTTTCGCTTAACAGTAACTCTGCGTTCAACAAACCAATGACCAGCAAAGTGATAGAAGCTATTGTTGCAAACCAAGCCAAACCGTAGTAAAGTTCCGTAACTTCCAGTCCTTCGGCTTTATCACGCACCGTTTTTTGTACCGATATTACTGCGAACAAACCAAAAAGCAAAATGGTAAAATAATAGCCCTTTTCGTTTAATTGCATGGCAGCATTCCACAAACCTACACAATACGAAATTGTTCCTGTAAAAAGTACTATCCACGAAGCGCCAATGAATGCAGGTGTTGGTTTTAAAGGATTTCTTGCCGATAATTGTTTTTTATTTTCCTCGTTGTTTATTTTCACTGTTTCCATAATATTAATTTTTTTAGTGATTTTGATACAGCAAATCTCTGACATATCCGTTGATATAAAAAACTAAATATTTCAAAATACCGTCGATATAATATATTTTAATATCTTTATTATGGATTCGAAAAAAGACATATAATGGATACACTTTCAGAATTAATATCGATCTTAAATGATAATGATTCAAAAGAATTTAAGATTTATTTAAAACAGAAAAACAAACGAAATGATGTAAAGAACATTGAACTATTTTCAATTCTAAAAACTGACGATATAAATAAATTAAAAAAATTATATGGTTCAGATAAAAGTAAAGATCCGTATCATTCTTTACGAAAACGTTTGTATGAAAGTTTGATTCTTTTTCTATCGAATAAAACCTTTGAGAAAAATAATTCCGAAGCACACGAAGCTTTACGTTTACTGGTTGTGAGCAAGTTTTTATTGGAAAATAATTTACACAAACCCGCTTTTAAATGTTTGCAGAAAGCAGAAAACATCGCAGAAAAATTGGAACAATATAGTTTGTTGCATGAAATTTTACAAACCAAATTGCAATATACTTTCTTGAACGATAAAGAAAAGCTGGAAGATTTAACCGATAAAATTATTAAAAATCAGGAGCTTTTCAATAAAGAAACTCGACTGAACATGGCTTATGCGGTTTTAAGACAAGCTTTTAAAAACACGCAAACAAACGGAGATATAATTAACCTCATCGATTTAATCACAAACATTGCTGAAACATATCATTTAAAACCAACTGATTTTTTCAATTATAAATCAATTTATCAAATTTTACATTTAGCCAATGAATATGCAAATATTCAGCAGAATTTCTCTTTAATTGAAGCTTATGTAAATAAGGCAGCGGCAATCATTAGTCAACAAGCGTCTAATAACAACCAACTGTACTATCATATTCACATAGTGTATTACCTGGCAAATTTCTGCTTTAGAAACAGACACTTTACCGATTCTGAAAACTATTTAAAGCAGATGAACACCCAAATGCAGCAACAGAATGGTGTATATTTTCATTTGTTTTGGCACAAGTTTTTAATACTGCAAAGTTTAAACCTACATTTTACAGGAAACACACAAGAAGCACTTGAAAAAGTAACCCACGAATTAAACAACTTGCCTAAAAAATTTGCTACCGAAGATGTAATTGATCTACAACTTTGCGAGGCTTTTTATTTAACCAAACAGAACGATAGATCGGCTTTAAAAATCTTTGCAAAACTGCTGCATACTGATATGTGGTACGAAAAGAAAATGGGCGTTGTGTGGACGATCCGTAAAAATTTGATCGAAGTTTTAATGCACGCCCAGTTTACTAATTTTGATTATGCGATTAGCCGTTTGCAGAGTTTTAAAAACAGATACAAAAAATACTTAAGCCACGTAAACGAACAACGAATTATTGATTTTGTTCAGCTTATTGAAAAATATCTATTGAATCCAGATATTATTTACAAACAATCGTTCAGAGATAAAATAATTCACATGCAACATCAAAAAGAAAATCAGGACGTTTTTAGTTTAAGCTTTATAAATTGGTTTATTGATTTATGGCAACCTAAAAGATAGCTTTACTCAAACACAACCAATTCATCATTAGGCAAATCGTATTCGTATAAAATGTTATTTTCAGCATCGTAAAAAAGCCATTGCGCTTTGGTAATTCTGCCCTCGATTACCGTTCCAATTCCTAAAACGGTATATTCTTTGTCGTTTCGTTGTTGTTGTTCAACCGAATATTCCAATCTGCCTTTATTCTCAATAATTTTTTTAAGCAATTCATTTTTAGAATTTGCTATATAATATTCGGCAATTATATAAAGTTCATCTAAATATTTCTGAGTATAATTAAAATCACCGCTGTAATTGTAATAAATTTCTTTTCCGTATTTTTTTCGGAAATCAGAAACTTTATTTTGAGCCAATGTTGAAAAACTAAAACCAAAAATCAGCATTAGAATAAAAGTGATATTTTTCATAATATTAAATCTTTAACAAACCTCGAAAACCGCGTGCTGCATAGTAAGACGATGCACCGTTATGATAGAAAAAGACGGTATCGTATCTAAAATCGCCAAATAAAGCACCATCTAAATCTCGAATCTTCTTAGGAGTTTCAATCCAGCTCGATGTTTTCTTATCAAAAGCTTCTAAAGCTTGCAAAGCGCGATATTCCTCTTCGTTCAACAATTTAATTCCAATTTCATGAGCGGCATCAATAGCATTGTTTGCAGGTTTGTGCTCTTTTCTCGCATCTAAAGCCGGGCGATCGTAACAAAAACTGCGACGACCTTTCGGACTTTCGGTAGCGCAATCACAAAAAATAAGTTCTTTTGATTTTTCATCAAAAACAACAACATCCGGTTCTCCGCCGGTTTCTTCCATCCTAAACAACACATCAATTTTTGAAGGATCTTTTTCCAGTTTTGCTAGAACATCTTTCCAATCGCTATTTTTATGACGATGCATGTTCTTTGCAAAACGAGTCTTTAATGTATCTAATAAACTTGATTGTTCTTCTGGTGATAATTTACTTTTCATAGTTTTATTTTTGCTGATTGTATGAAATCCTTTTTATTTTGATAACGAATTAAAAAAATAAACCTAAAGATAAATTTATATTTTTACATTTGAAAAATTTTAAATAGATATGGCATCAGGTTTTTTTGCAATTTTAGACGATATCGCTGCTTTAATGGACGACGTGGCGGTTACAAGTAAAATTGCGACACAAAAAACAGCAGGAATTTTAGGCGATGATTTAGCTGTTAACGCAGAAAAAGCAACAGGTTTTCTTTCATCGAGAGAAATTCCCGTGTTAATGAAAATCATGAAAGGATCATTCATTAACAAACTAATTATTGTTCCTTTTGTTTTCTTGTTGGAATGGCTGTATTCACCTGCAATCAAAATTATTTTAATTATCGGTGGATTTTATTTAGCTTTTGAAGGTGTAGAGAAAATTGTTGAATTTTTATTTCACAGAGAAAAAAAAGGGGCTGAAGTTATTGAAGAAGCTACAGAAGTTAATGAAGATGGGGAAGCGGTAGAAAAAGCCAAAGTAAAATCGGCAATTACTACTGATTTTATCTTATCGTTAGAAATTGTAATTATTGCACTTGCTGCCGCAAAAGATGGTTATGAAGCTTTAAAATCGCAGTTTAACCCTTTTCTTGTTGAAGTTTTTACAGTTTCAATAGTAGCAATTATTGCAACAGTTGGTGTTTATGGAATTGTAGCGTTAATTGTTCGTATGGACGATGCGGGTTACAAACTGATAAAAAAATCGAAAAGCGAAACAGGGTTTCTGGCTAAGGTTGGAAACTTGCTGATTAAAGCACTGCCTTGGGTAATTAAAGGTTTAGCGGTTGTTGGAACATTAGCTCTATTATTAGTTTCTGGTGGAATTTTTGATCATAATATAGATTATTTACATCATTTTTTACCGAATGTACCCGAAATGCCCAAACAATTTTTGTACGGTATTGTTGCCGGCTTAATTGTAGTTTTACTAGTTACAGCTTATAAGAAGATGTTTGGTAAAAAAGTAAGTCATTAAAAATATAAGAGGATCAAAATGATCCTCTTTTTATTTGGTTGCCGTTAGTGAATAAACCATGGGAATATTGTTTCCCAAAGACTCAATTCTAAACTTATTCGGTTCAAATTCTATAGTATTCTGAAAGCAGTTGTAAGGCGAATAATCGTATTCGTTGAACGAATTAATCTGTAATCCTTGTTTTAACAAACTGCTCAACACTTCGCTTAAACTGTGATTCCACGTTATAAATTGTTGCTTTGCATCGGTTGTTGATTCGGTGTAAGATCCTTCCAAAGTTTCAATAGCTTCCTCTTTAAAATAATTGTATTCGATCTTTTCAAAAGCGTCGTCGAACATCCAAACTACCGGATGAAATTCTGCAAAAACAAACGTTCCTTCAGGTTTCAAAAATTGCGAAACCACAGCTGCCCATTTGTCTAGATCGGGTAACCAGCCAATGGTTCCATAACTTGTAAAAACAATATCGAAGGTTTTGTTTAAATGGTTAGGCAAATCGTATAAATCGCAGCAAATAAATTCGGCATCGGCGTTTAACTTTTCGGTCAATTCCTTTGCTACTTTTATGGCTTTGTCAGATAAATCAATCCCAGTAACTTTTGCTCCCATTCTGCTTAACGACAAACTATCCTGACCAAAATGGCATTGTAAATGCAAGATCGACTTTCCGGAAACATCGCCCAATAATTCTAATTCAATAGTATTTAATGATGATTTTCCCTTCATAAATCCATCCAAATCATAAAATTCAGAATTCACATGAACATCGGTTCTGTTGTTCCATGATTCTTTATTTATCTCAATATAATTTTCTTCTTTCTTCATATTTAATAATATTCGTAATATCTAAACACCACCGATTTTGGAAATCGACTGTGTTCTTTTTCATAAAAATAGATAACGGTGGCGTTGTTAAAAACATCAACCGATTTAATTACACGCACATCGTCTTTAACTGTTGTAACATTGTTCTCTGTTGAAGTGACTTTGTAAACGATTTTTTCTAACTGATTTTCGTTGTTGTAATGATACGATGCTTTCTCCTCACTTTCAAAATTAGATGATTTAAAAACCACTTTATCAATCGAGAAATCGGGATTAAGAGTGATAAATCTGCTAGTTGAATCGTTCTGGCTTAAAGGCTTAATTTCATATTTTAACGGCTCCACCCAAACAAATTTATAATTCATATTGACTTCTGCTGCATCGTTTACCTTACTTGCCTCTTTGTATGAAATATTTTTGCCCGATCCTGAAAAAACCGCCTTGCTTTTATACAGATAATTCGGCATATCGTAAAATCTGTGGTAGGTGGTTATATCGCCGTTTTTGGTAAAATTCATGGTGCTTTTCCCGAAATAGTCAAGTGTATCAGTAGGTATTCGATATGCCGACACATTCACCATATACGTTGTTACCTTTTTAAGCGGACCATTATAACCGTATTCCTTTTTTTGATTGTACGCATTTTGACCATTCATAACGAACGACATCGCAACTGCAACAACCAAAATTATTTGTTTAATAAAATTCATTTTTACTTTTTACTTTTTACTTTTTACTTTTTACTTTTTACTTTTTACTTTTTACTTTTTACTTTTTACTTTTTATTTTTTATTTTGATCTTTTTAAGATCTGTCAGCCATTTTATTTCATTTTCTTCCAATTCCTCTGGCTTCGGCACATAATCTTTATTCGGTATATACCAAGGCATTTTTTCATAATAGCTTTTTAAAATCGAATTGCTAAATATATAACCTCTGCGGGCATACGGCAAATTCTGAAGCACTTTTAAAGCATTTTCATCTGTTACTTCTTCAAAATACGGGTCCGAATCTGTACTTAAAGGCAAATACATATCAAAGCTAAAAGGTTCTTGATATGTTAGATAACGCGAATTGAACAAAAATAGTTCTCCTTTTGGATGAAAATTTTTCTTTTTAAACTGAACAGTTCCATTTTGAACGAAAAACGCAGCAGCATTTTCTCCGTTAGAATGACGGTATTCTTTCATGAAACTATCAACTTTTTCTCCGATACCATTTACAGTCCATTCATCAACCAACTTAAAAAAAGTAGGATTTATGTAAAAATCCTGATAATCGCCCATATCTATAGTAAGCGTAAAATCGTCAATCTTATTGTTCGCCCAACGGTTTGCAGCCGTTAAAATGTATTCAAAATTGTACAGATAATCTACCGAACCAGACAAGCGGAACTTGTAAGTATGCACCAAACGATTTTCTCCAGGTTGAAACGTTCCATTGAAATGATACACATAATAAAATTCAGCATAATCGAACTCTTTAATAGTGTTTTCGATATCATTTAAGGAAAGTTCTTTTTTTGCATCTTCGGTTGATACATACGAAATATCGTAAGGAAGTATCTTTTGATTTAAGTTCACAGTGAAATCGTTCATGTAAGGATGTTGACCGTTTTTAGGGAAGAAATCTGCATCACCTGACGGAGAAAAAGCTTCAAATCCTACCAAAATAGTTTTCGCTGACTTTTCAGGATTAAAGAACGTATAATCAACAGTTACCTCTAAAAAATCATCATGTATACGCTTTAAAGATAAAATCTCCTTTCTAACCTGAACACTTGTTTCTTTGATAGGAACCAATTGATTTCCGCTCATAAAATAAGCGCCATCATTAGCAAAAAGAATAGTTGATTGTAATAATATAAAGACTGTAAATAAAAAACCTTTCATAAACCGTTTATTTTAAAAGGAAAGGTACGGATAAAAGTTGAAATTCTTAAGGTGGATAATTGATGATGAATGTTTGATGTTGGGTGTTAGATGATGGATGTTGGATGATTTAAAATCCCTGCAAATCTGTGCAATCTGTGGTAAAAAAGTTTAAAGTTCGATGTTAGATGTTTGGTGCCGGATGTTTGATTTTGGATGTTTGATTTTGGATGTTTAGAAATCAGTGTGAAACAACACAAAAGATCAATTGCGTCGGGCTTTAGCCCGATGTAACGAATAATATAGAGTGGGCTTTAGCCAAATTTTACCGTATAATGTATATTGTAAAATTGTATACCAAAAGAAAAGCGCTACAATCTGTGGTAAAAACGTTCAAAGTTTAACGTTCAAAGTTTCTATGTAAGCCTAAAATCTGTGCTAATCTGTGCCATCTGTGGTAAAATAAAAAACCCTTCATTAAAAAATGAAGGGTTTCAAAAAAAAGGCGGCGACATACTCTCCCACATTAAGATGCAGTACCATCTGCGCAATCGGGCTTAACTTCTCTGTTCGGAATGGGAAGAGGTGAGCCCCGATGCTATAACCACCTTAAGTTTTTGTTTAAGGTTTCATGTTCTTTTTGTTTAAGGTTTTAACCTTAAACTTTAAACTTGGAACTTTAAACGCCACGCCAAGGGCGGGCTGATATTGTTAACATATTTTCGATACTTTTTTTGTAGATATTTTAGTCTTAATACTTAAGTCTAAAATCTTAATACTATACTTTATAAAGCAATTCCTAGAGCACATAAGCTTACGGGCTATTAGTACTACTTGACTATGACATTACTGCCTTTACATCTGTAGCCTATCAACGTTG
>NZ_FOVI01000008.1 GCF_900115115.1 Paenimyroides ummariense
TCAAGTTAACAAAATTTGAGGACAATAAAAAAAATCCCCGACAAAAAACATGTCGGGGATTATACCAAAGACCTTTTTAGACAGCCTCTTTTTATATCTTTTCAATTGCCTTTTTTAATAAATCGGCAACTATCTGTTTTAATTCTAAAGGTTCAGTGATTTCAGCTTCGGCAGAAAACATTAAAAACCAGCGGGCAAAATATTGTAAATGAGTTGTAGTTTCAAACGTCAATTCCATTTTATCATTTAATTCTTTTTCTGATACAAAGCCATAGGTATTTCGATCCCAATTAAAATAATGTGCCGATTTTTTAGGTGCTAAAATTTTAACCGTTGTTTTTAAAACTTCCGTCTGCTTTTTTGCATTCAGAAAATAATCTAATTGTTTGTGTTCGCGATTAAAAGTAACATCAGTATTTAAAATTTGCTTTACACGATCAATTCTAAACTGACGGTAATCATTCCGCAAATAGCAAAAAGCCATAAAGTACCAATAATCATGTTCGTAAAAAATTCCGATGGGTTCTAAAAGTCGCTTATCAGCTTTACTTTCCCCAGGTTTTTGATATAAAATTTCTATTTGCTTTTTCGATACAATACTTTCCAGCAAAATTGAAAGAACTTCGTTAGAAGTTTCGTTTGATGTGGTATCGAATATTAAAAACTGATCTTCAATTAAAGCTACATTTTCTTTTTCGCTTGATCGTAAAACCGCTTTCATTTTATGTAAGGCAGACGAAAAATTAAAACTCATTTTTTTATCGGCATACTTTTCCATCAGCTTTTCAGCTATCACAAAACTAAACGCTTCATCTTTTGTAAAAATGGTAGGTGGAATTCTGTATCCCTCAACCAAAGCATAACCTTTCCCCTGCTCATTATAAATGGGCACCCCAGCATTTTCCAATGCTTTTATATCGCGATAAATGGTTCGAACACTAACCTAATAACGATCTGCAAATTGTTGTGCCGTAATCCAGTTTCGTGATTGAAGTTGCACGTAAATGCTTAAAATACGGTTGAATTTCTTTACATCAAGCTCGCTCATAAACTACAATAAACTTAACTGGGTTTGCTGCAAAGCACCTTCAAGCTGCAATAAGGCTTCTTTTCTGTAGATTCCACCTGCGTAACCAACCATTGAACCGTCGCTTCCAATAATTCTGTGACATGGAATTACAATTGCAATTTTATTCAAACCATTGGCAGTAGCAACGGCTCGAATCGCTTTTAAATCGCCCAAAACAATTGCCTGATTTTTATAGGTTGATGTGCTTCCATACGGAATTTTAATTAACGATTGAAACACTTTCTGCTGAAAATCGGTTCCTGTGAAAACCAATGGAACAGTAAATTCCTGCAGTTTTTTATCGAAATATAAAGTAAGTTCTTCCTTTAATTGATTTAGATGTTGGTTTTCTTCTTCAGCAAACTGCGCCTTTAAATTTTCGGCTAACTTTAAAAGTGTTTTTTCTAAATGAATTCGATCGTGAAATTCAGCCAGACAAATTCCGTTTTCGGTAGCCCCCAAAAACATCAAACCTAATCGAGAATCATAGGTTGTTATGGCAATACGATTTAAATTACCGGTCAATTTTTGGTTTAGATCTATAAAATTCATTCGATAAATTTAATAAAAAAAACCTTCTTTTAAAAAGAAGGTTTTTAGAATATTGTTTTGCAACTAATTACTCAGCAGCAACTACTTCGTAAGGTAATTCAACAATTACATCGCGGTGTAAACGTACGTTTGCAGCATATTTACCTAAACGTTTGATTGTACCTGAAGTGATGAATTTTTTGTCGATTGACTGACCGTTTGATTCTAAAGCAGCAGCAATATCAGCGTTCGTTACCGAACCAAATAATTTTTCACCACCAGCTTTAACAGCGATCTTGATCTCTAAAGCTTTTAATGCATCAGCAACTGCGTTAGCGTCAGCAATTAATTTAGCTTCTTTGTGAGCTCTTTGTCTTAAATTTTCTGCTAAAACTTTTTTTGCAGAAGGTGTAGCCAATACAGCCATACCTTGAGGAATTAAAAAGTTACGACCGTATCCTGGTTTTACAGTTACTACATCGTCTTTAAATCCTAATTTTTGAACATCTTGTTTTAAGATAATTTCCATGTTGTTGTCCTTTTTAATAAGAAGTTAGCCCGCCAGTAGCGAGGCAACAACTTTAATTTGTTATTATTTTAATAAATCTGCAACGTAAGGCATTAAAGCTAAATGACGTGCACGTTTTACAGCTACAGATACTTTTCTTTGGTATTTTAAAGAAGTTCCTGTTAAACGACGTGGCAAAATTTTACCTTGCTCGTTAACGAATTTCAATAAGAAATCAGCATCTTTATAATCGATGTATTTGATTCCAGATTTTTTGAAACGACAATATTTTTTAGTTTTGTTAGTTTCAATGTTTAAAGGCGTTAAATATCTGATATCTCCGTCTTTTTTACCTTTTGCAGATTGCTCAATGTTTGACATGATAATTACGCTTTTTTAGTTTTTAATTTTTCTCTTCTTCTTTCTGCCCAAGAAATAGCATGCTTGTCTAAAGCTACTGTTAAGAAACGCATGATTCTTTCGTCACGACGGAATTCTGTTTCTAAACCAATGATTGCATCACCTGGTACAGTGTACTCGAATAAATGGTAAAAACCACTTTTTTTGTTTTGAATTTCGTAAGCTAATTTTTTTAAGCCCCAATCTTCTTTAGAGATCATTTTAGCCCCTTTTGAAGCAAGAAAATCTTCGAATTTCTGTACTGTTTCCTTTACCTGAGTTTCAGATAAAACGGGATTCAAAATGAAAACAGTTTCATAATGATTCATAATAACTATATTTAATTTGTTATAAAATTGGGTGCAAATATATAACAGTTTATTGTTTTTAGCAAATGGTTTTGAAATTTATTTTTGATATGTGGGATGTTGGGTGTAAGATGCTGGATGTTTAATATGATTGCTGGTAAAATTGAATAAACCATTAACTTTTAAGTTTTGTTTTGAAAGCAATAATCATATTCATTAAATGATAAGCTTCGTTGTAATATTTTTCAAAAGATTGATTATCCATATACCCTCTGTATTTAGCTTTATACAAACAAGTTACTACTTCTGCTAATGACTGAACAGAATAATTTAAGAATCGATTATACTCTGTATTTGATTGCATAATGGATCCTTCAGAGATATTTAAGGCTATTGAATCTGATGCACGAATTATTTGAGATGATAAATTGTAGATTTCTATTTTTGGAAACTGTAAGGATAATTTGTAAATATCCTCTCCAAAACTCATAGCCTTTTGCCAAATTTGTAGCTTTTCAAATTTAAAACTCATAATAACGATATTTAAAATGAAGATAATAAAAAACATCCCTCTTCAAACATACACATACCTCTTCAAATATACCTCTTCAAAGATCCTGCATCAAACACCCAACACCCAACATCTCAATAAAAATCAACGCTTATAGTTGTTTTTACGCTTTTATACATACCGATTGTTTCTAAACTATTAATGCTTTTTTGAATAGCTGTCTTTAAAACATTTACCGGTTTGTTAAGCGGAAGTTTTATTAAAACAATCTGGATATACTGATTCCGGATTCTGTTTATTGATGGTTCTTGTGGACCCAAAACTAAAATTCCGTTTATATTGTTCCGCATATTGGTTGCCAACCAAGTTGATGCCTCTTTTACTTTATTAAAATCGGTATGCTTCATTTGCAAACGTATCAAACGATAAAACGGTGGATATTTAAAGTTCAATCGTTCGTACATCTGCTCTTTAAACATTGCTTTATAATCGTTTTGGGTAACCTGTTGTATGGTGTTGTGGTACGGATTATAAGTTTGGATCAATACTTTTCCTTGTTTGTTTTTTCTACCTGCACGACCCGCAACCTGAGTCATTAACTGATACGCACGTTCATAAGCTCGGAAATCGGGAAAGGTAAGCATACTGTCGGCATTCATGATACCCACGAGTGAAACATTGTCAAAATCGAGTCCCTTTGCCAACATCTGTGTTCCAACCATAATATCAATTTCACGGTTTTTAAATCCATCTATCAATCGCTCAAAAGCAAATTTTCCTCGGGTGGTATCCTGATCCATTCGGGCAATTTGTTTGTTTGGAAAAATTGATCGTAACGCATCTTCTATCTGTTCGGTTCCCAATCCTTTGGTAGTCAATTCAGTACTATGGCAACTATGGCATTTTGTAGGCATTGACATGGTGTAGCCGCAATAATGACACTTTAAATAATTTTGTCGTTTATAATAGGTTAAACTTACATCGCATGAAGTACAATGCGGCACGTTTCCGCAGGTTAAACATTCTAAAACAGGCGAATATCCTCTACGGTTTTGAAACAATAAAACCTGCTCACCGTTGTAAAGTGCTTCGGTAATGGCATCGATCAATTTTATACTGAAAATTCCGTTTATTTCTTTTTTTCTGCGTGCTTCTTTTAGATCGACCAAAACAATTTCAGGCAATTGCACATTTGTAAAACGCTGGTTTAATTCTACATAGCCATATTTTTGTTGATACGAATTGTAGTAACTTTCTAAACTTGGAGTTGCCGATCCTAATAAAACTTTTGCTTGAAACATCTTCGCCAAAACAATAGCAGCATCGCGCGTATGGAAACGTGGTGCAGGATCGACCTGTTTGTAGCTTGCTTCGTGTTCTTCATCGACAATAATTAACTGCAGATTTTTAAACGGAAGAAAAACCGATGAACGTGAACCTATGACAACTTGGGCATTTTCGGTATGATTCAACACATGCTGATACACTTCTACCCTTTCGTTTTCGGAATATTTAGAATTGTAAACCGCAACTTTGTTTCCGAAATAAGCCGTTAAACGCTGCACCAATTGAGTAGTTAAACCAATTTCGGGAACTAAAAATAAGGCTTGCTGATTTTTTTCGATACATTCTTGTATCAATTTTATGTAGATTTCGGTTTTTCCGGCACCCGTTACAGCGTTTAACAAGGTTACATCGTGCTTTTCAAACTGATTTTTTATTGATTGAATAGCTGTTGTTTGTGCTTCGGTAAACTGAATATCATTCAAAAAAGCATCGGTAAACTGCACGCGATCTTCGGCTAACGTATAAACCGTGAAAATCTGTTTTTTCTCCAGATTACTAAAAATAGCAGTTGAAACTTCTGCTTCTTTTAATAATTCTTTTAACTCGATTGTTGCTTTTTGCGTACTTAACTGAAAATACTTTAGAACAAGCGCTCGTTGTTTTTCGGTTTTTAATTCGTTATCTAAAAGATTTATTAGCTTACTTTCTTCTTTATAATTATCATGTAATGCAACGTATTTAACCAGTTTTGGTTTGTATTTTTCGTGAATGTGCTGGTTTAAATAGATAATATCTTTTTTCAATAATTCATCAATAACACCAAAAACTTTCTTTTTGTTTAGAATATTCTGAACCTCATCAAACCGAAGAATGGGCTGCTGTTCAAAAGCTTCGTATAATAAAAATTCATCATCTGTCAATGATCTTAAATCAACAACTAAATCACGGTTTAAACTCAAGATTGTTTCGCTTTCCAACAAAAAAGCACTCGGCAATGCCGCTTTGTAAACTTCGCCCAACGAACACATATAATATTGCGAAATCCATTGCCAAAATTCTATTTGAATTTGAGTTACAATCGGTTTTTCATCTATAATCGTATGAATATCTTTAGCTTCGTAAAGCTGTGGTTTCTGGTTGTGTTTGTTCAACACCAATGCGGTATAAACTAAACGTTTGCCAAACGGAACGGCAACGCGCATGCCCTGCTGCAAAAAATTGTATTCTGCCTGCGAAACCCTATATGTAAAAGTAGTTGTTACTGCTATGGGTACAATAACATCTATAAAATAGTCCATAAAACAAAGATATAATAATAACAAAAAACTCTGACATTGTTTTGTATTAGAATTGCTTTATCTTATAATTCTAAAAGGTTCAACATTATCAATTAAAACTAATCCGTCAACAACATTCCATAAATTCATATTGTAAAAAGTATGCCCTAACAATCTTGAATGAATAGTATTTTTAAGTGGATAATTTTGCGAAGTTACAAAGTTTTCATGCTTACGTTCTTTGCTGATAAGAGCTTCGATTGAATTATCGATTACCTGATCTATTTTAACCGGTTTATTAAACATGCTTAATTTATTGCCTGATAATGCTGAATAGGCTATAAAATAGTATTCTGAAGAAAATGCTTCGTTTAAATACCAACCCAACGGATATCTATTATCCAAATAACCCGGAGTATAAATATCTTTAGGTGATTTTAATAAATGAGTGCTTGATCCAAAGAGAATAATTTTACTATCTGCAAAGTTTTTTCTTAAAAAACCTACATTTTTTGCCATCATAAAATCTCTGTTGTTGTGACTATCTCCAGATAGATTTTCAGGATCATAAGATAATATTGTAAGTGCCTGAACAAAATATTTATCATCTATACTAACAGGATTAAACGTTTCAAGAATTCTTTTAGAATAATAATGCATTTTAGAACGAACTTTTTTATTATTTCTTAAAAAAACTCTATGGTCTGTATGTGAGCCTTTCTCAACTATATTGACAAAATCTTCTTTTTCTTCTGCAGATAAACTGCTTACTTTTTTTAAATCTTCTTTTAAATAGGTACTAAATACTGATCCTGAAAAATGTACATCAAACCCTGTAAATAAAACGGTTTTCCCCTTTTTATTCTGCTCATATAAAAAGTCATACAACTCTTTCATAATATCAGCATTTAATTGGCTGTACATTGCTTTTTCTATATACGAATAATCTTTGGTTTTTAAGAAACTTTTAAAACCATGATAAATTTCATAGAAATTTCCTTCAATCGCTATTATAGAGAAGTCTTTTTCTTGAACTAATTTTTTAATTAAATCTATACGATACTTTGTTAAGGTGCTTTCTTGATGCGTAGGATCTCCAAGCCCTATAATTTTAACTTCATTGGGAATAGAAGTCGCTATGGTTTTATTTATTGGATAATTGATATTTTGACTAAACGAGTAATTAAATAGCAATAGAAAGCCAAGCAAATATTTTGTCATAATTTAAGTTTTTAAAGGTTATGACAAATCTAATATTTTAGGTAAGTATGTTAGAAGTAATAAAATATAAACTGTTGTTAAAATAAAAAGCACTTCATTAAAATATGTTAAAGAAGTGCTTTTAAATTGTTTATTTGAAAATTACTTAACGCGAACCCAGGTTTGTGTGCGTCCTAAAGCTTGAATACCAACATAGCCGCGAACGTCTAATTTATCGGATCCGTTTAATTTTAAGGCACATTTATATTCTTTTCCTGATGAAGGATCGGTAATTGTACCACCCGAATATTCTTTGCCATCTTTAGAAAGTCCTTTTATAATTGTTAACCCCTTAATTGGTTTGCCTTTATCGGCACCCGGACATTTATCGCATTTGGCATCTTTTTTATCGGTTAAAATTTCTACTACTTTTCCATAAATTTTTCCGTTTTTTTCAGAAATTTCTACAATCGATTTTGGTTTACCGGTTTCATCGTCAATTGTTTTCCACTTACCCGTTACTGTTTGCGCATGCATGCTTAAAGCTGCAAATGCTGTTAACACAAAAGTTGCAATTACATTTTTCATACGTTATTTTTTGTTTTACTGTTACTAATATACAAATTTCTTCTTTTTGCTGTATAAATCGCTGCATTTAATTCAAAACCCAACAATAAAATCATACAGTTAATCCAAATATAAATCATTATAACCAAAAGTGTACCAATTGATCCGTACAACTCGTTATATTTTGCAAATTTTGATACATAAAACCCGAAAGCTACCGAAGTTAAAGACATTAGCACGGTTGTAAAAACAGATCCGTAGGAAATAAATGCCAAATGTTTGGTTTCTTTTGTTCCGAATTTATAAAGAATGGATACGGTTAACAAGATCATTAAAACCACGAAAATATTTCTGCCGATATCAGCCAAATACGGATATTCAGAAAAATGCATCAACACTTCAACCGATAAATACACGGCTACCGATAAAACCAACATTAAACTTAACAACACCGATAAAACGATGGCTATTAAATATTGTCTGAAAAAATTTCGAGAGATTGATAAATGCGATGAAGACTGAAATCCGTTGATAATTGCGTTTACACCATTTGCCATGAAAATAACCGACATGATTACCCCGGTTGATATCAAGCTTTTGTAAGAATTACTCATAATATCGACCAAAATCAACTCAATAGCATCATACGTATTCGGCGGAACATTTTCTTCTACGAACAACAAAAAACTCTGTTGAAAATTATCGATTGGGATATACGGAATAAGATTCAGCAAAAATAACGCAAACGGAAAAAGCGCCATAAAAAAGGTAAAAGCAATAGATCCGGCTTTGTAATTCAAGGCACCTTCTACGATTCCGGCAATGTAAATTCGCAGCAATTCATATAAAGTTAAGCCTTCTAAACCGGGCAGTTTTGTCCGCATAGAAAGCTTAATCAATTTGCCAATAACCGGCAGTTTTGTTATTTTAACTGATGATTTCCCCAATTATAAAACAGCTTTTAAACTTAAATCCATATTATAAACCGAATGTGTTAACGCGCCGCTCGATATAAAATCTACACCACATTCTGCATAATTACGGATGGTATTTTCGTTAATGTTTCCCGAAGATTCTGCAAAACACTTACCGTTAATCATTGCAACAGCTGTTTTGGTATCTTCATAATTAAAGTTATCGATTAAAATTTGATAAACACCATCATTTGTAAGAATTTCTTCAATTTCTGTCAAGTTTCTGGCTTCAACAATAATCTTTAAGTCTTTGTTATTGTCTTTTAAATATTGTTTGGTTTTAGTGATTGCTTGAGTAATTCCGCCTGCAAAATCAATATGATTGTCTTTCAGCATAATCACATCATACAACGCAAAACGGTGATTTTCGCCTCCGCCAATCTTTACCGCCCATTTTTCAATAGCTCGAATACCGGGTGTAGTTTTGCGGGTATCTAACACTTTTGCTTTAGTTCCTTCAACTAAATTCACAAAAAACTTGGTTTTGGTTGCAATGGCACTCATACGCTGCATAGCATTTAAAACCACACGTTCTGCTTTTAAGATCGATTGTGATTTACCTGTAACATAAAAAGCGATATCGCCATATTTTACGGGAGTTCCGTCGTTTATCAAAACTTCCACCTGCATTTCCGAATCCACATAATTAAAAACCATTTTGGCAAAATCAACTCCGGCTAAAACCCCTTCATCTTTTACCAACAATTTTGCTTTTCCCATAGCATCTGCGGGAATACAAGCTAACGAGCTGTGATCACCATCGCCAACATCTTCGCGAATTGCATTTTCTATAATTAATTCTAATTCTTTATTAAACTGTTCTTTGGATATCATTTTTTTCTATCTTTAATGGCTAAAGTACGAAATTTTGGTATTTTTGAGATGCAATTTTAGTAAAAACAACTATGAAAACAGAAATTTCTTGGAACGATTTTGAAATCATCATAATTGAAATTTAATTGATCGCACATTAATTTGATATTCTAAAATAATTTCCGTAAATTGAAAAAAAACAATTTATGATTAGATTCAATTCTCTATTTACACAAATATTTATTTTACACCTTTTTATCATTCCCTTTAATAGTAAGGCTCAAGAAAATTTAGTGTTAAACCCCAGTTTCGAAGACTTTAATCCGGATGAAGAACTAAGTTGTACTGCATATACTTCCGAAAAATTTTCAAAAACTATTATGCATTGGAAATCACCTTCTGTAGGTTCACCAGACATCATAAGTATGGATGTAGCCCCAAACTGTCTAACTTATGCTTTAAATACAAGTATGTCAGATCAATTACCCAGAACCGGAAAATCCTATTCTGCAATGATTAATAGAGATTCTGAAAATGAAACATTCAGAGAGTATATTCAAGGAACATTATCAAGTAATTTGGAAGCAGGGATTAATTATAAGGTTAAATTTTATATTTCGTTAGGAGCTACATCTGGGAGAACTACAAATAATATAGGTATTAAATTTTTTGATTCTGAACAAAGTTTTCAAACAACTTCTGTTATAGATATTGTACCTGATGCAAATTATGATGGTAAACCTCTTGCTAACAAAGATGATTGGACAGAAATTACATTCGACTTTACTCCCACTGATTCAAATTTAAGGTACTTTGTTATAGGGAATTTCTTTGATGGTGAAAACACTGATTTTGAACTTATAGAAGGTAGTCTAATAACCGATTTTTATTATAACTTAGTTGATGATGTTTCAATAACTAAAGTTCCAACTGTTATTTTCGATGAAATGGGACCTTATTGTGAAGGATCTGAATTTACGTTACCAACAGCTTCGTTAAATGGTATAAAGGGAACTTGGACTCCTGAAATAAATAATACGCAAACAACCACATACACATTTACACCTAATGATGATACGTACCCTTCAACCCAAATCACGATAGAAATTATACCAGAGTTTGATTTTGAAATAAATCAATTTTGTAAAAATCATTCTGCTTGGTTAAGCGTTACAGGAAATAGTCTGGTTAATATTGAAAATTCAAAAATAATATGGGAAGTTAATGGTGTAAAGTTCGAAAACAAAGAACTTAATATCAACAATTACAATTCCATTTCAGGAAGTGTCACAGTAATTAGTGAATATGGTTGTTCAAAAACTAAAGAATTTAATATTACATTAAATCCCAATCAATGTATGATACCAAAAGGTATTTCGCCAAATGGAGATGGTTCAAACGATTATTTTGATCTTACAACTTTAAATGTAAAGAACATTAGTCTATTTAATAGATTTGGTACAATTGTCTTTAATAAAAAAGATTACAAAAACGAATGGCATGGACAATCTAACAGTGGAAATATTTTGCCTTCTGGTGTTTATTTTTATAATATTGTAACCTATAAAAACGAAACCTTTACTGGTTGGGTACAATTAATTAGAGAAACTGAACAATAATGAAAACAGAAATTTCTTGGAACGATTTTGAAAAGATCGATATTCGTGTAGGAACGATTGTTGATGCACAACCGTTTGAAAAAGCTAAAAATCCGGCTTATAAACTGTGGATTGATTTTGGATCAGAAATAGGCACTAGAAAAACATCGGCACAAATTACCGTTTTGTATGGTACTGATGATTTAATTGGCAAACAAATTGTTGCTGTGGTTAATTTTCCACCTAAACAAATTGCCGATTTTATGAGCGAATGTCTTGTTTTGGGTGCTGTTGGCAGTGATAAAGAAGTTACGTTGCTCACTCCAGGAAAAGCTGTAGAAAATGGTTTGGCAATTGGCTAAACTAAACTATTTTTTATTCAAAACACATAGAACATAGCTATAAATACTGCATAAACGTTTTTATAGTTCGTTATTGACAAAAACATAGCTTTGTTGCACTATTTGTTTTATCAAAGATAAGAATCACTCTGCCTTTCAAAACGTAAAACCTATATGTCTATGTTGTTAAATGGTATGTTTTTCAATATCATTGTTCTTTTTGTTGTGTATTAAAGCTATTTTTGCAAAAACAAATTTCTATGAATATCAAACTTTTGGCAATTGGTAAAACCGATAATAAAAATCTGCAAGCGTTAATTGATGAATACACCAAGCGTTTGGGATTTTACATTAAGTTTGATTTAGAAATTATTGGCGATATTAAAAACGTTAAAAACCTTTCGGAAGCGCAACAAAAACAAAAAGAAGGCGAATTGATTTTAAGTAAACTTACTGCTACTGATCATTTGATTTTGTTAGATGAAAACGGGAAAAGTTTTTCGAGCGTTGGTTTTGCCGATGAACTTCAAAAGAAAATGAACGCAGGTATTAAAACTTTGGTATTTGTAATTGGCGGACCTTACGGTTTTTCAGACGATGTTTACAAAAAAGCAAACGGTAAAATCTCGCTATCGGCAATGACGTTTTCGCACCAAATGGTTCGTTTGTTTGTGATTGAACAGATTTACCGCGGTTTTACTATTTTAAAGAATGAACCGTATCATCATCAGTAGATTTTTGTTGATATTTTTTAAAATATCGACATTCTAATCGGTTTTGTATATTTTAAATTTATGAACCATATTACAATTATGAAATACTATACAATTCACATTAATGATTCAGGAGCAATTGAAGATACTGATATAAAGAATATCGCAGGAGAAAAAATTTTAATATGTAAAATGTATGATGATCCTAAATTTAACAATCTAAATGATATTTTACACTCCTTAAAAGGTTACGTTCTGAATGAAAAGGCATTAAATATTTTCAAAGAAAGTAATACGATTCCTTTTAAAATATCTAAGGCAAAAGTATTGCGAAAAGAAAAAGTAATGGGCTTTATAAGAAAATATAAATCATATGATTTCTATGAACTTGATTTGCTTGATGAAAAGGCGGAAGAATGTTATGAATGGATAGACTTTGAAAAGAGCGAAGTTTTTGCTGTTGAAAGTTCACAGAAAAAAATAAAAATAAGATCACATCAGGAAACGTTGGATTTAATTGAAATAAACAAATCAAATCCAGAGAAAAGTTACTCTTTTGAGACATTAAAAATTGTCTTCAATAAAAACTTTAACTCAAAAATAGATCTATTTAAAATACCTTATTATTCTTGGGGAATTTATGTTTCTGAAGCGTTAAAAAGTAAACTCGAAAGTAAAAATATAACAGATATTTCATTTGCAGAAAATAAAGAGCAAATAGGAAAAGTATGGAAACCTTATTTTCCAAAAATAGAGTTCGATTAATAAAACAAAAAATTAGTAAAAATTAAATTTGGATAAGCTCATCCTATCCATAAAATATTTTTAATTCACATAAACCTCACTATTCAAGCTTTGTGAAATCTTTTGTTTTTCTAGTTCAATTAGAATATTCACAAAATTTTCAACACTTATGTTTTTATCTATTCTTACCAAATAAGTTTGTGTTTTATCTAACGGATTTTTAGCATCGGCAACCGATTTTAACAACAAACTTTCAACTCCTTCTGCTAATTCGTAAACAGGCTGGTTCTCTAAAGCAAAACTTTTAAACGGCACTTTTACATACGCATTTTGCTTGTGAACGGTATCGCTGTAAACCATGTAAATATCTTTGGTATCTTCGTGCATACCGCCAACT
Organism: Paenimyroides ummariense; assembly: GCF_900115115.1. Lineage (GTDB taxonomy): Bacteria > Bacteroidota > Bacteroidia > Flavobacteriales > Flavobacteriaceae > Flavobacterium > Flavobacterium ummariense. Next base: position 13,238 of record NZ_FOVI01000008.1, read on the forward strand.
TTATGCTTTTTCTCAGTCAAATCATGTAAAAATGGAGCAACTTCATTCATTGTTATATCTCTATCAACTGAAAGCACCCAATGTGTATTTCCTATCAAGCTGTTTTTTTTGATTTCAACTTTACCTACTTCATTTTTAAGAATATAAGCCGGACTAAAATCAGTCATTTCTGTTACAACAGAAAAATCAGACCGACTAATTTTCATTTCTTTTTGTTGACACGATGCGAATAAGATCGCTCCAAAAATCAAGGTAAACAGTTTAGTTTTCATAATCATTAATAAACTTTAATTCTTATTTAACGTTTTGATTATTAAGATATTTATTTTCAAAATTCAGTTTTTCAGATTCACTCATTCTTACAAATTTATCTTTATATTCAGTAATATATTTTTTAGGAAATTTTATCCAACCCGACATATATTCGCATTCTATATTTATAGCCTCGCTTTTCAATACTTCTTTTTTATTTACTAAATATATAATATATCCATATCCGCAAGGCATAACCTCTGATTTCTCACTAAAAATCCATTGAGTTTTCATTTTCTTTAATGTTTCAATATCATCAATATAAAAATCTTTATAATCATCAATCCATTCGCCTTCAGTTCCAATTACGAACAATTTGTATTTACCATTTTCAACTTCATAATTCTCAAAAAAATATACTTCATTGGGAAGTTTTTCTGAACAACCTATAAATAAAACCAATGAGAATAATATAATTAGGATTTTAGTTTTCATATGTTTTCGTATATAATTTTACACATTCTACCGCTTCTTTCACATCGTGCACACGCAACAAATTGGCTCCTTTTATTAATGAAATGGTATTTAAAACACTAGTCCCGTTTAAGGCTTCCTGTGGTGTGGTTTCGAAAAATTTATAAATCATCGATTTTCTTGAAAGTGCCGATAATACAGGAACATTCAAATTTTGCAACAAATCCAATTTATTTAAAACTTCGTAATTCTGATCCAACGTTTTCGAAAATCCAAAACCAGGATCCACAATTACATCAACAATTCCGTGCTGTTGTGCCTGTGCTATTTTATCAGAAAAATAATAAATCATTTCGTGCATAACATCATCATAATTGGTAAACTGCTGCATGTTTTGTGGTGTTCCTTTCATGTGCATCATAATGTATGGCGCTTTAAAACTGCCAACAACGGGCATCATTTTATCGTCTAAATTGCCTGCCGAAACATCGTTTATCATCGCTGCACCCAAATCTAACGTCTGTTTGGCAACTTCAGACCGAAACGTATCAACAGATAAAATAATATCAGGAAATTTATCAATCAAATGTTTTACAACCGGCACAATCCGTTGCAACTCTTCATCTTCCGAAACAAAAGGTGCGTTTGGTTGGGTAGAATACGCGCCAACATCAATAATATCAACACCTTCCAGCAACATTCTTTCGGTTTGTTGTTCGATTTTTTCTAACGAATGATGCAATCCGCCATCGAAAAAAGAATTGGGTGTAACGTTTAAAATCCCCATTACTTTTGGAACTTCAAACGTGATTAATTTGCCTTTACACTTGATCGATTTCATTATTTATTGGAATAAATACCTGCTTTTAATTTTTATTGTGAAAACAGATTGTTATTTTTGATAAAATTTACACAAAGATACTTTAATATGCTTTCTACAGCGGAACAATATGATAAAATAATTGCTATTTGCCGACAATTATACATTAAAAAATTACAAGATTACGGTTGTGCGTGGCGCATTTTAAGGTTACCGTCATTAACCGATCAAATTTACATTAAAGCGTGCAGAATTAGATCTTTACAGGAAAATGATGTACGAAAAATTGATGAAGACGAAACTTCGGAATTTATCGGAATCATTAATTACAGTATTATGGCGTTGATTCAGTTGGAAAAAGGTGTTTCTAAAGAAGCCGATTTAACGAATGAGGAAGCTATTGATTTGTACGACAAACACATTGCGATTACCAAAGAATTAATGCTGAATAAAAACCACGATTACGGCGAGGCTTGGCGCGATATGCGTATTTCGTCGCACACCGATATTATTCTACAAAAATTGTTGCGTGTTAAGCAAATTGAAGACAATAACGGAAAAACCATTGTTTCTGAAGGATTGGATGCTAATTACCAAGACATGATCAACTACGCGGTTTTCGCATTAATTTTAATGGATTTTGCCCAATAACAACCTATTAACAAGCGATTAACAACTTACATTTATATCAAATCTTATTTTTGAAAAAAGTAAAAAAATAAAAAATGGAAAACTTTAAAAAATATTTACCGTGGACAATTAGAATAATCATCTCGTTTTTATTCTTGATTTCTGCCGTTGCCAAGTTATACCCGAGTCCGTATTTCGCTATTTCAACTTTTGAAGTAAAGCAATTGTATCCAATGGGATTTTCGGAAGATTTTGCAGTGTTTTTCTCTCGAATTTTAATTGGAATAGAATTAGCATTGGGAATTTTACTGTTACAAAATAACTTTTTGCGAAGAATAGTAGTTCCTGCAACCATGTTAATGCTGGTGGTTTTTACGGTTCATTTAACGATTGATACCATACAAACCGGTGGAAATTCTGGTAACTGCGGATGTTTTGGAAGTTTGTTACCAATGACACCTATCGAAGCAATTATCAAGAACGTTGTAGCCATTATTTTATTGGTAATTTACTTATACGTTACACCGAAATCGGCAAAAGAAGGCAGCAATTTTTGGGTATTATCAACCATAACATTTGCATCAATTTTAGCATTGTTTATGTTGGCTCCAATTCAGCCAAAAGTAGCTGAAGTTGCTACAGAAGAAATTGAAACACCTTTAGAAAGCACAGAGACAATAGAAACACAACCAACTGAACCGGTTGATATAACTCCAGCTGAAACTCAGGTTACAAAAGAAGTTCCTACCGAAGTAGCTAAACCGGTTGTTGACGAACCTGCACAAGTAAAATCGGGTTATGCACAGTATTTCTCGAATATCGATCAAGGTAAAAAGATATTCGCGTTATTTGTTCCTGGTTGCGAGCATTGTAGAGATGTAGCGAAGGAACTGACAGAGATGAAGAAAAAGAACAAGGATTTCCCTCAAATTCAAATTGTTTTTATGAACGAAGAACCAGAGAAAATTCCTGATTTCTTTTCGTTCGCCGGCGCAACCTATCCTTACAAAATTATTGAAGTAATTCCGTTTTGGAAATTGTTGGGAAGCGGTAAAGATACACCTGGAATCATCTATTTTTGGAATGGGAACAAAATCAAAGAATGGGACGGCATTAACGAGAAAAAATTCGTTGGATCTGAACTAAAATCCATTTTGAAAAAGAATTATTCCGAAATTAAAAAATAGTGTTTTCGTACTTTCTAAATAAATTAGGCTATTCGTTTTTTACGCTTTTTGGCGTAGTAACTGTTGTGTTTATTTTGTTCAACATTTTGCCGGGCGATCCTGCCAGAATGATGTTAGATCAAAACGAAAACTCGGAACAATTGGCATTAATCAAAAAGAAGTATGGTTTTGACCAGCCTGTTTTAAACCAGTATTTTTATTATCTGAACGATTTATCGCCGCTATCGTTCCATAAAACTCAAAACGATCATTATACGTTTTATACCGAAGAAAAATATGGCGGAAACGTTTTATTCAGCACAAAAAAGTACGATGTCGTTTTAAAAACACCTTATCTGCGCGAAAGTTTTCAGAAAAACGGCAAAAAAGTAACCGATATTATTTTACACACCCTGCCAAGTACCGTGGTTTTAGCCGTACTTTCTATAGTAATTGCATTGCTTATTGGTGTAGTGTTGGGTGTTTTATCGGCTTTGAACGCGAACAGTTTGTTTGACCGATTAATTGCCTTGATTAGTACGTTGGGTATGAGTGTTCCATCGTTTTTCAGTGCCATTTTATTCGCATGGATTTTTGGCTACGTGCTGCACAATTATACCGGTTTAAACATGACCGGCAGTTTGTACGAAGTAGATGATTTTGGCGAAGGAACGCATTTAGCATTGAAAAACGCGATACTACCCGCAGTAGTTTTAGGCATTCGTCCGTTGGGTGTTGTGATACAGTTAATGCGAAATTCGCTTTTAGAAGTTTTGAACCAAGAATACATTCGTACGGCAAGAGCCAAAGGATTATCAACCTATAAAATCACAACCAAACACGCCTTAAAAAACGCAATGAATCCGGTGGTAACAGCAATGTCGGGTTGGTTTGCATCTATGTTAGCTGGAGCGGTTTTTGTGGAATATATTTTCGGATGGAATGGTTTAGGGAAAGAAATAGTTGATGCGCTGAACAATTTAGATCTTCCTGTAATCATGGGATCGGTGATTGTTGTCGCCACCACATTTGTAGTAATTACCATTTTAGTAGATTTAATCTACGCTTATTTAGACCCAAGAATTAAATTAAAATAGTATGAAAAAGATTTTTATAACCCTTTTAGCTTTAGGGTTTATTGCAATAAGTTGCGATACTAAAAAAGTTGACAAAGAAATTGCAACCGAAATTGATAATCTTAAAGATTCGTTATCTATTAAAAGTGATACCGTTTCTCTTGATGATACTAAATTTCAATCAATAACTTTAAACAAAGAATTTGATGATGTTTCAGGAAACAAAATTTCGTTTCAAAACATTTTAGAGAAACACAAAGGATCACCAATCGTTATTGATGTTTGGGCATCATGGTGTCCTGATTGTATCAAAGGATTTCCTGAATTAAAGAATCTTCAGCAAAAATATCCAAACGCGTCTTACGTATTTATATCCTTAGATAAAACAAAAGACAAATGGACTGAAGCGATTAAAAAATACGATTTAAAAGGCGATCATTACTATCTGAACGAAAAAATGAAAGACGAATTCGGTCAGTCAATTCAATTAGATTGGATTCCGCGTTATATTTTGGTCGATGCCCAAGGAAACATCGCCCTTAGAAAAGCAATTGTTGCAAACGATACCCTTTTAATTAAAACATTAGATAAATTACAACCTTAATATGAGACATAAAGTTATTGCAGGAAACTGGAAAATGCATAAAAATGCCGCAGAAACAACAACTTTTTTAAACGATTTAGTAAACAATATGCCAACCGGTAAAGAGGTCGAAGTTATGGTTGCACCCGCTTTTACCAACTTAATGCTGGCAACGCAAATTTTAGAAGACACCAATATTACGGTAGCTGCACAAAATATGCACCAGGCAGAAGGCGGTGCTTTTACAGGCGAAATTTCTGCCGATATGCTAAAAAGTGTGGGTGTTGAAACCGTTATTTTGGGTCATAGCGAACGCAGACAGTATTTTAAGGAAACTCCGGCACTTTTAGCAAATAAAGTTGATACGGCTTTACGCCATAAAATGCGCGTGATTTTTTGTGTAGGTGAAGAATTAAAAGACCGTAAAAGCAAACAGTTTCAAAACGTGGTGTTTTATCAGTTAAAAGATTCATTGTTTCATTTACCAAAAGAAGCTTGGGAAAACATTATTATTGCCTACGAACCTGTTTGGGCAATTGGTACAGGCGAAACTGCTACGCCGGAACAAGCACAAGAAATGCACCAGTTTATCCGCGAACAAATTGCACACCATTACGGCAGTTTGGCAAACAATGTTACCATTTTATACGGTGGCAGCGTAAAACCAGACAATGCACAAACCATTTTCTCACAACCCGATGTTGACGGTGGTTTAATTGGCGGTGCTGCTTTAAACACAACAGATTTTACTGCGATTATTAACGCGATATAAAAACGAAGCTTCTCGTTGGGTAACAAGAAGCTTCTAATTTATAAACAAGAAGCTTGGTTTCTACGAACGAGAAGCTTCTAATTAAAGCAGACCTCACAGGTTTTGAAAACCTGTGAGGTCTTAAATTCAAACAAAACGGCTAAAATAAATATCTACAATGAAAAAATTCTTATACATCATTACTTTAGCATTTCCTTTGTTAGCAAATGCCCAAGATTTTTTAGTTGGTCCGTCGGTGGCTTACCAGTCGCAGGCAGGTAACATGCTAAAGGTAGGTGGTTATTATTTACAGCCGTTGGCAGGAAACGCTGTTGGAATTAAATTAGAAGCGAATGCTAATTTGGCATATTTTAGAGATCAGTTTTTGGTGATTCCCGAAGGAAGTTTTACGTTTTACCCTACGTTTAATAATTTAATAGTTCCGTTTGTAGAAGGAGAACTAACTCCATACACTGCCACACCTAAAGTGGGTTTATCTGTTGCAAGTATTGTTGAATTTGGTTTTGGATACGGTTTTGATATTAAAACAAAACAAGATTTAAAACCTATTGAAGGCTTTACTTTTTCGTTAGGATTTAATATTCCGCTGAATGCTTTTTAACTTCTCGACTCCGCTCGAAGTGACGGTTTTAATATTTGGGCTTGATTCTATTAATAATCAAACGGAAATCGACGTTCTTTATTCAGTTTTTTATCGCTTTCAATAACTTCGGTAGGAATTACTTTTAAAAACGACGGATGTTGTTCAATTGCATACTCAATTTTTTCTACAATCTGTTCAATGGTTTCGTTTTCATAGTCAATCTGCAAAGGTTCCTTAATAGTAAAAGTCTGTAAAATACCTTTCTTTTTTAGCCACAACCCCTTTTTATCAAACGAACGTCGAAATCCATCAATAACAATAGGCACCACAATAGGTTTGTGTTCTTTAATGATATGAGCCGTTCCTTTACGCACCGGTTTAAACGATTTGGTGGTTCCTTGCGGAAACGTAATTACCCAGCCGTCTTGTAAAGCTTTTTTAATATTTTCGGTATCGTTGGGGTTTACCGCTTTTTTTTCTTCCACATCTTTCCCTTTCGCACGCCAAGTTCTTTCAACAGTTATTGCTCCGGTATAACCCATAATTCTTGGTAAAATACCCGATTCCATTGTTTCTCTCGCACTAACGTAATACAAGTTTAACTTAGGATTCCATATATAAAATACGTTCTTAATATTATCAACCCTACCCTTTAAACTGGCATTAAAAACATGGAACATTGCCACTACATCGGCAAAATAGGTTTGGTGGTTCGATATAAAAAGGACGTTTGTCTCGGGAAGATTTTTTATGATTTCAGATCCATCAATTACCAGCTGGTTAAAGCCACGGTAGCGCTTATGCGTAAGAACACCAAAGATTCTGATTAACCACTTTTTGATAAATATTATATGTCCGAACGGATCTTTTTTAAACAAGCTCATATTTTCGTTTGAAAGAACAAAGATACATTTTAAACATTATAGATTTTTGGTTTTTAACAAACACGAAAATGAATAAATCATTAAGAACATAGCTTTTTAATAATAACTTCAATCTCTTTCGCCTTATTAACTGTCATAAAATGTCCACCGTTTTTAATTTTGTAATCAACTTTTAGGTATTTCGCAGGAAGAATACGATCGTTTGTACCATGAATGTGAATCCAGTTCTGTGGTACAGATAAATTGTTCCAGTTAACAATTTGATTAATTGCCCATTTTAAAAATGTAGTATCAGTGTCTTTTATAATATTTTTCAATAACAACTTTTCTGTTGAAGTGGTTGCTCCGAAAAGCCAATTTGTAATAAAATTTGTTGTTTTTAGAAGTGAAGATGGAACTATTCTATTCAATTTTAATTTCCCGGCTATCAGAAACCATTTAGGCAATTCGTTTTTATTTTTTGCAGATGCAATTAAGATAACCTTTTTAACCGGAATGATTTTAGAAACTTCAACAGCTAACATGCCACCAAAAGACAATCCTATTAAAATACTGTCTTTTTCAAAATCTTTAGAAATTCTAAATGCATACCTTTCAAATGTTTCGTTTTTAAAAGGATCGATCCAATCAACAAAAGAAATGTTCAAACCTGAAAAATCAATATTATCAAACACTCGTTCATCAACCCCTAACCCGCTAAAAATGTAGATTTTGTTCATCAACCAAAAATTAAAAAACAGCTCTAAAAGTTTCTTTAATTTCACTCAAAATCATGGCAGTTGCACCCCAAACAATATGGTCGTTAATTACAAAAGCCGGCACTTCGATATCGGTTGCGTACGATGTAGTCATTCGCACGTTTTGTACCAACGAATCGTTCAGCAGATCTTCCACGGGAAGTTCTATAATTCCGCTTACCTCATCGGGTTGCATCACAAAATTTTGGGGCTGTTGCGCTATTCCCATAAAGGCAGAAACCATAAAATTGCTTGGCGGAATGTATAAATCGCTCCATTGCTTCACAATTTCAATTTCTGTCGGACTGATACCTACTTCTTCATTTGCTTCACGCAAAGCGGTTTCTTGCAAATTTAAATCTTCTAATTCTTTCTTGCCGCCCGGAAAAGCAATTTGCGAAGAATGCACGCCCGGATAAGACGACCGAACGATTAATAGCAGATGCGCCAAACCGTTTTTAGGATAGAACAAACTTAAAACTGCCGATGCTTTAGGATTTTTTGCAGAATAATCGTAATTTTGAAGGTATTGAACACGCTCTAACGGAGCCATTTTTAAATGGGCATCCAAGGCAAATAACGGTTGTTTTGCCACAACGCTTATTTTATCTAAAAACTGTTCAAATTGCATAGTTCACAAAAATATTTTTAAATATACTCAATGTTTAGTAAACAAGAAGCCCTACAAATAAAAAAAGATTTCTGGACCGGTTTTGCCGAGGCTTATCCGCGTAAATGGCTGTTGCATAACACCAAGATCAAAGACGTTACTTTTAAATTTTTTGTGGACAACAAAACAGCACAGGTTGCTTTAGAAATTGAACCGAAAGACGATGAAAAACGTATCATTTATTTTGAAAAAGTAGAATCGTTAAAGGCTATTTTGTTGGAAGAATTTTTGCCTGATGCGGTTTTAGAACGGAATTATTACCTGCCAAACGGAAAATTAATCAGTAGAATTTGGGTTGATATCGATAAAAGCGTAAGTGTGAACAATAAAAACACATGGCAGGAAATTTATGATTTTTTCGCAGAGAAAATGACTAATTTTGAGCTGTTTTTCTACGAATACGAAGATTATATTAAAGATTTGGAAATTAACACCTAACAAATCTACACATATAAAAACTTTTAGTACTTTAATGTTTTTAAAATTAAGCCTTGAAAAGATATTATCAGTTTTTAGTGTTGTTTGCATTTTTATGTTGTTGCAGTGGTTTTTCGCAAACGAAAGACAGCATTGTAACTACACAGCAGCAAATGCAAAAACTGGAAGAACTTTCTAAAAAAGGAAAATTTACAAGGCAACTGCACAAACTGCTTGTCCGCAAAAAGACAACAAATGTAAATACCAACGTACAGGCGGTAAAGCAAGCAGATATTGACTACGATTTTGAAAAGTTTCAAGGGAAGATTATTCGCAACATCAATATTGAAACCTACGATCCTTTTGGATTTTCTATTCAGGATTCTACCCGTGTGCCTACCAAACAAATAGAAAAATTAGGAAACAGGCTGCATTTAAAAACCAAACAATTTACCGTGCGTAGTTTACTGCTATTTAAACGTAACCAACCTTTAGATTCCATTAAATTGAAAGAATCTGAACGTTTATTGCGTACCCAGCGGTATATTCGTAGGGTTTCGGTAAAACCTATCAATCTTTCAGAAAACAATGACTCTGTTGATATTGAAATTAAAGTATTAGATTCTTGGAGCTGGTATCCCACCGGATCATTATCAACATCAAGCGCTCGATTAAACCTAACAACCCGTAATTTTGGCGGATTGGGTCATTATTTCAACAACCAATACCGTACCCGTTTTAAAGAAGGCAGACATGCGTACAGAACGCAATATCAGGTAAATAATATCGGGCAAACGTTTATTGATGCCGGAGTTTTTTACAATTTAGATCTGGCAGAAAATTACACAAAGCAAATTTATGCCAACCGTAGGTTTTTTACGCCCATGACGCGGTTAGCCGGTGGTTTTACGCTGTTGCAAAATTCGTACAGAGATTCGGTACCTAATTTAGAAGGTTTACGCAGACTTCAAAGTTTTAAATCGAATGATCTGGATCTTTGGTTGGGGCATTCCATGCCGCTTTATTACCGCTACAACAACCTGCACAAAGTGCAAACTAACTTGGTAACATCGCTGCGTTATTTTTCTCGAAATTACACCGAACATCCCATTGGCGAATACGATCCGTATAATTATTACACCAATCAAAAACTTTATTTGGCGACTGTTGGTTTGGCGTCGTTAAATTATGTACAAGACCGTTATATTTTTTATTATGATGTGATTGAAGATATCGCCGTTGGTAAAACATTTATGGTTACTGCAGGTATTCAGCAAAAAAACAACATAAACCGACCGTATATCGGCGCAAAATTTTCATTGGGAAAATATACCAATTCAGGTTATTTTGGGGGCGATATTCAATGGGGAACATTTATGAACGGAAACCATTTTGAAGAAGGTGTTTTAAGGATCGAAGGTTTGTATTTTTCTAAATTGTATCATTGGGGAAAATGGCGTTTCAGACATTTTTTTAATCCGGAAATTGTGGTTGGATTAAACCGTTGGGATTATGCAATGGATAAAATCACCTTAAATGGTGCTTACGGTATTGATGGGTTTGACAGTTACGAATTGCGTGGAACTAAAAAAGTTTTACTGAATTTACAACTGCAATCGTACGCACCATACGAAGTTTTAGGCTTTCGTTTTAGTCCGTTTTTTAGTACTTCGATAGGATTTATGGGCGATAACCACAACCGTTTTGTAACTAAAGACATGTACAGTAAAATTGGTTTGGGTGTAGTAATTAGTAACGATTATTTGGTGTTTAACAATTTTCAGTTATCGCTTGCTTTTTATCCAAGTATTCCGGGTAATGGGCATAATATTTTTAAAACAAACAATTTGCGTAATACTAACTTCGATTTACAACAATTTAACTACGGTAAACCGGAATTGGTTCCTTATAATTAATGTAGTATGAAATTTATCATTGAAACCGAACGATTGTTTTTAAGGGAATTTATTTTAGATGATGCTGAAAAGTTCTATCAACTGAATTTAAATCCGAATGTAATTAGATATACCGGAAATGCTGCCTTTAAAAGTATTAATGAAGCAAAATCGTTTTTAGAAAACTACAATGATTATAAAGCAAATGGTTACGGACGATGGGCTGCGATTAATAAAAATAATAACGAATTTTTAGGTTGGTGCGGTTTGAAATACGGTGAATTAGAAAATGAAACCGACATAGGTTTCAGATTTTTTGAAGAAGAATGGAACAAAGGTTACGCAACCGAAAGCGCAGTTGCATGTTTAGAATATGGTTTTGAAGTTTTAAAATTAAACCGAATAATTGGGCGAGCTATGGAAGAAAACAAAGCATCGATAAAAGTTTTAGAAAAAATTGGATTACAATTTGAAAAAAAAGCTTACTTGATAATAAACAAGCCGTAATTTATAAAATAGAAAAATAAAAGCAGCGATAATTCGCTGCTTTTATTTATTTCTGCCACTCTTTAGTTTCGTTAAAAATGTGGGTTAAAATATCTTCATCTAAATCGGTAAAATCAATGTTACGGCGACTCATAACAATTTTAGCGGTTTCAAAGGCTTTTACCGGCAAATATGCCTGCGTTCCTTGTGCTCCACCCCATGTAAAATTCGGAATATAATTTCTTGGAAAACCTGCACCAAAAATATTTGCAGCCACACCAACAACCGTTCCTGTATTAAACATGGTGTTGATACCACATTTACTGTGATCGCCCATCATTAAACCGCAAAACTGCAAACCGGTATTTTCAAAACGTTCAGTTTCATAGTTCCATAATTTAACCGATTCGTAATTATTTTTAAGGTTAGAATTGTTACTGTCTGCACCAATATTACACCATTCGCCCAAAACGGCATTTCCTAAAAAGCCGTCGTGCCCTTTGTTTGAATACGCAAAAAGAACTGAGTTGTTAATTTCACCACCAACACGAGAATGCGGGCCAACCGTTGTTGCTCCGTAAATTTTTGTAGCCAATTTAACCTGCGCATGATCACACAATGCAAACGGTCCGCGAATGACAGATCCTTCCATAATTTCGGCATCTTTCCCAATATAAATAGGTCCGGTTGTGGCGTTTAAGGTGCAAAAGTTTAAAACAGCACCTTCTTCAATAAAAATATTCTCAGCTCCTAAAACATTTACGGTTGAAGGAATGGGGTGCGATTTACGGTCTTGTGTAAGCAATTCAAAATCTTCGCGAATTGCCTGATCGTTCTTTTGAAAAATATCCCACGTATGTTCAACCTGCAAACAATCTTCTTCGATTTCTAATAAATCATAATCATCAAAAACTACTTCTTCCTGTTCATCTGTGGTATAAAAAGCAATAATTTCATCGTTTTGAACAATTGCCTGATTGGGTTGTAAAAACTGAATCATTTCCACCAAAACTTCATTCGGACTAAATGATGCGTTAATCATTACGTTTTCTGCCATTTCAACCATCGGAAATTTATCAGACAAATATTCTTCGGTTACCGTAGTTGTTGTAGTTCCCAAATACTTTTCCCACTTTTCACGAATGGTTAAAATTCCAATGCGGATATCGGCAACAGGTCGGGTAAATGTAAACGGCAACAGGTTGTTACGCACAGATCCGTCGTATAATATGTAGTTCATTTTTATGCTTTTTTAAAGGCTTAAAGTTACAAAGTTTTTATTAAGTTAAGGTAAATATAAACAAAAAGCCCTACTAAAAAGTAAGGCTTTGATATTTTGATGAATCCAAAAATTATTTTTTGAATTTAGCGTATTTGTTTTTGAATTTATCGATACGACCTGCTGTATCAATTAATTTAGATTTACCTGTGTAGAATGGGTGCGATGTACGCGAAATCTCCATTTTATAAACTGGGTACTCTACTCCATCAACTTCAATTGTTTCTTTTGTATCAACTGTTGATTTTGTGATGAATACGTCATCGTTAGACATATCTTTAAACGCTACTAATCTGTAATTTTCTGGGTGAAGACCTTGTTTCATTGTAAATCTTGTTTTAAATTAATTGGCTGTTTCTTGTTCTGATGCTTTTATCTTTCAAAAAGGTATAAACAAAACAACAGCTTTTTATGTAATTGTTTATTTTTCAGAATGCAAATTTAATAACATATTTTTAATCTGCAAATATAACTTTATACTTTTTTTATCATGAAACAGCAAAATTTTCTACCGCCTATTTTTGTATATTTGTAAGATTTTATAAAATTCATAAAACCATGAATACTATCAGTAAAACAACAGGCTTAACATTCGGCTATATTTTAATGGCTTACTACGCGTTGGTTAACCTAATTGTTTTCTTTGCAGATTATACGTTGTTCGTAAAATCGTACCTAACCATTGTAAATATGGTTGTTGTTTTAATTTTAGGAATTTGCTGCGTTTGGATCACCAAAAGACGCTTAAATAACCTTATAACTTTTAAAGAAGGTTTTACTGCCTTTTTTATAATGATTGTTTTAGGATTTCTGGCAAACTACATTATACAGTATATATTGTTCAACTTTGTAAATCCTGAAGCAAAGATAGTTAACAATGAGCTAATGATTGAAATGACGCAGAAAATTGGTAAAGATTTAAATTTATCCGAAGCTGAAATTAACGATAAAATCAACGTTGTTAATAATAATGCCGATGATAATTTTTCATTAAAAACATTATTTTTCAGTTACGCGCAAACCATTTTAGGTTCATCAATTGCAGGTTTGTTAATTGCATTGACATTTAAAAACAAATCAGAACTTTCAACACCAAGAAACCAATAATGAACCTTACGATTTTAATTCCTTTATTGAACGAAGCCGAATCGCTGCCCGAATTGTACCGTTGGATTACAAAAGTAATGCAGCAGAATAACTATTCGTACGAAGTTGTTTTTATTGATGATGGAAGCACCGATGAATCTTGGGATATCATCGATAATCTTTCTAAAAACGATGCCAATGTAAAAGGAATCCGTTTTCAGAAAAATTTCGGAAAATCGCAGGCATTACATGCCGGTTTTGCCATTGCCAATGGCGATGTTGTTATTACAATGGATGCCGATTTACAAGACAGTCCCGATGAAATTCCCGATTTATACAACATGATCGTCAATCAAAAATTTGATTTGGTTTCGGGTTGGAAAAAGAAACGTTATGATTCCATCTTATCCAAAAACCTTCCGTCAAAACTATTTAATTGGGCAGCACGCAAAACATCGGGCGTTCAACTAAACGATTTCAATTGCGGGTTAAAGGCTTACAGCAATAAAGTGGTAAAAAATATTGATGTTTATGGCGAAATGCACCGTTACATTCCCGTGTTGGCAAAAAATGCAGGTTTCAATAAAATCGGTGAAAAAGTAGTACAGCATCAAGCTCGAAAATATGGCGTTTCAAAATTTGGAATGAGCCGGTTTGTAAACGGCTTTTTAGACTTAATTACCATTTGGTTTTTATCCAAATTCGGCAAAAGACCAATGCATTTATTTGGTGCATTAGGCGTTATCATGTTCATTGTAGGTTTTTGCAGTGCGGCGTTTATCGGCGTTTACAAACTGTACAAACTATCTATGCACGAACCCGCAATTTTGGTAGCAAACAACCCGTGGTTTTACATATCGCTTACCGCAATGATATTAGGTACACAGCTTTTTTTAGCAGGTTTCTTGGGCGAAATCATCCTTAGAACAAAAAACAACGAACCGCGTTATAAAATTTCAGGAAAATTAAATATTTAAGAAAAAAAACTGAAAAAATGATTATTAAAAGTCTTTAAACTTTCGTTATTTCGATTGATTTTTGGTAGTGAAAACGAAGAAAAATTGTGTCGAGAAGTTCTCGACAAGCTCGAACTGACGAATAAACGAATCAACAGTTAAACGAATAGACAAATAAAAATACAATGGAAATCCCAAAAAACATATTAGAACACAGCAATAAATGGATTCAAGATCCTTTTGATGTTGAAACACAAAACCTGGTAAAAGAATTGCTGACTTCTTCTCCGAAAGAATTAGAAGACGCTTTTTACCGCAATTTAGAATTCGGAACCGGCGGAATGCGCGGAATTATGGGCGTTGGTACCAACCGAATCAACAAATACACATTAGGTAAAAACACACAAGGATTATCTCAATATTTAAAACAGAGTTTTCCAAACGAACAAATTAAGGTAGCCATTGCTTATGATTGCCGCCACAACAGTAAATCGCTGGCAAAAGTGGTTGCCGATGTTTTTTCTGCAAACGGAATCAAGGTTTTTTTGTTTGAAGATTTACGTCCAACACCGGAATTATCTTTTGCAGTTCGATATTTAAATTGTCATGCGGGAATTGTATTAACGGCATCGCACAATCCACCAGAATATAATGGTTACAAAGTGTATTGGCAGGATGGCGGTCAGTTGGTCCCACCGCAAGATAAAGAAATTATTCAGGTAATTGACAGTTTGGATTATTCGGATATTTTGTTCGATTCAAATCCGGAATTAATCGAATATATCGGTGCAGAAATAGATGAAGCCTTTGCACAATCATCAATAGAAAATGCTACGTTCAATCTTCCTGAAGGTGCGCGCGAAAACTTAAAAATCGTTTACACGTCGTTACACGGAACATCGATTAAAGCTATTCCGAATGTTTTAGAAAAAGCGGGTTACACCAATGTAAATATTGTGGCGGAACAGGCAGAGCCAAACGGAGATTTCCCTACGGTGAAATCGCCTAATCCGGAAGAACCTGAAGCGTTGAAAATGGCAATTGATCTGGCAAACGAAACAAATGCCGATATTGTTATTGGAACTGATCCAGATTCTGACCGATTGGGAATTGCGGTTCGCGATAACGAAGGAAAAATGATTTTATTGAACGGAAATCAGGCAATGGTTGTTATGACTGCCTTTTTGTTGGAACAATGGAAACGCGACGGAAAATTTGAAGGTAAAAAACATTTTATAGGATCAACCATTGTATCAACTCCAATGATTTTGGCACTTGCCGAAGCTTATGAAGTGGATTGTAAAGTTGGTTTAACCGGTTTTAAATGGATCGCAAAATTTATTAAAGATTTCCCTGAACAGAAATTTATTGGAGGCGGCGAAGAAAGTTTCGGCTATATGGTAGGCGATGCCGTTCGCGATAAAGATGCCGTTGCATCAACCTTATTAATTTGTGAAATTGCCGCTATTGCAAAAGCATCGGGTTCATCGGTTTACAAAGAACTGCAAAACTTGTATGCCGATTTTGGTTATTACAAAGAACATTTAATTTCGTTGACCAAAAAAGGAAAAGACGGAGCCGAAGAAATTGCTACCATGATGACCGAATTACGCAACAATCCGCTTAAAGAAATTGCTGGTGAGCGTGTTGTTTTTGTAGAAGATTATCAAAGTTCGATAGCTACAAATTTGTTTTCGAACGAAACAGAGCCTTTGTTCTTACCAAAATCTAACGTGTTGATTTATTATTTAGAAGACGGATCTAAAATTTGTGCGCGCCCAAGTGGAACCGAGCCTAAAATCAAGTTTTATTTCAGTACCAACACACCTATTGAAAACGTTGAAGAAATAAAAGATGCCGATGAATATCTAACCGATAAAATTCAAAGCATTATTAACGATATGAATTTAAATTAATGGACGATAATTTAAAAAAGATTTTTCCATTTGCTAAAAATTACAAATTCAATGTTGTTGCAAATATTGGGTTTAACGTTCTATATGCGCTGTTTGGAACTTTAGGAATGGTTTTTATCATGCCGGTTCTTTCGGTACTTTTTGATGAGAAGAAAAAAGAAGTAATTACCTTACCCAAATACGAAGGATTTTTTGATGCTTTAGGAAACTGGAAAACCTACATTTCGTACTATGTAGATCAATATTCTACCGAATATGGCGTGCAATATGGCTTAATGCTAACCGTGGGATTGGTTTTGGTTACCTTTTTACTTAAAAATTTATCGAATTATTTCGCTCTTCAAAATTTAACCAAGCTTAAAAACGGAGTTTTGCGAGATTTACGCGAAAAAATGTTCACTAAAATTATTTCGTTACCCGTGTCTTATTATTCCGAGAAGCGTAAAGGAGATGTAATGGCGCGTATGTTGGGCGATGTTAATGAAGTTCAAAATTCGTTTTTTATGATTTTAGAATTAATCGTAAAAGAACCTTTGACTATCATTTTCTCATTAATTGCAATGATTTCCTTAAGCTGGAAACTAACTATTTTCGTTTTTATATTTATTCCAGTATCCGCATTAATTATTTCGGTAATTGGTAAAAGTTTAAAAGGAAAATCAACCAGAGCACAACAAGAAAACGGTTATTTAATATCGATTACCGAAGAAACACTTTCCGGCTTAAAAGTGGTAAAAGGGTATAATGCAGAAAACTATTTTTCAAAAATTTTTGACGATTCTATTAATCGTTTATACAACCTAACAAATGCCATCGCCAAAAAAAATAATTTAGCTTCACCAATGAGTGAGTTTATGGGAATTGTGGTTATTGGTGTTTTGCTAATTTATGGCGGAAATTTGGTTTTGGTAGAAGGATCTTTAAAAGGATCTGATTTTATCGCTTACATTGGCTTGGCTTACAATATTTTAACTCCGGCAAAAGCTATTTCAAAAGCAAGTTATCAGGTTAAAAACGGTATGGCAGCTGCAGAACGTGTTTTTGAAATATTGGATACGCCAAATGTTATCAGAGATACAGATCAATCGGTTGAATTAAAAAATTTTAATGATAAAATCGCTATAAAAAATGTTACCTTTTCTTACAACGGCGAATATAATGTTTTGAAGAATTTCAATTTGGAAATTCCTAAAGGGAAAACCGTTGCATTAGTTGGTCAGTCGGGTTCTGGTAAAAGTACTATTGCCAATTTGTTGATGCGTTTTTATGATGTGGAACAAGGTGAATTGTTAATCGACGGTACAAATATTAAAGATATTAAACTGGTTTCATTGCGCGATCAGTTAGGTTTGGTAACGCAAGACAGTATCATGTTTAATGGCAGTATTGCAGATAATGTTAGAATTGGAAAATTGAACGCTACTGATGATGAAGTAATTGATGCCCTAAAAATTGCCAATGCGTTTGAATTTGTTCAAAATCTTCCTCAAGGAATCAATACAAATATTGGTGATGCAGGTGGAAAACTTTCGGGCGGACAAAAACAGCGTATTTCTATTGCACGTGCGGTGTTGAAAAATCCTCCGATTATGGTTTTAGATGAAGCAACATCGGCATTAGATACTGAAAGCGAACGTTTGGTACAAGATGCGTTGGAAAAAATGATGGCAAACCGCACATCGGTTGTTATTGCACACCGTTTATCAACCATTCAAAAAGCCGATTTAATTGTGGTGATGAACCGTGGCGAAATTGCCGAACAAGGTACACACGACGAATTATTAGCTAAAAACGGCACGTATGCAAAATTAGTTTCATTACAATCATTTGAAAGTTAATTAGTTACAAAATAGTATTCAAAAATCACTCAATTGAGTGATTTTTTTTATCTATAAAATTATTGTTTTTCGATAATTTATATATCTTTGTCAATAAATAAATACTTTTTATCATTAATCTAAAAATTGAAAGATATGGAAATTAGAATTACTACAAGTCATATTTTAAAAGTATTGCTTTTGCTAACGTGGATCATTTTTATTGGTTTGTGTGTAGAAGCCGGAGCAATCATCGTTAATACTTTTATCACGCTGTTTATTAATCCCGATGCTGTAAAGAATTTTTGGGAAGGTCCAGATATATTGGTCATTTACCAGCTCAACACCAATCATTTTGTTGTGTTGGCAATTGTAATGATAATCATAGCCGTGCTAAAAGCAGTTATGTTTTATATTATTCTTAAACTGTTATCAGAGAAAAAACTAGATTTCACAAAACCATTCAATACGCATTTAAAAGATTTTATCTTGAAACTATCGTACTTGTCATTCGGGATTGGTTTGTTTACACATTGCGGATCCGAATTCTGCTTATGGTTAACAAGCGAAGGTGCCAAAATAGCAAGTTTGGAATCTTTAAATTTAACAGGATCCGATGTATGGTTCTTCATGGCGATTATTCTTTTGGTAATTACCCAGATTATTAAAAAAGGTATTGAAATTCAATCAGAAAACGATTTAACTATATAACTTATGAGAACATTAAAAATATTTGGCTGGCTATCACATTTTCTTTGGGCAAGTATGCTTATTTTATGTATATTTTTTGGCATGCTTGTGTATTCAGAATTTATAAATGAAGATCAAACCACATGGTTTATAAGCTTTTTTGGAAGGGAAGTCCCAATTGAAGATAATAAGGGCTACGTAAAAGTATTTATGATTATCTGCTACATTATATACTTACTTTATTTCTACGCTGTAACTCTATTTAATTTATGTGTGAGAAAATTTGAAAGTCGTATATTTTTTGATTTAAAGATTATTAAACGATTCCGAAGAATAGGTTTGATATTTATTACAAATTATATTATTGTATTTCTATTAGGAAAGTTTTTTGTAATCCATTCTGAAAAAAATTTTCATGAATCTACAAATTTTTCTAAAGTAATTTTAAACGAATTGGAAGCGCCTCTAGGCGGACTAATCATTGGCTTTTTCTTTTTGGTATTAAGTCAGGTTTTTAAAGAAGCCAAAAAACAAAAAGAGGAAAACATCGAACTAAAACAAGAAAACGAATTAACTATATAACTTATGAAACTATTAAAAAGCCTTATTTCATTTACCTACAACTTTTTTATCGTTTTAACGGTATTAATGTTTATAGTTTTAGCAATGATTTGGACAAATACGCCTGAAAAATTAATTGCTTTATTTAACGAAGATTTTGATACTACCTATGTGTTTACTATTTCTTTTGTTGTTGAATTATTTAGTTACGTTTTGTTTTTTATCATTTTACAGCGAATGAAAATTGTGGTATCTAATTTTTATAACAAAAATTACTTTAATCTCGAAAATTCAAAATACATTAAACAAATAGGCTGGGTAATCATTATTACATTTTTAATTGATGATATTTTGCTGCCATACATAATACCATATATAGAAGGAATATCAGGAAAAGAAATATTTGTAAATTTTGTTGAAATCTTATATTTAGCTAGTAGTAAACTTTTTATTGGCTTATTTTTATTAGGAATCGGCAAGGCATTCGAATTAGGTTTAAAACAACAACAAGAAAACGAACTAACTATATAATATCATGAAAAAAATAATCACACTTTGTTTTACATTAACAACAACTTTAATGTTAGCACAAAATACACAACACAGTAAAATAATCGACAGTTTATTACAGGCATCGATAAAACAAAATAATATTCCTGCAATGGCAGCCGCTGTAATTAACGGCGATAATGTATTTTACGGAACATCCGGAACAATTTCAAACAAAAGCAACGAGGTTGTTACTGATAAAACCTTGTTTCATATAGGATCAAACACCAAAGCGTTTACATCATTTCTGGCATTTCAACAGATCGAAAAAGGAAATTTATCGTTAGAAACTACGTTTTTGTCACTTTTCCCTGAGTTGAAAAACGATAAAAACTCGGCATATCATTCCATCACATTAAAAGATTTATTGTCGCACAACGCACAAGTTCAACCATTCACAGCAGGTGAGGAATTTCTTTCATTAAAAATAACTGCTAAAACAACCGAATTAAAACGAGTTGAATTAGCTCAACAAGTTTTGGCACAACCAACGGTAGAAAAAGGAACTTACTCAAACGCAGGTTATGTTTTGGCAGCGATGATGATTGAAAAATCGACAAAAAAATCGTACGAAGATTTATTGGCAGATTTCATGAAGAAACAGAATTGGGATTACAGTTTTGGATTTCCAAACAAAAAAAGTTTAAATAATGCTTGGGGACATTGGGTTGAAAACAATGAATTAACAGCCTTACCACCAACACATTCTTATAACTTTGAAGATTTTATGCTTTCGGCAGGCGATTTATCAATGAACATTACCGATTATGCTGCATGGTTGCAACTCCATTTAAAAGGATATAATTCTGAAACTGGAATATTAAAACAAGAAAACTTTAAAAAAATGCACTTTGAGGTGGATAATTACAGCTATGGTTGGGGAAATGCCGTTCAAGGAAATCAAAAATTAAGTTTTCACGATGGAACCACAGGCACTTTTTACACGCACGCCATTTTAATTCCTGAAAATAAATTAGGAATCACGATTTTTGCAAACGCTGCCGATGAAAATCATGTAAAAGCAATTTACGAAATGCAACAGCAGTTAATTTCTCAATTAAAAAAAATAACAAATGGCAATAATAGTAAACCTTGATGTTATGCTGGCAAAACGCAAAATGCAGTCGCAAGAACTGGCAGACAAAATTGGTATAACAACTGCCAACTTATCTATTTTAAAAACAGGTAAAGCCAAAGCCATTCGTTTTTCTACTTTAGAAGCCATTTGCAAAGAACTAAACTGCCAGCCAAGTGATATTTTAGAGTATATTCCAGATACAGATTAGTTTCAGATTTTTTATTTTTAAATAACAATTTCTGACTTTAAAATCATCTGTAAATTATTATCTTTAAAAGAAAGAAATTCTAAATGTTTAAAGAAAACCAAAAGCTGCATATTCCTGAAAATGATACTATAATCTGGAAGTATTTAGATCTTTCTAAATTTCTGGATTTATTGCTGTCTAAGCGTATGTTTATGGCTCGATCTGATAAGTTTGAGGACCAGTTTGAAGGAACTTTTAGTGAACCAACGTACGAAGAAATTAAAAAACTGTTAGCAGATAATCCGGAATATTTAGATGCTTACAAATCAAAACGAAAGAACATTGTTATAAGCAGTTGGCATGCTAATTCGTACGAAAGTTATGCTATGTGGCAGGTTTTCACAAAGAACAACGAAGGTTTGGCGATACAATCAACTATTGGTAGTTTAAAAAAAGCGTTGATTGAACCAAGAGCCGATCAGTTTATTGGCGAGGTAAATTATATCGACTATAAAAAAGAACACATTCCGTTTGATGATGATTTTTTCCCATTTCTTTTCAAACGAAAAAGTTTTCAGTACGAACACGAAGTCCGAGTAATTACCGATGTTACCCATTTAGATCTTCACGTAAACGAAGGTGTTAAGGTGTTGATTGATGTAAACGAAATGATTGAACGCTTGTATATTCATCCAAAATCAGAAAACTGGTACAAAAAATTGGTGATTGAAGTTGTTGAACGTTTAGGTTTTGAATTTTTAATTGAAAAATCTGATTTAGAAAGTGATATTTTAATTTAATTGATATGAATTTTAAAAGATTAACCCCGATACTTTACACAGAAAATATAACTGAAACCATAAAATTTTATACCGAAGTTTTGGGTTTTACTTGTGCCGAATTTAATGAAGACTGGCAATGGACTTCTTTGCATAAAAACGCAATTGAAATTATGCTATCGAAACCAAATACTCACATAAAGTTTGATAAAATTGGTTTTACAGGATCATTCTATTTTGAAGTTGAAAACGCAGAAGAATTTTGGAACATCTTAAAAAATTCTGTTGAAATTGTATATCCTTTAGAAACTTTTGAATGGGGAATGATGGAATTTGCCATTAAAGACAATAACGGTTATATTTTACAATTCGGATCGAAAATTTAAACCTTTTTTGAACGCGCTTGAACCATATTTACAAAGAAAACGGTTTGCATTTTGCGTGCTTTAAACTTCAATACTTCCTTATTAGATCCTTCAAAAAGTTCATCTAAAGTCTGCATCCAATAAAAAAGCCAAGTTCCAAAATTGTGTGCCGTTACATTGTGGTTCGTTTCGGCATCAACCTTATTATGTGCTTCAATCGGGTTTCCTTTATATTTTTGAACTCCGAAAACATGCTGTTCCCAAAAATCGGTAATCTTTTGTAGATGAGGTTCCCAATCGGTAATTATCGAATTAAAAATCGGACCAATTTCTTCATCCTTTCGTACTTTATCATAAAAAGTTCGAACCAGTTTTTCTAAATCATCCCTGCTTTCAACATCGTGTTTCATTGCGTAAATAAGTTTCTATAAATTTACAAAGTATTTAAATTAAAATGGTTTATATTTTTATAAAATAGTTATTTTTGCAAACAAATTAAACTTAAAAAAATGGCAGGTACAAGAACATTTACAATGATTAAGCCAGACGCTGTAGAAGCTGGAAGTATTGGTGGGATATTAAATATGATTGCTGAAGGTGGTTTCAGAATCGTTGCAATGAAATTAACGCAATTAACAGTTGCTGATGCTAAGAAATTTTACGAAGTTCATGCAGAGCGTCCGTTTTATGGTGAATTAGTAGAGTTCATGTCAAGAGGACCAATCGTTGCTGCTATCTTAGAAAAAGAGAACGCTGTGGAGGATTTCCGTACATTAATTGGTGCTACAAACCCAGCTGATGCTGCAGAAGGAACAATCCGTAAAAAATATGCAAAATCAATTGGTGAAAATGCAGTTCACGGTTCAGATTCTGACGAAAATGCTGAAATTGAAGCAGCTTTCCACTTTGCAGGAAGAGAGCAGTTTTAATCAACTGATACAGATATTTAAAATCCACCCGATAAAGGTGGATTTTTTTATTTTATTAAATTTAACTATATTCGTAATTCTTAAATTTTAACTTAAAACAAAAACCTTATGAAAAAAGTCGGTATTTTAATATTCATGGCAGTATTGGGTTTCACTTCTTTAACAGCCTGCTCGTCAGATGACAGCACCGCTCCGGTAGTTGAACAAGAAAAAAATCATTTATTAGGAAAATGGAATGCGACATCTACACACATGAAAATAGAAATGGATGGCGAAATTCTTATTGATAATTTAGATGAAGAAGAAGGTTCTATGTACGGAAGAACTCATCAATATGAATTTAAAGCAGATAATATTGTTGAATATTACATTTATAGCCCGGCATCTGGATCTAATGAAGCTATTGAAAGAAGAGGTACTACAACTTATGAGCGTAAAGGCAATCAATTGATTCTTAAAAATTATTTTCCAGAATCTTATACTATTTTAGTATCAGAAGAAAACAAATTGCATTTATACAGCATGTTTGAAGTAGAATCTGAAGGTAGTTATATAAAATCTGAAAGTATTGACAAATTCGAAAGAATAAAATAATTAATAAAAAATCCCGATTACTCGGGATTTTTTCATTTTCAAATTCTTTATAAAAAGTGGTATTAACCTTAAAAAAATTGTCGATTAAAACGCTGGCACCTTCTAAATTTTGTAGTTCAAACCAACGCACTAATCGTTTCTCTTCTTAGAACTTTACCTGTTGGGGTTTCTTTAAATTTTTCTACAAAAATTGTCTCTCTGGGTTTTTCAAATTTATCCAGACTTCCAAAAGCTTCGGGTAATAAAGTATAAGGTTCGTGTTCAATTACCAAAACCAACTTTTGTCCTAATTCGGCATCTTCTTTTCCAATCACGTAAAATCGGTAAGGAATATAATCAGAAAGCTTTTGTTCTATTTTTTCGGGAACCAATTTTACTCCGCCGCTGTTTACCAAATTATCATATCTGCCAATCCAAGCAAACTGAATATCGTTTGGCATTTCTACCAGATCATTTGTAACAATTAAATGATTTGAAACCAACGGAGCTTCAATTACCAAACAACCGCGTTCGTCTTGTGAAATATTGGCATGTGGTAAAACGGTAAAATAATTTTCACTAATACGCTTTGCAGCAATATGTGTAATAGTCTCGGTCATACCGTAAGTTTCGTACACATTTACCATCATTTCGTTTAAAATATCTTTTGTACGATCATTCAATTTGGCTCCGCCTACAATGAGTGTTTTACATTGTTCGATCTGCGTTATTGAATTATGTACCTGCAACGGAACCATCGCTACGAAATCGTAAATTTTATCGTTATTTCTTAAAGGTTCTTTGGTAGGATTTACAAAATCAAGCTCCAAGCCTAAAACAACTGCTCGAATAAACATCATCTTACCTGCAATATAATGTGTTGGTAAACAAAGTAATGCTTTATCTTTTGGTTGTAATTTAAAAAATTCGCCAGTTGCCAAAGCCGATGCTTCCATGGCTTCTTTACTCAGTTTTACCTCTTTAGGCTTGCCGGTTGTACCCGAAGTTGTTAAGGTTATATAATCGTAATCATCAAACCACTGCAAAATTAAATTTCCCAGATCTTTTTCGTGCGCTTCACCATCACGTATCAAGGTAATTGCCAATTCGCTGATGCTCTCTTTATTGTAAGTGTGTCCATTAAGTTTAAAATCGGGATGTATACAAAGCTTCTTTTCCATAATTAAACAGATTTAAATAATTTTTGTTTCCAATTTGCCCAATTGTACTTTTTTGAAAAAATGTATAACAAGATAGGAAAAATTATGAATACCTGTATCAATAATTCATAAATATTTGAATCGGCGGTTGTAATAAAAAGTGCATCGGTCTGGAAAACAGCGGAATCAGACGTTATCAACAATGCACCCAAAAGATTATTTGCTGCATGAAATCCCAATGCCAATTCCAAACCATCATCCATCAATGTCATAATTCCCAAAAGTAAACCGCAACCAATGTAAAAAATCATAACGGTTAAGCCCATGCTTGAAACTTCGGGGTTGCTTAAATGCATCAATCCAAAAATTACCGATGTTGCAACCAACGCCACTCCCCTATTTTTTGACAGATACGCTGTAAACTGCATAAAATATCCGCGGAAAAAATATTCTTCGAAACTAGTTTGTATCGGAATAAAAATTAATGCAATAAAAAGCAACGGCAAAAATGCTTTTAAATTAAACTGAAACTGAAAACTATCTGGATCTATAAAATATCCTACAGAAAGTACGATTAAGTTTATGCCTGCCCAAACGCCAAACGAGAAAAAAAAGCGACTCCAATCGATCTTTTCGCGAGCGGTTGTTAGCTTTGTAATAGAATATCTGTGGATAAATTTCCACCATAAAAACAATAATGCCAGAAAAAATACAAACGGAACCACAAACGTAAAAAAAGTAAAATTTTTGCCCCATTGATCTATAGAATCCTGAATCATTGTGCTTGAATCTAAATTCATTAAGCTTGATACAATAATGTTTAATGCCATAAAACCAAGAAAGCAAACTACAAACGGCAGGTATTTTAAAATGCTTGAAGAATCTCTGTTGAATTGTTCTAAATACATAAATCGCTAATTTTTATCTACGAAGTTAACTAAATTTGTAAAAGAAAATAACAGCTAAAAATGATTAAAATCTACCATAACCCAAAATGCAGCAAATCACGTGAAGGACTTAGTATACTGCAAGATTTAAACAAAGAAATCGAAATTATAAACTACATAAACAATCCGTTAACTGTTAGCGAATTAAAAAATATTATTAAACTTTTAGGCATAAAACCTATTGAATTGGTGCGTGTAAAAGAAGCTATCTGGAAAGAAAATTTCAAGGATAAAAATTTAACCGATGAGGAAATTATCGAAGCCATGGTGGCAAATCCAAAGCTAATTGAACGACCAATTGTTGTAAACGGTAACAAAGCGGTTATTGCAAGACCGATTGAAAAAATCGACGAAATCTTATAATTCACCGCATTTTTAAGACCATTTAACAATTAATTTAGAATTAATGTTTAAAGTGGTGTTACTTTTGTGGAACAAAGAAATAGAAAGTAAAAGATAATATATGAAAGCAATAAATTACGTTTATTTTACCGTTTTTGCTTTAGCCACTTCTGCTGCATATTCTCAAGAAAAAGATCAGGTTTTCGTTACCGGAACCATTGTAGAAAAAAGCAGCAATACGCCCCTTGAATACGCAAGTATTACTATTGAAAGTACTACCGATGCAAATAATATTACGGGTGATATGAGCGATGGTTCGGGTAAATTTAATATTCCTGTTACGCCAGACACCTACCAAATTCGTATTGAATATTTGGGTTACAAAACCTTTATTATTGATGCAAAAGAAATTACTTCTACACTTGATTTAGGGACGATAAAAATTGAAGGCGATGCCGAAGTTTTAGAAGGCGTTGTTATTGAAACACAGCGTGCTGCCGTTGAACTTAAGTTAGACAAACGTATTTACAACGTAGGGGACAATGCCATTGTTAAAGGTGGAAATGCCAGCGATGTGTTAGATAATATTCCGTCTGTTGAAGTAGATTCGGAAGGAAACGTAAGTTTGCGTGGAAACGAATCAGTTAAAGTTTTGATTGATGGAAAACCATCGGGAATGGCTGCTAATATTGGTGATGCGTTGAAAATGATTCCATCAGAATCTTTAGATCGTGTGGAAGTTATTACAAATCCGTCTGCACGTTACGAAGCCGAAGGCGGTGCCGGAATCATTAACATCATCCTTAAAAAAGGAAGCAATGCGGGTATCAACGGAAGTGTAACTGCAAATGTGGGCGATCCTACAAGTTACGGTGCAAATGCAACGGTTAACTACCGCGAAGATAAATTCAACTTATATTCAAGCCTTGGTTATGCTAAAAATAAAACCTTTGGAAACTCGTTAAACGAATCGCAGTATTTCGATGAAAACGGAAATACATCAAGCTTTGTTGACGAATATTCTAAAAGCACCCGCGAGCGTGAAAGCATCAACGGAAACATTGGTATCGATTATAATTTAACCGATAAATTAACGTGGACTAATAATTTAACCTACCGAAAAAGTACCGGAGATAATCCGCGAACGCTGAACTATTCTAATTACGATGCCGGCAGAAATTTATTATACAGAAATGTTCGCCAGACCGAAGAAGACGATTTTAAAGAAAGTGTAGAGTACAATACCGATTTTACTTATAAGTTCAACGAAAGCGGACATCAATTGTTTGTTTCGGGAAGTATCAACAAAAACCGCGATATCGAAGATTCGGCAATTACAACAACGAATGAGGCAAATGCTGTTTTGGCGCAAGATGTTACCAGAGCAACCGAAAACGAATTACGACATATTGCCCGCGTAGATTACGTGTTACCTTTCAATGAAAATAGTCAGTTTGAAGCCGGATATTTAGGAAATTTCAACGATTTAAATACCAAATTCAACATAAATACTTTAAACGAAGATGGCGATTTAGAGCCGAACGATTTGTTTAGAAACGATTTACAGTATAAAGAACAAGTTCACGCTTTTTACACTCAATTTGGCAATAAGTTGAACAAATTCAGCTATATGTTAGGTTTACGTTGGGAATATACCGAAATTGATGTTAACCAAATGACAACCATGGATTTCAACAAGAAAAAGTACAATAACTTTTTCCCTAGTGCTTTTATTAATTACGAATTCAGCGACACCGAAAACGTTACGGCAAGTTACAGCCGACGTGTACGCAGACCTCGCGGACGTATGTTGAATCCAATTTCAAATTATTCAAGTTCGATCAATTTCTTCATGGGTAACCCAGATTTAGATCCTTCGTTCACAAATGCAATCGATTTAGGATACATGAAACGAATTGGTCGTCTTACATTAAACACCTCGTTATATTTCAACCATACTACCGATGCTACGCAGTTTGTACGCAGAGTTGATGGTGTAAACGAAGAAGGAATTCCTATAACTATCAGCGGGCCAATTAATTTAGCTACCGAATACCGTTATGGTTTAGAATTGAACGCCAATTACAGTCCGTTGCGTTGGTGGCGTATTAATGCCAACGCCAACTTGTTCCAGGTTTCAACACGCGGCGATTATTCGTATGTTGATTTTGAAGGAACTACACAAACTCAGAATTTCGATAATGATGCCTTTACATGGAACGGTAGAATTAACTCTACCATTACCTTACCTGCAAAAATTAACTGGCAAGCAAATTTTATGTACAGCGGCGGACAAAAAACGGCACAAGGTAAAATTTTAGGTGTAGGATCATTAAATACGGCATTAAGCAAAGATGTTTTAAAAGATAAAGGTACAATTGCCTTAAACGTTCAGGATGTATTTAATTCGAGAAAACGTATTATGGAAACCAATATTGCACAAGTAAATTCTTATGCCGAAATGCAATGGAGAGAACGTACTATAAACTTATCGTTTACGTACCGTTTTAACCAAACCAAAACAGACCGACAAAAAGATCAAAAAAGACAATCGTCGTCTGAAGATATGGATGAAATGATGTAAAATCTAAAGTATTATAAAAAGAGTCTGAAGGAAAAAAATCTTCAGGCTTTTTTGTTCAATCATTAAATTAAGACCCAACATTTTGAATTCAACATTAAAAGGAATATTGTTTGTAGCCTTGGGAGCCAGCAGTTACGGTATGCTGGCATCGTTTGTAAAAATGGCTTACAAACAAGGCTTTACAACTGCCGAAGTTACCATATCGCAATACGTTTTTGCGATTATTTGTCTGCTTGTAATAAATTTCTTCATTAAAAACACACAAACCGCAACCAAGAAAAACATTTTTAAATTGGTGTTAAGCGGTACGTCAATGGGATTTACAAGTGTTTTGTATTACCTGTGCGTAAAATACATTAACGCATCAATCGCGGTGGTTTTATTAATGCAGTCGGTTTGGATCGGAGTTTTAATTGAAGCTTTTATCAGTAGAAAAGTTCCATCATTTGCAAAAATAATAGCTGTTGTGTTTGTTTTATTTGGTACAGCTTTGGCAACCAGTATTTTTGGCAGCGAAATTAAGTTTGATTTCAAGGGATTTTTGTTTGGATTTCTTGCAGCAGTATCTTTTTCTATAACCTTATATAGTACCAACAGCGTTGCAAAAGAGTTGAATGCTTTTAAACGCAGTTTGTTTATGCTTTTTGGCGGAGGAACCATTGTATTGATTTTTAGTTTGCTAACGCAATTACTACCAACCTATTTTGATTTACACTTGATTAACGAAGAGTTTATTTCGATAAAAACATTTGATGCTTCCATTTTATATACCTGGGGAATTTTACTTTCGGTTTTCGGAACAGTCTTACCGCCTATCTTGTTAAACAAAGGATTTCCTTTAACGGGTGTTGGTTTGGGTAGTATTGTTTCGGCAGTTGAACTTCCTGTTTCGGTAACATTTGCATTCATCTTTTTGCAGGAACAAGTTCTGTTTTCACAATGGGTCGGAATTATAATAATTCTAGGCGCAGTGTTATTAATCAATTGGAATTTAATATCAAAAAAGTAAAAGCCTACTTAAATAATATCAAACTAAAATCCATCAATTCCAATTTTGATGGATTTTTTTATTGCATAAAACTTAAATTTTATTTATATTTGAATTAACAAAATTAAACTATATTTTAATTTTATTCAAATGAAAGCAAAATTACCGACTCAATGCCCTAGTTGCGAAACCTTATTAAGTGTAACGCAATTAACCTGCGAAAGTTGTCAAACGGTGGTTCAAGGAAATTATCCTTTGCCAATATTCCTTCAACTGTCACCCAAAGAACAGGAATTTATCTTGCAGTTTTTTTTAACAAGCGGCAGTTTAAAAGAAATGGCAGCACAGTTGGGAATAAGCTACCCAACGGTTCGCAACCAGTTAGACGATATGATTCAACACATTAAAGACCTTAATATTTAACTATGAAGAAACTATTAAACCCAATTGAATTTTATAATGATAGAAAACTATTAATTGCAAATTTGATCATATTTTTGGTTGGTACGACTTCAGCAGTCTTTTTACAAACAACATTTGAATCTCCAATTGATATGCATTTTTCTGATAAAATAGAATTAAAATTAACTATTCTAGGGAATTTCATATCTACTCTTAGCTTGTTTTTAGCTTTTTTTTTAGCTGGAAGAATAATAAATAAAAAAACTCGGGTAATTGATTGTCTAAACTTGAGTATGTATTTTAGAATACCGTACTACATTTTAGCTTTTATAAATATTTCGCATTTTTTAAGTGATGAAAAAACAATTCTAAATATTGAAAAAAATTATGTTTTTTCTGAAAATCAACTAATCGAAATGGTTTTGGTATATTCAATGATCTTATTTTTCATTGGTTTTTTAATTATTCAAGGTATCATAATCTATCGAAGTTTTAAGACCATTGCCAACGCAAAGAAAACAACTGATTATTTAATATTGGTATTAATTATTCTAGCATTCATTATTATATCAACTTTAATTATTAGAAATTTGTAATCAAACATATTATGAGAAACTTTATTTTACTTATTACATTATTATTCAGCTTTACTTCAATTGCTCAAATCGAAGGAACATGGAACGGAAACATTGAAATTCCAAATCAAAAATTACCATTTGTAATTCACATCAGTAAAGCTAACAACCAATTGAAAGTTATGGGTGAAAGCCCTATGCAAACCGATGAAAAATTTCCACTTGAAAAAATCACGTTTCAAAACGATACTTTAAAAATCTCCGATTCAAAATTAGGAATGAATTATGTTGGTGTTTTAAAGAATCCGAAACAAATTGAAGGAAAATTTAGTCAACGCGGCATGTCATTTCCTTTAAATTTAGAAAAAGGTGAATTCAAGCTAAATCGTCCGCAAGAACCTCAACCACCATTTAGCTATAAAACAGAAGATGTTACTTTTGAAAACAAAGAAGCAAAAATTAAATTAGCAGGAACATTGACTATGCCAAATGGCAAAGGTAAATTTCCTGCCATTGTCTTGGTTGCAGGCAGCGGAACTAATGATAGAAATGAAGAACTTTTCGGGCACAAACCGTTCATGGTTATTGCCGATCACCTAACTAAAAATGGTTATGCTGTTTTACGATATGATAAACGTGGTGTAGCATCATCAGAAGGTAATTTTGCTAAAGCAACCGTATTTGATTTTGCAAGCGATGCCAAAGCAGCTATTAAATATCTTAAAACAGTAAAAGAAATTGATTCTAAAAAAATTGGTGTTTTAGGTCATAGCGAAGGTGGATCGGTTGCACAAATTATAGCTTCTGAAGATTCTTCTGTAAATTTTATCATTTTAATGGCATCTCTTGGAATTAAAGGAAGCGATGGATTGGTCTTACAAAATGATGCTTTTGCAAAGGCAATGGGGCTTCCTGAACTTACTCGTGCTTTAAATAAAAAGTTAAACGAGAAAACGTATGAAATCATTATGAGAAATGATTCAAAAGAAAAAGCCAATAAAGAACTAAAAGAATATTATAAAACAACTGTTCATTATAAAAACGCAACCGATGAAGAGTTGGATGAAAGAATTAAAGGTTTGTACTCTGAACATATTCGCCAATTATTATTATTTGATCCAATAGACTATTTGCCAAAGATAAATTGTGAAGTATTAGCAATAAATGGTACAAAAGATTTACAAGTTACTAGTGTTGAAAATTTGGCTGGAATCGCAAAAGGTTTGGGTTCAAAAGGAAAACTACAAATTATTTCGTACGATGGTTTAAATCATTTATTTCAGCCAGCTACAACAGGTTTAGATAGCGAATATGGAGAAATTGAAACCACTATTGAACCTAAAGTTTTAGAAGATATTACCAAGTGGTTAAATGAAAAAGTAAAATAACATGAAACCTCTATTTATAGAAAAACAACGCTTTAACCAATGGTGGTTGTGGCTTTTGTTAATGATAAGCTTAGCAGTGCCAGTACTGTTACTTTTTAAAGAAGCAACCATAAAATCAGGTGGTTTTTCAGGTATAATAATAATCGTTTTAGTCATTATACTTTTTGTAATAATGCAACTAAAAACTACAATTACACAACAAAACATTCAATTAACGTACTTCCCGTTTGTATGGAAAACAATAAAGTTGTCTGATATCGACACAATGAAAGTAATTAATTACGGATTTGTTGGCGGCTGGGGAATTCGATTATGGACAAAATATGGAACGGTTTACAATGTTCGTGGAAACAAAGGTTTACACATAAGGCTTAAAAATGGAAAACAACTGGTAATTGGTACACAAAAACCACAAGAATTAGAAAATGTAGTAGCACAATTAAACAGTAAATAATGTACGCAGGTTTCGTCATTGCTTTTATTCTTTGCTTTTTTACAAGTCTTTTAAACAAAGAAAACGCAGGCAGTTTACTTTCTGGTTACAATACTATGAGCGATGAACGAAAAAAGAAGGTAGATTTTAAAGGAATTGTAAAAATTTACAAAATTGTTTTTTACAGCATTTCCGCTTATCTGGTTTTTGTTAGTTTAATAAATCTGTTCATAGACAACTTAAAATTCATCTTCATTGCCATGACATTAGGATTAAGCTGGGGATTTATTCCATTATTCTTTTTAGGATCAACTTACGATAAAAACGTTTACAAACCTTGGGAACTATGGTTTCAACGCTTTATGGTTGCTTTTCTGTTCTTAGGCGGATTATTTGTCACTTACCTTATTTACACAACACCTTTAAACGAATTAACATCTAATAACTTATGATAAATACTATTTTAGAATACTGCAACCAAATGCTGCTTTGCGTGGGTATTGTTTTTATACTTGCCGGTGTAATGATGTATGCTTATCCGCCTAAAAAAATCAATGGTTTGTATGGATACCGAACCCAAACATCAATGCAAAGTCAGCAAAAATGGGATTTCGCTCAAACATACAGCGCTAAAATAATGATGCTTACAGGATTGATCTTTACATTGATCGCTCCATCAAAAGGATTGTTTAAAACTAATGACAGTATAGATTTAGCAATTGGTATGTTTTGTATGATTGTTGGCAGTATTTTAATGATTGTGGTGGTTGAAAAGGCTTTAAGAAAGATTGAATAAGTGAATTCTTTTTCATGTTTGTAAACATTTTATAGATTCCTATGGAATGACAAACATATTTATAAACCTCATCAAGCTTCTTATTCACGAACGAGATGCTTCTAAATATACAATGAGAAGCTTCCTGTTTGGCAACGAAAAGCTTCTCGTTTTTTATTAAACAATCAACAACCCAAAATCGCGCAGTTGTTCACCTTGTTTTGAAAAGATAAAAGGTTCAAAATCTTCGTTGGTTTGTGCTTCAAAACTGGTTTTCATTTGCTGGAAAGAAAGTGTTCCTTTTGGGCTTATCTTTAAATCGTTATAAAACTGTACAAACCACTCGCCTACTTCTTTATCAACATCAATTTGCAGTAAATCGTTTTTAGAGTGAACACTGATACGAGCTTTTTCGAACGTTCTGCCTTTTTTAGATTTGGTAAAATGTTCCAACACGGGTTTTGTTCCCAACCAAACTACTTTTTGAGTCGATTTAAATGTAGGAAAACCTTCACTTTCTAAAACCGATACAATATAATCATGCGGAATTTTTGTACGCGGAATTTTAAAATCGAACCATTCTTGCAGTTCAAAATCAAAACACAAACCGTGCATATAATTAAAGAGAGATTTTTTTAATCCGAAAGAAAACTTGTCGTGAACCGCACCTGATTTTTCTTTATGAACCAAATCATTATTTGCAAACGTTCCTATTTCTTTTGATAGATTGATCACATCAAACGCTTCAGGTTCCAATCCAACGGGGCTGTGAGCCGTCATTGCAAATTGATGCCAAAAGCCCGATTGCATGATTCCGACCTCAAACATTTGTCGAACCATTTCTAGCGAATCTATCGTTTCTTGAGCCGTTTGCGTAGGAAAACCGTACATTAAATACGCATGCACCATGATTCCTGCTTCGGTAAAGTTTCTATTCACTCGCGCCACTTGTTCAACTGTAACGCCTTTATCAATCAATTGTAACAATCTGTCTGATGCTACTTCTAATCCGCCCGAAACCGCAATACAACCCGATGCTTTTAATAATCGACATAAATCTAAGGTAAAATTCTTCTCAAAACGAATATTCGTCCACCACGAAACGGTTAACTTGCGTTTAATGATTTCTATAGCCACTTCGCGCATCAGTGCCGGCGGTGCTGCTTCATCAACAAAATGGAAACCGCTATTGCCCGTTGTGGCAATTAATTGTTCCATTCGGTCAACAATTTCTTTGGCAGCAATAGGTTCGTAAATCTTTATATAATCTAACGAAATATCGCAAAAGGTACATTTCCCCCAATAACAGCCGTGCGCCATGGTTAATTTGTTCCAACGACCATCACTCCACAAACGATGCATTGGGTTTACCACTTCGATCACCGAAATATATTGCGATAAATCAATATCGGTATAATCGGGACAACCAACCTGGCTTTGTTTGTAATCTTTTATTAACGGATTGTTTATGTACGATACTTCATCATCTTGCAACAAAAAAGTACGTTTTAATTCGTTTGCCAAAATTTCTCCGTTTACAAAACGAATCAGTTGTTCGGTTGGAGCTTCACCATCGTCTAAATTAATAAAATCGAAGAACTGAAAAACTCGAACATCAGACACAGAACGCAATTCGGTATTTGGAAAACCACCGCCCATGACAATTTTTATCTGCGGATAATTTTGTTTGATGAACTGCGCACAACGAAACGCACTGTACAGATTTCCCGGAAAAGGAACTGAGAACCCTACAATTTTAGGATTTGTTTTTTCTATTAAATTATGCAGACTTTTAAGGGTGATTTGGTCGATATAGGTTGGTTCGCTGTGTAACTTTTCGTATAATTCATCAAACGAATTGGCAGATCTTCCCAAACGTTCGGCATAACGACTGAAACCGAAATTTTCATCAACGGTTTCAATGATAAAATCCGATAAATCTTCTAAATACAACGTTGCAAAATGCTTGGCTTTGTCTTGAAAACCCATAGATCCAAAAGCCCAATCCAATTCATCTAACTGCGAAAATCGACTAGCTTGTGGCAAAAAATCGTCTTGAACAATAGCATTTGCCAATGTTGGATTTTTCCCTTGAAGAAACGAAATAACCGAATCTACCGTATGAATATAATCATCTTTTAAAGCAAAAATCCGTTGGGAATTCTCGCCTAAAACTGGATTGGATCGATCAATAAAATCAAACAAATCAATTAATCCCTGCTTGGAAAACAACTTCAAAATAACCTCTATTCCCAAATCGGACTGATAGGAAGAAATGTTCTTTGTATTTAAAAAGCCTTTAAGGTAAACCGTGCCCGGATAAGGCGTGTTCAGTTGCGTAAAAGGCGGTGTAACTAATAAAATCTGTGTTTCCAAACAATGAAAAATTTAGGCAAAAGTACGATTTAGTTGTCGGTTTTACGATAAGATTTTCGTTTAATGTAGCGCACTAATTTTACCAATAATTTATAGTTTATATGGTGCAATGGTTTTAGTATTTTATTAAATTTGAAAAAAATCAGATAAATGTTCCAAATTCCATACGAACAAACCGGCTATTTCTCTAAATTAATGATTGATTACCTTTGTAAAAGCAATCAGTTAAGCACTTTATATAACCGTTTTCCTTCCATAGAAAATTTTAAAGACCAGATTTTAGAAAAACAGGCTAACTTTCCTTCAGCAAACAGACAAATACTTGCAAACAGCCTGCAAAATCAATATAAAAAATTTTCGGTAACAGCTGCCACTCAAAATAACATCAACAACCTTAAAAACAACAATACGTTTACTGTTGTTACGGGGCATCAGCTGAATTTGTTCACGGGACCTCTGTATTTTTTATACAAAATTGTTTCTACGATTAATTTGTGTAAAGAGTTGAAAAAGACGTATCCTGATTATGATTTTGTGCCTGTTTATTGGATGGCGACGGAAGATCATGATTTTGATGAGATTAACTTTTTTAACTTCAACCGAAAGAAATTTCAGTGGAATAAGGAAGTTTCGGGTCCGGTTGGCAGATTGAATACCGATGGATTACAGGCAGTTTTTGATCAGTTAAAAAAGCATTTACCTTTAGGAAACAATGCCAACGAACTATCCCTTTTGTTTGAAAACGCTTATTTAAAATACAGCAATTTAGCCGATGCTACCCGATTTTTAGCTAATAAATTATTTGGAAACGAAGGTTTGATTATTGTTGATGGCGATGATGTAGCGTTAAAACAACTTTTTGTTCCACATATTAAGGAAGAACTGAACAATTTGTCGTCTTTCAAGGAAGTCGAAAAAAGTTACGATATTTTAAAGGATTACATTATTCAGGTGAATCCGCGCGAAATCAACTTGTTTTTTATTGAAGATGGTTTGCGTGAACGTATTGTTTTTGAAGATGATTTTTATAAAGTTTTAAATACCGAAATACAGTTTACAAAAGACGACTTGTTGACTTTGGTTGAAACCAATCCGGAGAAATTCAGTCCGAATGTAATTTTGCGTCCGTTGTATCAGGAAGTTATTCTACCGAATTTGTGTTACATTGGCGGTGGTGGCGAACTAGCTTATTGGTTAGAACTGAAAGAAGTTTTCACACTGCATAAGATAACTTTCCCAATGCTTTTGCTGAGGAATTCTGTGCTATTAACAACCGAAAAACAAAACCAAAAACGAGAAAAATTAAAGCTTTCTTGGGAAGAGCTATTCTTAAAAACTGATGATTTCCTGCAAAAGAAAACAAAAGATTTTGCTCAACATGCTTTCGATTTCGAACAGCAAAAACAGTTTTTAAAACAACAGTTTACTGCTTTAAAAGAAGTTACCCTACAAACTAACAAATCGTTTATTGGCGCGGTAAATGCACAAGAAGCCAAACAGATTAAAGGTTTGGAAAATTTAGAAAAACGTTATTTTAAAGCCGAACGCTTAAAAAACCAAGATCAGTTAGACAGAATGCTTGATTTGAAAATTGCTTTGTTTCCAAACAACAGTCTGCAGGAACGCGTTGACAATTTTTCGACTTTATATGTAGATTATGGCAAAGAAATGATTGATATTTTACTTAAAAAATTGAATCCTTTGGATCAGAATTATGCGATAATTACTTTATAGGTTTACAAAGACTCATTGTATTTAGATAAGCGTCACTTCAATTCAAATGCTGGAGTTTTAAAGCATACCTGAGTAGCCATTACACAAAACTAATTCCAAATATGAATCTAAAACTATTTAAAAAAACTTTTAGAATAATTTTCAAATTACACAGCTTGTGTGAAATAGTTTTTTTTTAAGAAAAATTGCCAATAAAGATTTTTCAAATCTAGGTGATACTAGTACGTTGCTAAATCCAGAAATTGTAGAAAGTATTATTAATGATGTTTTATAAAACAAAAAGCCTCACTTTAAATGAGGCTTTTTTTTAGTTTACATAATTAAATTTCATCTAATTCATATCTCATCAATTCAATTAATTCTTGAGTTTTTAAATTAGTTAAATTAGCTTTTAACTGCAATTCATTTTGATTTAAAAGAATTTGATTATCACTTTTGGATTCCATTAGAATGGGTAATTCTCTCATTGTTTTATTTGCTGTTTCAATAGAATCATGAAAGGCAATTTCTAACTCATTGAGTTTTTCAATTACTTTCTTACTTGCTATAAGCCTTATTGTATTAGTTTCTTGTCTAATACGATTTAACTCATTACTTCCTTCGAAAGTCATTTGTAATATTTGATTAGACATGTTAATTACAGATTCGTTTTGTTTTTCAAGATCATTTTCGGTAACAGCATTAATATAATCATTACTAAAAATTCCTAACACCTCACCTAATTTTCGAGTGTTCTTTATATTTGTATCATGAGTAAATGAATCAATTAATTTAAAAAAATTAATATAACTATCTTTTTTACTTTCATATTGATATTTACGTTTTGTAATATCTAATTGATGATCTTTTTTTAAACTTTCTAACTCGCAATTAAATTCCGATTTAATTCTTTCCGTTTGAAAAATTAATTTTTCATTTTCTGAGATTGTAGCTTTTAACTTTCCTTTCTCTTGTAAGTAAGCTTTCAGAAAGATACCAATTATAGCAAGCAGAAATGCAATGATGTAAGGGGAAAGAGAAGACATTGTTTCAATCATAAATATTTTTCAAAAACCTAAATATACAAAAAAATAGGAAAATCTATTCATCTTCAATAGTTATTGCTATTCAGAATGACAGATTTAGAACGCCTTACTTCACTATAATTTTTTGAGTATATATTTTAGTTTGATTCGATTTAATAGTTACAAAATATACACCGTTTTTTAAACCTGATATATCAATCGAATTGTTAGCATTTAAGTTTTTATTCAAGATTATCCTTCCTTCTAAAGTTATAAATTCGGCATTTAGATTTTCATTTTCTATACCTTCTACATAAATTTTATTAGATGCCGGATTAGGGTAAATTTTTATTTTGTTTTGATTATCAATATCTTCAATACTAGCGTTTGGTGCAGTAATTTTATAAATTGTTCCATTTTGAGCTGATGCGACATATAATTCATTTTGAAAGTCTACTCCAAAAGTTGTAAAGGCAACATTAGAAAAAGTGGAGCTCCACGTAATAGTATTGTTCGCATCCATTGTTCCAATTTGATTGGCACAATAATCTGAAAAAAAGTAAAGTCCTGCTAAAGAAGGATATGTTGCACCACGGTAAACATAGCCACCTGTTATAGAACAATAAATACCAGCCAAACTATAAGTAGCAACAGGAAAGGTCATGGTGGTTGCAGCAGCACAACCTGTAGTATTGTACGGATCGTTCCCTTCATAACATCGCCAACCGTAATTAACACCAGCTTGAGTTGCAGCAACCTTATTAATTTCTTCTGAATTATTTTGTCCCACATCGGCAATCAGTACATTTCCTGTTAACGTATCAAAAGAAAAGCGCCAAGGATTTCGCAATCCGTATGCCCAAATTTCATCTAATTGTGTAGCTGTTCCTGTAAAAGGATTGTCACTTGGAATTGTATAGCCTGTAGTTCCGTTTACATTTATACGTAACATTTTACCTAAATGAGAACTTAAATTTTGAGCATTGTTCTGTGGGTCGCCACCGCTACCACCATCGCCCGTTGCAATCCATAAATAACCATCGGGACCAAATTTTAAGCATCCACCGTTGTGATTTGAAAATGATTTGGATATACTCATTAAAACTTCTTCGGAATTTACATTGGCAACATCGGGGTTTGTAGTACTAACCGTATATTTTGAAATAGTGATATTACCTGTACCAATTGCATTGTAATAGACATACAATCGTCCGTTAGTGGCGTATTGCGGGTGAAAAGCCAAACCTAAAAGACCTTGTTCACCGCTATTTAAAACTTTAGAACTAATATCAAGAAAGTTTGTGGTATTAACAGTTCCATTTGATTGCGCAATTCGGATAATTCCGTTTTGTTGAACGATGAATAACCGAGAATCGCCCGCATGAGCAATATCAACCGGGCTAGTAAAACCAGTGGCAAAACTTTGTAAATTGAAGGTTTGTGCAAATAAAAACGGTGATATTATAAAACAAATTATAAGTATAATCTTTTTCATAGCCATATATTTTATATATTTCTATAAATTTAGTAAAAATTAAAAATGATTACACATTATTTAAAATATTAAATATTATATCGATATTTATTTTGCTTTAATTAGAAAATTTCAGATATTATACTTAAAAACGAAATAAAAAAAGAGAAAATCTATTCCTCTTCGTTATCGTACTCATCGTCGTCGAAATCATCGTCATCTTCGGTTTCTTCTTGTTCGTATTCAAAAAACGAAAAAATAGAACCACCGTATTTTCTGCTGTTGCTAAAATGTTCTAAATGCTCCATTTTTGTTTGGGTAGAATGTTCAATAATTAGTAAACCATCGTCTTCTAACAATTCATTTTCAAAAATCATCTGATAAATCTTATCAAACTGTTCCTGAGAAAAATCGTAAGGCGGATCGGCAAAAATAATATCGTATTTAATTTTACTGCGTTCTAAAAACTTGTAAACATCACTTTTAATCGCTGTGATATCCATATCGAACTCTTGCGCTGTTTTCTTAATAAAATTCACACAGCCAAAATCAGCATCAACACACGTAATAGGTTCGGCACCGCGCGATGCAAATTCGTAGCTAATGTTACCCGTTCCGGCAAACAAATCCAAAACCTTTAATTCGTGAAACGAAAACTGATGATTTAATATATTA
The DNA here is from genome assembly GCF_900115115.1 of Paenimyroides ummariense. Lineage (GTDB taxonomy): Bacteria > Bacteroidota > Bacteroidia > Flavobacteriales > Flavobacteriaceae > Flavobacterium > Flavobacterium ummariense. The sequence continues at coordinate 54,305 of NZ_FOVI01000008.1, forward strand.
AAAAGTGCCTCTTTGCTTAAGTCGGTTGTTGGGCGAACAGGTAAATTTTTTGGAGCGGTTATGCGTCGGCCTTTAAATTTTCCAGAAACTATTCTCATGCGTGTAATAAAATGTAATGTTGTTGTAATTGTTCGTTGGTTACCGATAGTGTTTGCGCAATGGTTTTTAAATCAGCAACTTCTACATTGCGAATAAATTTATAGGTAATTTGGTATAAATTACTTTCTTTGGTGCAGTTACCAACAATTTTTACAAGTTGCTTTTGCGGATCTAACTGTAATTGTTCAAACACAAAAAGCAGGTAATAAATAAAATCTTCTTGAGTTTGATATTCGTAACTATTAAAAAGCAACAGTTTTTTGTTTTGCAGTAAAACTACTTCAAAATGCGTATCGGCAACGTGCACAAAAAATTCTACTTGATTGTTGTTTGCAGATTTATTTAAAAAATGCTGCACCAAACCGGTGTTTATATGCTGAAAATTAAAGCTTCCAAAAACATCTAAAAAATAATTGTTAAAGGCAACATACGGCACATAAATATTTTCCATTTGATGTTGCGTTAACGAATCAAAATCAAAATAATCGGTTGGGAAAACCTTTGTGTTGTACTGCAAATAACTTCCTAAAGCAGTTTCATCAAACAAAGCCGTTGGTACAAAAGTATTTAAGTTGTTATCGTGCAAAACCAGCACATCGCTAAAACCGGTTTGCAGTGCTTCTTCCTTATCAAAAAAAACATCTAACTGCTGTTCAATGGTTTTGTATTGATCTAAAGCAAACGATTTAAACTGAATAACCTGGTTGTTTACCTGATTTTTAACGCAGTAACTAAAGTTTTGTAACGATACTTGTATGTATAATTTTTGAAACGATTCGTTAGTCATAAATCATAAAATGTATAAGAATCAAAAGTACAATTTTTTTGCTGATTAATAGTATCTTTGTGAAAACGCTACCAGATAAATGACCATTACCGAATTTTACCTTCACATAAAAAATAGCTTTCCGTTTAACGTTACCTTAAAACAGGATGTCTTTTTAAAAAAGATTTCGCAATTTATTTTAAGCGAAAATCAAGACGAAGTTTTTGTTTTAAAAGGATACGCCGGTACAGGTAAAACCACGTTATTGTCAAATTTGGTCAATCAGTTGCCGCTGATAAACAAAAAATACGTTATGTTGGCGCCAACCGGTAGGGCTGCAAAAGTAATATCAAATTATGCCAAACAGCCGGCATTTACCATTCACAAAAAAATCTATTATCCTAAAAAAGATAAAAACTCGGGCATGGCATTTACCATGCAGGCTAACAAACATAAAAATACCATTTTTATTGTCGATGAATCGTCTATGATTTCCGATAATGTGACTGATGCTACCATGTACACACATGGTTCGTTGTTAGACGATTTAATGTATTATGTGTATTCCGGACAAAATTGCAAACTGATTATTGTAGGCGATACCGCGCAGTTACCACCTGTTGGAATGGATGAAAGCCCGGCTTTGAATGAAAGTAAATTGGCATTGAATTATCACATGAAAGTCGATTTTATTGAATTGACCGAAGTAATGCGTCAGGAAGAAGATTCGGGTATTTTGTACAATGCCACCGAATTGCGCGAACAGCTGCAACAAGAATTCTATGATTTTTTTGAGTTCGATGTAAAACCATTTAAAGACATTGTGCGTTTGCAAGATGGATACGAAACATTAGATGCCATTCACGATGCGTATTCTAAAAAAGGATCCGAAGAAACCATTTTTATTGTTCGATCTAACAAACGCGCCAACCAATACAATCAACAAATTAGAACGCGGATTTTAGACAACGAAAGCGAAATTAGTGCCGGCGATTACATAATGGTGGTGAAAAATAATTACTTTTGGTTGAAAGATTCTAAAACAACCGATTTTATTGCAAACGGAGATATTTTAGAAATTTTGCAGATTTACAAGCACCATGAATTGTATGGTTTTAGGTTTGCATCGGTAAAAGTCCGCATGATTGATTACCCCGATATGTTGCCTTTTGATACCATTGTTTTGTTGGATACACTGCATTCCGAATCGGCAAGTTTAACGTACGAACAATCTAATAAACTGTATCAGGAAGTTTTATTGGATTATCAAGATGAAATAACGGCGTTCCGCAGAATGCAAAAAGTTAAGAATAACGAATATTTTAATGCCTTGCAGATTAAGTTTGCGTATGCAGTAACCTGTCATAAATCGCAAGGTGGACAATGGGATACCGTTTTTATTGAACAACCTTATTTGCCCGACGGCATTAGTAAAGATTATATGCGTTGGTTGTACACGGCATTAACACGCGCCAAAGAAAAAGTTTATTTAATAGGATTTAACGACGATTTTTTCAATGAATAGTTTAAAAATAATAGCAGTAATTCCGGCAAGGTATGCATCTACACGATTTCCAGCAAAATTGGTTCAAGATTTAGGCGGAAAACCCGTTGTGGTTCAAACATATTTGGCAACAGTTGCAACACAGTTGTTTGATGAGGTCTTGGTAGCAACCGATCATCAGATTATTTTCGATTTACTAAAAGAACACAACGTAAATGTGGTAATGAGTAGCGATTCTCATGAAAGCGGAAGCGACCGTATTGCAGAAGTTATTGAAAATATAAATTGCGATATTGTAGTAAATGTTCAAGGCGATGAACCTTTTGTAAACAAAGAAAATCTACAAAGTTTAATTGATATATTTAAGAAAGATATCGAACAAAAAATCGATTTGGCATCTTTAATGTTTGAAATTAATGATTTGGAAACTATCAATAATCCCAATAACGTAAAAGTAGTCGTAGATCAAAACTTAAAAGCCTTGTATTTTTCCCGAGCAGCGATACCTTTTCCGCGCGATGGTAAAAGCTACGTTCCGTATTATCAGCACATAGGTGTTTATGCGTACAGAAAGCAAGCACTTTTAGATTTTACCAAATGGCAAATGAAAGGCTTAGAAGCTACCGAAAAATTAGAACAATTACGCTATCTGGAATACGGCAGAACCATACAAATGGTACTTACAAACCACACAGGTGTAGGTATTGATACCAAAGAAGATTTAGATAAGGCACGGTTGCTTTGGGAATAAAAACCTTGAATTTTTATATTGTTACATAATAAACATCTGTTGTGTTACGCTTTACGTTTAAAACCTCAAAACCGCCTTCTTCTGGAATAATCTCAATCAAATCAAACATTTCGCAACTTTTAGGTAATCCTTTAAAAATCAGGGTAAATTCTAAAGGCTTATTAAACGGAATCAATGTCCATTGTGGCGCAAAACTAATACCGTCTGCAAAAAGCAGTTTATATGTTTTACCTTTTTCTTTATCAATCAAATAAGTACTTTTCCAAATGCGTGCTGCATCACCTACATCCATTCCGTAAATAGAACAATGAACAATTACCTGCTGCTCTTCATCTCTTAAAAGTAAAAGCTCGCTTTTCAATTCGCTACAGATTTCAACCTTTAAATCTTCTTCAAATGAAACACTCATAATAAGTAAATAAAATACAAAAGTATAAAAAATGATTTTAAATTAATTTTCTATCATTTGTGAAGTTTTGATGCTTTTAAGCGATGTAATAAAATTTACTGCATTTAAAAAACATCTTACTTTTACAAATTGTGATTATTCAATCATAATTACAAATATTCGTTTCGTTACATCGTTTCTTTGGTTTTTGCTTTTGAAACTGGATGTAAGGGGAACGCCCGAAAAACAAAAAATCCCGCTAGTGAACTAACGGGATTTAATTTATGTAGAGAAAATATTAGTTTTTAACTATTTTTTCTGTTGTTTTTACTCCGTTTGCAAATTCAATATTTAAAATATAGGTACTTGCAGGTAAATTTTGTACGTTTAATGTTTTATTAGATCCATTCAACAATACTTTTCCGTTCAAATCAATTAAGGTTGTTTTCTTAACATCAACAGATGCGTTGATTGTAATTTGATCTGTTGTCGGGTTTGGAAAAACTACATAGTCAATTACATCTACCTCTTTGTTATTTAACAATGCGTTGTCTTTTGAATATATGAATGCCGATAAAAAGATCTCATCATTACTGTTAGGAAATTTCCCTGTAGGAATACTTATTTTAAGGGAATGATTACCTGTAGCTACATTTCCTAATTGAATAATTCTGTTTGGTATTTTATCGCCCGGACACCAATTGTTCCAGCTTGCCCACCAAGCAGTAGACTGTACCGAACTACCATAAATTCCGTTGGGCTGGGTGTTGTACTTACGGAAAGGTTCGCAACTTAAACCTCCGGGAGTATATTTTAAAATTTCTACATCATCAAAATAAACCAAATGCTCTCTACGAACATACTCTTCACCACCAGTGTTAGCTCCGTGAGCAGAGGTTATAAGGTGTATGTGCGCATCAATTAAATCTTGATCTGTCGAAAAAGAAACCATTCTTGCTGCTGTTCCCGGGAAATCGCTATCAGTTGTTTTGTTTATACGTTTTCTACTCCATAATGGTTTTGGAAGGTAATCTTGAGCTACAGAAGTATTAACAGCAGAGGTAAAATTTACGGTACCTTGAAAAACATCTTCTCTTCCTGCACATCCCGGTATTTCTTTATGCGCTGCATAAGGAACACCAAACAAGAAAAACTCCACCCAAATATCATTATTCTGTAGAAAAGTAGCATCTTTAAAAATACCAATTAAGTGATTTAAATCGTACTGATAAGTAACTTCATTAGGTGCTACATTCATATTCATAAATGGCGTAATGTATCTACCAATTTCTATTGTCTTTTTGTTAGGCGAGGTGATATTTTCTCCTGTTGGAACAAATGAAAAGAACACACCACCTTGACGATCGTAATTATCGCAAAGTGCGTTAATCTTTACTTCTAATGAAAGCATATTGTTAAAACTTGCAATCTCTGTTGAAGTTATTTTTCGGGCATATCTTGAATTATCTAAACGAACAATTCCTGCAGGAGTCGCTGTTGTTTTTGTTGCTGCATAACCATCATAAAAAATAACATTATTAAAAGCATTTAACTGGTAATTTTGGGCAAGAGTATTTAAACTAACTGTTAAACAAATTAGAGAAAATAAAAAGTACTTTTTTATCATATTTTAATTACTTATATTTAATTTTCTAAAATTATAAAAAAAATATAAGCCAATTAATTATCGCTTTATATTTAATCATTTCTAACGCATTTTTACAAATAATAAAAAACAACAATTACCATTAAATTGATTTATAGCACCTCCTAAATGAAAACATTTATTAGCGATATTTCCGGAAAAGAATTCTCTATTGATGAAATGGTTAAAGCGAAAACCATTCGAAAATCTATTTTTGATTTTATAAAAAAGGAACATAACTTGTTCGACGAAAATGCGGAACTATCAATTGATGAATTGAATTTTTACCGACAAAGATTTATTTCAGAAAAACTTGTAAATGAAGTTGGCGAATTGAACGACTTAAAAAAGCAGGTGGTTGATTCTATTTCCAAATCGGAATTAATTAGCGATGAATCATTAAAAAGTGACACGAAAAAGGACGCTATTGGAGAAAAAATAGCCGATAAAGTTGCCGATTTTGGTGGAAGTTGGACTTTTATTTTATCATTTGTTTTTTTTCTATTACTATGGATTGGAGTAAATGCTTTTATTTTTATGAATAAAGGTTTTGATCCGTATCCGTTTATACTTTTAAATTTAATTCTTTCGTGTGTTGCGGCTTTACAGGCTCCAATAATTATGATGTCTCAAAACCGACAAGAAGCCAAGGATCGAGAGCGTGCCAAGAATGATTACATGGTAAATTTAAAATCGGAATTAGAAATTAGAATTCTTCATGAAAAAATAGATCATTTAATAATGCATCAACAACAAGAATTAATGGAAATACAAAAAGTTCAAACCGAATTGATGCACACTATTTTAGAAGAAATAAAGAAAGATAAAAAACTGTAAAAACAAAAAAAACTCATCTTTATGATGAGTTTTCTTTTAACTATATAACTAAATAAAAAAACTACAAAATTAGCATGGCATCGCCATACGAATAAAATTTATATCCTTCTTTAACTGCTTCGTCGTAAGCTTTCATCATTAAATCGTGACCTGTAAATGCAGAAATCATCATTAATAACGTCGATTTTGGCATGTGAAAATTAGTAATCATACAATCTGCAATGCTGAAATCGTATGGAGGGAAAATGAATTTATTTGTCCAACCTTCGTAAGGATTTAATGTGTGGTTTGATGAAACCGAACTTTCTAACGCACGCATTGACGTAGTTCCCACAGCACAAATTTTATTTTTGTTTGCCTTTGCTTTGTTAACAACATCGCATGCTTCTTGAGTAATAATTAACTCTTCAGAGTCCATTTTGTGTTTAGATAAATCTTCAACCTCAACCGGATTAAAAGTTCCTAAACCAATATGTAAAGTGATTTTTGCAAAATCTACACCTTTAATTTCCAAACGCTTTAATAAGTGTTTAGAGAAGTGCAAACCTGCAGTTGGTGCTGCAACAGCCCCTTCTTCGGTAGCATAAATTGTTTGGTAACGATCTTCGTCTTCCGGAGTAACATCGCGGTTAATATATTTAGGAATCGGCGTTTCACCCAATTCGCGTAATTTTAAACGAAATTCTTCGTAAGATCCATCATACAAAAAGCGTAACGTACGTCCGCGTGATGTGGTGTTATCAATAACTTCGGCAACTAAAGAATCATCGTCACCAAAATATAATTTGTTACCTATACGGATTTTTCTTGCTGGATCTACCAAAACATCCCATAAACGTTGTTCTGAATTTAGTTCGCGCAACAAGAAAACCTCGATACGGGCACCGGTTTTTTCTTTATTACCATACAAACGTGCAGGAAAAACTTTGGTATTATTAAGCACCATCACATCGCCTTCATCGAAATAATCGATTAAATCTTTGAAAAACTTGTGTTCTATTGTACCTGTTTTACGGTTAACTACCATTAAACGAGATTCATCGCGATTTTCGGCAGGAAATTCTGCTAATAATTCGTTTGGTAAATTGAAATTAAAATTTGATAACTTCATATAAATAAAGATCCATTAAATTGTTTTTCTTAATCAAAAAATTAAGCTTGCAAATATACGATTTGAAAGCAGGGGTTGTCAAGTAAATAATCGTTTATTTTAAAACATAAACATTAAATCACTAAATATCAATATTTTAAAATAACATTCAATAGTTTTAAATCATTCCAAAAATCTGGATATGATTTAGAAACCACTTCGGCATTTTTTATTACTAAAGATTGTTTTAAAATCAGCGGAGCAAATGCCATCGCCATTCGGTGATCTTGATAGGTTTCTATTTTTATAGGATCATTTTGAAAAACTACAGAATTAATCAACTGAATAGAATCAGCTGAAATTGAAACTGATGCTCCAAATTTTTCTAATTCGTTTTTTAAAGCTTGCAAACGATCGGTTTCTTTAATTTTCAAGGTATGTAAACCCGTTAAATTGCAGGTAATTCCCAAGCCTAAACAAGTAACAATAATGGTTTGGGCAATATCGGGCGCGTTATTTAAATTAAGATTTATATTTTTTATTGATGGATTTTCAATCTTTTTAAGGATGATTTTATTGTCTGTAAATATAGTTTGAACTCCGAAATTTTGATAGATTTCTGCCAAAACCGCATCTCCTTGCAAACTGTTTTGTTTGAAATATCCCAAAGTAATTTCAGTATCGATTTTTGATAAGGCAATTAAACTATAAAAGTATGATGCCGATGACCAATCTGATTCTACCACAAAAGTATCATTTGTAAGCTTTTCTGTATGTGGAATTTTTATGATGTTATTTTCAAATTCGGCTTTAATTCCTAATGATTGTAAAACCGAAAGCGTCATTTTTATGTAAGGAATTGATGTAATTTTGCCTTGTAATTGAATTTCGAGTCCGTTTGGTAAGCTTGATCCTATCAACATTAACGATGTAATGTACTGGCTGCTTACATTGGCATCAATCAAAACTTTATTGCCTTGGATTTTTTTTCCGATGATTTTTATCGGCGGAAAACCCTCTTGGTTTAAATACGAAATATCGCTTCCTAACTGATTTAAAGCATCTACCAAAATTTTGATTGGTCGTTCGTGCATTCGGTTCGATCCTGAAATAACAACCTCTAAACCTTCTTGAATTGCGTAAAACGATGTTAAAAACCGCATAGCTGTACCTGCATGATACACATTGATTTCGCTTGATTTCCCAACTGACTGCAAAGCATTTTTCATGACTTCGGAATCATCGGAATTCGACGCGTTTTCAATTTTTAAGTTAGGATATAACGCCTGAAGTAAAAGCAAACGGTTAGTTTCGGATTTTGATCCTGAAATGATGATTCCCTGATTGTTCTTTAATTCGCTCTTATTCAGCAAGATATCGTTCATAGTGTTTAGCCGCTTAATTCGATATCAAAATTACTAAACATTATAAAAAAAAATCGTGCGAATGTGCCCGATTTTCATTTTTTATTTTCTGTAGATTAGAAGTTTTTAGAAATACCGATGTTTACCGTTTTTCCAAAATTAAAATCGAAACCAGATGATTTAACCTCAGGTGTAGTATCACTTTTCATAGCATTGTAATTAATTCCACCGATAGAAAAGTTTAAACCAAAACTGTTTTTCATGTTAATAAACAAAGCCGGAGTTATACCTGCGTAAAATCCGTTAGATTTTACAGATGTAGTTGGTAAACCAGTCAGGGTAGTTTCTGCTTTTAGTGTTTGGTGACCTGCCGAAACATCTGCATAAACAGCGAATAGCTCGCTTAATGGTTTTGCATAACGGTAAAATGCCCCAATTTTAAAACCGTTTGTTTTGTATTCGGTTGTACCTTGCTCTTCTTTTGATCCTAAAATTGAGGTTTGTAAACCAACAGTCATATTTTCATTAAATTGGTAACCAACCGTGGGAGAAAATTCAAAAGAGTTTGATTTGTTATCTCCTACTTTATCAGAAGAAAATCCAACATTACCACCCACTAAAATAGTTCCTTCTTGCGCATTTGCCATACCAGTTATAGCAAGTACCAACATTAACATAATTTTTTTCATTATTCTTTTCTTTAAATTCGGTGCAAATTTATTCGCTTTTTTAAAAAAGCTGTTATTTTTTTAGTGTTTACGGTGTAAAATAGCATGTTTATAGTACTGCTCACCTAAAACGTACCGCTTTTAAAGTAAAAAATAAACCCTTTATTTTAGTTTTTCGTTGTTATGATGGCGGTCGTGATCGCGGTTGCTTTTTAAATCCATTTTTTTATCGAAGGCTTCCTGTAAATTTACTCCCGTTTGATTTGCCAAACATAAAACCACAAAAACAACATCGGCTAATTCTTCGCCCAAATCTTTGTTTTTATCGCTTTCTTTTTCTGACTGTTCGCCGTATCTTCGGGCAATGATACGAGCCACCTCACCTACTTCTTCGGTAAGTTGCGCCATATTGGTTAATTCGTTAAAATAGCGAACACCGTGTTCTTTTATCCAATTGTCAACATTTAGTTGTGCGTTTTTAATATCCATTATACTTTTTTATTTTTTTGAGAAATCCACTTTTTTATATTTCTGATGATAAAATAGTCAAAAACTGACATTCCCAACATCCAAATAATAACAAATTTCCAATCTATTGATGAATTTCCAAAGTAGCTTACTAAAATTCCAGCTATAAAATATATGATCAATGCCCCAATTATATAACTTACACGTTCTTTCATCTTTTAAAAATTTTAGGTTTGATAAATTGATCAAACAACATGATTAGTAATATAAAGATAATAAATTTACCTATTAAATTATACCAGCATAATTCTTCGCCGTTTAGGGCACATTGTATTTCGTTGTAACTCATTAAAAACGAAATTACAATATATATTAAGGTATATAAAAGGATTTTTTTTAGCATTACTCTTTATTCTTTGTATCGATTATAATTGTAACAGGACCATCGTTTAGCAAACTTACTTTCATATCTGCACCAAATTGCCCGGTTTGAACTTTTTTTCCTATTGATTTTTCCATTGATGCAACAAAAGCTTCGTATAAAGGAATGGCGATAGTTGGTTTTGATGCTTTTAGATAGGAAGGTCGGTTTCCTTTTTTGGTTGATGCATGCAATGTAAACTGACTTACTACAATGATATCGCCCTTTACATCTTGAACCGATTTATTTATTACTTCGTTTTCATCTTTAAAAATTCGAAGTTGTACAATTTTTGCGGTTAACCAATCAATATCCTCTTGTGTATCGGCATCTTCAATTCCTACTAAAATCAACAATCCTAAACCAATATCGGCAACTTTTTCGTTGCTTATAGTTACAGATGCCTGCGAAACACGTTGTATTACTGCTTTCATTCTACATCGGGATTTCTACCGTTTCCATAAGCATCTGTTCGGTAATTATCTTCATCGCCATCTAAAATCTGAATGTAACTTTTGTAGCGCGACCATGGAATTTCATCAGCATCTAACGCATCTTTCACCGCGCAATGAGGTTCTTCGCGATGCAAACAGTTATTAAACTTGCATTGATCTTTCAGTTTGAAAAATTCCGGAAAATAATCGCCCACTTCCTGTGGTTCCATATCAACAATACCAAAACCACGAATTCCGGGTGTATCAATAATTTTTGCGTTAAAACTTAAATCGTACATTTCGGCAAACGTTGTGGTATGCTGACCTTGCTGATGTTGTTCTGATATTTCTTTGGTCTTTAAATTCAAACCAGGTTCCAACGCATTTACCAATGTTGATTTCCCAACACCCGAATGACCTGTGAACATAGAAACTTTATCAATCATTTCGGCTTTCAATTTATCCAAACCTTTCCCTTCGGCAGCCGATACACGCAAACATTTGTATCCTATTTTATCATAAATATATTGCAGATACAATTGATCGTTCAATGTTTCTTCAGAAAAAGTATCTACTTTATTAAAAACCAAAACCGCTTCAATACCATACGCTTCGGCAGTTACCAGCAATCGATCAATAAAACTTGTAGTCGTAACCGGATTATCAATTGTAACCAGAATAAAAAGTACATCGATATTTGTTGCAATGATATGCACCTGTTTTGACAGATTTACCGACTTGCGAATTAGGTAATTTTTGCGTTCGTGAATGTTGGTGATAACGCCCGTAACTACATCTGCCGTGGTATCCAAATCAAAATCTACCTTATCGCCAACGGCAATTGGGTTGGTACTTTTAATACCTTTAATTCTGAATTTACCTTTAATTCTACACTCAAAAAACTCGTTAATATCAGCTTTTACGGTGTACCAGCTTCCTGTAGATTTATAAACAATTCCTGTCATTCACTTTTATTTTCTATTGATAATATGGTCTTGCCTTGTAATACTTTCATCGTGAATTGCCTTGAACAATGAGGTGATAAAAGCTTCGCCCAATTTATTTTCTTTGCCTTCGCGACGCATTTTTATAAGAACTTCCTGCCAACGTTCGGGTTGTAAAACAGCTACGTTTTTTGCTTTTTTAAGCAAGCCTATTTCGTCGGCAATCTGCATTCTGTCGCGCAATAGTTTTAAAATCTGTGTATCAATTTCATCGATTTTTGTTCGAAACATGTTCATTTCGTGTACATACGAATCTTCTAAATTCAGCGAATCGCGCAATACCAGATTCGATAATATTTCTTGTAATTGATTTGGAGTTACTTGTTGGGCAGCATCGCTCCAAGCCAAATCGGGCGTGCAATGCGTTTCAATCATCAAGCCATCGAAATTTAAATCCAAAGCTTTTTGAGCAACCTGTTGAATTAAGTCTCGATTTCCAGTAATATGTGACGGATCATTAATCAGCGGAATTTCCGGAAAACGAATCTGCAAATCAATCGGAATCTGCCATTCGGGTTTGTTACGATATTTTATCTTTTCGTAGCTTGAAAATCCACGATGAATAAATCCCAACTTATCGATTCCTGCATTTTGCAAACGTTCAAAACCACCAATCCATAAACTTAAATCGGGATTTACCGGATTTTTTATGAAAACAATTTTATCGGTTCCTTTCAATGCATCGGCAATTTCCTGAACAGCAAAAGGGTTCACGGTTGTGCGTGCACCAATCCACAAAACATCGATTTCGTGTGCCAATGCCAACTCCACATGTTCTGCAGTAGCAACTTCGGTAGCCAAAAGCATTCCGGTTTCTGTCTTAACCTGCTGCAACCATTTTAAACCTATAGCACCAACACCTTCAAACCCACCCGGACGCGTTCTTGGTTTCCAGATTCCTGCCCGATAAATGGTCGCCTGATCTTTAATACCATGAGCAATTTCCAGCACCTGATCCGGAGTTTCGGCACTGCACGGACCCGCGATTATCAAAGGTTTGTTACCCGATAATTGCTTAAACCACAAAGCTTTTTCGCTTACTTTCGTCATACCGCAAATTTACAGATATTTCAGTAATATTATTAATTATTTAAAATGTAATATTCACTTATGATTTTATTTAAAAACCCCAACAAAGTTTAATACTTTACTGGGGTTGAATCATTAAAAAATATTTAAAATGTTTCACTATTTTTTAACCACTTTTTTTACAGCCGTACCTAGGTTGGTTTTAACATGAAACATATACGTACCTACCGCTAAATCTGAAATATTCAATTGTATTTCGTTTTTGTGATTATAGTTTTGTGACTTTACATTTTTTCCGTTTATATCATAAACTTCTATCTGCTCAACACCAATGTTTTCTTTGTTGGTTATAATAACAACATCCGTTGCAGGATTTGGAAACACATTAAATTTCGACGCTAAAAATTCATCTACATTCAAATAAGAAGGTAATGCAGGAATTGCAGAAATTTTCATATTGTCCAGTTTAAATGATATTAATGAAGGAGTATTAGGAGACATAAAGTAACCACTCACCATTAATTGATAAGGCTCTCCTATGGAACTCTTCTTATCTGCTCTGTTTGAATATCCTGGAATATATTGATAAAATGTGTTTGTGTTATAGTCTATAAAAATTTCAACTTTAATCCAACTATTATTGTAAGGAACGGTTGTTTTATCAGCACCAGCACTAAATTGATTAAAGCCTGGTGTATTTTTGAAACTAAAAGCTACCTGATAAAGAAAGTAGGATCCTGATTGAAGTCCATTGTTAGTTGCTTGTACTTCAAATTCTAACTTTAAAATATTATTGCTTTTGTTACGGGTATTCCATAAAACATCAATACTTTCTTGAGTAGCTTGTTCATGAGTACTACCAAATGTACCTCCAACCCAACCTACTGCCATCATATAACCCCTACCAGATTCAGGAACGATTTGTATTTGTCCATGAGCATTTTCTACATACCAACCACCATAGCCAGGAGTTGCACCTGTAGGATCGTTACTTAATAAACCAACGGGGTGATTATCAAAATCATCACTCCACAATACTTGCGCATTTGTTGATTGAAAAGCAATTAAAAATAAAATAATGTAAAGATTTTTCATAAGAATTATTTTTTGGTCTTAACCTATACAAGATAAGATAAAACAAATTGTATTACAAAAAAATAGTTACTTTTGTGTAAAACAAGAAATTCTATGTCGATAGAAGTACAAAATATCTCTAAAAATTACGGAACGCAAAAGGCGTTAGATACCATTGATTTTAAAATTAACAAAGGGGAAATTGTCGGTTTTCTGGGTCCGAATGGTGCCGGAAAATCAACCTTAATGAAAATTTTAACCACGTATATTGAAGCCGATAGCGGTACCGCAATTGTGAATGGTTTTAATGTGAACACGCACCCGAAAGAAGTTCAAAAGTCTATTGGCTATTTGCCCGAACACAATCCGCTTTATTTAGATTTATACGTTCGTGAATATTTGGCATTTAATGCCGATGTTTATAAGGTTGACAAAAAACGTATTGAAGAAGTGATACAGCTTACCGGTTTAACACCCGAAGCTCACAAGAAAATAGGACAATTATCAAAAGGATACCGTCAGCGTGTTGGTTTGGCTACGGCTTTATTGCACGATCCGGAAGTGTTGATTTTAGATGAACCTACTACAGGATTGGATCCGAACCAGCTGACCGAAATTCGTGATTTGATTAAAAACATTGGGAAAGATAAAACCGTTTTTTTATCGACCCATATTATGCAGGAAGTTGAGGCAATCTGTGACCGAGTGATTATTATTAAAAGCGGAGTTATTGTTGCCGATAATAAATTGCAACAGATGTTTAGCAATGAAAACGATCAGGTTATTGAAATTGAATTTGATTTAAAAATTGAAGAAGAATTTATTAAGCGTTTGCCAAACTTAAAATCGTTCCACAACATACACGATATGCAGTGGGAACTTATTTTTAATGCCGATACAGATATGCGCCCTGCCCTTTTTGATTTTGCTAAAGAATTAGATGTAAAGATTTTATCTATGCAGCTTAAAAATAAAAATCTGGAAACTATTTTTAGAGAGAAGACGTTGTAATGTTCTATGTTATAAGTTTTAGGTTCTATGAAACTTACAACCTAAAACTTATAACTAAAAACTATTTATAAATCACCTTTCCAGTATATAAACGTTCAATTTTTACAGTATCGGGTTTGTTGTACACATAAATATTTCCGACAGATGCAATAACTCCCTCTAATTTATTTTTTGCAAAAACATGAATATTCTGATTGCTGCGGTGGTACGATAAAACGGTTTTGGCGGTAAGATTTTTAGCATCAACTGATCCATTGGCGCCGTATAATTTTACATCCAGAACATTGGTTTTTCCTTTTAAAATAAAGTTTCCTACCTGATTATCTTCAACAGTTACAGAATTGTTATTTAGTTTTAAATTAAAGTTGGTTGATGCACTTTCTTCATTGGGAATACTTGTCAGCAGATATAAATTTGGATAACGAAGCGTATCATTCGAAACTACATTAAACTGCGTGCGAGAATTGATTCTTCTTAGGTTTGGAGTATAAATTTTTAAAACAGCGGTTTCATGGCTTTTAAGCATTTGACACGAAATTTCGTTTTTTATTGTAAGGATCGAATCTTTAACTTCAAATGAAATTGCTTCAATTCTGTTTTCAAACGATTGAATTTCCATTTTAAAAGTGGTATTCGGAATAATTTCTGCAGAAACATTCATTGGAATATCAACGGTATGAAATCCTGATAACTGATGTTGCTGCGAAACGGCATCGCCTTTTTTAGAAAAACAAGCATCTTCACCAGCGCATCCGGCAATTATCAATAACAATAAAACGATACTTTTTTTCATAATTCTATTTCTATTTGTAAACGCTGAATTTATTTTAACCACAGATTACACTAAATATCACAGATTACAATTAAAATCAGGCGCTAAAAACCTTAAACTTTAAACTTTAAATTACAACTTATATCCTAAACCAACTTCAAAAGCTTCTGCTTTAGCAAAGTGTGTTTTTAGTGCCATTGCTGCAAAAACATTCGGAGTTACATAATAACGTAAACCTAAACGTTGATAAAGCGACCCGTTTTTCTTGTATTCATCGTGCACGTAATAACCAATATTTCCTTCAGCTGTTAGTTTGTTCAGATACCATTCGTATCCCGCAAAAACTCCCACACGTTTCCAATCGGTATTTTTATCCATTCCTTCTTCAGGGAAAGATGTTGCTAAAAACGGAATAAGCTCTTTTAATGAATTCGACAGAAAAACTTCGGCTCCTAACTGTGCAGCTCCATAATTATTCAACGGTTTTTCTACAATTGCTGTGATGTGATAAAACGGTTTTTGTCCCATTCCGATAATATGACTTTCGTGTACACCAGTTCTGAACAAAAGGTTGTATCGAATTTGCTGTGGATAATCAACAAATGAATTGGCTTTACCGCTTTGATCTTCATCAGAAAAATGATATGTTAATCCAACATTCACTCCCAACGTATTGGTACTTGTATTTGGCGCTTTTATAGTTGCGTTAGAATGATGCACAAACAGTAAACCTGCATTTATTCCGATGTTGTGCCAGATTCTAGGTTGATCATAACCCAACATAAAATAGGTTGACGGCATAAATTTAGATCCGTAAGCTACATTGCGAAAATTAGTTTCTTTATCGAACGGATTTGTGGCGTAAGAAACTCCCTGCCCTACGCGAAACTGCAAGCGTCTGTTTAAGAAATAAAAATTATAATGGGCATACAAACCGTACAAATCGCCCAACATTTCGTTGTGATTGTTTTGTGTATGAAAAGAAAAACCAACTTCGGGAAAACGATACGTATGATGCCACTCTTTTGATCCGTTTACCTGATGATTAACCGAAAACAGAAAACCCGAAGGCTTATTGGTTATTAAATGTGATATATTTGGGCTGTGCGGTAAAATAGCGCCTTGATAAGTTTGTAGCGATGCGCTCCAGTTTTCCTGACTAAATGCCGATGAACAAACAAGTAAAAACAATAATAAATATGTGTTTTTCATTTTAAACGGAACGAAGTGAAGTGGAGAATCTAACTTTTTACAATTAGATTTCTCGTTCCTCGAAATGACAAAATGATTAACAAAAAGCCAGTTCATATTAAAACAAACCGTTAATTTCGGCATCAATTCGGTTAATAACTTGTCCTAAATCTTCTGGATTATCAACAAAATTAATAGGATCAACATCTATAATCAATAATTTACCTTTATCATATCCTTTAATCCAGCTTTCGTAACGTTCGTTCAGTTTATTCAAATAATCAATCGATATAGAATTTTCGTATTCACGTCCGCGTTTATGAATTTGTCCCACTAAATTGGGAATAGAACTTCTTAAATAAATCAATAAATCAGGAGCTCCAACCAAATCTTCCATCAATTCAAACAATTGTTTGTAATTATCGAAATCACGGTTAGACATCAACCCCATGGCATGTAAATTCGGAGCAAAAATATGGGCATCTTCGTAAATGGTTCGATCTTGAATGGTATTTTTTCCGCTTGATTTCATTGCCAAAACCTGACGAAAGCGACTGTTTAAGAAGTAAATCTGCAAATTAAACGACCAACGATCCATTGAATGATAAAAATCATCTAAATACGGATTATCAACTACATCTTCGTAATGTGCATCCCACTTGTAATGTTTGGCTAATAATCTGGTTAACGTAGTTTTTCCTGCACCAATGTTTCCGGCAATTGCAACTTGCATATTTTATTAGTTTATATGGTATAAATACAATTTATCTGTTGTTAAAACACTTAAACTGTTTGCGTTAAAAATAACAGAATCAATGGTTGACTGAACTTCTGCTAATTGTTCTGCTTCTTTATTTTTAGTGTTTAACAAAAATAATTTATTGTTTGATACATACACCAACAAATCGCCATTAATTGCTAACAATTGTGCTTTTTTAGGTAAATTTTGTTCTTGAATTACTTTTCCGTAGATATCAATTCCGTACACAACATCGTCTTTTTGCCAGTAGGCGAAATTCCCGTAAGTTGTTAGAAAAGAATAGATTGTTATAGGGTTACTTACAAACGATGGTTGATCTTGTTGCGATGAAACAATGCACCAACGTTTGCTTGCATAATCGAAAATCCAGATGGAAGCCTGAGATGTTAAAGCGGCATAAGTTGCATCGATTTCAGGAAAACGATCTGTTAAAACAATCTTTTCTTTTATACTTAGCTGATTATCTAACAAAACCAATTGCTGTGTATTTTTGTAAAAAACCAATTGTTTTAAAGGATTTCGTTCGTCGTACTGCGCAATATTTCCTAAAAACGGATCTTTAAAAGTAAATGTTTTTAAAAGGGTTTCTTTCGCAATTTCGTTACTTACAATGGAAGAAGTATCGCCCAAATGATTCAACCCATAATACGTTAATTGCGGCGGACGAACCAATTCTTTTTTAAACACAGCCATTTGTGCATTTACCGAGAATGCAGTAAGAAATGTAATAAAAGCTGTGATTACTTTTTTCATTGTTTATGTTATTTTGTCATTCTGAATGTAACAAAGTGAAATGAAGAATCTAACAATATTGATGAGATTCCTCCTTGAGCTGTGCTGAGCCTGTCGAAGTATCGGAATGACAACGTGATCTTACTTTTGATAAACCGTTATGGTAAAATCGAATTGATTTTTTTCGTCGGATTTATGAAATGACTCTGAAATCATTTTCCAGTCAGATGTTATTTCTGGGAAAAAGGCATCAGCATCTTCAAATACGGCATTTACATGTGTAATCACCAATTCATTAGCAATACTGATTGTTTCCTTATAAATTTCGCCACCGCCAATTACATACACAATTTCCCGGTTTTGCTGTTGAACAAATTGTAACGCATCGTTCACAGAAGCAAACGCAAAACAATTATCGGGAACATTGTAATTTTTCTGTCTGGTAATAATTAAATGTGTACGATTGGGCAAAGGTTTAGGAAACGATTCAAACGTTTTACGACCCATTAAAATAAAATGACCGCTTGTTGTGTTTTTAAAATGTTTAAAATCGGCAGGTAAATGCCACAACAAATCGTTATCTTTTCCTATTGCGTTATTTTGTGCAATGGCTGCTACTAAACTAATCTTCATTATACAGAAACCTGACCTTTAATTGCCGGATGCGGATCATAATCAACCAACGTGAAATCTTCAAACGTAAAGTCGAAAATATCTTTTATTTCCGGATTTAATAACATTTTTGGTAACGGACGCGGTTCTCTTGACAATTGTAATTCAACTTGTTCAAAATGATTGTTGTAGATGTGCGCATCGCCAAACGTATGAATAAAATCGCCATAACCTAAACCACAAACCTGTGCAACCATCATGGTAAACAGTGCGTACGAAGCAATGTTAAACGGAACACCTAAAAAGATATCTGCCGAACGCTGATACAGTTGGCACGATAATTTACCATCGGCAACATAGAACTGAAAAAATGCGTGACACGGAGGCAAAGCTGCTTTTCCGTTCGCAACATTTTCTTCAAAAGATACAGATGTATCTGGCAAAACCGAAGGATTCCAAGCCGAAATTAACATTCTTCGACTGTTTGGATTTGTCTTCAAGGTTTCTATTAATTCTTTAATCTGATCTATTTCTTCGCCGTTCCAATTACGCCACTGATAACCGTAAATTGGACCTAAATCTCCATTTTCATTCGCCCATTCGTCCCAAATACGAACGCCGTTTTCTTTTAAATAACCTATATTGGTATCGCCTTTTAAAAACCAAAGCAATTCGTGAATGATTGATTTTAAATGCACTTTTTTGGTTGTAACCATAGGGAAACCTTCGGCTAAATCAAAACGCATCTGGTAACCAAAAACACTTTTGGTTCCTGTACCTGTTCTGTCGCCTTTTTGAACACCTTCTTTTAAAACGTGTTTAACTAAATCTAAATACTGTTTCATTTTTTAAAGGTTTCTTTTTGATAGCTCGTCACGTAAACGGGCTGCTTTTTCATAATCTTCGTTCAACACTGCCAGTTCTAACATATCGTTTAGTTCCTGAAGCGAATAATCGGCGAATTCATTGCCTTTTTCGGCAGGGGCAATATTTAGAAATTCATCAATAACATCACTTAATTCTTCATTATTATCATCGTCGTCTGCATCAAAATCGTCGTCATCGTCATCATAATCCTCATCTTTAGCATCGGCTTCTTCTTGTTCTCGAAGATAAATTCCTGCCTTGTCCAAAATATTCTGATAGGTAAAAATAGGCGCATCAAAACGTAATGCCAGTGAAATAGCATCAGACGTGCGCGCATCGATAATTTCCTCGATTCCGTCGCGTTCGCAGATAATGCTTGAAAAGAAAACGCCATCAACCAACTTATGAATGATTACCTGTTTTACAACGATATCAAATCGGTCGCAAAAAGTTTTAAATAAATCGTGTGTTAGCGGGCGTGGCGGCTTTAAATCTTCTTCAATAGCAATGGCAATGGCTTGCGCTTCAAACGCACCAATCACAATTGGCAGTTTACGCTCGCCATCTACTTCATTCAAAATCAAAGCATAAGCTCCGTTTTGCGTATGACTGTATGAAATTCCTTTTATTGTTAATTTTACTAAACTCATATTGATAAAAATAGCCAAAAAAGGCTATTAAACAAAGATACATCTTTAAATTTAATAGCCTTTATTTAGAAAATAATTTTGTTTGGTTTTGATTACTTTATTAAATTAAAAATGAATTAGGTAAATCGCGACTACCGTGAAGTACTCTGATAATTCTTATATGATCATTATGAATTCTGTAGAAAATTATGTGATTATCTTTCGGAAAACTATATAAACCTTCTTTAATCTCGTTTCTACTTCTACCAGAAAAAGGATTTTTAAACAGAAAATAAAAAATGCCTTCGATTTCTAAAAGATATTTCTCTGCCTGATTAAAACCAAATTCTTCACAAGTATAATCGAATATTTCCTCTAAATCAGCATCTGCTTTTTCCGATAAAACATAAAATCTATCAGACATTTAAGATTTTTCTTTTTTTGCCTGAATAATATCTTTTATATTTCGAGAACTTGATGTGCCAGACCAGCCTTTATCTATCTCATTCTTAAGTTCATTTAACACTCGAACTCGATAAATTTCATGCAAACGCAATGCATCACGAACAACTTCGCTAGCATTTTGAAAATCTCCTGAAGTTACTTGCTCTGCAATGTAATCTTGTTGCTTTTTTGTAAAACTGATGTTCATGATTGAGCTATTTATATCTATTCAAATTTAATAATAATATCGATATTTAGCAAATTTAGACACAAGACAAAATTGATATTTAAAAAAACAGCCGTAAAAATTACGGCTGTTTGAATATTATATTTAAAGCAAATATTAGTTATTATTCGCTTTGAATTCTTTTAACTTTTTAGTTAATTCTGGCAAAATTTGGAATGCATCACCAACAATTCCGTAATCGGCAACTTTAAAGAAAGGTGCTTCTGGATCAGAATTAATTACCACTTTTACCTTAGAAGCATTGATACCTGCAATGTGCTGAATTGCACCAGAAATACCAACTGCAATGTATAAGTTTGACGCTACTGGTTTTCCTGTTTGACCAACGTGCTCAGAGTGAGGTCTCCAATCTAAATCAGAAACCGGTTTAGAACAAGCTGTTGCTGCACCTAAAACACTCGCTAATTCTTCGATCATTCCCCAGTTTTCTGGTCCTTTTAAACCACGACCACCAGAAACCACGATTTCAGCATCGGCAATAGAAACTTGTCCTGATGCTTTTTCTTGACTTTGAATGTGGATGTTAAAATCGGCATCGTTCAAACTTACCGCGAAATCTTCTGTCGCTGCTGCTCCAGATGCTTCAGCCAAACCAAATGAGTTTTTAGCAACTGCAATTACTTTTACGTCTGAAGTTAATTCTGTAACGTTAAATCCTTTGCTAGAAAAAGCATTACGCTTTACTTGGAACGGACTTGTAGAAACCGGTAATGCTACTACGTTTGATGCGTAACCTGCGTCTAAACCAACTGCTACGATTGGTGCCAAATATAAAGAATCGGTTGTAGATGATAAAATTACCACTTTTGCTCCTTCTTTTTGTGCTGCTTGTTTAACAACATCGGCATACGCTTTAGCGTTAAACTTGTCTAATTTACTATCGGTTACTTTTAGTATTTTATCAACACCGTATTTTCCTAATTCAGAAACATCACCTGCATTAACAGTAACTGCTGTAACGGTGGTTCCTAATGATTCTGCTACTTTTTTTGCGTAAGAAGCTAATTCTAAAGCTACTTTTTTAAATTTTCCTTCTGAAAACTCTGTATATATTAAAACTGACATTTTTTACTTTTTAAAAGATTAGAAATTAGATTACTTTAGCTTCGTTGTGTAATAAATTAATCAACTCGTCTAAATTATCAGGGCTGATTAATTTCACTGCCGATTTTGGTGCTGGCTTTTCAAACTTTACCGCTTTTGTTTTAGCATCTGCAGCAACCGGTTCTAAAACGTTTAATGCTTTAGTACGAGCAGTCATAATTCCGCGCATGTTTGGAATACGTAAATCTTTTTCTTCAACAATACCTTTTTGTCCGCCAATTACCAATGGTAAGTTTGTAGTTAACGTTTCTTTACCACCATCGATCTCACGAACTAAAGTTGCGTTTGCACCATCAATTTCTACACCAACACAAGAATTTACAAAATTGTAACCTAATAAAGATGCTAACATTCCAGGAACCATTCCGCCATTATAATCTAAGGATTCTTTTCCACAAATAACCACATCGTAATTTCCTGCTTTAACAACTTCTGCCAATTCTTTAGCAACAGCAAAACCATCTGTAGGGTTTGCGTTTACACGAATAGCTTCGTTAGCACCAATTGCTAATGCTTTACGAATGGTAGCTTCTGTTTCTGGTCCGCCAACATTAACAACAGTTACATTTGCGCCTTGTTTTTCTTGAAACCAAATAGCACGTGTTAAACCAAATTCATCGTTAGGATTAATTACAAATTGTACACCGTTTGTATCAAATTCTGTATCACCGTTTGTAAAGTTAATCTTTGCAGTAGTATCAGGCACGTGGCTGATGCAAACTAATATTTTCATCTATTTTACGTTTTTTAGATTAATTCTTAATTAGCTACGAAGATAAAAAAAATTTCAAATAACAATACTATGCGTGCATATAAATTATTTCTTAAAATTTTCATGTTACTGTCTAATCTTTTTTTGAATAGGCTATCTTTACTATACACAAAAATGAGTTTTTATTAGCGAATTTAGATTTTAAACTATGAAAAAGACCTATTATTTATTACTGACCTTATTGGTTTTTGCCTGCAACAAAAAAGCAGACGAAACTACAACCACCACTAATTCTTCGACAGAGAATAATCAATCGGTAGAAAAAATAGATACTGTTGATTTATCTGCAGAAGAAGACAAACTATTAAAAATTCATAATGATATTTTTTTAGCAATGGGAAATATGCGAAACGACAGTTTGCTTACGGTAAGCAGTAAGCAGTTTACCGATTCGCTAACCTATCTAATTAAGAACAACAATAGCACGTTGAATTATCCGTTTGAAAAATTACAGAAAGAAAATGCCTTGAAAATGGCAACTTCGGCAGATAAAAAACTCCGAGTTTACAGTTGGGATAATAATTCGGGCGGAACCATGCGTTTTTTTAATCAAATTTATCAGTTTGATGCGAATGGAAATATCACGGTAAATGAAAGTTTGGCATCAAATGATTCGCAAGCTTATTTTTCGAAGATTTACACCGTTCAAAACAAAAACAACGAAAGTATTTATTTGGTAATTTCAAACAGTATCCTTTCAAGTAAATATTCTGTGCAACATATTAATGCTTATAAAATTGGTACTGAAAATTTACAGAATACAGCCGTTTTTAAAACTAAAACCAACACGTTAGATAAAATTTCAGTTGAATATGATTTTTTTAGCGTGGTTGACAGACCTGAACGCCCGGTTGAATTAATTACTTTTGAGAACAACAGGCTGAAAATTGCTTTGGTTGACGATAAACAAAATGTTACCAGCAAAAATTTAATTTACGAATGGAACGGCGATGTGTTTCTATATAAAGGTGTGAAATAATGAAAATAGAAAATGCTATTGTTACCGATATTTTCGATGTTTTTAATGGAACAATAAATAGTAACGCACAAAATGCACTAAAGCGTACTATTAACAATAAATTGGAGAGTGTTGCTGCTATCAAAAATCAACAGCAAATCATAAAATGTTTTAGAGATAATTTTAATTTGTTTACAAATTACCAGTATCCTATTTTACATTACCGTGAAGTTTTTTTTTTGATCGAACAATCAAACTTCGGATCAATTTTAGAGCAGTCAAAACCTTTAAAAGCTCTTAAAAGTAATGAAAATAGGTTTCAAACAATAAAGGGCAAAACAGCGCAACTAATAATTTTTCTACATTATTATTACACAACTTATTTAAAGGATTTTAAATGTGATGATTTTCCTAATGATTACAAAAATCAATATAATGAGTTTATTGCATATTTTAAATCATATAATTTAGATTTTTATCAAGATAAAATTCGATCTAAAAATCTGAATGCAGATGATGTTTTAGTAATCATTCAAATATTTCAAGAACATTATAAAGAAGGAAAACAATTTCCTTTTATAGATTTCTTTGCCCAGTTTGAAGCTTATATATCAATAGCAAAACAAACTTTAAAACATAATTTTCAGTTTCCAGAGATTATTAAAAACGACATTGCACTTACCGATTTTTATCATCCAAGACTTAAAAACGCTACTACAAATTCTTTTAATAATTCTAACGGAGTTTTATTGTTAACAGGTGCAAATATGGCAGGAAAATCAACATTTCTAAAAAGTTTGGGAATGTGTGTTTACTTGGCACATTTAGGCTTTCCTGTTCCTGCAAAAGAAGCTAAAATTCCTTTTTATAACGAAATCTATATTTTTATAAATAACAACGACGATTTAAGTAGCGGATACAGTTATTTTATGCAGGAAGTTTTAAATTTAAAAGAAGTTGTTTTAAAATGTAATGACCACAAAACATGTTTTGCTTTGTTTGATGAATTGTTTAAGGGAACGAATTTCGAAGATGCGTTAGAAATTTCGACAACCACATTAAACGGATTGCTTAAATTTCAAAATTCATTCTTTGCAATTTCAAGTCATATTCATCAGTTAAAAGATCGTATTAGTAATAAAAACAATATTTACACTTATTATTTAGAATGTTTAGTTGATAATGGAACACCACATTTTACGTATCAACTTAAAAAAGGATTTTCTGATTTAAAACTCGGAAAAATAATTTTCGAAAATGAAAAATTAAATGAATTACTTCTATAAAAAATCAATAACATTTTTTTATTCATAAAAATAAAGGCTAACAAATTATAATTTTATATTTTTGTGCACCTATCAATAATGATATTATGAAAACAATTCAATTTAGAGAGGCTATTTGCGAAGCAATGAGCGAAGAAATGCGCCGCGACGATAAAATATATTTAATGGGTGAAGAAGTTGCCGAATACAACGGAGCTTACAAAGCCAGTAAAGGAATGTTAGACGAATTTGGTGCCAAACGTGTGATTGATACACCAATTGCCGAATTAGGTTTTGCAGGTATTGCAGTAGGTTCGGCTATGAACGGTTTACGCCCTATTGTAGAGTTTATGACGTTTAACTTCTCTTTAGTTGGTATCGATCAAATTATTAATAACGCAGCAAAAATGCGTCAAATGAGTGGTGGTCAGTTCACCATGCCAATTGTTTTCCGCGGACCAACAGCATCTGCCGGACAATTAGCTGCAACACACTCTCAAGCTTTTGAAAACTGGTTTGCAAATACTCCGGGTTTAAAAGTGGTTGTGCCATCAAACCCCTATGATGCCAAAGGATTATTAAAATCGGCTATACGCGATAACGATCCGGTTATCTTTATGGAATCGGAACAAATGTATGGCGATAAAGGCGAAGTACCAGAAGGTGAATACACTATTCCATTAGGTGTTGCCGATATTAAACGCGAAGGTACCGATGTTACCATTGTATCTTTCGGAAAAATTATTAAAGAAGCTTATATTGCTGCAGACGAATTGGCTAAAGAAAATATTTCTTGTGAAATTATTGATTTACGCACGGTTCGCCCAATGGATTACGATGCAATCATTAAATCGGTACAAAAAACAAACCGTTTGGTTGTTTTAGAAGAAGCTTGGCCGTTTGCATCGGTTGCTTCAGAAATCACTTACATGGTTCAAGAACGCGCTTTTGATTATTTAGATGCACCTGTACAACGTATTACTACTGCCGATACTCCTGCGCCTTACTCACCAGCCTTGTTAAAAGAATGGTTGCCTAACGCACAAGATGTTGTAAAAGCTGTTAAAAAAGTTATGTACAAAAAATAATAAATTTCATTTACATTTGTAACTCCAACCAAAAAGGTTGGAGTTTTTTGTTATGAAAAAATTGTTATTTGTTGTTTTTACTTTTTTCACCTTGCAAATAGTGGCACAAACCAAAGTTGGTGGAATTGTAATTGATGAAAAACAACAGCCGTTATCGTACGCAAGTGTGTACTTTAAGAATACTACCGAAGGCGTTATTACAAACGAAGACGGTAAGTTTTATTTAGAATCTAACAACACGCAAGACACTTTGGTAATATCGTTTACGGGCTATAACGATGTTTTTTTACCATTGACCAAAGCAGTTAATTTAGATTTAAAAATTGTTTTAGAAGAAGACACCGTGCTTTCTGAGATAAAAATATTTACAGGAAAGACATCCAAAAAAGACAATCCGGCGTTAGATATCCTACGAAAAATCTGGGAAAACCGTCGTAAAAACGGTCTGCACAAATTCGACCAATACGCTTATCAGAAATACGAAAAAATTGAATTCGATTTAAATTCCATCGACAGTGCTTACATGAAAAGTCGGGTTTTTAAAGGTATGGAATTTATTTTTGATAAGGTTGATACATCTAAAATCACCGGAAAAACCTACTTACCTATTTTTATAAACGAACAAGCATCGAACGTTTATGGCGATAATGTTGCCAAGTTGAAAAAAGAAATTCTTGCCGGAAATAAAAATTCAGGCTTTGAAAACAACCAACACATTATGGCGTTTTTAAAGGATTTGTATGTAGAATATGATATTTACAACAACTACCTGAAATTGTTCGACAAAGACTTTGTGAGTCCGCTTTCACGCACCGGAATCAACGTTTATAATTATGTTTTGACCGATACCGCTGATATAGACGGCAAAAAATGCTACAACATTGTGTATTACCCACGCAGAAAAGGCGAATTAACTTTCAAAGGCGATTTTTGGGTGAACGATGGCACTTGGGCTATCAAGAAAATAAATATGGCAATTAGTAAAGATGCCAATATTAATTGGGTGCGCGATATCTATATTGAACAAGAGTTTGATGTTTTGAACGATTCGGTTTTTTTGCTTACAAAAGATCATTTAATGACCGATTTCAGTATCCGCCAGAATGAAAAATCAAAGGGAATGTACGGTAAAAGAACTACCTATTACAAACAATTTGAGTTCGATAAAAAGAAACCCGTAAACTTCTACAAAAGTGAAGTAAACAGCTACAACGAAGCTTTGATGAACCGTCCCGATGAGTTTTGGGAAGGATATCGTTTTGAACCTTTGTCGGAAGAAGAAAAAGGTATTTATACCATGCTGGGCGAACTAAAGCAGAATAAACGCTTTCAAACCTACGTGAATTTAGGAACTATTTTAGCCAGTGATTATGTACAAATTGGCAATTTTGATTACGGACCTATTTTTTCTTCGTTTGGATTTAACGATATCGAAGGTTTCCGTTTAAGAGCCGGCGGTAGAACCTATTTTGGGCAAAACGATATGTGGCGTTTAGAAGGATACACCGCTTACGGTTTTAAAGACAATAAATTTAAGTACGGAATTTCGGGCAGGTTTATGCTGGATAAAGATTCGCGCTTTATTTTCTTTGCAGGAAACCGTCGCGATGTTGAACAAATTGCCGCTACCCTATCGCCTATTACCGATGTATTAGGCAGAAGTTTTGCATCGAGTGCCTTGTTGGCAAGTGGCGATAATTCCAAATTATCAAACATAAATCTTACTTCGGCAGGTTTAGAAATCGAACCATTAAAAAATTTAAAATTCTCAACATCATTCAACTATAAAACATTAAAATCGGCATCGCCTACTTTTTCATTGGCATATTATGACGAAGCCGGTAACATTCGAAACGATTTAAATCAGGCAGAAATCAATCTTTCGGTTGATTATACACCGCGCAGAAAAACAGTTGGTTACGGCGTTGACCGCACCGATGTTGACTACAATTACGCACGCCTTTTCTTTAATTATTCGTTAGGTGTAAAAGGCATGCTGGGCAGCGATTTCGATTACAAAAAAGTTCAGTTATTATACAGTCACCCAATATTAGTGGGCGGTTTTGGTAGGTTCACTCCAACTTTAGAAGCCGGTAAAACATACGGAACCGTTCCATTGGGCTTAATGAGTGTAATTCCCGGAAACCAATCGTACTTTATTATTGGCAATGCATTTAGCCGTATGAATTATTACGAGTTTATTACCGATGAGTATATTGCGCTGCATTTAGAACACAATTTTAATGGTAGAATTTTTTCGAGAATTCCGGGTATAAGAAAATTAGGTTTACGTGAATTTGTCGGTATTCGTGGAGTTTGGGGCGATGTATCGCAGAAAAATATCGACATTAATGCATCAAATATTCCTTACATAGCTCCGACAGATAAAGTTTATTATGAATATTTTGTGGGTGTAGGAAACATTTTTAAATGCCTGCGTGTTGATGTAAACTGGCGAGGCAATTATCTTGAAAATCCCGATGTTAGAAGAGTTGGTGTGAATGTTGTTTTTGGTTTCCATTTTTAAAACAGTAACCACATAACTACATAGAGAAGACTTATAGGTAAGCTATAAAACGATATTCTTTGTTGTTAATAATTTAGTTATAAGCTTTAATGTTAAAAGTTTAAGCAACTTCTTTGTAAGAAACTGAATTTTAACGTACTTTTGCAACCAATTTTGAAATAAAGAAATATACAGATATGACAAACGTTGAACAATTCGATGTATTCATCGAAATTCCTGCAGGAAGCAGAAATAAATACGAGTTCGATTTTGATTTAAAAATGATGAGATTCGATCGTTTATTATTTTCATCAATGAAATACCCAACAGATTACGGTTTTATTCCTGAAACATTGGCTTTAGATAACGATCCGTTAGATGTTTTGGTTTTAACTACAGAACCTACTATTCCAGGTTTATTAATGGAAGTGAAGCCAATTGGTGTGTTTTATATGGCTGACGATAAAGGAAACGACGAAAAAATTATCTGTGTACCAACCGGCGATCCTTTAATGCGTGAATTAAACGATTTAGGAGATATCAACAAGCACCTTATCAAAGAAATTGAACATTTCTTTAAAGTTTATAAAGATTTAGAAAACAAAAAAGTTGAAATCAACGGTTTTGGCGATAAAGCTGCAGCTATTGCAATGATTAAAGAATGCCAAGAGCGTTTTGGTCAGTTACCAGCAGAAAAACAACAATCTTTTAGTATAAGATAAATTAAAAGCCAGAATTTACTTCTGGCTTTTTTTTATATTTTAAACGGGTTGTTGCGCAATTCATAAGCTTCAAATATTTCTTTGGCTGTATATTTCTTTTGCAACTCAATAAATAACATATTATTTTCTTTTGTTACTTCTCGAACTTCATCCAATAAACTAAATATTTCTTTCTGTAAATTTACACCCTCTTCTACAGTTTTAAACTTTGTTTCTTTTAAGTCTTCCTTTAGAATATTTTCTAAATTATCAGGTGTATCATTAAATTTTTTATTCTTATTTATTTTCTGATTATATTCATCAGATTTCGCATTATAAAGATCAATCACATTATTATTATATGCTGTTTTAAATGTTTCTTCGTATTTTATAAATAACGGATCATTTAAAATGTCTTGCGAAAATCCAACAAATCCTGTTAAAATCAGAGCTATTAAAAAAAATTGCTTTCTCATATCATCAAAAAATTAAAGTCCTATACATTGTTTAAAATAAGTAGTACAATTGTACATTCTAATAAAATCGTTCTTCTTTATTATTGCTTTTATTTTTTCAAAACGCTCATCATGTTCTTTTCCTCTATATTCGCTATACAGTTTATCTATTTGATCAGCATAAATTTCTGAATGAGCTTCGCTATGTTTCATAAAATTGTCTTTACACTCATCTGATATCATCATCTTACCAGACAAGGTTTTTATCTGAATACGAATCATTAATTCATAAGCCGATTTTAAGCTTGAATTATCTGTTATTTCAAATTCTTGCAGTTTATCAATTAATTCCCATTCAGATTTCGCTTCTGCTAACGAATGAAATTTTGTTCGCTCTAAATTAGCATCAATCCATAAAAACATATCCTCTTCACTTTCAAACAATTTTTCTACGAACGTAACATTTAATTTATGATTAAAACTTTCAATTGCTTGGATCTTTTTTGATACATCAGAAAGGTTATCGTTCACATACTCATAGCTTAAACTATTAAGTTGTGAATTTACATTTGCGAAACTTATACTACTGTAAAAAATCGCAGTAAAAAAGAATATTTTTTTCATAAAGTGTAAATAAAAAATTAAACATTACACAATATAATAAAAAATTATTTAAAAAATATACAAAAAAATCAATCTATTTTATATTGATGGTACTATTTTTATTATAATTATATTTGTAAAAATTTCAATTTAAAAATGGCCGATCAAATCAATCCATATAAAGATTCTAACTTAGGTAAAAAACAACAGGTTGAACAAATGTTCGATACTATTTCCGGTAATTACGACAGTTTAAACCGAATGATTTCACTGGGAACAGATCAAGGATGGAGACGTAAGGTATTAAAAATGGTATCTGACACCAATCCGGAATCTATCTTAGATATTGCTACAGGAACGGGCGATTTGGCTATTTTACTATCAAAATCTAACGCAAAACGTATTGTTGGTTTGGATCTTTCGGCAGGAATGTTAGAGGTTGGCAAAACAAAAGTAAATGCTTTAGGACTGCAAAATAAAATTGAAATGATTCAGGGCGATTCTGAAAATTTACCTTTTCAAGACAATACTTTTGATGCAATTACCGTTGCCTTTGGTATACGTAATTTTGAAAATCTTGAAAAAGGTTTGTCTGAAATTTTACGTGTATTAAAACCTAACGGAATTTTTGTTATCTTAGAAACCTCGGTTCCAACAAAGTTTCCGTTTAAACAGGGATACAATTTTTACATGAAAACCTTTATGCCGTTAATGGGTAAAGTATTTTCTAAAGATCAAAAAGCGTACGAGTATTTATCAGAATCGGCAAAAAATTTCCCTTACGGTGAAAAATTAAATGCCATTTTGCAAAAAGTAGGCTTTAAAAATGTAAAACATAATCCACAAACAATGGGCGTTGCAACAATTTATTCAGCATCAAAATAATCGTATGAAAAACCTTTTAATTGCTACTTGTTTTCTTTTAACCGCAAATTCGTTTGCACAGGGCATGTTTGGAAAAAATCCTTACCGCAACCAGCAAAACTGGGATCAGCAGCGTGTGCATTATGGGTATTATTTAGGATTTAGCTCGTACAATTTTAAGTTTGATTATAAGAAAAGTTTCTACGAAAAAAACGGAAGCGACGAAATTTTGGTAGAACCTACCACTGGGTTTAATGTTGGTTTGGTTGGAAATTTACGTTTAATGGAATATTTAGATTTACGTTTTGAACCGGGCTTGTATTATACCCGTAGAAAATTGTTTTTCCCTCACATACAAAACCCTGATCAAAATACACGCGATGTAGCTTCAACATACATTCATTTTCCAATATTGTTAAAATTTTCTGCTTTAAGAGCCGGAAATATTCGTCCGTACATTTTAACAGGGATATCGCAATCGTTGAATTTAAGTAGTAATGAAACTTCTAAAGACGATAACTACCAAGGTCGTTTTAGAATGAAAAAATGGACTGCAAACTACGAATTAGGTTTAGGTATTGATTTTTATTTCGAACATTTTAAATTTACTCCGTCGGTTCGAGGCGTATTTGGTTTACAAGACGAATTAATTCGCGATAAAAACCCAAATAGCCCATGGACAGGCGACATTGAATCTATGAAAACACGTGGTTTGTTTATAAACTTTACTTTTCATTAATAGTTGTTAGTAATAAGCTTTTAGACATAAAAAATCCTGCAATTCAACTTGCAGGATTTTTCTTTTCTCAAGATTTATAAGTTATTTTTATTATCAAAAAACTAATCATGCCTTTAACTTACTTAAAATAATAGCATTTGCAAGATTTAAACTTTCGGTTTATGTATCTTTTCAAAATGCAGAACAACGTTCTATAAAAACAAACAGCAGTTCAAGTTGAACTGCTGCTTTCATCATTGTAATGTAAATATTTTTATAAACTATTAATTAGTTCTCTTGTTGATGCCAAATATAAGCCGTAAGCTTCTTCATTTGTTGTTAGATAATCTTTTAAACATTCTCTATAATCACTACTTAATTCGCTAGCCATAACATAATCTCCATTTGGTAAATAACCTGATTCACATCTGTTTTCCGCTGTTTTAGCTGCTGCTTTTTTAGGACATCCATCTCCTACTTTTACATTGTCGTTTGCTACTAACTCTTTCTGTCCTGTTGACATATCGGTTAAATAAACACGAACGTTTACAGTATAACACCCGCTTCCATTTCCTGTGCTAACTAAATCGCTTTCAACAGAAATTTTAAAACCCCAACCCGTACTAAAAGTAGAATTTTGAGGTTCGGAATTCTGACTATCTACTTTTTCCGATAAACTCCCTAAATCAGAATTTGAATTAGCATCTTCACATGCTGTCAATGTAAGTCCCAAGAAAAACATTAATGATAACACTAAACTTTTTTTCATAATATCATGTATTTTAGATTAATTAAATTGAATTTACCAAAATAATTAACATAAAATAATTAATATAAAATTAACAAAATTTCCTCTTAAACTCACTTAAAATAATAGCAGTTGCAGTGGCAACGTTTAAACTTTCGGTTTGTTGTAAATCGCCAAAACGTGGAATGGCAATTTTAGCTGTTACCAAAGCTTCAATTTCTTTTGATATTCCGTTGGCTTCGTTACCCATTACAATAATTCCGTTGGTAGGTAAATTGGTTTTGTAAATATTGGTTCCATCCATAAACGTTCCAAAAATCGGTTCATTGGTGTCCTTTAAATAATCAACTAAATTGGTATAAAAAATATTTACTCGCGTTAACGACCCCATAGTTGCTTGTACCACTTTAGTGTTGTAAACATCAACCGTTTCGTTACTGCAAATTAAATCGGCAACACCAAACCAATCACACAAACGAATAATAGTTCCTAAATTTCCGGGATCTCGTACATTGTCTAAAGCAATTTTCAATCCGTTAGGTTGTGGCAATGTATCATCTTTCATTTTAAAAACAGCCAAACAATCGTTCGGTGTTGTTAAAGACGATATTTTCTTAAGGTCGGCTTCACTAATTTCCGTTACAAATTCCTTCGAAACATTAAAATTTAACTGCTTGGTTGTATAGATATGTTCTAACTGCAAAGTAGAATTCAGCAGTTCATTAATTACCTTAAATCCTTCGGCAACAAAAACTTTATTTAAATCGCGGAATTTTTTTTGCTTTAATTGCGTTATATATTTGATTTGGTTTTTAGTAAGCATTCGTGAAAAGTTGTAATTTTACCAATTGAAATTGTTATGTCCTTGAGAAATATTTTATCAAAATTAGTGTTTATTACTGTAATTTCAAGCATTTTTTTGGCTTGTTCGTTAACAAAGCGCGTACCTGCTGATGAACGACTGCTAACGGAAAATGAAATTTTGGTAAACAATAAAAAAGAAACCAGCGAAGTTATTGTTAAACAATTGTATCAGCAGCCTAACAGCAATTTTTTGGGTTACCGTTTACGTTTGCACATGTACAATATGGCAAAGGTAAATCCCGATTCTACCTATCAGGCGTGGTTAGATAAACATCCGAATACCGAACGTTTTCTGGCAAAACTTTTATCTGCAAAACAGGTAGATCGTTTGGGAACATCGTTTTTTGTTTCGGGCATGGGCAGAACGTTAAAAGATTTAGGCGAAGCACCTGTTATTTATGATGGCGAAAGAACCAAAAAATCGGTCATTCGTTTAAAAAACCATTATTTTAATGAAGGATATTTCAATACTAAAATTTCGTACAAGTTAGACAGTTTAAAGCCTAAAAAAGTCAGTGCGCATTACACAATCAATACAGGAAAACCTTATGTTTACGATAGTATTGCGGTAATTGTGAAATCGCCCGAATTAGATTCACTTTACAAAACCAATACGCGTGCAAGTGTTGTAAAAAAAGGCGATCAGTACAATGCTGCAAAATTAGATGAAGAACGCGAACGTATTACTACTTTTTTTAGAAACAACGGTGCTTACGATTTTCAGAAAACCTATATTAATTACGAAGCCGATACCTTAAAAAACAACCATACAACGGATATTTACCTGAATATCGACAATAAAAACATTAAACAAGGTGATACGCTGGTTACCGAGCCTTTTAAACTTTACAAAATCAGCAGGGTAAATCTTTACACAAGCAATACATCGGCAGAATACGAAACCATTACCGATTCTGTTCAATACAAAAATTTAAACATTTACAGTAAAGGTCCGTTAAGTTACAAGCCAAAAGTGTTGCGTAATGCCGTTTTTATCGATGAAGACGGTTATTTTTCAGATATGCGTCGTTTAGTTACTTCGCGTTCATTAAGTAATTTAAAGGTTTTTAATTATCCAACCATTGAATACGTTCCCGATACGCGCGACAGTTTGGGTAAATCGTTGATCGCAAATATCACATTAAATCCTAAAAAACGTATTATTTTTAATCCTTCGATCGATTTAAATCACTCAAATATTCAAGATTTCGGTATTCAGGGAAATATAGGTTTTGTTTTTAGAAATGTATTTAAAGGTGCCGAAATTTTAGATATTGGTTTCAGAGGAAACATTGGTTCGTCGGCATCAAGGTATCGTAACGAACAAAACACTTTTTTTGACATTTTGGAATATGGTGCCGATGTAAAACTGACCTTTCCAAGATTTTTATTCTTTCCGAATATTATCGATAAACTGGTAGATCGTACATCGTTCCCAAATACTTCGTTAAGTGTCGGGTTTTTCAACCAGCAGAATATTGGTTTAGATAAACAGAATCTTACAGGAATTTACAACTACTCTTGGTCGTACAAACGCAGAAACACCATTAGTTTTGATCTTTTTAACCTGCAATTTGTCCGCAACATGAATCCGGGGAACTATTTTAAGGTATATCGATCTTCATACAACACCTTAAATACGATTGCCGATAGAACTGATGTTAACCCTGACTATTTAGACGAAAACGGAAACTTAACAATTGAAGGTGGCGGTGCCGATCGCTTTATGAATGATGTTTATAATGGAAATACAAACGCTAACGAACAAGACACCCAAACTGTTTTAAGTATTGCCGAAAGAAAACAGCGTTTAACAGAAAACAACCTTATCTTGGCAAGTAACGTGGTGTACACCTACTCTAACCGATTCAATATTAAAGACCAGGATTTTTTTACTTTTAGAACCAAGATCGAATCCGCAGGAAATATTTTAAATGCCATAGCAAAATCAAACAGTAAAACCAACGATAATGGTAAACACACCGTTTTAGATGTAGCGTATTCGCAATACATTAAAGGCGAAGTAGATTTTATAAAGTATTTTGATTTAGGAAATAAAAACGTAATTGCATTGCGGGCTTTTGGTGGTATCGCCATTCCGTATGGCAACAGCGACAACATTCCGTTTTCGCGAAGTTATTTTGCAGGTGGATCTAACGACAACCGTGCATGGCAGTCTTATCGTTTAGGACCTGGTCGCAGTGGTGGAGTTTTAGATTTTAACGAAGCAAATATGAAGTTAGCCTTTAATGCAGAATATCGTTTTAATGTGAGCGGACCTTGGAATATGGCATTATTTGCCGATGCCGGAAACATTTGGAATGCTTTAGATAATATTACCGACGAAGAAATGACTTTTAACGGATTAAAATCTTTAAAAGATTTGGCACTAGGTACAGGTTTAGGAATTCGATACGATTTTAACTTCTTTGTTATTCGTTTAGATTTAGGTTTTAAAACGTACAATCCCGCAAACGAAGCTAACCGAAAGTGGTTTAAAGAGTGGAATTTAAGTAAAACCGTTTTAAATGTCGGAATTAATTATCCGTTTTAATAAAATTACTACTTTTGTAAGCTAAACTAAAATTAAAAATAAAACATACAACCTATAAATATGGCACATAACATTAAGCCGGGTGTTGCTACCGGCGATCAAGTTCAGGAAATATTTAACTACGCAAAAGAAAAAGGCTTTGCTTTACCGGCTGTAAACGTAACAACATCTAGCACCATTAACGGTGTTTTAGAAACAGCTGCTAAATTAAACGCACCGGTAATCATTCAGTTTTCTAACGGTGGCGGTTTGTTTATGGCAGGAAAAGGTTTAAACAACGATAACGAACGTGCAGCTATTGCAGGATCTATTGCAGGCGCAAAACAAGTACACGAATTGGCAGAGTTATACGGTGCAACTGTTATTTTACATACCGATCACTGTGCTAAAAAATTATTGCCTTGGATTGATGGTTTGTTAGATGCCAGCGAAAAATTCTATAAAGAAAATGGTAAACCTTTGTTCTCTTCGCACATGATTGATTTATCGGAAGAACCGATCGAAGAAAACATCGAAATTTCTAAAAAATATCTTGAGCGTATGAGCAAAATGGGTATGACTTTAGAAATTGAATTAGGAATTACAGGTGGTGAAGAAGACGGTGTTGATAATTCGCACGTAGATTCATCAAAACTATACACGCAACCAGAAGAAGTGGCTTACGCTTACGAAGAATTAATGAAAGTATCGCCACGTTTTACCATTGCAGCAGCTTTTGGTAACGTGCATGGAGTTTATAAACCAGGAAACGTAAAATTAACTCCGAAAATTTTAGACAATTCGCAGAAATACGTTCAAGAAAAATTCAACACTAAAAACAATCCGGTAGATTTCGTTTTCCACGGTGGATCAGGATCAACTTTAGAAGAAATTCGCGAAGCAATATCTTACGGAGTTATTAAAATGAATATCGATACCGATTTACAGTTTGCTTTTACAGAAGGTGCTCGTGATTATATTCTTGCGAAGAAAGATTATTTAATGACACAGATTGGAAATCCGGAAGGCGAAGAAGTACCAAACAAAAAATATTACGATCCACGTAAATGGTTACGCGAAGGCGAATTAACATTCAACAAACGTTTAGAACAAGCTTTTGCCGATTTAAACAACGTTAAAACATTATAAAAATTACGAATTACGAATTACTAATAAATTCATAATTCATAATTTATAAATCATAATTTATAGACTATGGCTTGGTTTAAAAGAAAAGAAAAAGGAATTACAACTCCAACCGAAGATAAAAAAGATACGCCCAAAGGTTTATGGTACAAAACACCAACCGGGAAAATTATAGAATCGGAAGAACTGGCTAAAAACTTGTGGATTTCTCCGGAAGATGATTACCACGTTAGAATTGGAAGTAAAGAATATTTTGAAATTTTATTCGACGACAATAAGTTCAAAGAATTATTTGGTTCTATCACAGCAAAAGATCCTTTAAAATTTGTTGATACCAAAAAGTACAGCGAACGTTTAAAAGAAGCTAAAGACAAAACCAATTTAAAAGATGCGGTACGCGTTGCAGTTGGAAAATCCAAAGGTGCTGATTTAGTTGTTGCCTGTATGGATTTTGCTTTTATTGGTGGATCAATGGGTTCTGTTGTAGGTGAAAAAATTGCTCGTGGAATTGATTATTCTATCAAAAACAACATCCCGTTCATGATGATTTCAAAATCAGGTGGTGCACGTATGATGGAAGCTGCATATTCGTTAATGCAAATGGCTAAAACATCGGCAAAATTAGCGCAGTTGGCAGATGCTAAAATTCCTTACATATCATTATGTACCGATCCAACAACGGGTGGTACAACGGCTTCTTATGCCATGTTGGGCGATATTAATATTGCAGAACCAGGTGCATTAATTGGCTTTGCAGGTCCCCGTATTGTAAAAGATACAACAGGTAAAGATTTACCAGATGGTTTTCAAACTTCGGAATTTTTATTAGAACACGGCTTTTTAGATTTTGTAGTTCACAGAAAACAGTTAAAAAACAGAGTAAACTTATACATAGATTTGGTTTTAAACAGACCATTACGTTAACAAAAAGCATTGCAATAGCAATGCTTTTTTGCTTATTAAGCAGTATTTACAAGATAAATTTGCAATAGCATAATAAAAAAACAAAAGCTATTTTAAACATTATCAAAACTTTAAAAAATAATTACAAATTAGTTTTTTAAAACCCTTGTAAAATAAAATAAACGTTCTATATTTGCAGTCGCAATACAGACTTACGGTTTGTTTTGATTCGCTCGAGTGGTGGAATTGGTAGACACGCTGGACTTAAAATCCAGTGAGCAGTAATGTTCGTGCGGGTTCAAGTCCCGCCTTGAGTACTTTTATTTGCAGATATTGAAAATGTTTTTAAATTTGCAAACTATGTTCTTTACATAAAAATAATATGCGAAAATAGCTCAGTTGGTAGAGCGCAACCTTGCCAAGGTTGAGGTCGCGGGTTCGAACCCCGTTTTTCGCTCAACGTTGCTACAACTGCTCGAGTGGTGGAATTGGTAGACACGCTGGACTTAAAATCCAGTGAACAGTAATGTTCGTGCGGGTTCAAGTCCCGCCTTGAGTACTAACGTTTTTTTATATTATTTGCGAAAATAGCTCAGTTGGTAGAGCGCAACCTTGCCAAGGTTGAGGTCGCGGGTTCGAACCCCGTTTTTCGCTCTAAAATCTATTTATCTGCTCGAGTGGTGGAATTGGTAGACACGCTGGACTTAAAATCCAGTGAGCAGTAATGCTCGTGCGGGTTCAAGTCCCGCCTTGAGTACAAATATTTATTCAAGACTTATAAATAGATTTTTAAACTTCTCTGCTCGAGTGGTGGAATTGGTAGACACGCTGGACTTAAAATCCAGTGAACAGTAATGTTCGTGCGGGTTCAAGTCCCGCCTTGAGTACAAAAAAATCCTAAAGAAAATTCTTTAGGATTTTTTTATTTTTGTCTATAATTTATAATAGAGCTATTAGCACTAAATACACCTACATGAAAGAAATAAAAATATTCTATCCCACAAATGTTGCTGAATGGAGAAATTGGTTACAAGAAAACCATCTTACACATCAGGCGGTATGGGTTGTTTTTCATACTAAATCATCAGCTAAGCCTACAATTACTTGGAGTGAAGCTGTTGATGTTGCTTTATGTTTTGGATGGATCGACAGTAAGAAAATCTCAATTGACAAGGAAACTTCGCATCAATATTTCAGTAAACGTAAGGCACAAAGTACGTGGTCTAAAGTAAATAAACAGAAAATTGAACTACTTACACAACAAGGTCTAATGGCAGATGCTGGTTATAAAACCATTGAAATCGCTAAACAAAACGGTTCATGGACTATTTTAGATTCGGTTGAAGAACTTATCTTGCCAAATGATCTAAAGCAAGCGCTTAAATTGAAACCTTTCGCTATGGAATTTTATGAAGGTTTAAGCAAATCTGCCAAAAAAGGAATTTTATTATGGCTTGTACTTGCAAAAAAACCGGAAACCAGACAGAAAAGAATCGATGAAATTGCCGAGTTGGCATCACAGAACAAAAAACCGAAGCATTTGTAAAAATTTGCATTGCCAAAATCGCATAATTCTATTTTTTGTTTGATTATTGCTAATATCTATTCTTATAAAACTTGTTAATTGTAAATAAAATCAAGACCTTTGCGCTGTGAAAACAGCAACACTCATATTGTCATTATTCATGCTTTTTAAACCGATCTTTCCGGTTGTTGAATACGTGGTGCTGTACGATTATATCACAAAAGAACTTTGTGTGAACAAAGACAAACCCGAAATGGAATGTAACGGAAAATGTCACTTAATGAAAGAAATGGCTAAAAACGCCGATGCTGACACCAAAGACAAATACCATTCTTTTTCCGTAGAAACTCAAATTGTTTTTTATCAGGATTTACTTGCTGCATTTTCAGCAAGCTTTGTGAAACCTCATCTTAAAAAAGTACTTTTTTCAAAAATAAACACATACAGTTTCTCTTTCTGTAACCTTATTTTTCACCCTCCGGTTTTTAATTAGTTTTTAGTATTCTTACCATTTGGCTATTTCTGTTTTATACAGATACTTTCTGCTATGCGTATTTTTTACGTCACTGCAAGTAACGCGGTAAGACTATTTATAGGATCTATTTTCATATCAGTTGTTAATTCGGCAGGAATAATCGTGCGCTTATTTTAGAAAATGAGAGTCGATTTATCCT
This sequence comes from Paenimyroides ummariense, assembly GCF_900115115.1. Lineage (GTDB taxonomy): Bacteria > Bacteroidota > Bacteroidia > Flavobacteriales > Flavobacteriaceae > Flavobacterium > Flavobacterium ummariense. Next base: position 94,539 of record NZ_FOVI01000008.1, read on the forward strand.
ACCCGAAATACAACAAACTAATTAATTATTCATAAAACCATGAGAGTATTTAATTTACTGTCGGCTGCATTCTTGTTTGTAGCTGTAACTTCGTGTACATTAGATAAAACTGATTACGAAGCCGAAATAAGCACCGAAGTAACCGAATATTACGAGTTTAAAGAAGCTGTTGCAATCAACAGCGGTAATTACAAAATAAGTATCGAAGCTTTAAACGGAACTTTTTACAAAGGATACAACGAAATACGTTTAAAAATTAACAATACGCAGACAAACGAATCGTTAAATAATGTAGAAGTTTATTTTCTGCCGATAAAAACAAATTTAAATGGAAATAAAACTTCCTGTCCGCATCAATACAACCTGATCTATCAAAATGATAAAAATTATTATTCGGGATATGCAGTATTTACAGCAGAAAGTAATCCATCAGACGAATGGCAGCTTTATGTATACTTTACCGATTCTGCTGAAAAAGTCAGTATAAATACAACCATTCAAGTTAAGCAGCAAAGTAATAAAAATCTGAATATGACTTCTTTTGTGGGAAGTGATAATTCGGAATACATTATTTCATTGGTGGCTCCGCAAAAACCAAAAGTCGCCGAAAACGAATTGGTTGCAGGAATTTATCGTTATGTTGAACCAACAAATTCTTCCGAAACTTTCCCCGATCCATCGCAATTTACTTTTGAAGAAGTTTCTGGTTACACCTTGCAGTTAGATCCACGAATGCCCGAACCTTCTATGGGAAATCATTCATCGCCAAACAATAAAGATTTGGTTCAGCTAAACGACAAATTTTATCACGGCGTTGTAAATTACACCATGACAGGCAATTGGACTTTGAACTTTATTATGCTTAACGAAAACGGCAAGATTATTAAAGGTACCGAAGTTTCTAAAGATTTTACGCCGGGTGTTGAAGGAGCAAAAAGCGAACTTTTTATTGATATTTTATTTTAACGCAATGAGATATCTAACACTACTAATGCTTTTTTGCGGAATCATTGCAAATGCACAAATTACAGAAACTGATAGTGTATCAACTGTTTTAGACGAAATTAAAGTAGAAGTTGCCGTTAAAAAGAAGATTGAAACCGACATGAAAATGGCGGTATCGGTTGATGAATTTTTGGCATCGTCTGATCAAATAAGTTTTATAAAACGTGGCGCGTATGCTTGGGAACCTTTATTGAACAACATGAGTACCGAACGATCTACCTTGACCATTGACGGAATGCACGTTTTTGGTGCCTGTACCGATAAAATGGATCCAATTACGTCGTATGTTGAGAGCAATAATCTTTCTTCAATTGATATAAAATCGGGACAAGAAGGCAGCATGCACGGATCTACCGTTGCAGGAAGTATCGACCTAAAACGAAAAAGCACGCCTTTTGGTTTGGATAAAAAATGGAATGGCGCGTATCAATCTGGGTTCGAATTTAACAACAAGCAATTTTTTAATATGGGAAATGCTTCGTATTCGGGAACAAAATTTGTAGCCGACGCAAGTATTTCGTATCGAAAAGCAGAAAATTATTCAGACGGAAATAATACAGAAATCAAGCATTCGCAATATAAGAAATTCAACACTTCGCTGGGAATGGCTTATAAAACCAGCGAATTGTCATCGGTTCGGGTTGATGCAATTTTCGATGTTGCCAAAGATGTCGGCTTCCCTGCCCTACCTATGGATTTGTGGTTGTCGCGTGCGCTTATAACATCGGCAGCCTACAAACAGCTTTTTGAAAACGGATTGGTTCGCGTTTGGGATACCAAGGTTTATTTTAATGCCGTTGAACATTATATGGACGATACTACTCGTCCCGAAAATCTGGTGCATATGGACATGCCGGGTTGGAGTACGACTTACGGTTTGGTTTCAACGGCAAATCTGCAAAATAACAATTTGTCAAGCGAAATTCAGCTGAATGCGTACACCAACGAATCTATTGCAGAAATGCGCATGTACCCGCAAGACCGCAGCAAACGCACTATGTTTGCATACAGCTGGCCCGAGGTTACCACTGCATACGCCGGACTTTCGATCAACAATTCTCTTGGTATTTCAGAAAGAAGTCGGTTGAATTTTGGCGGATCGTTAGGATATAATTACAATCATTCAAAATATGTAGAATTTAACTGGATTTTTCATCCTGGAGCACCACAGGAAAAATCACGAATACTTCCAAGTTTACATGTAGGTTATCAGCTTACCATCAATAAATTCAATTTTTCTGTCGGTGGCGGATACGGTCATCGTGCGCCATCGGTTTCCGAAGGTTACGGATATTACATCTACAATAGTTTTGACCGATACGATTACATTGGAAATCCAGATTTGAAAAACGAAATCTCGTATGAAGTTAATGCCAGCGCAGGTTTCAAAGCTGAAAAAATGAGCATTCAGGTAAAAGTGAATTATTTTTATATCGATAATTATATCATCGGTAAAATTTTAAGTTTGGGCAGCCCAATGAATTATCAGTCGGTTGGTGTAAAAGGATACACGTCTTTAGATTATGCTACGCTGTTTAATTTCTCATTGAATGCATCGTACCAAATTTCCGATCATTTACATTGGAAAGGGCTGGCAACTTATGCCCGCGTAATGGATTACAATCAGAATAATCTTCCGTTTATTCGTCCGTTCAGTTATCAAACATCGTTGCATTATCATTATAAAGATTTCCACTTTCAAACATCGGTAAACGGCGATTTTGCACAAATTAACTACAGCCCCGAATACGGTGAAGACGAAACTTCAGCGTACACCATTTGGAATATATCGGCAGATTATTCCTTTTACATAAAAAACGTAAAAACCACTTTTCAGGTTGGTGCAGAAAATCTGTTGAACGAATATTACAGCACCTATGCCGATTGGGGAAATATCCCAAGAATGGGTAGAAACATTTTTACATCGTTAAAAATCAATTTTTAATTAAAAAATATCCCACCATAGATACATAGGAAAAAGCATGACTATGTGCTAAAAATTAATCAAATAAGTTCAAATAATAAAAATTCAAAACAAATGAAAAATCTAAAAAAATATCTTTTATCAGCAGTAATTTCTGCAGCATTTATCTCTTGTAACAGCAACGACGATCAACCTGTCGCAAACAACGTAACGTTAGAATTTAACAACACATTTAAAGATCAAACCATTGTTTTAGGCGATGCCACAGCAACCAACGCTACTGTAAATACATCGACCGCAGGACAAACGCATTCTTTTTCGGAGTTGAAATATGTGATAAGCAATATCCGTTTGATAAAAGCAGACGGAACTGAAATTCCTTACAACGTAAACGATTTGGATAAAGGCGCAACGGTTATAGATCAGGCAAAACCAACTTCACTAAACTACGTTTTAAACAATATTCCCGCAGGCGAATATAAGCAGATTAAATTCGGATTAGGTGTAAAAAATAGTTTGAACACTTTGGATCAAGTTCGATTTCCTAATTTTTACGCAGCAGCAGGTGCAAACGATACCGAAATGATGTGGGAATGGGGCGCAGGATATCGTTTTACCAAAATTGAAGGTTTTTACGATACCGATAAAAAAGAACTTTCTATTCACACAGGCAGCACCGTTGAAGGTGAAGAAGGAAATTATACGCAGGGTGTTGATGCGTATCGCGATATTACATTGAATCTACCTACTAATGCTATTGTTGACAATAAAGCCCCGAAAATTGTGATTAAAGCTGATTTTGACAAATTATTGAGTGGAAAAACGCACACCATTACGCTATCATCGGGTACGGGAATGGACGATAATGCTACGCCAAACGTTCACACGGCTGTACAAATGTTGAAATTTGCAGATAATTTGGGCGGAAACGGCACCAACGATACCAGCGGAATGTTCTCTGTTAGCAACGTACAAAATTAGTTTTACTATTAAAGTCGTTGCTAAGTCAACGGCTTTAATTTATCTTTTTTAAAATGAAAAAAATCTTTTTATTTTTAATTCTGATACTGACTTTGTCTGCTTGTTCAACAAACGATTATGAACCGATTGTTTACGAAAATCCGGAAATAGCTTTTGATATTCCCGATGGATTTCCACAGCCGAATTCTTCCATCTATACAAACAAACCCACCAAATACGGTGTTGAATTAGGCAAATTACTATTTAACGATAAAAGATTCAGCGCCAACAATTCCGTTTCGTGTGCCAGTTGCCATATACAATCGAATGCTTTTGCTGATACCAACATTCAAGCCATAGGAATTGAAGGCAGAATTGGTTTGCGTAACACGCCTCCTATTCAAAACCTTGCGTTTATGAAGTTTTTTAATTGGGACGGAAGCAAACTGAATCTGGAAAGTCAGCCTATTTTTCCTATTGTAACTCATGAGGAAATGGATTCGTCAATTTTGGAAGTAATCGGTAAAATAAAAGATGATTTGCAGTACAAAGAACTGTTTAAAAAAGCATTTGGCGATGAAAACATTACTGCCGAACGTATTTACCGAAGCATTGTGCAATACGAATACACGCTGATTTCGGCAAACACCAAATACGACCGAGTGATTCGAAACAAAAGCGAAACATTTACAGAAAGTGAAGCAAAAGGTTATGAAATTTTTCAGCAGAAATGTGCTAGTTGTCATAGTGGCGAATTATTTACCGATCAAAGTTTCAGAAACATTGGTTTTCCTATAAATACAAATTCTAACGAAGCCGGAAGAGCTCGTGTAACCGGAAAACCCGAAGATTTTATGAGTTTTCGAGTTCCATCACTACGAAATGTGGAATATACCGCACCTTACGGCAGTTTTGGTCAATTTGCAACGTTGAAAGAGGTGTTGGATTATTTTGATAACGGCGTTTTATCTGCTGATAATCTGGATCCTATTTTTAAAGAAAACGATAACAGAATTCCGCTTACCGAAGATGAAAAAGAATATCTTATTGCTTTTATGAAAACCTTGAGCGATAACGAATTTACCGGTCGTGATTAAAATTAATGTAACTGATGCTTGTGACAAATCGCAAAGAAGTTTGTAAATTTAGATCAAGATAAAAATTATATGAAAGCATTGCTTATTGGTGCAACTGGTGCCACCGGAACAGATTTGTTGGAAAAATTACTCAACGATACAACTTTTGATGAAGTAACTATTTTTGTGCGCAAACCAATTGCGCTTACAAACGATAAGTTAAAGGTTCATGTGGTAAATTTTGATCGACCTGAAGAATGGGAACATCTTGTAAAAGGCGATGTCGCATTTTCGTGTTTGGGAACTACTTTGAAAGCTGCGGGAAGCAAAGAAGCACAGCGAAAAGTTGATTATGATTATCAGTACAATTTTGCGAAAGCAGCGAAAGACAATAATGTAGCGCATTTTATTTTGGTTTCATCGTACGGAGCCAATTCAAAATCGAGTATTTTTTATTCCCGAATTAAAGGCGAATTGGAAGAAGCTGTACAAGTTCTTCAATTTCAAAAAACAACCATTTTTAATCCGGGTATGCTACAACGTAAAAATACCGACCGATCAGGAGAAGTTGTTATGGAAAAAATTCTTCGATTTATGAATACGATAGGTCTTTTTAAAAAACATAAACCATTATCGACTGACGTTTTAGCACAAGCAATGATTAATGCCGCCAAGAATCAGACAAATTCATATGATGTTATAAAACTGAATGATATTTATAAATTAGGTATCAATTAATACCGCTTATTAACCAAAAAACCTCAAACATAACATTTGAGGTTTTATATTTTCAATTCAATTTAAAGTTGTAAACAATACTTCCAATCTGTTCTGCTGCGGCTGATGACTTTGGTTCCCATTTGGTACGCATTGCGGCATCTTTTGCAATATTTTTTAAACAGCTTGAACTGTTTGTAGTTCCTTTAATTCCTGGTGTTGCACTAATTACATTTCCATTTCTGTCAACCACTACACGAACTACGATCGTTCCTGCTTCGTTACAGTTGTTTTGTGGTGTTGGGCGTGATGTTGCTTTTCTACCCGATAACGAATAACCGTTTCCACCACCTGTTCCAGATCCAGATCCCGCACCAATTCCCGTACCACTTCCTGTTCCGTGACCGCCGCCTGTTCCACCACCAGAACCTCCATCTCCATAATAATTGTTAGAATTTAACGATCCGTCTTTTCTACCTTTATTACCTGCAACGCCGTCATTACCATCGCCACCCGATTTATTTCCGTTCAAGCTTGATGCTGCATTCTTAACAAAATCGGAAACCTGACGTGTTTTTGGTTGTTCTTTTACAGGTTTTGTAATGGTTTTAGGTTTATCTTTTGTGCTAGTCGTTTTCTTAACCACTGTATAATCGCGAACGTCTTTGGTATTTTCTTGCGCTAAAATTTCGTCTTCAACTTCGGGTTCACGGGCTGCTGCCGATTTTTTATTAGCTTCGGTAACATTTAATACTTCGCTTGTAAAATCGGGACCCATACCCAAATCGCTGTCTCCAAAATTAATTTCGACTCCGCCACCGCCACCGCCTGCTAATTCAGATATAGCAACAGAATTTGCAAAACGTATAAATATTAAAATCATCAACAAAACTCCAACTACTGCTGTTGTTATTGCCATTGATTTTTTTTCTTCGTTTGTAAACTGCATCATCATATTTTCTAATAAAGCTTAAATTTTAGGTAAATATACATTTTTTATTTAGTTGTATAAAAAAAGCAAGTATTTCTACTTGCTTTAATGTATATATTGTGTTGAAACTACACTAATTGTTTTAAAGCGGTTTCAAAAGCTGCTGCAGAAATATCTGTTTTAGATGAATTCAACGCGTGTGCTTTTTCTAACGCTTTTTTAATGATGTTCGATGTATCTTCGAAAACTTTAGCATCGTTCATTTCAACTCTGCTTTCCATGAAGTAAGCAAAAACGCGTGCCATACCACAGTTCGAAATGAAATCTGGAATTAAACTGATTTTAGAATCAACATATTCCATAATTGGACCAAAGAAAATTTCTTTATCTGCAAAAGGAACGTTCGCTCCGCAAGAAATAACTTCTAATCCGGCATTAATCATTGCATCAACCTGTTCTTTTGTAATTAAACGTGAAGCTGCACAAGGTGCGAATACTTCAGCACCCATACTCCAGATTTTCTCGTTAATTTCTGCAAAAGGAATCATGTTATCTGCAACCAACGTATTTCCATTTTTGTTTAAGAATAAGGTTTTGATTTCCTCGAAAGAATATCCTTCCGCTTTCATAATACCACCGTTGCGGTCAATAATACCAACAACTTTAGCACCCATTTGTGCAAAGTAATAAGCTGCTGCTGCACCTACGTTACCAAATCCTTGAACAATAACTTTTTTACCGTTTACGTTACCGCCGTAAATATTGTAGTAATGATTTACAGCTTCGGCAACACCGTAACCTGTAATTAAATCGGCAACGGTAATTTTTTTAGCAACATCTGGCGTGTACGCAGGATTTACAACTTCCATTAAAACACCTTGACGTAACTGCCCAATACGGTTGATTTTTTCTGCTTCGGTTGGTTTAAAATGTCCGTTGAACACCCCTTCTTGCGGATGCCATAAACCACAATCTTCAGTCATTGGGATTACTTCGTGAATTTCATCAACATTTAAATCGCCACCTGTTCCGTAATAATTTTTCAATAAAGGAAAAACCGCTTTGTACCAACGACGTAAAACACCTTCTTTACGCGGATCAGCAGGATCGAAATTAATACCAGATTTTGCACCACCAATAGCCGGACCTGCAACGGTAAATTTCACTTCCATAGTTTTAGCCAAAGACAAAACCTCGTTCATATCTAATCCTTTACGCATACGCGTACCACCACCTGCAGCACCGCCACGCAATGAATTAATTACTGTCCACCCTTCTGCTTCTGTTTCAGAATCAGACCAATGAAAAACAACTTCTGGTTTTTTATCTTCGAATTTCTTTAATAAATCTTTCATTATATTGATTACTTTTTATTTTCTGCACAAATATAATTCATTACAAATCAATTTAGCAATTAGTTCTTAATAATTCCTTATTAAATATAGTACCCGAACAATGATTTTTTGATGCACCCGTAACACTGCTCAGCACATTATCTGTATTTGTAACACGCAACACACCCAAAAAAGCAAAAATTACAGCTTCTTTAAATTCAATTAATTCTTTAGACCCTAACACAACGGTTGTATTTGGTGCGTAAAACTTTAACCTATTAATAAGGTGTTCGTTGAATGCGCCGCCGCCTGTTACCAATAATTTTGAATTTGATTTTTTTAGGATTGATGCTATTTGATAAGCGATATGTTCTGTTACGGTTGCCAAATGATCTTGCGCGGTTAATTGATATTTTTCGATCAGTGGAAGATAAACAGCATTTACTTGTTCTATTCCTAATGATTTTGGACCTTGCTGATTGTAGAACGATAGATTGTTCAAATCATTTAACAAATCTTGATTTATAGTTCCTTGTGCTGCGAAATTTCCACTTTCATCAAAATCTTTACCTAATTTTTTTGCGAAGTGATTCAACAAAGTATTAACCGGACAAATATCAAACGCAATTCGTTCCTTATTTTCTTCAAAAGAAATATTAGAAAATCCACCTAAATTCAAACAATAATCATAATCAGCAAAAAGTAAACGATCGCCTATAGGAACCAACGGAGCTCCTTGTCCGCCTAACTTAACGTCCTGCACACGGAAATCGCACACAAAAGGCAACGAAAGCATATCGGTAACAGTCGGTAAATTTCCAATTTGCAGGGTAATTCCATTTTCGGGTTGATGTAAAACCGTATGTCCGTGCGATGAAATGAAATCCAGATCAGTCAAATTATTATCTGTAATAAAATCAGCTAAAAATTCGGCTAAAAAATACGTGTATTCAATATTTAAAAGATGTAAATCGGTATCAGAAAGATGAATGGCATGCTGTAATTTATGTTGCCAATCTTTAGAATAAGCCGTTGTTTTTCCTGAAATAAAGTCAAAACTCCAAACACCTTTATTCTTTGTAAATTCTACAACGGCACAATCAATTCCGTCTAAAGAAGTACCTGACATTACACCAAGCACTTTAAATTTTTCTGTATTCATAAATTAAAATTAAAGATATTTTTTGAAAAATTCGCAATATTCAATTATATTTGGAGCGAAAAATTAACGTGTTTATAAAAACAATATTAATAGATGGATTTTAAATTAACTGAAGAGCAATTAATGATTCAACAAGCTGCTCGTGATTTCGCTCAAACTGAATTATTACCTGGAGTTATTGAACGTGACGAGCACTCTAAATTTCCTGCTGATGCAGTAAAAAAAATGGGTGAGCTTGGATTTTTAGGAATGATGGTTGACCCAAAATATGGTGGCGCTGGTTTAGACAGTGTTTCTTATGTTTTGGCAATGGAAGAAATTGCTAAAGTTGATGCATCGGCAGCGGTTGTTATGTCTGTTAACAACTCGTTGGTTTGTGCGGGAATGGAAAAATACTGTTCAGAAGAACAAAAACAAAAATATTTGGTGCCATTGGCATCTGGTGAAGTAATCGGCGCTTTCTGTTTATCTGAACCAGAAGCAGGATCTGATGCTACATCGCAAAAAACAACTGCGGTTGATATGGGAGACCACTATTTGTTAAACGGTACTAAAAACTGGATTACAAACGGTAGCACCGCATCAACTTACTTGGTTATTGCACACACGCACCCAGAAAAAGGACATAAAGGTATCAACGCTTTTATTGTTGAAAAAGGATGGGCTGGTTTTGAAATTGGCCCTAAAGAAAAGAAAATGGGAATTCGCGGAAGTGATACGCATTCTTTAATGTTTACCGATGTTAAAGTTCCTAAAGAAAACAGAATTGGCGAAGACGGCTTTGGTTTTGCTTTTGCTATGAATGTTTTAAACGGTGGACGTATCGGTATTGCATCACAAGCATTAGGTATTGCGCAAGGTGCTTACGAATTGGCTTTAAAATATGCTAAAGAACGTAAAGCATTTAAAACAGAAATCATTAACCACCAAGCAATTGCTTTTAAATTGGCAGATATGGCGGTGAACATTACAGCAGCACGTATGTTGTGTATGAAAGCAGCGTCTGAAAAAGACAATGGCGAAGATATTTCTATTTCTGGAGCAATGGCAAAATTATTTGCATCGCAAACAGCTATGGATACTACGGTTGAAGCAGTTCAAATTCACGGAGGTAACGGTTATGTAAGCGAATACCACGTAGAACGTATGATGCGTGATGCAAAAATCACTCAGATTTACGAAGGAACTTCAGAAATCCAAAAAATTGTAATTTCAAGAGGAATTGCTAAATAATAGCAACTTTATAATATCAAAACATAAAAAGGCTATCGTTTTCGGTAGTCTTTTTTTATTTTAGTAAAAAATTTGATCTATGACAACCGAGCAGAATTTAAAAGTAAAACTTACCTTAGGATATATATTTTTAATTGGTATTTTCAGTTTATCGATCCTTTATATATTGCGTGAAGTTAAAAACCTTAATGTTTCTAAAGACGATCTTTTAACCGAAAACACCAAAATTATTGAATTAGGTACTATTGTAAGCGATTTGTATGCGACTGAAAACTCGGGCAGGTTGGCGCTACTTTCTTACGATAAAAAAGCGGCGAAAGTATATCACAATCAGTTAGATTCGTTAATTTTAAGAATAAATGTTTTAAAAACAGATAATATTCAAAACGAAACCCTTAAAAACAAATTAGATACGATTACCAGCATTATAAATCTAAAAAGTTTAACTTTTGATCAGGTTTTAGATGTTCAATCAAAATACATCAATTTTGATATTTATAATGAAGCTAAAAATCAAATACAAACCATACATAACGAATCAGATCAAAAAATTGTAAAAATTGATACAGTTGTAGAAAAAACAAATTTTTTTGGTCGGGTATTTGGATCTATAAAAAATAAAGATCAAGAAAACCAAGAAAGATTAGATAGTCAAAATGCTAAAATTAAACAAGAACAAGAAGCAATTCAAAAAGAAAATCAACAAAAAATAAATGAAGCAACAGAAAATATCTTCTCGGCAGCAAAGAAAAACGAATTAAAATTACTGAAAAGATATTACGACAAAGAAGCGTTATTGATTAAAAGAAATCAGGAATTAAGCAATCGTTTGCGCGATCTATTGTCTGAAGTTGAGAAAATTGTCGTAGAATCATCGAACACCAAATACGAATCAAGCAAAAATGTAATAGATAAGGTTAGTAATAATATTGCCAAAATCGGGATCATAATTTCGGTAATCGCATTGTTTTTTGGTTTCATCATTCTGCGTGATTTGAACAAATCGGCTTTAAACAAGCAAAAGCTCGAAAAATTAAATCAAGATATGCAGGATTTAATGAAACAAAAAAGCTTTTTTATGGCAACTATTTCGCACGATATGGTTTCGCCCATAAATTCGTTACTTGGTTTTTCGGCACTTTTGCAAAACACTCTTAAAACGGCAAAACAGAAAGAATTCCTTAAAAACATCATTCAATCAACAAAATACATCAAGAAAATGGTGGATGATCTTTCATTGTTTTCGAATTTGGAATATAACAAAATTAAGATCAAAACCGGAAAATTCAACTTTAACGATTTGCTTCAAAACATATCAAACAACCTTAGAAACAGTGCCGATAAAAAGCAAATTGATCTGGTATTTAATATCGATGAAAAACTAAATGCAGATTTTAATTCTGATGCCTTTAGAATTCAGCAGATTTTAACCAACGTAATTTCTAACGCCATAAAATTCACACATAAAGGCGAAGTTCGTGTTGATGCCAATTTAGATAATAATTTGGCAATTATTAAGATTACCGACACCGGAATTGGAATTAAAATTGAAAATAAAGACGATTTGTTTGTAGAATTTGTACAGGCGCATAACAATAACGAAAGTTATGGTGGATCTGGCTTAGGGCTTAATATTACCAAACGTTTGGTTGGGTTATTAAATGGATCTATCCATTTTGAAAGTGAATACAATAAAGGAACCATTTTTTATATTACCATTCCGTTAAAACATTTTGAAGAAGATCCAGAATCGGTGAAAGAAGCCGATTACGAGTATGATAATGCCAAGAAATTAGAAAACAAAAAGATTTTGATTATTGATGATGATCAGCTGCAATTGAAATTAATCGAAGAAATTTTTGGTAATAAAGTTAAAAAGCTAACCACTTTAGAAAACGGCGCGCTTGCAAAAGAAATTCTGCAACAAGAACAATATCAGTTAATTATTACCGATATGCAAATGCCTTTTTACAGCGGACTGAAAGTGATAGAAGATATTCGATCATTAGAAAATTATAAAGATACGCCTGTAATTGCGCTAACCGGAAAAATTGATTTTGACGAACATGAATACAAAAAGCTTGGTTTTAATCATTATATGAGAAAACCATTAAATATCAATACATTATACAATACCATTTATAAGATTTTGCGTATTAAAACGAAAGAACCAGCAATAACTGCAACTCAAAATATTCCGACTATGAAATTAAATTATGATGATTTTGATTTAACCGATTTATTTAATTTGTTGGAAAATGACAAAGAAGCCGTTAAGCTTATTGTTGAATCTTTTTTTACAAGTTCTAAAGCCGATATCGAAGTTTTAAACAATTCGTTCGCCAATAATGATATTGAAACCGTGAAACAAACCGCACATAAAATGCTGCCCATGTTCCGTCAGTTAAAAATAAACGAAATTGTAGATAAATTAATTCTTCTGGAACAAAAAACATCCGATTTATCTACCGAAGAAATGCAGAAAACAATTTTGGAAATTAGCGAAAAAACACCATCAATAATCAAAGAAATAGAAAAAGTAATCGTTTAAGAACTTACAAAACATAAAACACTCATTTATTGTTATGGATACTAATTGGAAAAGAAAATTTACCATTCTGTGGATTGGTCAGTTTATTTCTTTAATAAGTAGTTCTGCCGTAAATTTTGCCATAATTATTTGGTTGAGTTTAAAAACAGAATCAGCCGAAGTATTGGCTTTTGCTGCTATTGCAGCACTTTTACCGCAAGCATTGATTGGTCCGTTTGCGGGAGTTTATATTGATCGTTGGGATAGAAAAAAGACCATGATTTTTGCCGATGGTTTTGTTGCTTTGTGCACATTATCTATGTCGATAAGTTTTTATTTCGGATACGAAAGTTTACCGCTTATATACGTAATGCTGGGGTTGCGATCGGTAGGATCTGCCTTTCACATGCCCGCCATGCAGGCTTCGATTCCGTTATTGGCACCACAATCAGAATTATTGCGTATCGCAGGTATCAACCAGATTATTCAATCGGTTTCGGGAATCGCAGGTCCGGCTTTAGGAGCTTTTGCCATTGGTATGTTATCTATTGGTAACGTGTTGCTTTTAGATATTTTCGGAGCAGCATTTGCCATTATTTCGCTGTTGTTTATTTACATTCCCAATACTATTCCCGATGAAAAAACGGCTGCGAGTTTCCGTAATATCTGGAACGATATGAAAACGGCTTTTTACGAAATTACGCGCAACAAAGGTTTATGGTATCTGTTTTTATATTCCATCGTGGGGTTATTCTGTATTATGCCGGTTGCAGTGCTTTTTCCGTTGCTAACGATCAATCATTTTAAAGGCGATAAATTCGAAATAAGTATTATTGAAATCATTTGGGGCGTGGGAATGTTAGTAGGCGGCGGTTTGTTAGGAATTTGGAAACCAACAATAAGCAAAGTAATTATTATCAACTTCATGCACATAATTATTGGCGTTACGTTTGCTTGGTCGGGCTGGTTATCGGCAAATCAGTTTGTGTTTTTTGTAATCTTAACGGCAATCGGTGGAATTTCCGCATCACTTTATAACGCCAGTTTTACAACGATCATTCAAGAGGAAATTCAGCACAATATGTTAGGTCGTGTTTTTTCTTTGTATTACAGTTTTTCGGTGCTTCCATCAATCATCGGATTACTGTTCACAGGTTTTATTGCCGATTTTATAGGAATTAATCACACTTTTATTATACTTGGATTGGTAATTATTTTAATAGGCATCTGTTCTTTTTGTACACCTGCATTAATGAACTTATCAAAAAACAAAAATTTGTAAAAGCTGTTTTAAAATATACTACATTTGTTTTACAAAATTAAGTATTATGCAATATGTATATTTAGCAATGGCTGCTATTGTTTTGGCTTTATTTGGCTATAAAAAATTTACTGCTTCAAAGAAAACCAACGAATATCTTCCTAAAAACGAGAAGAAATAAAAAAGGGATTGTTTAAAACAATCCCTTTTTTTTAATATATATTTTAATTACTTTTTAAACTTATACTGAACACCTAAACCTACATTAAAGTAACTTCCTGATCCTTGTTTAATAGCGCCACCGTTAAAACCGTAATCCTGACTGAATTGGTTTACAAAAGTTCCATCGATAAATACAGAAAACTGAGAAGTAAAGTTGTATTTTGGCATGATACCAATTTGTGCAACACCTGCCAAATCATTATCACCTCCTAATTCACTTTTACCTGAAGCCAAACCAAAACCTGCATGTGCGGTAACATCAAAAGGCTGCATCATTCCGCCGTTAACAGCTGCAAAAATATTATAAGTAGCTTCTAACATTAATCTGCTGTACTTTACACCATGATCTTCTACATCTTTATGCTTAAAGTTTGAGCTTGCAAAGGTTCCGCGAACTCCCCAAACATCATTAAGGTGGTAATTAAGACCTAATTGGAAAAAGTTAAATCCGCTATAATCGCTTGTTGTAATTCCTTCGTTTGGACTTAATGCAGAGTTTAATCCATATTGCGCTTCAACACTTAAATTATCGAATACACTACCTTGTGTTTGTGCCTGAGCTTGCACATTTATACCTGCAAATGTTAAACAAGCAATGGCTAAAAGACCTTTAAAATTTCTTTTCATGAACTTTTGTTTTTGATTAAATCATTTAAACGCACAATTTACAATTTTTAGTATTTAAAATGTAATTTATTTGCATTAATCGCAAAGATTAACAATTTCATAAAAAAAACCTTGATAATCAAGGTTCTATTTTAAGGGATTATACGGTTCTGGTTTCCAATCTTCGCTTAATAAGTTTATAGAAGAATAATGAACAGCATCTTTAGAATCGAATTCTCCATTTTTGTTGATATCTTCTATCGATCTGAAATACAATTTCTCATCAATCACCTGCCAATCTAACAACTCGTGCAAATCGGGGGTAAGTTTTGTGAATTTTGTTCCGTTGATTTTAGAGATGTACAACGTTTTAATATCGTTATCGTCATACCTTCCATCCTTATTGGTATCAACATCTACCAAAGTGTACACCAAAAACTGTTTGTTTGTTTTTAATGCCAATTCGTCTAAATAATTGATCGACAAAATTTCCATTCTATTTTCTGTCAGTGGTTTTAAATCTAACGAATCTTTGTGCTGAAACATTACGTTTGTGATAAAACCGGTAATTTCAGGAGTAGAATAATTGGATATTTTATAACTAACCTGATTATTTATTTTTGAACTTCCCGATCGTGACGATCCCGTATTATATACACGAACATTCCCAATTGGATGCAATAGGTAATTGGTACCGCTAAATTTTATAGGTAAATCGGCAATTTTAATTTCGGTAGAATCAATTTTCTGATAATTAACTTCGGCGGTGTTTTTTTCGTTTTCGTAAATTACTTTTGGCGTCTCGGTTTCTTTTTTACAAGAAACAACGGCTACCAAACTAACTGCTAAAAGGGCTATGTACGATTTCATAAGCTTTTAAATCTTCATTCAAATATAACGAATTTCACGTTTACCAACGCATATTTAGTTTTAAATTAAAGGTACGCATGGTCATTCGGTTTGGAATGGCGTACATTTTTTTCTCATAAACATCGCGAACCCACGTATTTGTAATGGCGTTTTCGTTGTTAAACAGGTTGTAAATTTCAAAACCTACCGACATTTCTTCAAACGGTTTTAACCATCTTTTTTCTGATTTGAACGTTTGATCCTTGAAAATGTACGAGAATCCGGCATCGGCTCTCATATAATTTTTTAATCGCAACTGATATTGATATGGATCAACATACGATGGCGATCCGCCCGGTAACGGCGTATTGTACACCAAGTTTAAATACAATTTTAAATTAGGAATTGTTGGCATGTAATCTTGAAACATCAATCCTAACTTTAAACGCTGATCGGTTGGGCGGGCAATAAATCCTTTGTTATTATAATTTTCTTCGGTTTTTAAATACCCTACAGAAAACCACGATTCAATTCCAGGAACAATTTCTCCATTCATACGCATATCGGCACCATAAACATAGGCTTCGGCATTATTATCGGCTCTGTATCTTATTCTAACATTCTCCAAAGTATAAGTATTTACGTTTGATAAGTCTTTATAATACAATTCGGTAAACAACTTAAACGGTGTGTTTTTTATTTTGAAACTATAATCGTTCGATAAAGCGATATGTATTGACTGCTGTGCTTTTACGTTTGGATTTATCGATCCATCCATGGCACGTAATTCACGATAACTTGGCGGCTGATGATACAAACCACCCGACAAACGAAACACCATATCGGTATTTTCCCAATTAGGTTTAATGGCAAATTGCGCTCGTGGACTGATAATAAATTGCGCGTTTGATGTTTCGTATCCTTCTGCACCAACATTCCAATAATGCGCTCTTGCTCCGACATTAACAAACGTTTCGTGCTCGCCGATTGCTCCACGTCTGCTCCACTGTGCAAATCCGTTTAAACGGTTAATCTTTACAAAATTTGTCGCACGAACATTCTGATAAGGTAATAATTCGCCTTGATAAGGTTCGTAAGGCTGATTGTTTGGTGTTGAAAAATACGGATGTGCCAACGAAAATCCTGCCGAATCTACCACTTCCCACTCAACTAAACGGTCGCGAATATCTTCGCTAACATAACGCACGCCCCACTCTATTTCATTTTCGTCTAGTTTATGTTGCCCTTTAACTTCGGCACTCACAATTAAGGCATCGTAATTATTTCTACCGTGATTCAACTGCGAACCTAAACCAACGGTATATTCTACTTCTCCTGCATTTCCTCCTAAATCGCCACTCACGTTTCCTAAATTGTACTGACCTAAAATATCGTAATATTCTTCTTCTTTTGTATGATAAGCCGATGCAATTATTTTATAACTGTTTTCTAAATTAGGTTTAAAAATACCTTTAAATGCTCCGAAATATGTTTGGTATTTATCTATTTCTGAACCTTCGTAATAAACCGACATTTCTTTAGAATCGCCAATGGTTCCGAATTTTGTGCGTTTAACCAGCGGTGTATATTCGTACACATTAGATGATGCATTTAAAAGCAAACTCCACTCCCATTTTGCCGACGGTTGAAAAGTTATTAACGATTGCGCATCTAAATAACGCGGTTTATAATCTACTTCAACATCTTGCGAATTTACCAGTAACGCATTATTTCTGTATCTGAAACCGGTAATTGCGGTCCATTTTTGATCTTTCGATGCCAAATCAACCGTAACACCGCCACCTAAAATACTGGCATCTAACTGACCGCCGAATTGTTTTGGTTTGCGATAGGTAATATCTAACACTGACGACATTTTATCGCCATATTTTGCTTGAAATCCACCGGATGAAAAATCGACTTTCTCGGTCATTGAATTATTGGTAAAACTTAAACCTTCTTGCTGACCAGATCGAATCAAAAAAGGTCGATATACCTCTATTTCATTTACATAGACCATGTTTTCATCAAAGTTACCTCCACGTACATTATATCCAGATGAAAGTTCATTATTAGAATAAACGCCTGGAAGTGTTTTCAATATATTCTCTACACCGGCATTTGCACCAGGAATTCTACGGATAACATCGGGCGAAATAATGGTTGTTCCTTCAAACCGTTGCTGTAGATTTTTATCGATAACCAGCTCTTTCAATTCTTCAGAATGATCGCTTAAACGGATATTCAGCTCAAAAGACTGATTTTCTTTTAACGATTCTGTATAGGTAACCGTTTGGTAAGCATCTGCCTGAAATTTTATGGTAATTTGATCTGACGGAGAAACTTCTAAAAAATAAAATCCGTTGGCGTTGGTGTAAACCTGCCTATCTTGTGCCTGTACCAGCACATTTTGTACGGGAGAATCTTGTTCGTTTAATACAACACCCTTAATTTGAGCCGTTTGCGCGAACCCAAATGCAGAGATTATAAAAGCCGAAAAAACATATATGCTTTTGTTCAAAATATTTTATTTAGTTAACAACTATAGTTTGTTCAAATGTAGTATTATTTCCAACACGGTCGGTAACTTCTAATCGTAAAGTATTGGTACCGGCTGTAAATTTTTTATCGCTTAATTTATGAATTAATTTCTTTGTTTTGTAATCGTAATCAAATAAAATCCACTCGTTATTTAAATATCCGTTGTAAGTATCAATTCCCGATAGCTTGTCTTCAATTTCAAACACCAAAACATCATCTGCCGTAAATTCACTTTGACTGCTTGTGAAACTAACAATGGGATCTTCTGTATCTTGTACCAATTTGTATGTTCCCAATTCTTTTGTTCGAATTCTAAAATCATTATCGCGCTTCCAACTATCAAAAAACTTGATTTTTTTACCATCGGTTTTTCCTATAAACGTTTTGTCTTTGTTGGGGTAATCATCTGGAACAATCATTTTTATGCTGATATTTTTCTGAACCGGATATTCGTCCTTATGCAAAACAAGCATATTTTCTGCAAAATCCATTTTTAAATAAACGTCTTCAAAAAAAGTACGCGCATCCCATTCAACCGAAACATTTTTATCTTCAAACGCATAGTCTTTTAAATAATCGATATACTTACCTGCTGGTTTTGGTTTTTCTACAGTTTGATAATCGGAATATTTAATAGGAATATTTATGGTTTGTTTATTGTCGTGTGCATCTAAAACTTCTATTTTAAAATTGAAATCTGAGTTTTCCTCTACATTTATATGTCCGTTATTCTTTTTTGTTTTGATTAAACTTAAAGGCAAATCGTTAATAACGAATAATTTTTGAATTCGATTTTCTGTCAATTGATAATATTTATAATCGATATACTGATTAAGGTATTTAGATTCATCAAACGAAAATTCATCAAAAACCACTTCAAAATATTTCGATCCATTCAAATAAGTCACAATTTTATAGATTCCGTTTTTACCGCGACTTCCATTTTGTGTATCGTGCGTGTTAATTCCGAAACCAATTGATCCTTTTGCCTGAATAGTTTCGCTGTTATACGTATTATTTACCTTATTTAAAGCTACTTCAAAAAACGAATTTTCGTTATTAATTATTGTTTCATCTGTTAACGGATACACGTAAACACCATTAATAATTGCCTGTTCGGTGTCGGTAATTTTATCTTTTAAAGAAACAGCAATTGGGTTTAAAATATGCTCGGTTTTGGTATCGCGAATTTCATAATGCAAATGTGGTCCGCCAGATCCGCCGGTGTTACCAATGTATCCAATAATATCGCCTTTTTTAACAGGAAGTTCGTTTGTAAGGGGAAATAATTCCATTTCGAACTTTTTATTTTCGTAATGTTTTTCGTTCACATAGTTAGCAATTTTGTCGCCATAAGCACTTAAATGTCCATAAACAGTGGTGTAGCCATTATTATGTTTTACGTAAAGTGCTTTTCCATAACCAAAGCTGCTTACTTTCAATCGATTTACAACGCCATCGGCAGGTGCGTAAATAGGATCGCCAATTTTGTAATTTGCAGTAAAATCAACACCCGCGTGAAAATGATTCGGACGCAATTCGCCAAAACTGCCTGCAACTAGCAATGGAATTTTAATAGGAATATCGAACTCCGGAATATTTTTTTGCTGTGCAAAGCAATTTATACCCATCAACAACAAACAAATTAATCTGTAAATCATACTTAATTTTTTAATAAAGAAGAAGATAACAAAAATTTAATTATCTAATTTAAAAATACAGAATTAAATTAAAACAAATAAACCACGGATATTTCATTTTTTTTTTTTATTTTCGATGAAAGAATAGTAAATTTGTATAATTATTTAAGTGCTGAATAATGGAAAAACTAAGTGATATCACTTTATCGATTGAAACGAAGTTAAACAAATTGATACAGCATTTGGAAAAAGTTGTAAAAGAGAATAATCAGTTAAAAAGTGAACTTTTACAATACCAGACACAGCAGACAATTTTGCAACAAAAACATATTGAATTAGAAAAACAATATGAAAATTTAAAAATGGCAAATGCGTTATTGGGCAGTGAAGATTTTAAAAAAGAAACAAAACTAAAGATAAATTCATTAGTTCGGGAAATAGATCATTGCATATCACAATTAACAAAAATAGATTAATTGTTTATGGAAAAATTAAAGATAAAAGTTTCTATTGCAGACAGGGTTTACCCTTTAACCGTTAATCCGGAACAAGAAGAAGGAATACGCGCTGCAGTAAAAAAAATAGAAACGATGACCTTACAGCTCGAAGAAAATTTTGAAATGCGAGACAAGCAAGATGTTTTAGCCTTTTGTGCTTTACAGTTTGCATCGCAAGTAGAACAAAACAGAATACAAAACGAAGAAGGTTTAGATAATTCTAAAGAAAAACTAATTGAATTTAATAAAGGTTTAGATCATATTTTATTAAAATATCATATAAAATAACAGCTTTAATTTAAGGCTAAAAAATACTGCTCACATTAGCTACTGTTTGATAAACTCAACACTAACAAATTAAAATGGGTGAACCATTGCCACTAAAGCAAGCCATCTTTGAATGGATCCTTGAACGGCAAGATAACTCAAAACTTGTTTTCCAGAGTTTATGCAACTCTTCTAATGTGGGCTTTTTTTATTAACTATTTACACACGAATGGAAACAGCAATATTTATTATTTGCGCAATTATAGTGGGTGCGGGAATTGGTTTTGCCATTGCAAAATACCTTGAAAAAAACAACGCATCATCTATACTTAAAAACGCAAACAGCGAGGCTAAAGTAATTTTAAAAGATGCACGAGCAGAGGGAGAAACTATTAAAAAAGATAAAATTCTTCAGGCAAAAGAAAAGTTCATTGAGTTAAAAGCAGAACACGAACAAATTATTTTATCGAGAGATAAAAAAATGGCAGAAGCCGAAAAACGTACACGTGATAAAGAATCACAAGTTTCAAGCGAATTAAACCGTGCGAAAAAAGCAGCCGAAGAAAGCGAAAAAACAGTTAAAGATTACGAAGCAAAATTAGAATCTTTAGAGAAAAAACAAGAAGAAACCGAGAAATTACACCGTGTTCAGGTTGAAAAATTAGAGCAAATTGCCGGTTTAACTGCAGATGAAGCGAAATTACAATTGGTTGACAGTTTAAAAGCCGAGGCTAAAACACAAGCAATGGCTTATATACAGGATACTGTTGAAGAAGCTAAAATGACGGCTCAGCAAGAAGCTCGTAAAATCATTATTAACACCATTCAGCGTGTTGGTACGGAAGAAGCTATAGAGAACTGTGTATCTGTTTTTAATATTGAATCAGACGATGTAAAAGGACGTATCATTGGTCGTGAAGGTCGTAATATTCGTGCTTTAGAAGCGGCAACAGGTGTTGAAATTATTGTTGATGATACTCCAGAAGCTATTATCCTTTCATGTTTTGATCCTGTAAGACGTGAAATTGCACGTTTGTCATTACACAGATTGGTAACAGACGGACGTATTCACCCTGCAAGAATTGAAGAAGTTGTTGCTAAAACAGCAAAACAGATCGACGAAGAAATTGTTGAAACTGGTAAGCGTACCGTTATTGATTTAGGTATTCACGGTTTACACCCGGAATTAATCAAGATGGTTGGACGTATGAAATACCGTTCATCATACGGTCAAAACTTATTACACCACTCTCGTGAAGTTGCAAGACTTTGTGGTTTAATGGCTGCCGAATTAGGTTTAAACGTAAAATTAGCAAAACGCGCAGGTTTATTACACGATATTGGTAAAGTGCCTGATACAGAAAGTGATTTACCACACGCATTATTAGGTATGCAGTTGGCAGAAAAACATGGTGAAAAACCAGAAGTTTGTAATGCCATTGGTGCTCACCACGATGAAATTGAGATGAATTCTTTAATATCACCAATCATTCAGGTTTGCGATGCTATTTCAGGAGCAAGACCAGGTGCACGTAGACAAGTTTTAGATTCGTACATTCAGCGTTTAAAAGATTTAGAAGATATTGCTTACGGTTTTGGTGGCGTTAAAAATGCTTACGCAATCCAAGCTGGTAGAGAATTACGTGTTATTGTAGATTGCGAAAAAGTTTCAGATGAATTAGCATCTAACTTATCGTTCCAGATTTCACAGAAAATTCAAACCGAAATGACGTATCCAGGTCAGGTTAAAATTACTGTGATTAGAGAAACAAGAGCAGTAAATATTGCTAAATAATATAATCAAAGTTTATTATAAAAAGAAACAGAGCTTTAAGCTCTGTTTTTTTATTCTTCTTCGTCTAAATATTCCTCGTCTGAAAACCAATAACTGTCTAACATGGTTTTATCTACAAATATTTCCAAACGTTCGGTTTCTTGTTCAGATACATATAAACGTTGCGTTTTCCCGATACTTTCAGACAAACGGTGTAAACGTGTATCGTGGCGTAATCGCAACAGTTCATCGGCATTGTTAATAACCAGCATTTTTAGTTGATTTACATCAAAACCGGCATTACCAAACATAAAACTCAAACGCTCAGGTGTTCCTATCAACACATCAATGCCGACAGAAATTTGGTTTTTATCTTCATCTAAATCAGTTTTATCGTGCGTCATAAAAATACGCAAATCGGTATATTTTGCCAGTTCTTTAAAGACCAATTCCATTTGCAATGCTTGTGGTTTATCTTCTACAATAATTAAAGCTCGGGGAGACAACATAAAGGCTTTTTCTAAACGTTGAATTACCGAAACAGCAATTGTTTCTTCTCTTTCTTTTTGATCTTCTATAATCAGCACCACATCGTTACCAGATTTTATGGTCCCAAAAGCTTCTTCAATAACATTCGGAGCTTCGGTTAAACCATTTTCGATTAAAGCTTGTTGTAATTTTGGATTTATCTTTTTTAAATTCATCTTGTTTATTTTGAAGCGAATAATTCTACATCGGATTTTGAAATTTCTTTTCCGCCTAAAATGATCAAGCGTTCAACCACATTTCGCAATTCACGAATATTTCCTGTCCAATCGTATTCTTTTAAAAGATTAATGGCATCGGCAGAAAATGATTTTTGTGCACTTCCGTTTTCTTCACTAATTTTCTTTGCAAAATGTTCAATCAATAATGGAATATCCTCTCTGCGATCATTCAATGCCGGAACTTTAATCAAAATAACAGCCAAACGATGGTACAAATCTTCACGGAATCTGCCTTCTTCAATTTCTTTACGTAAATCTTTATTGGTTGCTGCAATCACACGAACATCAACTTTAATATCTTTATCGGCTCCTACCCTTGTAATCATGCTTTCTTGTAACGCACGCAAAACTTTTGCCTGTGCAGCCAAACTCATATCCCCAATTTCATCTAAAAAGATTGTTCCTTTATCGGCAGCTTCAAACTTTCCTGCACGATCTTTAACAGCTGATGTAAACGCTCCTTTTACGTGACCAAACAATTCACTTTCGATTAATTCAGAAGGAATTGCCGCACAGTTTACTTCGATCAAAGGAAATTGTGCTCGATTACTTTTTTCGTGCAAGTTATGCGCAACCAATTCTTTACCTGTTCCGTTTGGTCCGGTAATCAACACGCGTGCATCGGTTTCGGCAACTTTATCAACCATGTCTTTGATTTGCTGAATAGGTTCGCTTTCACCAATCATTTGATAGTTTTTACTTACCTTCTTTTTTAAACGTTTGTTTTCTACAACCAATAATTTATTATCTAACGCATTGCGAACGGTTGTCAACAATCGGTTTAAATCGGGCGGTTTCGATATGTAATCAAAAGCACCTAAACGCATGGTATTCACCGCAGTTTCTAAATCGCCATGACCAGAAATCATAATAAAAGGCGTTTCGGGTTTGATTTTTTTAGCCTCTTGCAGTACTTCTTCGCCGTCTTTTTTAGGCATTTTTATATCGCAAATCACTAAATCAAAATCATCGTTTTTTATTTTTTCTAAACCTTCTTCTCCATCGGCTGCTTCAGAAACACTGTATTGATCGTTTTCTTCTGCCAATATTTTTGATAATACTCTGCGGATTGAAGCTTCGTCTTCTATAATTAAAATTTTAGCCATATTTAATATTTAAGCCATTTTATAAGTTCTTTCCAAGTTGTTTTTTTGCCGTACATTAAAATACCTACGCGGTAAATTTTTGATGCTACCCAAACAATAGCTATAAAGGTAGCAAATAAAAGTGCAATTGAAAGTGCAATTTCGTAAAACGGCACGCCAAACGGAATGCGCATTAACATTACTATAGGCGATGTAAACGGAATCATAGAAAAAATTGTTGCTACGGTTCCGTGTGGTTCGTTCATTACTGTGAAAAAACCAATGTAAACGCCCAACATTAACGGCATAATTACAGGAAACATAAACTGCTGTGTATCGGTTTCATTATCAACCGCAGCACCAATTGCTGCATACAATGAGCTATATAAAAAGTATCCGCCAATAAAATAAATTAAGAAATAAACTGCCATACTTAATAACGGAAGTTTTAAAAACTCTGTAAAATAAAGTTTAATATCTACCAATTTAGCCGATTCGATAGCCATTTCTGTAGATGGTGTTGATGTATTTAAACCGAAAACTAAATTTGCAATTACCAATAAAATCATTCCTACAATTGCCCATATAACGAACTGTAATATTCCAGCTAAAGTGGTTCCGATGATTTTCCCCATCATTAATTGGATTGGTTTTATGGAAGAAATGATAATTTCTATAATTCGACTAGTTTTTTCTTCGATCACGCTGCGCATTACCATGTTTCCGTAAATAATAATGAACATCATAATTAAATATCCAAAAACAGATCCAACACCAACTTTCATTTCATTTAGACCTTTAACCGTTTCTTCGCCCGATGCTTTTGTTAGATGCATGGTAACATCGATTTTAGATTTATCAAGCAAAACGGTATCAACACCCTGATTGGTTAAATTTTTACGCAGTAATTTTTCTGATAATTTAGATTCTGTATTGGCGATGAATCCTAAACTTGGACTGTCTTCTGATACATATTCGATCGATTTTTCGTAATCTTTTAAATTATCTTTCTCTGGAATAAACAACACGCCCTCATAATTTGCCTGCGAAACGCTATCCTTTAAAATTTTTGGATCGATTTTAGAAACATCATGGTATTTATAACTTTCGGAATTTTTAAATTCATTGACAAACATTCCGCTTTCGTCGTGAATACCTATATGTTTTACTTCGGTTTTCATGGAACTTAAGTAGCCGATCAATGCTGCAACTGCCACAAAAATAATCGGACTAACAAAGGTCATTACGATAAATGATTTATTTCGAACTTTAGAAATAAATTCTCTTTTTATAATTAAAGATAAAACGCCCATTAGTTATTGGTTACAGTTTGAATAAAAATGTCGTTGATGCTCGGGATTTTTTCAGAAAAATGCGTTACCTGACCAAACGGAAGTACATCGTTCAACAATTCGTTGGCTGATCTTTCTTCTAGTTTTACAGATAATTTTAATTCATTATCTAACGATTTGAAAAAAGTATCTTCGATTTGATATTTAGCATTTAAGAAATCTTTCAATTGATTTGGATTCATAGCATTTATGCCTAAATCGAAGGTATTTGAACGATATTCTTTTTTGATATCGACCAAAGATCCATCTAACAATTTATTAGATTTATGAATTAAGGCAATTTCATCGCACATTTCTTCAACACTTTCCATACGGTGTGTTGAGAAAATAATAGTACTGCCTTTTTGCTTCAACTCTAAAATTTCGTCTTTTATGATATTTGCATTAACGGGATCGAAACCTGAAAAAGGTTCATCGAAAATCAATAATTTAGGTTGATGCAGAACGGTTACCACAAACTGAATTTTTTGCGCCATTCCTTTTGATAATTCCTGAATTTTTTTGTTCCACCAATCACCGATTTCCAGCTTATCAAACCAATATTTCAATTGTTTTTTGGCTTCGTCTTTAGAAATCCCTTTCAGTTGAGCAAGATACAACGCCTGCTCGCCCACTTTCATACTTTTGTACAAACCGCGTTCTTCGGGCATGTAACCGATATGTTTTACATGATGAGGACTCAACTTTTCACCATCTAACAAAATGGTGCCACTATCGGGAAAAGTTATTTGGTTAATAATACGAATTAAGGAAGTTTTACCCGCACCGTTTGGTCCCAACAGACCAAAAACGCTGCCTTGCGGAATGGCTAAAGATATGTTGTTTAAAGCGGTTTTGTCGCCATACTTTTTTACAACAT
The DNA here is from genome assembly GCF_900115115.1 of Paenimyroides ummariense. Taxonomy (GTDB): domain Bacteria; phylum Bacteroidota; class Bacteroidia; order Flavobacteriales; family Flavobacteriaceae; genus Flavobacterium; species Flavobacterium ummariense. Next base: position 121,131 of record NZ_FOVI01000008.1, read on the forward strand.
TATTTACCTGTAATATTGGTTTCATAGTTTTAAACTAAATAAAATAGTTACAAAGATACAAAGTAGTTAAAAAAAACCCATCCTTGTTTTTACAAACAAGGATGGGAAAAATTGCTATGAAAAAGAAAATCCACCGTTTTATAAGTGTAATACAAACTTACAAAGTTTTTTTGTATTACGAAAACATTTCTTTTACTTTTTCAAAAAAACTTTTATCTCCTTTTTGAGGATGTGGTATAAAATTGTCGTCTTCCTTCATTTTTTCGAAGAAATCTTTCTGTTCTTTTGTTAATTTTTTAGGTGTCCAAACGTTGATGTGGATTAGGAAATCGCCGTTTCCGTAGCCATTTAAGCTTGGCAAACCTTTACCTTTTAAGCGTAAAATTTTTCCGGATTGAATTCCTTCTTCAATTTTAATTCGAACTTTCCCATTAACCGTATCAACTTCTTTAGATCCGCCCAAAGCAGCATCGGCAATATTCAAATATAAATCATAATGAATATTTTCACCTTCGCGTTTTAAAAATTCGTGCTCAATTTCTTCGATCACAACAATTAAATCGCCAGGAATACTGTTTGCACCAGGTGCATCATTTCCTTTACCAGAAACTTTCAACTGAATACCGTCTGAAACTCCAGCCGGAATTTTAATTGAAACGGTCTCTTCTGAAATGATCATTCCCTCTGCATCAGCTCCTTGTGGTTTGTGATCTAAAATTTGTCCTGAACCCTGACAGGTTGGACAAGGCGAAGAGGTTTGCATACGACCCAAAATGGTATTTTGCACACGCATTACCTGCCCCGAACCATTACAAGTATTACAGGTTTTGTAGGTTACGCCACTCGCCTGCATTTTACGTTTAACTTTTACCTTTTTTTCTACGCCGTTAGCTATATCTTCTAAAGTAAGTTTTACTTTAATACGTAGGTTGGAACCTTTTACGCGACGTGGACCGCCACCGCCGCCAAATCCGCCGAAGCCACCAAAACCACCACCGAAGATATCGCCAAACTGACTAAAAATATCTTCCATGTTGTTAAAACCGCCGTGACCGCCAAAACCACCACCGCCTTCAAATGCTGCGTGACCGTACTGATCGTAACGTGCTTTTTTATCGGCATCGCTTAAAACTTCGTAAGCTTCTGCAGCCAATTTAAAGTTTTCTTCGGCTTCTTTATCGCCCGGATTTTTATCAGGGTGAAATTCAATAGCTTTTTTACGATACGCTTTTTTTATCGCACCGGCATCGGCACTTTTATCTATACCTAATATTTCGTAATAATCTTTCTTCATTTTGGTTTCTTATTGACCGATAACAACTTTTGGGAAACGAATAATTTTATCGCCTAACTTATATCCTTTTTCTACAACATCAAAAACTTTTCCTTTAAACTCGTCGCCTGCAGGAATTTGCGTTATAGCTTCGGCAATATCTGCATCAAATGTATCGCCTTTATTAATTTCTACCAAACTTAAACCTTTTGCCGACAAATTGTCACGCAATTTGGTTGATATTAAATTAAAACCTGTCAGATGCTCACTTTCACCCAATGTTTCCATTTGTGCAATGGCTCTGTCAAAATCATCTAAAACCGGTAAAACGCTTTTCATAACGTCTTCATTCGCAGTAGCAAACAATTCAATACGTTCGCGTGCAGTTCTCTTTCTAAAGTTCTCAAACTCGGCAAACAATCTTAAGAACTTGTCTTTTTCATTCGCCAATTGCTCTTCTAACTGTTCTTTTTCAGTTAATTGATCTGCTGTTTCTATACCTTGATTATCTATCTCTTGTTCAGCATTTTGCTGTATATCTTGATCTTTTAATTCTTCGTTTTCCATTTTTATCGATGTTTAACTTAATCACTAATTAACAAAAGTGAAGCCATTCTTATATTTTAGACAAATTGGCAGTAAAGTTAGAATTAATCTATATTAAGAAATTTCGCTGTTGCCCATTTTTCGTTTTTTGATATTAGATTTTAAATATATTTGCATAAATAAATTATTTTTAATTATGAAAAAAAATGTATTTGCATTAGTTGCTTTAGCAGCTTTATCATTAACTGCATGTAAAAAAGAAAACACAACTGCCGAAACTGATACAGTTGGAACAACTACAGAAACAGCAAACGCTGTAACATATAACGCAAACGTTGCGGAATCTAAAATTGACTGGATTGGTGGAAAAGTTTCTGGTGATCAACACACTGGAACAATCGCTTTAAAAGACGGTCAGGTTTTTGTAACTAACAACGCTGTAACTGGTGGTAAATTTACAATTGATATGAATTCTATTGTTGTTACCGATATTACTGATGCTGAAATGAAAGCTGGTTTAGAAGGTCACTTAAAAGGTGCTACTGCTGAAAATGCAGACCATTTCTTTAATGTATCTAAATTCCCAACGGCTTCTTTTGAAATTACAAAAGTTACTGAAGAAAACGGAAAACAAATGGTTGAAGGTAACTTAACTATTAAAGAAGCAACTCACGGAATTAAATTCCCTGCTACGATTACCGTTACTGATGCTGATGTTACTGTAGCTTCTGACGAGTTTGAAATTGACAGAACTAAATTCGCTGTTAACTACAACTCTGGATCTGTTGTTAAAGATTTAGCTGGTGATAAAGTTATTAACGATAACATTAAATTGAAAATTTCTGTTAAAGCAACAAAATAATCAATTTTATATAGCTTAAATAAAAATCCCGAAATTAAATTTCGGGATTTTTTTGTGATATATTGATAAGAATTTATTGTTCTTTCAACGCTTCTTTAATTCTTTTAAACGCTTCAATTAAAATAGTTTCGCTGGTTGCATAAGACAATCGGATACAGTTTGGATTACCAAAAGCATCGCCTGTTACCGTTGCAACGTTAGCATATTCTAACAGATACATGGCTAAATCATCGGCGTTATTGATTAAAACTCCGTTTAACGTTTTACCAAAATAGTACGAAACATCTGGGAAAACATAGAAAGCACCTTCCGGCACGTTTACTTCCAAACCTTTAATATCATTCACTAAATGCAAAACCAAATCTCTGCGTTTGTGGAAAGCTTCAACCATATAACCGATTTCTGAAGGAGCTGCCTCTAAAGCTGCAATTGTTGCACGTTGCGCGATAGAATTTGCGCCACTTGTAACCTGACCTTGTAATTTGGTACATGCTTTTGCAATAAATTCCGGTGCACCAATGTATCCAATTCTCCAACCCGTCATCGCAAAAGCTTTCGCAACGCCGTTTACAGTAATGGTTCTTTCGAACATTCCCGGAATGGATCCGATACTGCAGAAACTTCCCGAAAAATTAATGTGCTCGTAGATTTCATCAGAAACTACAAAAATATCCTCACGATTCTTTAAAACATCAGCCAAAGCTGTTAGTTCTTCTCTGTTATAAACCGATCCCGAAGGATTACAAGGCGAACTAAACCACATCATTTTTGTTTTTGGTGTGATTGCCTGCTGAAGTTGATAAGGCGTAATTTTAAAATCAGACGCTACAGATGTTGGCACAACAACCGGAATACCGCCTGCCATTTTAATAATTTCTGAATAACTAACCCAATAAGGTGCCGGAAGAATAACCTCGTCGCCTTCGTTAATCATTGCTTGCGCGATATTGTATAAAGATTGCTTTGCACCGGTAGAAACCACAATATTTGCAGGCTGATAATTTAAACCGTTATCGCGTTGAAATTTTGTTACAATTGCCTGTTTCAGTTCTAAATAACCATCAACCGGCGGATAATTGCTCCAGTTTTCATCGATTGCTTTTTTAGCAGCCTCTTTAATAAAATCAGGCGTGTTAAAATCGGGTTCACCTAAACTTAAACTGATAATATCTTTACCTAAAGCAGTTAATTCGCGTGCTTTTGCAGCCATTGCCAAGGTTTGCGAAACAGATAAATTATTAATTCTATCTGACAAATGTTGTGTGCTCATTTATTTGTAATTTATGCAACCAAAGTTAACGATATTGCAACATAATATAAAACAACCTTTGGGCTTTTTTAACATTGAAAGTGATAATTTTCGTTTAAAAATTCATTTAAAGCGAATTTCTATTTTTTGATGAATTTCAACACCGTAGAACTTCCGTTTGATTTTACAAAATACATTCCGCCTGATAGATTTTCGGCAGAAACAGTAATAGTTGACTGATTATTTACAGCAACCGTTTTTACTAATTGCCCCAACGTATTGTAAATGTAAAGTTTGTTATTTTGTGCATTAAAGCGAGATGTATCAACACCTATCATAACTTCACCATCAGTTACATTCGATGATTCAAACCACATTAAAGCTTTTTCTTTTGTAAACGATGTTGTTGCTAATGGCTCATTAATCTGAAACTGCATTACCACCGGCAAATGATCACTCATATTATACAGATTATTGCGCAATGTTAAAGAGTAAGTTCCTGTACAAGTGGCATCGTTCACACTTTTGTTCAAACAGTTTCCGTTATTTCCATACGCACTGTAAGTTCCGTTTACGTACGAAAAACGAGCACTTGTATTAAAATTTTCACTCATCATTATAAAATCAAAACGATCGTCTAATCCGCCTCCAGCTCCTGCATTTGCTCCGCCACCAAAGCCAGAACTTGACAAGCGTGTACTTTGCGTGTGCAGATAACTAAACGACGCATTGTCTTGCCAGCTTCCCGGAGCATTTATAGGATCAATGAGTTTAATGGCATTTGTAGGATCTAATATTTTCTGATAACCATCTTCATTTGAATTATAGAAATTAAAATCGCCAGCAAAAAGCACATACGTATTAGGCTGCGTTAAATTTTGTAATTCTTGAGTAACAACTTCAACCATATCATAACGCATTTGTCGGTTAGCCGGGCCGGTACTCGATTTTAAATGTGCTATAAAAACTTCTAAATAGATAGGATTTTGCGGATCCACATTCAACTGAAAAGAATATTGGTTGATATCGCGATAAACCGTTGGTAAAGTCTGCTGACTGACCAAAGTAAGTTTGCGTTGGTTGTAATACACCATTGTTTGCAAAGGATCTGCCGTGTCTGTAAGATCAGCTACGAAAAGGGCTCGCGCATAAGGATCAACCTGATTTTGTAATGATGTATTCAGAATTAAATTGGCTGCGTTTTCATTTGCCAACTCGCAAATCATAAACAAATCAGGTTTGTAATCGTCTAAAATATCGCGTAAAATAAGCTGCCGATTTTGTGGAAGCGAATTAGGAAATTTAAACACATTGTAAAACATGGCATTCAAAGTTTCTTGCGAATACGCACAAACCGAAAGCCATAAAAAAAGCCCCGTAATTATTTTTTTCATATCGACATATTTTTGAAACAAAGAAATAAATTTAATGTAACCTAAATGTTATCTCGAAAATAAGTTCTTTAAAACTAAATATACTTCTTTTTATGCTGATAAAGATGTATTTTTGGCAAAAATTAAATCATGGAAGAAATTTTAGTACAGTTCCCGAATTTAACCCCGTTACAGATCAATCAGTTTACGAAGTTGTACGATTTATATCAGGATTGGAATGCTAAAATTAACGTGATTTCGCGAAAAGATATCGACGAATTATACACCAAGCACATTTTACATTCGTTGGGAATTGCAAAAATCATGGAATTTAAACCAAATGCCGATGTGATGGATGTTGGTACAGGAGGTGGCTTTCCGGCAATTCCGTTGGCTATTTTGTTTCCAGAAACTAATTTTTACGCAATTGATGTTATCGCTAAAAAAATAAAAGTGGTAAACGAAATTGCAACTGCTTTACAATTGAAAAATATAAAAGCCGAACAAAAAAGAGCCGAATTGGTTACCGAAAAATTCGATTTTATTGTGAGCCGTGCCGTTACCAACATGCCCGATTTTGTTACTTGGGTAAAAGGAAAAACAAAAAAACAATCGGTTCACGATTTAGAAAACGGAATTCTGTATTTAAAAGGTGGCGATTTATCTGAAGAATTAAAAGATTTCCCAAAAGCTACCTTATATAATTTAAGTGACTTTTTTACCGACGATTTTTTTGAAACAAAAAAAGTGGTGCATTTACCGTTGAAGTTTAAAGGGTAAAGTGAGTAAATCATAAATCTTAAATTTAAATAAAGTATAAAAAGCCAATGTTTATTGGCTTTTGTTATTTTTATAGATTAAGAACTAAACATAATTAATACCTCATTCTCCATGCAGTTATCAATCCGTTTTCCACATTGAATAAAAAATCTGCTTTGTTGGTGTAACCCTGACTTGAATATTGCCCTTTTACAACAACCTGATTTTCATCAATTACTGTATATTGCGGGTTTGCAACCTTCCCTTGACGGCTTATTATATCGCTTTCAATCCATTTTCTAGTTTCATCAGCTGTTTTCATAGTTCCTTCAGCTCCATAAGCTTGAGTTGCATTTTTTGAAAATTGCGCTCTTATAAGTTCAGCATTTTCGGCTTGCATTGCTTCAATCAATGTCTTTACAGGTTTTAATACGGTTTCGTTTTGCATTTTTTCTAAATTTTGAGTTTCTGTCTGATCACTTTTTTGTGATTGTCCACAAGCTGTAAGTGCGAGTGAGGTAAATAAAATGATGATCACTTTTTTCATTTTTAATTCGTTTTTAATGGATGTCCTAAATAGATGATAATCAAATTAAGCAGTAAAAACGGAATTTCTATAGCAACTCCTTTTAAGTCTTTATTCAATAATTGCAAACATATAATAAGTAATATTCCTGCTGCCATTAAGAAGTTTCCCCATACAAAAGTTTTAGGAAACAAGATTAAAGCCGAAGCTAGTAATGTTACTGCTCCATTAATTATAACTGCACTTTTACTGAGATTCCATTTGCCGAACATTTCCAACATTTCGGGTTTTGCAGTAAGCATATTCCAACCGTGTTTTGTTCCCATGAACACAGCAAAAATTATTAGAATTGAGTTTAGAATTTTTAAAATCATAATTTCATGTGTTAAAGTAAAAGGTAAATAACAATGTTATTTACCTTTTACAAATACAAAATAATTATTCACTATCTCGTGGTATATCCACCGTTTGCAAAAATTGTTTGGCCAGTGACCCACCAACCATCTGTAACTAAAAATTCTACCAATGGCGCAATGTCTTTAATATCTGTTAAACCACCTAAATCTGAAGCTTGCTTATGATACGCTACTGCATCATCACTTTCCTGACCGTAGAAAAAAGGTGTATCCATTGGTCCTGGAGCAACTGCTGTTACAGAAATTCCACGAGATCCAAATTCTTTTGATGCTGCTCTGGTAAAATGCTCTACAGGTGCTTTTGCGCCTGCATAAGTTGAGTAATATCCTGTAAATGCTGCAAGTAAAGAAGTTACAATAGTATTTATTTTTCCATTATTATTCAGTTTTTTACCTGCTTCCTGAATAAAGAAGTATGCAACTTTAGAGTTAATGTCACTCATACTGTCGTATTCTTCTTCTGATGTATCTGCAAAAGGCTTTTTCAACACCTTCCCTACTGTATTAATAGCAATATCAATACCGCCAAATTTTTCTATAGTAGCATCAAAAAGTTTAGTAATGTTTTTCACATCTATCAGGTCAGCCTGAAACAAAAATGCTTCTCCCCCTGCATTAGTAATATCTGCCAAAGTTTTTTCGGCATCACTTTTCGTACTGTCGCTATTGTAATGAATAGCTACTTTTGCCCCTTTAGCAGCAAAATTACGGCTTAGCAGTCCTCCTAAATTTTTCGCGCCACCTGCAATTAAAACCACTTTTCCATTTAAATCATTTCTTAACATAATATCTAAATTTTATTTATTACAAATTTCTATTTAAAAAAAATAAAAAACATGGTGAAGTTTTCGGAAGTTTACTTCTGATTTTCTTTTCTGAAATTACCCGGAGTATTACCTGTCCAACTCTTGAAAAATTTTGAAAAATTAGACGGATCATAAGTTAGTTTTTTAGCAATACCAGCTATTGACAAATCTGTTTGTATCAAAAATTGTTTTGCTTTTTCTATAATTTTTAAATCGTAAAAATGACACGGATGATGCCCTGTAACCTGCTGAATCGTATCAGACAAATGCGTGTGCGAAACATGTAAAAGCTGTGCAATTTGATTGAGCTCTAAAAAATCGATAACTTTTCCGTTAGCAACCTCTTCTACATGGATATCTAAAAAAGCAAAATATTTGCTGGTAATCTCCTCACTGCGCTTAGCTTTACTATGTTTCACATCCTTCATTTTAACTTTTAACTAAGCTAAATACTTCCAAAAACCTGATTGTTTTCTATATTATAATAAATAGGTAATACTCAAATTTACGTAACGTTAAATCTGTAAACAATAGCAAAAAAATGCTATTTTGATGTTTTTTTAAGTAGGAAGAGTTTTATTGAAGTAATTATTTCAATGCTTCGTTCAACGATTCTTTAAAGTTAACCTGCGTGCCTTTGTTACTTTCATAAATAAAATCGTTTAAACTTTTACTTTTTAGGTTTGAAAATTCACCAATAATTGTTAGTTTTATTCGGTAATTGGACACTTTTTGTAGTATTTCTCCTGCTATTTTATTTTTTAGGTCGAAAAAATCTGACGTAAGGTTTTTCTCATAAATAATGATTTTATCGAAACCCTGATAATACAGATTTCCTATTAAATCTAAAGCATCATCGGGGTTTTGAATAAGAATTTTGTCTGAAATTACTTCGGCAATTTCTATATTGTTTATTTTATGAGATTGAATAATCATATTTTGATATTACTTATACAAATCTTTCAATGTGCTTGCTAAATCTGTAAACATAAATTTGTAACCTATTTTTGGTAATTGAACCGATTGTACATGCTGGCTTGATAGTACTAATGCTGAACGCTCACCCAATCCAATTTTAATAAAAACCGACGGTATATTTGGCAACCACAAAGGCTTGTTTAATTGTGCTGCCAATAACTTTAAAAATTCATTCTGTTTTACCGCATTTGGTGCAACTACATTAAAAATCCCGCTTTGTTGCTCTTTTAATAACTGATAAATAATTTCAATGACATCGTTAAAATGTATCCAGCTCATCCATTGTTTGCCGTTGCCCAAATTAGCTCCTAATCCTTTGCTAACTACTTTTGCCAGTTCATGTAGAACGCCTTTATCTTTAGATAAAATCAAACCAAAACGCGTAATAGCAGTTTTAATTCCTAAACCTTCAAAACGTAAATTGGCAACTTCCCAATCTTTACAAACTTGGGCTAAAAAATCGTTTCCAAAACCAGTAGAATTTTCATTATAAATTGCCGTTTCACTCGATTGATAAATACCAATTGCAGACGCATTTACTATGGATTTTATTTGATGCTCATTATTCTGCAAAGCATTAAAAAGCGTGTTAGAACAGTTTATTCGGCTATCGTGGATCTGCTTTTTGTTTTCATCTGTCCATTTACAGTTTATCGTATGTCCTGCCAAATTTACAATAGCATCAACTTGATCCAATGAATTCAAATCGATTTCATTTTTTTCGGGATTCCATAAAAATCCTTTGTAATTATCCTTGTCTTTTATATCTGCGGCATCGGTAACCAAATAATGTACCGAATGATTGTTTTGTAGAAGATGCGAACACAACGCAGTCCCGATAAATCCTGTGGCACCTGTAACTAAAACTTTCATACTATTTTGCTTTTAATGTCCATTCAAAATCATAAGTTCCAACCTTATCCCCTTGCTCGTCGTATCCTTCAGATCGAACCCAAAACGAAATTCCTTCTTTTGTAAGTAATGCTTCACTTACTTTTTCACGAATCATCAATCCATCTTCGCATTTAAACGTAATCAAGCCGGTTGCTTTTTTGGTGAAATTCGATTTTTGATTTAAAACCAGCATCGATACTTTTTTGTTAGATTCCCTTATCGCTTTCATAACCAAAACACCTGTTGTAAGCTCGGCTCCCATGTTCTGTACCGCGAAATACATAGATTTAAACGGATTTTCATTAAACCATCTGTGTTTTGCACGAACAATACAATGAGCATCACTAATTGAATAAACACGAACACCACATACGTAAGCAGATGGTAAATTTTTAAGAAGATAAAGATTCAGGTTTTTTACGTTAAAATGCATAATATTCAAGGTTTACAGCTAATTTACAACTTTTTTTAATGATAATTGAAATTAATTCAATTGTTAAAAAAAAGTTAATTATTAGTACTATGTAATACAAAGTACATGATTTTATATATATCTTTGCTATATCAAAATGAAACAATAAGGTAAAAATGCAGGTGACTGTAAGCCGATAAATTAAAACAACACATTTCTCATACTGTTATTAATTTGAATAGTTTACTCAATCACAAAAAAAGGTTTACGTTACCTGCCTTTACTTTTAACCTAAAATATTAAGTTCTATGAATATTGAAAACACAAAAGCGCAAATGCGCAAAGGGATTCTGGAATTTTGTATTCTATCGGTTCTAAAAGATAAAGACTGTTATACATCTGAAATTTTAGACACACTAAAAGATGCAAAATTGTTGGTAGTAGAAGGCACTGTTTATCCGCTGCTAACCCGCCTAAAGAACGATGAATTATTAAGCTATCGTTGGGAAGAATCAACATCGGGACCACCACGAAAGTATTACCGATTAACCGAATTAGGAAACGATTTTTTAAAAGAACTAACCGTAACCTGGAAAGAATTAAGTGAAGCCGTTAACATTATAACTAATAAGAATAGCCATGAATAAAACTGTAACAATTAATATAGCCGGACTTGTTTTTCATATCGATGAAGATGCATACAACAAGTTAGATTCGTACATACAGGCAGTTAGAAATTCTATTCAACAAGAAAGCGAAGACGAAATTATTGCTGATATTGAAGCACGTATTGCCGAATTATTTTCAGAAAGAATTGATCCGCAAACAGGCGTAATTCGTATGAATAATGTAGATGAAGTGATTAACATTATGGGTAAACCCGAAGATTACATTATTGAAGACGACGAGCCTGTACGACCAAATAATTTTTCTACAACACAAAAAAGTTACAAGAAAATTTACCGCGATGGCGAAAAACGTATTTTAGGTGGTATTTGTTCGGGCTTGGCACACTATTTTAATATCGATCCGGTTTGGATGCGCATTATTTTTATACTGTTGTTCTTTTTATACGGTTTAAGCTTTGTAATTTATCTTATTTTATGGGTGATTATACCAAAAGCGGTCACAGTTGCCGATGTTTTAGAAATGAAAGGAGAACCCGTAAATATTTCAAACATAGAAAAACAATTTCGCGAAGGTGTAAATAATTCGTACCAAAAAATTCGCACATCGGGCAGTTCTGCAGCCATTGTTTTAAAACGTATCATTGGTATTGTGCTGATAGTATTTGGCGTAATGGGAATTTTTGGAAGTTTCTTTGCCCCTGTAGCAATATCATTACAAAAAAATCCAATTGCAAATGAATTTATAACGTATAACGAAGCCGAAGTAGGCATACCTTTCTGGGGAATTGGTCTTAGCTTGTTTATAATGTGCGCCGTACCTTTTATAGTATTATTGCTTTTAGGTGTAAAAATACTAAGCCCAAAGGTTAAACACATTGGTTGGGTTTCTGGTGTATTAGGTTTCTTTTGGTTGCTTGCAATTTTTGTTTTTAGTTATGTAATGATTAATATAGAAATTCAAGAAGATAAAATTGAAGCGTATTTGAGAAAAATTTTGATAACAAAATGTCTAAAAACGATTTAATTTTGAACGATAAAGACACTTTAAATTTAATTTTTGAAAAAGATCAACGCATTTTTACTGTAAATGATACCATCTCGGGAAAACACCAATACAGCGAAATAGATGACATTCAGGTAGAAATATTAGAATCAGCAACAGGTAGAGCTTACATGGAAGTTGAAGAGAGGATTTTCAACAATAAAGATTTGAATTTGAAAATGTTAAGCAAATACAACATACAAATTGAACCATCAAAATTTAGTAACACATTAAATTATAATTATTCAATAAAAAGTGATACCTTAGTCCTTTCAAATACAATATTAACAACTTTGAATGATTTTACCGAAGATTCTAAAGTACGTGTAAAAGTTTACATAACCGAAGATCAGCACATCAAAATCAACGGAAATGACAAAGATCATTTTTGGTATCAAAGTTTAGATAGTGGTAAAAATTTCTATAAATTTAGTACCAACGGAAGGTTAGAGAATACAAAAAAAATTATAAACTAAAACGCAAAAGCTTATGTTCTATTTATTATTATTAATTGGTCAAACATTGATCGATCTTGTAACAAGTTTATTCTAAAACAAAAGAGGCTGTCTAAAAAGGTCTTTGGTATAATCCCCGACATGTTTTTTGTCGGGGATTTTTTTTATTGTCCTCAAATTTTGTTAACTTGAGGT